>CAVVLP010000004.1:0-269477 GCA_963749115.1 uncultured Gammaproteobacteria bacterium
GAATTACCTGAAACCGCCGAGGCCTTTTCATGATGATATTCCATCGGCGTTTCCTGCCGTCGCTGTGTTTCCACGGCTTCAACATCTTCTTCAGCCCGCACCTGTACGCGAGCCAGTACCCTGACAACTTCATGCTGAATGTTTTCGAGCAAGGCGGTGAACATTTCAAATGACTCGCGCTTATATTCCTGCATCGGTTGTTTCTGGGCATAACCGCGCAAATGAATACCCTGACGCAGGTAATCCATGTTACCCAGGTGGTCTTTCCACTGTTGATCCAGCACATTCAACATCAGCGCCTTTTCAAAATGCCGCATGACTTCGACACCGGTCTGGGCTTCCTTGGTTTCAAAGTGCTCCGTGACCGCCTCGGATATACGTTCACTTACATCGGCTTCTGTCAGGTGCTCGTCCGCTTCAAGCCAGTCGTGAATAGGAACCTTGATACCAAACTCACCGTCCAGCGCCTTCTCAAGCCCCGGTACGTCCCATTGTTCGTCAATACTACCCTCTGGCATGTACTGGTTGACCAGACTGCCAAAAACGTTCTCCCTGAACTCAAGAATGGCGTCATGGACATCTTCATCTTCCATCAGGTCATTACGTTGTCCGTACACAACGCGGCGCTGATCATTGGCGACATCATCGTATTCCAGCAGGTGCTTACGTATATCAAAGTTATGCGCTTCCACTTTACGCTGTGCATTTTCAATTGCACGGTTCAGCATTCCGGCCTCGATAGCCTCGTCTTCCTTCATACCAAAACGCTGCATCATTGACGACATGCGGTCGGACGCAAAAATACGCATCAGGTTATCTTCAAGCGACAGGTAAAAGCGGGACGAACCAGGATCACCCTGTCGGCCTGAACGTCCGCGTAGCTGGTTGTCAATACGGCGGGATTCATGGCGTTCGGTACCGATGATATGCAAACCACCGGCCTTGATCACATCATTGTGTTTATGTTGCCAAGCCTCACGCAACGTCTCTTTCTGCTCTTCAGTTGCGTCTTCACCGAGATCTGCCAGTTCGGCAGCCAAACTGCCTCCAAGCACAATATCGGTACCACGACCGGCCATATTGGTCGCAATAGTGACTGCAGAGGTCCGCCCTGCCTGCGCGACGATTGTTGCCTCGCGTTCGTGTTGCTTGGCGTTCAGAACCTCGTGCTTGATTTTCTCTTTTTTCAGCAGCCTGGAGATCAGCTCAGAAGTTTCGATTGAGGTTGTACCAACCAACACCGGTTGACCTCGTTTAGCGCAATCTCTGACATCTTCAACGATGGCGTCGAACTTGGCTTCCGCTTTCAGAAAAACCAGGTCATCATTGTCGATCCGGATCATCGGACTGGCTGTTGGAATGACCACCACTTCCAGACCGTAAATAGACTGAAATTCATAGGCTTCAGTATCCGCGGTTCCGGTCATACCGGACAA
Source organism: uncultured Gammaproteobacteria bacterium (assembly GCA_963749115.1). Classification (GTDB taxonomy): domain Bacteria; phylum Pseudomonadota; class Gammaproteobacteria; order Xanthomonadales; family SZUA-36; genus SZUA-36. Next base: position 1,437 of record CAVVLP010000004.1, read on the forward strand.
TTTCTTGTAAAGACGGAAATAGTTCTGAAAGGTAATTGAAGCCAGGGTCTGATTTTCACGCTGGATCGGCACACCTTCCTTGGCTTCTACTGCCTGATGCAAGCCATCTGACCAACGTCTGCCCGCCAGTGTTCGCCCGGTAAATTCATCAACGATGATAATTTCGTTATCCTTGATGATGTAATCAACATCCTTGCTAAACAGATGGTGGGCACGGAGCGAGGCATTGAGATGCGAAACCAGGTTCAGATTTTGTGCGTTGTAGAGACTTTCGTCCGCCTTCAGCAGACCGGCACTGACCATTAATTTTTCTACCTTGGCCATACCATCTTCGGTCAGATAAACCTGCTTTTGCTTTTCATCGACCGTAAAATCGCCTTCCGGTATCACTTCAGAGCCCTCTTCCGGTGTCTCGGCGCGTTCCAGGTTGGGGACCAATTGGTTAATACGAACATATAACTGCGGTGTTTCTTCCGCGGGACCGGATATGATCAATGGTGTACGCGCTTCATCGATCAGGATGGAATCAACTTCATCGACGATGGCAAAAGAGTGATCACGCTGGACTTTCTGATCTATCGCAAACGCCATGTTGTCGCGTAAATAGTCAAAACCCAATTCATTATTCGTGGCATAAACCACCTCGCAGGCATAGGCAGCGCGCTTGGCTTCGTGCGTCATACCTGGAACGACAACACCCACTTCCATACCCAGCGCATGATAAATGGGTCTCATCCATGCGGCATCACGACCGGCGAGATAGTCATTGACGGTTACCACGTGAACACTGTTGCCACTCAAAGCATTCAGGTAGCACGCCAATGTGGCCATCAAGGTTTTACCTTCACCGGTTTTCATTTCCGAGATCATGCCCCGGTGAAGAACAATACCGCCGATCAGCTGGACATCGTAATGACGTAAACCCAGTGTTCTGATACTGGCTTCGCGAACCGTGGCGAACGCTTCCGGTAACATCGCGTCCAGTGTTTCACCATCAGCGAAGCGCTGTTGAAATTCAGCTGTTTTTGCTTTGAGTTCTTCATCGGAGAGCGCCTTGATAGCGTCTTCAAATGCATTGACCTGGTCAACAACCCGGCCCATTTTCTTAACAACACGATCATTTCGGCTGCCAAATATTTTGGTAAACAGTGCGTTCAACATGAGGTTTTAGCTTTTCCGGATTATATTTAAATGTATGTAGTGCCCCGCGAAAAACATGGGGTCATTTCCTTATTGATACAAGTCGTATTAACCCAATTATTTGTATCGATGCGTTTTGACGAAATTTTGTATTTCTACCAGTTCGCCTAGCGCCCCTGCTTAACAAACTTGTACGGGTTAACCGCATTGCCCTTGTACAACACTTCAAAATGAACATGGGGGGAAGAAGCCCTGCCTGTTGCGCCCATTTTGGCGATTTCCTGACCAGCGGTAATACTGTCGCCGGTCTTGACCAGCAGTTGATCATTATGGGCATAGCGCGTGATATAGCCATTACCATGATCAATCTCCAGAAGCTTGCCATAACCCCGCCTGGAACCGGACCAGGTCACGGCACCACTGGCAACCGCCACAACTTCACTACCCTTGACACCAGCGAAATCAAGACCTTCATGGTTAGCCTTCTTCCCCGTAAAGGGATCGTTGCGCTCGCCAAAACCCGAAGAAATCCAGCCAGAACTGACAGGCCAGCCAGCGGGTGTTCTTTCATGTTCCAGGTTTCTGTCGTGCAATAAAAGCTGCAACGCATCGAGACGTGCGAACTGGCTGGTCAAAATCTGTGACAGACGATTGATGGACTGGCTGACTTCCAGGATATTTGAATGACCACCATTGATGACCATTTCCGGCCCGCCAACGGGTGGTAACTGGTTGAAATCAAACTCTTCCGGATCTAATTGACCCAAACGAACAAGACGCTCACCCAGGGCATCAAGACGGGTCGAAGCTGCTTGCAGTTCAGCCAGCCTTGCAGCCAGCGCATTGATGTTTGTTTCCTGCTCCAGAGATAACTGACTCAGCATTTCCTGCTGCTGCAGGATCTCAAGCCTCATTTCGGCCATTGCCTGCTGCATCAGTACCGGTGTGGGTGAACTCCAACGACCAACAACAAACATCGACAAGGCCAGCATGACCAGCAATGACCGAAACAACGCGTCTGCCCTGCTCGCTTTGCAGCGATTGTATATAATTCTTGCCCATGGCAAGTATTAAGGATAGTTTACTATTCATATGTCTGACTCTTTAAAAAAACCCGGCGGCCAATGCAAAAGCGTTCAAACGCTGATGCAAAACCACAACCCCGGACTTGGGCCACTCCTTGCCCACGCCCGCGTGTTGAACCGCCTTGATCAAATACTGGCGTCTATACTTGACTCCAATTTGTCGTGCCATTGCCAGGTTGCCGAGTTTCAAAGATCACTGTCTTATCCTGGTTTGTTCCAATGCCACTTTTGCCACACGTATACGAATGATCTCACCACAATTGCTTGATTCATTCAGGGAAGAAGGCGATCTTCGGAATTGAACGCATAGAAATACGCATTGCTCCGGTAAACCGCCCCCAACCCGAAGTCCGCAAACAACGGACTTTATCACCTGCCGCAGTGCAGGCACTCGGCAGGTTTGCTTCAGATAGCGGCGATGCGGAAATCCAGGCCATATTTGAGAGGATAAACGCCCGCCGGAACGGGTAATAATACCAGTTTTGGATTTTTTACCTAATTGGCCGAATTAATAAGCCGTTAAAATAAGAGACTATCCGGTTTTTATGTTGATAAAAGTTAAATTGAGATGAAACCAAATCTCAATACTGACTTTTTCAGTAAACCTAATAGAAAAGTGGAAAGTCATCGGAAAAACTTGAAGTAAAAAGTTATGGGTTCATGTGCACTCTCAGGTAAACTTCTCAACCAACCTATCGCAATAGCCATTCTGCTTTTTTACAGACAAATGCAATATTTCAAATAAAACGATGGATCGTCACCTGAATGAAATCGAATATACACCGAATTCGGAATTACTTAATCCAAAGCGCTTAGTGCGTAATATGGTGTCTGATTTGCTGGCGTCGCGAGAACTCGCGTGGCGATTGTTTGTGCGTAATATCAGTGCGCAATATCGGCAATCTTTACTCGGTTATTTCTGGGCCTTTATTCCACCTCTTTTTACTACCCTCATTTGGGTATTCCTGAACTCGCAAAACATTCTTGATGTAGGCGACACCGGAATGCCATATCCACTTTTCGTACTTACCGGCACCGTTTTATGGCAAACCTTTGCGGATGCGCTGGATAGCCCTTTAAAACTAGTCAGCGAATCGAAAGCCATGCTGGCTAAAATAAATTTCCCCCGCGAAGCATTGATTCTAACCAGTATCGGCCTGGTCCTGTTCAACTTCGCAATCCGTGCGGTGCTGCTGGTATGTGTTTTTGCCTGGTACGAAGTCTCTGTTCCAACCAGCATTTTACTGGTGCCGCTTGGTGTGTTTTCAATGATCTTGCTGGGCGTGATGTTTGGTTTGCTGTTGACGCCTCTTGGCATTCTTTATCACGACATAGGCAGGTTAATATCGATCGGTACTCAAGCCTGGTTTTTTCTAACGCCCGTGATCTACCCAGTTCCTGAAACATCTTGGGCAGCGACTTTAGTTAAACTAAATCCAGTGACCCCGTTGCTGCAAACCACACGGGAATGGTTGATCACAGGTCAATCGACACAACTTACTGCATTTGTGTTTGTAACCATTGCATCACTATTCTTATTAATTATCGGATGGGTATTATTCAGAATTGCCATGCCACATCTTATAGCGCGTATGAGTGCCTGAAACCAGTATGCCGAATAATGAAATCTTAGTTAAAGCGGAAGGTATTTCCAAGAAATTTTGTCGCTCTCTCAAGCAATCTCTTTGGTATGGCATTCAGGATGTCAGCGCTGAATTGTTCGGTCATCACGGTAATTTCGAAGACCTGAGGAAAAATGAATTTTGGGCTCTTAATGATATATCGTTTGAGCTTAGGCGCGGTGAATGCTTAGGGTTGATCGGCCCGAATGGTGCGGGTAAAAGCACGCTTCTTAAAATGCTCAACGGTCTGATAAAGCCGGACAAAGGTCGTATAACACTACGTGGAAGAGTTGGTGCACTGATTGAATTAGGCGCAGGCTTCAACCCAATCCTGACGGCTAGAGAAAATGTTTACGTCAATGGATCTGTTCTGGGATTCACTAAAAAGGAGATCGATAAAAAATTCGATGACATCATAGATTTTTCTGAACTGGAAGAGTTTGTTGATACGCCCGTTCAGAACTTCAGTTCCGGAATGAAGGTGAGACTGGGCTTCTCTGTCGCAAGCCAAATGGATCCAGATGTTTTGCTAATTGATGAGGTTCTGGCAGTTGGAGATGCAAATTTCAGTTTTAAGTGTATTAATCAAATTAATAAAATTTCCCAAAATTGTTGTGTGATCGTGGTTTCCCATTCTATGCCGATGATCTCAAGAATGAGTTCATTGGCGATGTCCTTGAAAAAGGGTTCAGTAGCCTACCTTGGTCCTGACGTTGGTCTGGCAGTACAGGACTATTATTCCTCGGTGGAACTATGTGATGGCGCAGTTGAGGTATCCGATTATTTAGAAGTTGTCTCTGTACTCCTAAATGGGATGAGCGCGCACGAACTGGTAAATGGAGTGGACGTTTCTTATCGGCAGCCATTTGACTTATTGATGAATTTTGAGGTCAGGAAGCCCATACCCGCCTGCTATATAAACCTGGTGTTTATGGATATGGAGGGGAAGCCCGTCGCCCAGTGCCTGTCCGTAAATAGTGGATTCTCTATCGAAGCCGGGAATGCGCACCTGGAAGTCAGGTTGCATCTAGAATCCCTGCTTCTCAACCCTGGACGATATTTCCTGCATTTGGGAATTGTTGAAGCGCAGCAAGGAAACAAACTGGGTGAGATTTTCTATCAAAATCGCTTTCTGGCATCGTTGAATGTAAGTGGCACATTTTTGAGTTGGGCCCCGGTGCAGTTCATCGGGGACTGGGCAGGGTCGTAATGGAAACAGAATCAAATCAATCGCTGGGCTCTCGCATGGGGCCTGGATTGGTAATTTTGGGTATGCATCGTAGCGGAACATCTGCTCTTGCTGGCGTTTTTCATCTACTTGGAACAAATCTGGGTAATCAGTTTATAGATTCAGAACCAGAGATCAATCTCAAAGGATACTGGGAAAACCGGGAGGCCAACCATTTCGACGACAGATTGCTGAAGTTTCTCGAGTCGGATTGGTACGATGTGCTTGATCTTCCAAATCAGTGGCTTGAAAAGAGCAGAAAAGCGGGGTTTGACGAGGAACTGACACAGCTTCTCAAGGCAAACTTTTCCGGAGAAACACCCTGGGTTGTGAAAGACCCCAGACTTTGCAGGTTACTTCCATTTTGGTTGGAAGTTTTTCAGAAAGAAAAAGTCGGAGTCAAATGTCTGATTGTATTGCGCCACCCATTTGAAGTGGCTCAATCTTTAAAGAAAAGAGACGGAATTGAGATGCCTCACGCATTATTATTGTGGCTCCGATATGTTCTTGATAGTGAGCTTAACAGCAGATCTACCCCCCGAAATGTGATTACATATGAGAACCTACTAAATGACTGGCGAGCGGTTCTTGAAAAGGTAGAGGGGACACTGGGTTTTGGATTATGTTTCACCAGCGATGTTGTTAACAAGAAAATAGATGCGTTCTTGGACCATCGGTTACGTCACTATGTGAACTCCAGTGATCATGTTGATAATCCTCTTCTCAGGCTAGCGATCTCTGCATATGAGGCATTGCAACTTGAGGATCAAAAATCACTGTCTCAAATACGTTGTGAGTTTATAATTGAAATGAAGAAAGCCCAACCCTGGCTTGCTCAATTCAATCACGTTCAACGTATTTTCCATGATTACCGGTTACGTAGCGAGCAGGATGCAATACAGCTGAAAAAAATGATAAATAGCCGCACCTGGCGTTGGACAAGCCCTCTAAGACTGCTGGCCAATAAAATGAAACAGAGGTAGTTAGAGAACAAAGACAAACGGATATGTCCCTTATGAAAAGATCTGAAACAGTTGAGAAAAATCGAGGTTCCCAACCTGCTCACCTAGAGAGTTCAAACCTTTTTCGAGCTCTATTTCTGACTCTAAAAAAACAGAGGGATGAACTGGCCATGCGTACTGGCTTGAGAATCCAACTGCCCATATCGTTCATAGGCCGTAATAAAGAGGACTGGTTAAACGAAGCTGTCGGTGTACAGGACCTAGCCGATTTCCAAGTCATTCTCAAAGATTTCCCCGTGGTAGTTGATAAAAACCTAGAAAAAAGAACAAATGTATTGCTGCCAAGTCTTGACCCGTTAGTTCTTTTTGGCGGCTATATCGCCATGCTGAATTTTCTTGGCCGTGCCAGGGAACGGGGACATAAACTCAGGATAATACTTTGTGACCATTGCGAGTCAGGGAAAGAAATCAAACGTATCAGAAACGGAATCAGAAATCACCCGTTGATACAAAATAATCTTGGTAGTGATTTGGAACTGTATTTTGCCCGACACAACGATTTACCAATACCAGTGGGACCTGATGACACGTGTATGTCATATTCCTGGGTCACGACATACCTGGCACATTCGTTAAGCCAAAAAATCAATCAAAAACCTATCATCTATTTTATTCAAGAGTACGAACCCATTTTTTACCCTAACAACTCATTCCGTGCTATCGCTGATGGTGCCTATGCCTTGCCACATGCGGCCGTCTTCAACAGCGCCACACTCGCCAATTACTTTAAAGACAATTCCCTTGGCGTATTCGACCGGCATGGAAGTGGCAAGTATGTTTCCTTTGAACACGTACTCAGTTCCATTCGAAAGCCAACTGTGGAGAGTCTGTCGAACAGAAAAACAAGGAAATTATTATTTTACGCAAGACCAGAGAGTCATGCGGCAAGAAACCTTTTCGCAGTTGGCATACTAGCCATCAGAGAAGCTATAAGTAGAGGAACGTTCGAAGATGGAAATTGGGAATTTTATGGTATCGGTAGCATTTCATTTAGCCAGCCAATAGATCTTGGGAATGGTCATCAAATGGAAATATTGCCACGCATGAGTCAGGAAGACTATGCAAATACACTCGGTACGTTCGATTTGGGTATGTCGTTGATGTATGCACCTCATCCATCAGTTCCACCCTTTGAAATGGCTGCAGCTGGAATGATAACTGTGACAACTTCCTACAAGAGCCGATCTGGTCAAGACATGGTTGACCTGAGTAGTAACTTTATTGCCTCACATCCTGACCCTCAGTCAATTGCAGATGGCCTCTCCGTTGCAATTGATCGTATTCCAAATTACGAAGAGCGTGTTCGAGCAGCTGAATTCCCTCGTTCTCATTCATGGAAGGCGAGCTTTTCCGATGATTTTATGGCGAAGTTTGAACAACTGATTTCATGATGGCGGGGGTTATTTCATTGGCCACATCAATCCTTCCTCTTTAACTCAAACCATAAATATTTGAGCAATCGCTTGCCTGTTGGCCATATCTTGAAGTGCGCTTCACCATAATCACGTGATAACTCTGTCGTCGGGAATTCAATGCGTGGAATCCCCAATTTATAAGCACGTACTACCATCTCAATATCAACTGACAATCCAAAGTCGAGGATTTTCATTCGGGTAAAGGTTGAACGCTTCCAACCTTTAAATCCATGGAGGACATCCCGTACCCAGGGGCCGTCCCGGCGCCAAATAAGTGCAGCCACGACAGCTAAACAAAACACGGCCCACTTGCGAGGGCGCAAAAGATGCCTATCTTCTTCGTTAACGGATCCAGCCAATTGACGACTTGCAACAACCAATTCATACCCCTCCTCAAAAAGCGGTCTAAATTTAAGTACGTCTTCCGTTGGCAATGTATCCTTTGCAAAGAAAACGACCACAGCATCACCCGTTGCAACATCATTTGCGTGCACATAGGCAGCATTCAGGCCTTTCTTAGGTTGACGATGGACAACTATGCCCTGGCTCTCCAGATACTCAACGGTCCCATCAGTGCTACCGCCATCTACGGCAAAAACTTCATCAAACGCATCAAATGGAAGTTTTGGCAAATCTGCCCTGCACCCCTGCAACTCATTCCAAATGATCAAGACCAGTGAAACTTTCATTCTCCTTCCTGGCGACTTAATTCACTGGCCATTTGCAGGGCTTCAGCAACTGCCACATCCGAATTCATGTGATCCCAACGGCCCCATCGACCAAGACCCACTATTCCCCTGCTTTCCCCCCACGCAAGAACTTCCTGAACGGTTTCCGGCTTGCCCAACGTGTTAATCGGGTAAGCAAATTCGTTATGAAAGCGTGTACCCGCAGTCCCCTTTGAGCGTAAGGCATTAGCCTCAGTCCAGTGCCCGCGAGCGCCATGGGCAAAATTTGAGCGTAGTAGCAGTCGGTGGTGGGCAATAGACTCATCCGGTTCATAAACCCAATGAGCTTTACTGTTTAAACTCTCAGAATGATAATCGACATTGATGGATGCGTTTTTCAGAGTTGCAATTGACGCCAGGATCTCTTTAGGTAGCTCGCAAAAATCCGGCCACAAAGTCCATGGAATGGTGGAGACAATTGTCTGTGCTTGCCAGTTTCTATTGATCGTACGCGTAGCCAAATCGACGTGCTCGACAGGACAGTTTGTAACCAATGAGTCACCAAGCGACTCTCCCATGCGTCGCCACACCTCTCCATACCCAAATTTCATTGGATACAAGAAAGTGCCGTGAGCAGGCAGAGCCCCCATTGGCTTGCCTTCAAGACAACTCCGGAGGATTTCCCGGAAAGAAACATCAGGTAGCTTGTGCAACCAATAAGTTCCCAGTTGATTAAGGTCCATAGACCAAATCTTACGGTTATACGGCAGCATATACTCTTGGGCGATTACTTCACCGAGCTTCCAACCAACCCATGCAGCAAAGGATTCGGGCATCTCTTCTCCACGGACTGAACCAGCCTGGGCTATTGATTCAAGGAAATGCACCTGCAACTCCTTCGGGAGTTGCCAGATATTGGCCTCGAGCGGGTGATCTACTTCCCTTTCACGAATGCGAATCTTAGAGACCCGATCATAAAGCCTCCATTCATCACGAGGCATGAATCGAAACAAAAAATCAAGTACTTCTGTTTGCTTTAAATCCAGAAAATGGCCGCCGCCAATATCTAATGGCGCTCCATCTACAAACTCAGAACGACACAACCCTCCCGCAACAGATTGCTTCTCTATCACAACCAAATCATTGAGAGTGAAGCCCCTGTCGAGCAAGGCATGTGCAAACGCGAGTCCGCTCGGTCCGGCACCCAGAATCACGAACTTTTTATTGTTCACATTTCCTCCTAAAACCACAAACAGGGGTTATCAGTAGGAGAGAAATTCCCTGCTTCTGAGATTCCCTTCAACACGATTCATCCCTATTGAGAGGTGCAAATAGAGATAAAAAACGATAGAAAACCAATAAAATCCCCAAAGAGAACAATGGATATGCAGGGTACATATATCTTGGTTGATCTCCTGGCCAGGCGCTGGCATCAAGCACGGAAAAGAACAGGAATCGTGTCAACACGGCAACCGCAATAATTGCAATAGCAAAATCTACATCACGACTTCGACGAGCAGAAAAAATGATAACAGCCAAAGCGATTATAAAACCTGGCCATAACAACCAACATAGTACAGTCAGGTACAGAGATTCCAAATGGGCCTGGATATTCCAAAGCACATTTCCGCTGAATTCAGGCTTTAGGACGTGGTTAAAAGCAATATAAACAGTTGTTTCTCCCACAGAGATTGGCACAATTTGTACGAGTGGAATCTCCGCCATGGGTCTACGAATGACCCGTCCATCCTCAAGTACGACACCGACCTCGACACCTCGCCAATCATTTTCAGTCGGCACAGCAAGAGGGATATGAAAACCAACATTACGACTTGTATCAACATCAGGACGAAAGATATCTAACGTTGAACGACCCAACAATCTGCCGGATCCGGAGAGGATTTCGATGGATTGGACGGAACCACCAGTGGCGAAACTCCAGCCTTCAATTTCTGCTTTTTTGAAACTCCAGCCTACAATTTCCGTTTTTTCGAATCGAGGAGATGTCCAATAGGGACGATGACGACGGGTGGCTCCTCTATCGAAGTCTTCACCATAAAGTTCTTCAACCGCAAGGTCAATCAAGGGACGTTCGGGAACGGCAGGCATTAAAAAAGTCCCACCAACTCTACGTAGAGATTCCGGTAAACGGGGTATCCAAGTTGACCACGATGGATCCAGCATAGCCATGGGGACCCAACGACCTGGAAGCCGACCATCCGAGAGAGCGGCTTGTATCTCTTCGCCTATTTTGGCAAGAAAACGATCAGCTTCGCCAGGATCTTGCCCGTGACCAGAAGCAACCACGGCCTCATAGAAGGCCCAGTAAAACCAACCGGCAGCAATATCATACTCGCTCAGGCCGACCACGTTCTTGGGATCAGTAAAAGTCTTCGACTTCACTGCCCATTTACGTACAAAATCCCCTTCCAGATAAGGCTTCAGTTCCATTAGTGCCGGACTAACCGGGTATGCTCGCAAACGGACTTCACGCGGCACCGGGATAAAAGCGCGTGGCGGCTCGGGACGGATGGACTGCAATGATTTTATTGCACTTTTGAAACCGGGGGCAGTATGCACTGACGTTGCAAAAAGCCCCCATCGTGACCAGTTAATAGTCTTGATTGTCGTCTCCAAGGCCAAACAAAGGCACAGCATAATAGCGATGGCCATAACTGATTTTAGCCACGATTCATGGCGATCGGAAACGACAACAAACAAAAGCATAACTGCAAAAATCGGTAAGATAACGACAGATTCCTTGCGCACATTCCATGCAAGAGCCCACCAAATACCAGCAAAAACCGCGTATTTTAATGAGTTTGGTCGATCACGGAAAATCCACCACAAAAGACTGGTAGCAATAGATCCCATCATTAATGGTGTAAGCAAAATTTCTGCCAAAAATGTGTTGGGTAACTGATATGAAGCAGGATGAAAAATGAGCGCAGCAGCGGACAGTATGGATAGACTAATGGGAACACCTAATCGCCATAATACCCCAACAAGCAAACCTGCGACGCCACAATAAAGAATCTCAAATGCCAACCGAAGTGGCATACCGATAATTCGCAATAACTCCATGAACAACGGAAAAACCGGCAGATGGTGTAACTTAGTTGCTTCGTAGGCCCCACCCCAGTAAGCACGAGCAGCTGCCCTGACCTGCCACAAATCATCATATGGTAAATTAAACGCCAGCATTTCCTCTTGAGACATGAGTATGAGCTTGCAAACAATCAGTAACAAAAGACCCCAAGCCAGGGAATTTGGGAAGGGTGTAGATGGACTTACAGGTTTAAAGTCAAAACATAATAAAGTTCTAAGCTTATTTGCTGATTCTTCTAAAAAGTGCAATATGAATCCTTGATGTAGTTTTGTTATGCTGGAAGGGGTCAGATTAACCAGCAACCATTCGTGTACGACTGTGACATGGACATCCTTTCGGAAAACTCTGCGAGTTTCTCAATGAATTCTTTCTCTCAGTATTTCATAGGGTTGGCACTGGATCAATCAAGCACCGATACCTCGTAAAAGACAACCACTTTACAGACGGAATTTAGCCTTTGGACGCACCGAAATTCAGAACTCTCGCGGTAAGACCATTAAATGACTAGCGGACCTTGGGGATATGGATGAAACGGCGGATATACCTAAGCAGCCAGTCACTTGGATTCTGTATTATTCTTTCGTTGCTACTATTATGTCCTGGTAACTAAGAAAGTTGTCTCTTTCGCACCAATTTCCATAGTTGATGGGTTGAGCAATATTAAGCCCATATTTTTCATATATTCCAATAATATAATCTTCCCTGTATGCAATGGCAGCTTCTGGATATTCTAAGTTTGTTGTTGAACAACCATCTAATTGGTACTTAAAGTCCTGAGTACTTTTACCTGATTGAATAAGGTGCGCTGCTTCTTCGTTCAAAATGAAAAAGGTTATTAGACACTTGCCTCCAGTCTTGAGTACACGCGAAATCTCACTCAAGTATTGCTCCATGTCTGCTGGAAGCATGTGAGTAAATACCGATGTCAGAAAAACAAAATCAAAGAAATTGCTCTTATAAGGAAACTGATAATCCTGACCCTGAATCTTGCCCTTTGAATTGTAATGCAGGTTGTAGACATCGCTGTGTTGAAAATGAAAATTATGAAACTTCGGGGAGATACGTTTTTTACACCACTTGATCCCTTTATTAACTATGTCAAACCCCCAGTACCCTCCCTCCTGGGATAAATAATCTGTTAGTGGAATCGCCATCCGCCCAATACCACAACCAACATCAAGAACACGGTTATCAGGCCGTAAATCTGCCAAATCAATGAAATGACGAATGAAATCTTGGCCATGTTGTTCAAAATCACCTTTCCCGGCAAAGTTCGACAACTCAGGTGGAACCATGGTATCTGGGTGCCTTATTCCATATATAAAATCGCTAACATGCTGGTGGCTTACTCTCAGCATTGGTTTCATGAAGTCAGGAACAACGGCTGATAATATTTTTTTCATCGTCTACCTCAAAATACCGAATAGCAAACAGTATTGTTCAAGGTACGTTTTCACTATTACGCGGTGGCTAGCAAATGTTGGCGGCATTATTTTCTCCTGCTCGGTATTATGATTCTGAACCCAAACCCCGAGTTCTTAGCTACGTAAACCAATGAGCGTTCAATGAGGTGGGCAACCGTCCCACCCACCTGATTGGACTCCTGTTCAAAATCTTCATAGCTGAATCTTTGTTGGAAAAGGTCCGTCAAGGCTTTGGGCCGATACCAGCACATTGAGCCCGCTGAAAATACAGGGTGTCGAGGTGGAAGTTCTTTGATGCCCAATGACTCAAAAAAAAGTTTTGCACGAGTACGATCATCCCATTCATTGAATGGAGGGCTAACAGCCTGTCTAAAGAAAGGAGGTATAACGATTCCAAGACCAGGTTCGCTATTGAATGCCATCAGGATCTGTCGTACCGAACTTTTTGTCCCAAGAACTTGAGCCAACAAAAAACGTCGCCACTCGTTTCCCATGCCAGGCTCATGCAAGGATTTCTTTGTGTGGATGTGACAAAAGAGCTCGTGGTGATCGCTATATGGCCCCATCTCAATTATCCATGGGGCAATGTCACGGCCACGGTTCGGGCTTACTATTACCTTGTGTGACTTAATTAATGGGTGCTGCTCAAGCAGTAGTTGAATTGCTTCGGCCTTTTCGCCGCAGTCCGTGGTGACATAGCATGTGAATGCCTGACTAATATTTTGCGCGTGGTACAGCAATTCCGGTAACAGGTCTAGAAAATACACATGCATATGCACGGCGATATCAAGCTCCATGTTTGCGGTATTAACGGTGTCCGAGAGTTTCAGTAATGGTGCTTTTGAATCAGCAATCCAGAATTCACGGGTCCCAGTATTGGCGACCTTTAGTTTAAGTCGTCCCCAATACCCCAACAGCCTTCTACGCAACCTGATATGTAGCACGTCTTTTCTTGTCTTGAAGTCAGATGGAGCAAGATTGGACTCCGTTTTTAGCAGGCTTATTTGACCAGTTCTATGCAAATGATCTTCCAAAAGTTGCTGGAAATTTTCCTGGGTTAGCTCGGTCATGCACTAAGTGTATACTAGCCTTTATTATCGTGACCACAGTACACTAGCGTAGTGTCAACCCTATAAGGTAGGATCAGTGGTTACCAGAAAGTTCAGCACAAGGCCTACTCGCGCAGGCATAGTAGTTCTAAGTCAAGCGAGTGTAACGCCGTGATGGACATTCTGGTAACCACCCGCAGGGCGGGCCCACAAGCTGTCATCTGCTACGTTAGCGTTTCTCGATATAGAACCACCATATCTTCGAACCACTGCCTTGCAGCTAACAGCTTGTGAACTCGCTGATCCCACCTTATAGGGTTGACACTACACCAGCCTTACATGGACCTGCTTTAAAGGACTAACAGGATCAGAATGCCCCGAGTCTCCATCATTGTTCCAAATTTCAACCATAGCCGATTCCTGAAACGCCGGCTTGGAAGTATTTTCGAGCAATCAATTCAGGATTTTGAACTGATTTTTCTGGACGATGCGTCTACCGACAATAGCCTGGAGGTCTTTAAAGGATTTGCCGATGATTCGCGGGTGACCGCCCATGTAAACAAGCGCAATAGCGGAAATCCTTTCGTGCAATGGAACAAAGGCCTGGCACTGGCTACAGGGCAATATATCTGGATCGCTGAAAGCGATGATTTTGCAGAGCCAACATTCCTGGAGATGATGCTCGCAAGCCTTGAGCAACATCCGACAGCAAGCCTGGCCACTTGCCGCTCGATGATCACGGATCAACACGATCAGGATCGCGGGGTATTCGATGCTTATCACTGGTTTGGCGATCGTCAGCGCTGGCAGCATGATTATTTTAACTCCGGTCTGGCAGAGATCAGCGATTACCTGGCGTTTCAGAATACGATTCCGAATGCCAGCGCAACCCTCTTCAGGCGCAGCCTGGTTGAACAGGGTTTGCGTGGACCGGAGAACATGCGAATAGCCGGTGACTGGTTCTTTTGGGTTAAGTTACTGTCGCACGCTGATATTTGCCATGTCGGGAAGCCACTTAACCATTTCAGGCAGGAACACCAGTCAAGTCAAAGGGTTCGGTCCGCTACTGACGGTAGTGAAGTGCTTGAAGGGATCGAAGTGTATGACCTCGTAGTGCAAACCGTGGAACTGAAAGATAGGACAAAATTACTCGCACAGTTAGGTTTGATACGAAGATGGTATTCAATAGCCTCACGATACCGAGTCAACTTGCAGGCTCACCTCCGGATTTATCGTCGTTTTTTAAGTGTGAAATTTAAATCATGGCCAGTCAAGACACTGCATTTTTTGTCGGTGTCATTGGCATTCTTGTTGATGCCACTGGCCCGTTTACCGGGTTTCAGGTCACTTGCGATGTGGTTTCGGAATCTGCTCACGGGATCCGTCCACAGTTCAGGGGTTTCTTGATGACACATAATGACACACCACAAGTCAGCGTTGTTCTGTGCTCCCGCGACCGTAGCGAGCAGGTTTCCCTCTGCCTGGAACGGTTTGATCTGTCGGAACTTGTCAAACTGAATGGAGAACTGGTACTTGTGGACAACGCCTCGAGCGACAATACAAAGGAGGTGTTCGACAGGTTCCAGGCGCAAAACCCAGGTGCCAATGTACATTGCTGTACGGAGACGAAAAAAGGCCTGTCAATTGCACGCAATACCGGCGTGGAGCGCTCACAATCCAGCTTGATCATCTTTCTGGATGATGATGTCTACCTGGAGCCGGGATATCTGGCACGTATCCGTGCTTTTTTCGAAAAACACAGCGCTGACGTGGGCATTGCAGGTGGGCGTATTCTGCGTTTCGACCCTGCAGATTCACTTTATTGTTGCCAGATGAGTGAACGATACCGGGTCTATGAAGTGGGGTCGACGGTACGGCCCGGTGCATTGCAGGGTGCGAATTTTGCGATACGGAGGGCAACTTTCGAAGCAATTGGTGGTTTTGATGTGACGCTGGGCGCCGGGCAAAAATACCGCTGCGAGGACATTGATTTTATTGCACGGGCGTTGGCGAATGGTTGGGAAGCAATCTACGACCCAGCATTGGTGGTATACCACCATCATGGTCGCCGGGATGGCGATGATGTTGAAGCACTCAGGCATGACAACAGCTATGCTTCGGGCGCATTTTTTGCCAAGATGCTGGGCTTGGGGTTTAGAAAATATTGGTACCTGCTAACGCTTTATGTGCTGTCAGCACCGATCCGGCCCAATATGAAAATCGTTTCATTTATAAAAGGCATGCGGGACTATCAGCACGACTACCCACGGGCCGAGATAGTTAAAAAATAATTTCCGCACTTTGGAGGAATCCTTTGATAAACCGAATGGAAAAAATCAATGTGCTCGGAATACCTGTTACTCCAGGCGGAATAGGTGATGTACCCTGCTTACTGGCAGCAAAACCCGAGGGTGAAAGCCTTTTGATTTCATTCGTCAATCCGCAGGCATGTGCGCTGGCCAGACAACATGGCGACTACATCCGCTTCCTTGAAATGTTTGATTTCATAGCATGTGATGGCATCGGCATGGTCAAAGCAGCCAGGGCCGTTGGCCTCAAGTCTATTCAACGGGAATCTTTTGACTATACATCGTTGGCCGGAACCGTATTTCAGTGGGCGGCACAGAGTAAGCAGCAACTTGGTTTGGTTGGCGGTAAACCCGGTGTGGCAGATCAAGCCGCCACAGTGCTCAGGAAAAAGTACCCGGACCTGGAAATAGTCGCTTGCTACTCTGGATTTGGAGAAGACCTCATTGAAGCGCGTCAGTTCTTTGTCAAAAACCAGACAAGCCTTGTAATCTGCGGCATGGGTGCACCGTTGCAAGAGAAGTTCCTGCTACAGATTGTCGCGGAGAGTTGGCATGGTATTGGCTTCACCTGCGGTGGTTTTCTAGACCAGCTTACCGCCGGAGAAGACTATTACCCTGCGTGGGTTGATCGTTTTAATATCAGGTTTCTTTACCGTCTGGCCAGAGAGCCTCGCAGGTTGTGGCGGCGTTACCTGGTGGATTACCAGGTTTTCGTCAGGCGCTACGCACGACTACAATGGAACTTGTTTAAGTCAAAGCTTGGAATGGGTCAGACGCTCGATCAAAACGAATGAGGAACCTTCAAACACAATTCGTAATCTTCCTGGCTTTTTTGCTGGCCTTCTTTATTCGCTTCGGTTCACTTCAATTGAGCACCATTTACGTGATCGCCTTGCTGATTGGTTTGCTGACAACGGCTGTCATTCTGCCGGCGACCGGTGCTTTCCGGCATGAATTTCGCTGGGATTTTCTTCGAAAAACACGACGTTTGATCGCAGGTTGGGCCTTGGCAGTGACAGCACTAGTAACCATGGCAGCCATGTTCAAAGTCACTTCAGATTATTCCAGAATCTGGTTCGCTTACTGGGTCTTGTTAGGAAGCGTGGGGCTGTTTTGTAGCCAGCTGATCGAACACGCTTGGCAGGTACACCGGAGAAAATATTCAAAAGCAACCAGACGTATTGTCCTGGTAGGTGGTGGCAGCAATGGTCAACGAGTCGAACAGCGCATTTCGTCCGATCCGAATGGTGAACTACAGTTAGTGGCAAGATTTGGTGACGATTGGTCAGGAGAAAAGGTCTACCCGGTTGATAAGTTAGCTGAATTCGTAGCCAGTGAACACATTAACGAAGTCTGGCTTGCAGTTCCTTGGGATGATCGGCACTTACTGGAATCTGCATTGCAAGTGCTGAATGAATCGGTAGTCGATGTCAATGTTATTCCCGACTTGTACGAGTACCGTTTGCTGAACCAGGGCATCGTGGAATGGGGTGGATTACCGGTCATCAACCTTAGCGGCACCCCGATGACCGGCACGGAACTGCGTCTAAAAGCTTTATTCGACCGCGTGGGTTCATTTGTTTTTCTACTGCTGGTATCCCCCATATTCCTGATCCTGGCTGTTCTAATCAAACTATCCAGTCCGGGTCCTGTGCTATTCCACCAGAAACGCCATGGCGTGGGCGGGGATGCAATAGATATCCTCAAATTCCGCACCATGAAGCTCCATACCGAACCGGAAGGCGAGGTCATCCAGGCTTCCCGCGATGATGACCGGATTACAAAAGTTGGTCAGTTTTTGCGCCGGAGCAGCTTGGATGAACTACCCCAATTGATCAACGTATTGCGTGGTGAAATGTCCCTGGTTGGACCACGTCCGCATGCCGTCGAACACAATGATTCATTCAAATCCCGTATCCCCAAATACATGCTCCGTCACAAGGTTAAACCCGGTATCACCGGGTGGGCGCAAGTCAACGGTTATCGGGGCATTACGGACACCGAGGAAAAAATGACGCTCAGGATTGAGCACGATCTCTGGTACATCCAGAACTGGTCGTTGTGGCTGGATATCAAGATACTGCTGCAGACACCGTTGGCGATGATTCACAGAAACGCGTTTTGATTCTGACGCGATATCTTTGTAAATTTTTTGGATTTAATAATGTGGGTCGGCGGGTAATAAGTTACCCACCCTACGGGGCTGAATGGATAGCTCTTTTACAAAGCCTGCGCAGGATGCAGATAAGAAATCGGCGCACCCTCTTCCGCACCAAAAGTAACCTCTTCCCAGGAATCCGGTTGCCTCAGCAACTGCCTCAACAACTGGTTATTTAACTCGTGCCCGGACTTGTACCCCGAATAGGCACCGATAAGGCTGTGACCGAGCAGGTAAAGGTCGCCAATAGCATCCAGCACCTTGTGTTTAACGAACTCGTCTTCGTAACGCAGACCATCTTCATTAAGCACGCGGTAATCATCCAGAACAATGGCGTTATCCATGCTGCCACCGAGAACCAGCTTTCTGTCACGCAACATTTCAAGATCACGCATAAAACCAAAGGTACGGGCACGTGATACTTCTTTCAGGTAGGAGGTGGTGGAAAAATCCACCGAGGCAAAGCTGGTGTGAGATTTGAAAACCGGATGGTTGAATTCAATCTTGAACGAAACACGGAAACCCTCAAAAGGCTCGAGTTTCGCCCACTTATCCTCAAATCGATATTCTATCGGCTCAAGGACGCGAATAAACCGTTTTGCGGCTGTTTGCTCTTCGATACCGGCTGATTGGATCAGAAAGACAAAAGGTCCGGCACTGCCGTCCATTATGGGCACTTCAGAGGCGCTCAGGTCGACGTAAGCGTTATCAATACCCATACCCGCCAGTGCGGATAACAAATGCTCTACCGTGGCCACACGCACGTCACCGACAATCAGGGTGGACGACATACTGGTATCACCTACATTGGTCGCGAAGGCATTGATTTCAGCCACCGGGTCAAGATCAACACGACGGAAGATGATACCCGTATTCACGGCTGCAGGCCGGAGCGTCATAAACACTTTTTCACCGGTATGCAAACCAACACCGGTGGCGCGAATGACATTTTTGAGGGTTCTTTGTCTGATCATTTTTGTAGGGGCCCAAGGCCGTTTATACCGCGAAATATTATCATATGCCACTTTACCAAAAAAGAATTTATTGGGTTTTTAGCAACAAAATGTTGCGAATTAACAACATTTTAACAAACCCCATGTTCTATGATTTTGCAACGCTGGACATAAAGCGCCCGGCAGCCTCGAGATTACCGGACCAACGTCCGGGAATTTACGGCGAGCAAACCCCTCCTGGGGCTGCCGGGTCGGAGTCAGCAGGCCTGGAGCCTGTCTGATTTGAGCGGTCATAGCGAGGAAAAACCGATCATGTTAAATCTAGTCGGCCTGGTTCCTCAAAAATGCTGGGATGTCCAGGTAATCAATACTCGCATCCGGTGCAAACATATCGGTAGTCTCAGCATTTTCATTGAAGTGCCCGGCCGTTGAAAAGTCGCTCTGGTGCCCTGCCTGGCCAAATTGATCAGGTTCCGGTTGACCTGTGGTTCCATTCCTGACCACGTGAATGGTTGTTTCAACCTTCTGAACCGGTTTGCGCTTCCTCTGGCTATTGTGCAAACCGGTAGCCACGACGGTTACACGTAATTCATCACCTATTTCAGGATCGATCACGGTGCCGATTACCACGGTGGCATCATCTGAAGCCAGGTCGGCCACTGCAGAGCCAATTTCCTCAAATTCCCTCATTGTCAGGTTCATACCCGCAGTAATATTAACCAGCACGCCGCAGGCGCCCTGCAGGTTCACTTCCTCAAGCAATGGACTGCCAATGGCGGCCTGAACTGCCATGATCGCGCGATCTTCGCCCCTTGCCTGACCGGCACCCATAACGGCCATGCCCATTTCCGACATGACGGTCCGTACATCTGCGAAATCCACATTAATGAGACCCTGACGGGTAATCAACTCGGCAATACCCTGTACCGCACCCTGCAGAACATCATTGGCTGCCTTGAATGCATTCAATAGCAACGCGTCTTCACCCATAACCTCGGGTAACTTGGAGTTCGGAATGATGATGAGCGAATCCACGTGTTTGGCGAGTTCTTCGATACCCTGCTCGGCAATCGCCATGCGTCGTTTCGCTTCAAAATGAAAGGGCTTGGTAACCACGGCAACGGTCAATATACCCAGTTCTTTGGCCGCCTGCGCGATAACAGGCGCTGCGCCGGTTCCAGTTCCGCCACCCATTCCAGCCGTGATAAACACCATGTCTGCACCGGCTATCATATCGATAATCCGGTCACGGTCTTCCAGCGCGGCCTGACGGCCAACTTCAGGATTTGCACCTGCACCCAGACCCTTTGTCACACTTGAACCTATTTGTAACAAGGTTCGTCCCTTGAACTGCCTTAATGCCTGCGAATCGGTATTGGCGGCTATGAACTCCACGCCGTCGATACCTGCATCTATCATCTGTGATACGGCGTTACCACCGCCTCCACCTACACCAATGACTTTTATTTCCGCACTGGGTGTGTAATTTTCCACCAATTCAAACATCTTTATATCTCCTCTCGCTCGCCGTAAAAATATCCGCTAAATCCCGATTGATCACCTTGAGGCGATTCTGTTCTTTCACATGTACTCAGGACTCACGAATTCCTTTTTTAAATAAACCACCCGGGTCGGGTTCAAACCCCTTCCCTTCTCAAAATTCACCTCGAAACCAACTCTGGATTCTCGAAACCAGAGTGTCACCACTCGCGGACATTGTTGTCTTGCGACTGCTGTCCGCCTGGCTGCCATAAAGCAGCAATCCAACACCGGTTGCATGCACCGGATTTGAAACCACGTCTGACAGACCGGTTACGTATTGCGGTGTAGCCAGTCTGACCGGCATATGGAAAATCTCTTCCGCCAGGTCCACCGCACCTTCCATTTTTGCAGCACCGCCGGTCAGCACCATGCCTGATGCCACCACATTTTCAAAACCACTGCGTCGTAATTCACTCAGGATCAGGGAATACAACTCCCGGTAACGCGCTTCGACCACCTGTGCCAAAGTCTGCCGTGCAAGCTGGCGGGATGTGCGGTCGCCGACGCTGGGTACACGGATGCTTTCATCACTACCGGCGAGTTGCTCCAGTGCGCAGGCATACTTGATCTTGATGTCTTCGGCGTGTTGTGTGGGGGTGCGCAGGGCAACTGCAATGTCATTGGTCACCTGGTCACCTGCAATCGGAATACAGGCTGTGTGCCGGATGGCGCCATCGTTGAACACTGCGATGTCGGTTGTACCGGCACCTATGTCCACCAGGCACACGCCAAGCGCCTTCTCGTCCTCGCTCAAAGCGGCATAACTGGCAGCCAGCGGCTGCATGATCAGTTCGTCTACCGTGAGGCCACAGCGTGCTACACACTTGCCGAGATTTTGCGTGGCGCTTAAAGCGGCTGTAACTACATGTACATGTGCTTCCAACCGGACACCGGCCATACCGATGGGCTGACGGATACCGTCCTGGTTGTCGAGTACATACTCCTGTGGCAACACGTGCAGGATCTTCTGATCCGCGGCCACCGGTACCGCGCGGGCAGCTTCAAGAACACGCTCGACATCTCCCTCGGAGACTTCCCTGTCCTTGATTGCTACCGTGCCGTCTGAATTCATACTGCGGATATGGTTGCCGGAAATACCCGCAAATACGGAGTGAATCTCACAGCCTGCCATCAGCTCCGCCTCCTCCACCGCGCGTTGAATCGACTGCTCGGTCGAAGTCATGTCTACGACCACGCCGCGTCTGAGGCCTCTTGAAGGGTGGGATCCCAATCCGATGACTTCCACCGACCCGTCAGTTTGCAGTTCACCAACGATGGCGACGATCTTGGATGTTCCGATATCCAGTCCAACGACCAGTGATTTTTCAGCTTTTTTTGCCATATGCCTCTGCAATAACGTCTATGTTTTGTGGCCATAACACGGCGAACCCGTTGGTATACCTGAGATCTACGCTGACCGGCGGCGTCGCCTGCCCCTGCATGAGTCCCGCCCACGTGGATACCAGCATATCCAGGTTTTTAAATATATCGCCCTTGCCAAGTTTAACCTCGGTGCCGCCACTCAAACGGGCCGACCAGGACCCCCGCGGATCCAGCGTAAGACGCTCAACCTGTTGTCCAATCGCTTCCAGTTTGTCGTCGAATTTCTTCCAGTTCTCAAACACGAGTTCCATTTGCCCCTGCGGGCTTTCAAGCCATGGCAGACCCTGGATTTCATTGGCCGAAGGCACGGTGAACGGCTGCCCGTGGGCATCCAGCAGGTAGTCGTCAACCCAGTGGACGACGGGTGTGTGCTCATGAATCGTGACCTGTACCGTATCCGGCCAGGTTTTCTGGACACTCACACTGGCGACCCATGGCATGGCGCTGGCTATCTCACGCATCACCTTGGTGTCTACCGTGAAAAAGCTGCCATTTACCAATGGTGCAAGACTGGCCCGCACCTGTTCTGCGCTGACCCGTTCAAATGGCCCATCGACTTCAAGCCAGCGAATCGGCCAGCGTTCCTGCGCAATCGTACCGTTGTAAACCCAGACCACACCTGCCAGTTGCCAAAACAAACAGCAACAGCGTAATGACGCCACCAGCGCTGAATCCCCAGTTCCCATGCCGCATCGCTTGTTTTCTGGTGGTACTCACAAACTACTCTCCAGAATTCTCCAAACCAGCTCATCAAAACCGATGCCAATTTGCGCGGCCGCCTGCGGCACCAGGCTGTGGTTGGTCATACCGGGTGTCGTGTTGACTTCGAGGAACCAGGCCTTGCCTGCATCATCGATAATAAAATCAACCCGGCCCCAACCCGAACACTCCAACGCGCGAAATGCCTCAAGCGATAATTCCTGCATTGTTTTCTCTATCTCTTGCGGCAAACCGCAGGGACAAAAATAACGGGTATCGTCAGACTCATATTTGGCCTTGTAGTCGTAAAAAGTACGTGGTGTTTCGATGTGAATCAGGGGCAGGACCAGGTCCCCGATGATGCCGGCAAAATATTCATTACCTGTCACTGCAGGCTCAACAATCACGTTTTCATCGTAGTCACGCGCCAGGTTGATTGCATCCGGCAGGTCATCGGCGTGTTCGACTTTTGAGATCCCGATACTGGAACCCAGACCGGCAGGTTTTACAAATAGCGGGAACCCCCACTCTTCCAGCAATTGATCCGTCAAGCCCTCGCCCTTCCTTAGAAGAGAAAATGGCGGCGTATTGATACCCTGGCTCTGCCAGATCCACTTGGACCTGACTTTATCCATGCTAATGGCCGAGCCGAGCAGGCCCGTCCCGGTCACCGGCACATCCATCAATTGCAGAGCGCCCTGTATCGCACCATCTTCACCACCCGGGCCATGCATTAAATTGAAAACACGGTCGATACGACCGGCATTGATGGCCTCAAACAAGGCCGCGCTGCCGTCAAACATTTCGGTCTTGATGCGGTTGCGTTTCAGGGCCGCAAATACCGCTCGCCCGCCATTAAGGGAGACTTCCCGTTCGGCACTGTCACCACCCACCAGCAAGCCCACATTGCCGAAGATGGCGGAGTCGTTGGTTTTCATGGCAGGTATCGGGTTCATGCCGCTGCCCTCGATATGAAACCTGAATCGCGTAGTTCCTGCGCCACCTGTTCTATGCTTCCTGCACCCATCAGCAATACCAGGTCCCCGTCCTGCAACAGGGCCGGCAGGGACGAGGTCAATTCTGCGACGTCATGCATCAACACCGGGTCGACTTTGCCGCGCACACGAATCGATTTGCACAGCGCTGCACTGTCTATTCCTTCAATGCAGGCTTCTCCCGCAGAATAGATATCGGTTAATACAACGATATCTGCCTCAGACAGTACCCGGCTGAACTCATCAAACAAGCTGGCAGTACGTGTGTAACGATGCGGCTGAAAAACGGCCACGATGCGTTTCTCGGGCCAGCCTTGCCGGGCGGCGGCTATGGTTGCTTCAAGTTCGGAGGGATGGTGACCGTAGTCCTCGATCACGAGCGCACTGCCACTGCCAAATGGCAATTCCCCGATTTCGGCAAAGCGACGGCCAACACCCTTAAATTCGCGCAGACAATCCACCACCGTGTCTGATTTCAATACCAATTTCCCATGCCACGGCTATTGCGCCCAGCGCGTTGCGGACATTGTGTATTCCTGGCAGGTTGATATTTACATCAATGGGCTCCGAGGGTTGCGGTAGATGCACTGTGAAGGACATGTTCCGCCCGTTCTGACGAATATCGGTAGCGCGTATATCAGCAGACTCTGAAAGACCAAAGGTCACCACGGCACGACTCAATTGTGGGATCAGCGCTTTAACCTCCGGATCATCAATACACAGTATGGCAGCACCATAAAAAGGCAAATGATGAAGAAACTCCACGAAAGCCTTTTTCAGGTTCTCAAAACTGTTCTCATAGGTTTCCAGGTGATCGCGGTCTATATTTGTGACCAGCGCAATAATCGGCTGCAACAGTAAAAATGAACCGTCACTTTCATCCGCCTCAGCCAACAGGTATTCACCCTGCCCCAGTCTCGCATTGCTACCCCAGGAATTAACCACGCCACCAATGACAAAGGTCGGATCCAGACCCGCCTCGGCCAGTAAACTGGCGGTCAGACTGGTTGTGGTCGTTTTGCCATGGGTACCGGCAACCGCGATCCCACGTTTAAAGCGCATCAGTTCTGCCAGCATCTGGGCTCTTGGCACAACAGGAATTCTTAACTCCCTGGCCTGCCGACCTCCGGGTTGCTTTCAGGTACTGCCGTGGATACGACCAGAACATCCACACCATCAATGTTCGCGGCATCATGACCAATAAATACCCTGACACCGAGTTTCCTGAGTCGTCCGGTTGCCCTGTGACTCCTGCAGATCGGAGCCGCTGACATCAAACCCCTGGTTGACAAGAACCTCGGCTATACCATTCATACCGGTACCGCCAATACCCACAAAATGCACCCGCTTAATACGTCGCATTGGTCGCAGGTGTCCACTAAACTTAATCACGAAGCCACCCACTCACGGCAGGCATCAACCACTTTTTCTGCAGCATCGGGAATTGCTTTTTTCCTTGCTGATATGGACATTGATAGCAAGACAGCACGATCGGAAAGCAAGGGTTTCAGTGCAGTTGCCAGTATCTGCGGATCCAGCGTGGATTGGGACAGAATAACCGCCGCCCCGGCATCAGCCAGGTATTCAGCATTGCGGGTCTGATGGTCATCGACGGCAAACGCAAACGGCACCAGCACCGATGCCACACCGGCCGCGGCAAGTTCTGCAACCGTGAGTGCGCCTGACCTGCAAATCACCAGGTCAGCCCACGTATACGCCTCGGCCATGTCACTGATAAAGGGCAGGATTTCAGCATCCACTCCCGCTTCGGCATAGGCTTCACGCGCTTCATCCACGCGTTTCGCACCGGCCTGGTGCCGAATTTCAATGGGTGTGGATGAAGACAGTATTTTCAGTGCTGCCGGCACCACCTTATTCAGTACCTGGGCGCCCTGGCTGCCACCGGTGATAAGCACCCTGACCGGACCGGATCGTCCGGCCAGACGGATTTGTGGTTCCGCAATTGCAGCCACTTCGTGACGAACCGGGTTACCGCTGTCAATGGCTGCTTTTTCTTGTGGAAATGTACCCGGAAAACCCTGCAGTATCTTGCGGGCAAAACGCATCAGCAAACGATTGGTCAGACCGGGAATTCGATTTTGCTCATGCACCAGTACGGGAATCCCCTTGGTCCATGCAGCGATACCACCTGGTGCTGCAGCATAACCACCAAAACTGACCGCACAACCCGGCCGGTTTGCTTCCAGCAGACGCCGGGCCTGCCAGACTGCACGCAGCAACATTAACGGCATGCGGACCCAGCGCATCAAACCCTTACCCCGTAGCCCGGTAATGGCAACCACGTCCAGGTCGATGCCTGCGGCAGGTACCGTACGGGTTTCCATACCACCTTCAGCACCCAGCCAGCGCACCGGTATGTTCTGCTTACGCAGAACCTCCGCTACCGCGAGACCGGGAAATATGTGCCCACCGGTACCACCCGCCATGATCAATACACCCTGACCCGAACGGCTCATCGGCGTGCCCCGGCCATATTGGGTACCCGCGCGATATTCAAGGGTGCATCACGGTCCAGTTCATAGCGGATTCTGAATACGATACCCAACGCCACGAAAGTCATCAGCACACTGCTGCCACCGGAACTGATCAATGGCAGGGTAAGACCCTTGGTGGGCAACACACCGAGGTTCACACCCATGCTGACAAGGGCCTGCAAGCCAATCCAGAGACCAATACCATAGGCAACATTACCCGCAAACGGCCGTTCCATGCGGTGCGCCATCAGGCCAATAATCATGATACGCGCGACCAGCAGCATGAACAGGGACAGGATGAAAATCACACCCAACAGGCCAAACTCCTCGGCCAGTACTGCGAAAATGAAATCGGTATGTGCTTCAGGCAGGTAAAACAATTTCTGAATACTGGCACCCAGACCAACACCAAATACTTCACCGCGGCCTACCGCGATCAGGGCCTGGGTTAACTGAAAACCGCTGTCATACGGATCTGCCCATGGGTTCATAAAACTGACGATACGTCTCAGCCGGTAGGGTTCCATCGCTGCGAACCCGAATACCGGAAGCGCCGCCATCCCCAGCACCAGGATGTGCCGCCAGGCCGCACCTGCCAGCCACACCATGCCACCCACAATGGCGGTGATCACCGCGGCACTGCCCATATCGGGCTGAATCAGCAATATGCCGGTCAGCATGGCCGCCAGCATCAGTGGCTTGAGCGT
This sequence comes from uncultured Gammaproteobacteria bacterium, assembly GCA_963749115.1. Lineage (GTDB taxonomy): Bacteria > Pseudomonadota > Gammaproteobacteria > Xanthomonadales > SZUA-36 > SZUA-36. Next base: position 28,440 of record CAVVLP010000004.1, read on the forward strand.
GTCAAAAAACCTTATCTTGACCATATCCGCCTTGCGCACCAGGTATCCGGCCATGTAGATAATCACCATGATCTTGACCGCTTCAACCACCTGGAAATTCGCAAAGCCAAGCGTTATCCAGCGCGCACTGCCATTGACGCTGCGCCCGATACCGGGAATAAACACCAGCAGCAACAGCAGTGCCGACAACCACATTAACGGGCGGCTGATACGCTCGAGGAAATCAATCGGAATCGACCGGAAGGCTGAAGCAAGCATCACACCCAGCAGGACGTAAATCAGATGACGCAAAAGGTAGTAATAAGTTGCCACACCATGACTTTCAGCGATCGCAATCGATGAGGAACCCACCATTACCAGGCCGGATGCAACCAGCAGCAGTACCGGAATCAGCAACCAGGCGTCGACCTTTACCGCCCTGTTCAGGCGTGATCCGCGCAGGGCCTGTTGTTGGCTGATCTTACTTTTCATCTTATCTTCAACGTCGCCAGACCGGCCAGTACCAGGATCACCGAGATAATCCAGAAACGCACGATGACCCGGGGTTCGGGCCAGCCCTTCAGTTCAAAGTGATGATGGATCGGTGCCATGCGGAATATTCTTTTACCGGTCAGCTTGAACGAGGCCACCTGCAGAATGACCGACAATGTCTCCATGACAAAAACACCGGCCATCAGTGTAAATACCAGTTCCTGACGTACGATAACCGCAATCAGCCCAAGTGCCGCGCCCATCGCCAGTGCACCGATATCACCCATGAATACCTGTGCCGGATAGGTGTTGAACCACAAAAAGCCCAAGCCCGGCACCCGCCAGTGCACCACAAAAAACGGTCAATTCACCGGCGCCGGCAATATAGGGTATGGCCAGGTATTCCGAAAACACGGAGTGACCGGTCACATAGGCAAAAATACCGAGGGCCACGGCCAGGAAAACAGCCGGCATGATCGCCAGCCCATCAAGCCCGTCGGTCAGGTTGACCGCATTGGAATATCCCACGATAAAGAAGTAGGTAACAAAAATGTAGCCCATACCCAGTGGGATAACGATATCTTTAAAGAACGGCACAATCAGCTCGGTCTCCGCCGGGGATTGCGCAGTTGAATACAGGTAAATTGCCGCACTTAACCCGACGATCGACTGAAACAGATACTTCCAGCGCGCCGCCAGCCCGGCGGAATCCTGCAGGACCAGTTTTTTGTAATCATCAACCCATCCGATCACACCGAACGCCAGGGTCACCAGCAATACCGTCCAGATATACCGGTTGCCCAGGTCGGACCACAACAGGGTGGAAACAACGATGGAAAACAGAATCAAGCGCACCGCCCATGGTCGGTGTGCCGGCTTTTGAGAAATGCGACTCCGGACCCAGCTTCCTGATCGGCTGACCCACCTGCTTCTTGACCAGCCGACGGATAAAGGCCGGGCCCAATATCAGGGAAATCGCCAGTGCGGTCAAAGCCCCGAGGATACCGCGCAAGGTGATGTAGACGAATACATTGAAGTCCGGATTGAACTCGGCCAGCCATGTGAACAGTTCCAGTAACATCAGCCGTTCACCTCCGGGTATTCGTGCCCATTGGAAATCGCATTGACGACATGTTCCATGCCCATCGAACGGGAACCTTTGACCAGGCAGGCCACCCCGGGTTTAAGTTCTGCACGCAGGGCCTCGATCAATTCGTCCCTGCTACTGAAATGCACGGCCCTGTCTCCAAAAGCATCAACCGCCGCAGTGCTTGCCTCTCCCAGTGCGAACAGGCGTTTGACCCCAAGGGAACGTGCCGCGTCACCCAGTTCCGCGTGCATCTTACGGCTGTCGGTACCCAGTTCTTTCATGTCACCCATGACCAGCCAGGGTTCACCATTTTGGGTGGCGAGCACCTGCAAGGCCGCATACAGCGAGGCGGGATTGGCGTTATAGGTATCATCGATCACGGTCCAGCCTGCGCTTGCGTGTTTCAGACTGAGCCGGCCCGGTACCGGTCTGACCGTTTCGAGTCCGGTCTTGATATGGGCAAGCGGCACATCCAGGGCCAGGCAGACCGCGGTCGCCGCCAGTGCATTGGTCAGGTTGTGCAAACCCGGCAGGGGTAATTGCAGTGGAAATTCTCCAATCGGTGTACTCACCACGACATTCATCTGCGGCATGATGCGCCTGGATATGGTTCTCACCTTCACCATTAAAATAGTAAATGGTTTCCGGCCTTATTGATGTCCTGCCATAGGTCGACCCAGGGTTCGGCTGCATTGATTATCGCCGCACCATCTCGTGGCAGCGCGGCAAACAACTCGCCCTTGGCACGGGCCACTCCCTGTATGTTGATAAAACCCTGCAGGTGCGCCGGTCCAATATTGGTTATCACACCAACATCCGGCTTTGCAATACCGGCAAGATAAGCAATATCTCCCGGATTGCTGGCGCCCATTTCCAGCACCGCATAATCATGTGATTTATTCAGCTGGAATACGGTCAGGGGCAAACCCAGTTCATTATTGAAATTGCCCCCGGTCGCCAACACCTGCACCTTCCTGCCTGAGGATACTGGCAACCATTTCTTTAACGGTGGTTTTACCGTTGCTACCGGTGATACCAATGACTTTCGCAGGGCATTCCCTACGCCAGTATCCGGCGAGGGTGCCAAGCGCTGCCAGACATCCGTTACCTGCAATACCGGCAGACCCGTTGGCACGACGCGACTGACCAGTGCAGCAACTGCACCACGTTCCATTGCCTGCTGAATATAGTCGTGACCATCAAAGGTCTGCCCGGGCAATGCCGCAAACAACATACCGGGAACAACCTGGCGGCTATCTGATGTGATACCTGTAAAGTTGATATCACGCTGCAACGGTGCGCATTTCAGCAAACTTGCAGCCTGGTTGAGGCTCATATGGATCATGCCGCATCCCCCAGTGCATGCCGGATGACGTTTCATCGCTGAATGGTATTTTTTGTCCGCCGATTTCCTGCCAGGTTTCGTGACCTTTTCCGGCCACCAACACCACGTCGCCAGGTTGGCAGTTTGCAATGGCCTGCTGGATCGCTGCTGCCCTGTCCGGTTCGATCGTTGCCTTGCCCGGTTGTTTCAAGACCGGCAACCACGTCTTCAATGATCTTGTTTGCAGACTCATTTCTCGGATTGTCACTGGTTACAAATACATCATCGGCCAGTAACTCCGCTGCACGACCCATTTGTGGCCGTTTACCCTGGTCCCGGTTGCCACCGCAACCAAAAACACACACCAGCCTGCCATCAAGGTGGGCCCTGACCGCATGCAATGCGCTCTCCAGTGCATCGGGCGTATGTGCATAATCGACCACGACGACCGGCTGACCCGTGTTCGCCACCCAGACGCATCATTCTGCCCGGCACAGGCTGCATTACCTCAAGCTGATGTAAAACATGGTTCCAGGGCATACCAAGCAAGGCCAGCGTGCCTGCAGCCGCCAGCAGATTCGAGGCATTGAATTCACCCAACAGACTGGTATGCACTTCTTCCGAACCCCATGGCCCGGTTATCCGGATATTCATTCCATTGATATCTATGGAGCGTATTTCCGCTCTTAGTTCCGCACCTTCCTGAAGACCGAAACTGAGCATTTGCATACCGCCATTGAGTTCACCAAACCATTTTCTGCCATAGGCATCATCGTGATTGATAATCGCGAAGGACGGTGCGTAGTCGGTAAACAAAAGCCGTTTGGCAGCTGCGTAGTCGGCCATATCAGCGTGGTAATCAAGATGGTCACGACTGAGGTTGGTAAAAACCGCGGCATCAAATTGTACTGTCTGACAGCGATGCTGTTGCAGGGCGTGTGAGGAAACTTCCATCGCCAGGTGCTCAATACCGGTTTTCACGCAGTCAGCAAGTACCTGCTGCAAGCGAAACGCGTCAGGTGTTGTGCGTGCAGCCGCTTTGCAGATGACCAAGAGGACCATAACCCAGCGTACCCACCATGCCGGCATTTCCGTAAACACGTTGCCAGGACTGGGCCAGGAAGTGTGCAACCGAGGTTTTACCATTGGTGCCGGTCACACCGGCGATGGTCATTTGCTCTGACGGGGCCGCGTAAAACCGTGATGCCAGTTCTCCGAGCTTGATCCCCCAGCCCGGCAACCTTGACAGCGGGTACACCCAGTTCCGGAACGGCTTGTAAACCATCATGAATGACGGCCACTGCACCGGCAGCTACGGCTGCCCGGGCATAATCCAGACCATGAACCAACTGACCCTTTACCGCCACGAAGGCGTCACCGGGTTTGATCTCACGGTTATCAAGGCCAATACCGGTGAGCCTGAGCGCAGGTGCTTCATCAACCCAGCCTTCCAGTAATTCATGTAAAGTCATGGCCATGATCAATTCCCCCTTCACTGTTGCTGTCACCGGCATCAACCAGCATCGACGGATAATCATCCGGCGGGATATTCAAAATACGCATCGCACCGGTCATGACCTCGGAAAACAGGGGTGCGGCAACCAATCCGCCGTAGTACTCATCACCGGTCGGGTCATTGATCACAACCACGCAGACCAGGCGCGGATTACTGGCCGGACCGAATCCCGCAAAACTCGAGACATACCTGGCAGCGGCGTAACCCGAAGCGCTGGCTTTGTGTGATGTGCCGGTTTTCCCGGCAATACGATAATTTGCAACACGTGCCCTGCTGCCGGTACCTTCCGTGGTTGTCACTGTTTCCAGCATCTTCGCAACCGCATTGGCGATTTCAGGATCAATGGCAGAAATGGGCGGATTGTTGGAGCCCTGTATAAAGGCCGGCTGGCGTAATTTTCCACCGTTGGCAATAGCAGCATAGGCCTGTGCCAACTTGCAAAGGCGTCGCGGAGATTCCATAACCATATGAAATGGTTGCCTGCTCCAGACGTCTCCAGCGGCGGTGGTTTCGCAGTACACCGGCAGATTCACCGGGAAAACCGGTACCGGTTGCCTCACCAAAACCAAAACGGCTGTAGGTGTCCCACATTTGTTCCGGTTCCAGCTGAAGCGCCAGTTTTGTCACCCCGACATTGCTTGAATTGCGTCAACACACCGGTAACATCCAGCAAGCCGTAATTATTGTGGTCACGAATGGTATGACCGGAAATCACCGTGTAACCCGGTGAGGTTTCCACCGGGGTTTCAGGGACCGCCATTCCGTTTTCCAGTACGGATACGATCGCGATGGGTTTCATGACCGAACCCGGCTCAATCACGTCGGTCACCGCCCGGTTACGCATACCGTCGGTGTCATGCCCGGATCGTTCGGGTTATAGGACGGCTGATTGACCATGGCCAGCACTTCACCGGTATCGACATCCAGCACCACCACGCTACCCGAGCGCGCACCGTGCTTGAGCACCGTACTTTTCAGTTCGCGGTAGGCCAGGTACTGCAAACGCTTGTCAATCGTGAGGTGTCAAATCATGACCCGGATCAGACTCCTTGATCAGCTCGACCTCTTCAACGGTCTGGCCTTTACGGTCCTTGATGACACGCTTGCTGCCCGGACTGCCTGCCAGCCAACTGTCATAGGCAAGTTCCAGACCTTCCTGGCCAATATCATCAATATTGGTAAAGCCGATCACGTGGGATGTCACTTCACCGGCCGGGTAAAAACGGCGGTACTCTTTTTGCAGGTTAACACCGGGAATATTCAGTGCACGGATCTCTGTCGGCCACATCCGGGTTCAGACGTCTCCGCAACCAGACAAACTCCTTGCCTGAACGTTGTGTCAACTTACGTTCGATTTCTTCTGCATTGGCATTTAACAAAGCGGCAAGGGGTTTGATATTTTCCGGGTACTCAAGCAATTGACCCGGGTGCACCCAGACGGAGTCAACCGGGGTGCTCACCGCCAGCGGTTCACCATTGCGGTCGGTGATAACACCCCGGGTCGATGCAATAGTGACTTCCCGCAAAAATCGGGCTTTTCCCTGGCCCTGCAGGAAGTCAGTCTCCATGACCTGTAAATTCACTGCGCGTGCAATCAGCGCAACCGAACACAACATGAAAATCAGCAACATGGCGTAAAGCCTGCTGCTGGGAATCATATTTTTGGTCTGTTTACTCAAGGACGTACAACCAGTATCTGGGTCGTTTCGGGTTGCTGCATCTGCAGAACCCCACGTGCTGTTTTTTCAATCTGGCTGGCATCTGCCAACCAGCCCTGTTCAATCTGTAAACGGCTCCATTCAGCCAGCCCCTCATCCTGGAGGGCTTCGAGGGCACCCAGTTCCACGGCCAGAAGACGGCTCTGGTGCCGGGTATAGACAACACCCAGCGCGCTGCTGACATCAGCGATCAGAACCAGAATTAAAATTAGTATTTGTGAATTCAACCTATCTTCTCCGCAACCCTCATAATTGCACTGCGTGCCCTGGGATTTGCGGAGATTTCTTGTTCGGAGGCTCGAATGGCTTTGCCAATCAACTTCAGTCTTGGTGACCAGTCCGGGTGCTCAGGAATATTGCGACGGACCTTACCTGGTCGTACGGCTTCTCTAAATGTCCGTTTGACCAGGCGATCCTCCAGGGAGTGAAAACTGATCGCTACCAGCCTTCCTCCCGGGCGCAATTGCCTGATTGATGCTTCCAACCCTGAGGCCAGATCACCCAGTTCGTTATTGACAGCTATTCGGATCGCCTGAAAGCATCGTGTTGCCGGGTGCTTCTTTTCCCGGTTTCCTATCGTCGTCTCGATAAGCTCCGCCAGCTGAGTGGTTGTTTCCAAACATTGCTGCTGCCTAGCTTTCACGATACTCCGGGCAATCCTGCGCGCATGGCGCTCCTCTCCAAACTCCCAAAATACGCGGGACATTTCCCGCTCCGGTGTCTCTGCCAGCCATTCGGCTGCAGACACACCCTTTGTTGGGTCCATCCGCATATCCAGCGGCCCGTCCTTTCTAAATGAAAAGCCACGCTCCGGATCGTCCAGTTGTGGTGAAGAAACTCCAAGATCCAGCAAAATGCCATCCAGGTTTCTTTCTATTTGCCACTCCCGGACCATGCGGTCCATCTCCGCAAAGCTACCCTGAACTATGGAAAATCTCGGGTCATCGCCCCATTCTTCCAATCCCGCGGCCACTGCCTGCGGGTCTTTATCCAGGGTAAATAAGCGTCCCTGCTCGGTCAGCCGGGACAATAATCGCCCGGCTGTGTCCTCCTCTGCCAAAGGTCGCATCGAGATAGATCCCGTCTTCCCGAATCCGGAGTGATGAAACCGCCTCTTCCAGCAAAACAGCTTGATGCTGGTATTTGTTCATCCTTTCCGGTCATAACCTCTGGTTTAAATTCATTGGCCCTCTTTTGGGCATTCGGCACTCGCCTATAACACCAGGCGTGGCCATCTCCGCTGAAGCCTGCTCATCGAGATTTGCTACTTCCTCGGCTCGCTGGGCATTCAGCGTATCTTCATCCCATATCTCAAAACGCTTGCCCATACCCAGCATAATCACGCGTTTTTCCAAACCCGCCACCTGACGCAGGCTCGGCGGTATCAAAATTCTGCCGTTGCCATCCGGCTCCACGACCGTTGCACTACCAACCAGGCGTCGCTGCAAGCTCCTGTGGCTGGGATTAAAGTTGGGTAGCGCCATGACATCATCACGAACACGTTCCCATGTCTGTTCCGGCTGAAGCCACAACGAACCTGAATCAAACGCGCTATAGGTAAGCACCATGCGGTTTCCGCATTGCTCTGCAAGGGTTTCTCTATACCTTATCGGTACTGCGAGACGCCCTTTCGCGTCCAGGTTGATTGTTGTTTCACCAAAAAACACTTATTTCCCACCTTAATTATACTTATTCACCACATTTTCCCACATTTATGCACGATAGTATTTGAAAGCAATAAAGTCAAGCAGGACAAGGGGATTAGAACAAGATAAGAAGGCGGGATTACAACCTAATTATGGCAATCTAAAGGCGAGACCAAAGACAAAATCCAACATATTGCGTTCCAGTCAGAAAAACAACCCTACATATTGTATCGCTGGATAATCTCGACCTCAGGGAAATGTGTGCTATTGGGTGAAGGAAGCTCAAGTCCAGGCAGATCTGGGCAAGCCAGCGTCGTGATACCGGTGCAATATGCAAGTTCAATTTGTACATTGTGCCAATATCGCAATTCTGGCGCAGGTCAGGTGCCATTGGGCGCCGGGCTGGACTGAATCCAATAGCCAAAGCTATTGGGTGAAGGAAGCTCAAGTCCAATTGCGCCTGAGCAAGTCAGAATTGTGAAATTGGCACAATATGCAAATTCAGAGTGAGAGCCGGCCGGTAAGCCGGGTTCTGTCGTGGACAATCATTCATCTGGGACTGCTGTCACCAGCATCCTCAAGCGACCTACCCGAAGACATCGCGGGCCGCGACTATCGTCTTCCTATTTGGTCTTGCTCCAGGTGGGGTTTACCATTGCCGCAAACTGTTACCAGTTGCGCGGTGCGCTCTTACCGCACCATTTCACCCTTACCTGCCCTCACCGCGAAGGCGGAGGCAGGCGGTATATTTTCTGTTGCACTTTCCGTAGGCTCGCGCCCCCCAGGCGTTACCTGGCACCCTGCCCTGTGGAGCCCGGACTTTCCTCCCTTCCGCCTTATGCGGAAGCGCGATTGCCTGGCCGACTCTCGCGGCTATTGTCCTCTACCCTTGATCTCATTGATAGTGTTAATGTAGCCGGCTATGATCCCGTAACGCACCTGACTTGTTACCCACCGTTCACAATAAATACCTGAGGCATAACAGTTACGCACCCTACGGTTATTGAAACAGAGGGTTGCTGAAGTGTTGTCTATGCCGCTTTATTTGAGTAACTGGTACACCTTCCTGCGTGGCACGTCATTTAGTTGGGCGGCGACACGGGCGGCCTGGGAGGCGGGCAAATACTCCAGCAATGCCAAGGCCATTTTATGTGCATTGGACAAAGCCTCATCTTCACTGCCTTCATAACCATCAACAACGACCACAAACTCTCCGCGACTTTGATTTGTGTCCTGAGCCAGTTCTTTTTTCATATCAGCCAGTGGAACCCTTAACACGGTCTCAAATTTTTTTGTCAACTCCCTGCACACCGCGACCAGGCGCTGTCCCGCCAAAAACTTCGGTCATGTCCGCAATGGCCGCCTCAATGCGGTGACTGGATTCAAAAAACACCAGTGTCCTGGTTTCATGACAAAGCGCCTGGAGCTTTTTTTTCCTGGCAGCGGCTTTTGATGGCAGAAACCCTTCAAATGCAAAACGGTCCGGCGGCAAACCTGCAACCGACAGTGCCGCTGTGATCGCGCTGGGGCCCGGCACCGAATATACCGGCAGACCTGCTTCCCGCGCCGCCCTGACAAGGCGGTACCCCGGATCGGAAATCAATGGTGTGCCCGCATCGGAAATCAGTGCGATGGCCTGACCATCAGCGATACGCTCAAGAATCCGTCCTTCAAGCTGTGCTTCGTTGTGTTCGTGCAAGGCATGCATTGCGGTTGTAATGTTGTAATGTGATAACAACACACGTGAGTGACGGGTATCTTCAGCGGCTATCAGGTCGACTTCAGACAAAAGTCTGACAGCCCGGTAGGAAATATCCTCCAGGTTTCCGATGGGTGTTGCTACAACATAAAGGCCGGCTTGCGACATAACAGCGTTTCCAATAGTGTTAATGTAGTTTTCACTACACTTTAATGAAATATCCCGGTCAGCATTGTTTGCGGTCCATCCATATAGGTTATCATTCTGAAGCGATTAACTTTGTAAAAACCCTATGACTTTACGTTTTCACTCATTACTTTTTTCGGCTTCTTTGCTGGCGCTACTCAGCGCATGCGGCACGACGGGTTCGGTACCGGTCGACCAATCCACTACCGGACAAGCAGCACCCGTCCGCAACTGAAACCGGTGAAAGCGGTTTTTTGATCTCCAGTACCAGGTGCAACGAACCCGTCTGAGCGCAGCCTGGCGGAGGCTATTGAACTGTCGCGACAGATGACGGGCTACCAGCCGGATGTAGCGCTGGAGATCCTGCGTTCACTTGAGTCGATACCTTCCGGTCAGCTCACGGTCATGATTGACAGTCAGATATACGACCCTGAATTCACTGAATGGCTCGAGTTGGCGTTACAGTCCCGTAGCGTGTTGATCGGTCAGAGTTCGCTTTCCGCTGCAGCTCAGAAATGGGCAGATTACCATTACGGACATGCCATCACACAGGCTGATTTTTCCGAGCTGATTAGCAGCTACCGCAACCTGTTTCCGGTACCTGCCCAGGTGGCCGTTCTGTTGCCGCCGAAGGTGGTCTTTCTTCAGCCGCCAGGGCCATACGTGATGGAATCCTGAGCGCCTACCTTGAGCAGCCGGGTAATTCCGTCCTTCGATTTTATTCCAGCGGAAACAGCAACGAATCGGCCATTGCCGCCTACCTGCAGGCCAGGGAGGATGGTGCCACGCAGATTGTTGGTCCTTTGCGAAGCGATTCGGCCGGTGCCCTGGCCAGCCTGGATGATCCGAGCGTGCCCATATTGCTGCTCAACGAACCCACCGAATACGAACCTGTCGATCCTGTGCAGAAAACGGTCGTGAACAGCCTTTCATTGTCACAGGCCGAGGAGGCGATGGCCATTGCCGAAAGCGCACTTTCACAAGGTCAAAAAAAGGCGATCGTGATCGTCCCGGACAGCGCCTGGGGCAGACGTATTGAAACCGCTTTTACCACCAGGTTTGAGCAGGGTGAAGGCCAGATCTCAGCAGCCACACGCTTCAATTCGGCCTCGGAAGATTACAGCGACATGCTGACCCGGTTGTTGAAGATAGACGAAAGTAAGCAACGTAAAACAGACCTGCAGTCCCGGCTTGGCATTTCCTTGAATTTTGAACCCAGCCGCCGTGATGACTTCGACTTTATTTTCATGGCGGCAAACCCGAAGGAAGGCCGTGAACTCAAACCGTTACTGCGTTTTCACGATGCCGGTGATATCCCTGTCTATGCCATGGGTCGTATTTTCAGCGGTAAAAATGCAGCCGGCCTCTGATCAGGACCTGAATGGTATCGTTTTCCCCATCACCAACTGGCAGTTGCATGCCGCTGACACCGGCATTCCGGCACTTGAGAGTATTCGTGGCGGTTCATATGGGAATCTGTACGCACTCGGCCAGGATGCCTGGCAGGTGTTGCCATGGTTACCCTTGATGCAAAAAGATTCTGACCTGTGGTTTCCCGGTGATATCGGTGCATTGAGGATGCAGGCAAACGGTCACCTTCAAAGACAACCCGCATGGGCACAGTTTTCTGCCGGTCAGCCAGTTCCCTACGAATGGCCAGTCATTCGCTGAATCACTCACCTCTTCGTGGCCGGAAATCGGGAACACCACTGGGAAAAAACTGCAGAATCTTTTTTGCGCGCCCAGGGTCTTGAGCTACTGCAACGAAATTTCTCCAGCCGCTTTGGTGAAATTGACCTGATCATGAAAGATGAACAGACCATTGTTTTTGTCGAAGTAAAATATCGCAAGAACAATCACCATGGCAGTGGCGCAGAAGCGGTTACGTTTCACAAACAAAACAGAATTTCACGTACGGCAGCCTGGTACCTGGCAAAAAACCCTCACAGGGCCGAGTGTGTTTGTCGATTTGACGTAATTTCCATTGACCCGAAAAAATGGACCAGGGCATCAACTGGATCAAGAACGCCTTTTATTCAACCATGGACTAGTAACCTTGTGAATATCCGGACTGGCAGACCGGAAAGGAATCATTCAACTCAAGAAGCTCTGTAAAACAGCCAGTATGATTACGGTGAATAAAGCGGCAACCACGTCATCGATCATGATTCCAAAACCGCCGCTTACTTTTTTATCAAGTTGACGGATCGGCCACGGCTTGAGAATGTCGAAAAAGCGAAATAATAAAAATGCCGCCAACAACCAGGGCCATTGCAATGGCACAAAGGCAGCGGATAACCAGTAACCAACCATTTCATCCCAGACAATGCCACCGTGATCGTGAACACCCAGTTTACGACTGACATGCCCACACAACTCAACACCCAGCAGGAACAGAAGTCCCAGCACGATCCAGAAACCCGGGTTACCCAGGCTTTTCAACACAAAAATAAATGGAATTGCCACCAGTGTACCCATGGTGCCGGGCGCAAACGGCGACAGACCCGAACCAAAACCAAAAGCCAGGAAGCCGGATGGTGAACCGAAGACGACCTTTTTTAGAGCAAGACGGTCGGGAGTTGCTTCACGGTGCTCAGATGAACTCATGAACCGGCCCGGAAATGTTCGAAGCCAGTTTGTAATGGATGATACTCCTTGCCGTCTTTACCAAGACAACGTATACCTTCATCCTGCTCGATTTCACCGATCACACTCAACCTGATATCCAGGGTTTGACTCCAGGTCGTGAGCCATGCCCGGTGCTGCGGCGGCAAGGTAAACAGCAGTTCATAATCGTCACCACCCGACAATTGGTAGCGCCACTTTGCTTCATCCTCTAGCCCTGCAAGCACCCGGGTGTGTGGCAGCTTTTCAATTTCAAGCTTTGCGCCACAACCTGATGCCCTGAGAACATGACCAAGATCGGCCAGCAGACCGTCAGAAACATCAATACAGGCGCTCGCATAGCCTGTTAAAGACCGACCCAGGCTGACCCTTGGTTGTGGACGATCAAGCAAATGTCGTTCAAGCACCGTTTTACCTGCCTGCAACTGCTCCAACGCAAGGGCAGCCCCGCCGATGGTGCCCGACACGACAACCAGGTCACCCGGGTTTGCACCACCGCGTGTTAATTGTCTACCCGGCTCAATAGAACCCAGGGCAGTCAGGCTGATGGATAAGGGTCCGCTGGTTGTATCACCACCCACCAGTGTCACACTATGGGCCTGTGCCAGTGAACTAAAGCCCTCGCTGAACAAATGCACCCATTCCGGGTCAGCCCGGGGTAACGATAGTGAAAGCAGTGCCCAGCGCGGGATCGCACCCATCGCAGCCAGATCGCTCAAGTTAACGGCCAGGCATTTGTAACCGATATCAAAGGGTGAAGTGTCGGGCGGAAAGTGGATGCCGGCATTCAGCGTATCGGTTGCGGCCACCAGGTGCTGACCGGCAGGCACTTCAAGTACCGCCGCATCGTCACCAATACCCAGTTTGACCCCATGCTCGAAACCGGGGGAATAAGAAACGGAGGTTTCCTGCTGAATCTGCCGAATCAGCTCAAACTCCTTCATACAATCAGGCCTGGCTAAATGGCAAGGAAGAAGCAGGGTCCCGCCATTGCTTCGCTGCCTTGTCGAGAACACCATTGATATAACTATGCCCCTGCTCAGCGCCAAACAGTTTCGCCAGGTTGATCGCTTCATCAATGACTACCTGGTGGGGAACTTCAATGCTGTACAACAATTCGTAGGCACCCATACTCAGAATCACGTGCTCGATGACATCCAGCTGAGCAATCGGCCGGTCCAGAAACGGTTCGATCTTCTCATCAAGATCGACCTGTTCTTTACTGACCTTTCTGACCAGGGTGGCAAACAATTCGGTATCGACATTGCTGAAATCCTGCTCCTCACGAAACTGGGCAAGTATTTCACCGACATCCTGACCGGTCAGGTGCCACTGGTACAAAGCCTGCAACGCACGCCGACGGGCGCGTCGGCGGAATTCAAACCTGTTCTCTGTTTTATTCGACACGGAGACGATCCAGCAGGGCGATCATCTGCAGTGCAGCAACCGCGGTATCAAAACCCTTGTTGCCAGCACCGGAACCTGCGCGTTCAAGTGCCTGGTCAATCGTATCTGTCGTCAGCACACCAAAAATAACCGGCAGACCATATTTGAGACCGACATTGGCCAGGCCCCGACTGCATTCGCCGGCAACAAAATCAAAGTGAGGTGTGCCGCCGCGGATGACCGCACCCAGTGCGATCACTGCGTCATGTTGTCCGGCAGACGCCAGTACATCGGCTGCAAGTGGCAACTCAAACGCACCCGGCACCCAGAGGAGGCTTATATTTTGTTGTGACACACCATTTCTGTTCAAAGCATCAACTGCACCCTCTACCAGTTGCTGAACGATAAAGTGGTTGAATTCGCTGGCCACCAGGGCGATGTTACATGTCCGTCCCGGCATTTCTAAAGGAAATTCATTCATGGGCTAATTTCCTGGGAGACTCATCTGTGTCAAGTTCGCTTTCAACATACTCAACCACCTCCAGACCAAAACCTGCAAGACCGGTCATGCGTTTGGGTGCGCTCAGAACGCGCATTTTTCTAATTCCAATATCAACGATTATCTGCGCACCAATACCATAGGTACGCAGCTCACTGGAGCGCCGGTCATCGCCCCCGCTAAATATTTTTGGCTCAGGCTGTTTCTGAATCCGCCGTAAAAGACTGTCGTTGTCTTCGTGCCCACCCAGCACCAGCACCAGGCCTTTACCCTGCCGTGCGACCTCTGCCATGGCCAGCCTGAGGGGCAGACCAAAATCATCACGCTTAACGCTAAGGACGTCGTTGAGTGGATTTTGCACGTGAACTCTTACCAGCATCGGTTCAGCCGGATCTACCTCGCCCTTAAGAAGGGCAAGGTGAAGTTCGTCGTTGATGCTGTCGCGATATGTCAATAAACGGAACGAACCAAAATCCGTTTCAACTTCACTGCTGGAAAGGCACTCGACCGACCGTTCCGTCTCCAGGCGATAGCGGATCAAATCGGCAATAGTACCGATTTTGAGATCATGTTTTTGAGCAAAGGCTTCCAGTTGTGGACGTCTCGCCATGGTGCCATCTTCGTTAAGAATTTCAACCAGGACTGCGGCCGGCTCAAGCCCCGACAACATCGCAAGGTCAACACCTGCCTCGGTGTGACCGGCACGGGTTAAAACACCACCGGGTTGCGCCATTATTGGAAACACGTGACCCGGCTGCGAAATATTTGCGGAACCGGCATCAGGGCGGGCAGCGGTACGAATGGTATGCGCCCGGTCGTAAGCTGAAATACCGGTTGAAATACCCTCTGCGGCTTCAATTGAAACCGTGAAGTTTGTTGCAAACCGGCTTTCATTTCTATTCACCATGAGCAACAGGTTCAACTGTTCACAACGCTCACGGGTAATCGGCATACAAATCAAACCGCGACCATGATGGGCCATGAAATTGATATCTTCCGGTCGCACCATCGAAGCGGCCATAACCAGGTCGCCTTCATTCTCCCTGTCCTCATCGTCTATCAGCACAATCATGCGCCCTGCACGAATGTCTTCGATGAGTTCTGGAATTGTATTCAGTTTCATATCCATTTTTGTCCTTTCGACCGGTCTAATCGGTGCTCTCTCGTGCATGGCCATATTGATTCAACCGGTCCAGGTAGCGGGCGATGAGATCGACCTCCAAATTCACAACTTCACCGACAGCCAGGCCACCAAGCGTTGTCACTTCCAGGGTGTGTGGAATGATGCAAATCGAGAAACGGTTGTCATCGACTTCGTTGACTGTCAGGCTGACACCATCCAGACAGGCCGATCCTTTTGGTGCAATGTACCGCGCAAGGCTACGATCTGTTTCAAAAAGAAATCGCTCCGAACGTCCGTCTTCGGTTCGTGATACCAGCCTGGCCAGACCGTCCACGTGCCCGGAAACCATATGTCCTCCCAGGCGGTCCGATGCTCGCATAGCCAGTTCCAAATTGACACTATCACCCGGTCGACGCTTGCCCAAACTGGTTTTATCCAGCGTCTCAACCGATAAATCAGCACTGAAGCCTGTAGCATCGGGCTCTAGCATGGTTAAACAGCATCCTGAAATACTGATGCTGTCGCCAATTTTGCTACCTTCCATCAAATCAGGCGGCACCTCGAAGCGGATGCGTAAATCTCCATCGTATGATTCCCTGGATAACAACTTTCCAGTAGCTGCTACGATTCCTGTAAACATGCTTGATTAACTCCTAATCCACGTAAACCGGTTTCAACTGCAAACGCAGGTCTTTGCCGATACGTCGTGAGTCCACCCATTCCAGATGGACGCGATCATCCATATTATCAAGTAGTGGTAGCGCAAATGGACTTACCGCCCTGCCACCCAGAATAATCGGCGCCTGGTAAATGAGTAGTTCATCAACCAGGCCCTGTTGTATTAATGAACCGCATAGCGTCGCTCCGGCTTCAACCTGAATTTCATTGATCCCGCGCTTTGCCAGTGCATGCAATAGCGCTTTCAAATCCACACGCCCTTCAAGGGCTGGAAATCCCACACAATCGGCAGCGGACTCTCTCAACACAACCGGCACCGGCTTCTTGTCCAGTCCGGCAATCAACACCGGACCGGGCAATGTTAAAAGCAGTGCATTCAACTGGTGTACGCCAGTGGCTGTCCACAATGATACGCGCAGGCTGCCTGGCCTCTTTATTGTTCCGGACGTTTAGTGAAGGATCATCCGCCAACACCGTGCCGACACCCGTCAGGATAGCATCTGACCTGGCACGCCAGTTTTGTACGTCGGCACGTGATTCGGAACCACTGATCCACTGGCTGCTGCCATTCTCAAGGGCAATATGACCGTCCATGCTTTGCGCCAACTTGATCCGGATCCAGGGTCGCCCCTGGCGCATACGTTTCAGGAAACCGTAATTCAGTTCTTCGGCCTGTTTTGCCATCAAACCGCTTTGCACTTCAATACCCGCCTGTTGCAATCGCTGAAGACCGTTGCCGTTGACGTCAGGATTGGGATCCCCAATGGCAAAAATCACCCGGGTGATTTTTGCGCGGATCAATGCCTCCACGCAAGGCGGTGTCCGCCCAATGTGGCTGCACGGTTCGAGAGTGATATAGGCGGTTCCGCCTTCCGCCTTATCACCCGCCTCTTGCAATGCATTGATTTCTGCGTGGGCTTCACCGGCCTTTTGATGCCAACCCTTGCCAACGACCTGTCCGTTGCGGGTGATAACACAACCGACGCGCGGGTTGGGGTGAGTCGTTTCCAAACCGCGAACGGCCAGTTGCAGGGCAATGGCCATGCACTTGAAATCAAATGCGCTAAAGCTCATTGGAGATACGCTAACCTTGTTTCTTACCGGAACGGATGTCCAGCAGGGAAATCTGACGCTGATCGAGGCTGCCCGGATGCTCTTTTTCCAGCATTTCGATCTCATCCCGAAACGCCTGGATATCCTCGAACCTGCGGTAGACGGAGGCAAACCGGACGTATGCAACCTGGTCCAGTTGACTTAGTTCCTGCATCACCCATTCACCAACCAGGCTACTGGGTATTTCGGCTTCCTCAACACCGCGAATTTCCCGTAGCAAGCTACGGATCGAGCGCTCAACCTGACGGGTTTCAACCGGCCTTTTTTCAAGGGCCTTGAGCATACCTTTGCGTAACTTATCTTCTGAAAACGCCTCACGTACACCACTCGCCTTGATCACCCGGGGCGCTATCAACTCTGGAGTTTCGTAGGTATTGAAACGGGATGCACATTTTGCACATTCCCGTCGTCGCCGGATTTGCATACCATCACCCGTTACGCGGGAATCCACGACCCGGGTATCATCATGATTGCAAAATGGACACCACATAGCCTGTTATCAGCGCTGGTAAACGGGGTGTTTATGACATAATGCCAGCGCGGCCTGACGGGCATTTTCTTCAACTGCAGGATCACCAACCTGGTCGAGCACATCACAAATGATACCGGCCAATGCAACACAGTCATTTTCATCAAAACCACGTGTGGTGACAGCGGGTGTCCCAAGACGCAGACCACTGGTCACAAAGGGTGAGCGGGGCTCGCCCGGCACCGTATTTTTATTGACCGTGATAAATGCGCGACCCAATGCATCTTCGGCATCTTTACCCGTGTATTCACGACCGATCAGATCCACCAGGAACAGGTGGTTATCGGTGCCACCGCAAACGATGCGATAACCGCGATCCATCATGACCCCAGCCATCGCTTTTGCATTCACAACAACCTGCTGCTGGTACTGTATAAAGCTCGGGTCCAATGCTTCCTTGAAAGCCACTGCCTTGGCAGCGATAACATGCATCAACGGACCACCCTGGGTTCCGGGAAAAACCAGTGAATTCAATTTTTTCTCAATCGCTTCATTTTCCTGCGCCAGGATGATGCCGCCACGTGGACCCCGCAAGGTCTTGTGTGTCGTGGAAGTCACCACATGCGCGTGCGGCATTGGACTCGGATAAACGCCCGCCGCAACCAATCCGGCAACGTGTGCCATATCAACAAGAAAATAGGCACCAACCGAGTCGGCTATTTCACGCATTCTGGCCCAGTCTACAACACGCGAGTAAGCTGAAAACCCGCCAATCAGTAAACGTGGTTTGCAATCCTCAGCGATACGTTGCATTTCGTCATAATCGATAGCACCGGTTTCCTGATCGATTCCATAAGGAACGGCGTTGAACAGACGACCGGAGAAGTTGACCTTTGAACCATGGGTCAAATGGCCACCGTGTTGCAGGTTCATACCCAGCAAGGTGTCCCCAGTCTCCAGCAGTGCCATATACGCAGCGGCATTAGCCTGTGACCCCGAGTGTGGCTGTACGTTGGCATAATGGGCACCAAACAGCTGCTTGACCCTGTCCTGCGCCAAACTCTCAGCAATGTCCACATACTCGCAACCGCCGTAATAACGCCGGCCAGGATATCCTTCAGCATACTTATTGGTTAAAACCGACCCCTGGGCTTCCAGTACCCTTGGGCTGGCGTAGTTTTCGGAAGCAATCAACTCGATATGGTCTTCCTGTCGCTGCTCTTCACCGGCAATGGCTGCCGCGAGTTCACTATCAAATTCTTTAATGCCAAAGCTGTTGTCAAACATGCCTTATCCTGTATTTTATGAAGTGTTGAGGTAACTTTTAATTCTAACATTTATTTGTAAACCAGTATCCCCTGAGAACTCGGTTAATAACACCGTCACCCGCCCCGCATTTTGGGCATGGAGTGCGGTGGTGTCAGTTTTGCACAGAGTCACTTCTACCAGCATGGGCGCCAAGGTGGCGAGGTACCTGTTTCCGGACATGCCGTGAAGCCCATCCATGTGGGGCGCGTGTCTCGACTTCCTGTCTGCGTACGGTCCTGAAGACAGGGACCACACCCCCTCGGCTCTGTGCGTGGTAACTGTAAGCACTGTGGTTTCTGATAGATATGCACAGCGTATGGCTGAAGCTGGGGTGGAACTACGTCTTTCAGAAACCATTGCACTGTGATTACGCACGTAGCAGAGGGTGTGAGGTACCTTGCTTTCGGACCGTGAGCGACATGGATGTCGCGCCCGAGCCGACATGGATGTCCTTGTGGCGAGTCCGGAAGCAAGGTACCTCGCGACCTCTGCGCCCATACAGGTAGCAAAGACTCAGTGCAAAACTGACACACGCCGCACCAGCGCATGGCCAAAGCCACTCTCTCGACCGGTTCCTGGCAGCCCAGGCTGGCTTCTCGACGGGTTCCCCGTCTCACCTTCTCTCGACCTTGTCCTGAACATAACCGCGCCACAACCGATGACTGTACCTTCGGCTGGCACTTACCCGGAGCTTGAAGGATAATTCCCGCTTAAATCCCACAGGAAATCTACCATGGCCCAATTTATTTACACCATGATTGGCGTGAGCAAGACCGTGCCGCCGAATCGCACCATCATCAAGGACATTTCATTGTCTTTCTTTCCGGGTGCCAAGATTGGCGTACTTGGGCTCAACGGTGCAGGCAAATCAACGGTATTACGCATCATGGCGGGTGTGGATACGGAATTTGAAGGCGAAGCCCGGCCCCAGCCTGATATTCGCATCGGGTTCTTGCCGCAGGAACCGGAACTGGATGACGCATTGACCGTCCGCGAAATTGTCGAAGAGGGTGTCGCCGAAACCAGGGATCTTTTGCTGAAATTTGACGAGATCAGCATGAAATTTGCCGAACCCATGGATGATGATCAAATGAATGTCCTGTTGCAGGAGCAGGCAGATCTGCAGGAGGCTATCGAGGCGAGCAATGGCTGGGAACTGGAACGGACCCTGGAGGTGGCTGCTGACGCCTTGCGTCTGCCACCCTGGGACGACAAGGTTGCACATCTGTCGGGTGGCGAAAGACGACGGGTCGCCCTGTGCCGCCTGTTGCTTGCCAACCCGGACATGCTTTTACTGGATGAACCAACCAATCACCTCGATGCCGAGTCCGTGGGCTGGCTGGAACGGTTTTTGACCGAATTCCCCGGCACCGTGGTTGCGGTCACCCATGACCGTTATTTCCTCGACAACGCCGCCGAGTGGATACTCGAACTGGACCGTGGATACGGTATACCCTGGAAAGGCAATTATTCATCGTGGCTGGATCAAAAAGATCAACGCCTGCAGCATGAAGAGCGCAGCGATAAAGCACATCAACGCGCAATTCGTGACGAACTGGAATGGGTACGCTCAAACCCAAAAGGCCGGCGCGCCAAGAGCAAAGCCAGGCTGCAACGCTTCGAAGAACTCAATAGCCGTGAATACCAGAAACAGAATGAAACCCGTGAAATTTATATTCCGCCGGGACCCCGCCTGGGTGACCAGGTTATTGAAGTCGACAATATTTGCAAGGGGTTTGGTGACAAACTGCTTATCTCGGAGCTGAGCTTCAATTTGCCACGGGGTGGCATCGTGGGTGTTATTGGTGGCAACGGCGCCGGTAAATCAACCCTGTTCAAGATGCTGACAGGTGCTGAAAAGCCGGACAGCGGGCAGATGACGATCGGTTCTACGGTCCAACTGGCCTACGTGGACCAGAGCCGTGACAGCCTGAACGGTGACAATAGCGTTTGGGAAGAAATTTCTGAAGGCGCTGAGAACGTTACAGTCGGCCAGTTCACGATGTCTTCACGTGCTTATGTCAGCCGATTCAACTTCCGTGGATCTGATCAGCAAAAACGTGTCAAAGACCTGTCCGGTGGTGAGAGAAACCGTGTTCACCTGGCAAAGCTGATCCGATCCGGTGGAAATGTTTTATTGCTGGACGAACCCACAAATGACCTGGACGTCGAAACCTTACGCGCCCTGGAAGAAGCGCTACTCGAATTTCCGGGTTGTGCGGTCGTGATCTCGCATGATCGCTGGTTCCTGGACAGGATTGCCACCCATATGCTGGCGTTTGAGGGCGACAGCAAAGTAACCTGGTTTGAAGGCAATTATTCAGAATACGAACAGGACCTGAAACGCCGCATCGGTGATGACGCATTAAATCCGAAAAGGGTGAAATACAAGAAAATTTAGGATAGGTATTTTTTACGCAATTTTCTCACTATTTTGCTCAAAAACCGGTAAGGAAAAATCCTTTGCAAGCGGGGCGAAGGGTCGTGGATTGTAATTCAGAAGCTCTCTCGCCTGCCGGTCTTCAAATACGAGGTCAAGCCGTTGTCGTCTGACCATTTCGCTGTTGATTCCGCCCGTGGGTTTAATTGTATTCACCACGTCTGCAAGCAGCGCAAAAAGCCACTGTGGCAAATGTAACAACCTGACCGGTTTTCCAACGGCAACAAAGATCTTACTGACCATATCCGAATAACTCAAAGTGTCACCACCGGACAAATTCATTACCCGGGGCAGGTCGTGATCACTGAGAATCGCTGTGACCGCAACCTTTGCGAGGTCGTCCGCATGCACAGGTTGCCGCAAACCCGCTGCCCTGCCGTTTACAGGTAAAAACCCAAACCGGCGTACCCAGCTTGCCAGGCGGCTGATATTGGTATCCAGGCCACATCCATAGATCAGCGTTGGTCTGAATATCACCAGCTTCAAACCCCTGCTTTCGGAAATTGCCTGGAGTCCCGACTCGAGTGACAACATGTCCCGGATTTGATCCCTCTCTGCCGAATTGCCTGACTGTTGCTTGGTTTCGACACTGCTGCTGCTGAACACAACAGCGGTTTTGAATTGACCGCAAGTCTGCAGGAATTTTTTCGCCAGGTTCAATGGACCGGCGGATAACAGGTACTGGCAGTTTTTTGCGGCTTCAGGCGCGTCGGTTTCGTTTAGCCATTCGACCTGCGCAAAACGCGGATAGGCCTCGGGCCTACCCTTGCGGCTAACCGCAAATACACGAAAACCGGCAGCTATCAGTCGGGGTATGACAAACACCCCAATCTGACTGCTCGCACCCGTCAGCAGCACTCCCGGGGCGCTTATCGCCTGATCAGAACCAACGGCCATAAGATGATAAACCTGAGCCAGATACCGGTATAGACCAGTAGTCGTATGGGGAGGAATGTCGATTTGGCCTGGAATTTCGCGAAAAACCTGGCCATACCACGGTGCTTTTGAAAATGTACCCAGGTCGGTCGACTGCTACTGGATAATCCCTGTTTATGAATACAACCGGCCTGCGGGACATAGAGACAGTGCCACCCATGCTCCTTGAGACGGTACATCAGGTCAAGGTCTTCACAATGCATGGCGTATTCCTCATCCAGAAAACCCACCTCCTCAAGGGCACTGCGTCTGACCAGCATACAGGCACCACTGACGGCGTCACATATTTCCGTGTCCGCAGTCATTTTTGAAACGTCGACTTCAACACCATGAAATACTGGAAACCATTTACCCAGGCGCGAAAGACCACTGGCGGTCATCAGGGATTTCCAGGGACCCGGAAAACGCCGCAGGGTCGCACGCTGGATCTGACCATGCTCATCGCGTACTGCAGGTCCGGCCAACGCGGCACGGGTATCGTTTTCGAGGGCGCCTATCAGGCTATCCAGGGTTTCGGGCTCGAGGATACAGTCGGGGTTCAGAATCAATACCCAGTCGGCGTCTGATCGGCGTGCACCGGCGTTTACGGCGGGTGCAAAACCAAGGTTGGTGGGGTTAAACAGGAACTCAACCCCCTGTTGCTTACCGTACAGATTGTGCAGGTTTTCAGCACTTCCATCACTCGAAGCATTGTCGACGATGGTAACTTTCGTGTCTACTTTGCTTTTCAACAGGGCATTCACACACTGCTGCAGCGTTTCACCGGCGTTATAATTAACAATGACAGTTGCGACGGTCATTTCCGCTTCAGCTTTTGCCGAGCAACCGTCGCCACCAGGTGGCTTCGTGACGGAGCTGGCTGATCGGACCGGTTTTTTAATTCGGCAATCTCTTCTTCAAGCCCGGCTATGATGCCACCAGCTGCTATATGGCGCCTGATCTCAGCATGATAGTGTTGATAGACGGATTCCTCCTGGTCATCAAATAACCACAGGCACCCATCCACGTCCGGCAAACTGGTGTTATCGGCAGCGCACAAAGCAATAAAGTACATGGGTGGCTGTGTAATGCTTTCTGGTGAATTTCCACCACCCGCAGAAACCTGGTCAAGAGCAACCCGGTCAAAACCATCAATGGACCATATTGCTGAATGAAACATCAGCTTCTGACCGAGTAAACGGTAAACCGGAAAATGCCGGTGGATCAACTCCTCGAGTTCATCGCGGTAGAGTTCTTTAACATGATATTCATTGACGGTATTTTGACCATCAGAATAAGTTGCCTTATCAGGCGATGAAAGGATCAAACATCCATCCGGTTTGAGAACGCGTCTGAACTCAGCCAGTAATTGATCATGCTCTGCGAGATGTTCCAGTGTCTCGAACGACACCACGCGATCAAATTCATTGTCTTCAAATGGCAGGCTGGTGCAATCAGCAACCGAAAACCCGGCGTTCTCAAGGTGCCCATAACGTTGTCGGGCGTGCTCAATGGCCTGTGGCGAAATATCAACGCCCTCAACCGAGGTGGCCATTTGTGCAAGCATTGCCGATCCATACCCCTCTCCGCAGGCGGCGTCCAGCGTACGGGTGTTGGCACACCAGCGTGCAGCCAGTGCATAGCGATGATAATGCTCATACCAGATTTCACGTTCACATTCGGGTGTGAATCGCTCGCCGGTGAACTCAAGTGAATCTGACAATTTTCTTTACCGATAACCCAGACGGCTGAATTTTACCGCATTCCAGGACACGTGCGTTCCAGGCAATCGAGAATTTGCTGTCTGCGGGGCGCCAATGGGTCGGTTTTTATAAATTCAGTCACCAGGCGAAGGTATTCCGGATGCTTGGCCAGCAGCCGCTGCATACTTTCTTCATCCGGTTTCAGACCCAGGGGACCGAAAGATGCGCCGCCGTGATGAACAACGTATGTATCATCGCAAAGAACGTTACGCAATCCGGCATTTACGGCCCGCTGGCAAAAATCGTTTTCTTCACCGTAACCACGACCAAAGGTGGCTTCATCAAACAGACCTATCAACCTTATCGCTTTTAGCGAAATGGCCATGCAAAAGCCAACTGCCGTGGGTATGTCCGGGTAAAGCGGTTGACCACAGGATTTGATCAGGGATGCGATGACGTCCGGATCCCGGGGAACCGGGTTGGATTCGCAGAATTTTGGAAGGGAAACAATTTCCCCATTGTTTGACCAGGGTGTGGCAGTTGCAATTGACGCATCTGAGGCGAGACAATGTGCCAGGTTCTCCAGCCATCCGCTGGTTACTTCAGTGTCCGAATTGAGCAATACCACATCCGTGTCGGCCATTCTCATGCCTTCGTTGGCAGTCGAAACGAATCCCCGGTTTTTTTGATGTGTAAGCAAGTGTCGAACCGGCTTCGCCTGATTGACCCAGGATTGCAATAAAGGCCGTATACGCGTATCTGTTGATGCGTCGTCTATTATCAATACACGCGTATCCATCGATACCGTACGTGAAATCGAATCGAGACAGGCTCCGAGTTCTTCAAATGCATTGAAAACCGGAATGACAATCAAAGGATAAAGCATGGCGGGGTCTAATCCAGCCACTCATGCGGTAGTCTTATGTAACCAACTTCCTTGGTGTCACCGGTTATTGTGAACGCCATCTGGCGGTTATCGAATACCCTCACACCTTCGGGGTCCATTGAATGTGCGCTCAGATTGTAACTACCCGGCAAGAGCGCAATGTTTGTTAATCGCAAACGGAAACGATAATAATGATCGGCCAGTTTGACCGGGGTAGTGTTTTCGTTATCGGAAACAACCCCGTAAACCGGCGTACCATCGGCCCTTATTACACCAACAACTCCCACGGGCGGGCGATCGTCAGGTGAATAAATCTTTAGTTCGACATCGAGGTCTTCACCCATCGCAAACGCCGGGGTCTCATCACCATTGATACCAAGCAGTGTGAATTCCTCTATTCGATAATAGGCACCGTCACCGGTCGCTTTTAATTGCATTTCCTTATCTTTCGCGTTGCGTTTTTCATGCCACGCCAGGTAGGCCTGCGTGACGGGAAAAACATCCCCATATTGCTCGATACCGCCCGCATGGACCCACAACGCTTTCTGGCAGAGTTTTTGTACGACGTACATGCTATGCGATACCAGCAGCAGGGTTCCACCCTGATCCAGAAACTGTTGTATCCATCGTATACACTTTTTCTGGAACGATTCATCACCCACGGCAAGTACTTCATCGGTGATCAGGAGATCGGGGCGACAGGCGGTAATAACCGCAAATCCCAACCTGACAACCATGCCCGATGAGTAGTGCTTGACCGGCTCGTGGATGTATTCGCCAATATCTGCAAATTTAAGGATGTCATCAAGACGCTCATCAAGTTCCTGGTTACTTAAACCCATCAGTGACGCTTTCATGCGGACATTGTCCATCCCACTGAAGTCGGGCTGAAATCCGGCACCAAGCTCCAACATGGCGGCAACCTTGCCATGCACCATGACACGCCCTGTCGTCGGCTGAATAACACCCGTCAGAACCTTGAGCAGCGTGGACTTACCCGCACCGTTTTCCCCGATAATACCCAGCGATTGACCACGAACCACGTCCAGGTTGATATTTCTCAGCACCTTTGTACCGTGTGCCGGCTCACGACCGAACAACAAAGCAATAAAGGCCTGCAGACGTTCGCGTGACCTGTGTACGCGCGGATATATTTTCGATACGTCTTCAATTCTGACCAGCGTATCCATCAGAGGAAGTCCTCGAAGTGCCCGGAAAAACGACGGAAAAAACGTAAGGAACCCCATGCGAAAATTGCTATAAACAAAACAATAAACAGCGCCCTGTAATCAAAATTTATTTCACCAAACAACAGTAACTCCCGAAGTCTGGCGATAAACCAGGCCATCGGATTCCATTGTGCAAGCTTTTGGATTGACTCCGGCAGGTAGGATGAACTGTACAAGATAGGAGTAGTAAAAAACCAGAACGTCATCAATGGCGGCAAAATCTGGGCCAAATCACGCACGAAGACCTGGATGGCGCTTGTGAAAAGGGAAATTGCACAGGCAAACACCCACATCAACAGAATGACGGGTAGAGCCAGCAACAGGTAAAACCATTGAATACTGGTACCCATTAACTGCAACACGATGAGCACGGCCAGGTAACCCACCAGGTGCATAATGAAGGTTGCAGTAACGGTGGCTAACGGAATCTGTTCAGTGGCAAATGCAACCTTGCCAATCAGGGCGCCGTTTGCGGTAATTGAATTGTTGGCACGCAGTATTGCTTCTGAGAATGCGGTCCATGGCCAAAAAGCAATAGCCAGGTAAGGTACAAATCCAATGTCTTCGGCCTCCGGTATTCGCGCCTTGAATATCGTAGAGAATACAAAAGCATAAACCGCCAGAAGCATTAACGGTTGCAAAATCAACCAGGCAAAACCAGTCAAATTTTCAAGATAATCCTGCCGTATCTGACGCACGACCAGATTCTGAAAAAATACCCATTCGAATTTTCGTTGCTTTCCCAGTGTCATTTCGGCAGGGCCGTTTGAACAGGCTAGGTAGTTTACTCTTTATTCCCGGTTTTGCCCTCTGATCCGATATGTTCTTCACCAAATTGTCTTCTGACCATTTCCTCTAACTGTGCTTCAGACATCTGGACATCAAGCGTTGTCAAGCTTTCCAGGTAGGTGCGTTTAATGCGTTCCTCATGATTGATGCGTTGCTGATCGATCAGTTGTGCTTTTACATCATCAAATTCCATTTTTTTAGGTTCAATGTAGGCATCAAGACGAATGACATGGTAGCCATAGTCCGTTTTTACCGGTTTGGAGATTTCACCTGGCTGCATTGCGAATGCCGCTTCTTCAAAGGCCTTGACCATATCGCCTTTTTTAACATTGCTGAATTTACCCTTGTTAGAAGAAGCACTGGGGTCTTCGGAATACTCTGCTACCAGTTCGTCAAAAGCAGCCGGGTTATCCACCAGTTGCTGGTAAACAGATTCAGCACGTGCTTTCGCATCGTGGTCCGGGCGCTCCTTGGTGGACACGAGAATATGACTGACATTAACCATTGGTGAAGAAAGCATATTCGCCTGGTTCAATTGGTATCTCTCATAGGCAAGTTGCTCAAAATCAGCTTTAGGCTGTGTAGCCACGTAGTGCGCCAGCCAGGCTTCAGCCAACTCGGATTGAGCCGCCATTTTCATACGGTCGATAACGACCTGTTCTTTATCAAAACCGGCTTCACGCGCATCGGCAGCCAGTTGTGAGCGTAGCAGTAATGACGCCAGGACGTCCTGCAAACGCTTGCCATTACGCAAGGTGGGCAAACGCACATCAGCCGGAATCTTGTCGACGCGGGCATTGAACTGTTGATAGGTGATCACACCCTTACCCCTTTGAGCCAGAATTTCGTTTTCATCTACAGGCTCATTGGCAACCGTTTTCGTGGTGATTAGAAGAAGACTTGTGAGGACAATGGATATGAGTTTCATCGCTGATTCCGTATTTTTACTAACACTTTTGACATAAAAAAAAACGGGCACCAGCTAAGGTGCCCGACTTTAATCACTAAACTAACTGCCTAGCGGTTGATATGTTGTACTGTCGTAACACAAGGTGATGAGCTACATGTTGTACTTGAACTGTTGGTACCATCGGTATAGGTCAAATTGACATAATAATCCGTATTGGGTTCCAACGCACAAGAGCCAACTTTACCAACGGTTGTCCAGTTTATGCCGCCGCTAATACCCCAAACATGGTCACACTCAGGTTCTACGTCGAAGTCACCCGGGCATTCGGAAATCGCACCAAGCCTGACGCCATCGGTTATCGTTGTTTCGATTGTAGTAATCCTACCGTTGGATAGGATATTACCAGTATTGAATTTGATAGCATGATATCCATATCTCGTTATTGTTAAGTATTTATTGTCATAAACAGGTTTAGGGAAACTCTGGTTCCAAAAGTCAAACCATTCTTCGGTGTTGCCTACAAGTGCCGGCTCAGCACAATTATCAATACCAACCTGGTTAACTGTAACCACACTGGTTGAGATGGCCGGACCTGCATCGCCGTCACAGGTTAGCGTAAGCGCATATACAGCCGCTGTATCAATTGTGACTTGAGTACCTGCGCTCTGAGTAGCAACTGTACCTGTCCAACCATCTACGCCAGGGGTAGCAGAGGCGGTACAGGAGCTGGCGTTTTGGGTTGCCCAACTTAGCGTTGTTGTACCACCTTCTTCAAATGTCGATGGTGACGCAACAAAGCTTGAAATAGCAACAGCGGTGGCTGAATTGACAGTCAGGTTGACATTACTGACAGCCGGGTCGCCCACCGGACCAGTACAGGTCAGGGTGAACTGGTGAGTGCCTTCGAGTGACGTGGTAATGCTTTGATTACCACTGGTGCTAACTGTACCGGCCCAATCGCCAACGCCACCACTTGCCGTACATGCATCGGCGTTTGCGGTAGCCCAACTCAAGGTGGCAGAACCACCTGCCAGGATGGTATTCGGAGACACCGAAAAACTGGTGATCGCAACATTATCACCAACGACCACCTTTGATACCGTATAACCGGGAATCGTGGTTATATAGAGGTCGCCACTATTGGGGGTGATACTGATGCCGCTGATATCTGAAGCGGGTATTGACTGGTTGTCTATGACAACATCGGCATTTGCTGCCCCGCTTATTATGGCCAGTGCAAAGAGCCATTTAAATCCATTTAATTTACACATGTTTCCTCTCTCTCTACTTTAGTTCCGCCCGGAATTTGAGTGCTGTTATTTATTTTATAATGATCAGCACGATTCAAAACAACAATTTAAAATTAACAAACAATTAATATATCGGTATATCCAAACACAGAAGAGGGCCGATTACCGGCCCTCTTCCTTACGCTGTGTAGATAGTTACCTACTTACTGTGCTGGTTCTTCCGACATTACCAGATCAAGCGGTCCAAATCCAGGATCTATACCCTGCAAACGGGTACCTTTATGCGTGAAAATACCACCATAATTACCAATGGTATTACCGCCTTCACCCAGGAAGCCATTCAGGAAGTGTTGAACTGCAAAACCCGTAACTGGCAGACCTTGCAAGCCACCCAGATCTCCACGAGTGAACAGCTCTTCATCTGCATCAATAACACCGTCCAGATTGGCATCGTGCGGGTAATCGTCTAACTGCAGACGCGCCCAACCATACTCAAACCCAAGAATGGAATTATCGATGACGTGGAAATTAGTTGAACCCAGAAGGCTGGTGACAGGACCATCAACCGTCTCATTCAGTGCTCTGAGTGGATCACCAAACGCGATGATGCTGGTTTCATAGCACAATGTGAATGGAATGATCGGATCAGGATCGATGATAACACCAGGAGGTGCCGGTGAAACGATTGGCGGTACTGGCTCACCAGTGACGATCGGATCGACGAAGGTGCGTTCTTCACGATCCCATATGGTGTCAAGCAGCACAACTTCACATGCTTCCGGATCATCATCATCGCTATCCCAAACAGAAGTGAACGGCGTAACTGGAACAGGTTGACCGGCACTTGGAGCGTAAACATAGAAGTGCTTGGTCGGGAATGTCATTACCCACTCGGTTCCGGCCAGTGTAGCCATTTCCGTGGTGTATTCATTCATGATCTGATCATGCATGAACACGTAAGATACCGCGTCAACACCACGAGCTAATGTACCCGAGTCCTGGACAGAACCGTCATCAAGGAATACTACGCCATTGAAAACATTACCACTGTTCAGGCTGGGAAGAACACTGCCTGGCTCTGCATGCAAAAGATCGTTTGCGAGAACGTCTGTTGCAAAACCATTGATGGCCGTAGCATCGTAAGAGACCATTACGGCTTTATCAACATTGACCAGCGCGGCGCCACCAAACAAGCCACCACTCGGGGCTTCCATATCGATGAACGGATCACGCAGCCAGTAACCTTCATCACCTACTACGGTGTCATCAGGATCTGTCCATGCATCTACCAACTGCTGACAGTCTGCAGGAACGCCATCTAATGTGAGTTGCCGCTGCTGCGGAACCTTCGCTATTGCCGCTAAGCGCATCATCAATGAGCGTACCCATTTCGATCATCTCGAAATGACCTTCAGTTGCACGTGAGATATCTTCAGAGCCGCCATCGGTCAGTGCGAATGGCAGGAATACCTGGCTGCCACCATTACCGTAAAAGTACGGAACCGTACATGTCGTGTCTGTGGTGGTCATTTCTGGTACACCATCGTCATTCATCTCGAGGGACGCAGTCCACACATCATATTTTGACATGTACAGGTTAAAATCGAGCACCTCACGGGTGTTCTCACCTTCAGTGAAACGAACCTTAACGGCTTTCGCTTCACCAGTGGTATTAACCACTGACAGAAGGGTTACCGCATTGTTATTTACGGTGTAATACGGGTAGATCAAAACCTGGCCGAGGCCATCAGGGTTAATATTGACTGCTTGAGCCGAGCCTACAATTCCGGCGGCTCCCGCCAGTCCTGCAAGTACTGCTGCGGTTAGATTCTTTCTGTTCATTACAACACTCCTATTGTGTACACAGGGCTTTTATATAAGTTAAATAGCGTGTGTAGAAACTGTCAAACTGACGGCAAATACACACAGTTTACGCAAAATTGCACGGCAATCTTACGATATATACTGCATCAAGGCAATAAGTTAAACACCATAAGTTCAATGTCCGGACACCCTATTGAGGGGGGACCAGATACCAATTGCCACTAATCAGCACCCAGGACTCTTCAATGTCCTTTGTGCCATTGAAGGATTTTACACCAGGTAAAGCACCATAAACAGTAAAACCTACCAATACCTTCACATTACAAGTCGTTTCTTCACATGTACTTTCCACATATTTTGCACTTGTCCATTTTACCTGCTGAAGCAAAACTGACCGCTGGTATTGCATTGAAGAGACACTTGAGCGATAGCCCGGTGACAGGAATTCATAAGCACCCGCCAGATCACCGCTTAACAAAGTTTCCCAGCGCGCGGTTACACGCTGCTCGATCTGGTTTTCTGTGCTTACACTCGTTGCGCAGGCTGACAGCAGTAACAGACCGCAAACCACACCCAGTAACCCAACGCGACTGTTATTGGCAAAATTATTCATCTTCAACTAATTCCTCAGCATGCAAAGTGGCATGTTTAATGGGGGGAACCTTCATAAATTCAACACGGATGTCGTCACTGACCGTTTTCAGGTCATTTGTGTTTTCAATGACGGTTGGCGTGATCATCACGATGGTTTCGCTACGGGTCGTATTTGTACTCTGACTCCCAAACAAGCGACCAATACCCGGGATTCGATTCAGGTAAGGCACACCCGTGCGACCCTTGCTCGACTGTTCGGATATCAGCCCACCCAAAAATATGGTTTGACCGGACTGCACCGCCACCTGGCTTGTCACCGATTTGTTATTAATCGGTGGGTTGCCGCTTGCTGAAATATCGGGATCACGTGCACCCGGACGGCTAACTTCCTGGGTCACATCCATGTAAACCAGGCCACCCGGGTTGATTCTTGGTGTCACGGTCAATGTGACACCCGTAGACACATATTGCGCGCTGCTAACGGTGTTGCCAATACCACCGGTAGAGATACTGGAAGACTGCACCGGTACCTGTGTACCGACGGTAATGGTTGCGGTGGCATTATTACGGACCAGCAATGAAGGTGCTCCAAGTGAGCGGACATCCGTAACGCTATCCAGTGCGCTAATGGTGGCCCTTATGAAGCCATTCCCGAGCGGACCGATGATACTCGTTAAAAAGTTGGTAGTGCTACCCATTGTGCAAGTCATTAAATTCACTGGGGAAGTTTTCACTGCCAATCGCCCCGGGATTATTGGTCAGGTACCAGTTAACGCCAAACTCCAGATCTTCGTTCAGTTCAACATCCAGGATCTGTGACTCGATCAGGACCTGCAATGGTTCCTGATCAATCCGTTCAATGGCCGCCTGGATAGATGAATACTGATTCTGGGTCGCCTGGATCAAAAGTGAGTTGGTCTCAATAACAGAGGTTATACGAATGTCGCCCTCTTCAGTTGAAACCACACCGCTCGTACTCCCCCGGTTAGATTGCAGCCCACGATCATTTGCTGACTGGCGATTTGAATTGAAGTCACTGATTGAACTTCTTTGGGCTTCCTGCAAGCCGGGCGCCAGGGTGCCACGACTGGTGTTCTGTCTCGGTGCTGATGCCGTTCCGCCAAACAATTGTGTCAGGTAATCCGCCAGTACCTGCGCCTCGAGGTTTTTTACGCGGTAGACATACAGCTGAACACCGGAACCGGCAGCGCCGCGGTCAAGTGTCTCAATCCACGTGCGGGCTTTCTCAAGATAAGCTTCCTGCGGGGTGATTACCATGACTGATGCCAGCCGCTCTAATGGTACGAAGCGAAACATACCGGCCAGCGGTGATTCCGCTTCCATACCGAATATGGTCGTCAGTTCAGTGGTTATAGATTCCACATCGACGGTTTGTAACGGATAAATACCGACTGACATACCCGCCAGCCAGTCCACATCAAAGATATCAACGGTTTGCTGGTAGTTACGCAACTCTTCCTGGGTGCCGGCAAGAAATATCATGCTTCTGCCGGGGTCAACCCTCACCATGGCGCCATCACGCACATAAGGTTCGAGTATTTTGGCCATTTCAAGTGCGCCGATAAACTCCAAAGGAATCACCCGGACTTCATAACCCATGGCGATATTTTTATCGCTGAGTACCGGCACGAGGGTTCCGCGAATCGCTTCTGAAACGGGTAAAATGTGATAGCGGCCTTCGGTATAAACCATCGCCGCGCCGTTCCAACGCAACAGCAGTTCAAGAATAGGCATCAACTGGTCACGCGACACGGGCTTGGAAGTTGAGAATGTCACCTGCCCGCTGACACCCGGGCCTATGACGAATGTCTCCTGCAAAACCTCACCCAGGATGGTGTGGACAACCGATTGCACCGACTCGCCTTCAAAATTCAAAACGATCTCGCCGTCTTCAGAAACCGCGCTGAGCTTGCGTCTCGCCGCGTTCTCGTTGATAAACGCCGCTTCACCCAATTTCAATTCAACGTCTTCGACCCCACCGGCCTGGGAAGCATTTTCTGTGGAAGTAAAAATTGGCTCTTCATGCGCTTCCAACTCCGCCTTATTCAAGCGTTGGTGGTGAGGCCCAGGTCTTGGAGGTATGTCCGTCGTTGCGCAGCTGTTGACCAGCAAAAGAATGGCCACGGCATAAATCAGTGGTTTCATCTGATCGCACTCCCGGCGTTGTGTGCTCTATCTGTCTTTTTCGTCATCACTGCCCTTGTCCTTTCTTTTATTTTTCATCATTGCACGAATGGCGCTCTGGTACTCAGAAGGCTTGGCCGCTTGCTTGGCGGTCGACGCGCGAGTGCCGTTTTGAGACTGCTGTTGCTTCCTGCTCAAGACGCAACTCTTCCCGTCTCTCTGCAATCCGTTGGCGAATTTGTTCCGCCCTGCTCAATGGTGCATCATCCTCGTCAACCCCTCCCCCGCCCTCACCAGACCCGGCCTGGGTAGTTGCTGCCGGTGCTACGGGGGTTGGTGGTTCCTGTATTTTGACATCATGAACCTGCAAGTCGAGCTCGAGTGACTGGCCATCACGCGATTCCAACACGACGGTACGCGGATTGACTGCAGTGACCTGCCAGCCTAGAAACTCACCCGTCAAGGCATCGCCTTCATGCGCCCTGACGGTTTCGAGATTTGTATCAGCAGGGGTCAGCGAGGCAATTTTCATACTTGAAGTAATGACAACACCGGTCAACCTGACGTCCGGTGCATCTTTTATCTCTGTAGTGTCATCATCAGAAATATCTTCATCAAGCTCAACCATCACCGGCTGACGGGACTCGTTAAACACCGGCTTTTCATTAATCACCTTGTAATCGCCCAGGGTTCCAACCTGGCGAGCGGTCAAACCCGCATCATTGCCGGTGGCGATTTCTGCTTCCACCCCGGCAGTTTCCACCGAAACGGGCAGGTTCCAGACAATGGCCATAGCCAGTGCAAGTAACGCAAACAGACCGCAAGTGGCAGCCAGCACCATACCGAGCGGGTTATCCTGCAGCCATTTCATTTCAAATACCCCGATACATTAAAACGTATATCCAGCGCACCTTGCTTATTTGCCTGCTGGGCCCGCGAACGTCTACTGGTTCTTGGCCGGATGATATTCAAATCATCGACCAGCATCAGTGGCATACCGGTTTCCATGCTGAACAGGACCTGCAAAAAATCTTCAGCATCGCAACGCATACGCACATTCACAGTGACCTTTTGAAAACGTTCCTGTACCCGCGGCCGCACCGGTTGCCGGCTGACAATCTGGCAGGAATCATCAGCCTGCGTGCGGACCATGTCTCCAATGTTGCCGGACAAGGACGCCGCGGCCTCATCGAACGAGGGGTACTACGAGAAACAAGCCTTCATCATTTTGTGAACCGCGTATCCGGCCAAGCTCGGCCTGCAATGACTTCCGTTGCGCAGCAACGGTCTGAAAACGGTTTAATTGTGAACGCAATTCATCGATTTCCTCTGCATATTCCATGTGACGCAAAACAAACCAATGAAAAACGAGGACATACACCAGTAATAATGCAATTACCAGTAGCATTAAAGCCGTTGCTTTTGAGTTGCGCTGATCCGGTATAACCTGCATCAGTCATCAACCTCAATATAATTGTCCGTAGTCAAATCAAAAATTTCTTTGCCGCTGCGATTATCCAAACGTGTAGGGCCGCGAAAAGATGCATTCTCAAAATGGGGCGAATTGTTAATTAACTCAATCAGGCTTTGGGCATTCCCCGATTTACCCTGCATCTGGGTGGTGTCGCTATGCATGGACAAGCGATCCAGATAGGTATCATCAGGCAGGATGCGGGTTAGCTCTGCCAGCATCTCGACCTTGTATCCGTTTTCAATTTTACGGGTCTGTAAAAAGCCGGCGGCTTCGCTGGCGTCATCGATCTGTTTTCGAATCTGCTGAACAGCCATGGCCTCCGCACGCACGTCATCAATGGCCTCACCGATGACCTTTACCTGGTGCTCACGCAGCCACAATGACTGTGCCATGACAAATATCATGAGAAAAATCGCAACCGCAGCAATCACCCAATTCAGACGAACCTGTTGGTTAACGACATGGTGGCGCAGGGTTTCCGGCAACAGGTTGATCCCCATGGGTCCGTCGGCGGTAGCGACATCAACACCGGTGGGCGCCAGACCCAGGCGTTTTAGCTGTTCAAGCTGTGCCTCTACCGCTTCACGTGGGGTTACATATAACTCGAAATGTATCTGACCGGCTTCACGATCCCTGGTCAAATTATGCCAGCTATAGAAAACCTCTTCGGCATTGAATGGAGTATGCCGGTCCATTTCATAGGCCAACGCCTGTCTCAGGTTGGCTTCAGTGGCAAGTGGCATCACCACGTGAGTATGTAACACTACGTCCTCTGGAAGAAGCAGATCACGATTCACTTCGACAAGCTCATGTCGAAGCAGAAGATCCCGGATTCGTTGTTGTTGTAACTGGGGGTCCTGGTCGACCGGTACTGTGTCCAGCGACTGAATCGATTTAGCGTTATCTACGCTAAATACAATTTCCCCGTCACTAATCTGTATCAACAACTTACGACGGGCATATTGCATACGTGCACGAAACCGCGATGGCATCGCATTGCGCAGTTCTTCCCCCCACCATTTAAAAAACTGACCGGCAGGACCGTTCGCAAATCGAAAGCGTATATTTTGAATGGTATTGTTAAGTGCGATCGCCATCGGTGTCAAAAGGTCCTATTACTGAAATCCTTCGCGCCAACGCAATACACGGTAGGGGCGACCGCTACGGGTTCCCCCAAGCCGGATTGTGGCTTGCAACTGTTCCCAAACGCCATTGGGCATTGTCGCCCTGGCCTGAATACTATACGTGACCCCTCTGCCTTGTTCCATAACCACAAGACCATTTGGCAATTCTGTGCCGAGCGACTCACCGGGTTGTTGAGAGTTTCTTTCCTGCACAAAGTTCACTGCTTCTTCATAAGTGATGTCCGGCAATGCCATCAACGCCTCTACCGGTGCAAATGCCGGATCGGGTTCACCTGCACGTGAGAACACCGTAATACCCGGTTCCAACTTACGGTACAGCTCGTATTCCATGCCAATGACCTGTAACAGCTCTTCGGTCATCATGAAAGGCCTGTTAGCCGGGCCTATTTCCAGGCCCGCCGCAAAGATAGGCGTCTTCTTCGGCTCCATTAACACGTTCCAGCTCATCCACATCACTCCAGTCCATGACAGCAGCAGCCAGTAACTCAGCTGCGTCAAGCTCCATCCCGTGTCCCGACGAACAGGTTCGCCAGGGTCAATTCATCCGTGGCATTGATATCCAGCTTCCCGCGTTCATCTATGGCGCTTACCTCCAAAAGAACTCCGTCGATTTCCTGTTGATATAACCGGCCATCAGCACGCATCCGGGTTTCATCTTCCGGGTCGCGAAGCGCCAATACCGCAAGATTGATGGCGGCCTCTGCACTCAACCGGGCTTGCGTTCCTGACAACAACGCATTGGCCTCCAAACGATCCATACGCGCCATCAGCGCAAATGAACCGGTAATGATCGTAAGCAACAGCAATACCCATAATACCAGTACCAGCGCGATGCCATGCTGAGAATTTATCCGGCGGATGCTGTTCATGACTCGTCCTGTTTCCTGCCTTTGATCAGGTCTTTGATACTTTGCTCGTAGCCTGGTTGCCCCATGTTTCCAACAACACCCTGAAGTGCCTGTTCATCCACTCTCACACCGGCTGCCAAATCCGGCCAACGCAGATTTAAGCCCTCGGAAAACTCCAGATCCAGACGAACAGCAACAGGTAAGTACGTCCTGCTGATCCCAGTATGTCGTCCACCCTGTCAACTCACCTTCTTCATCCCTGCCAAGAAATTCAAAACCAGCTGAATTACACTCTTCAAGCAGAATTACCGGGTCCCGTTCATGCAGACGGTCCTCTGTAAAGCCTTGCAGCAATGCATGGCTGAACTGGATAACAAGCTCACCATTGTCACCGTTAACCACCTCTACCAGTTGTACCTGCGGTCCACCGGTACCGAGATAACCCGGCATGGGAGCAACAAACTTGATGTGCTGTGCATCACCTTCAAAAACAATACGCAGCGGTTGTACATCGTCTGTTTCAGCGAACGACAAAGGCAACATCTGATTCAACTGGCGACGTATAAACTGGTGGGATGCACGTAATTCGCCGCCAGCAGCCAGCATCAGCTCGCCGCGTTGTGATGACCGCGTGGCTGCGCGCAGACCGCTATAAGTCAACCCCAGCAATATACTCATCAGGGTTATCGCAAGCAGCAATTCAACCAGTGTAAAACCCGCAATATGCCGCGACGGTGTATTTTTGAAGCGTTGCTTCATCACCGGTTTGCCAGGATGCTGTGTATGGTGCTGAAATGTAACTCCCGCTGCCTTCGACCAATTTCCCAGTCAACATACAGGTCAACCCGGTACAACTCGATACCCGACAAATCAGCCAGTTCCTGTGTACTCATCCCTTCATCACTGGTTTGGCCACCGCTATCATAAAGGGATATACCCATTTCCCACTGGTAGCGATCCATACCTGTACCGCTGTATTCACCTTCCTCTATCGGGATTTCAGTACCGACCAGATCCATCAGTGATTGCGCCAACAAAGCGACTTCTGTGTCTTCGCTCGCCCGCCCCACGCTACGCATTGAACCCGCCATGATTTCGAGCACGGTAGCAAAGCTGAGTGCGAATATAACAAAAGCCAGCATGACCTCCAGCAGGGTGAAGCCCCTTGACCTTTGACGGCCTCTGATTAGCGAGACCTGTCTTTAGAGATTTCATCCCTCGGTTCGCTCCAACCTTGTTTCGCCGGTTAGCCAGGCAACGTTAACCCGGTATTCCCGGTCATTGACGGTTAACTCTATGTGGCCGCCGGTGGAGCCGCCATCGGGGAAAAAACGTATACCGGATACGGCTTCGGATGTGACCTCAGAGCGTGCAGTTGTGATGGTTACATCTACGCCTTCAGGCAGATTGATCTGTTTACGGCCTGGTGCCTGGTAGCTGCGATTTTCAGTATCAACCTGAAAAA
This sequence comes from uncultured Gammaproteobacteria bacterium, assembly GCA_963749115.1. Taxonomy (GTDB): domain Bacteria; phylum Pseudomonadota; class Gammaproteobacteria; order Xanthomonadales; family SZUA-36; genus SZUA-36. The sequence continues at coordinate 66,908 of CAVVLP010000004.1, forward strand.
CCTGTTCTTTTTTGTCGATGATGGCCCGGGCCCGGGTATAACGCAGTGATGCCACCAGTTTTCGAGATGCGGCACGTGCCTCTGCACCTGAAATACTACGTGACATAGAGGTCGCGACCAGGCCCATGACCAGCGCGATAATGACCATGACCACCATCAGTTCAACCAGGGTAAAGCCACGTGATTTACCAGGCTTCACATATCTTGATGATCTCAACTCAAACAGCGAAACCACCTTTATTCCCAACTGGTAATGTCCGCATTATTATCTTCACCACCCTGCTGGCGGTCGGCACCGTAGGACATGATATCAAAATCACCATGCTCCCCTGGTACCGTATATTTATAGGCTTGACCCCACGGGTCTTTCAACAGGGAGTTCTTGATATAAGGACCATTCCAACCGGTGACACCGGAGGGTTCATTGACCAATTCATCGAGTGATGATGGTGCATTACCCGTATCCAGGTAGAAACTTTCAACCGACATCGAAATACGGCTGATCTGCGACGAGGCCGCCTTGGCCTTTGCGCTCTCGGCCTTACCGATAATACCCGGTAACACCAGGCCGGCAATCAGCGCCAGGATGACCAGCACCAACAATAATTCGACCAGCGTAAACCCGCGCTGCCCCTTGTTGTACATCTTGTAACTATTCTTGAAATTCATCCCCGAAGTCTCCTGCCAGGATCTCTGGCCATTTAAATTGGCCAATATTGATAGGACCAAACTACTGTTTTTTTAGCCTGTGCTGTCTGAGACCGTGCCTTCAGCCAACCAGTTCATTAATACCCATAATCGCCATCAGAACGGACATGACAATTGTACCGATCATTACCGCCATCACCAGTGTTATTACCGGTGTAAAAATTGCCAGTAAACGATCGATCGTAGTGCGCACCTCCTTGTCATAGGTATCCGCAACTTTCATCAGCATGACATCCAGCTGTCCCGTTTCCTCGCCGACGCTCACCATCTGTAACGCAAGCCGTCGGAAATTGCCCGGTCTCCGCCAGGTTGTGAGCCAGTCCACCACCTGTTTTTACTTTCTGTGTGGTTGCCTCAACACTCTGCCGGAGCAGGCTGTTTGTCATCACGTTGCGGGCAATCGACAGACCGGAAAGCAACGGAACACCATTGGTCAGCAAGGTTCCGAGCGTTCGCGTCAGACGCGCAATTTCCATTTTTGACACCAGGTCCCCCACCCATCGCATATGCAATACCCGGGTATCCCAGCGTAAACGTTTTTCCGGGTCGGCCAGCATGCGGCGAAACAAAACCACAACGAGTATGGTCAATCCGATAAGCCCCCACCAGAAGTTTTGGAGAATACTGCCAACCGCCAATACCATCTTGGTAATCAATGGAAGATCGCCACCCAGTTCTTCAAAAATCGGTGTGAACTGCGGGATGACATAAACCAGTAGCAGAACCAGTGAACCACCAGCCAGTACCATTAGCATTATCGGGTATACCATGGCCGAAACCACGCTGTCTTTCAGGTCTTTGGAGCGTTCCAGATAATCTGCCAGGCGATCCAGCGTGGTCGCCAGCGACCCGCCGATTTCACCGGCGCGCACCATATTGATAAACAACCTGCTGAATGAACCATGTTGAGCATCCAGTGCTTCTGACAGGCTACCACCTTCTCTCACCTGGTCCCGCACGGCGGATACGGTCTGTTTGATTCGGTCATTTTCAGACAACTCGAGCAAAACCTGGAGTGATCGGTCAAGCGGCAACCCGGCACCCAGCAATGTGGCCAACTGTTGCGTAAACTGCCCGACCTCACGCGTATTCATACCCCGTCTTTTGAGGCTCAGAAAATCAAGGCTGAAACCACCCTTACCGGCTTCGTTAGCCGAAAGGGGAATATTGCCGCCTTCCTGAAGCTTGGCGATTACCCAATCCTTTGAAGCGGCTTCCATCGTCCCGCGCACGGTTTCACCAGACGGAGAAACCGCCTTGTATTCAAATAGCGGCATCAGGCTTCCTGTGTCACTCTGAGTACTTCTTCAAGCGTGGTGACACCTTGCAGACACTTCAGCAGACCATCATGGTACATGGTTCGCATGCCTTGCTGGACGGCCATGTCATGAATCTCCCCCGACGTTGCCTGTTGCATGATCAGCCGACGGATGGAGTCTGTCATTTTCAACAATTCCAGAATACTGGTCCGGCCAAAATAACCGCTTGGGTTCTCCTCACTTGCGATGGGTCGGTACACGGTATAGCTGTCTTGTTCCAGGAATTTCCCAAAACCAATTTCTGCCGCAACTTCCGGCAACAATTGCACTTTCTCCCTGGCTCCTTTACCGAGGGTCCTTACCAGGCGCTGGGCCAGGATGGCGTTGACGGTAGATGTCAGCAGATAATCTTCCACACCCATGTCCAGCATACGGGTGATACCACCCGCTGCATCATTGGTATGGATGGTTGACAACACGAGGTGACCGGTCAGTGCAGACTGGATTGCGATTCGGGCAGTTTCCAGATCACGCATTTCACCGATCATGATGACATCCGGATCCTGACGGACAATGGCCCGCAATGCGTGGGCAAAATCAAGACCGATGGATGATTGCGCCTGGATCTGATTGATGCCTTCAAGCTGATATTCCACCGGATCTTCTACGGTGATGATTTTTCTTGCAGGGGTGTTGATCTGGCTGAGCGCCGTATACAGGGTTGTCGTTTTACCCGAGCCGGTAGGGCCGGTGACGAGGATAATGCCATGTGGCATCTCCAACTCTTTGACGAAGGATTTTTTTAAGTCTTCATCAAAGCCCAGTGCATCAAAATCCAGAACAATACTTTCACGATCGAGAATACGCATTACCACGCTCTCACCATGAGAGGTGGGTACGGTTGAAACACGCAAATCCAGTTCCTTGCCCTGTACCCGGTGCATTATGCGGCCATCCTGTGGAAGACGTCGCTCAGCGATATTCAAGCGGGCCATGATCTTGACACGGGAAATGACCGCGGCGGTGGAACTGGCCGGTGGAGCTTCCACCTCCTGTAACACACCGTCTATCCTGTATCGGACTTTGAGCCGGTTTTCGAACGGTTCAATATGAATATCCGATGCCCGCGCTTCCACCGCGCGTTGCATAATCAGGTTAACCAGCCGTATGACCGGTGCCTCGGAAGCCAGGTCACGCAGATGTTCAACATCTTCCAGTGCGTCATCTTCCTCGCCGAGCGTATCGACAATCTGGCCCATGGCACTGCGGCCAACGCCATACATTTTCTCAATCCCGTTCTCTATTTCAGATGCCACACCCACCTGTGGACGAATGGTTTTGCCGCTGGCCATGGCCAGTGCCTTGAGTGCGTATTCATCCCTGGGATTGGCCATTACAACAACCATGTCGGTATCGGTGACACTCACCGGCAACAGCAGGTTCTGTTTCAAATACCGCAATGAGAGCTTGCCAATATCCGGTGCTTCCTCCGGCAAATCAGCGGTTGATATCAATGGCAGTTCCAGCAGACTGGACTCCGCCTCGGCCACATCACGCTCAGAAACGAGCCCGAGACGAACCAGCAATGTGATCAGGTTACCGCCATTCTGGTCACGAAACGTCTCGGCACGCTTGAGATCTGGCTTCTTCAACCGACCACTATCGATCAGGTGAGCACATACCTCGTACTCAACGGCATTGGGTTGCTTTTCTTCGTTGCTTTGTAGCTCTTCGGTTGCTTGCACGTAATATCCCTTGGGAGTTTGATTCCTTGTGGAAATTATAGCCCTATCTGTCAGTTCGAATACCAGTGTACTGCATCGTAATTAATGGCTCTTAATTACGATGCAGTACACCGGTGCTGGATGACAGCGTCGAGGACAGAGACCATGGTTTTGCTTTGACAGTTCCCGTTATCTCGAATCCGTGTTCTTTTGCCATCCGGTAAATTGTTCAATCAACGCCCAGTTCGCCAACACCCATAAAATAATTGGTACCAGGGGCGGGAGTATTAAAACACCCAATTGATAGCACAAAGCGATCAATTCATCTGAAATTCCGGCAGCCATAACGACCTGGTGGGCTTCCTCACCGAAATTGAATGCCAGCATCTTCAATGACTGCCAGACTACACCCCATACCTGCACCAGCATGACAACCACATACCCACCCAGCAAAACAGCGATTTTCCTTAGCAAACGATCACCTGACGCCATCACCAGTCCGAACAGTAATGGCAAACCGAAACCGTAGATCAACGGGTTAACGATAAAGCCCAAAGATTCGCGACTTCCATCCGGGAACTGGAAAGGTATATTTGTTTGTACCTGGAACAGGTAGTGCCGGTCCGGGTTGACTATGATGTTCAGAAAATCACTACCGAGCAATGCAGATAGAATTTCACTTGCCAGTATGCGCACCGGGGTCCCGTGAAAGGCGCTCAGGTAATACCACAGCATGAAACCGAACACCATCCATAGAAACGCCAGGATCAGTAATTCGCTCAATCGCAATTCCTGGTTAACTGCCTGTAGTTTCATCATTGTACCCAGAGTCTTGCATTCAGGAAGATACGCTGCCACGGAGAAAGCTCCGGCCAGTGTTCCGGGGCCCAGGAAAAATTGACTGTACGCAAGGTTCTTTCAGGGTGAGGCATCATGATCGTTATGCGGCCATCGGTATTGCACAAACCGGTAATACCAAGCGGAGACCCGTTCGGATTTTGTGGATATTCACTCATGCTATTTCCATCCCCGTTCACATACTGCAGTGCTATTTGGGTCTGTGGCAGCGACTGTCCGCCGAATTGTGCGCGTCCCTCACCATGTGCAGTGGCCACCGGCAGCAGACTGCCGGCCATGCCGGTGAAAAACAACGAAGCCGAATCCGTCACCTTTACCAGGCTAAGACGTGCTTCAAACTGGCCTGAGCGGTTGGCCACAAACTCCGGCCAGCTTTCGCTGCCCGGTATGATGTCCTTTAGCGAAGAGAGCATCTGGCAACCATTACAAACCCCGAGTGCGAAACGGTCAGATCGTTCAAAGAATGCTGCGAACTGGTCTCTGAGTTCCGCCTGGTACAGAACGGAAGCCGCCCAACCCCGACCTGCGCCCAAAACATCACCATAAGAAAAACCACCACATGCCACCAGACCCTGAAATTCCGACAGACTTGTTCGTTTTTCGAGTAAATCTGACATATGCACATCGATTGCCCTGAAACCCGCCAGGTCAAACGCCGCGGCCATCTCAACCTGTCCATTGACGCCCTGTTCCCGCAAAATCGCAATGGCAGGTTTCGGTCGTCTGGCGATAGCCGGCGTTACCGGATTGTGTAAAGGGTCAAAACTCAACTTGGGCTTTAAAAAAGGCTGACTCCACGCGAGGGTTTGAGCGAACTCTTCCTCCGCACAATGCGGATGGTCGCGTAATTTCTGAATTTCAAAGCTGGTTTCATTCCAGGCCTGGTGAAGATTAGCCAGGTTACTTTGCAGGCAAACACGTCCACCGGCCTTTATGCTGAGGGTCTGGCCACTGACCGCTTTACCAATTTCCACCAACAGTTCTTCCAGGCCATGCTTTGCAAAACAGTTTAGCACCTGTTGTTTTTCTGATTCAGCAACCTGGATAACGGCGCCAGGCTCTTCCGCGAACAAACGGGCACGCAAGCCATCAGGATCATTACCGAGGCTTGTTTCAAAAAATAACTCCAGCCCGCAACGCGCCGAAAATGCCATTTCGCAGAGGGTGGTAATCAAACCGCCATCAGATCGATCATGGTAGGCCAGTATTTGACCGGCAGCCATAAGCTCCTGGATGGCTGCAAAAAAACCTGCCAGGTCATGGGCATTATCCAGGTCCGGAACCCGCTCACTGAACTTTCCGTGAACCTGCTCCAGGCAAGACCCGCCCAAACGGTCCAGGCCATGACCGAGATCAATCATCAACAGGCAATTGGCTTCATCGCTTACTTTCAATTGCGGCGTGAGCGCCAGGCGGGCATCGGTGGCCGGTGCAAAAGCAGAGACAACCAGTGAAACCGGAGCGAGCATATGTCTTGGCTGGTTGTTATCTGTCCAGTCAGTTTTGAGTGACAGGGAATCCTTGCCTACCGGGATAGCAATCCCCAATGCGGGACACAACTCCATCCCGATCGCTTTAACTGCCGCATAGAGCGCTGCATCCTGGCCTTCTTCTCCGGCAGCTGCCATCCAGTTGGCAGACAAGCGAACGTCGGCGAGACGGGCGATCGGTGCGCTGGCAATATTGGTAATCGCCTCGGTCACGGCCATCCTGGCTGCAGCCGGGCTATTAACCACTGCCAACGGTGTGCGTTCCCCTATTGCCATGGCCTCACCGGCATAACCATGAAAACTATGCAAGCTTACGGATGAATCCGCCACCGGCACCTGCCAGGGCCCTACCATCTGATCACGCGCCACGAGCCCGCCGACCGAACGGTCACCGATGGTGATCAAAAAAGACTTGCTTCCAACCGCCGGAAAACGCAATACCTTGACAAGATCGTCTTGCAGGGATGTTTGACCTGGCAGATCTGATAGCGGGCTTACCGCCCCGGAAGTAGCATTGCGGTGTAGTTTGGGTGTCTTTCCGAGCAACACTTCCAATGGCAGATCGACTGGCGGCTCATGCAACAATGCGTCGTTTAAACGCAGCTTGCGCTCATCGGTGACTGTTCCCAACACGGCATAAGGACAGCGTTCACGCTGACATAAAAACTCAAACTCTTTCAGGCGGTCACGCTCTACGCCGAGCACATAACGTTCCTGCGACTCATTGCACCAGATTTCCATGGGTGACATCGCACCATCCGCACTGGGAATCTCCCGTAACTCCAAAATGCCGCCACGCTCGCTGTCATTCAACAACTCTGGCAACGCATTGGACAACCCGCCAGCACCGACATCGTGAATGGATACAATCGGATTGGCCTCACCCATTGCGCAACAACGGTCAATAACCTCCTGGCAACGTCTCTCCATTTCAGGATTACCACGCTGCACTGATGCGAAATCCAATTCTTCGTTCCCCTGCCCGCTGCCGACCGAGGATGCTGCTCCGCCACCGAGACCAATCAACATGGCCGGCCCACCCAATACGATCACTGCGGAACCTGCAGGCAGTCGCAGTTTTTCAATGTGCCCGGGACGTATATTGCCCAGGCCACCGGCAAGCATAATGGGTTTGTGATATCCCCAGAGTCGACCACCGATGGATTGTTCGAAAGTACGGAAATAACCTGTCAGTGCCGGGCGGCCGAATTCGTTATTGAATGAGGCCGCGCCTACCGGTCCTTCAATCATGATATCCAGCGCGCTGGCAATACGGTCGGGTTTACCAGAGTTTTCCTCCCAGTCCCGAGGCCTGTCCGGCAACAACAGATTGGAAACCGAAAACCCGCTCAGACCGACCTTTGGCCGCGCACCACGACCGGTTGCTGCTTCATCTCGGATCTCTCCTCCGGAGCCGGTTGCAGCACCGGGAAATGGCGAAATTGCCGTGGGGTGATTATGTGTTTCTACCTTGATCTGTATACCCACTTCTTCATCCAGCCAGGCATATTCACCGCTGCCGGGCGCAGGAAAGAAGCGCTTGTTGCGGCGACCTTCGATGACCGCAGAGTTATCGTGGTAAGCGGACAGAACGCCATCCGGATTTTGCGCATGGGTGTTCCTGATCATGGCAAACAAGGAAAGGTCCTGAGCCTCACTATCCAGGGTCCAACTGGCGTTGAATATCTTGTGACGACAGTGCTCGGAATTGGCCTGTGCGAACATCATCAGTTCTGCGTCCGTGGGGTTCCGGCCGAGTTCATTGTAAGCGGTAATCAGGTACGCTATCTCGGCTGCGGACAATGCCAGGCCAAGCTCGCGGTTAGCCTTTTCGAGGGCTTGTTGAGCATCTACGGACAGGTCTGTTACGCCCAGGGGCCTGGCAGGATGGTGTTCAAACAATGCTCGCGCAGCCTCCAGGTCAGTCAGTACCGTTTGTGTCATTCGGTCGTGGATGAGGGGTTTGATGACGGTGACTACTTGCTCTTCGAGCGCGTCAGGAGGTAGCCTGAACAAGGTGCCCCTTTCGATTCGACTGATCGTATCCAACCCGCACCTGTGTGCAATATCGGTTGCCTTGGTAGACCAGGGTGACTGCGTCCCCAGGCGGGGCACGACCAGTAATACGCCGGAGGGTATGCGAACAGGGGAAAGCAGGTCGGGAGACTGGCCTGCCCCGACATCAGTGGTTGGTGGGACTGAACCAGGAAAACCACCAGGGTGGTTTACCGACTCCGCCTGCAGCAGCGCTTCGAGTCGTTCTGACTCAGCTTTTGAAAGGTCTTGCGGGCTTTCAACAAAATAGACGAATTGCGCAGTGAACAAAAACTCCTGACCTGCTTGCCGATGCATATCATCAACAAGTTTTTGCCTATGGAATTCTGAAAAAGCCGGACCACCGAGCAGGTAGGTAAACCCCGTCAAAGCATTACTCCCGAATTAACAGACGACATTATAACGGTTGACCAGTAGAAAATGAGCAGCAATTTGGCGCTTTATCAGATACTCGGAATTCCGGAATGCAGAGACCCCGCCACGGGTGACGGGGTCTCTGCGTTCAAACGACCTACTGCTGAGTGTGACTGGCTTATTCAGCAGCTGCGTTCAGGGATTCCAGCCGTTGACGTAATTGTTCAGGCGGCATATAACCGGGTATCAATGAGCCATCGCTTGTGAGCATCGCCGGCGTGCCGGTCACACCGACTTCACGACCCAACTCATACTGATCGGCTATCGGATTCGTGCATTTTTGCGGCTCGGGGTCGGTTCCGTTTTTAGCCAATGTCAGTGCTTCTTTTTGATCATCAGCGCACCATACGGACACAAACTTGTCATATGAATCCGAGCCGATGCCGGCTCGCGGAAATGCCATGTAATGGATTGCAATGCCTTGCTCGTTGTAACCTTCCATCTGGTTATGAAGCTTTCTGCAGTAACCACAATCAATATCCGTAAACACGACTAAATCGTATTCTGGTTGTTCCGGAGAAAAAGTGATCTGCTCATCCAGCTTCACATCTGTCATCAGGCCCAGACGAATACCGGACTTGGCCTGGTCGGTGAGGTTGGCATGTGTGTCAATATCCATGATCTGACCCTGTAACAGGTACTGGCCGTTGGCAGTCACATAAACGATGTCACTATTGATCTGGACCTGCAATATACCTGCGATGGGTGTTTCCGAAACCGCGATGGTTGTCGCATTGGGGACCAAAGTTCGTATTTTGGTCTCAACGGCATCGAAACCCTGGTCTTCCCCGGAGTCTGCATTCACCGTTGACATCAAAAAACAAGTTACTAAAGCCGTAACTAAAAGCAGTATTCGATTCATTAATTTTCTCCGGTCTTGTTTTGTTCTGTGCCTGATTTGCATTTGACATGTATGCGGGGAAAAGTTCAACCCATAAATCTGCCCAAAGAGATGGATTTTACTATCCACGCGGGTGATGAGCCTCATGCATACGTTTCAAGCCCTCGCGGGCAATGTGTGTATAAATCTGTGTGGTGGAGAGATCGCTATGCCCGAGCAACAACTGCACAACACGCAGGTCCGCCCCGTGATTGAGCAGGTGGGTCGCAAACGAGTGACGTAACATGTGTGGTGACAGCTTTCGTGATATATCGCAAAGGGCGGCATATCGGCGCACCATGTACCAGAACGCCTGTCGTGTCATTCCTGATTTGCGCGTGGTAACAAACACGTCATCGGTTTGTACGCCTTTCAAAAGTTCAGGCCTGCCGCATAACAGATAGGCCTTCAGACTTTCATCCGCTTCATCTCCAATCGGCACCAGTCGTTCTTTCTGCCCTTTGCCCATCACCCGGACAACACCCTGGTTCAGATTGATATTGGACAGTTGCAGACCCACCAGTTCACTCACCCGCAGCCCAGTGGCATACATCAACTCCAACATGGCCCTGTCACGCAAGCCCAGCGGGGTTCCGGTATCCGGCGCTGCGAGCAGAGATTCGACCTGTTCTTCGCTTAATGCCTTGGGCAGCCCACGGCCGGTTTTAGGGCTCTCGATCAAAGCGACAGGATCGCTTTCGATTGTTCCTTCACTTACCAGCCAGCGATAGAACTGACGATAGGCAGACAAGGTATCGCGATAGCGAGCGGGGACTTTTGCCTTGTCGCATTTCGGCTGCAAGTATCGCCAAAAGGTCTTCCCGGGTTGCCAGTGCGAGAGACTTGCCCCGAATGGCAAGCCGGGCCTGCAAGTTCAACAGGTCATGACGATAACTTTGCAGACTGTTATCGCTGAGTCCGCGTTCGGCCCAAATTTTATCCAGGAAACGTTCAATAACCGGATCCTGTTCTACACCCCTGGCAGGGTCTTGTGAACCGGTTTTCACCATCGTCTCCCGGCCTGTTCCTCACGCATGTAGTTCATCCATGACATTAATGATAACTTAATCGATTGCAGAAATATGTTATAGGTGGGATAGACTTATGAATTGCTGTGACACACATCTTTGAGCCGGTAAATAAGGGGCTTTCACATTGCACAAAAATCAACCCATTGTGTCGCCCGATAACGTCTACTGCACATTTACCCGCAGGTTGCTGGTCATGTTGTACGATACGCTCATTCTGCTGGGTTTGCTGATTTTGGCCGCGGCTGTTGCACTGCCATTCGGTGATGTTGACAAGGTCGCTATGCGTGACTTCTGGTTCACTCTCTGGCTGCTCGCAGTGTGCTTTGCATACCTGGGTGGATGCTGGCGCTACGGGGGTATGACAGTAGGTATGCGCGCCTGGCGGGTAAGGCTTGTCAGCTATGATGGTCAGATGATTTCATGGCTTGGATGCCTGGTACGGTTCTTTGTTGGCGTGGTTTCATTGGGCGCCCTTGGTCTCGGTATTCTTTGGGCATTGGTGGACTCCAAAAACCGGGGTTGGCACGACCTGGCTGCGCGTACCATTTTGATCAAGCAGAACAAACACTAGTGTCGTAAACGACGGTACAGTGCAACGCAATAAGACTTCAAGCGGAACGTCGCAAAATAGTGATGGCAATTATCATCAGAATGACTGATGGCATCGCCGTACTGAGTGCAACCGGCAGTGAATAAGCTGTTGCAAGATTTTGTGAGGCGGCATTAATCAACATGAACATACCACCGAGCGTCATGCCGATAAAAAGTCTGAAACCATGGTTGTGATGTCTGGAAGACCCAAAAACGAAAGGCATACCGGCAAGGACCAGTGCAATAATCGCAAACGGGTACATGATCTTCTCCCAAAATGCGGATTGATAAATCCTGTCATCCAGACCATTGCTTTGCAGATATTTCAACTGGTCCCACAAGGCCCTTATCGAAAGGTAAAACGGGCGGGTTACAGCCGATTCGAGCAACTCAGGTTTGACCCCTGAAACCCACGGAGTTCGCTCCAACTCCAAAGGAATCACTTCCGACTTGCCAATTTCTATGATGGAAACACCCTCAAGCGTCCACTGTTTACCATCAAAAAATGCACTGTCAGCGCGGGTAATTTTCTGCAATCCCGCAAATCCATCAAAATGGTGAATTTCAATTTCCTGAAAATTAATCGACTGCTGTCCACGGTCTGCAGTGAGTAGAGGCCGGCGGATATTGACAATATCACTGCCATCCCTGATCCACATGCCGGATGTGCCGCCAATGATGACCTGGCCTACAAGCTGATTTAGTCTGAATGCACGAGCCTGCTGCTCAGCATCGGGTGCCATCCATTCCCCGACCGCCATTACCGGTATCGTGATCAACAAGGTTCCGACCATGCCTGCAAGTGCCAACCTCAACCTCGACACACCCGATACCCGAAAAGCAACCAGTTCGTTGGCACTTGCGAGACTACCGATACCCAGCAGCGAGCCCATCAGGGCTGACACGGGAAAGATCTGGTAAGCCAGTCTCGGGCCGGTTTGCAACACAAACCAGAATGCGTCAGAGGCACTGTAATTGGCCGTGGTGTCGCGCAATTCACCCAATACGCTGAACATCATCATCAGGACCGTGAAACTGACCCACACAAGCAAAATTCCAAGAATGGCTGTTTTACCGATATACCTGTCTACTGTTCTTATCAAGTCAGGTTCGCCTTAACAGGAAACCGCCCCTGCCGCCGAATCCACAGGAAACTGATGATGAGAAAAACCACATGAACCCACCACATCCCGATATAGGTAGGAAGTACCCCATCTATAACCCAGGTACGGCACAGGTAAAGTAAATTACCATAAAGTATGTAAACCAGGATACCGAGCACAATCCTGACACCCCTGCCTTCACGGGGCTCCGAATGCGCGAGGGGAATGGCCAGCAAGCCCAGTATGATGACACTGATCGCGGGAGACAGACGCCATTGCAATTCTGCGATGGATTCAACATCACCGTTTTTGAGCAACTCCATCGATGGTATCGAATTGATCTTTGCGTTCTTTCGTTTTCGGAACTCAGGTTCCGGTAAACGCAGATCATTGCGTGCAAAGCTCAATACCCGCAAATCAAGCTGCCCGGGCGCGACATCCGTAACTTTGCCATCTTCAAGAACCAGGTAACGATCACCTGTATTGGAATTCATCCAGTAACGGCCCTTTTGAGCCACCCAGACTTGCTCCCTTTCTTCATGGCGCTGCTTGATGAAAATATTTTTCAGCGTGCTGCCGTCATCCCCGATGGCTTCAGCATATAAAATCAGTTCACCCTGTCTAAGCACATGAAACTTGCCTGCCTGCAATCCCCAGACAGCGGCCGAACGAAACGCCGCTTCAAGTTGTTCCTCGGCCATGCGTGCAGCGGTGGGCGCAATCGATAAACCCAGCACCAACAGCATAACCGCCATTGGAATCATCAGGCTCAAAAGTGGTTTTAACAGTTTTCTCCAATCGAAACCGCTGGAGCGCATGACGGCCATTTCCTGATCCCGATAAAAACGACCCAGACCCCACATGACTGCAACAAATCCCGCCAATGGCAAAATATTGCCCAACGTTTCCGGCATGTGCAGCAGCAACTGCACACCCAAAAGCCCCGCCGGAATCCGGCCACCGGCAATATCCTTGAGCATATCGCTCAGGTAAGCACCCAGCAATACAATGACAAGCACAATGCTTACAGCCAGCGCAGTCCAGAACCACTCTCGAAATATGTATTTCTGCAGTATGCTCAATATTAGTATCTTCGCTAATAAATCTAGTAGAATGCCTGATTCGTCCGCATTCTAGCAGTGTTACACGGCTCACCGGCGATTTTCAGAACCGGGGGTTCGGCAAAGGATCTTAAAAATAATGAAATTTACACTAGACACAACCCTGGCGACAGCCCTTGAAACTGATTGCCTGGTCATCGGTGTTTTCGAAGATATACCCCTGCAAGGATCGGCAGAACTGGTTGATAAAGCCAGCGATGGCGCACTTCAGCAACTGATAAACAGTGGTGACGTTGGTACAGACTGGAAGGAAACAACTTTATTGCATGGACTCAAAGGCGTGGCCGCAAAACGGATCCTTGTTCTGGGTTGCGGTGAAGCTGAAAAGTTCAACAACGTACGCTACGACAGAGTCTGCTCGAGTGCAGGTACCTTTTTAAATGACCATGCCACCACCAGCGCCCATTTCTGTTTGCACGAAATCGACGTAACCCATACGACAGATTATTGGCGTCTTCGCCAGGCTGCGGTCAACCTGGAAAAGACCAACTATCGCTACACAGCCACCAAGGCGCCCAAAGATGATGACAAGCAACCGTTGAGCAGTGTTTCATTCAATGCAGATGCTCATATGCAGGCCGCCCTGAAGGAAGCCAGCGGATATTGCCAAAGGCTACTTGCGCTCAACAGAACTCGGCAACCTGCCTCCCAATATCTGCAATCCTGCCTACCTGGCAGAGACTGCACAGGAGATTGCAAACAACTACGAAAATGTCAGTCTGGAAATCCTCGATGAGGATCAAATGGCCGAACTCAAGATGTCGGCCTTGCTGGCAGTTGGACGCGGCAGCCAACATGAGTCAAAACTGATCGTTCTCAAATACCAGGGTAAGGACGAAACCAGTCCGACCCATCGTTTTTGTTGGCAAGGGCATAACTTTCGATAGTGGTGGTCTATCGCTAAAACCCGGCCCGAATATGGAGCAAATGAAGTTTGATATGGGTGGTGCCGCCAGCGTGATCGGAGCATTTGAAGCCTGCGCGGATATGCAACTTCCGATCAACCTGATCTGTATCGTAGCCGCCGCCGAAAATATGCCGGATGGTAATGCCTACCGCCCCGGTGATGTGCTCACCTCGATGTCAGGAAAAACCATTGAAGTTCTTAATACCGACGCGGAAGGCCGCCTGGTATTATGCGATGCACTGACTTACAGCCAGCGATTCAATCCGGCCGCCCTGATCGATGTTGCCACCCTGACGGGTGCCGCCGTGATCGCGCTCGGACACCATGCCTCGGTCATCATGAGCAAGCATGACGACCTTGCCGACGAGTTGATCGAAGCGGGTCAGACAGCCGTAGACCGGGGCTGGCGTCTGCCGCTCTGGGATGATTACCAGTCACAGCTCAAGTCCGCCTTTCGCGGACATGAAGAATGTCGGTGGCATGGCGGCTGGCAGCATCACCGCAGGCTGCTTTCTTTCGCGCTTTACCAAAGACCAGCGATGGGCTCATATTGATTGCGCAGGATCAACCTGGATCTGGGGTGGCGATAAAGGATCAACCGGCAGACCGGTTGGCCTGTTGACCCAGTTCTTGATCAACCAGGCCTGATCGACAGGCCTGATATAACTGACGCTGAGTTTTTTGACCATTGTCCGGCGAAATCAACCATTCTCAATCCTGCCAGGTCGATTTTTACCTGCTTGGAGAGTCTTCACCCGGGGCAGATAAACTGGCCTGCCGCCTCGCGTTGATGGCACTGGAAAGAGAACAGAAAATTTTCATCATCACGACCTCGGACGCATCCAGTGAACAACTGGATGAACTGATGTGGCAATATCCGGAAGGACGGTTTATTCCACATGCCAGAGCCGGTGACGCAGGATGCCGCAAAGGCGCCGGTTAATATTGGTACGCTTTCAGGCTTGAATCCGGCGGACGTGGTGATTAACCTTTGCCCTGAGGCTGTTCCACAACCGGAAAGATTCAGCCGGGTGTTGGAAATTGTTCCTTACGCCGACAATGAAAAGGAAGCCTCCAGGGTGAAATTCAGAATCTACCGCAATCAGGGCCTCAATCCCCAGACCCACGAGATCAACAAATAATGGAAAAGAGTTATCAACCGGACGCCATCGAGGGACGTTGGTACCAACTGTGGGAAGAAAAAGGCTATTTCTCACCCAACCAGGAAGAACAACCCTACTGCATCATGCTGCCGCCACCCAATGTGACCGGCAACCTGCATATGGGCCACGCCTTTCAGGACACCATTATGGATGTTCTGTCACGCTTTCACCGCATGCAGGGCGATTCCGTCCTGTGGCAACCCGGTATGGATCATGCCGGCATCGCCACTCAGATGGTGGTTGAGCGCCAACTGGCTGACGATGGTATATCCCGTCACGATATTGGCCGGGAGAAATTTGTTGAAGCAGTCTGGGACTGGAAGAAAGAATCCGGTGGTCAGATTGAGAAACAGATGCGTCGCCTGGGTGCGTCGGTAGACTGGGAGCACGACCGTTTCACCATGGATGAAGACCTGTCGCGCGCAGTGACCAGGGTTTTTGTGGAGCTATACCACGAAGACCTGATCTACCGGGGTAAACGACTGGTGAACTGGGACCCGGTACTGCATACCGCATTATCCGACCTGGAAGTCATCTCCGAAGAAGAAAACGGCTATCTTTGGCATATTCGTTACCCGAGAGTGGATGGCAAGGGTTACATCGTGGTCGCCACCACCCGGCCGGAAACAATGCTGGGTGACACGGCAGTTGCGGTCAACCCCGATGACCCCCGCTACACCGACCTGCATGGTATCGAACTGGAACTGCCGTTAACCGGACGTCGTATCCCGGTGATCACTGACAGCTATGTGGATATCGAGTTTGGCTCCGGTTGTGTGAAGATCACCCCGGCTCATGATTTCAATGACTATGAAATGGGCAAACGTCATCAGCTACCGGTGATTAACGTCCTCAATGATGATGCCAGCATCAATGATGACGCGCCGGAAGCCTACCGGGGTCTTGACCGCTTCGCTGCCCGCAAGCAGATCGTGGCTGATCTGGAAGCTGCAGGTCTGCTGGAAAAAATTGAACCCCATGTGCTGATGGTTCCACACGGTGACAGGTCCGGAGCGGTGGTTGAGCCTTACCTCACCGACCAGTGGTACGTAAAAATTGCGCCACTGGCCAAACCGGCAATTGCAGCAGTTGAGAACGGGGACATACGCTTCGTCCCCGAAAACTGGAGCAAAACCTATTTTGACTGGATGCACCGCATAGAAGACTGGTGCATTTCCCGCCAGTTATGGTGGGGTCACCGGATACCGGCCTGGTATGCGCCCGATGGTTCAATTCATGTTGGATATGATGAAGCGGATGCCCGTCAACGCAGCGGTCTTGGCGATGATGTTCCGTTAAAGCAGGATGAGGACGTGCTCGACACGTGGTTTTCTTCAGCCCTGTGGCCCTTCAGCACACTTGGCTGGCCTGACAAAACACCACGGCTGGATAAGTACTACCCGACCAACGTGCTGGTTACCGGCTTCGATATCATATTCTTCTGGGTAGCCCGGATGATCATGATGGGTCTGAAGTTCATGGGCGATGTACCTTTCCGCGAGGTTTACGTGCACGGTCTGATCCGTGATGCCCACGGACAAAAGATGTCCAAATCCAAGGGCAATGTGCTTGATCCCATCGACCTGATTGATGGTATCAGCCTGGAAGACATGATTAAAAAGCGCACCAGCGGTCTTATGCAACCGCAGATGGCGCCATTGATTGAGAAGAACATTCGTACAGACTTCCCGGAGGGTACGTCCGCATTCGGTTGTGACGCGGTTCGCTTCACATTTGCAGCCCTTGCCACCAACGGCCGTGACATTCGTTTTGATCTCGGGCGTGTGGATGGCAATCGGAATTTCTGCAACAAACTATGGAATGCAGCGCGATATGTACTGATGAGCACCACGGATCACGCAGGTGCATGCTGTACCTCAATCCAGTGCGGCAGATCGTTGGATCGTATCGCGTATGAACAAAATGATTGCCGATGTGAGCACGCATATCAATGAGTACCGGCTTGATCTCGCCTCTCAGCGTCTGTATGAATTTATCTGGAATGAATATTGCGATTGGTACCTTGAGCTGTCTAAACCGGTCATTCAAAAAGGCTCTGCAGATGAGCAGAACGCCACCCGTTATACCTTGTTACATGTTCTTGAATGCAGCCTGCGCACGCTGCACCCGTTCATGCCATTTATCACCGAAGAGATCTGGCAACGTCTGAAAACACCGCTGAAGATCGAAGGTGAAACAATCATGTTGCAGGCATTTCCCCATGCTGGCGATATCGACGAACAGGCTGAAGATGACATTGGCTGGTTGCAGAAAGTTTTGCAGGGCGTGAGGACCATACGTGCAGAGCTGAATGTAGCACCCGGCAAAATTCTGGATGTTGCATTCCAGGCGGGCTCGGCGTCCGACAGGGAGCGGCAAAGACAGTTCGCGACCCTGCTTTCAGGTGTCGGAAGAATCGGTGCGAGTCAGTGGCTTGAGGAGGATGCCGACACCTCTGAATATTCCGTAGCAATGGTGGCCGATCTTAAAGTACTGGTGTCACTTAAAGGTCTGGTCGATTTGCAGGACGAATTGGCACGTCTCGGCAAATTGCTCGAACGCGAAGTCGCGGATTTGAAACGATCTGAGGGCAAACTGGGTAACAGCCGGTTTGTTGATAATGCACCGCGCGCTGTCGTCGAACAGGAGCAGCAACGGCTGGTAGCACACAAAACCAAAGTCGGGGGCTTCAAGGCCCAAATCGAAAAACTGGAAAAACTGCTCGACTAGCCCGGATCAATGGAACGAAACTCCAGACGCATAACGATGGCATCCTCACGGCCTTCACCTGCCTGGTAATAGGAGCGTCTGCTTCCTATGATCTTGAAGCCCCTGTTCTTGTAGAGCCTTGTAGCATGTAAATTACTGGCGCGTACCTCGAGAAACATTGCTTCGTTTTCATGTCTTACGACATGATTGATTGTGTACTCCAGTAACAAACTGCCATAGCCCCGGTGTTGCCAGTCGGGGTGTACGCAAAGATTCAGCAAATGTGCTTCACCAACGGCCCAGTTAAATATTGTATATCCGGCCAGGTCCTTTCCTATTTGCAGGCCAAAAAAGGCATAACCGGCATTCAGACAATCCACAAAGAGACTACGCGACCATGGAAAGGGATAGGCAAGTACTTCTATTTCATAAATCCGATCCACGTCCCCAAGGTCAAGACGCCGGATCAGGGGGTGTTTCCTGTCAGCTATTGCGGTCAAAGCACGTTAGCCTGTTTCGAGCATTCCGGATCGGCAAAAGGTCGTCCAAAGCAAGCGACGCGCCTCGGCCCGGTTTTGAATATCCTGCATTGATGGTAACAGCACCAGGTTCGCCGAATTCAAATGACCAGGCAGTTCGTCGTCAAAAAACTGAGCGGCCAACTCCTTGCCAAAAATAGCTACCGTCGTGAAAAGGTTCTCTTCAACAGCCCGGGTCAAATTAACTGCACCGGTATCAGCGAACGGCCACGCCCAGACCGGCGTACCGCCCATGACCCGGTTGATATCGTTAGCCAGGAGACTGGCTGAATCGGTATCAGCAGCACATATCAGTAGTGTTCCACCGCTACCCGGACTCAATTTCAGTTGCGCACGATCTCGTTGCAACATCCGCTTCGGGCGCGATGGGTTCACGTAAACTCCAGACCCCGATTTCCATCGCATCCAGGTAGTCCTGTTGCCTGCTGCTAAGCATGACCACCGCCGGTGCCGGAATCCTGCTGGTCTTCAGAGTCAGCCCCATCAACTACCGTTGACGATCCGATGTCCGGTTCAATTTTCGTTTCCCGGGGTAGCCTCTGGTGTCGTTTGAGCTTCCAGTTTCGCCGCCCTGCGATAGTTATCAGCAGTCCAGATACCACGTAGGCAATACCCAAAAGCATTCCCATGACGGGTGGATCAAGTGCCAACAAAACGATAATCAGCAATGCCAGCAACAACCAGACACCGGGTACTTTATCACCGCCCGGGCCAGCCTTGAAACTGTAATAGCGGACATTGGAAAACATCAAGATACCCAGTGCTATGATCTCAAAAAAAATCAACCATCGAACGGTTTCCCCGGCAACTCCGTTATCGACAAAAAACCAGATCGTGAATACAAGTGTTCCCGCCGCAGCCGGGCTGGCCAGGCCCTGAAAATAGCGTTTGTCTGCAATTCCCACCTGCGTGTTGAAGCGCGCCAGTCGTAAGGCGGCGCAAGCCATGAAA
Organism: uncultured Gammaproteobacteria bacterium; assembly: GCA_963749115.1. Lineage (GTDB taxonomy): Bacteria > Pseudomonadota > Gammaproteobacteria > Xanthomonadales > SZUA-36 > SZUA-36. Next base: position 86,411 of record CAVVLP010000004.1, read on the forward strand.
AGAAAAGCGGCTAACCAGCCGAGTTTGCCGGCCATTGTGCTGATTTCCCCAAGGCTGGAGAGTGACCAGTTGAATGCCAGCAATGCAGGTGCAAGACCAAACGATATCAGATCCGACAGGCTGTCGTATTGCTCGCCAAAATCACTCTGGGTATTGGTGAGACGGGCTACCCGTCCATCCAGCCCATCCAGCAGACCGGCGACAATAATGGCAATTGCGGCGGGTTCAAATTTTCCGTTGATACCTGAGATGATCGAATAGAAACCAGCAAAAAGCGCAGCCGATGTCAGCAGGTTAGGTAACAGGTACACACCCCGTCTGCGTATTGATTTGTCCGAGTTCATTAAATATCCCACGCCATCATTTAGTGGGCAATAATAACATGCAAATATCATTGAATTTATTGGGAAGAGAAGCGTATTGTGATATAAATCAAAAAAGATTTCTTCGGAAAAGGACAAGGGAATGCGCACAGCAACAATTATTTTGATGATTATCATTGCCACTTTCGTGATGTGGGCACCGGTAACCGATGCACAGGATGAAATCTATCGCTGGGTGGACGAGAACGGTGTCGTTCACTTTGGGGACCGGCCTGATAGCCAGGGAAACGCGGAGATAGTGACAGTTCAGAAAGATGTAAACAGTAACAACCAGGATGCCCCGGCGTCTGAATCATCAGCAAGTGGCCAACAGCCCAACCCAGCGCCCTCCTACGCACAACAAGTTCGTGAAGAGCGCGCTCAAAGACGCGCCGAAGCTGCTGCGGTCAAACAGGAAACGGAAGCTGCGTGTGAAAAAGTAAGTCAATACCTCGCCACCATAGAACCTTCAAACAGGGTAATGGTAAAAAACGAAGACGGCACTGTGAGCCGCATGGATGGTGAGGTACGCGCCCAGAAAGTTGCTGAAAGCAAGGCTTTTCTCGCCGAACATTGCAATAAATAGCCGCAAACTACCCCTGGTTCAAAATTGAAACGTGTACCGGCCCGCATTGCGGGCTAGAATGTCGCCCCTCAAGAGCAAACCAGCCTGTTAAATAGCGAAATTTAAATGAAAGCCAGCAACTTCCACCTGTTCACGACCCGGGAAACCCCGGCTGAAGCTGAAATCATCAGCCATCAACTCATGCTGCGTGCCGGTATGATCCGGAAACTCACCTCGGGCATCTATACCTGGAGCCCCCCTGGGTTTGCGTGTACTGCGTAAAGTTGAAGCCATCGTTCGTGACGAGTTGAACAAGGCCGGATACCAGGAATTATTGATGCCAGCCGTACAGCCTTGCGAGTTATGGCAGGAAACCGGCCGTTGGGATAAATTTGGCGCGCAACTGCTCAAAATAAAAGATCGTGCCGGTCGTGAATACTGTTTTGGACCAACACATGAAGAGGTCATGACAGATTTTGTTCGCAGCGAAATTCGCAGTTACAAGCAGTTACCGATAACTTTCTACCAGATTCAGACCAAGTTTCGCGATGAAATCCGCCCGCGGTTTGGCGTGATGCGCTCACGTGAGTTTTTGATGAAAGACGCCTACTCCTTTCATATTGACCATGCCAGCCTGGACCAGACCTATTGGGAAATGTTCGAGGTCTATTCGCGAATATTTACCCGTATGGCACTTGCGTTTTCGCTCGGTTGAGGCTGATTCCGGTGCTATTGGCGGCCACAAGTCACATGAATTCCATGTGCTGGCAGATTCCGGTGAGGATCAGATAGCTTTCTCAGATCAGTCAGATTATGCCTCCAATGTTGAGTTGACTCCAACTGCCGAGCCTGGAACCAGTCTGGCTGCACCAACGGAAGAAATGCGTACGGTGGATACACCCCAAGCCCACACGATTGACGAACTGGTCAACGGTTTTGACCTGCCCATTGAAAAGACCATAAAGACACTGATCGTACATGCAAGCAATGACCAGAATACCGATTTTATTGCTCTGCTGGTTCGTGGCGATCGCACACTCAACCCTCTCAAGGCGGAAAAACTGGATCAGGTGGCAAGCCCATTGCAGTTCGCCAGTGATAAAGAAATTCGTGATTCGATCGGAGCCGGCCCGGGCTCGCTTGGACCGGTTGGTCTATCGATACCCGTGATCGCAGACCATGAGGTTGCCGTGATGTCCGACTTCGCTGCCGGTGCCAACACCGATGGTAAACATTATTTCGGTATCAACTGGGACCGGGACCTGGAAACACCGGTAACGGCCGACCTCAGAACCGCTGTCGAGGGCGATAGCAGCCCTGATGGCAAAGGTACATTGCAAATGGCCCGCGGAATTGAGGTCGGGCATATATTCCAGCTGGGGACAGCCTATTCAGAGGCGATGAACGCTGTTGTGCTTGGCGAAGACGGCAAATCTCATATCATGCCTATGGGTTGCTACGGTATCGGTATTTCACGCATTGTTGCCGCGGCCGTTGAGCAGAATAATGATGAACGCGGAATTATCTGGCCGGAACCCATTGCACCTTTCCAGGTTGCGGTACTGCCAATGAACGCCAAAAAATCACACCGTGTACGCGAGGCTGCGGAAAAGCTTTACGCGGAACTGCTCGATGCAGGTGTTGAAGTTTTCTATGACGACCGAGACCTGCGGCCTGGCGTGATGTTCACGGACATGGAACTCATCGGTATTCCACACCGGGTTGTCATCGGAGAACGGGGGCTGGATAGCGGGGCACTGGAATATCGTTATCGCAGGGATTCGGAAAACTCTGAAATCCCACTCGATGGGGCACTCGAGGCTGTACTGGAAAAGCTGGGTGTGAATTAAGTCAGCAAACCCCGGTCACTCGAAATCTCAGTTCTGCAAATCAACACTGTCCGGCAGACTGCGAACGTGAATATCGGTTTGCGGAAATGGTATCCTGATACCTTTCTGATTGAAAATCTTGTAAATATTTATAAGCAATTCGTGACGGACCAGGCCACGTAATTCGGGTAGCTCGATCCAGGCCATCAATTCGAAATCGAGTGAACTGTTACCGAGTGCCCGCATTCGTGCGCGTGGCGCCGGATCTTTAACGATTTGCGGATTATCGTTGGCAATCTCTTCCAAAACACGGCAAACCTCTTCCACATCACTGCCGTAGGCCACGCCTACCGCTACGCGAATGCGGTGTTTCACCCACGGACCACCGCTTTCGTTGACGATTTTTGCATTGGCAATGACCGCATTTGGCACGGTTACTTCGACGTCATCACGTGTCAACAAGCGGGTCGAACGCATACCCAGATTAGTAATTCTGCCACGCTCGCCTGTATCGAGAACAACATAGTCACCAATTTTATAAGGTGCATCCGCAATGATGGCTATCCCGGATATCAGGTTTGCCAGGGTATCTTTTGCTGCGAAACCGACTGCAATACCAATAACACCGGCGGAAGCCAGCCAGGCTGTGGGATTGATCCCCCATATCATCAAGAAGATATATGCACCCAACCCCACCAGTAACATTTTGATAGTCATGTCGAATATCGGAATCGTGCTTTCCTGAACGACCTCAAGGCGATGATGGTTACTGCCCATGATTTCGAGCAGGATTCGAGCGACCCGAAGCCCCGCCCTTAGCCATGAAAACAAAAGGATCGTCGCTAATATAGACAGGGTTGCGACCTGCAAACCCTTTGGCAGCTGGTAGACCGATACCACCATCATCAATGCCAGTGTTACGGTCGTTAGCACCAGGGGTCGGGTCAGGTGGAGAACAAGTTGATCATCCGCCCCTGTGTTGGTTTTGGCGGCCACCTTCATCAAGCTGCGAAAGACCAGCATATTGATCAACTTGCCTAAAACATAAGCCATCGCAACCAGTAACAGGGACAGCAAACCAGGGTAAGGTGTCAATAGGTCCCAGACAGGCTGCAAGCCATCCGGAATATACTGTGTCATATCCAGATCCGGTCTTGCATCCGGGGCTAGATATTGCTTCATCTGTGGTTTTGCTTGTTTCAGTTGCTTGCATTCGTCACGCCTGTCTTCGATTCCGGGTTCATCTTATCCGCGATTGGGAACAAGCTTCCAGTCCGTTCAACTGTCAACGACTGCCGATATGCTTTTCGCCACGCGCTTCAGCCAGTTCAATCTGGCGACCTCGTTCTTCGAGGCTGGCTCGCCGTTCGGGTGTCAGACGGTCAAAACATTTTGGACAGGAGATATTCTTTTCAAATTTTGCTGACTGCCGATCTTCTTCAGACAAGGGCATACGGCACGCCGGGCAAAGCTCATAACGGCCTTCTGCCAAATCATGATCCACCGTTACGCGGTTATCAAACACAAAACAATCGCCTCGCCACATACTTTCATCAGCCGGCACTTTTTCCAGGTAGTTAAGTATGCCACCTTCAAGGTGATAAACATTTTCGTAGCCCAGTTCTTTTAACAGGGCCGTGGATTTCTCACAACGAATTCCACCGGTGCAAAACATGGCGACCTTTTGATCTTTTTCGATATCGAGGTTGGTTTCAACCCAGGCGGGGAAATCCCTGAAAGATTGGGTCTCCGGGTTTTCCGCGCCGTTAAACGTACCCAGACCGACTTCATAATCATTACGGGTGTCGACAAGGCGAACGTCCGGCTGGCTGATCAGTTCATTCCAGTCTTCTGGTGCAATGTATTCACCCACAGCACTTGCTGGATCAATACCCTCAACACCCAGCGTCACGATCTCTTTTTTGAGACGTACTTTCAACCGGTAAAACGGATTCCGGTTACAGTAGGAGATCTTTTTCTTCAAGTTCTCAAGACCGGGGTATTGATCCAGAAATTCAAATAACCTGTCCAGCTCATCCGCCGGCCCAGCGATGGTACCGTTAATGCCTTCATGCGCCAGCAATATCGTACCCAGTACATCCGATTCCTTACAAAGCTTTCGAAGATCCTGCTGCAGACCTTCAATATCATCCAACAGAACAAACTTATAGAAAGCCGCAACCTGTATACGGGTCTGCTTGATTTGGCTGGCAGTAACTTTTGTCATAGCGAGATTGCTGTTTATGCCAGCGGCCTGATGCCGACCGCAGAACGCAACTCCTGCATAAACGGCACTGTAATCTCACGTGCACGTCTGGCACCTTTCATCAGGCACTCTTCAATCCTGGCGGGCTCAGAAATCAATTCTTCATAAGCCGATCTCGCAGCGGCAAGTTCATCATTGATCAACTCGAAACACTGCTGCTTGGCAACACCCCAGCCAATACCATCGGCAAATGCCTGCTTCATGCCCTCTCGTTGCTCAGCGGTGGCGAATGCAGAGTAGATGGCAAACAGCGCGGATCCTTCCGTCTGTTTGGGCTCGCCTGGCTCCAGCGAGTTGGTGACAATCTTCATAATCGCCTTTCGAAGCTGCTTTTCCGGCAACCATAGAGGGATTGTGTTGTTGTAACTCTTCGACATCTTACGGCCATCCTGACCGGGCATCACCGCCACGTTCTCATCTACAACTGCCTCTGGCAGAACAAAATGCTCGCCAAAGAAATGGTTGAAGCGCTGAGCAATATCTCTTGCCATTTCAAGGTGCTGAACCTGGTCCCGGCCTACCGGAACATCATGTGCATTGAACATCAATATGTCGGCTGCCATCAGGATCGGATAACTGAATAAACCCATGGCTATACCGAAATCTGCGTCTTCGCCTTTTTCGATATTCTCCTGCACGGCCGCCTTATAGGCGTGGGCGCGGTTCATCAGGCCTTTGGCCGTTACGCAGGTCAGAAGCCAGGTCAACTCTGAAATTTCGGGAATATCGGACTGGCGATAAAAAAGGGCCCGGTCAGTATCCAGTCCCAGGGCCAGCCAGGTGGCGGCGATTTCGAGAGTGGAGCGGTGCACAATTTCTGGATCACGGCATTTGATCAGCGCATGGTAATCCGCCAGAAAATAACATGATCGGACACCATCGCCGCGACTGGCCTGGATGGCTGGCTTGATCGCGCCAACGTAGTTTCCCAGGTGTGGTGTACCCGTGGTTGTGATACCGGTAAGAACCGTGCGTTTGCTCATAATGGGCTATCTGCCTGTACTGGTGTTTTCAAGGGCGACATTCTAAGCGAATCGACACCCGAATAGCACGGTCCACATTGACAACGTGCAAATCAGAATCTAATTAGTTCATTATTTTTGTATATCAATTGACAAAAACATATAGCCACCATCTATAATCCAGTGATGAATTTCCGTGCACTAAAATATTTTGTCAAACTCGCAGAGCTGAAACATTTCAGCAAGGCGGCGAACGCCTGTTTCGTGAGCCAACCCACCTTGAGTACTCAAATTCGAAAACTTGAGGATGAACTCGGGGTCTCGCTGGTCGAACGGGCACCCCGTCACATCATGCTGACACCAATAGGTGAAGATATTGCGCACCGTGCCAAGCATGTTTTGCGGGACATTGAACATATAAAAGATGCTGCCAGACGCAGCAAAGACCCGGAAACGGGCACCATAAAACTGGGGATATTCCCAACCCTGGCGCCTTATCTGCTACCGCATGTAATCCCAAACATTCGTAAGCAATACCCCGATCTCAGGTTGCAGCTGGCCGAGGAGAAAACAGAAGACATCCTGAACATGCTGGATCAGGGGCGACTCGATGCGGGTTTGCTGGCATTACCCATCGAAGAGCACGGCATGGAAATGGAAATACTGTTTGAAGAGCCTTTTGTCACTGCAATGCCGGCATCCCACCCTTTGACCGAAAAACAAACCATCTCAATCGAGGACCTTGAAGGGGAAGAGCTGTTGTTGCTGGAAGAAGGTCATTGCCTGAGACAGCAGGCACTCGCTGTCTGCGCCCTGGCCGGTGCCCATGAACGTGTTGATTTTCACGCCACGAGCATGGAAACCCTGCGTCAGATGGTTGCAACAAATGCCGGTGTTACACTGATGCCCGTACTTTCCGTCAAGCCTCCTGTAGCGTCTACCGACAACATCGTATTACGACCTTTCGTATCACCGGCACCCAGCCGCACCATCGCCCTTGTCTGGAGAAGCAGTTCGCCACTGGGTGGCTTTCTGCGCAAGTTGGCGAAATGCCTCAAGTTGGACCCGTCTTTATTGATTGAACCAAACTGCTGACTCACAAGGTTCGTCTGAGATCAGGTTTTCACCGCACAGTTTGAAGGTGGGGGCGCTGGGGTGGGTATTGTCTTACCATGACTCGCTCAAGCACTTCCTTGTGGCGCTCATACTCGACTCCTGTCTCGTAAGGTCCTGGTAAGACAATACCCACCCCAGCTTAGTATCAAACGACGTGCATCTTTCAGAAGCCATTGCTCTATGCTTTCGCACAGAGTCGAGGGGGTGTGGTATGTTGATTCAGGACCGTGAGCGACAGGACGTCGCGACCGAGTCCCCAGGGAGGGGTTCAAGACGTGTCCTGAAACGACATACCACACCACCTTGACTCCCCCACCGATCAAGAGCGATGTGCATGTTAGTTATGAAGTGAGTTACTGCATGGCCTTTGCGCCCATGCAGATTAAGAATCAAGAATTAATTGTGGACAGCACCAATTTCGCTACAACCCCTCAAGCAACTCGTCGTCACCACCTTCCTTCACGCCTTCAAACAAAGGTGTAGACAAATAGCGTTCGCCGGTATCCGGCAGCATGGCCAGGATGGACGAACCTGCTGCGGCCTTCGCAGCTACTTTCAGGGCGGCCGCAAATGTCCCCCCTGCAGAAATTCCGCAGAAAATGCCTTCCTGTGTCGCCAATGCTTTTGCCGTATCTATCGCTTCATCATCAGATACCGTCACTACTTCATCGATCACGTTACGATCCAGTATGGAAGGAACAAAATCGGGGGTCCAACCCTGGATTTTGTGCGGCGCCCATGGGTTGCCGTTTAACATCGCTGCCCCTTCCGGCTCGGTCGCAACCACGCGAACTTCCGGCCGCGCAAGTTTGAGAATTTCACCTGTACCGGTAATGGTGCCGCCGGTACCCCAGCCCGAAACGTAATGGTCCAGGCGTCGACCTGCAAAATCGCGAATAATCTCCGGACCGGTTGTATTGCGGTGATAGTCAGGATTAGCCTGGTTATCGAACTGCTCGGTCAGAAACCAGCCATGCTTGCTGGCCAGGGCCCTGGTCACACGTAACATACCGGTCGCACGCTCTGCCGCCGGGGTCAATACCACGCGGGCACCCAGGGCGCGCATCAATTTCCTGCGCTCAATGGAAAACGACTCGGCCATCACAGCCACAAAAGGATAACCTTTTACCGCACAAACCATGGCCAACGCGATGCCGGTATTGCCGGATGTTGCTTCGATGACTGTCTGACCCGGTTTTAACAGTCCTTTGCGCTCAGCATCCTCGATAATACCGATGGCCAGCCGGTCCTTAACCGAAGACATCGGATTAAAGGACTCCACCTTTACAAACATGTCTATACCTTCAGGCGCGAGACGATTGATGCTGACAACTGGCGTATTGCCAATAGTTTCGAGGATATTTTTGTAGATCATTGTGACTTCCTTCCAGGAGTGACTGATTATCATTCAATCATAGAACATTTCCGGCATTGTCGCTGATGGCCAATGCCAACAATGGAAAATCATAGTTTCCAGGTAAAAATCCTCAACCAGCCCATGCTGGGGATACACATTAAAACAACATCTGTTTCAGGGCTGCATCAACTCCCTCAGCGTTACACCCCTGGCCAGTTTAGGAGCATTTTTGGCCACCCCTGCAGCGCGCTGCAGAAACAAATCCCGAATTGCCCAACTGCGCTTGACCATCAACAAACCGACACGTCTTAGCGGGGATAGGCTTTCGATTCCAAACAGGCTGTGCAACGCATGCATAGCAAACGCCATGGTTTCAGATTCTGAACGGCGCCAGCGGTCGTATTTGTGTAACACAGAGGTCGAACCAATATCCCCGCCCGCAAGACGAACAGCAATCAATGATTCCGTCAGAGCAGCCGCATCCGCAAACCCCAGGTTGACCCCCTGCCCCGCAAGTGGATGAACGACATGAGCCGCGTCACCCATTAGCACGGTTCGCTGCGATGCATAGCATTCACTCAGACGCATGCTGAGTGGAAAGGATGCCCTCGGCCCCACGCTTACAACCCGACCCAGCCAGCCACTGCTGGCCTCATCCAGTTCACTGCTAAAGGTCTTGGTATCCATCGCCATCAGACGTTCGGCTTCAGCCGACGGCCGCGTCCAGACAACCGATGAACGTCCATCAACGAGGGGTAAAAAAGCCAACGGTCCACCCGCCAAAAAACGTTGCCAGGCCACTCCCGGATTGGGCTTCTGTTTACCGACAACTGCGACCAGGCCGTGTTGGTTGTAAGCATGGTGATCCTGACCAACACCGATGAGTTTACGGACCCGGGATGCCGCACCATCAGCGCCGACAACCAGGCTGGCGTTAAGCACGTTACCGCTTTTGAGTACAACCCGGTTCTTTTCCCCGCACAGTTCCATTCCTTCGATTGAATCCGGACAATATACGTCCACCAGGCCACCTGTAGTGACCACTTTCCAAACCGACCATTGAAGTAGTGCGTTTTCAACGATCGTACCAAGGCTTTCCAGGTTGAATACAGGTGCATCGAATAACAGCGGATCCAGCTCCACACCATCTTCAACCTGCATCCGCCGGTACGGTCTGACCCTTTGCGCGCTGATCAGTTTCCACGCGCCCGCCTGATCAAGAACTGCCGACGAACCGGGTGATATTGCAGACACCCGCAGACCAACATCAGCATCCGCATCGAACGCCTGGGGCTCAAGGGCTTCTACCAGTGCGACGGAGAAACCGGATCGCGAAAGCAGGCTGGCAAGAGTGGCGCCGACCATACCGGCACCGATGATCGCTACATCGTAATTCAGGTTTTTCATACCGGTCTCAGCGGCTCACCCAGTGCCAGGCGCGGCACCCTGCCCCGATAGCCCATTGCCTTGATGGCCGAATAACGACGAAGGGATGGCAATATCGCATGCGCGATCAAACCCGTTGTCCGTAGTCCTGCAGCTATTGGTGAGGGATGAGAAAAAAGCCGGGTCATACCATCTGAAGTTGCAATAGTTCCGCGCTGATCCTGCTGACGCCAGGCACTGTAGGTATGTAAAAGACCCGTTTCACCAGGGTCACCCAGATCGTCATCAGCCAATATTTCTGCCAGCACTGCGGCATCCCTCAGTGCAAGGTTAAAACCCTGCGCACCAATCGGGTGTATCGCGTGGGCAGCATTACCCAGGATGACCAGGCGTTCACGCACATCCTCGGTAGCACGTACCAGTTTCAGTGGATAAGCAGTGCGTTTACCTACTTGTATCAAAGCACCCAACTGTTTACCAAAACGCATTTGTGCACGCGCCAGGAAGGCCTCATCATCCAGGTTCAATATCTCCGTTGCAGCTTCAGTGGCCACCGACCAAACCAACCCGCAACGTTTTCCAGTGTGCGGCAATACCGCGAAAGGACCGGTATCCGTCAGACATTCAAATGCCCGTCCGTCATGTGAAATTTCCGGTGTGATATTGCAGATGACAGCGGTTTGACCATAGTCCCTGGTTTGCGTGGGAATTTGCAAATGGTTCCTGATGAATGAACCGGCGCCGTCAGCGGCAACAACCAGGCGCGCTTCCAATTCATCAGTACCCTGCCCGGTATCAAGGTGTAGTTTGCTTGATGGCCCGCCAATTTCGATGTCCCTGACAGATGCCGGGCTGACAAGCTCAATATTGGCAGTCTGCTCCAATAAGCCGGTCACGGCGACACCAAACCTGCGTGCCTCGACCACGTGACCGAACTCGGTCAAGCCCATTTCAGCCGGATCCAGCACCACCCGCCCCGGGCGGGCCAGTTCGGTGATAAAGATTTTTCGAATGGCAGTTGCATCTGCTTCAAGCATTTCCCACAAACCGATACCGGATAAAATACGGCATGAACTGTGGCTGAGCGCCAGTGTCCGGTCATCGTAGCTTGGCTGTTCAGCTGCCTTGTACGCCACCGCTTCGATCACCTTGATGTCATAACCCAAAGGTGCAAGTGCAACGGCCAGGCTGGCCCCGGCGAGACCACCACCTACAATGGCGATATCACATTTCATGATGCCATCAGTTCTTCGATGTCGGTGGTGGTTTTACAAATATCCGAAGTCAAAATATCAGCATCGTCCCGCGTTACCACTACATTGTCTTCAATACGTATTCCCATACCACGCCAGACTTCATCAACTGCGGTCGCGGTTGGCCGGAATATAGATTCCCGGTTCCACGGTGAACACCATTCCGGGCTCCAGCACCCGCGAGTGACCGTCGATTTCGTACTCACCCACATCGTGGACATCCAGACCCAGCCAATGACCCGGTGTTATGCACGTAATAATCCTTGAAGTATTCCTCCTCCAGGGCTTCCTCAAGCCCGCTCTTAAGAATACCCAGGTCGATCATACCTTCGGTCGCAACCCGCACCGCTGTTTCGTGGACGTGCTCCCAGGGGTTGCCGGCACGGACCGAGTCTATGGCTTTTAGCTGTGATTCGAGCACCACCTGGTACAGGTCCTTTTGCGGTCCTGTGAATTTTCCATTGACCGGGAAGGTACGGGTGATATCCGAAGCATACCCGTCGAATTCGGCACCGGCATCAATCAACAACAGGTCACCATCATTGAGCGTGTCGCGATTGCTGATGTAATGCAGGACGCAGGCATTGGCGCCACCGCCAACGATAGGAATGTATGAGGCTTCGCACTGATTCAGGATAAAGGTGCGCAGCAACTCCCCGTGAATTTCCGCTTCATTCATACCCGGTTTACAGACTTGCATCGCACGCCGATGGGCGCTTGCCGCGATGCGTGCTGACTTTTTCATCGTGGTTATTTCGGTACGGCTTTTAAACAAGCGCATTTCGTGGAGATTGTGACCCAGTGCAATGATTTCGTCGGGTGCGTGAAACTTTTTTCGTGTCTTTGCTCGAAATTCATTCATCCAGCCGATCAGGAGCTGATCAAAATCCGGGTCTTTGCCCAGGTCGTAATAAACCCGTTCCCGGCCATGCAGCATTGGCGGCAGACGCTCTGCGATTTCGCTGATCGGGAAAGCTTTGTCGAAACCGAACTGTTCGACTGCGCCATCGGTGCCGGTCATCAGGCCATCCCACATTTCCCGGTGGGGATCCCGTTCACGGCAAAACAGAATTGAGCGGCCGGATTTAGCTTGCGGCAACAACACGATCATGGCTTCAGGTTCAGAAAAACCACTCAGGTACAAAAAATCACTGTCCTGCCGATAGGGATAGCGGACGTCATTGTTACGTATTTTATGAACAGCAGCGCGTACGATAACAACCGACTCATCACCAACCATTTCCATTAAGCGTTGACGGCGTTTTATATACTCTTTAGTTTTTATCATTATGTTATTTTCAGACTCAGTACGGGAAATTCAATGAATCAAATCCTGACCTTCGGGACCACGAAGATCTTCCCTGATCATCAGGATGACGATTCGTATGTATTCAACAATTTCTGCGAAAGCAATTTCATCTTCCTCGCTTTCATCAGTATCGCTAACATCTGCGGTTGATATTTGCTGCAGATCTTTTAATGCCTCATTGGCTTCTTCGGACAAGGCTTTCAATGTTTCATCACCGCTACTGCCGATGCCGGCGAGAAATCCATTACACCATTGCGAAAGTGCCATGGTTCGCTCCTCCAGCATTTCTTCGTCGTCTGGCAGCCACAAAGAAAAACCCAAATCTTCATCCGACAATTGTGCCTTGCTTGCATTGAGTAGCTCCTCAAGTGCCATTCTAAGACCTGTACCCGGTGTTTTTACCAGTTCAAGCATATCCAGCAAACCAATAAATGCATCCAGGCGGGCATCTGGCAGACGACACAATAAACCACAGACAATACCATGACATTCAGCCAGTTCCGGGGCCTCGAGGTTTCCCTGGGCCATGGCCAGCGTGTGTTCAAAATCAGGTAACTTGGCGGTGGTCATGTTTGTTGTTCTCAATGTCGCGTGGTGAAGGTACATGTTTGTACCTCAGAAGGAAGTGATGTTATCAGTTGGGCAGTTGGCTTCAAAGCATGATCATTTGTATCGAACATTTTCATATTGCCGATTGACCCTCATTAACTGTCAAATTATAGTGCTGTCATGGATTCCTTAGAACAAACAGATAAAGATCTGCAACGTCTCGAAAAGCAACTACACAAATTGCTGGCCCAAATTCAGAAACTTCGTGAAGAAAATCAGTCTTTGCATGTGCGTCAGGACGCATTGGTGACCGAGCGCGCTTCACTGGTGGCCAAAAATGACGAGGCACGTACCAAGGTTGAGGCCATGATCAATCGTCTCAAGGGATTGGAGCAAGTCTGAATCAACATGGAAAAGACAACATCTGAACCAATCTCGGTTGAGATTCTTGATCGGGAATACCAGTTCGCCTGCGAAGCCGGGGAACGTGCGGCGCTGAAAGCCGCCGCGGTTTTTCTCGATGAGCGTATGCGTGACATCAAGAATGCCGGCAGGTTGATGGCTCTTGAGCGCATTGCAGTAATGACAGCCCTGAATCTTTCCGATGAATTGCTCAAGTTACAAAAGGTCGAAAAACACCGCAAGGAAAACATGGATAGTCGAATTCGTTTGCTCGTCAACGAACTCGATGATGCGCTTGATGAGTAAATGAGCTAGAATTAGATAGCCCTCTGTGGTGTTTGCCAGTGGGCCTGATATACGCCTTGTCCCTAATTTATAACTTCGGGTTGGCATATCTGACTGCTGTTGTGCATGTTCGCCTTGGTGCGAAAAGCCTGAAGCCCAGGAAGCCGTCCCACTTGAACCTTTTGGTTCAAGGTAATCAGGTCTGCAGCGGCATCCACGGAGGGTTTATTTTTTCGGTGCCGGGTTTCCGCCTGATGGGCACCCACACCGTTGAATTCCGAAAGTTTTTCACCAAAGCAGCCCACAACGTTAAAACACCGGTCAAATGTGAATCCTTCCAAGACGATATTACGTCGTGAGTTGCGCTCCAGAAGACTGAGCCCGTAGCGCTCTCCAGTGTCGATATGCTAATCATGCCATTGGTGGGTTATGACCGGTTTGGCAACCGTCTAGGTATGGGCGCCGGTTATTATGACCGCTGTCTCGAACCATTACGCGACTCGTCTGCACCCTTGAGAGTTGGAATTGCATACAGCCTGCAGGAAGTGACCCCATCGATAAAAATAAATGGGATATTCCGTTACATGGTCTTGTAAATGAGCGTGGTTGGTTTACATTTGTCTGTCAGGAACTATTAAGCACATCGTTGGAGGATTAAATGAAACATTGGCTGGTAAAAAGTGAACCAAATGTTTTCAGTGTTGATGATTTGGCGGAGTGTCCCGACCAGACACGATGGTGGAAACATGTACGCAACTACCAGGCACGCAATTTTATGCGTGATGATATGCAGATCGGAGACCGTGTTTTCTTCTATCACTCGAACACCGATATCCCCGCTATTGTCGGTCTGGCGGAGATTGTATCGGAGCCATATCCTGACCCGGATGCCTTTGATCCCGAAGCCAAATACTTTGATCCGAAGAGTGATCCTGAAAACCCGCGCTGGTTCCTGGTCGATATTCGCCTGACCACCAGGCTGGAGAAACCCATTGCCCTGAAAACCATCAAGGAACATGGCGAAACCCTGGGTGACCTGCCCTTGATCCGCAAGGGCAATCGCCTGTCCGTGATGCCGGTTACCCCCGAACAATGGGATTACATTATGTCGTTGAAAGCAGCATGAACCAGGATGAATTGAAACGCCTCGTCGGCGCCGCCGCACTGGAACACGTCCGCCCAGACAGCATCATTGGTGTAGGTACAGGCAGCACCGTTAATTGCTTCATTGATTCATTGATCAACAGCCGCATCCGCATTGAGGCAGCGGTTTCCAGTTCTGAAGCCACCACGAAGCTTTTAGAGGCTGGCGGCATTCAAGTTCTGGATCTCAATCAAACCGGCGGTCTGGACGTGTACATAGATGGTGCTGACGAGTTCGATGCTCACCGGCGTCTGATCAAGGGTGGTGGTGGTGCATTGACACGTGAAAAAATTGTTGCCGCTGCCAGTAAGAAATTTGTTTGTATAGCCGATCAAAGCAAACAGGTTAAGGTACTGGGTACTTTTCCACTACCACTGGAAGTCATCCCGCTGGCCCGCAGCCTGGTGGCACGCAAGATGGTTGCCCTGGGTGGCCAGCCTGAATGGCGCGAGGGTTTTACCACTGACAATGGCAACTGGATACTTGATATTCATAATCTGGACCTGGTCGATCCGGTGGGTATGGAAAAAGCCATCAACAACCTGGCCGGTGTGGTGTCTTGCGGACTGTTTGCGTTGCGGCCAGCAGATCTCGTACTGATCGCCACTGAAAAGGGTATCAGGCAGCTCTGAAAACGACCTGAAACTCTCGAAGGTTCAACCCTGTGTCAGGGTATTAATCTGCCTTGCTTTTCGATACGCCTGAATACGACCCGGGCTCGCCTTATTAGTTACCAAATACCGTAAATTCCGGTAGAATTCACCAGTATCCATAGGCAATGATCCTGTTCAAAGATTTTAAGGAGGACTTAAATGAAATCATTCTTTTTTGCGCTAACTACAGTGCTGATTTTTGCGTCAACATCTGCGATAGCGGGAGATGCCGCAGCAGGCAAAGCAAAATCCGCCATATGCGCCAGTTGCCATGGCCCAACCGGTATCAGTTCGAGTCCGCTGTGGCCAAACCTGGCAGGACAGAAAGAACAGTATCTCATCAAACAGATTAAGGCTTTTCGCGATGGAACCCGCCAGGACCCGATGATGGCTCCGATGGTTGCCGCGCTCAGCGATGCAGACATTGACAACCTGGCAGCTTATTACGCATCCCAAAAGTAATTTTTGATCTTCACAAGAAGCCGGGATCTAATTCCGGCTTTTTTTCTGCATAAATTCCGTAAACCTTCCGCGTCATAGCTGTGACAGGATTCAATTTATCGCTATAATTTGTTCTACAAGTTTGGGGGGGCTCAATCTTGGAGTTAACAAAGCATCATGCGTCTTACCCGATTCACAGACTACTCAATTCGCGTTCTCATTTATCTTGGTCAGAATAACCAAAGCAGGGTTACCATCAGCCAGATATCTGAAGCATACGACATCTCGAAAAATCATTTGATGAAAGTGGTTAGCAATCTCACCCGTTCAAAGCTTGTCATAGCCCAACGTGGACCCGGGGGCGGTATTCAATTGAATCTAGCGCCCGAAGAAATCAACCTCAAAGATGTGATCCGCAATACGGAAAGACATCTTCACCAGACGGAAGATCTAGCCCCGGCCGACATACACGGAAGTACTGCAGATACACGCATCAAGGGCTACCTTCAGAGTGCCATGCAAGCCTATCTTGATGCATTGGGCCGTTTTACACTGGCAGATGTTCTCGAACCTCAGGCGAAAGAAATTCCGATAGCTGACTTGAGCGAAAAAGCCGCCTGACCCAAAGACACACCCTCGACCTGAAAAGCCGGGTCGGTGTATGCTAGCTCCAGAAGATCTAAACCTTTTGGAGCTAGCCGATATGAACTCACCAGATCATTCTGACAACAGCACTGCACTGGCCATCGAAATTGCCATTCGACTCGGGCTTATTTTTCTGGTACTGGCCTGGTGCCTGCAAATACTCACGCCATTCATTTCACTGGTTGCGTGGGGAGCAATCATTGCGGTGGCGCTTTACAAGCCCTTCTTGAAGCTCGTTGAGAAACTGGGTGGCCGAAGAAAGCTGGCTGTTACCCTGATTGCAATCATCGGGATCGCCATCATCCTGGTTCCGGTTATTTCCCTCTCGTCTTCGATGGTGGATGGTGCGACCAAGCTTGGTACGCAGGTCTCCGACGGCTCAATTCATATACCTGCACCTCCGGAATATGTGCAGGACTGGCCGATCATCGGCGAAAAAACATATAAATTATGGACCGATGCTTCACAAAATCTACGCTCGGTACTCGAGCAGTACCCTCATCAATTGGCCGGCGCTGGTAAGAAATTGCTGGGTGCCGCTGCAGGGATCGGTGGTGGTATATTGCAATTTGTTATCTCATTCCTGATCGCAGCAGTGTTGCTGATGAATGCTGAGGGTGCAGGCACGAGCCTGCGAAGATTGGCAAACCGCCTGACAGCGGACCATGGCGATGAGTTGATAGACATGTCGACTTCCACAATTCGCAGCGTGGCAGTTGGCGTTATTGGTATCGCATTCATCCAGGCTTTGCTTGGAGGACTTGGTATGATGTTCGCCGGTGTGCCGGCCGCCGGATTGTTAGCCATTGTTATCCTGGTTCTGGCCATTGCCCAACTGCCTCCCATACTGGTGCTCGGACCCGTGGCTTTTTATGTTTTTTCTGCCGAAAGCACCACTGTGGCGGTTGTTTTTCTTATCTGGAGCATCCTGGTCAGCTCAAGTGACATGGTACTGAAACCATTATTGCTGGGCCGCGGTGTGGATGTACCGATGCTGGTCATTCTGCTGGGTGCCATCGGCGGCATGATTACTTCCGGTATTGTCGGCTTGTTCGTCGGTGCCATCGTACTGGCCTTGGGTTACAAGTTATTCGGGGTCTGGCTTCAATCGGGACAACCGCTCGATAAGGAACCTGAACCAGAAGGATAATAGCGAAGATTGTGATTTGAGTTTCCGCAATAGCAGGGTTTTGTTTCGAGATTTCCTGAAGAAAAAGAAAGGCAGAGAACAACACATGTTCTCTGCCTTTTTTATAGTCTAAATAACGGAGCTTTCAGGTTCTGGTTTGGCAATATGACTAAACTGCAAACCCGGCCTGATCAGCCTCCTGATCTGGTATTGCTATTACTGCTTGCGTGAAAAACGCAATGCGCCACCGAGAATCAGGAACAAGGATCCAAACAGTGCCAACCAGGGCAACGGGCCAGCCGTTGTCGGGAGTTCTGCTTCCATCTCTTCTTCGATCATCTCTTCCACGATTGCTTCTTCAACCATCTCTTCAACAATCGCTTCTTCAACGATTTCCTCAACCATTGCAAGAGATACCCAGTATTCCTGGCCAACATAAATATTCATGTCCTGACCTTCGTTGACATCTGCAAGTCTCACCGGCCTTTTATCGAGATATACCTGGAAATTTCTTGGAAGGTTCGATTTATGCCTTGCACCGGTTGTGCCATCGTTATGTTTGAAGCGGATAAAGTTGCTGACGCCAGGAGACAGATCCGGTGGCACAACCTTTGTGGCCGTAAACTTGGCAAACATGCCACCATCGCGCTCAACCACATCCAGACATGCCTTATCAGCATATTGATAAGCCGCAAATGCTTCTGGCGTAAACTCAATATCATTACAGGTTAAATCAGCAGCGCTGACGTTTGCAGAAAGACCCAGGCCCAAAAGGGCAACAAGTCCGTACTTCAGGTTCATTTTCTTCATAATAGTTTCCTCCTCTATGATTTATTGACCTGATTGGAAAGTAATTCACCTTTTACTATGTAGCGTTTGGGTGCATGACCGACGAAATAAAAAGGATAACACGTTACAAGGGTAATGGTTCGGTCGTCGGTAGGTGCAAGCACACTTATATCCGTGGGATCTACAATGGTAATTGAAGAAACCACGAATTCTGTTTTGCCCTGCAGGGTGAGCATATCAATGCTGTCCCCGATCTCAATATCCTTCAATACTCTGAAAAATCCGTCCCGGTGGGCGGCAATACCAAGATTGCCCGGTGAGTCAATCTTCGCAGTGCCCTTGATACGCCCTGCTCCGCGGTTGAGATTGATCTCATCGGTACCGTTATAAACCGGTACTTTCAAATCAAGCCTGGAAATACTCAGGATACCCAGCGGTGCATCGTCACGTTGTTTATTGCTCGCATGGTAATCATCAATTCGCTTACTCGACCAAAGCGTATAGTCAGGTTCAAGTGATTGTTCATTCTCACTACCTGCCATCGTTGTTACAGATACGGATTCGGTGCCCACTGCCTGCTCGAAATCGCTGATATCGGACTGGCTTTGATAATCGCCCCAACCACGAGCCAGAAAAAACATGGCGAGCATTACCAGGCCCGTCAACAACAAACCTGACTCGAGGATGCGCAGTGGTCTTTTGCGGCTATTTTTGCTCAATGATCATTTACCTGAAGGTTAAAGTTAGGGGAACTTAAACTACGAATCAGCGCTTAATCTACCATTTTGTACAGTTTTACTGATTTTGGCAACTTTAACCTTGATACTTAATCAGACATTTAACTTCTTCCGCGTGTAAAAAACATCCAACGGAGGCTGACATTCCCGGACAGCCTTGAGTGACGGCTCAATCAACCGCGGTTCGCCTGATGCAGCCCGTGCGTTTTTAATATCCTTGAGTCCACTGCCTGAAACAATGCAAACAACCAGTTCATCGCGGCTGACCATTTGCTTTCGTACCATTTGCTTCAACCCGGCCCATGGTGCTGCGGCCGCCGGTTCCGCAAAGACCCCGGTGGCACGGGCCATTTCGGGAATGGCCGCGAGGATTTCCTGGTCCGCAACAGTGACTGCCGCACCGCCGGATTGAATGACCGCCTTTACCGCAGCCAAACCGTCACGTGGCCGGTCAACGGATATGGAATCTGCGATAGTGGCAGCATTTACCTGTCTTACCTGCAGGGCTAGACCAGTTAATTTCCCGCCCGTCGCCGCTGCGAAGCTCCCGAACGGTCTCACTGATCGCCGCACTGGCCTCCGATTGGATACAATCTATCTTTGGCAGACTGTCGATCAAGCCAACCGCCTTCAAATCACACCAACCTTTCCAGATAGCGCTGAGGGTGTTGCCATCACCGGTGGACACCAGGACACGATCCGGCACCCGTCCACCCAGGTCCTGCCAAATCTCATAGGCACAGGTCTTTTTGCCTTCACGTGTAAACGCGTTGTAACCGGTGCTGCGGTTGAACCAGCCAAATTCAGAGGATGCAGCCAGGCAAAGGTCGTAAGCATCATCGTAGTTACCACGTACTGCGAGCACACGGGCTCCAAACGCAAGCATCTGGGTAAGTTTTGCAACGGGCGCACTGGCCGGTACAAACACCACTGACATGAGCCCTGTAGCGGCAGCCAGGCAGGCGAGTGAGGAACCGGCATTGCCGGTGCTGGCAACTGCAACAACACCCGCGCCCACATCCAGGGCCCGACCGATGGCTACGGCGCTGGCCCGGTCTTTGAGAGACGCGCTGGGGTTCAGGGTCTCGTCTTTGAGATACAAGTTGCTCATCCCACCCATTTCGTCCAACGGCGGGACCGGGTAAAGCGGTGTTCCACCTACCCGCAGCGGAAAAGGCGGACGTGGCTGTTGCAACGGCAACAGCGCTGCAAACCGGAAAAGATCATTCGAACCTTTGCCGAAGTTTTCAGAAATTTCAGTCGCCGTCTTGTCATAGTCATAGCTGATATCAAGGTTGC
Organism: uncultured Gammaproteobacteria bacterium; assembly: GCA_963749115.1. GTDB lineage: Bacteria > Pseudomonadota > Gammaproteobacteria > Xanthomonadales > SZUA-36 > SZUA-36. Next base: position 106,889 of record CAVVLP010000004.1, read on the forward strand.
CACCACAGACCGGACACAGGAAACCCTCAAAATCTGCAGTTAGCTTCTCTGCGCAGGCGAAACACTGGTAACCGTTCATGTTCATTTCTCAAGGTCCTCATTTCTCAAGGTTCCTCATGGCACAATGTGGGTTCCGTATATACCGTGCAAGGCCTCTTCAAGATGATGAGGCTGGGTAATGATGACCCTTTCACCCCCTTGTTCCAAAAATGCAAGCGCGGCCTCGATCTTTGGCTGCATACTGCCGGGGGCAAAGTGACCTTCGCGCAGATAACGACGACATTCCGCGGCTGTCATCAGGTCAATATCCACCTGCTGAGGCGTTCCGAAATTCAGTGCAACCTTATCCACACTTGTGGATTTGATCAGAACCGATGCACCGAGCTCGCTGGCCAGCACACAGGAAGCGGCATCCTTGTCTATCACGGCATCACGGCCTGCCAGCGTACCATCGGCCTGGCGTACCACCGGAATTCCACCACCGCCCACAGCAACGACGAGCGTTCCGCAGTCAAGCAATGCGCGTATGGAGTTCAGTTCAACAATCTCGATGGGTGCCGGGGCAGGTACCAGGCGCCGCCATCCGCGGCCCGCATCCTCGCCGACAATCCAGCCATCCTCGCTGACGCGTTCTTTCGCATCAGCCTCTGTCATGAATGGTCCAATAGGTTTGTCGGGGTGTCCAAAGCCCGGATCGTCAGCAGCTACGACGACCTGGGTCACCAGCGCGGCCACATCTTTAACTATGCCCTGGAGATGCAGTTCATTTTGCAGGGTCTGCGCTATCTGGTAACCGATCGCACCCTGTGTATCTGCGACACAACTGGCCAGCGGAACCTGGTGCAGGACTTCACGGGCCAGGTCGGAACGCAGAAGTATAAAACCCACCTGCGGTCCATTGCCGTGTGTTACCACGACGCGATAGCCCTCGCCTACGATCGGCACGATATGACGGGCTGTCTCACCCACGGCATTGTATTGGTCCAGCACGCTGCGGTGCTGGTCATCCTTGATCAGCGAATTACCGCCAATGGCAATCACCACGAGGGGTGCTTTGTGAGGCTCGCTGGCGTTCGAGTTGTTGATCATACGAGCCATCCCCCCTACATGGTCAAGGCCATCAGGGCCTTGGCCGTGTGCATACGGTTCTCCGCCTCCGGATAAACCCGTGACTGCGGGCCATCGATGACCGCGTCGGTCACTTCACTGCCGCGGTCCGCCGGCAGACAATGCATGTAAATCGCCTCCCGCTTCGCATGCGCCATCATCGCCTCGTCACATATCCAGTGACGATACTTTGCGGCCACATTCATCGCCTCTTCAGGATTGTTGAACAGGTATTCCGCACCCCAACTCTTGGGATATACGATATCAGCGTCAGCAAAAGCTTCTTCCATGCTGTTGACTACTGTGAACCTGCCACCGGAGCGTGCTGTATTCTCACGGGCCAGGCGCATGGTCTCGGTCATCAGGGTGTATTCCGGTGGATGGGCCAGGCTTACATTCATACCGTAACGTGTCATCAACATGATCAGACCCTGGGGCACGGACATCGGTTTGACATAACTGGGCGCATAGGCCCAGGAAACAGCAATCTTGAGGTCGCGCAGGTCCTTGCCGAACTCCTCGCGTATGGTCATCAGATCTGCCAACGTCTGGCAAGGATGGTCCACATCGCATTGCATATTGATCACCGGCACGCTGGCCCATTCGGCCACCTCGCGCATGTAGGTCTGGCCTTCGCCCGGTACGGTATCGTGACGTATAGCAATACCATGACCGTAACTGGAAAGGATGATACCCATATCCTTGGGGCTTTCACCGTGTGCGATCTGCGATGTTTCGGAATCAATAAAGTGCCCGTGACCACCCAACTGGGTGATACCGGCTTCGAATGAATTACGGGTACGCGTGGACTTGTCGAAAAATATCAGGAAGATGGTTTTGTGCGGCAGGTGCAGTGTTTGTACACCGGTTTTGAAATCAGTTTTTAGCTGGTTGGCGGTTTCAAGAACAAGCTCGATCTCGTCATCCGCCCAGTCCTGGGTCATCAGCCAGTCGCGCCCCCTCATGCGGTCTGTCAGTGGCAGTGCTTCCTTGGTCATTTCATTCTCCTTGTTGCCGGGCGAGGGTCTCTACCAGGGCGGTGTAGAAGGCAGTGCAGCGCACCAGGTGTTCAATTTCCACCTGTTCATTCGGCGCATGGGCGAAGTGCTCATGACCGGGTCCAAAACCGATGGATGGGATACCATGCATACCTGCTATTGCAACGCCATTGGTGCTGAACGTCCAGAAGCCCGTATCGGGTTCATCTCCGAACGCTGCCCGGTAGGCGGTTTTTGCGGTCAATACGGCTGGATCATCTTCGTCGATATCCCAGGTCGGATAGTATTTCCGGGTCGGGTAGGTCAAGCCGGTGTGACTCGGCACCGCGTAATCCAGAACCGTAACCGTGGCGTTCGGTGGCCTGTACAGAAGGCAGAGCCAGAATTTCGGCTACCGAAGATTCCTCGGTTTCACCCACGGTCAAGCGACGATCAAGGTGGATGGTACAACCGTCAGCGACCGCGCACAGGCTCGGTGAGGTGGAGCGTATTTCACTGATGGTAACCGTCCCTTTGCCGAGTGGTTCCCGTGGTTCCAGCCGCTCGTTGAGCTTTTCAATATCTGCGATGATTTCCGCCATTTTATAGACTGCATTGATACCCCGCTCCGGCGCGGATCCGTGGCAGGAAACACCCGAGGTGTGGACTTCCATCTCCATGCGGCCACGCTGCCCGCGATAAATACGCAGACTGGTCGGCTCGGTTATCACGACCAGGTCCGGACGTAAGCCACTCTCTTTGACAATATACTGCCAGCACAGACCATCGCAGTCTTCTTCCTGAACCGTGGCGGTCACGTAAAGCGTAATATTGTCCGGTATACCGGCCTTTTTCAGCAGTGCCCCCGCATAAACAGCAGAGGCAATACCACCTTTTTGATCGCTGGCACCCCGACCGTAAAGAACGCCGTCTTCAATGTCGCCGGAGTGCGGATCACGATCCCACAGGGACAGATCACCGGTATCGACGGTATCCGCATGACCATCAAGCGCGATCACATAGGGGCCTGAACCGATCCTGCCGATCAGGTTCCCCATCGGGTCAACACTGACTTCGTCAAAACCGACCCGCAGCATTTCCGCGCGCATTCGTTCAATGACAGAGCCTTCCTTGGAACTCAGTGAAGGGATGCGAATGATGGCCTGCATAAAAGCCGCCAGATCAGGCTCCAGCGTTTTTGCATCGGTGTAATAGTGACTGTCGATCGGCATGTTCCTGTCTCTCACTAATTATCATTCAGTCCGGTCGCCTGGTTAAAGGCATTGATGAGTTGGTCCCATTCATCCACAACTTCCTGTGAGAAGACCTCGGACCAGAAGTCTTCATCCCACAGTTCACGAAGCTCTTCTGAAGTACGGCCCTGCTGTTCCACCCAGGTGAAATATTTGAAGTTATGCAATGCCTTGCGATCGGCATAGCTCAGCTCCCGCAAATGGTCGGGGCCTGTACCCATCAGGTAGCGTCCAAAATGCTGGTCGGCCATGTGGGTCGTGTAGGGTCCATGTTTCTCCAGCATCTCCTCGACACGCGATGAATACAGTTCCATCGAGTCGGTCAGGGGTGTAAAAATCACATCACGGCCATCCATATCGTAGTAGCGGGCCGTTTTGATACTCGCAACGAGGTTACACAGACCTGAAATACCGATCTGGCCCAGCGCTGCGATGGTCGCTTCATCCACACCTTCACGACGCAGACAGGCATGACCTTCGTGCTCGTTAAACAAACGCATCAATTGCATCGTCTGCTCGTCGTCCACGGCCACCACCATATCGGTATTGCGCACATTGTGAATCCACGGTATGTGCTTGTCGCCAATACCCTCGATACGGTGCTCGCCAAAACCGAAACGTAACAAGGTGGGACACTGCAGGGCCTCGGTCGCCACCACGCGGATACCGGGGTGATGACTGCGCAGAAAATCACCGGCGGCCAGCGTTCCGGCAGAACCCGTGGCGCTGACATAGGCAGACAGGCGACCCGTTTCTCCGCGCGGGTTCACGGCGTAGTGATTATCGAAGATTTCACCGATCAGGGAACCGGTGGTATGGTAATGCCAGATAGCGTTACCAAACTCCTCAAACTGGTTAAAAATGACAACACCGTCACCGCGTTCACGCCGCAATTCCCAGCATTTGTCGTAGATTTCCTTGACGTTCGATTCGGTCCCCGGTGTTGCGATGATCTCGTCGGTGCCGATTTCCCGCAACCAGTCGAAACGTTCATGACTCATTCCCTCGGGCAGGATGGCAACTGCGGGGCAGGCCAGCAGGGCACAGTCATAGGCCCCACCACGGCAATAGTTGCCGGTTGAAGGCCAGACCGCCTTCTGTGTATCAGGATCGAAGGCCCCGGTGACCAGGCGTGGCACCAGGCAACCGTATGCTGCTCCGACCTTGTGAGCGCCGGTTGGAAACCACTTGCCGCTTATACCGACGATTCTTGCATCCACACCGGTGAGTGAGGAGGGAAATTCGATCCAGTTACCCTCACCAAAACCACCGCCCTGCTCCACCGGTTCGTTTTTCCAGGTGATACGAAACAGGTTGGCCGGTTCCAGGTCCCACAGACCAATTTGCCGAAGCCGTGCTTTTATCACCTCCGGCACCAGGCCGGGGTCTTTCATCTGGGCAAAAGTCGGCAGAATGATGTTGCGCTCACGGGCACGTTTGATACTTTTCCTGAGCACGTCTTCGCGTCTGTCCGGTATCATTCGGTATCAGTTTCACTTTTCACCTCCGAGGGTGACCACGGGTATGGGTGTAAGGTCGCCCCAGCCCAATTCAACTTCTTTCACTCCGGAGCGCATGGCCCGCAGCAGCCCATCCTGATCGACAGGCAAACTACGCACACGCACACCGGTGGCACGGTAAATAGCATTGGTGATAGCAGCGCTGGTCGGAATACTCGGCAATTCCCCGACACCCTTGGCACCATGCGGCCCGGTGGAGGTCGGATGCTCTACGATATGCGAGATGATCTTCGGCGTGTGCCTTATGCCAGGCATCTTGTAACGTGCCATCACATTGGTCCAGGGCAGACCCTGTTCCTGGATATAGTGCTCGGTAAGCGCATAGCCGATACACATGACAATCCCACCTTCGACCTGCCCTTCCAGTGTCAGCGGATTGATCGCACGACCGACGTCATGGGCAGCAATCACCTTGCGTACCTTGACTTCACCGGTGTCCGTGTCGATTTCACACAGTACTGCCTGGGCGCAAAACCAAAGGCAAAATGCATGTCACCACCGGTGCCCAGTGGCTGGGTTTTCGGAGCCCAGTACTCGTACTCGGCCATGGTCGGTGTACCGGACCTTGCTGCCACACTGACCACCTCTGCCAGGCTTACAGTCCTGTCTGCGATCTTGAAACAGTTGGCGCGGAAATCAAGTTCGCCCGGAGCACAAGCTAACAGCCCGGCGGCAGTCGGCGTGAGTTGCTCTACCAGGGATCTTGCCGCGTAGCGGGCCGCATTACCGCTGACAAAGGTTTGTCGACTGGCGGTCGTGGGGCCGCCATCCGGGCAGTAATCGGTGTCTCCCAACAGCACATTCACATGGCTGGCCGGGATACCCAGTTCCTCCGCAGTAATGGCTGACAGCACGGCAGGCAAGCCCTGCCCCAATTCTGCTGCGGTGGTCCGCACCTCGGCGCGCACCGCACCACCGGGCTCGACCGATAACTCGACCTGGGCCCTGGACTTATCCGGTGCGCCACCACCCAGACCGGTGTTCTTGTAGCCAACGGCAAAGCCCCAGGAAAATTGCCGATGACCCTCCTTCCAGGTCCAGCGAAAGTCATCTTTTCGCATATCCTGATCCACCCGCGCGATACATTCGTTCAGACCAACGCTTTCGCGCATCTTCTGACCGGTGGCGGTTACCAGACCCACATCCAGTGCATTCATACGGCGGAACTCGACGGCATCAAGCCCCAGTTCCTCCGCGAGGATATCCATGTTGCTTTCCACTGCAAAACAGCTCTGTGAAACCCCGAACCCACGAAAGGCGCCACAGGGTGCGTTGTTGGTATAGGCGGCGAAGCAATCCACCTTTACATGCGGCACATTGTAAGGGCCGGATGCATGGGTGGTGGCGCGGGTCAGACACCTTTTCGCTGAGACTGGCGTAAGCACCGCCATCACCGTAGAGCGTGGCTTCCACCGCGGTAAGCCTGCCCTCGCGGGTGGCACCGGTGCGAATACGGATGACCGTAGCGTGTCGCTTGGGGTGGAAAAGCAGACTTTCCTGACGCGAATAGAGCATCTTGACCGGGCGCTTTGTCACATCGCTGAGCAAGGCAACGTGTACCTGTCCGGCTATATCTTCCTTGCCGCCAAAACCGCCACCCATCAGGGTTGCAACGACACGTACCTGTTCGGGTTCCAGTCCAAGCGCAGCCGCCGCCTGATCCCGGTCCAGGTAGGGTATCTGGCTGCCGACATAGATTGATAGCTTGTCATGAATCGCCGTTTCACCACGCACGGCAGCGGCATCGGTAGATCCCGCCAAAATCGGCGGGGTTGTAAGCCGGCAGGTACACCGATGGCGCACTCGGGTTCCAGGAACATATGCTCGGTGGTTGGTGTACGGTAGGTCCGGTCAACGATGACGTCGGCCTCGGCAAAACCCTCGGCAACATCACCCTTAGCCACCTTGATGTGTTTCAGCAGGTTGCCATCCGGCCGGCTTTCATGCACCACGGGGGCTTGGGGTCTGAGAGCCGCCATCGCATCGGTAACCGCGGGCAACAGTTCGTATTCCACCCGGATCAGCTCCAATGCCCGGTCAGCAATAGTCTCGCTGTCAGCGGCGACGATCGCCACTGCATCCCCGCCATATCGCACCTTATCGCCACATAAAACCGGCCAGTCAAGATCGACGATACCGTGAAGATTGCGACCGGGCACGTCCTCGTGAGTTAAAACGGCACGCACGCCTGCAAGTGTTCGTGCAGCACGGGTGTCAATCGAACGTATGCGCGCGTGTGGCACACCGGCACGCAGGGTGCGCGCGTACAACATACCTGGAAACTGATAGTCATCGGTAAATTTTGCCTGGCCACGAATCTTGGCCAGGGCATCCGGGTTGGGTCGCGCCCTGCCTACCTCAAAACTGGCGGCGGCTGTTGTCGGGATATAGGGTGGAACATCCTGACCGGAGGCCTGTTTGACGGCATTGATGACACTCTGGTAACCGGTGCAACGGCAATAGGTATCCTTCAGGGCAACCTTGATGTCATTCTCATCCGGGACCTCACCTGCAGCCTGCTTCTGATCCAGTAGTGCCTTGGAGGTCATGATCAGACCGGGGGTGCAAATACCACACTGCACCGCGCCGTGATCCAGAAATGCCTGTTGCAATGGATGTAAACTTTCGTTAACCGACAGACCTTCAATGGTCTCAACCTCGGCACCCGATGCTTTGAAGGCCGGATAGGTGCAACTCACAACAGGTGTGCCATTGACCAGCACGGTGCAAATACCACACTCGGCCTCGTTGCAACCGATCTTGGTACCGGTCAGACCAAGGTCTTCGCGTAAAACCTCGGACAGAAATCGTGATTCCGGGACATCCAGATCCACTGCCCTGCCATTGACCCGCATCTGCAAGCGACTCATAAGCCGACTCCCTGTGGCACTGCCCGACCACTGCGTGCGCGTTCGGCGGCACGGGCCAGGATGATGGGTAAATGTGTACGGATCATTTCCGCACGGTATTCCCGCGTGGCCCTGTGCTTGCTGGTACGTAGCGGCACCGAGTCCAGTACGGCATCTGCCGCCTGGTCGAACTTGTTGCGGCACCGCTGACCCGCCTTTTAGCAGGTCCATGGCCGGTTCGGCCAGGTACGGTACCGGTCCGGCGGGGCCAAGGCTGATGCGAACTGCGGTGATGGTGTTGTTGTCGTTCAACTGTAAACGCGCCGCCATCGAGATCATCGGCAATGCCACACCCTGGGGTCGCATGATGCGGGTAAAAGCGGAACCCTCGCCTGCTGCCGTGGGCCGGAAACGTAGCCGTGTCAGCAATGCCCGGTGCGGATCAATTGCGCTTTTGCCCGGTCCCAGGAAGACATCCTGCAAGGGCATCCAGCGTTGGCCGCCAGCATCGGTGACTTCGACTTCCCCGCCGAGTGCCAGCAGACCGATACTGCCGTCGCCTGCCGGCATGGCATGCGCGACATTACCGGCCAGCGTGGCGACATTGCGTACTTGCGGGCCACCAATAACACCACAACTTTCCACCAGGCAGGTGCCGAAACGGATGATGGATTCCTCGTGAACAATCCGTGTATGTGTGACCGCGCAACCAATGACAATACGGTCGTGTTCCTTGCTAATACGGTTCAGACCGTCTATCCGGGATGTATCCACCATCGCTTCCACGACCGGACTCTGACCCTGTTGTATTTCAAGCAAAAGATCGGTTCCACCACCGATTACCCGGGCACGCCCTTCGTAGTGCTTCAACAACTCAACCGCCTCGTCTACAGAGTGCGGTGTGTGGTAGTTTTTCCAGCAAATCCTGATAACTGCGTTCCTCTTGTCATAAACCTTGTTCCCGGCCTTAGTGAATCCGGCTCCAGAGACGTGCTGCACGTTCACAACAGCGGGCGCGGATGGCCTCTTCATCCAGGTGCGGCAGCTGACCTTCATCCATGATCACGCAACCACGCGCTATGGTTGTACGCACGCGGGCGAAGCTCAGCCCGAACAGCAGGTGCCCGTAAAAGGTATCGGCGTTCAGCGGCGTGAATGGCAGGTATTCGGGAATCATGATGTCGGCCAACTGACCCGGCGCCAGGGCACCGCGTGGTTCTTTGAATACGCGGTTGGCAATGTCGCGGTTGTTCTCCAGCAGGATCCGGCAGGCCTCGACAAAGGCGATGGCCGGATCGCGATGCAGCGTGCGTTGGTGCAGATACATGGCACGGGCCTGGGAGATCATGTGTCCGGACATCCCATCCGTGCCGACACCGATGGCAATACCGTGCTTGAGAAAGTCCAGGATCGGCGCAACCCTGAGCCCGTTGTTCATATTGGATTCGGGATTGTTCACCAGCATTGAACCGGTGGAGTGCAGCAACTCCATTTCATGCGGCTCCAAATAGCTGCCGTGGACAAATATCGTCTTCTCACCGGGAATTTCAAAATCCTTAAAACGATCCATGAGCTGCCGGCCATAACGCTCCATCGTCAGCCGTGCATCGATCCGGATCTTCGGCGGCGTGAACGTGGAATCCGCAATCCAGCCCATGCCTGGCTTCAGCACAACGCTGCAATGTTCCTGTTCCAAGCGTCATCAGGGCATGCAAACCGAAAAGCGCGGACATCTGTCCATCATCGGTCTGCTGACATTTACGAATCCAGCGCTCATTCTCCTCGATACCCTCACCTTCCCGGTTACGGTCCGAGACCTCGTAACTGAGACAACCACTCAGGCCAGTCTCTTTGAACGCAATCTCGATCAGGTCAAGACTGCCCTCAACACAGGCCGGCGAGGCATGGTGATCGATGATCGTGGTGCAACCCGACCGGACCGCGTCCATCAGCGCCAGCAGCGCAGAGTGATAAACGTCTTCAGCGTCCAGCGCTGCGTCGAGTTTCCACCATAACTTCGAAAGAATCCCTTCGAAATTCCGCGCCGGTGTACCTGGTGGTGTGAAACCCCGTGCGAACGTGGAGTAGAGGTGATGGTGAGCGTTGATCAGGCCCGGCATGACGATGCTGCCGCGGGCATCGATGCAACGGTCTGCAGTACGTCTGATCGCCGATGATTCACCGACTTCGATGATCTGCCTGTTTTCAATATACACACTGCCGTTGGCAATGAAGCGGTTCGCTTCATCCAGCGTCACCAGGTGTCCATTGGTGATCAGCAGTGAGCTCATCTTTTTGCTCTCCCGGTTCAAGGAAAAATACCGTTTCATTACGGATTTCTGAGCCATAGATTCTGAATGGATTCCGGATCTTAGGCGTTGATCTACGTCACCTTGTAAGTTAATCGGCCAATGCTGGCAGAAAGTTGGTTATGGTGTTTCAAGTATCATTACGCGGGTGGTCAGGCAGGAGAACATAAGCCAATGACAGAAAATCAAATTAAACGATGCTGGTGGTGTGGTGATGACCCCCTGTACCAGTCATACCACGATAATGAGTGGGGCGTACCCGTACACGATGAGCGGGACCTGTTCGAATTTCTCTGTCTCGAGGGTGCACAAGCCGGCCTCAGCTGGATCACGATATTACGCAAGCGCGAACACTACCGCCTGGTTTTTGATCAGTTTGATGCGGAGAAAATTGCGCGATACGATGAAGCAAAAATTGCCTCGCTGCTTTCCGACGCCGGCATCGTGCGTAACAAGCTCAAGGTGAATGGCTTTGTAAAGAATGCTCGGGCCTATCTGGCCTTGCTTGATGGGGGTTTGAGTCTGGATCAGTATCTGTGGGGTTTCGTTGATGGCGAGACCATCCAGAATAACTTTCAATTCTCTAATCAGATACCCGCTAACACACCCGTTTCCGATGCTATGTCAAAAGATTTGAAAAAACGTGGTTTCACGTTTGTCGGCAGCACCATTTGTTACGCGTTTATGCAGGCGGCGGGTCTCGTCAATGACCACCTGAGCGACTGCTCGCGTTTTGCTGCTCTTGGCGGCACGATTCATTCCCCATAACCCGGATGAGGAATTTTGCCTGTCAGTGGCACACTCGGCATCCAATGCAGTCGGCAGATGGGGTAACGACTTTCTAATACCATTGAGCAGTACATACATGTGGCAGCAGGTTCAAGTGACAGTGCATCACCCGCCGGGCGTTCGCGGTGACTTCGAATTGCGTACCGGTTCGAAATGTTTCCGTATCCAGCTGGGCACTGAACAAGGGGCCCTGGTAGTCCAGTTTTCCATTCAGTTCGATACGGTGTGTTTCGTTCTGCCAACGAGCTTCCATCACCCATGTATCCGCTGGCGCGAAATACCATAAACGCATTTTCCTGTTGCGCTGCAAATTCTGCCCGCTCCAGGTAAAGCCGTGGTTTATCCCGGTAGGGTTCTCCTGCTGTTGGACAAAACGTCGTGCAGTTTCCGCACTCGTTACAAAAATCCGTCAGTACAGCGATCTGGAATGCCTGCTCTACAGACCAGGTTTTTCCTGCACGTGTGTTGATTCCATCGGCTGCCATTTTCAATTCGGGCAATCGCACCTCGAACGGTTCTGTCTGCCAGGTTTGCAGTGCCAGGTTGGGACAGACACCCACGCAGAGGCTACAGTACTCGTGACAATCCAGGCAGCGTGCTGCTTCTGTCTGTGCCTGCTGTTCGTCGTAGGTCAGCACCACCTCTTTGGAGTTGTGCCGGTTCTCAAGCGCCGTGTGCAGCACGGGAACCCGCCATTGCCGGAGGCCGCGCTTTCGCAGCAGTCCGGCCGTGTCAATGGCTGTTGACTCCCGGGTTTCGGGGGGTGATTGGCCAAGGATGGCCGCGGCTATGGCCTTGCCGTCAGCAGTCGCCTCGACGATCGAGGATGGACCATCATTGGCCACATCACCGCCGGCATAAACACCGGGCACCGAGGTCTCAAAGGATTCAGGATCGGCCTCAATGTAACCCCAGCGGTTGACCTCGATCGGTTCTTCATCAAAGAAATCAAGGATCGCGTGCTGGCTGATGGCCAGAATCAGTGTATCGACCGGTATCTCAAATTCGGAATCCTGCACCTCAAATGGTATCTTTCGACCGGAGCTATCACGCTCGCCCCTGAACTCCATGGTCCGGCACAACAAGCCACGCAACTTACCGTCTTCAACAAGTAACCGTTGTGGTTTTGCCAACTCCACCACCTCGATGCCTTCTTCTGCCAGCAAGGCCACTTCTTCACGATCTGCGGGCATCTGGTCAATGGTGCGACGGTAGATGACACTGATACGGCTATCGGATAGGCGCCAGGCGGTGCGTGCGCAGTCCATTGCGGTATCACCGGCGCCAATGATACCGACGTGTTTGCCAACCCGGACCGGCTTTCCTTCCCTTGCCTGTCTTAAGAAAAACAGGGCATCCATAACCCCGTCACTATCTTCACCCGCCAGACCCAGCTTCTTACCCAGCTGAGCCCCAACCATGATCACGACACGATCAAAACCATCACGGCGTAGCTGCGAGAGATGAATGTCCCGGCCTGCCTTGACCTCGTAATGGATCTTCACACCGAGTTGCAGCAGACGCTCAAGATCACGGCCAAACACCGCTTCCGGTAGTCTGAATTCGGGTATGGCTCCGCCGACCATTCCTCCCGCGTAGGGATGCATTTCAAAAATCTCGACCGTGCATCCGGCCAGTGCCAGTTCCGATGCTGCCGCCATACCACCGGGACCGGCGCCGATGATCGCCACTTTCAGACTGCCCGCTGCCGGTACCCGGGAAACCACCCCGGGCTTTGTCTCATGCTCCATGATAAAACGCTTGATATCACGGATGGCCAGCGGTTCATCAAGATGCGTGCGGATGCAACTGCTCTCGCAAAGGTGATCGCAGACCCGTCCAAGGGTGGAGGCGATGGGATTGTCGATCAGGGTCAGACGCAGGGCTTCTTCAAATTCGCCATCCCTGACCGCGTTCATATATTGCGGCACTTTCTGATTGATCGCGCAGCGATCAACGCAGGGTGCCTCGATACAATCAAACAAACCCAGCTTACGCGGTGTTTTGCTGCGGGATGTTAAAAACGTTGCTTTCTGCAGCCTGCGCTGGCGGCGGGTCTGCAGTGCATAAAGGTATAAATTGATACGTGTGTTGGCATGAATATCGTGCGGTGTGGCATTGGTCGGGGCTGATCCTGCGAACGCTTTCGCAAAGGAAAACTCGCTGATATCTGCCGCCCGGGCGTTTATCAAGGCTTCTCTTACCAGCTCAATATACTGGAGCAAACGCAGATAACCGCCGGTTTTGAGCAGATCGGAACAGACCGTTATGGTCTGCATACCGGCCGCCAGCAGATCCGCTGCATTAAAGCAGTCAGCACCGGCTGAAAATGACATCGGTAAGTCGCCTTCAAACTCCTCGGACAGTTGCCGCGCAAGGTTCACCGTGATTGCATGCAACGCACGTCCGGACAGGTAACTCATTTTTTCCGCCGTGTTAAACACTGTACGGGTGTTTTCTACTTCGAGTGTATTACTGAGTTTTACACCAAAGTGCAGACCAGATCGACGCGCCACACCTTTAAGCGTGCCTAACATTCTCACGGCGTCCGGGTATTTCAGATCATGCTCAAAGGCGATATCCGGAACCACAACATCGTCGTAGCCGAGATCATCATGCAATATCGCGCGTACCTGTTCGGGGCCTAACAGGGTCGGGTTACATTTAACATAGGTATGCAGACCCTGCTCTTCCATCAGGTATGCACAAATTTTTTCAATTTCCTGCGGCGGACAACCATGCATCGTGGACAGGGTCACGTTGTCGGAAATCCGGTCCGGTATCTGCACTTGCCGGATTCCGGGATAAAAGCGGGCCACCTGATCCACCATTTCCTGCTTGTAGCTGGAACAATCACGCATCTGGTGCAGAAACCATTGCATATTTGGCTTGCGGATACCTGCGAGGTCATATCCGACACTGAGATTGAAGACGATACCGGGTAAATCACCGGTGAAACCGAGCTTGTGGTGTAAGGCGTGTATCAGTACCCAGGCACGCAGGTACTCGTCAAATGACTGGTAGATTTTCAGTTCCTGCGACCACTCGACGTTATAGCCCTCGTCCTGCATATCGATACAGGGTTTGGAGACATTGAGTTCATCCAGTGTCTGAACAGTTTTCAGTTCGATATAACGTGCACCGCACAACCACGCCGCAACGATGTTCTGTGCCATTTGCGTGTGCGGGCCCGCAGCCGGGCCAAACGGGGTTTCCAATGGATGCCCAAAGGCGCTGGTGCGGAACGGATCATCCCTGTGTGGAACAAAGAAATGTTGTCGCGGGATTCCCAAAATCGAATCGCTGGAATCCAGCTCGCCAAAAATCCATTCGAACAGTTGTTCTGATGAAATCGGAAAAAATAAGTCAGACATAGTTAACTCAATGCCCAAAGCCCACGATCATACCCTCGCCTGATTTTTCAATCCCTGCCCAAAGCAACGGACTTGACCGTCATATGGCGAATCAGAGATTGTCTAATTCAAAACCCTTGATATCTGCATTGTATGATAACGCTTTTATATACTCCGCAACGGCTATCCGCATGGCTTTTGTGTGCAGATAATCACGAATATTAGCGTGCACCTGCTCGAAACCGGCACGCTCGCCGGATTTTTCGTCTTTAAAACTGCCGGGGTGGTTATCGTAAAACCGCTGGCAGGTCGGCTCATCCGCTTCGGGCACAACAACGTCCTGCTCCAGCAGCAGATCAATAATCTTCTCATCTTCAGCCGTTGTGATTGATTCCGCTTGCCCGCAAAGGCCATTACTGGCGGCCTGCTGCAATAGCAACTGCCGTATCACCAGTGACTGCGCCGCCATTTGCCAGGCCCGCTCCTGCGCCGGGGCAGGATGATATTGCATCTCCTGCCCAATTTCTGCGTCAGTTATCTCGACCTTATTAACGAATATCGACATTCAGGTTTCCTATCCACGCTTCCTGACAATCTGGTACCCACTGCGGGTCAGGTACTGAATCGGCACACTCCAGACATGTACCAGCCGGGTAAACGGAAACACCAGGAAAATGGTTAAACCCAGGACCAGGTGAATTTTAAATATAAAAGCTTCACCAGCCACAAATGAGGCGGCGTCACCCTGGAACGTCACCACGTGCTGTGCCCAGCTTGCCAGCGCAAGCATTGAGCTGCCATCCATATGCTGGGCTGAGAATGGAATCGTCAACAAACCCAGTACCAGCTGCACAAAAAGAATGAGCAGAATCGGAAGGTCGGTGGCCTGGGAGGTTGCCTTTATACGCGCATCGAGCATGCGTCGACGGATCAGCAAAATCATGCCGACCAGGCAAATCAGACCGAAAATTCCACCAGCTGTCATCGCGACCAACTGTTTTGTGCCGGCTGACATCATGAAATGATAGGCCCAGTGCGGTGTAAGCAGGCCCATCAAATGACCAAAAAACAAGGCGATGATGCCAATATGAAACAGGTTACTACCCAGTCGCATATCCTTCTTGCTTAACAGTTGGCTGGAACTGGCCTTCCAGGTGTATTGATCACGGTCATAGCGAAACAAGCTGCCGAGAAAGAAAACCGTGATCGCGATATACGGGTAAATCCCGAAGAAAAACTGATTGATGTAGTTTGCCATGTGAATGCCTCCTACCGTGTGATTTGTATTTGTAAACCGCTATCCGGGGTCTGACACCCCCCGCACCCGGCTTGATCTGGCTGACCGTCAAACGCCGCCGCTTCTTCCCATTCCTTGTCCATGGCCTCCAGGCTGTCGTCTTCCGGCTCCTGGGCCATGACCTCCTGAATTTTTTCCTGGCTTGGTTTGACTTTGGACAAGGCCACCAGCGAGTCAAACAACACGGCATAGGATGAATTCCGCTTTTTCAGGCGGGTCGCAATCGTTGCCATGATATCGACCGGTTCTCCCAGCAAGGCAACCGCTTCATCTTGAGGACACAGAGACAGGAACTCGAGAAACAAGGGGATATAGTCGGGTAATTCTGCCTGGTCGATAAAGAAGCCTTTCTCCTCGTAGGCATCAGAAAGATTCACCATTGCCTGTCCGCGGTCACGTGACTCACCATGGATATGTTCAAACAAATGCAGGCAATGTGAACGCCCCCGGTCGAAGGTCGAACAATATTCCTCCTGCACCGTGAACAGATCGGCTGATTTCAATTCTTCAATAAAAGCCAGCACGGCGTGCAGATGTTTCTTTGGCAGAAATTTTTCCTCACGCAAAAGTGGGCCAAATTCATCCAGGTGTGTGACCCAGTCCGGTTTCGGATAAGACATCAATATGCCTAAAACTTTAAATGTTTTCATTTGCCATGCACCTTGCCACTCAAAGTATTCTTGTGCGTGGCGTTACCGAACAAACTGACTTTGCTGATGCCGTCGGAGCATTCGTTACCAAAACTGAAACCACAGGAAGAACGGTGGTTAAACGCTATCTCGTTGTCGAACGGCGTTTTACCGGCGTATTCACGGTGATTGGTCGGAATGACATAACGGTCTTCGTAATTGGCAATTGCCATGGTCTGATACATATCATCCAGGGTCAGTTCATTCAGACCAACGCGATCCAGAATCTCGGTTGCGTTGACGCCGTCAACCGTGCGGGCGCGCATATAGGCACGCATGGCGATCATGCGTTCAAGTCCTTGAATAACCGGTTGTTCCTTGCCTGCGGTCAACATGTTGGCCAGGTATTGGACCGGAATCCGCAACTTGGTGACATCGGGAATAACACCGTCACTCTTGATTTTGCCCTGCGCTACCGCATTCTGAATCGGTGACAATGGCGGGATATACCACACCATCGGTAATGTGCGGTATTCAGGATGTAGTGGGAAAGCAACTTTCCAGTCCATTGCCATCTTGTACACCGGTGATTGCTGGGCTGCAGCAATCCAGCTATCAGGTACACCATCCAGTTTGGCCTGCTTGATAACCTCGGGGTCACTCGGATCAAGGAAGATATCCAATTGGGCCTGGTATAAATCCTCCTTGTCAGTAACACTCGCCGCTTCCGAAATTCGATCTGCATCATACAGAAGAACACCGAGGTAGCGGATACGACCGACACAGGTTTCCGAACAGACGGTCGGGTCACCCGCCTCGATTCGTGGATAACAGAAAGTACATTTCTCAGATTTACCCGATTGCCAGTTGAAGTAGATCTTCTTGTACGGGCAACCGCTGACACACATACGCCAGCCACGACACTTGTCCTGGTCGATCAGCACGATGCCATCTTCCTCACGTTTGTAAATCGCACCACTTGGGCAGGACGCCACGCAGGTCGGGTTGAGGCAATGCTCACAAAGACGCGGCAGGTACATCATGAAGGTATTTTCGAACTGACCGTAAATCTCCTTCTCGATATTTTCAAAGTTGACATCCTTGCTGCGCTTGCTGAATTCACCACCGAGAATTTCTTCCCAGTTCGGACCCCAGTGAGGCTTTTCCATACGCTCACCGGTAATGACTGAGCTCATACGCGCGGTCGGCGTTGTTTGTGATGCCGGTGCGTTTTGCAGGTGTTGGTAGTCATAGGTGAAGGGTTCATAATAATCGTCAATTTCCGGTAAATCCGGGTTGGCAAAGATCTTTGCCAACACGCGAAACTTTCCACCCATTTTCGGCTTGATCTTGCTCTTGCCGGATAATTTCCAGCCACCGTTCCAGACTGCCTGGTTTTCCCACTCACGCGGGTAACCGACACCGGGTTTGGTTTCAACATTATTGAACCAAGCGTATTCAACACCCTGACGTGAGGTCCAGACGTTTTTGCAGGTAACTGAGCAGGTGTGACAACCTATGCATTTGTCCAGGTTAAGGACCATGCCGATCTGTGCCCTGATTTTCATGCTACAGCCTCCTCGCCAGTTTCGGCGGGCCTAACGCGCCACTCGACCTTTTCAAGTTTACGTACCACCACGAACTCATCGCGGTTGGAGCCCACCGTTCCATAGTAGTTAAACCCATAGGCCAGCTGTGCATAGCCGCCAATCATATGGGTGGGTTTGACCACGGCACGTGTCACCGAGTTATGGATACCGCCACGGTGACCCGTGACCTGGCTGATGGGTGTGTTAATGATCTTCTCCTGCGCGTGGTACATCATGACCATACCCTCCGGTACACGTTGGGAGACCACGGCACGCGCTGCGATGGCGCCATTGGTGTTGTAGAACTCAACCCAGTCGTTGTCTTCACAATCGATCTTGGCCGCATCGACCTCGGATATCCATACACAGGGCCCGCCACGACTTAAGGTGAGTAGCAGCAGGTTTTCTGAGTAGGTGCTGTGGATACCCCACTTCTGGTGTGGTGTAATCCAGTTCAGTACGACCTGTTTACAGCCCTGGCCTACCGAGTCAAATACGGGATTTATCGTCTTGGTATTTATCGGCGGTTTGTAAACACACAGGCTCTCACCAAAATCACGCATCCAGGCATGATCCTGGTAGAACTGTTGGCGTCCTGTCAGGGTCCGCCACGGGATCAACTCATGCACGTTGGTATAACAGGCGTTGTAACTTACGTGTTCATCCTCCAGACCACTCCAGGTGGGTGAAGAGATGATCTTACGCGGTTGAGCCTGGATATCACGGAAGCGGATCTTCTCATCCTGCTTGGGTAAAGCCAGGTGCGTATGGTCACGACCGGTGATCTTACCGAGCGCCTGCCAGGCCTTGACTGCAACCTGACCGTTGGTTTCCGGTGCCAGAGAAAGCACGACTTCGCATGCGTCAATATCGGTTTCAATTCTCGGCAGACCCTTGGAAACACCCTCTTCGGTAACAAGCCGGTTGAGCCCACCCAGCAGGGTGACTTCATCCTCGGTATTCCAGCCAATTCCCTTGCCGCCATTGCCCAGCTTCGACATCAGCGGACCGAGCGAGGTGAACTTCTTGTAGGTATCCGGGAAGTGACGCACCACCTCGATGTAGTTCGGCATGGTTTTACCCGGAATCGGCTCGCATTCGCCCTTCTTCCAGTCTTTCACATCGAGTGGCTGACCCAATTCTGCAGGTGTGTCGTGCAGGATCGGCAGTGCAACAATGTCGGTTTCCGTACCGAGATGACCCACACACAGCTTTGAATAAACCTCTGCCAGACCCTTGTAAATATCCCAGTCGCTGCGGCTTTCCCAGGCAGGGTCGACCGCGCGTGACAAGGGGTGAATAAACGGATGCATATCCGATGTATTGAGATCGTTCTTTTCGTACCAGGTTGAAGATGGCAGAACAATATCGGAATACACACAGGTGGTGGACATTCTGAAGTCCAGCGTAACCACCAGGTCCAGTTTGCCTTCGGTATCGCCCTCGACCCATTCAACCTCGCTTGGTTTCTGTTCGCCTGTCTCACCCAGATCCTTGCCCATTACGCCATTTTTGGTGCCGAGCAGGTGTTTCAACATGTACTCATGACCCTTGCCACTGGAACCCAGTATGTTGGAGCGCCAGATAAACATATTCCGCGGGAAGTTTCGGGGCTCATCCGGTGCCTGGCATGACATGCGCAGGCTGCCATCTTTCAAGCGGCCGGTTACGTAGTCGACGCTGCTCAGACCCGCCGCTTTTGCCTTCCTGGAAAGCTCAAGGGGGTTTTCTTCCAGTTGTGGTGCCGAAGGCAGCCAGCCCATACGCTCGGCGCGGACATTACAGTCGATCAGGCTCTGGTTTTCCCAATCAGACTTATCGGCAAGCGGGGAAAGTATTTCATCCAGTTCCAGTTTTTCATAACGCCACTGGTTGGAATGGCCATAGAAAAATGACGTGCTATTCATTTGACGTGGCGGCCTATGCCAATCGAGACCGAAGGCCAATGGCAACCAACCGGTCTGTGGGCGCAGTTTTTCCTGGCCCACATAATGCGCCCAGCCACCACCACTCTTACCGACGCAACCGCACATGATCAGCATGTTAATTATGCCGCGGTAGGTCATATCCATGTGATACCAGTGGTTGATCGCGGCACCGAGGATGACCATCGAGCGACCATGGGTTTTATCTGCCGTGTCTGCAAATTCACGTGCGACCTGGATGATCTGTTCCCGTTTGACCCCGGTAATTTTCTCCTGCCAGGCCGGTGTATACGGAATATCGTCGTCGTAGCTCTGCGCGACCTGGTCATCATCCAGACCACGGTCCAGGCCATAATTCGCCAGCATCAGGTCATGGACGGTTACGGCCTTCACCGTTCCTTCGGCCAGTTGCAGGGTTTTAACCGGCACTTTGCGGTTCAGTATGCTGTCATGGTCGCTATGCGCAAAAATGGCCTGATCGTGTTGTTTGTTGGCGAAATACGGGAATGCTACCGGCAGCACCTCGTCGGAACGGTCCAGGAAACTGAGCATCGGTGTGATATCACTGTCGTCCTGCTGGTTCTTTTCTTCCAGGTTCCATTTGCCCTGGTCACCCCAGCGCGCGCCGATGGTGCCATTGGGTACAACAACCTGCTGACTGACTTCGTCAAATACAACCGGTTTCCAGTCGGTATTGTTTTCGTGATTGAGTTGACCGGCAAAATCAGAAGCACGCAGTGTGCGTCCGGGAACCCAGCGACCGTCCTTATGATCCAGCATAACGAGAAATGGCATATCGGAATACTTGCGTACGTACTCACTGAAATATTCACTTTGCTTATCCACGTAGAACTCTTTCAGAATGACGTGACCCATTGCCATGGCAACGGCGGCGTCGGTGCCCTGGCGTGCAGGAATCCATGAATCAGACAATTTGGCAACTTCACTGTAGTCCGGTGTCACCGCAACGGTCTTGGTACCCTTGTAACGTACCTCGGTAAAAAAGTGGGCATCCGGTGTGCGTGTCTGCGGCACATTCGAGCCCCAGGCAATGATGTAATTGGAGTTGTACCAGTCGGCACTTTCCGGCACATCGGTCTGCTCGCCCCATGTCTGTGGAGAACTCGGGGGTAAGTCACAATACCAGTCGTAAAAGCTCATACAGGTGCCGCCGATCAGCGACAGGTAACGCGAACCACCGGCGTAGGAGACCATCGACATGGCGGGGATCGGTGAAAAACCGATTACGCGATCCGGCCCATAGGTCTTGGCGGTATAAATGTTCGAGGCTGCAATAATCTCGTTCACCTCATCCCAGTCACCACGTACCATCCCGCCCAGACCGCGCGCGGCCTTGTAGGCATTGGACACTTCCTTGTCCTCGACAAGATGTTGCCATGCCACCACCGGATCGCCATGTTGTTGCTTCAGATCACGCCAGGACTTCAATAACTGGCTGCGGATCATCGGGTACTTCAGACGTGCCGAGCTGTACAAATACCAGGAATAACTGGCACCACGTGAACAACCACGGGGTTCATGATTTGGCAGGTCAGGCCTCGTGCGTGGATAATCGGTTTGCTGGGTCTCCCAGGTGACCAGACCACCTTTGACGTAGATTTTCCAGCTACACGAACCGGTGCAATTCACGCCGTGGGTGGAGCGCACGACCTTGTCATGCGACCAACGGCCACGGTAGGCACGTTCCCAATCACGGGGTTCGCTGGTTGTGATGCCATGACCATCGGAAAACTTTTCAGGTTTTTCCCTGGTGAAATAGGTCAGGTTGTCGAGAAAATGACTCATAGCTTGCTCCGGGTATCAGGGATTGTGGAATTCTGCGCCTTTGCGCAGGTAGAACCACCAGTTGATCAGAATGCAGACACCGTAAAAGGCGGCGAAACCGAACAGTGCATTTTCAGGTGTCGTGGCTTTAATTTGTTCGCCGAAAACTTGCGGAATATAGAAAGCACCATAAGCCGCTATCGCCGACGTCCAGCCCAGTACCGGGCCAGCCTGCTCCTTGTTAAACACCTGTGAAATGGTACGGAAGGTGGATCCGTTGCCAATGCCGGTTGCCGCAAACAGAACCAGGAATAACAGCAGGAAGGGTACGAAATACTGCTCGGGAGTAGCCGATGCATAGGCAACCTTGAGGTAATAGGCCACACCGAGTGCACTGAAAAGCATGACGAAAGAGATAATCTGGGTCACCTTGGCGCCACCGATCTTGTCGGCAATCATGCCACCCACCGGTCGGATCAATGCACCTATAAAGGCACCCATCCAGGCATACATAAGAGCCGAAGGACCATTGGGATTGACCAGGTTATGGGTCATGACGCCATCTACCATCAGATGCTGATAGCCGAATACCACCTTGATAGCCAGAGCAAAGGCAGCGGCGAAACCGATGAAAGAACCAAAGGTCATGGTGTAGATAACAGACATTACCCAGGTATGTTTGTTTTTGAAAATCTGGTATTGGCGTGTCAAATTTCCACCCACCTCACCGGGGATCAGCTTGAGGAATCCAACGGTCGAAATAACCACCAGCAACAATACGATTTCCTTGGGTATGTTGAAGCCGGAACCATTGCTTGCTTCCGGTAAAATCAGCCACAGACCGCTACCAGCCGTAAAGAATGCAATCAGCAGCATAAAACTGATAATCGCAAATGAGGAAATCGGGTTGCCGACATTAGGTGATACGTGCTCATCACGTATATTGTTCATACCAAACCAGCCTGCAAAGGCCAGCGGAATCAGGAACAGCAACCAGACAAAACCGGCGTTTTGCAAAAAGGTCTCGGTACCCGCAGGGATCTTGCCAATCAGGGTCCCACTGGCAGTCTGCAAGGTCATGGACTTGCCACCAAACAGGCCAAATGTCATGCTCAGGGGCACCAGTATTTGCATCGTGGTGACACCAAAATTACCCAGGCCGGCATTCAGACCCAGTGCCAGGCCCTGCTGCTTCTTGGGATAGAAAAAGCTGATATTTGACATGGATGAGGCAAAGTTGCCGCCACCGATACCGGACAGCAGTGCCAGTAACTGGAATTGCCACAAGGGTGTTTCCGGATCCTGCAGTGCCATACCGGCACCTATAGCTGGAATCATCAACAGGGCTGTTGTGAAAAAGATGGTATTACGGCCACCTGCAATGCGAATAAAGAACGTACTTGGTATCCGCAAGGTCGCACCGGAGAGGCCTGCAATTGCCGCCAGGGAGAACAGTTCGGATTTCGCATACGGAAATCCCAGGTTCAGCATTTGTACCGTTATGATTCCCCAGTACAGCCAAACTGCAAAACCGCATAACAGGCTGGGGATGGAAATCCACAGGTTGCGGGTAGCAATGGATTTGCCCGTTGCAGCCCATTCCTGTTCATCCTCCGGGTTCCAGCTTTGAATATCTTTTGCCATTACGTTCTCCTGACCTTATTTATGTTCGTTCTGTTTAGATCCTTTTATAAAGAGCACCTGGCTCCTCTGTTCCTATGTATCATTCGCACTTCACTTCTGCACCCTCACGCTTGTACCACCACCAGGTTGCCAGCACACAACTCAGGTAGAACACGCTAAACACGCTGATGGCGAGATGGGCTGAACCGGTGGTCTGGATGGAGGTTGCGACAAACGCCGGTATGAAAAACAAACCCAACGCGGCGATGGCACTGGTGAAACCCAATGCGACCGATGCTACGACAGCGCCTGCGGCTTTGGCGGCATCCATGGCGGCCTTGTCTTTACCTTCGGCCAGGCGTTCATGCAGGATACGAAATACCGATGGTACGATATGGAATACCGACCCATTGCCGATACCTGCGGTAATGAACAAAAGCATAAAGGCCATGAAGAAGCCGGTGACATCGGCATTACCGGTACCCGACGGCAGGCTCATCAATACCCAGATTCCAGCCAGGAACATGACAGCAAAATTCCAGAATGTGACCTTGGTACCACCCACACGGTCTGACAGCCAACCGCCGAGCGGCCGGATCAACGCACCTGCCAACGGTCCGGCCCACGCCCATTTCAGTGCTCCGGATTCCGGGAACAATACGGCCAGCAGGATCGGGAAAGCGGCAGCAAAGCCAATAAATGAACCAAAGGTACCGGTATAGAGCCAACCGAGAACCCAGGCATGCTTGTTACCGAAGATTGCAGTCTTCTCGGCGTAGGTTTCCTGAACACCGCGTAAGTTATTCTGCCCAAATGCAGCACCAAGCGTTGCAAGCAGGATGAAAGGTATCCAGATCAAACCGGCATTTTGCAACCAGACCTGGCTGGTGACACCACCCACCTCGTAGGCCTGCGGGAAACCACCCTTGAATGCCAGCGCACCGCTGAAAATCACGATTGGTACAACAGCCTGCATGACACCAACACCGAGGTTACCGATACCGGCATTCCATCCAAGGGCCGTACCCAGTTTCCTCCTCGGAAAGAAGAAGCTGATATTGGCCATGCTGGCAGAAAAATTACCACCGCCAAGACCGCATAAAAGCGCAATGATGACGAATACCACGTAACTGGTATTGGCATTCTGAACCGCCACAGCCATCCACAAGGTCGGTACCAGCAGGGTCAGGGTGCTGAATATCGTAAAGTTCCGTCCACCGAAAATAGGTACGACGAATGAATAAAGAAGCCTGAACGCGGCACCGGAAAGACCCGGAATAGCAGCCAGCCAGAATAGCTCACCCGTGGTGAACTGGAAGCCGATACGCGGAAGTTCGACCACCACGACACTCCAGACAACCCAGACCGCAAAGGACAGGAACAACGGCGGCATCGAAAAGATCAGGTTGCGTATGGCAATGGCCTTGCCGCCTTTCTGCCAGAATTCCGGATCGTCCGGACGCCAGTTGCTTATCCAGCGACCTGCAGTCGCAAGTGGCCGTGCCAGTTCTTCTTCGACCATCTTCTCGCGTAGCCCGGGCCTTCTTGCCAGAACTTCTTCACGCTCGCCGCGGGCCGCCATCCAGGTCCAGATCATCACACCCGCGAGTACACCGAACATCAACATGAATGTCGTGCTGCGTACACCGGTCGCATCGACCGCGATACCGAACATGATCGGCAGGGTAAAACCACCCAGTCCACCAATGACACCAACCAATCCGCCCACGGGACCCATGTTCCCGGCGTAGTGATCCGCGAGGCTGCGATAGACACTGGCCTTGCCGATACCCTGGGCCAGGCCGACAATAAACGCCAATGCCGTAAATACCACAACACCCGTTGCGATGTTAAAAGTGAGGTCCTCGTTGATTCGGTGGATGGTGACGGATGTCGGTGGGTAGGACATGAAGAATAGACAGATGATACAAACCCAGAACACCCACCAGGTCACGGTATCACCGCCAAACTTGTCAGAAATCCAGCCACCAAGGGCGCGGATTATGCCGGAAGGCAGTACAAAGATTAATGAGATCAATGCCGCCTGCTTCAGGGTCAGTCCATATTCCGCCATGTAATACTTAGGTAACCATAGCGACAATGCGACAAAGCCGCCAAACACGAAATAGTAAGCCAGACCATAGCGCCATACCCGGGTTTCGGTGAGTGCTTTGAACTGCTCACCGACCGTTGGAAAACTGCTGCTCTTTTTGCGTTCTTCAAACTGCGGGTCCGGGTAGGTAAATAGCAGGAAAACAAAGGCCATCACCAGCATCACGACAGAGTAGATGACGGGTACCGAGCGCCAACCCATGGCCACGATAATCAACGGCGCAACAAAAATATTCAGGGCAGCACCGGCGTTGCCGGCACCAAATATCCCCATGGCGAAACCTTGTCTCTTTTTCTCAAACCAGGCAGAGGTGTAGGCGATGCCAATGGCGAAGGAGCCACCGGCCAAACCGATACACAGTCCAATGACAAGGTATTGCCAAAACTGATCGGCAAAATGCAATCCATAGGTTGCGATGGCGACAAGGATCATTTGAATAAAATAGACGCGACGACCACCAAAACGATCGGTCAGGATACCAAGCGGCAACCGCACCAATGAACCGGTAAGAATGGGAGTAGCAATGAGCAAGCCAAACTCGGTTTCGCTCAAGCCCAGCTCACCTTTTATCTTGATACCGATCACGGAAAACATGGTCCATACTGCAAAGTTCACAGTAAAAGCCAGCGTGTTCATTCCCAGGACGGAATATTGTTTCCTTTTGTCGTATGAGTATTCGGCGGGGTTAGTGGTCATCAATATTTACCTGCATTTTTGAATACGGGGCCTTTCTTTAGTCTTGCGATTTGTTTTCACCTACGAAACAAGGAATAAACGCCGACTGCCCTTCGTACCGAACGCAAATCTTGATGCTCTGTCACCCGATTTTTTTGCGCTCATAACACGCTTAAGAAAAGTGGATTTTTGGCACCCTCTGACAAGACGCTAACATAGTGCTATACTCAATAGATTGTCAAGTCTATAGATGATTAATTCTATAGATTGTTATATCTACTGAAATATGCGAAAGTGTATTCAAATAATTCATAAGGAACTCCCTAAAAATGTATCTGAGCCGACCGGCAGAATATGCATTGAGAGCCATGACCTACATCGCACGTCTGGAACCGACTGAGAGAATCCTGACCCGCGATCTTTCCAAGGCCATCAATGTACCTGCACCCTTTCTTTCCAAGATCATGCGAAGGCTGACCGCTGACGGTATCCTGGATGCAAAAAAGGGGCACCACGGTGGATTCATACTCGCGAAACCACCTGAGGAAGTCAGGTTCATCGATATTCTGCGGGCAGTGGATTTCGAACCCACCGTGGATCATTGTCTGTTCGGCCTGGGGAACTGCGATACTCAGAATCCCTGCCCGCTCCACTCCGAGTGGAGCGTTCTCAAGGGACAGATCGAGCAGTGGGCCAGGTCGCACACATTGGGGGATTCATTGAAAGCACCCCGGAGTTAATCGGCAAAGCGATAGTGGGGGACTGGATACGGATTCCCCTGTCGTTAATGACTATTTTAAAAAGCAACTTTTCGGGTCGAGGGAGTGTTGCAGAGCCTGTATTTTAAGAACCTTTAATGTGCAGATTTTCAATTCGATTTTATAACGTTTCTATAACATTTCCGGGAATATTGGTTGTTACCATGACGTCGGCATACTCAAAGGAGACTAGATGATGAAACTCAGATTACTAACAGTTACGGCAGTCTTGTTGATGCTGACCGGCACATCGGCCTATGCGGCCGCTACCGAGGAGGAGTGCAGGGCGAGCTTACGATAAATTCAAGGATCTCGGAAATGTTCCCGAGTTGCTGACCGAAACCTACGGTTATGCCGTGCTGCCGACCATCGGTAAAGGCGGAATTGGTATCGGTGGTGCCGGTGGTACAGGTTGTGTCTTTGCCGGTGACAAGCATACCGGTAACATTTCCATGGGCCAGGTGACCATCGGTTTTCAGCTGGGTGGACAGGCCTACAGCCAGTTGATCCTGTTTCAGAATACAGATATCTACAATGAATTTACCGAGGGTAATTTCGAGTTTGGTGCCGATGCCACGGCGGTGGCATTGACCTATGGCGCCCAGGCAGGTGCGACGACCAAAGGTGCATCGGCCAGCGCCGGCGATACCAAGGCAGTCGGAGCATGGAAACGCGGTATGGCGGTATATACGATCGCCGGGGGTGGTTTAATGTACGAAGCGTCAATCGGCGGCCAGAAATTCAAGTACAAGCCATTGAAGGATTAGACCCGGTTCATGGTCTGACGTGGCGGTTCTACCGCCGCGGGTAATACCCTGGTGCGGCTACCTTTTGGGGCCGCACCAGTCGTTTTGACGGGTTCAAACTCCGTCTCACCTGCGACTTTATAGACTCACTCTCGCCCCATACGCACGAGAAGCTTGTAAAACTCGCTGAATTTTTCCTGCGCGGCGATCCGGTGGTCACCGTGGTGCGCAGTGGAGCATTCTCAAAGGACAGATTGAGCAGTGGGCCCGGTCACATACTTTGGGAGATTCGTTGAAAAGAATGCGGGATTAGAAGCCGCTTAGAAACACAGGTATAAATAAGCCACCCGGAGGTGGCTTATTTTTTGCCAGGCTGGAGTTGAGGAAAAAATGTCTGGACACCAGACCTGGTTACTGCTGATCCTTTTTCTCATCGGCTGTTTCTGCCTCGGCTTCAACCGGGAATTCTCCTAACTCCTCAATCGTCACACTCGAGTTTATTGCATTTGTCGACATACGTTTTTCATTGATCTCAATCAAATTCTCCAGCAGATCCGGATCAATGCGATTATAAACCATTGATTTTGAGGCCACGGATGAAGATCCATAACCAACTGAGGCCGCCAATGTTGGACCACCTCCACCTTCATTGGTGTTAACAACGGTACTCGAAACAGAGTCCAGTAAGGCCGCGCTGCTGCTGGCGATGCTTCCTCCAAACTCACGGTAGTTTCCACTCAGACTGGTAATCGTCCAGTCATTGATGTCTGGCTTCAATGTGTTGGCATTTGTCAATTTGGTCCGTTCGTAGCCCTCCAGGTGCTCCAGTAGATGCGCAGACAGATCTTCATTAAAATCGGGGAAATACGATCGGTTGCGATCGTACAAACTCGATACGTCGAAAACATCTGACTTATCGCCACTGCTATAGGTGCCACGATTGGAATTGATGAACTCAATTGCATTGTTTTCCAGCGCTCTCCATACATCTCGACCCGTATAGGCGCTCCTGCGGATATTCGGACCACCAATGTTCCCTTGATACAAACCGTACATAACCAATGGGTTGTTGTCGTAATTGTTTTTCAGAATGGTGAACTGAATATCGTTCAGGCTCAGTGGTACTCCTGCAACGTTGAGGAGTTGTTTGGATAATATGGATTTTTTTCCCACCAGGAATTTCTTTAAATTCCTCTTCGGGAATATATCCACGACTTCATTCAGGAGGGTGATATTGTATAGGTTCAACCAGTAAGCCAGCTGTTCATCACGGGAGAAATACTCAAGCGATACTTCAGATGGAAGTTGTTCCAGACTATCTCTTATAGTCCTCAACAACTGCATACCGGCTTCGTTGTCCTTGAATGTTTCGAAGTAAAAGCGGTTGGCTTCATTCGCTGTTGTTCTTTTTATTTTGGCTTTCATCATGGTGCCGGTTTTGGCCTGCGTGGACTTGGCAACCTCACGGGTCGAACGACCTACGTCAACCACCACGGTTTTAAGCAGGGCGGTCAGGTCATCGTACTTAATAACGTACTTTGAAGTCTCATCAAAGCCCTGGAAAGGTTCGGGCACGGTAGAGTCGGCCGAAACCACCTGGCTTATCGCCAGCAACCCAACGATGAATACCTCGGAATAAGAGCGCATTTTCATGGCGAACCTCCTCTAATGCTAACTGGTAAGCATACGCATAATCAGGCGAGGGACATTTGATATGGGTCAAGTCAACCGGAGGTCATTTCTTCTGTTACCCACCCTTTGATGTTTGTCGGTTCTGTATCCTGCTGATGACATCTACAGACGTCCTTGAACAACCTGCAGGTCATTTTGTTTGTAACAGAGACAGGTGAGGGATTACAGGGTACATCCTGAATTCTTGTGACCAATCCCCGAGAAAATGCCCGTTGTGACAACAGAGACTTTGGGCAATATTTGCGCAGTATTGACAAAGTGACTTGTTCGGAGTTGAAGCATAAGATTGATCGGTTGCAATCGGCTGGGTTCAGCTATTTATAGAGTTGAAATCTATGGCTATGTTAATGACTGTGCTTCAATCCAGGATGATTGAGTAGCTGGTGCTCCGACCACCGCCAGAATCCTTGCGAAGGGCTCCGCGCTCAATCAGGTCCTTTATATCCCGTCCTGCACTATCTTGCGAACATTTTGCGATTTTTGCCCACTTTGAACTTGTGAGTTTTCCTTCGAAATTATGCATGACACGATCCAGAACTTTTATTTGTCTTTCATTTAGTGGCTCTTTGGCGTAACGCTCCCAGAAACGTGCTTTTCGAAGTGCCTCATCAAGATTTGCATGGGCATTCTCAATTGCACGACTAAGACAACCCAAAAACCACTCTTGCCAATGTGTGATATCAAGCGATGATTTTTGGATTCTTTCAAGCGTGTTGTAATAATCATCGCGTTCTTCTCGTATTTGTGCCGACATGCTGTATGAGCGTTGTGAGCTGTTTTCACCTTGTGCCAACACCATGTCCGCTATAGCTCGTGCGATTCTTCCGTTTCCATCTTCAAAAGGGTGAAGTGAAATAAACCAAAGATGAGCTAAACCAGATGCTAATAGCGGATCAATTTCTTTTGGTTGATTAAACCATTCTAGAAATCGGGCACATTCCTCTGGAATCTGTTCAGCAGGCGGTGCTTCGAAGTGAACCTGCTCACGGGCTATGGAACCCGAAACCACTTGCATCGGCCCTTCACTATCGTCGCGCCAAGCTCCAACAATTATCTTATGCATGCCACTGCGACCTGTTGTAAATAGCGCTGCATGCCAGCCAAACAGACGCTCATCAGTTAAGGGTGAGTCATATTTTTGGGTGGCATCAAGCATCATTTCAACGATACCTTCAACATTACGATCTGCTGGTACAAGTCCAGCGATATCCATCCCCAGACGCCGAGCTATGGAAGACCTCACCTGGGCACTACTTAGTTTTTCCCCTTCAATATCACTTGACTGAATGACATCTTGCGTAAGGCTTTGAAGCAGTGCCTCATCCTGAGTTTTGAAACCCATAGCTTCCAACTTGCCCTTGAGGCGTCCTTGCTCTTTGTTTGCCTTGGAAAGCAATGACGAGAGTGCTGTGTTATCCCAAGTAAAATCAGGCCATGTGGCTTGTTGCCAGATATACATTTTTTATTCTCCGCATATTATGCAGATATTATAAGGATTATTCTCCGCAAAGCCAAGACTAAACTTCGCATTTTATGCGGAGTTTATTCTCCGCAATGACACGCAATGCTGAACCTAGCGTCGCTCTTGCCCTAGCGCAGTCGATCATAAAAAAAAGCCACCCGGAGGTGGCTTTTCTTATGATTGGCTGAGCAGAATGGATTCGAACCCTCAATAGGCTTTTGATTTGCAACGTCCTGAATTCTAGTGATTAATTCCCGAGAAAATGCCCGAAACTGGCAACAGAGACTTTGGGCAAAATTTGCACATAATTGCTTCACGGGCTAGTTCGGTTTGAACAGGCTTTAAACGCTAACGATTCCTCTTAGCTATATATTTTTGTTGTGTTTCTAAACACAGGGGGTTGTATATATATCCCTATGTTTTGTAACATGCTGGTTATTATGACTACACAAATCACACAAACGGAAAAGATCCTCAAGCTGGTCGAGGAAATGGGTGTCCTAAGGGCGCGGGATCTAAATCCTCATGGCATCCCCAGAACACACCTCAGCCGCCTCTGCGCTGCCGGTAAACTACAGCGTATTGCCCGAGGACTCTATGTCCTCCCTGACAGCGAGATCACAGAGCACCGCTCTCTGGCAGAGGCTAGCAAACGTGTTCCCAAGGGTGTGATTTGCCTGCTATCTGCCCTGCAATATCACGACATCACGACCCAGGCACCGTTTGAAGTCTGGCTGGCCATCGGCGAAAAAGCCTGGAAGCCACGCATCGATTACCCACCACTGCGTA
Organism: uncultured Gammaproteobacteria bacterium; assembly: GCA_963749115.1. Lineage (GTDB taxonomy): Bacteria > Pseudomonadota > Gammaproteobacteria > Xanthomonadales > SZUA-36 > SZUA-36. The sequence continues at coordinate 138,129 of CAVVLP010000004.1, forward strand.
TCGTGCGATTCTCCCAGGCCACACTCAATGCTGGCGTTGAAGATCACCAAACCGGAGGTGTGCCCATCCGTGTGTTTTCCCCAGCAAAGACCGTGGCGGACTGTTTCAAATACCGAAATAAAATCGGCCTGGATGTTGCTATCGAGTCGCTACGAGAATGCCTGCGATCGCGACGCTGCACCGTGGACGATCTTTGGCATTATGCCAAAATCTGTCGCATCCAAAATGTTATGCGACCCTACCTGGAGTCACTCGCAACATGAATGACAGACGCGGGAAAAACATGGCTGTATCGGTACGTGACCGATTACTGAATCTGGCACGCGAGCGGGGCGAGGATTTCCAGTTGATCCTGACCCGATATGGTTTGGAAAGACTTTTGTACCGCCTCGGCAAATCCGAATATCGGGATCTCTTTGTCCTTAAGGGTGCGATGCTGTTCATGCTATGGGGTGACCAATCCCGTCGCCCTACGCGTGATGTGGACTTTCTGGGCTTCGGCGATAGCAGTGAAACTGGTCTGAGGACGGTCTTTCGTGAACTCTGTGAGATTCCAGTCGAAGATGATGGGTTGACGTTGATAGCTGATAGCATACAAGTTGACACAATCCGCGATGATACAGAATACGGCGGCATGCGGGTGAAACTGCTTGGTGACCTGGCAGGTGCCAGAATACCGATTCAGGCCGACATCGGATTTGGAGATTCCGTAACTCCCGACCCGAGAAGTATCGAATACCCCACTCTCCTGGACAGCCCAGCACCGAATATAAAGGCATACCCCTTTGAGACCGTGGTCGCGGAAAAATACCAGGCGTTGGTGAACCTTGGTATGGCAAATAGCCGAATGAAAGACTATTACGATCTTTGGATCATCTCGAGAGAGTTCAAATTCAACGGTCTGACATTATCGAAAGCGATCGGTAATACATTTTCACGCCGTCAAACATCCTTACCAGAACATGTACCACTCGGGCTCAGCCCCGAGTTCTTTGATGATTCGCATAAGACTACACAGTGGAACGCATTCGTGAATAAGGGAATGCTTGCTGTCTCCCCGCCCACATTGAAAGACATCTGTCTTTCCCTGGAGGCCTTCCTTTCACCACCCACACAGGCATTGGTCCGAGAAGAAGAATTCAGGGCGAACTGGGAACCATGTGGACCATGGCGCTGACCGAAGAACAATCACTGCGCCAAGCTATCGCTCGTGAGGAAGCAAACCTCACTACTCTCGAACAAAAACAACAAAAAAGCCGGGAACGATTGGCTACGCTCAGGGCAGAACTTGCCGCCATAACGTCGGCCATCTCGATTCCTTCTGCCTCGGCAACACAACCCAGTGCTGATATACCCACTACTCCCAAAGAAAAGGTATCCCTGTTTTGCAATCTGTTCCGCGGCCGGAGTGATGTCTATCCATTGCTTTGGGTAAGCTCAAAAACCGGTAGAAAAGGCTATTCACCCGCCTGCGGCAATGAATGGGTAAGAGGCATCTGTGAAAAACCCCGGGTAAAGTGCAGTGAGTGTCCAAACCAGTCTTTCCTGCCGCTCGGTGAAAAAGTTGTTCTTGACCACCTACAAGGCCGGCATTCGATTGGTGTCTACCCCATGCTCAAAGATGAAACCTGCTGGTTTCTAGCGGCCGACTTTGACAAGGAATCCTGGCTGGATGATGTCGCTGCTTTCGTGGACACCTGCCAGGGTTTCGACATCCCAACAGCAGTTGAGCGTTCGCGGTCGGGTAATGGTTCCCATGTCTGGTTTTTCTTCAGTTCACCCGTCTCCGCGGTTGTCGCCCGCCGCATGGGTTGTTATCTCATCACCGAGACCATGGCGCACCATCATCAACTCGCCATGAATTCCTATGACCGCCTGTTCCCCAACCAGGACACCCTGCCGCGTGGTGGCTTTGGTAACCTCATTGCCCTGCCACTGCAATATGAACCACGACAAGCAGGTAACTCCGTCTTCCTGGACTCGGATTTTCAACCACACCCGGACCAGTGGGCCTATCTCGCATCTCTGACGCGGATGGCCCCGTCCAACGTTGAATCCATTGCCGGCGAAGCAAGCCAGTGCGGGAAGGTAGTTGGCGTTCGATTGAGCTCAGGAAACGAGGGCGGAAATGACGAAGTGCCTTGGAAGCGCCTGCCTTCTAGACAGTTGGAGACAAAACAGATCACCGAACCCATTCCTGAAAGAGTGCATGCCGTGTTTGCACAGCGCTTGTTTGTTGACAAAGACGACTTGCCATCACCCTTGTTGAATCAAATCAAGCGACTGGCAGCCTTCCAAAATCCGGAGTTCTACAAAAAACAAAACATGCGTCTGTCTACAGCGTTAACGCCGCGCGTGATCAGCTGTGCAGAGGAGTTTTCCAAGCATATCGCTTTGCCTCGCGGGTGCAAAGATGAACTGGTTGCTCTACTCAATCACTACGGCAGCAATTTAGTCATAGACGACCAGCGGAATAGCGGTGAACCACTCGACGTGAGATTTAGGGGCAAACTCACCGCCACCCAAAAACAGGCCGCTAGCGTGTTGTTTAAACATGAAACTGGCGTCTTCGTAGCGCCGCCGGGTATCGGTAAGACCGTCATCGGCACTTGGCTAATCGCTGAACGCCAGGCCAATACGCTAGTCCTGGTCCACCGCCAACCATTGCAGGATCAATGGGTCGAGCAGTTAGCGCTTTTTCTTGAACTCGATACCAAGGACATTGGAAGGATTGGTGGAGGCAAACGCAAACCAAATGGCCGGCTTGATGTGGCCATGATCCAAAGCCTGGTGCGCAAAGAAAACGTGAGTGATAAGGTAGCGAACTATGGCCACGTTATCGTGGATGAATGTCACCATTTACCGGCAGTGTCTTTCGAACGCATTTTGAATGAAGTCAAAGCACGCTTCATCACCGGCTTGACCGCAACTCCACAACGCCGGGATGGTCATCACCCGATTACAACCATGCAGTTGGGCCCAGTTCGTTTTACCATAGACGCTCGAAATCAGGCTTCGCACCGCTCCTTCAACCACAACCTGATCATCCGTGAGACAGACATAAAGATTGATGATGACACCCTACGAATTCAAGAGATATACCGGCATTTAGCCACTGATGAGCAACGCAACCATCTGATTTTCAATGATGTCCTGCAGGCACTTGAAGAAGGCCGTTCGCCGATCGTGCTCACGGAACGCAAAGAGCACCTGGAGCACTTTGCCAGTCAATTCCGCAATTTCACACCTAACCTGATTGTTCTGCAAGGAGGTAAGACCGCAAAAAAACGCCGTGAGGAATTGAATCGGCTGGCAGCTATCCCCGATGACAAAGAGCGATTGGTTATTGCAACTGGGCGCTATATCGGGGAAGGATTTGACGATGCGCGGCTGGACACACTGTTTTTAGCCTTGCCTGTGTCCTGGAAAGGAACACTGACTCAATACGCCGGAAGACTCCACCGCCTTCATCCTGACAAGACCGAGGTTCGCATCTATGACTATGTCGACCGTGATGTACCCATGCTCGCGCGCATGTTCGAAAGACGCTTGCGTGGATATCGTGCGATTGGCTATACCATAGGAAAAACGGTGTTCGATGCAAAATATTGAGTCGAATCAAATTTAACTCTTAGGTTCGTATATTAGTCTCCGTTAATATACGAGGTCAGAATATTGTTTATAACAAGCAACACCCTGTTCCAATTCAGTTTTTATAAAACCGAACCACTAGAATTGGCTAAAGAGACTCATGCAGAGAAAAGAGTATTTTAGAGCAAAATTAGGTGTTTGTAGTTCGCTTTTCAGCGACTAGACAGGCCGTAACTAGCTGAATGCTTGGGAGATTTCTGGTCTCCGACGGAGACTGCCGTCGGAAACCAGACTGTGTGGCTGGGGGTGAGGGATTCGAACCCCCGCTGGCGGAGTCAGAGTCCGCAGTCCTACCACTAGACGAACCCCCAGGAAATCTGGGTATCGCTTAACGTTTGGAGTACTGCGTTGCCTTGCGTGCTTTGTGCAGGCCGACTTTTTTACGTTCGACTTCACGGGCATCGCGGGTTACATATCCCGCTTTACGCAGTGGACCGCGCAGTTCACCATCGTATTCCATCAATGCGCGGGTCAGACCCAAACGGATGGCACCGGCCTGGCCGGAGATACCGCCGCCTTCAACGGTGCAGTTGATGTCAAAACGGTCGGTCATTTCAATTTTTTCAAGCGGTTGACGCACGATCATCACAGCAGTTTCCCGTCCAAAGAATTCATCGATGGGACGGTTGTTGATGACGATGTCGCCCTTACCCTTACTCAGGTAAACCCGTGCTTTGGAAGACTTGCGTCGTCCGGTACCGTAATACTGTTCAGTAGCCATTTATCTCTTATCCGTATTGTCGCGAACTACAGCTCAAGCTGAGTCGGTTGCTGGGCCTCATGCGGGTGATCCGGGCCGGCATATACATGCAGTTTACGGAACACGGCGCGACCCAAAGGGTTTCTCGGCAACATGCCTTTAACTGCCTTTTGGAGTACACGCTCAGGGTGCTGCTCCAGCAATTTACCCAGGTTGATTGATTTCAGATTGCCGATATAACCGGTGTGGTGGTGATACATCTTATCGTCCAGCTTGTTGCCGGTTACCTTAATTTTTTCAGCATTGATCACAATCATGTGATCTCCCGTGTCCATATTTGGAGTGAACTCAGGTTTATGCTTACCACGCAGACGGCTAGCCAGTTCGGAGGCCAGTCTGCCAAGAGTTTTGTCAGTCGCATCGACTACACACCACTCGCGCTTGATCGTTGCAGGGGTCGCTGTAAAAGTCTTCATTGTTACCATTCTCTATAAATAACCCGAGTCATCGGGTGAAGGGCGGGAATTTTACTGGCTTAGCGTCCTATTATCAACCGTCTGGGCGCTTATTTTTCAGGATTTGTTTGCAAAACCCCTAACGTAGCCTGAGACGCTCCACCGGTTCGCCATTTACAAGGTGACTATCGATAATCTCATCGATATCTTCCTCATCGATATATGTGTACCAGGTGCCCTCCGGATATACCACGCAAACAGGCCCTTCCTCACAACGATCCAGGCAACCTGAAGTGTTTACCCGCACCTTTCCTTTACCGGACAAGCCCAGCTTTTTTACCCGGGTCTTTGCAAATTCGCGCAGTGCGGCGGATCCACACTGATTGCAGGACGGACGCTCGGCGTCCGCCCCGCGATCATTGGTACAAAAAAACAGGTGTCGTTGAAAGTACTGTGGCATAGAGCTACAAGACTAACCGAACCGCTGCCTGATTAAAAATTGTAAACCAGGTTCACGGAAGTGATCGTGTCAGTTTTCTTGGTATCGCCCGGTGGCACATCAGAGTTGTTTCGAAGCTCGAATCCAACCTTCACGGCAAATGCATCGGTCATTGCAACAGTAAGACCGGTGTTCCACTGGGTAAAGGTATTATTGGAGCCTGTTTCAATCAGCAACCGGTTTGTCCAGGAGGTTGTACTGAATACCTGCCAGGCGTCATCCAGCAAAAACCTGAGGATCGCATCGCTCTCTGATTCACCTGTTAATCTGTCTTTCAGCTTCCGGTAACCAACACCGATTTCACCCTTGAGCACATGATTCTCACTTTTCATCAACTCGCGGCCATAACCAACGGTAACTGTTTGCGACGGATCGTAAGAACCAAATTTGTCGGCATCATAACGATATACACCAAATAGATAACCTTTTTCGCCCAGCTTACGGTCAGCCTGCGCCTCGGCGGTGTAACGCTCATTATCTTTGTCACCATCAGTCGTCGTCGTCAGTGCGGTTCCAGCGAACCGGTAACGCCAATTCTCGGTTGTTCTGATGAATTCGAGCCTGACATTCAAAGCACTTGAATCGGTGTTACCGCTCGTTTTGACATATCCCAACTCACCGATGCCGCTCCAACCGAGCTCGGTTGCTTCTTCTGCATCGTCCTGTGCATACACGCTGGTAGCCAATAAAAACAAGCCACTAGCCAGTGTCATCTTAATCAAATCACGCATGTTACTTCCTCTCATGTATAAAAAAGTCGGCGCATTATATAGATTCATGGATGAGAATACCTACTGTTTCCATATATAATTTGCCTGAATTAACAATTAGGCTACCGGGATGCCCAACACACGCAGTTATTCAAGACTCGATCATCTGATTATCAGCATTGACAATGCTTTACGTATGAGCTCGGGTGAATCCGTTGCAGCGAAGCGTCCAAACCCCGCGGCCGACGTCCCGGAAATTGTTATGGAGGAGGCGCACCGACAGCACGCTGCCGGTTTAATGCGTATCAATCACGCAGGTGAAATTTGTGCACAGGCACTTTATGCCGGCCAGGCTGCAACGGCCCGCAATCCGGAAGTTCAGGCTGAAATGCAACAGGCTGCCGATGAAGAGATCGACCACCTGAGCTGGTGCAAAGATCGTTTGGATGAGTTGGATAGCAAACCCAGCCTGCTTGCTCCTTTATGGTATGCAGGCTCATTTGCGATCGGTGCCGCTGCCGGGCTGGCTGGTGATGGCTGGAGCCTCGGGTTTTCTTAAAGAAACCGAGAACCAGGTCGAAGCGCACCTTGCAAACCATATTACAAAATTGCCCGCCGAAGATGCCCGTAGCCGCGCCATTTTGGATCAGATGAAGATTGATGAAGCCAAACACGCGCAAATGGCTGAAGATTCCGGCGCATTTGACTTGCCACGACCGGTGCGTAGATTAATGAAACTGACCGCCGGCGGCATGAAGGCGATTGCCTACAAATTGTAGGCTGCGCAGACGTTAGGCGCGCTACTGCTCTTTTGCTTTTTGTCGCAGGGCTTTTAAAGTAAGACCTTCCCCGGCTGTTTTTGATTCACGTTCATTCAGTGAAATCCACTGCATCCGCCAGTCTTCAAGACTGGTGGTTTCGGGATAGGGAAATTCCTGTTCGGTGAAATCGAGGTCACCGGAAAACGTGATTGAGCTGGTTTCCACCGGTTGCCCGGGAGCAGAACTGGTGAACTGGAACAACAACTCAAAACGAATATGATCGGCGTCAGTCTTCCAACCGGAGCCCTTCACTTCCCAGGGCGCTGCGAATGCACCCGTTGCCAAACCTGTATCCAGGTGGAAATCTTTTTTCTTCTCGGTTTCATCCCAGCTTTGCTTCCGTTTGACCGCAGCGGGGCCCTTGGGCTGACTCTTATTCAACAACTCATAGGCTAATTGCAACATAAGGGAGGGGGCCTGGATCAAAGGCTCGATATCCACACCCTGCTGTTTAAAACCCTTTGCCAACAGAACCTGTCCATCGACCATCAACAATTCACCGGTCAGAATATCGTCAGGGGCAATCTGTTCAACCGTCACCTGTAAGTCACCGCAATCGCAATGATGATAACGCCAGCGTGCATGGAAACCCGCACCGAAATCCACATCCAGCACGGTTACCACCGCATCGCGCCACAGCGTGCCTTTTTCGATCTGCGCGTTGGCTAACTGAGGCCCTGTCAGCAACAAGGCCAGGCAGGCAAACAACCACTTGGATGAAAATATAAGTTGTCTGTTCATTTCAGAAAAACATCCTTTTCAATGCATTACCGGGGTCTTCCTCACGCATAAATGCCTCCCCTACAAGGAAGCTGTTGATGCCCGAGTTCTGCATACGTTTTACATCACTGGTAGTCCTGATACCGCTTTCTGTGACCAGCATCTGATCATCACCCAGCATTTTCTTCAACCGCTCACTGGTTGCAAGTGATGTCTCAAAATTATTCAGGTTTCGATTATTAACACCAATCAAGTCATGATCAAGTTGCAGCGCCCTTTCCATCTCGGCTTCATCATGCACTTCTATTAGCACATCCATGCCGGATTCCTTTGCCAGGCCCAACAATTCCTGCATAAGTGACTGTTCGAGGGCAGCGGCAATTAACAGGATGCAGTCCGCACCCATGACCCTTGATTCCGGTATCTGCCAGGGGTCCATCATGAAGTCCTTACGTAGCACCGGCAAATGACAGGCGCTACGAGCCTCACGCAGGAACTCGGCGTCTCCCTGGAAAAAGTCCTTGTCTGTCAGCACGGATAGACAAGCGGCACCGGCTGACTCATAAGACCGGGCAATCGCAGCCGGCTGAAAGTCCTCGCGGATCACACCGGCGCTGGGCGAGGCCTTTTTTACTTCTGCAATGACCGCCGGCCCCTTTACCAGGGCTTGTCGCAATCCATTTTCGAAACCACGTGTCGGCGCACAATCCCGTGCCTGCGCGGTCAGTTCTGTCATCGGGGTAATGGCCTTACCGGCAGCAATCTCCTCTGACTTGCGTTGAAGTATGCGTTGCAATATGGAAGGAACTGCCATCAGAAACCCTGCGTCATGTCGGCCAATTGCTGCATTTTCTTAAGACCTGCCCCGCTGGCCAGTACCTCGTTGGCAATACTCACACCATCGACAACCGACTCAGCGACACCGGCTACATATAGTGCCGCGCCGGCATTCAAGGCGATCATGTGTGCTGCGCGTTGTGAGCGGGGGTCTTTATCACCCTCCAGTGCAGCTGTAATCAATGCCAGGGATGAAGCAACACCGTCCACTACCAGGTCCTGCATCGACTCGCGTTTGAAACCCAGCTGTTCGGGTTGCAGGGTATATTCACTGACGGCACCGTTTTTAAGCTCTGCGACATGTGTATTGGCTGCCAGGCTGATTTCATCGAGACCGTCTTCAGAATGAACCACCAGTACATGTTCTGAACCCAGCCGTTGCAGCACTTCTGCCACCGGGCGGCATAAGGCCCGGTCATAGACACCGATCAACTGGCGTTTTAGACCCGCAGGGTTCGCCATCGGACCCAATACATTGAACAGTGTACGCAGACCCAGTTCTTTGCGTGCCAGGCTGACGTGACGCATGGCGCTGTGGTGCATCAGTGCAAACATGAAACCAATACCAAGCTCATTGACACATAGCGCGACCTGTTCAGGCGAGATATCCAGGCGCACACCCGCCGCCTCGAGCACATCGGCGCTACCGGAGCTTGAAGAAACCGAGCGGTTGCCGTGCTTTGCCACCCGCCCGCCTGCCGCGGCCACGACAAAACAAGCTGCTGTGGACACATTAAACAGGTTGGCGCCGTCACCACCGGTTCCAACGATATCCACCAGGTGGGGGCCATCGACCTTAACTCCACTGGCAAATTCGCGCAGCACCTGCACACCACCGGTAATCTCATCGATGGTTTCACCCTTGATCCGCATACCCAGTAAAAAGGCACCGATTTGCACATCCGTGGAGCCAGCCGACATGATCTGGCGCATGACGTCTACCATCTCGTCGGTGGTCAGGTCCTGTTTTTCCGCAATACGACCCAGGGCCGTTTGAATATTCATGCTCATTAATATTGTTCCGGCTTACGCCTGTTTGGTGGTGTTAATGAAATTCCGCAGCAGGTCATGACCACAGCGGGTAAGAATGGATTCAGGGTGAAACTGCACACCCTCTATAGACAGGCCTTTATGTTTAACCCCCATGATCTCTTCAACTTCACCCCCAGGCTTTTCAGTCCAGGCGGTGACTTCCAGACAATCGGGTACGCTGTCTTTCTTCAATACCAGTGAGTGGTATCGCGTGGCTTCAAATGGCTGTGGCAGTCCGGAAAAAACGCCTTTGCTTGTATGGAACATCATCGAGGTCTTGCCATGCATGACCTTGTCTGCACGTACTATCTGGCCGCCAAACACCTGTCCAATACACTGGTATCCAAGACAGACACCCAGTATTGGAAAAACCTCACCCAACTCGGCAACCACATCAAGCGAAATGCCCGCGTCATCAGGTGTACATGGCCCCGGGGAAATTACAATACCCTGGGGGTTCAGTTCGCGAATCCCCGCAGTTGTAATCGCATCATTGCGCACGGTTTTTACTTCCGCACCCAACTCACCCAGGTACTGCACCAGGTTGTAGGTAAAGGAATCGTAGTTATCGATCATCAAGATCATATTTTGTCTATCCATTGGGTTGCATCACAAGGCGCCGGGAAAGTGTACCCGAAGTTATGGTCTTTTCGGGTTATCTCTTCTGGCCTCACTGGGTGACTGGCCCGTCCATCGCTTGTAGGCACGGGAAAATGAGCTGATTTCCGAAAACCCGAGCATGTAGGAAATTTCCGTTAGTGTCAGGCTGGCGTCACTAATATATTGACTGGCAAGTTCGGAACGGATTTCCAGCAACAAGGCTTTGAAACTGGTGCTCTCTGCAACGAGCTTACGGTTCAGGTTACGCGTTGACATGTGAAGTTCATCAGCAATCGTCGTCTCGGTAACTGAACCCTCGCCCAATTTTTCGAGAATCGCCGTTTTTACCCTATTTACGATGTCCCTTTTTGCCTGGCTGGCCAGGTACCTGACCACGATGTGATCATTCAATTGGGCCAGTTGCTTATTTGATCCTGTTAAGCGCTTCTCAGCCTTTTGCCTGTCGATATGCATACTGTTTTTCTTGGCATTAAATTCAACCGGGCAACGAAACAACTGATAATAGTAAGACGTATCCGCCGGGGGCGGGTGAACATATGTTATTTTTACCGGATTCCATTCGTCGCCGACAATAAACCGGCACATCCGGGCAAGGATCGCCAGCTGGGCGTCATCACGATAAACGGGGTTGGCATAAGGTGAGCTTGCACTAGCGGAAATCACCAGCGTGTCCCGCTTTTCAGTAATCTCGATCACTAAATTTTCATGAAGAACCTTGATGTAGCGTTGTAAGCGTTCCATGGCACTGCACAAATTGGTACTGGCCAGCCACGCAAAGCCAAGCGGTCCGATATGTGTAGGCAGAAAATACTTTTCTTCTTTCAGACCAAAAAAAGGATCTTCTGTTTGCTCTACTACTTCAGCTGAGATTCGATCAAGTTTTAAATCCGAAATCCGGGCATGTTGATCAAACAGTGTTGACTTGGAGATACCGTGTTTCTTGAATAACGGCTCGGCATCGATACCGTAATCTTCGATTTGACGCCAGAAACTGGCTACTGAGGGTGCAAATACCGACATGAAAAAGTACTTCCTGAGATCTAGGTGCTAACACTGCCATATTTCAGATGATGAGTGAAGCTCCGAGCTCATGCAAAGCTGTATTTTTACTGTTTCAAGCTTTATAGCCACTCAGAAGAAAGACTCCCCACGCACAAAATACCAAACCGAATCTACCAACAAGGCCAGTCCAATAGCCAAAAGCAACAACGGCATGATGACATCACTGGCTTTCTCCATGTAACCATTAATCCGGGCAAGTATGGGTTTGCTTCTGTCACCCATGACCGCGGTCAGCACGGGTATCAAGGCAAAAGGAAGGGCGTAGGCCAGGTTATAAATAACCAGCCCTACCACCATGCCAGCAGTATCAAGGCCACTCTTCAGTAACTGGTCGATTGCTGCAAAATATGGCACAGCAAAGGGGATGCCTATTAGATTGATCACGGCCCCGAAAGCAAACGCTTTCCACACGGTAAACTGGGGTGTTTGCTCATCCGGACGCTTGCCCTTGTCCTTGCGTGTGCGCAATACAAGCCAGAGCAAGGCAATCGCTATGACAAACTCAATGACAAAATCAATGGTTTGAGGGTTAGCCAGACGGGTAGACAGTTTCTCGATGGTATAGGCCAGGATCACACCGCTGGTCATGTAGGCGGCAGTATGCCCCAGAAGCATGGCGCTGCTCGTGACTACCGGGCGCTTGCTACCCACTGCATAGATCATGAAGGCGAATAGCACCGGATTCAGCACGTCGCTGAGCAATATCGGAAAAAGCACTCCCAGGTTGTTCATGCAGTCTCAAACTCCCGTAAAATCAAGCGGACCTATAATGAGCTAATATTAATCCAACACCCATTTATGAATAGTCGCATCTTTGACCCGTCAGGGGACGATTTTTTCGTAACGCGCTTCCCCGGTTTTCATGTCTTCACCAAACAACTCTACGTAACGAACATCTAATGACAAGCCATGACGTGTGGCGTCGATATACATTTTCTCAAAGTATGAAGGTGCACCATCAATCGTGACGGTGGCGCGATATATATCCCCTTCGCGAACTACCTTAATCGCCTGGCCAACATCGGCCTTCATGTTGATCTCCGCACTCTCCCTGCCTTTGTCAGGCTTTGCATCAAAACCATATGCGAACGTTCTCTGAAGCCAGTTAAGCTCCTGTTTCTGACCCTGCTCATTAAGGCGAATCCAGTAGCCTACGACGGGTTTCTTCTTGAAAAGCTTGCCATCCGCCGCGACCTGCGCGTCATACTGGACAATATTGGCGTTTTTAGAACGCTCGATATGGAATAACGGTTGACTCGTCAGGGTTTCATGCTGTGCCAATAATGGCGCGCAGAGCAGGGTCAGAGCCAGTAATGTGGACAGTCTACGTATCGAAATCATCATCAATCATCGCACAGGCGTTTCACTTTGTGTCCGGAGGGCAAGATTTAGTCACCCATTGCCGAATCGAGTTCCTTTCTCAGGCGGATGGCAGCACTGGTAGCCCAACGCCTTATATCGCCAGTGACGGTCGCTCTATTGACAGGCATTGAAAACCGATCAATACGCCCGGTTGGAGAACCGATTCTGCCACGCTCGGAGATCTTGGCCAGGACATCACCTGTCCTGCCATCCAGAAACTCCATCACCAATGTCGCCTCACCTACCGTTGCCAGGTACACTTCGCTCCTTCCAGCAAACTGCGGCGGTACCATGGAGACGATGTCGACGACAGCACCACGCATGATCATGGTGTTTTCGTCGATACTGTCAACGATGGTGTAATTTTTACCCTTGCCCAGCTCTTTCAGGAAAGCCTCACTGACAATCTCCTGAAATTTAACCCTGTCCTCTTGCGCGATACCAAAGACACTCTTATTGGACGTAGACAAAGCACTGGAGCGTGTCCGTTTAGCCGGGCCGACATCACGGTAATCAAAATAAGCATCCCCGAGAAAAAGCTTTGTGTACTGGCTGAAATCAACTCCTGTATCGATATAGGTTTCACGGAACTTGGCCCGCTTCACTTTCTCAAGGCCAGTTGTATCCGTGCTTAGAGGAGCATCACCCACCTGGGCAACGACCGGGTTCAAAAAGAAAAAAGATATAAATATCAGCACCATTGTTCTACAAAACATTTTCCACCTTCCTGCATTTTGGGTTTCGTATGATATATCCATGGTCAGCACCATGTCAGCTTAGAAGCCCGTAATGTAAATTTCAAATTAACCAGCTAGGTATTTCACGGGAAACAAACTACAATGCCCGGCTCAGTTTTTTATTTAATCAACACATTTTGGAGAATTGATATGTATAAGACCCTGGCTTTGCTTGCAGCCCTCATGTTGTTTGCCGCCCCTGTCTGGTCAGGCGAGTCTGCGCCTGCAACGGACAAACCTTCCCTCTACTCCAGCCAGACCATGAAGCTCACGGCGGTGGTTGAAGCCATCAACCACGAGACACGTGAGGTGACTTTACGTGGGCCGGAAGGCAATACAGTCAGCTTTGTTGCCAGTGAAGAAGCCCGTAACCTGGGCCAGGTAAGCGTTGGCGATATCGTTATGGCCGAATACGAACAAAGCCTGGCTATCGAGGTCTTCGCCAATGATGGTAGCGTACCTGGCGCCGGTGGTCTTGCTGCTGCTGGCCGTTCCGAACTGGGTGAGATGCCGGGAATGGCGGCCATTGATGCAAAGGTGGTTACCGCAACTGTTGAAGAGATCAACCTTGAAAACAATACCTTCAAACTCAAAGGCCCTGCAGGCGAAATCAAGGAGTACGTTGCTCATGATCCTGAAAACCTCAAAAAAGCCGCAGTGGGTGACCTGGTCGTGATTACCTATACCGAAGCCGTCGCACTTTCAGTCGAAAAAGCAACAGCGGAATAAATCCTCTTTTGTACTGGAGAGATCGGCGTTTGCTGGTCTCTCCTGTTTTTATTCAGCAACCGGTTTCTTGGCCAGCTTTCTTTGCAGCGTCCGCCGGTACATTCCCAGGCTCCTGGCGGTGGCGGAAATATTGCCGTCATTTTCCTTCAGTACTTTCTGAATATGCTCCCACTCCACCCGCTCAACTGACATCGGGCTGAAATCCTCCAACGCATCCTCGCGCGGCAAATCACCTGAAAGTGCTTTTACAACATCACCGGCGGTGACCGGTTTGCTGAGGTATTCGGACGCGCCCCGCTTGATCGCTGTGACCGCCGTTGCAATGCTGGAGTAACCGGTCAGTACAACAATGTTCATTTGCGGATTTATTTCAATCAACAGTGGGATAAGATCCAGACCGGACTCCCCTTCCAGCTTGAGATCAACTACAGCCATAGCAGGCACCATCTCACGAGCCCGGCTCACTGCATCGCTCATACCCGTCGCAGTAATCACATCGAAACCGCGTTTACCCATGGCCTTGCTCAGCACCTGCAAAAATGCCGGATCATCATCAACCATCAGTAATCGGTTTTTATTCAAAAGTTGCTCAGTCATTTTCATCAACGTCGATTAAAGGGAGTCGAATTTCAAGCCGGGTACCTGGCCCTTGCTTGTCGGCCAATTTTATCTCACCGCCCATCCGTTCAATGGATGCCTGGCCCAGCAGCACACCCAGACCAAGACCACCCTGCTTACGGCTGATACTCGTCTTGCCAAGGCTACCGGTAATGTCGGCAGGAATTCCGGGACCATGATCTTCGATGACGATCTGCAGCCAGCCCTTTGATGACCCGACCTGCAAAGAAACAAGTTCCGGACTGGCATCTGCGGCATTGTTCAGCAGGTTCATCAGCGCATGTTGCAGGCTTTGGTCGTAACGAATTTCATGCAGCTTTTCGCTTTCCGGGATAGTCGTTTCCAGCTTGATTTCGGGCCGGGCCAGGCTCCATTTCTCCAGGAGGCCTTTCAACAGCACTCCCACTTGTGTCACAACCATCCGGCTATCTTCTGTAGTGGTGGACACCAGTTTACGCAGGACCTCGTCACAACGCGCAATCTGCTGGGTCAATAAAGCCGTCTCATCCTTGAGCTGCGGACATTCGGAGTCAATCTCATCCACTGTTACCGCCATTGTTGCCAATGGTGTTCTCATTTCGTGGGCTGTAGCTGCAGCGATACTGGCCACACTGATAATCTGTTCATCCCTGAGCCCCGCCTCCCGGTTATGGGCAATGGCCTGGGCCTGTTGCCTGAGCGCACCCGCCATGCGTACAACAAACCACGAAATCAACAGGGCACTAAAACCGAAATTAACCCACATACCCAGGAAGTGGGCGTTTGACATGGCGTGATGACCGGTCATGTTAAACAAGGCCAGTGGCTGGTAATAGAAAAGCAGCAAGGTGTAGAAACCGATGCTGAGAAATGCAATAAACCAGGTATGTACAGGCCGTAAAATCGCCGCGCTGATGATTAAAGGTATCAGGTAATAACTGACAAGCGGGTTGGTAGAGCCCCCGGTGAAATAAAGCACCAGCGTCAAAAAGAAAACATCCAGCAACAGGTTGGCAAAAAACTCTTTTTCACTCACCGGTGAGTCTGAACGCAGACGCAACAGGATCAATGCGTTGATAAGCACCATCACCAGCAAAATTGTAAATACCGGCAGCGATGGAAACTGCATTGTTTCAGAAAACCGGAACCAGAAAGAACCCGCCAGCAAGACAACAATCAGGATACTGCGGATCACGCACAAGCGCAGCAGGTTTTGCCGTGACGGATGTATTCCCTGTTTCAGTTTACCAAGTGGCATTTAGCCTAATGTAATAGTTTCTGCCCTTGCTATACAACCTCTCTCTCAACGGTACGTCACTGCCGGCCACCCGGTTGTATCCGCCCAGGTGATCCTGGTAGGCCTTGTCGAAGATATTTTCAACACCAAGGTTTAAATCAACGGCCTTGTTCAGGCTGATACCACCCCTCAAATTTGCAATACCCCAACCCGATGTTGGTTGCTCGTTATTGTAGGCGGAGACCTTGTTTTGCCTGGAGGCTGCAATGCTTTCAACCGAAATAAAGTAGGTGTCACGGTGCCAGTTCAATTCAATAAAAGAGGACAACGGCGCGATCCGGTAGAGGTTGTCGCTAATGTCCTTGCGTTTGCCGCGCACATAACCGAGGTTTCCCCTGAGCAGCCATGCCTCGCTGATTTCAAACTGGTAACCGAGGTCCACGCCATACAGTTTCGCGTCCACATTGGCAAACTGCAGTGGTAATCTGCCGCTTGCCATCATTGCGAACATATTGGCGACCATATTGGTGGAAGGTACACCCTGGATATAGTTATCGACATCCCGGTAATAAACTTCCGGTGTCAGTTTGAAACGGCTTGTCGACCAGTCAACACCTGCGGTCAACTCGATACTGGTTTCCGGTTTGAGATTGATATCACCGATATAGGTGTACCCGTCCGCCAGGCCGGCCGTGGCCTCCATCGGCAACCACAGGTAACGTTCCTGGTAGCTGGGTGAACGCACCTTTCTGCCCAGGCCAAGGTTTAACCTGCGTGTTGGCACTCGCCTGACGGCTCGCCTTGAGCATCGCGCTCCACTGGTTGTCCTTCTTGTTCCGGTCGGATTCATTGAACGCCTTGGCCAGCGCATCGAGCCTGTCCTGTTGAGTCCTGTTATTACCCATCAGGGCCAGGTTTCCGCCGACATCACCCGCATCCATACTGACACGGTTGTACCTGAGACCGGCTTCCAAATCCCAGCCGCCAAAGGTCCGCGTGGCCTCGGCAAAAAGACCAAACCGGTCCCTGTCCACATTATTGAAGTTGGTGATGTAGAACATCTCATTGGCCGGGTTGCTGATATCGGCGTCATGCTGTTCCCATTTTCCGTCAGCTCCGAACATAAGAGCCGGTGTTACCCGCACTTCTGACCATAGGTCAGCTTGAATCCATCACTGTCCCCAAGCGCCAGTGTTTCGCGGAACATCTTCATACCGTTCATGGCGGTGGGTGGCGGACGTAACGTGAAGTTATTCATCACGTGGTCAACCGATAAGGTATTGACTTTAAAAGATAATTCACCATCACCCATCTTTGAATCCAGGCCAAGCGCATATTGCTGACTATCAAAGTAAATGATATCCATGGGCAAAGCCGGTGTACCACTTTCACCGGTCCTGTTAATCACCGCTGCAAGGCTTAGGTCGACCCGGTTGAAACGATGGCCATAACCCACTCGATACTGTTTGCGGTCGTATTCGCTTGCAGCGACCGTTCCACCGTCAAACTCGTAGTCATCGCCCTTGTCAAAGCTGGCGGCCACGTCCAGCCAGTTCGTCTGGTTGTGAACACCCGCATAGACCGAGCCACCCCAACTATCGGCATTGTTTCCGTAACCGGCTTCCACCCGGCCAAAAGTATCCCACTGATCACTTTCTGAGAAATCACTTTTCTGTGAAGAAATGGCAATGGCCCCACCCAGGCCTTCCTCGATCGTTGCGACCGAACCAAGGCCACGGTACAGGGTGACCGATTGTGTGAGTGCCTGTGGAATCGAGGATAGCGGCGAATCCATCCAGTTGGGGCCACCGGAGGTATAGCCCATACCGTCAATCGACACATTGTTCTGCGCACCAAACAAGCCACGGTACTGGCTGATCCGGGTCACTGGCCCATTGCTGTTGCGATTGCCACCCGGGAAAAACCGCAACAGGTCGCTATTATCAAGACCCGTAGGCGAAACCTCGCTAATGCTCAAATCCCGCGAATCATTCGATCTGACCCCGGTGACAACCACAACTTCAATGTCGGATTCATCGTTGTCATCCGCCATTTCGGTCTGTCCCGCAAAGCTTGTGAACGGGCAAAGTAAAAGCAGATAATAAAGTGTAAGTTTTGAGCGTATGTGCACGTGAAATCTCTTGCCTGAAAATAAGGGTCGCACTATACACAGTGAGAAGAGCCCTGAGGATGTGACTGATTGTCGCAGGCCGTTCACCTTGTATTCAGCAAAGCTGGTTTATATTGATCCTGAACCAATCCGTTAGACCTTATGGATTGCGCTGAACTTCGTTGTTGACCGAAGAGGATATGAACATGAACAGACTGCTGCTAAGCGTATTTTGGATTCTACTGACACTGGCCAGTCTACCTTCCTTGTTCGCGCAAGAAAGTAACTGGCCACGAACCGTGCCGCTGGGACAAGGCATGGTAACCATTTACTCGCCACAGATCGATGCGATGGAAGACAATGTCATTCAATATCGCGCGGCGCTTGCCTATCGGCGCGACGGCGGGCTCAGAACCCGTTTTTGGAGCTGGTTGGTTTGAATCACCCGCAAAAATCGATTCTGCAAATCGTATCGTCTCCCCGACCGGCTTTAGCCTGACCGAAACACGTTTCCCGGCCGGAACAAAAGACATCAAGTCGGAACTCGCAACCGTGCTGGCACAACGGTCACCCGGATGGAATCTCGATTTCTCACTCGATGAGCTCGACAGCGCACTCAAAGTTGCTGAGTCAGAATTAAAGGCAGTCAACACAACACCACCCAAAATCGTTTATCGGGATCATCCCGCGCTACTGATATCCATCGATGGCGAACCGGTATTACGCGAGATCGAAAACAGTCCTTACAAGGCGGTGATTAACACACCATACCCGCTGATTTCAGATGGAAAATATTACTACCTCAATGCTGCCAAGGATGTTTGGTATCGCGCCAGACAGGCGACCGGACCCTATCAGTTTGAACCCACACCACCCGCAGCAATCGCAGCCATGGTCAGTCCCGACGATGAGGCTACGACCGAGTCACAATCAGCCGAACCGATCACCGCTGCCAATGCACCGGAAATCGTGGTGTCAACCGAACCGGCCGAACTTGTCGTAACCGAAGGTCCCGCTGCCTTCGTGCCGCTGGTCGATGATCTTTTGGTGCTGCAGAACTCGGATGACGATGTCTTCATGCACGTCAGTTCGCAAAAGTTTTACATCGTGCTTGCTGGTCGTTGGTACCAGGCCGACTCACTGACCGGACCCTGGGCTTACCAGGCCGCAGATAATTTGCCAAAGGCATTTGCCGATATCCCGAGGGACTCGGACCAGGCCGACTCGCGTGTCTATGTTGCCGGCACCGAGGAAGCAAAGGACGCAGTTCTTGATGCCCAGGTACCACAGACCGCCGCCGTCAAGAGAGGCGAGGTGGATATCGAGGTCAATTATGACGGTGAGCCCGTTTACCAACCGGTAGATGGCACCGACCTGGTATACATCCAGAACACAGGCTCCACCGTGCTTGTATCCGGTGGTTTGTATTACCTGGTCGAGGAAGGCGTGTGGTATGTGTCTTCAAGTCCCAATGGCCCCTGGCAGGTATCGGACCACCGGCCGGCGCAGGTGGAAACGATTCTGCCCACCTCACCGGTTTATAACACCAAGTACGTGCATGTCTATGACAGCACACCCAGTGTGGTCTATGTGGGTTATACCCCCGGTTACACCGGTAGCTATGTCTATCGCAACACCATTTTTTACGGTACCGGTTGGTATTACCGGCCCTGGGTTTCGCCCTACTACTATTACCCGCGTTTCAGTACCTGGGGCTTTAATGTCAGCTACAACTCGTGGAGCGGTTGGAATTTCGGCCTGAGCTGGGGCTGGGGTCCTTTCAATGTGAGCTATTACACCGGTGGTTACTGGCACCAAAATCACTATTGGCATCATCGCCACCACGGTCGTTGGGGACCGGGCAGATATAGACACCGGCCCGTCACACCATCGCCGTGGGCACGACCGCTATGCATATAACGGTAATCGACGCGGCGGACGTGACGGCGGACGTGACCGCTATGACGGACGTTATGATGATCGGCGCTATGACAATAGCCGCGACCGGGGTGGTAACTCCAGGCCACGTGATGGCGGGCAAAACTACAATCTCTACCGTGACGAATCGCAACGTGCCAGGGTCGCCAAAACCCGCGATAAGCAGCCAATCACGTCAAACAGGTACGCCGCGGATAACAGGCGGATAGATTATAAAGGCAGTGATGGGCGACGGGTTCAAAGCTACACGGGTAAGAGCAAGACCGAACGCAACCGGACAGGTCCGGTGAGCACGTCCGAGTTACGCTCCAAGGCCAGGGTGCGGGATGTCAATCGTGAGTCAAGCCGCAGCTTATTGCTGGCCGACAACAGCGGCAAGGTCTATAGCAAAGCGGATCGTAAGTCGAACCGGTATTCCCGCCTCGGTGGTGTAGGGAGCAGCGAACGCTCAACTAGCCTGGCTTCTGTGCAACCAACCAGGACACGGACTTTAACTAACCGGGATACACGGCAATCATCTCTGACAGGTAGAAACCTCTGCCCGCCAGTCGCAGCAAAAAGCAACCGACTACAGGCAACGTGCGCCAGTGGCGGGAAAAACATCTGGCAGAAAGTCGCAAGCAAAGACACCTGGTTACGATACAAGACAGCGGTCATCAACAGCCAACAAGGCCTCTAAACGATCTTCGCAACCCAGGCAACCTGTCAATAACACGAGGCAGCGGACCGTGGTAGCGGCCAACAGGCCCGCGAAACAGCCGCGGCAAGTGACCAGCAGAAACACATACGGAAAGAAACCGGTGCGAAAAGTTTCTGCACCGGCAAAAAGGCAAAACAGCCCATCGCCCGCTCCTCAAACCAAAAGCTCAAGAAGCGGCTCACAAAAGAGCTCACCCGTCCAGAAAAGTTCGCGAAATAGCAAGCAGAAGTCCAGCTATCAGCGGAGCAGGTCAAAATCAAATAGTGGTGGAGGAAAACGTAGTAGCGGACGTCGCTCCGGAAACCAGTGAAGCATGATCAACTGAAACACTTGATCTTAAATAAAGACGCCGCACGGAGGGCGTGCGGCGTCCAGCCTTCGTCAACATTCCGGCTGCTGCCGGTTGCTGACAGCTAAGAACTAAGCCCCCCAGGCTGTAAAATGTTCGGGTGGCGAGAACATGATGAATAAATACCACACCCAGGCTTAACCTGAGCTTAAGTTAGTATTAAGCAAGCAATAAGGCAGCTTGTGGAACGGCGGTGGATACAGCGGATGGTTCACTCGCTCACTCTGTTGGTGAATGAGCGATTCGTTTACAGACCTCTTGAAGCGCGATCGACGGCGGTTATCAGCGCACGTCCCTTGTCGCGGGTTTCCTGCCATTCTTTTTCGGCATCTGAATCGACAACGATACCAGCACCCGCCTGCACATGCAGCTTACCGTCGTGAATAACCGCGGTGCGAATTGCAATGGCAAGATCGGTATCATCATGCCAACTGATATAGCCCACGGCACCTGAATAAATATTGCGTTTGACCGGTTCAAGCTCATTGATGATTTCCATCGCCCGGAATTTTGGTGCACCCGACAGCGTTCCTGCCGGAAATGCAGCCCGTATGGCATCCATCGCACACAATTCTTCGTCAAGATCAGCCTGCACTTCCGAAACGATATGCATGACATGGGAATACCGTTCAATAATCATCTGGTCGGTCATTTCAACACTACCTGTCTTTGCAACACGGCCCACATCGTTACGACCCAGGTCGATCAGCATCAGGTGTTCGGCGCATTCCTTCGGATCTTTCAATAATTCCTCGGCCAAAGCCTGATCCTCTGCGTGAGATTTACCACGCTTGCGTGTACCGGCAATCGGTCGCAATGTGACACGGCGGTTCTGTACACGCACAAGCACTTCGGGTGATGAGCCGACGATCTGGGTATCACCAAGATCGATAAAGTACATATAAGGTGAAGGATTCAGGGCCCGCAATGAACGGTACACATCCAATGGTCTGGCCTTGAATGGCACACTCATACGCTGCGAAAGAACCACCTGGAAGATATCGCCTGCCAGTATGTATTCCCTGCTTTTCTTAACTGCAGCAACAAAGTCCTTGCGGTTGAATCCATAGGAAAAATCTTCCTCCTGTACAGCCTCACCCGAGACCCTCAGACCGTAAGCCGTGCCGGCCGAACGCAATTGATGCTCTATCTCGTCCAGTCTTTGCTGCGCCTTTTCAAAGGCATTTGGCAGATCCGGGTCGGCATGAACAATCAACCACAAACGGCCCTCCAGGTTATCCAGTACCGCCACTTCCTCAGACAGTAACAACTCAATATCAGCCGTGCCCAGATCATCCCTTTTGTCCAGGCATTTGAGTTTCGGCTCGATCAATTGCACCGTTTCGTAACCAAAGTAGCCAACCAAACCGCCACTGAACAGAGGCAGTTCATCCAGTTGTGGCACATTGAACGCCGCCTGCAGTCTGGCAATATGTTCAAGCGGATCCGAAACTGTTTCCTCATGGACTCCATGACCATCATCGGTGGTGGTGAAAGTGTGGCCACGTACTGTATAGCGGCGCCGGCAGGGTAAGCCGATAATCGAGTACCGCCCCCATGTTTCACCGCCCTCAACCGACTCCAGGAGGTAGGAATTTGTCCCTTCTGCCAGTTTCAGGTAAACCGACAATGGTGTATCCAGATCGGCCAGTACGGACCGGAAAACCGGTATCCGGTTATAGCCTTCAGAACGCAACTGCTCGAATCGTTCGTTGTTCACCCAGGGGGTTCCCTTTTGTAAGAAGCGCTGGAAAAAGGCGATTCTAACAAGAATCAGTCACAGGAATCAGCCAATTGACCCTGATGAGATACGCGATAGACAAAATATCCTGTCAGCTTGCCCGAAATGACAGGCTTTTCATCCCGGCTACGACCTCCACTCTGCCAATCGTGATTTATTCGATTAGACTTAGTCTGTTGATCAATCACTTGTTTCGGAGGTATTGGAATGAAAAATTATTCCCGTTTGGTGAGCTTGCTCATCTCGAGCTTGTTCCTTGTGTTCTCAATCCAGGTATTAGCTGAGCCGGCCAATACCGCCGGTTTTGTCAACTCCATTACTGAGGGAGGGCCATGCGGTCATGGGGGTATCGGTAAATTACATTACCTGCAAAATTCCGATAAAAGTAATGGCTATGAAGTTACCGTCAGGACCACTGAAATGCATGAGGGTGAAAAGAAGGAAACTCTGAAGTCACTCAGCATCAAGGCTGGCGGTAAAAAACACCTGGGCTGTAGTTTCTCGGATATTATGCCGCTGACCACTTACGAGCGGACAATTGTCAGCGAGGCCAGGAACTCCTGAGTTAAACAGGCAGGCGAATGGTGAATTCGACGCCCCTGTCATCCGGCAGGTTGCGGGCGCTCACTTTGCCACCATGCGCCTCGGCAACCAGCCGGACAATGTGCAGGCCAAGACCAAGATGTTGACCACCTGCCCGTTTGTCCCGCAGGGATACCAGCGAATCAAATAATTGTTCATGCAGAACGTCAGGCAGACGGGTACCCTCATTGGCTACACAAATCAGCCAGGCGCTTTCTTCACGTTTTAGTGAAATGTCTATCTCACAATCCCGGGCACTCAGGCTGATGGCGTTATCGACCAGCTTATCCAATGCCTGCGCAATCAGCTCCGGGGCGCAACGAAGCTCGCAGCTTTCAGCCGGCAAACCAAGGTTAATCGTGCGCGGTGAATTAACCGAGCGATAGGCATCAACACTGTGTCTCAGCATTTCTCCAAGGTTAATGGTTTCCCAATCAGCCGTTCTGACGGAGCCTTCCAGACGTTGGGCTTCGCTCATGGCAGATACGATGGCTGCCTGTCTATCCAGACCTTCCTGTGCTCTTGACAGGTACTGCCGGGTGTTGGGGCTGAGGTTTTGACTGGCGAGATTTTCCAGTGAGGAGCGGGTAATCGCAATCGGTGTTTTTAGTTCGTGGGACAAACGGCCGGCGAGCTTTTGCAGGTAGTGGGTATATTCCGCCACGGCTCTGAGCAGTTTTTCGGTATTACGCGCCAGTTCGCCCAGTTCATCAGCCGAGGTGGTCAGAGGCAGATCCGAAACCCGGCCGCTGTCATCCATGGCACGACTGACAGCACCACTGAGTTTTTGCACGCGGTGCGACAGGCGTGAAGCAAACAACCACAAGCCCGCGGTGAGAACCACAACCAATAGCAGTGCGATCATCGAAAACCGGCCCAGGGCCCGGTTGGTCATCAATAACAGGCCTTCGGACCGGGTTTCAAGAACCATCGCACCAATTGCCTTGCCGTGCGGGTATGCGGCCATCAATTGATCGTCAAAAACCGGCACTGCCACCAGGTTGTAAACTGCAGCACTTTCAGCGTCCCGGTTCCACAAGGTGCCGTTGCCACCCTGTAATGCCGTGTTAACCACTTCTGCTTCAAAACGGACCGGCCAGGCTGGCGGGGCCTGACGAAGCGGCATTTCAGAGTCAGCAACCGCCTGGTAAAGCATGCGTTTTGCCCAGGTCAATTCACTGTTGTTGGTGTCTGACGGACCGGAATCTGCCACCACCCAGGCTTCAGACTGAACCAGCCAGGCACGTGTATTTACCGGGACGGTCTTTGCCAGCCACTGTGAAAGCCCGTCATTGCGACTGACCAGTTCCAACCACTGTCCTTGTTGCCTGCCATTTAGCGTACCGGCATAGCGTTCAAATGAAACACCCTGCATGGTGAACGCCGGGGCCACTGCACCGATACTGATACGTTCAACATCACCGGGCAAACTCAGCTCAAGTGTGTATCCATCGGCGTCATCCATCCAGGCAGCATTCAGGCGGGTGCCATTGCCACCCTGGCTATTAACCGTCAACGGTCCGGGGGCCTCGCTTGATATCATGTAACTGAACTGACCCCGGTTACTTTGCACATACAGCACCACACCGGCTCTCTCACCGGCATCGGCTGTGCCGGTATTGAATGTGGTTGCCCTGATATCCCCCGGATCGGTAACCTTGACCGCCAGGTAAAAATGAGTACCGAAGCGACCGGCCAGAAGATCCAGCTTCAACAGGCCGCCGGCAGATTCAAATGAAAGATTCTGGTTGACCTCCGGCCAATCCGTTATATAACCGTCAGCAATGGGTTCCATCGCCAATTGGCGGAGTGGCAAAGCCTGTCCACGGGCAAGCCTGAGCTCCGCCTGATATTCCGACGGCAAAACCTGCGTTAGTGTATGTGCGGACCCCAGCAAGGCGTTTTCCTCGGCCTGGCGGAGGAAGTTCTCCAGCTCCTGTACCAGTTTCCAACCGGACCATGGCAGCAACAGTGTCAACAGGGATAGCGCCAGTAG
Organism: uncultured Gammaproteobacteria bacterium; assembly: GCA_963749115.1. Taxonomy (GTDB): domain Bacteria; phylum Pseudomonadota; class Gammaproteobacteria; order Xanthomonadales; family SZUA-36; genus SZUA-36. Next base: position 163,315 of record CAVVLP010000004.1, read on the forward strand.
CTGGTTTCTTAGTCGCATTGCGTTTGCCGGGATTCAGCCTGTAGAACTATTCCAACGGTAACCCGCACCATACACGGTATCCAGTTTGTCAAAGGACTCATCGGTTTCTTTAAATTTGCGCCGAATACGTTTTACATGGCTGGTAATCGTCTGGTCATCAACAAGTATATTGGCATCATCCATTAATTGCTGACGCGAGCGGACACTGCCGGGGCGACGGGCAAGCGAGTGAACTATCCATAGCTCGGTTACTGTCAATGGAACCGAATTTCCTTTCCATTGAACCTCCATGCGGTCAACAGACAGACGCAGATGACCGCGCTCAATCCAGGGATCGATGTTTTGCTCACCGGATAACATTTCAACACGCCGAAACAGGACTATGATCCTGGCCATCAGGTGCGGCAGGCTAATGTCTTTCGTGAGGTAATCATCGGCACCCAGCCTGAGACCGGAAATCACATCCGGATCGGAATCCCTGGCGGTCAGGAACATGATCGGCAATATACGCGACATAGACCCTGAGCTCTCTACACAACTCAAACCCGCCTTCAACATCATCACCAAGACCGACATCAATGATGACCATGTCAGGCAGTCGGCTACTAAATGCCGCCAGTGCACTTTTGCGGTCCGCATATCCACTCACCTGGTAGCCCTGGCGGCGCAGGGCGTCCTCAAAGTTTCGGCGAATGGCAATCTCGTCTTCGACAATCGCTATACGTCTCGGCATATCAATCCCTGTTGTTTTAACTACATTAGTTTAAGGCTTCATGACCCGGGCTTGCATCCACTACGGGGGCATTGCCATATTTTTGCCTCATTCAGGTCTGTTTCCTTCCTTTTTCAGCCACGGTATATGCATTTGGAGACTGTTTAATAGGTGCTAAACAAACCAGGGGAGTCAGAACATGCCCATGCCTACAAATGTAAAACCCGTCAGCAAGCTGCCTCAACCCGGTTCGATCCGTGACGAACTGGAAAAACAGGCCTGGATTCAAAATCCAAAACTGGCAAATCGTCTGAACAACCGGCGGGTGGATGGTAAACATCACAACATCAGCTGTTCTGAAAGCGCCCGGCGGATTAAAAGCTGGCAGGACCGCACCCTGTTGGTAATCATTGCTGTTTTACTGGTGCTGTTTGTCATCCGTACAGAAACCGCGATCGCAGATGAGCAGGAATGGGGTCTGCAAATGACAAGTGATTCCGGCGTATTCACCGAACTGGCGGTTGATACCAATATCCGGCTTGACATCACCGGTCTGGTGGCAAGGGTCGAAATCACCCAGCAGTTCACCAACAACGGCAACCACTGGGCCGAAGGTATCTATCGTTTTCCGCTACCGGCCGGTGCTGCCGTCGACCGCATGCGCATCAAGGTAGGTGAACGTGTGCTGGAAGGTGAAATACAGGAGAAGGAAAGCGCCAGGCTTACCTACCAGAAAGCCCTGGAAGCGGGCCAGACTGCCACTATTGTGGAACAACAACGCCGCAATCAGTTTGAAACCCGGCTGGCCAATATCGGTCCGGGGGAATCCATTGAAATTACCATCGGCTACCTGCAAAACGTCAGCTACAGCGATTTCAGCTATCACCTGCGTTTGCCCATGACCTTCACACCACGCTGGGAACCCGGCCGTATTGTCCGCCGGGGAGCCCGCATCTGCTCATATCGCCGGCACCTCGACTTGTACCCGCTGGCTCAGCTACGGGCCATCGGCTCAAATTGCAGGCCAAGCTGGTCAGTTCAGCGGAATTTGCCGCCATTGAAAGCCGCTACCACGATGTCGATATCCGGCAGGTTGATAACGGCTATACGATTGAATTACTTAACCCCGATGAATTAAGCGACCGCGACTTTGAACTGAGCTGGACCCCCGCACTGCAATCCCAGCCCAGTGCTTCACTGACCACTTTCAACGACGGTGAATCAGTTTATGCCCAACTGATGCTGGCGCCGCCACTGGCAGAATCGATAGCCCCCCAAGCGAGGGAAGTGGTGCTCATCATTGATACATCCGGTTCCATGGAGGGAGCCTCACTGGCACAGGCAAAAGCGGCGCTCCTGCATGCACTCAAGTCCCTCGGCAACGATGAGTATTTCAATCTGCTGCAATTCAATTCCCACACGGAGCAGCTTTTTGATCAGTCTGTGCAGGTATCACAAAGCAGTCTTTATGTAGCGCAGAACTTCATCACGGGACTGCACGCCAATGGCGGTACGGACATGGCACCGGCACTCAGAACTGCCTTGACCCTGCCGGAAATACCACAGCTGATGCGCCAGGTGGTGTTTATCACCGATGGTGCCGTGGGGAATGAAACCGAACTTTTGCAGAAGGTCGCCCAGGACCTCGGTGACAGTCGTATGTTCACCGTTGCCATCGGACATGCACCCAACAGCTGGTTTATGCGCAAAGCCGCTGAAATCGGACGTGGCAGCTACGTCCATATCGCTAAGCCCGATGAGGTCGAGGAACAGATGTCCGCACTCTGGGGCCGTATTCAATTACCCGCCCTGACCGATATTTGTGTCGACTGGGGAGACTCTGCCGAGTACTACCCCGAGGTCATTCCGGATTTGTACGCCGGCGAACCCTTGTGGCTGCTCGCCCGCCTGCCCTCGGAACCGGCCATTGTCGGTCTATGCGGCAATCTGAACGGGCTGGACTGGAATCTGCATGTTAACGGCTGGGATGCCGTGGGCAGTGACCCCGGTGAGGACAACCTGGCCAAGCTGTGGGCCCGCAAAAAAATCGAAGCCCTGGAAGACAGCCTGATGTTCGGTGCAGATCCTGAACTGACACGTCTGGAGATTACCAGCCTGGCACTTGATTATGGTCTGCTGACCCGTCATACAAGCCTGGTCGCCGTCGACAAAACCCCACGACGCGAGAATGGTGAATCGCTGGCGCTGACCGACATCCCCGGCCTGTTGCCAGCCGGCAACTCCACAAAGCTTGCGGGTTATCCGAAAACTGCAACCGGTTGGCTCGCGCAACTATTGCTGTCCGTGTTTGTTCTGCTGCTGGCAACTTCGATGCTGTTGTTCAGCGGCAACCGTTTACCAATGACGAAAACCGCCGTAGTACCGTAAATACTTAGCCGTGAGCCTCCTCCATTTGCTAAGACGTCACTGGTTATTGGCGGTGGTGAGCTTCACCGCCGCCGTCTTTTCTCTGGACGCACTGTGGATACCTGTCAAGGCCGAACTGGCCCAGCACCTGCTGGAAAGGGCCTGGTTACGCACCCTGGCAGGGTGAGCCCGATGCAAAACCCTGGCCATGGGCGGATACCCGCGCCGTTGCAATACTGGAGGTGCCCCGGCTTGGTCTGCGCGAGATCGTGCTGGAAGGCAGTTCGGGCCGGAATCTTGCCTTCGGGCCAACGCTGGTGAATTCAGGCCGGCTTGAGCTATCGTCCGACCGGATACTCAGCGGTCACCGTGATACGCATTTCAGCTTTCTGAGGGATTTAAAAACCGGCGACCTGTTGCGTCTGCGCACCGTCAATGAAATACGCGACTACAGGGTAAGCTGGCAGGAAGCTGTCGATAGCCGTCGGCAGCAACTGGTCATCGATGACAGTATCGATCGTTTAACCTTACTCACTTGCTACCCCTTTGACGCAGCAATGCCCGGTGGGCCATTGAGATGGGTGGTAACCGCATTACCAGAATCGTAGGCTCAGACGCCTGTCACGCACCCTGCATGTGAAACAATCTCGGGTATTAGCCGTCTATGCTTTTCCGCATCTTCGCAATGGTTTCGGCATAATCATCGGTACCAAAAATCGCCGACCCGGACACAAAGGTATCAACACCGGCACGGGCCAGGCTGCCGATATTGTCTACCGTGACACCACCATCAATCTCGAGCCTGATTTCACGGTCCGTGGCGTCAATCATGTCCCTGACGCGACTGATTTTTTCCATCACGTAAGGGATGAAACTCTGCCCGCCAAAACCGGGGTTAACCGACATCAACAAAACCATATCGAGTTGCTCAAGGGTCCAGTCCAAAACACCCAGGGGCGTGGTTGGATTAAATACCAGGCCGGCTTCACAGCCATTTTCCTTGATCAGGTTAATGGTGCGATCCACATGGATGCTGGCCTCCGGATGAAAGGTGATCATACTGGCACCGGCGCGTGCGAACTCAACAACCAGGTCATCAACCGGTTGCACCATCAGGTGAACGTCAATGGGGGCCGTAATACCGTATTTGCGCAGGGCCTTGCAAACCATCGGGCCAATCGTCAGGTTGGGTACGAAATGGTTATCCATTACATCAAAATGGACCCAGTCCGCCCCGGCATCGAGAACGGCCTGTGTATCTTCACCCAGGCGGGCAAAATCTGCGGAAAGAATTGAAGGGGAAATAACACTGTGTTGCTTCATGATAGTCTCCGGTTTGGATCAGAGAATCTCTGAATAACTCATCATTGGAGTATATCGCGATTTCATAATATACGGGAACTATATTCTATTTAATATGTTTTGATGCCTTTATCTTGTCGTAAGCGGCGTTGATTTCACGCACCCGTTTTTTTGCTATTTCCATCATTTCTTCGGGCAGGCCCTGCGAACTCAATTTGTCAGGATGATATTGAGAGACCAGTTTGCGGTATGCCTTTTTCACCTCCTGCTCACTGGCATCAGACGTCAAGCCCAATGCGGCATAGGATTTTGACAAAATCAGACCCGTGTTGGATGCAGGTTGGTAGTGACCGGGATCAGGTTCCGGCTCAACTTTGCCTTCTGCTTCACGCGCACGCAGCATGGCCATAAACACATTGATAGGGATATTCAGCACCGTGCGCACCCGCTCGAGGATGGCGTCTTCACCCACACTCAGTGTGCCATCGGTGATGGCGGCTTCAAGCAGTAACTCCATAAATATGACACGCAACTCGTACCGATGCCTGGAGTGTTTGGCAAAATCCTGTAAAACCCCATGTAGATCAAACTCAGGGTTCATGCCCTGCTGGAAAAAACGAATTGCAAGCTGCCGTTCCGTCGGGGTCAGAAGCATACGTTGCATCAGGTTCTCTGCGGCTTCTATTTCGACTTTTGTAATACGACCATCTACCTTGCTAATTTGCCCGAGGGTACAGAACAATGAGCGGAAGAACTTATCGCGGGTGCGGTTAGTGCCTTTCAGCCCTGTAAGAAACCGATCCAGCATATGACCAATTAAAACACCCAGAACCAGACCCAGGATACCGCCACGCATCAGGCCGATGACGCCACCAAGCAGCTTCCCCCACCAGTAGCCGGGTATCTTGAAACCGGGATTATTCGACAACGCTTTATTTCCTTGTTCGTAGCTGAGAGCCGCAAGTATATAATCGCAGTTTAGCGCGTCACAGCAAAAAAGGAACAAAAGGTGAACAATCCATCCATCACACCCCATGAAACGACCTATACCACCGACATGCTAGATTGCCTGACATTGATACACCAGGGCAAGGTGCGTGACAGTTTCGCGCTTGATGAAAACCACATGCTGATCGTTGCCTCGGACCGTCTTTCGGCTTTTGATGTGGTCCTGCCCGACCCGGTTCCCGGCAAAGGCATACTATTAACAAAGGTTTCAAACTTCTGGTTTGAAAAAACGCGTGACATAATCGACAACCACCTGACCGGCATACCCATCGGAGATGTCATAGCCGATCCACGCCTGGCGGCCATGCTTGAAGACCGTTCCGTCATCGTTCGCCGGCTCAAACCCCTGCCGGTGGAAGCCATCGTTCGCGGTTACCTGATCGGATCGGGCTGGAAGGACTACCAGCAAACCGGTTCCGTTTGTGGCATCCCTCTACCATCGGGACTGCGCCAGGCAGAAAAGTTACCGGATGTTCTGTTCACACCCTCAACCAAGGCCGCGGCCGGTGATCATGATGAAAATGTTGATTTCGCGACCATAGTCAATTTGATCGGTGAGGATCTGGCTGTTCAGGTCAGGGACGCCAGTATCAAAATATATGAATTTGCTGCTCGCTATGCGTTGGAACGCGGAATTATCATCGCCGATACCAAGTTTGAGTTTGGGCTCGATGGCGATGGGCATCTGTACCTGATGGACGAGGTCCTGACACCCGATTCTTCACGCTTCTGGCCCAAGGACAGCTGGCAACTCGATACCAGCCCACCCAGTTTTGATAAACAATTTGTACGTGACTACCTCGAAACACTGGACTGGAACAAACAGGCGCCGGGTCCGACGACTGCCGGCGGCTATCATTGAATCAACCGTGCAAAATTACACAAGAGCCTGTCAAATACTGACCGGAAGCATCTGCGAAACCAAATAGCGTGGAATTAACAGAACCAGTGGGATTCTCTAGAAGCCCTGGCTTTGTGAATGACAATTTCGGTCGGGTTCCTGACGTTTTTGGGTAATATTAATTTTATTTTTGTTATGGCCAACTTGTTCAAAGCCACTTACTATGATCTATCAAATTGATTTGATAGTTTTTTTTAATGATTATTTGTCTACTTTCTGATTATTTATTTTTTCGGCTCGAATTTTGCATATATAGTATTGCCAGGAAAGGCATGGCGTTTTCAGCAGGGAAGCTGGAACGCCTGGTAAATTTAGTCGCCACCACAACATTGCCAAGGACGGGATGGCGTTTTCAACAGGGAAGTTGGAGCGTTGACCAATTAGATCGCCACCAGGGAAGGGGCTTATCGTGTTAATACTTACAAGACGGGTAGATGAAAAACTCAGAATTGGAGATGACGTGACTGTCACAGTGATTTCCGTCAAGGGACACCAGATACGCTTTGGTATTGACGCACCACGTCACATAACGGTAAACCGCGAAGAGGTTCACCAACGGATTCTGAAAGAAAAGCAAGATGAGAAAGATAAGAAAGTCACCAGTATCGTCAAGCGACGCACTTGAGAGCCTGATAGCAGGCCTGGTGAGAATTCATCACTCTTCCAGCGATTCCTCGTAAGTCTCAGCGTCTTTCAGGCCATCCAACTCTTCAGTGTCTATCAGTTCAACCTCGAACAACCAGCCATCGCCGTAAGGATCGGCGTTGATCAGTGCCGGATCTGATTCGAGGTCTTCATTGATCGCAACCACCAGGCCGGACACCGGCGCGTAAATATCAGACGCAGCCTTTACCGACTCGACAACTGCACAGGGGTCGCCCTGGCTGATCTCATCGCCCACAACCGGTAGTTCAACGAATACCAGGTCACCGAGCGCTTCCTGAGCGTGGTCAGAAATTCCAATGCGTGCGTTGCCGTTGTCCTCGGTACTGACCCATTCATGCGATTCCGTATACTGCAAGTGTGATGGAATATTGCTCATGTCGTTCTGCCCTTTGCTAATGGATGGACTCTTTGCTTCACTTGAGATCAGGATTCTAGCTGTTAAATGACACCCTCGCAAACCGTTCCGTTACGTGCGAATGGCGGTCTTACAATGGTGCACTCCAGTAACCTGCCACGGATATCGACCTGGCAGCTTTGGGCCGCATCTTTGGGTAAGCGAGCGAGTGCGATTGCCTTTTGCAAAGTGGGGGAAAAACTTCCACTGGTCGTCACGCCTTCGCCGGCTTGGGTAATGACCCGTTGGCCGGGTCGCAACACACCACGACCCCCTAAAACCAGGCCGACTAACTTGTTCCCGACCCCGCGTTCTTTTTGTTCAAGCAACGCATCCTTGCCTATGAAAACGCGCTCATCCTTTAATGCCACGGTCCAGCCCAGGCCCGATTCAAGTGGTGTTACGTTCGTCGTCCATATCCTGGCCATACAGGTTCATACCCGCTTCAAGACGCAGCGTATCCCGGGCACCCAGACCGCAGGGTGCTACACCGGCGAGCAACAGCTGATCCCAGAGTGCGACTGCTGAATCAGCCGGCAGCGAAATTTCGAAACCATCTTCACCGGTATATCCGGTACGTGAAATGAACAAGTCTCCAAACTGTCCCGCATTGAACGGTTTCATTTCCGCTGCGACCTTTGCATCGCCTTCCGGCAACAGGGCCAAAACCGCTTCGCGTGCGGCGGGGCCCTGAACGGCAATCATGGCCAGTTCAGGTCGCTCCGTCACGATCACATCAAATGCCCTTGCCTGTAATGCAATCCACGCCAGGTCCTTATCGTGAGTGGCAGCATTCACTACCATCCTGAAAAATGTTTCATCCAAAAAACTGGTAATCAGATCATCGACTATGCCGCCCTGCTCATTCAGCATACAGGTGTAAAAGGCCCTGCCCGGGGTCTGTAGCTTGGCCACGTCATTGGCCAACAGGTAGCTCAGAAAATGCCGGGCCTGGCTACCATTAATATCGACAACCGTCATATGCGAGACATCAAACATGCCCGCAGCCTGCCTGACCTTGTGGTGCTCCTCGATCTGTGAACCATAGTTGATGGGCATCTCCCAACCACCGAAATCAACCATACGGGCACCGGCAGCAATATGGGCGTTGTACAAAGGGGTATGTTTTGGCATCAGCTGAATCTCTGTGGATGGGAGACCAATATAACCACCAGCCAAAAAAATGCAATGCCGGAATCGCAGGGCGATCAACCGACGCAGGCCTGTGATTGTCCGGATGCAAATGAAATAAATTTGGCTGATTTCTGTTCTTAATGACTACGAATGAATTTCACGCGGGTTACCCTGTGTAAGCATTGAGTAGCAACCCATGTAGAAATACCGGCTTAAATGACTCCGGACAGAAGAATAATATGATCAATCTGAACTCGAAATTCCTGCAAACAGCACTGATTTTTCTGGCGCTGGGATTGCAATCCTGCAGCCATACGGTCAAACCGGACCTGCAACGTCTCTACCAGCAAAACAGGATAGTCGAGCAACCACCGGTGATATTGATTCACGGAATGATGGGTTCACGGCTTACCGACAGCAACAGTGGAAAAGAGGTCTGGGTGGGCAATCTGTCCAACCTGGTGTTTTCCAACTATGAGGACATTGCACTTGAAATTGACCCCGACAGCCTGTTGCCCAAACCATCACCGTTGAACTACATCCGGTTTGCTCGATACGGTTGTTGGTAAAGATTTTTATGCGGGTATTACCGACACTTTGAAATCGGCCGGGGGCTATCAGTTGGCCAAGGTTGGTGTGAAGCAGTCGTCTTCCGCGCGCAATTACTACGTTTTCACGTACGACTGGCGCCAGGACAATATTCAGACTGTCCGCAAGCTTTCCCGGTTTATCGAACAGATAAGACTGGATTACGCCAATCCTGATTTGAAAGTTGACCTGGTTGCGCATTCAATGGGTGGCCTGATCGCCCGCTATTACCTCAGGTATGGCGAAGAAGACACGCTGGATGATAACGACTTTGACGTCAACCTGAGCGGTGCCCAAAGGGTACGTCGTATCATTTTGTTGGGTACGCCCAACCTCGGCTCAGTCGGTGCGCTGCATACTTTTATTGACGGTGTCAAAATCGGTGCGCGTACCATTCCCACCGAAACGGTGGCAACCATGCCCAGTTCCTATCAGCTGTTTCCGCATGCTTTGAATGACTGGATTGTTACATCCTCGGGTAAACCCCTGGACCGTGACCTGTTTGATGTGAGGATTTGGAGAGCCTTCCAATGGTCCATATTTGATCCGGTTGTACGCGCCAGGATCATGAAGAAGTATGAAAATGAGGCCGAGGGACTAGCCTACCTCGATCTGCTGGAACGTTATTTTGAAAAGCACCTGGAGCGCGCCAGGCGCTTTGTTTGGTCATTGACGGTTCCTTTGCCGACGCAACCATACAAGCTGATTGTGCTCGGTGGTGATTGTGCGCTGACACCGGCACGTATTATGGTTGAAGAAGTCGATGGGGTTTCTGAAGTCCGGCTTTGGCCTAAAAAGATCAAAAAACCCGTTGCCATGGTGGACTACGACCGGATCATGCTGGAACCGGGAGACGGCACGGTCACCAAAGCCTCGTTACTGGCGCGCGAGACACTTGACCCATCGGTGCCACGTCACAAATGGGTTTCATTCCCGTTGGACTACCCGATTTTTCTCTGTGAATCGCACACCGCACTGACCGGCAACATCACTTTTCAGAACGCCCTGTTACACACTCTGCTGTCCCTGGATATTGACGGATAAGCCTCAATCAGTTTTGCAGTTCATCGGTTTCAGTGCTGACATGTTATATTGCATGTTTTAACTGCAAATTGGGAATGGTCACAGGATATGGGTAATCGGCTTTCTAAAATTTATACACGCACCGGCGACAAGGGTACGACAGGACTGGGTGATGGATCACGTGTCGACAAGGACAATCTGCGGGTGGAAACATTCGGCACCGTGGATGAGTTAAACAGCATGGTGGGCCTGATATTGGCCAGCGAGATCGATGATCCTGTTCGCGCCTGTCTTACCAGAACACAGCATGAATTGTTCGATCTGGGTGGTGAGTTGTGTATGCCGGGTTACACGCTGGTCCCCGAAATCTGTGTTGACCAGCTTGAAACCGACCTTGACCACTTCAATGAAGACCTGCCGCCGTTGAAGGATTTTATTTTGCCCGGTGGATCAGAGTCCGCTGCCCGCTGCCATCTTGCACGCACCGTTTGCCGGCGTGCCGAACGCCTGATGGTGTCACTGGCAAAAGTTGAAAATATCAATGAGATCAGCTTGCGCTACCTGAACCGTCTTTCAGATCTTTTGTTTGTAATAGCAAGGGTGCTGGCCAGGGCAAATGGCGGCGAAGAGGTCATCTGGGTACATGGTGATAAACGCGGGAAAGCGGATTAGTAGCTTTCCGGTCTGCTGCCACTCATGACCGACCCGGCCATATAAACGTCAATATACAAAGAGGAACAAAGATGGATCATGCGACACTGATAGTACTACTGGCACTGCTTCAATATGTTTTCTTTACCGCTCGAGTCGGACTGGCACGCGGAAAATACAATGTCAATGCACCGGCGTGTGATGGTGATGAATCCTGGAATCGCTTATTCAGAGTCCAGCAAAACACCATGGAACAGCTGATCATTTTCATTCCGGCGACCTATGCCTTTGCCTTACTATTTGAGTGAAGCGTGGGTTTTGCTGCCTGGCATGGCCTACCTGGTTGGCCGGTTCTTATACTCAGCCGAATACCAGAAAGACCCGAAAACCCGTACGCCGGGTATGTCGATAACGTTATTGGCAAATGTGGTGCTGGTGTTGGGTGCGCTCTTCGGTTTGCTAAGGGTGATGTTCTTCACCTGAAAAGAAGCGCACCCTGCCGTGAGCTTACTAACCCAACTGCGGAAAATTAAAATCTGCACCCTTACGGATACCGGTATGCCAACGCTGGGTCACCGCTTTGAGCCGGGTGTAAAAACGTATACCTTCCGGTCCATAAATATGGTGATCACCAAACAATGACTGTTTCCAGCCTCCAAAACTATGGAATGCCATCGGTACCGGTATCGGGATATTCACGCCGACCATGCCGACCTGCACGTGTTGCACGAAATTGCGTGCCGCATCGCCGTCGCGGGTAAAGATGGAAACACCGTTGCCGTACACATGTGCATTGATCAGGTCGACAGCCTCGTCATAGGAGTCAACCCTGACCACGCATAATACCGGGCCAAAAATCTCTTCCTGGTATATGCGCATATCCGCTTTTACATGGTCAAACAGGCAACCGCCGATAAAAAAACCATCCGGTTCATCGGCATGTTTAAAACCACGACCGTCCACGACCAGTGCTGCGCCCTCTTCCACACCCAGGCTCACATAGCCCGAAACCTTTGCATGGTGATCGCCGGTAATCAACGGACCCATTTCGGCACCATCCACGTTACCGGGCTGGATGGAAAGAGCCTGCACCCTTGGTTTCAACGCGGCAATCAGGGCATCGGCGGTTTCATCGCCGACCACCACGGCCACGGAAATCGCCATACAGCGTTCACCCGCAGAACCGTAAGCCGACCCCATCAGGGCGTCAGCAACAGCCTCAAGCGGCGCATCCGGCATGACGACCATGTGATTCTTGGCCCCACCCAGTGCCTGTACGCGTTTGCCGCTCGCCGAACCGACTTCATATATCTTTTTGGCAATCGGGGTAGAACCGACAAAGCTGATGGCCTTGATGTCATCGTGGGCGAGAATCGCATCCACCGCGACCCGGTCACCGTGAACAACGTTAAAAACGCCGTCCGGTACACCCGCTTGTTTGATAAGATCGGCCAGCAGCATTGAAGCGCCCGGATCGCGCTCTGATGGTTTGAGAACAAAGGTATTTCCACATACCAACGCCATCGGTATCATCCACAAGGGCACCATCGCAGGGAAGTTAAACGGCGTAATGCCGGCGACCACACCCAGCGGTTGTCTGAATGACCAGGCATCGACACCTCTGCCAACGGAGTCTGTAAACTCACCCTTCAATAATTGCGGTGCACCACAGGCAAACTCGACCACCTCCAGACCGCGTGTAACCTCACCGAGGGCGTCATCGCGCACCTTTCCATGTTCGGATGTCAGCAGGCCCGCCAACTCGAGCCTGTGCTCCTCGATCAGGCTCTTGAGACGGAACATGCAACGTGCCCGGCTCAATGCAGGCGTATTGGCCCAGTCGGGAAAAGCCGCAGAAGCTGCTTTTACAGCAAGATCGAGTTCATCCGCAGACGCCAGCGGCACCTGTTTTTGCACCTTGCCGGTGGCTGGATCAAACACATCACCATAACGGCCACTGCTGCCTTCCAAAAATTTACCATCTATAAAGTGTGTCAGCTTTTCCATTAGTCTCTTGCCCTCAACACAGTTCTGAAGGTTTCGACCGCCTGCTGAATATGGCTTTCCTCAAGAATGAGCGGCGGACTGAAGGCGATGGTGTCACCGGTCACACGCACCATCAAACCGGCTTCGAAACATTTTTGCATTATTGCCGCGCCACGCGCGCCCGCCTGGCCCTCGATTGCGGTGAACTCTACAGCACCCATCAAACCATAGTTGCGTATGTCAATCACGTTCGGCTCACCCTTCAGCGGAGTGCAGGGCATCTTCAAACAGGGGGGCCATATCAGCGGCGCGCTGGAACAGGCCTTCATCGGCATAGACCTTTTGCGTCGCTTTACAGGCAGCAACCGCCAGTGGATGCGCGGAATAGGTATAACCATGGAACAACTCTATCGCCACACCCGGCTTGGACATAAATTCATTGTAGATTTCATCACGTACAAATACCGCACCCATCGGCACGGTGCCACTGGTCAGACCCTTGGCGGAGGTAATGATATCCGGTGTAACGTCAAAGGCCAGCGCTGCGAAGTTATCACCAAGACGTCCAAACCCCGTGATAACTTCATCAAAAATCAGCAGGATGTCGTGTTTGTCACAAATATCCCGCAAACGCTTCAGGTATCCCTTCGGCGGTATCAACACACCCGCTGAACCCGCAATGGGCTCAACAATGACCGCGGCCACGTTACTCGGATCATGCAGGATCAATATCCTTTCCAGTTCATCCGCCAATTCGATACCGTGCTCGGGTAAACCACGCGAGTAGGCATTACGATCCAGTAAATGTGTATGTGGCAGGTGATCCACACCGGGAATCATGGAATTTGAAAACTGCTTGCGGTTGTAAGGAATACCACCAACCGAAATACCGCCAAAACCAACACCGTGGTAGCCACGTTCACGCCCGATCAGACGGGTGCGTGAAGGCTGACCGCGTTCTTTCTGGTAGGCCAGTGCAATTTTTAGGGCCGTGTCGACTGATTCAGAACCGGAATTGGTGAAGAAAACGTGGTTCATGCCTTCCGGTGTGAGTCTGGTCAGTGTTTCAGCTATTTCAAATGCCGCCGGGTGACCAAAACCAAAGGGCGGTGCATAATCCATTTCCGCCGCCTGTGCCTGGATCGCCTCGACGATCCTGGGGTGGCCATGGCCTGCATTGCAGCACCACAAACCGGCCACCATATCGAGGATTTCACGGCCATCGGGCGTGTAGTAAAACATACCGCTGGAACGGGCAACCAGGCGCGGCTTTTTCTTGAACGCCCGGTTGCCTGTAAATGGCATCCAAAATGATTCCAAAGATTGCTTTTTGTCACTCATTTTGTCTGCTCCTTACATAAAACTTTCTTTTTCAGGCAGTTTTCAGCGCCTCAACCGCGGGTACATAATCATAGCCCAGGTCACGCGCGACATCTTCGTATGTAACCATACCACGATGCACGTTCAAGCCAGCCAGCAGGTGCGGGTTATCGAGCATCGCTTTCTTGGCGCCCTTGTCGGCCAGCGCCAGTGCAAACGGCAGGGTTGCGTTGTTCAATGCAAAGGTTGATGTGCGTGGCACTGCGCCGGGCATATTGGCAACACAGTAATGCACGATTCCATCAACAACATAGATTGGGTCCTGGTGGGTCGTGGCACGCGAGGTTTCAAAGCAACCACCCTGGTCAATGGCAACATCGACGAGTACGGAACCATCACGCATGAGTGACAGGTGTTCGCGGGTGACCAGTTTCGGTGCCGCTGCGCCGGGGATTAAAACACCACCGACAACCAGGTCTGCATCTTTCAGATGACGCTCAATGGCATCTGCATTGGAGTAAACCGTCTGCACACGACTGTCGAAAGTCGCATCCAGGAACCGCAGTACATCCAGGTTGCGGTCAAGGATAATCACATTTGCGCCCATACCAACAACCATCTGGGCTGCATTCAGGCCCACTGTACCACCACCGATTATGACGACTTTTGCCGGTTCAACACCGGGTACGCCACCGAGCAACACACCGGATCCGCCATGGGCCTTTTCCAGGCACCAGGCACCCGCCTGGATCGCCAACCTGCCGGCAACTTCAGACATCGGAGCTAGTAATGGCAGGGTACCTTTCTTATCGGTCACGGTTTCATAAGCGATGCAGGTTGCCCCACTTTTGACCAGTTCTTCAGTCTGTGGCGCATCAGGTGCGAGATGCAGGTAGGTAAAAAGTACGTGGTCAGGCGTCAGCATCGCGCGCTCAACCGCTTGTGGTTCCTTGACCTTGACGATCATCTCGGCCTTGGCAAAAACACTTGGCGCATCGTTCAGTATCTGTGCGCCTACCGCTACGTAGTCGTCATCCGACATGCCGATACCACCACCGGCACTGGTTTCAACAAAGACCTCGTGACCGTGGTTGACCAACTCACGAACGGAGGCAGGCACCAGGCCTACGCGAAATTCATTATTTTTAATTTCTTTAGGTACACCGATTCTCATGACAACACCTTTAAGTATGTGAAAAGACTATTTTATCTATAACAAAGCAGTTTTATTCGCTATTGATAAATATTTAGTAGTGTTTTAGTCTTTCCAATAACCTAAATATAGTTTTATCAATGAATAAGAAGACAAAAAACCCAAAGGTTCTGGATCGGACTGACCGTCGCATACTCGAATGCCTGCAGGCCGATGGGCGGATATCAAATGTGCAGCTGGCACGAAAAGTTAACCTCACACCTACACCCTGTATCGAGCGTGTTAAACGTCTTGAGAGACAGGGTTATATACGTGGATATACAGCCCTTCTGGACCCTGAGCTTGTCGGCGCAAGTTTGCTTGTATTTGTCGAAATCGACCTGTCACACAAGTCACCCGATGCATTCAGAAAGTTTCGTGAGGAGGCTCGACACCTTCCGGAGATCATGGATTGCCACCTGGTATCGGGGAATTTTGATTACCTTATCAAGGCCCGGGTCAAAGACATGAAGTCCTACCGCAAACTGCTGGGTGATAAAATTCTTTCGCTGCCGGGTGTCCAGGGGTCCCGTAGCTACGTGGTCATGGAAGAGGTGAAAGAAACCCTGAATCTTCCATTGTTTTGATTGCCTGATCAAATTCAGCCAACACCACACCATCTGACATAGAATGAGCGTATGAGCACGATCATCATCCAGCACGACGATTGTCTACGTCATGACCCCGGTCCCAAGCACCCTGAATCCACACATCGTGTCAACGCCGTGATGGGTGGGCTGGAAGACCTCAAAGGTTTACAAAAGCTACCCGCACCCCGGGCAACACCCGAACAGATTTTGCGTGTACACCCGGAAGAGTTTTGGGCTGACATCAAAGCGAAAGAACCACCGGATGGCATCGTTGCGCTTGAGTCTGACACCTTTCTCAGTAACGGTTCGATCGATGCCTCACTACGCGCAAGCGGTGGTCTGTGCTATGCCATCGATCAAATCCTGGAAAACAAGACACTCAGGGCTTTTTGTGCCGTCAGGCCACCCGGTCATCACAGCGAACCGACAACCGCGATGGGTTTTTGCCTGCTCAACCACGTTGCTATCGGTGCACGCCACGCACTCGAACACCCTGAGATCAAGAAGGTCGCCATCATTGATTTTGACGTACACCACGGAAATGGCACACAGGCTGTTTTTGAAGATAACCCCGAAGTTCTATTTGTCTCCAGTCACCAAATGCCCCTGTACCCCGGAACAGGGCATATTGACGAAACCGGTTGTGGCAATATTTTGAACCTGCCGTTGGCACCGGGTGATGGCAGCAGGAAATTCAGGAATACCTGGAGCAAGCATGGTTTACCCACCGTCCATGATTTTGAACCTGACCTGATCCTCATTTCAGCGGGTTTTGATGCCCACCAGCGTGATCCACTGGGGCAAATTGAACTCCAGGATGCCGACTACCACTGGATCACAAGACAAATCTGCGACCTTGCAACGGACAGTTGCCAGGGGCGTGTGGCTTCAATTCTCGAGGGTGGTTATGACCTGCAGGCACTCGCGAGCGCCGGTCGCGCACACGTACAGGCGCTTGCCAGCTGATTTAAGCTGCGACCCTTGGTAGAATAACTTTCAGCCTTGAATTAGCGGGTGTAGTTCAATGGTAGAACTTCAGCTTCCCAAGCTGACTACGTGGGTTCGATTCCCATCACCCGCTCCATTTAAATGCGGTGACTGCTTTGCTGTCAGCTCCAGACCTTCAGTCTGTACGAATACTCATGGCAGAAAACAGCCATGCATGGAATTGACATAGGGACGTATTGCCAGATCACGCATGAACCTGGCGGAACACGGGTCTTAAACTATCAGCGAAATTTTGATAAGGTTTGCGGATTCAAGGAGTCCTCCATTCATGTTCCCAGAAATACCGGGGTTTAAGATAATCAGGGATCTTGGCGCCGGTGCGATGGCGAAAGTGTACCTGGCGCTGGATGAAGGCTTGGACCGGCAAGTCGCTCTTAAGGTGATGAATGCGTCTTTAGCCAATGACCCGGAATTTCGGGACCGGTTTATCAATGAAGCCAAGGATACGGCGAAATTCAATCACGAAGGTATCGTCAAAATTTTTACTACGGGGGTACATCAGAACAACTACTTCCTGGCCCTTGAGTATCTCGAAGCTGGCACGCTGAAGGACAATCTGAAAGCCCGAAAAGAACACCAGGAATCGGATGAGGGGGACAAGGGTGGCGGCTACCTGTATGGCAGTGCCGAGGCCCTGCAATTGTTAAAGAGCCTTGCCGGAGCATTGTCCTACGCGCACGACAAACACGTGGTCCACAGGGACATTAAACCCGAGAACATCCTCTTCAGATCGGATGGCCACGCGGTTTTATCTGATTTTGGCATTGCAAAATCTGTCGATGAAAACAAAAACCTCACCATGGCTGGGTACCGGGTCGGAACACCCGCTTACATGAGTCCGGAGCAAATGCTTGGTGCCGAAGTTGATCCGAGAAGCGATATATATAGTCTGGGCGTTGTGTTTTACGAGATTCTGATTGGACACAGGCCTTACAAGACCAACGTCAGTGAGTATTCTGAACTCATCAAGCAACTGGATGAACCCGTACCTGAACTGCCCCAGAAATTGGCCCACTTGCAACCCCTGCTGCAGGCAATGCTTGCCAAGCGACCTGACCAGCGCGTGCAGTCATCTCACGAACTCATCAGGATCATAAACCAGATTTTACGGTCTGAAACCCCGGCTTACAGTGACAAGACGGTTATCCAGCCCATCACCAGGCACAAGAGCAAACCGCTCAAAGCCTGGCAAAAACCAAACTTCAAGTGGCTGGCTCTCGCCGTTACCGGTCTTGTGATAATCACCATCGTTATTTCAGTTGTGATGCGACAACCCGGCAAGGAGCAACAAATTGAGGTACAACCGGTGGATGCAAAGACCGGCAAGTTGATAGCAGAACTGATGGAAAGTGCCCAGACTTACATGGAATTTGACTTTATAATCTCGCCACCCGTTTCCAACGCGGTTGAAAATTACATTAAAATCCTGGATTTACAACCTGGCAACAAACAGGCACTTGCCGGACTCGAACAGGCAAAGGAAACCCTGTTAAAGCAAATAGAAAAGGAAGTTGAAAACGGCAACCCAAACACGGCAAAAGCAATGATTGAGATGGGCCTGTACTTCTTTCCAAAAAACGAAGACCTGGCTGACCTGTTGGAACAGGTCAGCCAGAATTAATAGAGTCCTCAACTCAAAACTCCCACCTGAATCCGGCATTGATGTAATACACGGATAACAGGTCACGTCCAAAATCACCGTCTACCATCAAAAAGGCGCTCTTGTTGTTTTGGAACATGGCGGAAAAACCAATACCCGCCTTGAAGAAATCCTCATCAAGCGCATCGGTCAGCAGGTCAAAATTCACCTGTCCGGTGTCTCCCAGGAAATAGCCGGAGATGACCGTATCGTCATTCTTGAGTTCCTTGGCCCATGAAATATGTCCTTGTGGCACAATTACGCCCCAGGATTTACTCCAGGCCTTGGAAAACTGAAAACCGATACTGGGTATCAGTGAATCATAGCTCTGTTTCTTGATATGCGTCGCCCAGCCCAACGCGAATCCAGTACCACCGCTATCAACGAGTTTTTCATCGTAGGGGTCAATCGTGATATCGACATATTCAACAAACAGCGTGGGTCCAAATGTCCATCCGTTTTTGAAGAAATCATAACCGGAGCCAAACGTAAAGCCGGTTTGATCACCATCATAGCCCGCTTTGAAGGTCTCAGTGACCACGGAACCGACTTCACTCAGTGTGTATTCAACTTGCCTTCGCTGATCATAGTCGTTGCTGCCCCACGTGACAGAAGCGTCCAGATAGAAGGTATCAGTGGGATAGTAAGACCCATAAATTGTTGCTGTCAGGCCATTTGCATCCAATTTGTCTGAATTTCCCCGGATATTGACGTTATTATCGGAATAACCAAAGGCTACACCACCAACAAAGCTGTCTGTGAACCTGTAGTCAACACCAATGGTCAGTCCTGCGGTATTAAATTTATAACCGCTTTCATCAAGGGTCGCATCCTTGTCACCAAAAACGGCCCGACCACTAACGAAAATACCCCATCGTCCGAAATCATCAAACGAATCATCGCTGCCGCCGGCTGCGGCATTGTTGACTGCAAAACCAGGCTGGATGCTGTCATACCCGAAACCGGCACCGTTGAAAAGACTGCTGTTCAGGTTGAACCCGGCCAGGTTGAAACTGAACCCCGAGGCACTGAAACCGGTTGCCCCGGCGCGTAGTGCGGCCATTCTGCCATTCACATTGATGTTCTGGACAGTCACGGTTTCTGCAGCGGGCGCACGGGCAGCGGCCGACTGTTCCGGCGTAATCTGTTTTAAAGGATTAGCCACCGAACCACCCTTAAGGGCCTCCCCTACCAGGTCGTTACACAACTCCTGGAAACCGCCTTGCCCCAGCCCTGTCGGGCACGATGTCAGGATGACCGTTGTTATTGACTGTTGGTTAGGCGGAAGCTTGTCGAAGTCGATTTCATCGATAACGTCTTCAATAAAGTCATTTTGTATCACCAGTTCGGAGAACGCAGCAGGCAGGTCCGAACCGTTGACTTCAAGCTTCAGTACGACCGATTCATCGCCTTCACTGGAAGTATCATTCATAATCGGGATTTCGACCGTCCTGGACGACTCGTCATTCGCATCCCAGACAAGCACTTCGCTGACAGGGGTATAGTCTTCCCCTGGTGTTGCGGTCGTCCCGCTGGCAGCATCATCCGTACTGAACGTGACAGAGACTTCTTCACCAATCACACCGGCCCTCTCAATTGTAATTTCAGCCGCTCCGGCATCTTCTGTGAAGGGGTAGGCTTCCTGTGTAAATGCTGCTGCTGCTGGATCATCGTTATCATGATTGGTCACGGCAACATCTATTGGCCCCAGGGCTGCGTAACTACTGTCATTGCTGGCGATCATAAGCGTAATATTGAAATCAACATCACCGTCATCCAGGTCATCGTCCACACCGGTAACAGTTACCGTTTGTTGGCTATTCCAATTGGAAGTACTAAAAACCAGCATGGCGTTGTCGACCGTGCCTTCCGCCATATTGCCGGAACTTACGCTGATGTTTACATCCGCCACAGGTTGGGAGGTCAATACGACACTGAATTGGTCTGAAGTACCGTCCTCACTCATGGTCAGGGGACGCACCGGAAACCTGTACCGCCGCAGCATCATCATCGATGATGGAAGCCGTTGCCGTTGCAGGACTACCCAGGTCATATGCTTCGTTGTCCTGAATATCTACAATCACAGTTTCTGCAAGGCTCTGCGAGCTCATCATCCAACACCATCAGGGGAATATCTAGCACTTGTGACTACCGGCTGGAATGGTGACCGATGACCCGATATCCTGGTAATCCAGTGCGAGCACTCGCCGTAGAGGATTCTGCAACTGAATAATTAACGGTCAGGCCACCAGGAGGTGCCGGCCTGACCAGTGAGATTGTAAACACGCCATTTGCCGATGGTTCCGCGCCATGTCGGTGAGCGGAAATACTTACGAGTGGCTCTTACATCATCATCAACTATAAAAACTGTTGCCGTTGTGGGTGAACCAAAGCCATAGATTGCTCCTTCCAGAATATCTACGATTACAGATTCCGAACCTTCACGCAGGAAATCATCAATTACGATGACCGGAATATCTGCACTTGTAGCACCGGCCGGAATGTTGACCGAGGATCCCAAAGCTTCATAATCACTTGATGCCGTGGCCGTGGAAGATGAAGAAACCGCATACCGCACAACAAGGCCGCCGCCTGGCGCGGGCTTATCCAGTGTAAATCTGAAATTGCCATCGTTACCATCGGGGGGGCCGGGCTCGGCAGCACGTGATGCTGATATGCTGACCAAGGGAGGAGGAGTGTCTTGAATTGTTATTGTAACCGTGGTGATACAGCCATCACCGCAGACATCAAAGTTTATTTCTGCCGACTCCGTACCCTCCCCAAAATCATCGTCTATATGCGTTCTGACTTCCGCACTTAGAGGCAGGTCCCAGGGAGCAGGTAGACTCTGCCCGTCCCACGTGGCACACCAGGTAGCAATTGCACTTGAAGGTGGTGGGAGCGTTAGAGGCGGTGTCGAGTTGACGAAGTACACCAGATCGCCCCCCGAAAGTTCAGTTCCCCAGGTAGCACTAAGGTCAGTCAAACTTGTAGACAAATCAAACTGGTGAGTTGAAACCGGGCACTCTGCTGATCCTCCATCAAGTGCCCACCAATCATTTGCATCCGTAGTAATACTAAAAAACACAGTATCACCTTCCATTACAGAAGCACTAATAGGAGTAATACTTGAGGCCAGAATATGTGTGGAACTAAAAAGAGCGATGAAACCAACGAACAGCGCTCCGTAATTAATTTTTTTCATCACTATTACCTCTGTTGATATGCCGGAACGATTTAATAATACGTCTTCTGGTTTCTTACTTTAACTTTAGCACTTTTGTGACAAATTTCAGCACTATCTCATCTATATTTCAGCACTATCTCGCCTATACTGAGATATATGCCTAAATTTCCAACGTGCATGGCTGCAACCCGGGGGATCGGCTGGCTCACAGTATTAATGTTTCACTAATGCTATTCTTAAACTGTAACCAAATTATTCTGTTTCTTTAATTCTGAATCAATGGACTAAATACCATGACATTTTCCATCAAGAATCGAGTCGTTTTCTTACTGACCACCATCATCGTGGTCTCCGCATCATTTCCGGCTAATCAACTTACAGGCGAAAGCCAAAATCACCCAGGATGCCAACCAGTTGCTGATCATCGATTGCATGTTGCCGGGTAAGATCCGCCAGCTTGGCGGCGGTGCCCGCTATCAAACGGCACGCAGACCAATCAAGACCAGCGGTGCGGATTGTGAGATTCGTGGTGGTGAGTACGTTGCCTATGACCGGGCGAATTACGCCACCGCATTAAAAGTCTGGTTACCCCAGGCCAAGGCCGGTGACGCCAAGGCACAGACCTATGTTGGCGAAATGTTTGAGCAGGGTCTGGGTACCTCGCCGGATTATTCAACCGCACTCACCTGGTATATGAAGGCGGCTGAACAAGGTTATGACCGCGCCCAAATGAACATCGGTGCAATGTATGAGCAGGGTTTAGGCGTTGAGAAAGACGAAATCGCGGCATTAAACTGGTACCGCAAAGCAACAGGGCTTGGCGACGACGAACTGACCTTTGCTTCCAACCTCGATGAACTCGAAGCTGAAACCGAAAGTCTGCGACAGACCGTTGCGCAAAAAGATGCTGAAATCCGTCAACTGAACAAAGACCTGATTTCAACCCGCAATGAGGTCAATGCCCAAATGGCGGCGCTCGATAATTCCATGCGTGAACTGGAGCAAATGCGGTTCCGTGCGGGAAACGCCAGCGTATCGACATCCGGGGCGGAGGAGATCGCAAACTTGAACCGCCAGATTAAAGACAAGGAGTTACAACTTGCCAGGCAGCAACAAGAGGTCCAGTCAATGCGATTTGCGCTGGATCGGCAACAGGTTGAATTTGCCGCACGCCTGGATAACGAGCAAGGTGCACAGGAATCATTCCAGGCCATTTTGGACCAGCAGAATGCAACCATTACCGGACTGGAATCCCAGGTCTCCAAATTGACAAGCGAACTTGACCAGCGCCAGTCTGACCTGCAAGCAGAAAACTACCAGATGGCAGCACTACGGAAAGACCTGGAAGTTGCCAGAAATAACACCGAAGAAGCCGACGAAATTGCAAAACTATCCGCCTTTATCCAGAGACAGCAGGCTGACCTTGAGGAGCGTGCCCACAGCATCAGTTATCTTGAGAAAGAGATAGCCAGTCAGAACCAGCTTATAAAAGCCGAAAAGACAGAGTTTGAAAAACGCGAACGACAATGGCGCGAAAAAGCCGATATCGCTCTTGTTCAGCAACAATCCGTGCAGCAGAAACTACAAGCCAGCGAATCCCAGCTCGCATCGGTGCAGCAACTCATTGTCACGGAACAACTCGGTTATAGCTCAACAGCAAACAGAGCTTCAACAACAGCAAGAACAGATGTCCTCTATCCGCGACAGCATCGACCAGCAATCCCGGACCAAGACCACACAACTTGAAGCCCAACTGGGTGCAGGCTCGATTGAACTGGCCCGTTCACAGGGCGAGAACGCGGCACTTCGAGCAGAAATCAGTGCCATTAACCGGGAATTGGACAGATTACGTACACTGCAGGTCGGGCTCACCGAGGCCAATAACATCGCAATGCGTGGTGTTTCTACTCCACCCTCGATGGATATCCCAAACCCGGAAATTCCCAATGTAAAATTTGGCAATTACTATGCACTGATCATCGGCAACAACGATTATCCCAACTTTCCTGATCTCAAGACTCCCCGCAGGGACGCAGAAGATCTGGCAAGCGTGCTCAGGGAGCGTTACAACTTTAAAGCCGAAGTTCTGATCAACGCTGATCGCTATACCATTTTGCAGGCACTCAACAAATATCGGGAAAAACTGAGCAGTAATGATAATTTCCTGCTCTATTACGCAGGCCACGGTGAACTGGACAGGAACAATGACCGCGGCCACTGGTTACCTGTTGATGCAGTACCCAATGACCAGACCAACTGGATTTCAAACATCCAGATCACCGATTTTATTAATTCCATGGATGCCAAGCATGTCATGGTGATTGCAGATTCCTGTTATTCCGGCACCTTGACCCATGATGTAAAAATCCCGCAACTGGCCAGCAAGAGCCTGGCTACCCGTGGTGGTAACGATACTACGGCACCACGCAAACCGGACCGTTACTATGAAATATTCACAGCCAAGAAATCACGAACCGCAATGACCTCCGGTGGCACAAAACCGGTTCTTGACGGTGGTGGCGGTGACCATTCCATATTCGCAAACCACCTGATCAATGCACTGCAAGGTAACCAGGGTGTGCTCGAAGGCTGGATGCTCTATGACCAGGTCAACCAGGGTGTAAGTGTTTCAGCATCATCATTGAATATTGACCAGAACCCCGAATTCGCCGAGATAAAAAACACCGGTCACGCAGGTGCACCGTTCTTTTTTGTCAGTACCTGATAATTTGAGTTGACTGCCAAGCAGGGGAGTTGCGCATGCCCGGTATCATGGAATTTGAATTTGGCTCAGCAGGCGGCAATAAACCACAGCGTAAGGAGTCATCACCATTCGTGATGCTGGTGCTGGGTAACTTTGCTGGAAATTCCCGCAGAAACACCCATCCTGATCCCGCTTTGCTGATGCAGGTACCTGTAAGGCAGGTCGATATTGACAATATTGATCAGCTTTGGAGTGTTTTTGAACCCTCACTTGAACTTGATATTGCTGGTAGTCGTGTGGAATTGCAGCCCCGGGACCTGGACGATTTCCACCCCGATCAACTGTTTCACCAATTGCCATTGTTCTCTGACCTGCGGCAACTGCGGAAACGCCTGCTGGACCCGGCAACTTCAGCCGAAGCACTGGCGGAAGTGACCGCCTCAAGCCCGGCACCCGAAACACCTGATCAACCGCACCAGGTTACAGAAGAGGGCATGGAAAGCGGCGACAAGATGTTCGAAAGACTACTGGGAGAGCGCCCCGAACAGGCGTCAGCAACCTCTACACCAGCAGTTTCGGCCCAATCCAAACTTGATAGTTTCCTGCACAGAGTGGTCGGTCCTCATGTGGTTTATGAACTCGACCCGAAAGTCGATACTGCCATAGATGCGGTTGACATGGCCATTGCAGACACCATGCGGAACATACTTCATCAGCCAGATTTCCAACAACTGGAAGGTGCCTGGCGCTCACTTTATGACCTGGTTCAGGAATCAGAAATCGGCGAAGAATTGCAGCTTAAGGTCTGCAATGTCAGCAAGGACGAGTTACTGGCCGGGTTACCGGCTTCAGCGGAATCAATGGCTGACTCCGGCCTCTACCAGTTACTGGTCGGCAGGTTCCGGCGCGCAGCCGATGACGAGGGCTTTTCCGTGTTGCTGTGTAATTACAGCTTCGGTGGTGATGCCAATGATGTTGCTTTACTGGCAACACTGGGAACCCTGGCGGAAGAACAGGATGCCGCAGTGATCGCTGCGGCCGAAAGTGAACTGATCGGTGCTTTTGACCTGGCACAACAACCTGCAGCCAATGAATGGTCAAAGGCGGATAATCCGTTTTGGAATCAACTCAGGGAAAGCCCGGTCGCCGGGCGCATCGGGCTGGTTTTACCCCGCATTCTCGGTCGTCTGCCCTACGGGCGAAATGCCGAGGAAATCGACAGCTTTGATTTTGAAGAGCTTTGTCGACAGGGGGTGCACATGAGCATGAAAGCTTCTTGTGGGTCAACCCGACACTGGCATGTGGAAAACTTCTGGCCCAAAGCTTTACCGAATACGGCTGGAATATGAGCCCGGACAACAACACCGATATCGGCGGCCTGCCCGCTTACAGCTACGAGGAGGATGGTGAGCAGAAGTTGATGCCCTGTGCAGAATTGTTGCTGCCGGAACGCTCTGCAGAGGCGATTCTCGGGCTGGGCATCATGCCGATTGTCGTTTCCGGAACCGGGATATGGCAAGGTTATTGAGGTTTCAGTCGATTTCAAATCCGCTGAAAGCACTGTCTGGGCCGTGGGAAGGTTGAAAGCTCTTCCGGAGCAGGTTTTATCATCTCAAATCATTGACAAGAGTTTTCGGAGTGCAGGGCATTTCCCTGTTACTGTGCAATCTTGCAATTTTAAGGTGTAGATATGACGATCAAGTAGTGTGTATTGTTTTTATTTTGCTACCTATCGTTTCCCCCATTAGGTTCGCTGGAATTAGTTGGTTCAGAATAACCGCCACTATCCGGTTCATCCTCTGAAGATGAATCTGCGTCCGGCTCGCATACTCCTCCACTGGAATCTGGGTCACTATCTGGCATTCCCCCGTCAGGTTCGCTGGAATCAGTTGGTTCAGAATAACCGCCACTATCCGGTTCACCCCCTGAAGGTGTTCCTGCATCAGGCTCGCTGCCACCAGCATCCATGCCTGCATCCGACCCTCCTGAAGGACCAGGTGATACTGGTGGTGTGGGCTGCTCTATACCCGTGCTCACCTTCCTCTGATCCCCAGGAATCACCTACCTCATTCGCTAGCAGTCCACCGCCCCAGCCAGCCAGCGGCGCAAGTAGTAACGCTCCAAATGCTCCAACTGTCGCATAAGCCCCTTCAGCAAAAACAAATCCGCCAAGCGTGACACCAAGAACACCCTCTACTATCTTAACTCCGTCAGGCAGTGCATTAATCACATTGACACTTTGACTCGTGAGAATAAAGCTACTGGCAAGTCCTCCGAATAACACGTCATCCAACTTTGTGTTTTTAAAAAGATTCCCACCAAACTTTGAAAGAATGGCCGCCGATAATGCATCAGCCGCCACCCCAATACTACCCGCAAGAAAATCCCCAAAACAAAACCCCACCCAGCGTGTACTGAAATCCTGAAAGCAAACACTACTCGGAAAACAGAAACCCACTCCTCCCACATCATGGCACTGTTGTGTGGGAATGCAGTAGGCCGGAAAAGAAACAGCGACTGGGCCACTACCGCTTCCGGCAAGCGCCCCTCCGTCAATTGCTTCTTTTACGGCAAAACTAGGAAGGAAGTACTTGGTTGTGGAACCAAGAGCCAATATCGGTAGCGATGTTGTAACATAATGTGGAAACACAGGGTATGCACTGCCCCATCCCCGATAATATCCCCATAGAATATCACCTTTGCCTTCCGTTTGGACGGAGGTCAACGACCATTTTCCGGTAAGAAGAGCTCCCCCAAGGTGCTAATATAATTACTCCGTAGGCATCCTTCAGTATCGGTACTGGAGCAGGAGCAGGAGGCACTGCGCCAGGAAGTTTCATGTGATTATCCAGGCCAACACCGCCATAAGGCGTGTATTTTGAGATACGCATACTATTGGCCAACCTTTTTTGTTTCGGTCTTGATAGCGGATATGAGCTCTCTCTCCATTACCTGGAAAAAATGTTTTTGGCAACTTAACTTTCGCAGCCCAGACCTGATTCAAAACCCGTGCTCGCACATCAATCAGCACCAATTGCAAACGCCCTGGCACAGCATCAAAATGAATATCACCTGCATTCAGAGTAAATATAGGAACTTCTGCTGGAAGCTTGAAATACAGCTTAGGAACAGCGGAGTCCATTCCAGTCAAAACAATATCCTCATCGCCGCGAAGAAACGGTGCCCACAACCCCAGAGACGCACAACGACTTGCTCCATTATGAATCAGACCTGGTGCTTTTTCGGGACTCACTGCAAAGAGGTTTCCCCTAAAGAAATCCTTAGGTACCAATCCCCTGTTCACCTCCTCAGCAAGGCTTAAATCACCATTAGCTACCGGAGGCATTCCAAGCATCGCTGAACGAGGGAAAGAAAACGGGTCAAAATAATCGAAACCGACTGGTATTGGCTGCTTTGGCCAGTCAAGTGGATTTCCGACAACGAGGCGATCGGGTGTAAGTCGATCATCAGGTCGTTCGATATTTGGCAATTCTCTACCCATGATAAGCTCACGACGGTCTTCTAAAACATAACCTTTACCAAACCGGTTTCGTGGATACATTATTGGGTGATTCGTTGCGAACAAAGCTTCAACTGATGGCGTTGCCCTTCGTATCTGCTCTGACGTCATCGAACGCCTAGCTTCCTCCAGCAACTTAATTTCAAAAAGACGATCTCGCCCCCCATATGCGTATTCATAACGAAGGGGGATTTCTTCAAATTTCTCAGGTGGTGTGAAAACAATATGTCCATTATGGTAATCACAATAACGAGTGCCGATAACATCTGCCTTATGTCGGTGCTTACCAATCATAGCCTCAACGGTCATTTTCGCCATCGGTGTTGGTGGGCAAGCGCTACCTTGAATAACAACATCGGTACCAGTTTTCAGACCTATCACTTCTGGCAAAGACTGGACTGAGGGTGTCACGTCAGGAGCTATCTCTGGATAATCATTTCCTACTTCATCCAGCGGGATTTGATCCTCCAATTGCCAGCAAGGCCGATTGTGCGCAAACCCATAGCTGCGTTTATAAATGATTGCCAGTTCTGGGGTCGTTGTCTCCACCACCGTGGTTGCCCGAAGTGATCCAGGTGGGATTGGTTGAAGATGTATTGGAATATCCGGTGGAGATAACGAATCTACCGGAACAGGTTGAGGTATATTTCGATAATCATCTGACATAGGCTTGTCTGCCTTTCTTCACAGTATGCTCATTGACTATTATCATTAGCCCATTTCAACGTCACTCGACGTTGTTCCATCTGACGAAAAAGATAACGAAAAAGGCTTAGGTACGTAACCACAAGAATTTTTTCCTGTACCAGGACTACAATTGTTGAGATCACAGATGGAAACATGCTGCGCAGTTCCCCTACTTCTACATAAGCCGAAGGTCCATGTAACGGTGGCATAGGAATTACCATATCTCCTTCTATATCAAAACCTTGCAATTTTATTGAGTCCCCAAGTTCATCAGGCCTTACGACAAGCTGTGGTACCGCTTGATTAAACCCCCCTTTCATCATGCGAAATGCTAACTCTTCTGGTTCTGGAGCAGGGTCAAGTGCTGCTAGATCCTCTAACCAGCCAACGGGCTTAAAAAGACAAGCTGGCATTGGGCAATCTTGCCAAGTCTTGATCAACGCAGTAGGTACTTCGAGATTCGGGAGAACATTACCTTCTGCCTGATCTTCAAGTAGATAAAACCCACGACCATCTGGATTGATATGATGAGGCATTCCCACCCCATCCAGCACAGTTTTGCCACCAAACACCCGGTCGTTAGTCAATGGCATCTCAATAAAAGGCTCGGGCTCCGAAGGCACGAGGCCATGCCCGATTTACGCCAGATACGATCCCCAAAAACCACAATTTGGTAGTCAACTTTACCACACTGTATACGAATGGGCTGACGACGAACTTCACTTCCACCCTTAGCAATAGCGTTTCCGAATATTAGGATGTCTACCCCAGCCCTACGCGGCTCAAGATCTGTTTGTAACATCACATCACGAAAAAGATACGGACGATTAAATACAGGCCAGGCCTGGCCTGTCTCAACTGCTGTGAGGCGCCCTGTATTGAACGATGTTGTCACCTTGGAAGCCACAATTCCTACCATTTCCCGGTCACCTGTTGAACCAGCAAGGAACTCAGCTGGATATCTGGTTTTGTTGCTAAAGTCCATTGCTATGCTGTGTACTCTTTTTGACCCGCATAGGGTATGGCCAATAACTTACGATGAGTAAGAATGACAGCCTTTTCTGTTAGTTTTTGTGAGCGGTTTAGGAAATCATCTTTATCGTTGATATCCTGATTATTCGGATATCTTACAAATTCACTTAGAGGTCCACTAAAGAAATCTTTTTTCATGTCTTGTAAAATCAGTTTCTCTTGCTCTCTGATAAAGTTCTCACCTAACTTTGCGCCTGAGAGTGATCGCTCCAAGTGATCTTCTCTCAACTGGCCTAGCCGCTTTTCCAAGAACATTACCGCTAATAAATCACGCATATTTGTTAGCATATTTACTCCCTGATTCAACAGTTCATCTTTATTCGCTCTCCCTTCATCGTAACATCATCGTTCGCATGAATATCGACATTACCCATTTTCGCAGAAATAGTCTGAATCGCCGCCGTTGATTCCATTGCACCAGCAGCTGTCATCTGCATATCAGTACCACTTGATAAATTAATTTTCTTCTGTCCAATGATTGAGACTGTTTCAGCATCAAAAGTCAGTGACCCACTACATTGCAGAATCAAACCAGCTCCTTCGAATTTCAACACTGGACCTTCTTCAGTGATAACCAGAGATCCAGGCGAATATCATTTCCTGGACTGAGGAGCCTTATTAAATCACTAGCCTCACCTCTCTCGACAGGTAAGCTTCTGTTCACCGATAAGTTCAATCTTTTGTATGTCATTTTTCATTGATTCGATCTCGTATGATTTTTAGGCATTATGTTTAATAATTGCACCCTTTTGCTCAATAATCCCGCCAGATGAAATTTCTATACCACCTCCGGTATTTGTTACAGTCGACCCGCCCCCAGATAGTATCGCTGTTGGTGCTTCAACTTTGGACTCACCCGGACTGCTCATAACCGCATTTCCATCGAGTGTCACACTCGCACCACCGCCAGCACTGATTGTTATCTTACCGGGTTCCATTGTTATCGAGCTTCCTCCACAAGTAAGTGCAATCTTGCTTGGAGCTTGCATGCTGATCTCATTGGTCGTATCAAGCTTGTAGTTGCCTGTTACGTCGACAATACGATCCCCAGCCTGTACTGTTAAACTAGTATTGCCCTTAACCGTTACTGACCTCGTACCTGCCTGGACAGTAATTTTGTCATTGCCTCTCTCAACAGTTGCCGTTCTATCATTTTCGGTTATGGCTGTATGATCCTTTTCAGCATGGATATAGAGTTCCTCTGAACCCTTCTTGTCCTCCATACGAATTTCATTAAAATTACCCGACGTACCGTCCTTACTGCTGCGGGATTTAATACCACTTTGAGTTTTATTCGCTGGCAAGTCATATGGCGGCATGCAATCGGCGTTATAAACACGGCCCGTAATGATTGGTTTATCAGGATCCCCTTCCATAAAGCTGACAATCACTTCCTGGCCGATGCGGGGTATGTGCATACCGCCCCATTTCGCTCCAGCCCATAGCTGCGAAACCCGAATCCAGCAGGAACTGTTTTCATTTCGCTCCCCATACCGGTCCCAATGAAACTGCACCTTTACCCGGCCAAATTCATCGGTGTAAATTTCGTCGTTGTCGCGACCGACCACGATGGCGGTCTGCGGCCCCTGTACGATGGGTTTGGGTGTGGACCGCACCTGTCTGTATGAAACTGCAGAATCCATGACCTCAATCTGGCACCGATACAGTTCGTCGGCATTTCCGCCTCCGTCTGAAATGTAAGAGGTATCGTTAATCTGGTGGGACACGGAGAGCACCAGGTACTCCTTATTCTGGTCTTCCCTGGGATACTCCATCAGCGTAAACAGACATCCCGCTGATAATCCCCGGCATGGCCCGCCACCGCTTACCCTTTCATGCTGGCTTCTCAGCTCCTGCAGCCTGATTTCCACATAGCTTTCACCATCGGAGCGTTCGGTATATTCACCGGGATAATCAAAAATTTCCGGTTGCTCAATCGGGAATGCATGGTCACCTGGCTGCATCAGTATGGAAAGTAAATCCCCTCCCGGATTCTTGAAATCAAAATCCTTGATGGCGTATGATTCCGGCTGAATCGATTGCGTTACCGCCCAGTACTGTAAATGATCACTCAATTCCTGCCGAAGCCTGACCGGACGGTGAATAATAGGGTATGGTTTCGAATTGAGGGAAAGGGGTATGCGTGCTCACTTCATCGGTGAGAATAAGCATGTGTTTGTCTTCAAAATGTTCGAAGTAGTAGTAGATACCTTCCTGTTCCATCAGGCGGGAGATAAAATTGAAATCTGTTTCACGATACTGGACACAATATTCCCACTCCCTGTAAGTACCCCTCAGACGATATTCAACATCTGACATTCCATGTTCTTGAAATATGTCCTTGATAATATCCGGTACTTTTTTCTCCTGAAATATCCTGCAGTCCGAAGTGCGTGTCAGAAACCAAAACCATGGCCGGAGTGTTGCCTGGTAGCGGGCATACCGGTCTGTTTGCCCCAAATATCGAAATTCGGTGATATAACCATTGAAATAACGCTTATCCACTGGAAGGTCGAGCGCAACCGTTACCTGTTGTCCAACCACCTGGTCAAAATGTAGCTCAAAATCATGGCTTAGCAGTTCAAGGTTGTAATTAAACAGCCTTCCAATTGCTTCATCACCCGACATGGACTGAACAACCAGGTTGCCACCAAACGGTGAAATAAACTGGACCGGATGGTCTGTATCATCAAAGATTTCTGACATTTTTTACACCCGCTATATTTACAAAGCTCCCTGGTTTCTATCCATAGGTATAGACGAAATTATCATCTTTGGCATCAATCTCCACCGTTTTAAGTGGTGTTCCCTGCGCCATACGTGACAGCAACTCACGGCTGATCTGTGGCAGTACTGTATTGGTCAGAATGGCATCGATCATACGTCCGCCACTCTCAAGCTCAGTGCAACGCGCTGCAATCAAATCATGCATTGCATCGGTACAGGTGAGCGGTATGTCATGGTTGGCTGCCATGCGTTTACGTATTCTGTTCAATTGCAAAACG
This sequence comes from uncultured Gammaproteobacteria bacterium, assembly GCA_963749115.1. Lineage (GTDB taxonomy): Bacteria > Pseudomonadota > Gammaproteobacteria > Xanthomonadales > SZUA-36 > SZUA-36. The sequence continues at coordinate 195,931 of CAVVLP010000004.1, forward strand.
ATAATCTTGCGCAGCACTTCATCGCTCAATGGATAGTATGGAATACTGACAATGCGACCCAGCAATGCAGCTGGGAAATATTTTCAGCTGCGGTTCGCGCAAGGCCTTGGCAATGCCTTCGGCATCCGGCATTAACTCAGGATCCTTGGCGAAATTCATGATCAGTTCGCTGCCAACATTCGAGGTCAGCAGGATCAGCGTATTTCTGAAGTCGATCATTCGTCCTTCGCCGTCTTCCATGACACCCTTGTCGAATACCTGGAAAAAGATTTCATGCACATCCGGGTGGGCCTTTTCTACCTCGTCCAGCAATACCACGCTGTAGGGGCGCCGACGCACGGCTTCTGTCAAAACACCGCCTTCGCCATAACCCACGTAACCCGGAGGGGCACCTTTTAAGGTTGAAACCGTATGGGCTTCCTGGAACTCGCTCATATTGATCGTTATCAGGTTCTGCTCACCCCCGTAAAGTGATTCGGCAAGTGCCAGAGCTGTCTCTGTTTTACCCACACCGCTGGGGCCGCATAACATGAAAACACCTATTGGCTTGCCCGGATTATCCAACTGGGCACGACTGGTCTGAACCCGGCTGACGATCATTTCAAGACCATGGTCCTGGCCAATAACGCGTTCGCGCAGCCTGTCGGTCATATGCAGGATGCTTTCAATCTCATCCTTGACCATGCTGCCCACGGGTATTCCGGTCCAGTCTTCGACCACCGCGGCCACTGCAGAACCGTCAACACTGTGGAATACCAGCGGCTGCTCGCCCTGCAGTTCAGCAAGTTCGTTTTGTAGATCTTCGAGACGCTGTCTCATCGCAGCCTCGTCCTCCACGGCGGTTTCTGAGGATTCCACTTCCGTTTCCTGTAGGGATTCCTCCCCGGCATCGACCTCAGACTCTGCTTCAGGGTCGTCTGTCTCTTCTGCCCGATCTTCAACTGGTTCTTCCGCAACCAGGTTTCTGCGCAATTCCAGAATCTCATCAACCAGTGATTTCTCTTTCTGCCAACGCTCGGTCAACTGCTGTTGCCGTTCGCGCTCTTCGGTCAACTCCTGCTGGATTTTCTCTGCCCGTGTTTCATCGGCATGACCGATTGCACGCTCGCGCTCCAGAATTTCTTCTTCCAGTTCCAGGCCCGTGATGCGGTGCCCGCAGTCTTCAAGGGGAGCCGGCGTCGAGTGCAGCGCCACTGCAACCCGCGCACAAGCAGTATCCAGCAGGCTGACCGCCTTGTCCGGCAATTGCCGGGCCGGAATATAGCGATGTGCCAGGCGTGTTGCAGAATCAACGGCTTCATCGAAAACCTGCACCTTGTGATGCAGCTCCATAACCGGTGATATACAGCGCAACATCTGTATACATTTCTCTTCGCTGGGCTCACCTACCTGCACCACCTGGAATCGCCGGGTCAGCGCCGGATCCTTTTCAATGTATTTTTTATACTCGGCAAATGTAGTCGCAGCCACCGTACGTAAGGTGCCGCGTGCAAGAGCCGGTTTCAGCAGGTTTGCCGCATCACCTGTTCCTTCTGAACCACCCGCACCGATCAGCGTATGTGCCTCATCGATAAATAGAATAATCGGTGTTTCAGAAGCGTGTACCTCGTCAATAATCTGCCGCAGACGCTGCTCAAACTCACCTTTCATGCTGGCGCCCGCCTGCAACAGGCCCAGGTCCAGTACTCTCAACTCGACGTTTTTCAATTGCGGTGGTACATCACCCGATGCCAGGCGCATGGCAAAGCCTTCAACAACCGCAGTTTTTCCCACGCCCGCTTCACCGATGAGAATCGGATTGTTCTGTCTGCGGCGCATCAGGATATCGACGATCTGCCTGATCTCCTCGTCCCGACCTACAATCGGGTCCAATTCGCCGCTGCGTGCCTGTTCGGTCAGGTCGGTAGTGAACTTCGCCAACGAATCACCTTTGCCCATGGGGCCGCCTGCTTCACCACCGACCGGACCAGCGGATGACAAATCACTGCCGTCGCTCGCGACCAGGTGATCTTCAGGTGAGCCGCTGGTGATCTTGTCAAACTGATCCATCAGCGTGTCGAGCTTGATCTCATCGAACTGCTTTGATATTCCGATCAGTTCATTTCTCAATGACCGGCTTTTCAGTATGCCAATCAGCAGGTAGCCGCTTCGAATCTGTGGCGACTGGTACATCAGGCTGCCGTACACCCAGGCCCGCTCCACAGCTTCCTCAAGATGTGAGGACAGGTCACTGACTGAACTGGCCCCGCGTGGCAACCGATCCAGAGCCTTGGTGAAATCCGATGCCAGGTGGGCAATCTCGATATCGAAATGGTCAACGATTCGACGCAGGTCGGAATCCTGTAATTGCAGAATCTGCTGTAACCAGTGAACCAGTTCAACATAGGAATTGCCACGCATCTTGCAGAATACGGTCGCGCTCTCTATGGATTGATAGAGCAAACTGTTAAGTTTTCCGAATAAGGCACTTCTACTGATTTCTGTCACGACCCTGGCTCCCTGTTAAGTGGAATGGATTGATTCTATTAGTGTACATAATTCTCGACCTGCAACCGCAAATCGTCTACGTGGTCCATTTGTTGCTCGCTTTCGAGCCAACTGGTCCAGCCCAACCTGCCGCTCTTGCCGAGGCAGGTCACTGGTTTTTCTTCCTTCCTGAGTATCAGGTTGACCTCCCAAAGATACTCCATGCCGACATAGTTCCTGACGGCCGCCACCAACGCATCAAAGGATTTGCCAGTTGGCAAAAAGGCCTCATATTGGTCCAGGCTCAAAGGACCCAGGCTGAGCCTGAATTTATCCTGGCGCTGCCATACACGCTCACCAATCACGGTATCCTGACCCAGGTGACCATTCAGGCTGTTTCCGCCCAGTAACAGGTGATCCTGTTTCGGAATCCTCATCCAGTGCGCAACGTACTCAAGCACTTTTGCCGCTACACCAAAATACCCTTGAATCAAGGAAACCAGGCCATTCACATGGCGTGGAAGACTCCCCAAATGCCCGGCAAAACCGAGTTTTGACAGGTGATGCATTGAGTCCACACCCTTAAGGCTTGGAAAACCCAGGCCGATCAGGGAACCGAGATAATCCCCAAAACGGTCACTCTCAGGCCGGTCAAACTGAACAGTGGGCTGCAGATTGTGCCCATGCGCTGTAAAACAAGCTGACTGCTCGATGGTGAAACATATCGGCAAAACGTGAGAAAGATGCATCACGGTGGTGCCTTTCCCGGTCTCGTGCGTATTCGGTCAGGTGCAGCGGCAATGGACCATTGGGGCCGAACAAACCGATAAACCGCTGCGATAAGCGGGGTACCTGGCCTGGCTCGTCGATGTTGAGCGTGCTGAATGTGGAGGGGGCAAACGAGGTATATGGCTCCTGCGAAAACCTCACTGGATCGTCTGCCGGCCGATAGGAGTGACCGGTTATTGGTTTATCCTGGTAAAAGCAGTTGATACGCCGTACCGTCTGGTAAAAACCATAGCGAAATGGTTTCTCACTGACCTGGGTCAGAAAATTTATAACTGCGGTCTCAGACCTGCCTTCACCGGCCATTTGGCCACCTCGGTTTTATCATCTCTGAGCACCACGGTTTCGGTCATATGATTGATCGAAACATACTTGCCAAAAAACTCATTCAGTACGGAACCGAAAAGATACATCCCTCCTGCTTCAAAGCCGGTTTCATCAAGCGTTAAGGTAATTTCAAGACCACGTCCAAAACTGATAGGTCCGGGTATCGGCAAGCGCCGGGTCACCGCTTTTGCGTTGATTTTCAGCAAGCCACTGATCTGCCGTTCACCCACCGTATTACCGTTACTGTAAAGCTGTAACAACTCACGTAAAGCAGCTGCCCCTTCATCCGGGTCTTCATCGATCAGCGAAAGGTAATTCAACGACAGGTGGCTTATAAGACGCCATGCAAAATCACCGGTTGTTGCCTGGGAAACCGGTCGTGTCGGTCCGGCCACACAGCGTATCAATTCAACCGGCGCACTGACATCCAGGGTAAAATCCCCACCTTTCTGACCAAGCGGTATTTGCATAGGAAGGTCACGGTTGCTACACAGGGTCTTGATGCCTATCTGTGAGAGGTTGGTGCTATAGGGTGCTTCCCTGGCATCTACCAATGATGCAAATACTTCCTGGCCCAGGTAAGCAGAACGCGAACCACGCGCGTGTTGTTTGGATGAAAGCACACGGGGTTTTCTCTGTATCGTGAAGAATGCAGCATCCTCAGAGGGGATATGATCGTCTTTCAATCCATAGAAAGGCAAAAACTGTTGTCTCTCATCCGCATGTTTTCCATAACCAGTAACACCAAGCACCTGGTGAATCTCGTAATCCATGGGTCGACTTCTGTCAGCTACAAGGTGAAATTCATGATCCTTGTCATTCAGGCTTATACGATCCGTACGCTTGGGGAAAAGATTAATAGCCGGCGTGCAAAATGGAAGGAAATGACTTTTGTCGATCACGTTTTCCAGATCATTGTCACGGCTTCTCAAATGCACCACTAATTCGAAAGTCTCTCCACTAATCTGGCCAAGTGCCTTTTGCAAACCGGTGAAATTTATAAACCTGAACCTCTCGGGAAAAGCAAAATACTCTCGCAGCAAGCGATAACCGTCAAAAGACCGGGAACGAAAATTAAGCATGGCCTGGTTGGAGGCAAATCCAAACGTCTGGATATTTTCTGCTGAAAGAGGATAAACCTCCCGTTGGGCTTCGCTCCGGGTGATAACAGAAAAACCACATACGCCTGCCAGTATCTGCTCGTACAGCGCCAACGGAACCGTACCGCTACCACCAAGGAACAAGGGCAATTCGTTCATTTTCAGGTCTGAAACACTGATGCCACTGGTTGCCATAATCTTTATCCGGATACCCGCCGAAACCTGGCGATCCGGCTTTATACCAAGGTTTGCCAGGGCAGCACGGGTGGGCAGGTAATCCGCATCAGCGACACTTACCGGGTACAACTCAACATCATGAGATGTCCTGTATTCGCATGGTGTCTGCATCATCGGGCCAAGACCGCTTCGCAATGATGTTCCCCGCTCTATCAGAAATCCTTCGGCGAGGTCGCTGTCATCACAGTCCGGTTGCAATTGCACGATGGTCATGGAAGGCAGAGGCGCCAGGTAATCCGGGTACACCATTTCCAGCAGGTGCTGACAGAACCTGGGAAACTCCTCTTCAATTTTCAGCTGTACGCGTGCCGTCAGAAAGGCAAAACCTTCAAGCAAACGTTCAACATAGGGGTCCGCGCACTCGAGACCCTCCATGCCCAGCCTGCCGGCGATTTTTGGAAAATGGCGGGCAAATTCACTACCCATCTCGCGCATGAAATGAAGTTCGTTGTTGTAGTGGTGAAGAAGTCTTGTGTCCATCTGAACCTAACCGAGATCCTCTGTAACGCTGAACTCACCACACTCCAGATTGAGTTCGCTACGCAAAACAATCTGGAAAGGTGAAGGTTGACCAAAAACAGCCCCTTCTATCTCGAAAATCAGGGAGTTATGGCTCATCTCAGCTGGATTGGAGTGTACTTTTACACGTAATGAATTACGTATTATGCGCGGCTCAAATTGACAAACTGCCTGTTTGACAGAACGCTCAATGCTCTTTACATCAATTGTTGAAGAGGTTTGCCCGGAAATATCGGGCAAACCATAATTTAGCACTGACCGCTCAACCTCGGGGTATGTTCCAAGATCAACACAGACATCAAGGTGAACACAGTTAAACAACCAGCCAAGATCACGGATAACCGCATCCTTAAACTCTTTTTGACTCATGCTTTGCTGTGCTGCGCTTTCCTTGGTATTTCCCGGGTGCCTGTCCGTTAACCTGTCCAGCAAAGACGGCTGCAATCTTTCCTTTAGCGACCACTGACCCATGTCAGTTAATCATCAAATTCAATACTGCGAACCTGGAGGAATGGATAGTCCTTTTGATCGGTGGTAAACATACGCTGGCCAACACCCTCGTAAACCTCTTCACCATGCGACTCCCAACCGGTACTCCGTGCCAGCAGATCACTTTCCGACACGCCCTCAATGGCCGGGTAGCGCGATGGCAACATAACAATATGCTCGCCGCCATTGGTCAAGGTGATCTCTGCGGGTTGCCAGACAAGATCCCGTAAATCAGCCGGTTCTTCGGTGCGCAATGAACGTATACGGGACATCGGTACCCAGTAATAGTGCTTATTAAATATGACTTCGAAGACCGGCCCCAAGCGCTGATCGGCATCGGCCAGCCAGGCAAAAGGCTCACCATTGATTTTACCGCTACGAGCATCGGCTTGTTCAAATGCCTGCGCATTCAGCGTAGCAAACGCGGTGATGTTACCTTTCGAGAATGACTCCAGAGCTTCAACCAGCAGTGCCAGCCATTCTTCAGGTTCACCGAAAATTACCGGCTTGCTCTTACCGGCAAACACGGCCTGGCGGTGTAACTCACAATTTATGACATCCGGTAGACCTGCACCATGGGCGCAACCGATGCATCCAGTTGGCCGGCCAACTCAAGCTGAGTTTGAGCGCGCTCCCATTGCCCCAGCACAACCAATACCTGGAACAGGAAAACCCGGTTAGCTGCGTCTGCAGGCTTGGCTTTTACCTGGCCTGTCAGCGCCTCAAGGGCAGCATTCAGCTTGCCCTGTTGCAGAAGTCCTTCAGCAGTCATCAGTATTCCCTGGTTGCCATTGGATACAATACAAGATCAGCGGGCTGGGGAGACCCCATCCTGAATCAGCTTGAGTACGATCTGGAAAATTTATACCGGCGTTCTCGTGGCAATATTATATCCATGATCAACTGACGAACCTTCGGCACCGCCTTCTTCCTGAGGATAGAATTTCATCATGTATTCAGCAAAATTCAGAGAAAACATCTCGTCACCCATACCATCCGGGGGTGAGCTCGAGCTGACACTCGAAATTATTGCCTCTTTGAGTATAATTTCTAACCATTTGATATCTGCACCCTCGTACGATCTGGTGCAGGTAAGTGTAACCTCTCCAAGGTGACTGCCCTCGCAGCAACACTTGTACATAAGCGGGCTGGCTTTATCCATTCTCTTGGAAAACGACAAATCCTGAAGATCTGAACCGCCTGCAGCACCACCAGTCGCTTGATGCATATTTGTTGATTGCGTTGCACCAAAAGACCAGCTTTGACAGTCAATCTGGTCCTCAAAACCGGCTGCTACAGAATCACCTTGAATTTTGTCATTTTTCAAATAAATTCCCATCGTAATTACTCTCCTTTCTTGTCTCCGATAATATAAAATGCCTGTCCTGATGAATTAATCAGGACTATCCCTATTCATTAACCTGTCTCTTAGCTTCCTTTGGCAGATGGAAGCTTGGAAACCAGCCGCAATGAAACTGTCAGGCCTTCCAACTGGTAGTGTGGCCGCAGATAGAATCGCGACCGGTAATAACCAGGGTTGCTCTCATCTTCTTCTACCACGACTTCCGCACCTGCCAGTGGCTTACGTGCCTTGGTAGACTCACTGGAATTCTTGGGATCGCCATCAACATACTGTTTTATCCATTTGTTGAGCCATTTCTGCATATCGTCACGCTCTTTGAATGAACCCACCTTGTCGCGCACGATGCATTTCAGATAATGCGCGAAACGGCAGGTTGCAAACAAATAAGGCAAGCGTGCCGCCAGGTTGGCATTGGCGGTCGCATCAGGGTCTTCATATTCCTGTGGTTTTTGCAGGGACTGGGCACCGATAAAGGCCGCAAAGTCGGAGTTCTTGCGATGAATCAACGGCATGAATCCATTCTTGGCCAGCTCGGCCTCACGCCTGTCACTGATGGCGATCTCGGTCGGGCATTTCATATCCACGCCGCCGTCATCCGTCGGGAATGTGTGTGTAGGTAAGTTTTCAACCGCACCACCCGATTCGATTCCACGAATCCGGGAACACCAGCCAAATTCCTTGAACGCACGGTTGATATTGACACCCATCGCGTAAGCCGAATTGCACCATGAGTACTTTGTGGCATCAGTGCCATCGGTGTCTTCTTCAAAATCAAAACCTTCAACCGGATCGGTCGCAGCGCCATAGGGTTGCCGACCCAGGAAGCGTGGCATGGTCAAGCCGAGGTAACGCGCGTCATCCGACTCACGCAACGAGCGCCAGGATGCATATTCCGGGGTCTGGAAAATTTTTGTCAGATCACGCGGATTGCTCAACTCACCCCATGAATCAAATTGCAGGGTTTTTGGTGCAACAGCCGATATAAACGGGCAATGCATCGCTGCAGAAACCTTCGACATCTGTGTCAGGGTTTCAACATCCTGCGGGCCGTGGTCGAAATAGTAGTCTCCTACAACGCAACCAAATGGCTCACCACCAAACTGACCAAATTCTTCTTCGTACATCTGTTTGAAGATCGGGCTTTGATCCCAGGCAGTGCCTTTGAACTTTGCGCAAGGTCTTGTGCAGATCATTCTTCGAGATCGTCATGACCTTGATCTTCAGCGATTCGTCGGTCTCGGTATTGTTAACCATGTAACTCAAACCACGCCAGGCACTTTCAAGTTGTTGAAAATCCTCGTGATGCATGATCTGGTTAACCTGGTCGGTCAGTTTTTGATCTATCGCCGCAATCATGGCCTGGATAGACTCAACCGCATCTTCAGAAACAATGGATGTATCCTTGAGCACGAATTCGGCCAGGGTTTCAACTGCTGACGAGATTTCTTCCTGTGCCCTGTCGGTCTTGGGGCGAAATTGTTTACTTAAAAGTGCAGCAAAATCGCTGCTTTCTGCAACCTCGGTTGCCGCTTGTTGTGACGATACCTTCTTTTCTTCTGCCATGACTTAGCCCTCTTCCCCTTCATCGGTTGGTTTTGGTGCTGCAACCAATGATTTCAGCAATGCCGGGTCGTTAATCGCCTTGGCAATCAACTCTTCGGCACCTGTCTTGCCATCCATATAAGTTACGAGGTTGTTAAGCTGGTTTCGGGCTTCAAGCAACTTGTTAAGTGAATCTACTTTGCTCGCAACCGCATCCGGTGAAAAATCGTCCATGCTTTCAAATGTCATATCAACACTTAGTTGACCCTCACCGGTCAAGGTATTTGGAACCCGGAAAGAAGCCCTTGGCTTCATGGCTTTCATGCGATCATCAAAATTATCCACATCAAATTCCATGAACTTACGATCTGCTACAGACGGCAAGGCCTCTTCAGGGTTACCTGCGAGATCTGCCATGACACCCATTACAAATGGCAAATGAATCTTTTTTTCTGAACCGTATAACTCAACGTCGTACTCAATCTGAACACGTGGCGCGCGATTACGTCCGATAAATTTTTGACTACTCTGTGAACCCATGAATTTTCTCCTGTCAGTCCTACTTATAACCTTAGTTCAATTTGAAAATATTACAACGCTGATTTAGCCTGGTTTTGATAGAAAACTGCCCTTTTGGTCACCCCAGTCAGCACTAGTCTGAATCACCACCGATTACCCGGACCTGCGCTACTGAATCGGGAATCATATCTTCCAGAATCTGGTAAAAAGATTTTGCTACCAGGCCCTGTGCCCTGCGCAGCAGTAACGGCACCGGGCTGGATGGTTCATTTACTACGTAATACTCGCAAATCCTGTCAATCGCTTGTATCACGTCGTTGCGATTTTTTATCACGCTACTGATTGACGCAGCAGGTGCTGTTCCGCCATCTCCGGCCCCTTCTTCACCAGCACCCTCACCAGTAACAACAGCCGCGGCGACAGGCGCATAGGTGCCAATAGCGCTATGAATTTCTTTTAAAGACTTTAGCGCTTCATCCATATCCAGGATAGCTGCATCCGGTGCCAGCTTGCCCCAAAGCTCAGTGGTTCGATTCAGTTGTTCCATTGATCCACCAATGGCAGCACCCAGTGCAGTCAACTCATTCACATCGGTTTCACCGAACGCACCTTGGATTACGGCAATATCCTGAACTTCTTCGTCCTCGGCGGCATCGACCTTGCCTTCTGCCAGTTCAATATCGTGCAATGAAAAACTGCCTACACCTTTCAGTACTACCAATGGTGCATGCTCAAGACCCTCGCACACCATTTCATGGTCATTCAAAACCTGCAGGGTATTAAAACGCATGGTGGCATCGTTATTGTCCTCAGCATCGAGCACGGGGTAAATGTCATCCCAGAAAGTTTCCAGGCAGGCATTCAAAGCCTCCAGCGAATCCCTGAATGCGCCCAGGCCATCGGTGTGTAAGTGTGAAATTGCGGCATATGAGAGTACGCGAAGATCACGCGTGCGTTTTAGAAGGCCTGCCGCCTGTTTACCGACACCTTTCCAGTCCGGACCGGAACCCGGTATAACCGTATCCCCAAATTCCTGTTCTGATTTTGACTGCAGCATTGTTTCCATTTTCTGGAAAGCGGCATCGTACTCAAGATCTTCACCACAAGGCTGATCGGCAGAAACTGGCTGGATTAATTCCTTAGCTGAAAGTTGCATCAATAACTCCCTGGCATAAACCGTCCCCGAATCCCCACTGGTGCAACTACCAAAAATTTATTTACAGCGTAAACTTAACTTTCCAATGCGTAATCAGGGCCTTTATTTTTTATATTTTTATTTGAAAATCATTAACAAATATACTATGGAGTATAGTGTATACCAGTTCACAAGCAACTGACAGAAACGCCCCACAGGGCTAGTCGAGCACCCGTCAGTGAGTAACACATTGATTTGGGGATTGTTATCTGGATACGCAGACCAGTTATCAGCGGGGAGCGCAGATGGTTTCAAACATGACACACGAGCGGACATTTTCAGTCTGCGCCGGATGGAAATCATCCACTGTCATGTCTGATATATTATATTCGGGCAATTCCCTTTCCCTACGGTTGATTAGTCGATGCAACTAAGCCTAAAAATTACCAGCTACCACCGACTGACACCCGGTCAGCAGGAAGTTTTCCAACCGCACTCCGATTCATTCACTATCGGCAGGAGCGATGAAAACGACTGGGCCATCCCAGATCCGCAAAGATTCCTGTCCGGTGTGCATTGCCGCATACACTGCGAGGGTGACCGTTATTACATCACCGACACCAGCACTAACGGTGTGTTTCTGAATGGTTCCGACACGCGACTTGAGCGCAATGAAACAGTTGAACTGAGCCACGGAGATAAAATCAGAATTGGTGACTATGAGTTCGAAGCATTGATCAAGGAAAGTAATTCTTCTGCCTCACCTGTTACCGACGGTACCGAAACGGTCGTCGAAACCGATCCTTTCGAAGACTCTTTTGATGACTCCCGGAACGACCTGCCTTTGATGACTCCGAGGACGATGCCTTTGATGACCCCTTCAAAGAACCGGAATCACAGCCATCCCCACAAGCGGATGATGATAGTTTCCTCAAGGATATCAACACACCACTGGCGCACATAGACGAGAGCCCCATAGGCAATGCCATCAGCATTGAAAGCCTGATGGACCTCGATGACCTCGATGAACCGGATGATCAGACCTCGGCCGCGAGTTTGCGTGAAAAACACAGGCCAATAGATGAGGCCTTCAAACCAGCAAGCCACGTCACCCAGGATGAAACTCCGGATGCTTTTTCCGATTTGCCAGGTGAAGCCGGCATCGACATACCGGATGACTGGGACGAGGCGACCGGGATGCTGAAGGTTCCTGCGCCCGAAGCCGAACCCATTACCACCGGCTCATCGGAGTCTTCGGATGAGTGGCCGGATGAGTGGCCGGATGACTGGAATGCCACAGACAGCACGTCCGGTGACGCAGCGACTGAGCCAGAACTTCAGGCTGAGACCGCCCAGCCGGCAGCACAAATAGAGCCGGAGCCGGAGCCGGAACCCGAACCTGAGCCCAAACCTGAGCCTGAGTCCAAACCTGGGGTCGAACCTGAGCCTGGGGTAATCAAGCGAGCCCGGCCAGACCCGCAAATCCAAGCCAACCCGACAGCACCAGCACCAACAAAATCAAGCGCTGATAGGCTGGCTGCTTTCGCCCGCGGAGCAGGTCTTGAACCCGGTGTTTTGGATGGCGTAGACGAAGCAGTGTTTCTTTGAGCAGGTCGGTAACATGATGCGTGAGTTTACCGATGGCCTGGTCCAGACACTAAGCGGCCGAACCCATATCAAGAGCGAATTCAGGCTGGACCAGACGATGATTCGACCGTTGGAAAACAATCCGTTCAAGTTTTCCACGTCGACAAGCGGTACCCTGCAGCAATTGCTCAGCAAGAGCAATCCGGCTTATATGTCTGGTAATGATGCCATCAAGGAAGGCTTTGACGATGTCAATGCCCACCAGATGGCCGTGGTTGCGGGGATGGAGGCTGCCTTGCAGGATATATTAAAGCGTTTCAATCCAAAAATGCTTGAAACCCGGCTGGAATCAGATTCAATATTGGACAATATCCTGCCGGGTGGGAAAAAAGCAAAATACTGGGAAATGTTCAAGTTACTGTTTGATCAAATTGCCGGCGAAGCCGAGGATGATTTCCAGCAATTGTTTGGCAGAAAGTTCTCACGTGCTTACGAACAGCAGCTCAGTCGTCTGAAAAAATCACACAAGGAATAGAAATGAAACAAAGTACGGCAGTCATGACCACCTCTGTATCAAGCCTGACCCGCTTGTTAATGATCAGCATCCTGATTGCAACGACCATGATTATGTTTAGCGGTTGCGGCGGTGCGCCCAAGCGGGAAGAGGTCGGTTTGCAGATCAGCACAACAGCCGATGTCAATCCGGACCTGCAAGGCAGGCCGTCCCCGATCATCCTGCACATTCTGGAACTCAATTCTGAAGAGCAATTTAACCGTCTTGATTATATGAGCCTGACGCAATCATCCGGCGCAGCGCTTGGACCTGACCTGCTTGGCAAAACCCGGTTGGTACTTTCACCTGGAGACAACCGCAATTTGCCGCTGGAGCTCAACCCGCTAACGACATTTGTTGGACTGGTAGCAGGCTACCGCGATATTGACAATGCAAACTGGCGCAAAAGCATCCCGATCACACAGGGTGATACCAAGGGCATTTCTATCACGCTGGAACACCAGTCAATCGTTACCACTGTTTCAGATTAGGACACGGCGACCACTATGTCATGGACTTCAAAAACTATCTGGTCCGAGGGTATGTTCCTGCGGCCACAGCATTTCCAGCAAAATGATCGCTACCTCGAGACACTGATCCAGAATCGCTGCAGTCCAATGAGGCCCTATTCCTGGGGTATCGAAGAACTGGAGATTGACCAGGAGGCGCTGAGTCTCGGCAAGATCGAGATTGCAAAATGCAAGGCCATTTTACCTGATGGCACGACACTCAATATTCCATTTGCTGATGCACCCCCCATTCCAATCGAGCCGCACAAGAACACCAAGGATGAAAATGTTTACCTGTGCCTGATGGGCAAGCGACCCAACGCGACCGAATCCAACCGGGAAGATGATGACAACCAGGACGCCCGTTATGGAATTGAAATTGCCGATGTCCGCGATACCAGCCTGCCTGAGGACTCCAATGCGCCGATAGAACTGGCGCGTAAGAACCTGTTATTGCTGACAGAAAGTGATGAACGGACCGAGTACGCCTGTATCGGTATTGGCCGTATTGTCGAAATTCGCAGTGATAAACGGTTGGTGTTGGATGAGTCATTTATCGGCCCGACATCGGATTGCAGTAACAATACGAATCTCGCGGGTTATATCGAGGAAATCCAGGGCCTGCTGAAACAACGTGCGGAAGCCATTGCCGTGCGTCTGAATGTAAGCGCCAGTGGCAGCGGTGGAGCAGCGCAGGTCGAGGATTACATGCTGCTGCAGCTAATCAACGGTTATGAACCGGTATTCAAACACCTGGGCACACTACCAGCCTACCACCCGGAATCGTTATTCCAGCAATGTTTGAAACTGGCTGGCGAGCTTGCAACCTTTACCAACACCGATAGCCGCCCATCCAATTTACCCGAATACATTCATACTGACCTGACTACGACCTTCAAGGTCATCATGACCGAGTTGCGACGCTCACTGGGTGTGGTATTTGAGCACAGTGCCATACAAATTCCCTTCAAGCACTACAAAAAGGTTGGCATCAGTCTTGCTATCGTCAGCGACAAGTCACTCTTTGAAAACGCCGTTTTCGTACTTGCGGTCAAGGCAGATATGGCCACTGAGAAATTACGCCGTCAGTTCCCTTCGCAATCAAAAGTCGGCCCCAAGGAAGTCATGAAACAGCTGATTACCTCGCAATTGCCGGGAATTGAGCTCGAGGCACTGCCGGTCGCACCGCGACAGATTCCATTCCACTCAGGATTCTCCTACTTCGAGCTCAACAGACGTGGTGATATGTGGAAACAACTATCCACCTCGGCAGGTCTCGGACTTCACCCGGGTGGTAAATATCCAGGGCTCGAACTTGAACTCTGGGCGATCAGAGGTTAGCCACGATGCCAGATAAAGATGATCCTTTCTTCGATATGGATGATGAGCGAACCATCATCAAACCCAACCCGGGTGGCCGGCGCAGAGAAGCACCAAAACAACCTGAACGCAGGCGCGACCCTGACCAGAAGATTGAGTTATCCGAAAGGCCCGGACTGAATAAACTCGAGAAATCTGCCGCAGTACTACTCAATCTGCTGAGCCAGATACGCAATACCAGTTCACACCCGAACCCTACCGACCTGCATAAACAACTGGCCAATGAAATCCAGCGTTTCGAAGCCAAGGCCCAGCACGAAGGCCTGGTTCCGGAAACCATTTTCATCGCCCGTTATGCGCTTTGCACCACCATCGATGAATTTGTCATGAGCACACCCTGGGGCTCTGGCAGCATTTGGAACAAGCAAAGTCTACTGAGCATGTTTCACAAGGAAACACACGGTGGTGAGCGATTTTTCCAGATGTTGAAGAAACTCAAACAGGATCCGTCAAAAAATATTGACCTGCTGGAATTACTCTACGTTTGTCTTGCGCTCGGCTTCCAGGGCCGTTACCGGGTTTCACGGGATGGTTTGAACGAGCTGGCGGAAATACGTGAAGACCTTTATCACACGATTCGTACCCAGCGTGAAGAATCGGAACCGGCGCTGTCCCCACACTGGATGGGCCTTAAGAAATCAGTGATGGCCAAGGCGCCACTGGTACCCGCCTGGCTTGCGGCCAGTATCGTGCTGTTATTGCTGGTGGGTATTTTCAGCCTGTGGCGCATGGGACTCGGAAGCTATGCTGATCCGGTGCATGCAGGCCTGATGACGATTGGACGTGAGGAATCATTGCTGCCTACGCGATTGCTGGCACCTCCAGCACCGGTTCATATTCCCGATCCGACGCCACCGAGATTTGCCTTGCGGGAATTCCTCGCCCCGGAGATTGATAAAGGCCAGGTCAGTGTCGATGAACTTCCCGACCGCATTGTCGTGTTGGTCCCTGGCGACAACCTGTTTGGTTCCGGCAGTGAGATCATAAACAATGAATATCATGAAATTATTCGCCGCATAGGTGAAGGACTGGAGCAAACAAAGGGCAGGATCATGGTCATTGGCCATTCTGACAATGTACCAATGCGCAATAACCGGCGCTTTGCTTCCAATTTTGAATTATCACAGGGCCGGGCAGAATCCGTGGTGACACTATTGCTGGAAGTGGTCAGCAAGCCGGACAGGATGGTGGCGGAAGGCCTCGGCGATACCAGGCCAATTGCACCGAATACCGATGCGAGCGGAAGGGCGCAGAATCGCAGGGTGGAGATCACATTGCTTGAGAGGGCGCGCGAACAATGATGTCCATGATTTTTTCAAGATTGATATCCATGGGCCTGCATATGTTGATGGGTCTGGGCATACTGGCCTACCTGATCTGGTCGTGGGGCCCGTCGATCCGCATTGGTGATGTGGCACCGCTAAGATCCGTAGCTGCCCGCGCCATACTGATCATTTTCATATTTGCTGTCTGGGGCCTGATTAAGTTCTTCAAGGCATGGCGGGATAAAAAGAAAAACACGGATATCAGTAATGACCTGGCTGCATCGGCAGACGTCGTTGACCCCTCAGAAGAACAGTCGGCTGAAGAACTGGCCACACTGAAAGATCGCTTTGATGATGCCCTCAAGACACTGAAGAAAAGCAATGTCGGGGGTAAGAGATTACGTTCCATTTACCAGTTACCCTGGTATATCATCATCGGCCCTCCCGGTTCCGGTAAAACGACCTTGCTGGTTAATTCAGGCCTGCAATTTCCACTCTCTGAGCAGATGGGGGAATCAAAGATCAAGGGCATCGGCGGCACCCGGTATTGTGACTGGTGGTTCACAGATGAAGCTGTAATGATTGATACGGCAGGCCGTTACACCACCCAGGACAGCAATGAAGAGGTCGATAACAAAGCCTGGTTCAACTTTCTGAAATTACTTAAAAAACACCGTAGACGACGCCCGATCAATGGCATTATTCTGGCCATCAGCATGGAAGAACTGGCGCGTCAGAACGAGGTTGAGCGCGAGCGCAATGCCGCTGCCATCAGCAGCCGGATCCAGGAATTATACGAACAACTGGGTATTAAGTTCCCTGTTTACCTGATGTTCACAAAATCCGACCTGATGGCCGGTTTCATGGAGTTCTTCAACGATCTGGACCGCCACGAGCGTAATCAAGTCTGGGGATTCACTTACGGCCTGGAAGAAGACCCGTTGGCGCGTTTTGACAGTGAGTTTTCAGCCCTGCAGCAACAACTTGAAACACGCCTGGTTCAACGCTTACAGGATGAGCGTGACATTTCCAGGCGGGAGTTGATCTATAACTTCCCGATGCAAATGGCGGCTTCAAGACAGAGCATCGAGGAATTCCTACAGCGCGTATTCAAACCAAGTCGCTATACCACCACACCTATGTTACGCGGCGTTTACTTCACCAGCGGAACCCAGGAAGGCACACCATTCAACCGCATCATGAGCCAGCTGGCACGTAACTTCAGCCTGAGCCGGGCTGCGACACAAAGCAGCCCTTCAAAGGGGAAAAGTTTTTTCATCAAGAACCTGATGAGCGAGGTGATATTCGGGGAATCCGGTCTGGCGGGCGCCAACCTGAAAGTAGAGCGTATTTACGGCCTGGCCAAAAAGGCTGGTTTTGCCCTGATGATCGCCCTGCCCATATTGCTGAATATCGGTTGGTGGATAAGCTACAGCAACAACAAGGACCTGGCTGACGAGGTTGCGACCGAGACCGTCAGCGTCGGGGAGAGCATCAGGAGGGTATCGCCACGCAATGCCTCTATGATAAGCATTGTGCCGCTACTCAATGAAGCGCGCGGCATGCAGACCGGTTATGCAGCACAATTTGAACCGGTACCAGTGAGCCGGCGACTTGGCTTGTACCTGGGCAAACGGCTGGGTAGTAACGGTACGATTCCCGCCTACCAACGCTTGCTGGAGAACGGCTTCCTGCCACGCCTGATGGTGCGTATGGAGCAGGTACTTAAAGAAAACATGAATGATCCGGACAAGGTCTACCAGGCGCTTAAAGCTTACCTGATGCTAGCCAACCCGGACCGCATGGATGATAAATTTGTTGCCGGCTGGATACACCGCGACTGGGATTCATCGCTTTCGCGCGTCATGGGCGCCGAGCAG
This sequence comes from uncultured Gammaproteobacteria bacterium, assembly GCA_963749115.1. Classification (GTDB taxonomy): domain Bacteria; phylum Pseudomonadota; class Gammaproteobacteria; order Xanthomonadales; family SZUA-36; genus SZUA-36. The sequence continues at coordinate 213,588 of CAVVLP010000004.1, forward strand.
ATATCGCAACTGCATGAACATCTTGAAGCCTTGCTCGCGATGGAGCCGCTGAGCCTGCCATTCGACCTCGACAACAACCTGGTTATGACGGCGCGCGCCATGCTGGCCAACACCACGTTGGCAGACCGGATATATGCTGTAATCAGGTCGGAATACCTGGACGAAGGCAATGCCTTCACCATCCCTTCCGCCGCAGGCAAGGACGGCGCCCGGGTTTTCGTTCGTTCCAGCGGTATACCGATCAACCAGGGTGTACCGGCCCTGTTTTCACCCGAAGGTTATAACCAGATGTACCTTCCGGCAGAAACCCGTTTCGTCGCCGAGATGGAGGATGAATCGTGGATATTTGCCACCGAAGCCAGGCAGATACCACAAAATGAATTGATTGCCGCGATCCGTTTACTCTATTTCTCCGATTACACCGGTACCTGGGTCAATTTCCTGGAAGATATACGCATCCGGCCTTTTGGCAACCTGGCACAAGCCGCAGAAATTTTGCGTATTCTGACCGATGATGAATCACCGCTGCGCTTGTTACTGGTTAACGTTGACCAGGCGACCCGGTTGGTTCCTGAACAGGACATCAGTGATGACGGGGATGACGGAGTTTCACTCAGCGAGCGGATTGAAGCGATATTCCTGTCCGGCATGGACAGCGACTCGCTGCTGCCGGACCCTGCACTGGTCGATCGCAGTTTTGCCGGTTTGCATTCCCTCAGTGAAGCCCGGCAAAGCGGACCCTCGGCACTGGATGCCCTGCTCAACGATTTACAGGAACTGTATATTTACGTAGACCAGCTGGCACAAAGCTCGCGTGATCAGTTATTAACAGGTCTGCAAGGCCAGGCCAGCACAGCCATCACCCGGGTCAGGTTAAGGGGACAGCGTTCACCCGCTCCGGTGAGTGGCTGGATCTCATTGATGGTAGCTGACAGCAACAGCCTGGTTGCAGGCGGCGCTGCTGCACACATACAGGCAGCCTGGTCGTCTGATATTGCACCATTCTGCCGACAGGCACTAAACGGGCGATACCCTTTCAATCGCAGTGCGCAGCGTGAGGTTCAGTTACGTGATTTTACGGTGTTCTTCTCGCCGGGAGGATCACTGGACAAGTTTTTTAGCCAGTACCTCGCCGATATCGTGGATACAAGCTCAGGAAACTGGCAATTGAAATCAGGTGTTGCGGGCAATATTCATATTTCAAGTGATTCATTGAAACAGATTCAACGGGCAAAGAAAATTCAGAGTGCCTTTTTTGCCAGTGGCGGTGGCAGTCCGTCGATCTCGTTCAATGTCCGCCCGGTGCGCATGGATCCCGTTACCACCAATTTCATGCTGAGCATCAATGGCCAGATCACCAATTACAGCCATGGCCCCATTTTTAACGAGGCTTTTATGTGGCCAGGGGAAGGTAATCTGAACCAGGTCCAGATCCAGTTCAATCCGCAACCGTCCAGTGGCCGGTCCGGAAAAACGCTGGTCGGGCCGTGGTCTTTCTTCCGTTTGCTTGATGAAACCGGAATGAACCCGTCAACCACACCGGAAAAATTCCAGACCCGTTTTGAGTTGGATGATCGCTGGGCGGAATATGAAATTGGTGCCAATAGTGCCTTCAACCCGTTTAACCTGCCGGAATTGCGCTCTTTCCGCTGCCCGGACCAGCTATGAGTGACAACTCTTTCCACGAGCTTGGTTTTTACGGAAAGTTGCCGACCTATGGTGATTTTATCCAGAAGCGATTGCCTCAGGAGTTTATCAATTCCTGGCACGAATGGTTGCAGGACGGCATGCTTGCTTTGCGAGAAAATGAACCCGATAACTGGCTGACCTATTACCTGAACTGCCCTGCCTGGTGTTTCGTCCTGGGTGCCGGTATTTGTGGCAGTCAGCCGGTTGCCGGTGTGACCATTCCCAGCGTGGACAGGGTTGGCCGTTATTTCAATTTCACCATGGCCTCGATACTGCCTGAGGAAACCGGGCCCGCCTGTTTCGTAGGCAGCCATTGGCAATGGATATTGGACATCAAGGACCTGGCGCTTGAAATACTCGATGAGGAAATGGATCAGCAAGGTATCGAAGAGTCCATTGCATCGCAGTCATTGGAACTGAGTTACAGCCCGGGGCCTCTGGCAAGTTTTGAAAACGGTGCCGATCAACTACGCGTCGTTTACCCCCAAGACACACTCATCACCGAACAGTTACCCGGCCTGTTACACAATATGATTCTGCGTGACCAAGGACGTTATGGTCTGTGGTGGCACAAGGGCTCTTCACAGGTTTCTGCACAGACGATCGCCTGTACAAACATGCCCTCAGCCACGACATACCTGGGCCTGATGATGGATGAGGATTTAATAGAACCGCCTCAGTCGTCGAACGGTGAGCAGGAGGTTGATTACATTGATGAACTGCTTTCCAGCTGAGCATGGTGAATCATGGTATTTAAATCAAGTGCAATCACACATGTGGGAATGGTGCGTAAACTGAATGAAGACGCGTACGCGGAACGTTCAGATATCGGTGTGTGGGCGGTGGCGGACGGCATGGGTGGCCACGCCGCCGGTGAAGTCGCCAGCAAAGCGGTTATGGATGCAATCATGGGGCTTGGTCACGCCAATAATTTCGATGAAATGCACGCGGCTGTAAAACGCAGCCTCAAAGGTGCCAATCGTCACCTGCTGGAACAAGCAGATAATTACGATGATGAACGTGTTCCGGGCGCCACCGTCGTCGTATTGATCATCGACGGTAACCAGGGGGCAGTTGTCTGGTGCGGTGACAGCCGCATTTATCGCTGCAGTGATCAGCAACTGGTCCAGTTAACCCGCGACCACTCGCATGTGCAGGAACTGGTAGACCAGGGCTTGATCAAAGCCGAAGACGCCGAATCACACTCAATGGCCAATGTCATCACGCGCGCCATCGGCATTGTCGAACCTGTAGAAATCGAATCCCGATTGATGGAAATCGAACCTGACGACAAATACCTGCTGTGCTCGGATGGATTAAGCCGCATGGTTTCAGATAAGGAGATCGAGGCAATCATGACGAATAAAAACAGTGAAGAGATCGTCCAGTCGCTGTTACATACGGCCCTGGTCAGGGATGCGACTGACAATGTCACCATTATCTGCGTCCAGGGTTGTGATGATGAAGTGAATGACATGTTCGATGATGAATCAACGGTTATTCAGCGGCCGTTCTAATAATAGGAAACCAACTAACCCTGGCCCGCATTTTTCACCAGTGAGTAATGGTAAAATATGCGGGTTAGCGCTCAAAGACACGATAAGTGCGGGTCGTCACCTCGCGAATCCAGCGCAGGTATCCAACGGAATGACGTTTTCCAACTCCTGGTGGCCAGGGATCGTGCAGACGCAACGTTGTTGCCGCACCGGACATATCATTGTCCCCACGCATACCAACGACCACAATCATGTGTCCTGGTGATCCCGCACCAGATATGTAATCGCGTGCGTTCCATAACATGTCAAACATCAAAGGACCGCTTTGAAGCGCAGATCTGAGTGCGCTCAGCAGCCATGATCGCGGGGGGTTGCAACGCAGGCCATGGATTCGCCCATACCGGGTTCCCGTGACTATGGCGGCATCGGATTCCGAGCTGTTGAACAAGCCGTTCTGATCGCTCCACATATCCTGGGGAGTTCGCAATTTCACGGCTGCGACTGACGACCTGGTCATCATGGCAGTACTGGCTGCCCAGCAAGTTGTCTGCGTAGGCTGCGAGATAAATGGAATCGTGTGCAAGATCGGCATGTAAGTCTCGTGCTCATAAAGCGCGTTGTGGGTACAAGGACCAACGCTGCCATCCACTACCAGCCATTTGCTGCGCTGGAATGCCCTAACAGCGCGGCGGGTCCTGGTTCCAAATTTACCGTCTGGCACCAAATTTGGACTGGGTGTCAGCTTAGAGTTTAAAGCCCGTTGTAAGTCTTCGACCAACTGACCGCGTGAACCTGTCTTCAGTATAGGGATCATTCAATTGCACTCCAGAACCCAATTTGACCAAGAGGAAAAAACCAGGTTGGATTGAGGGACTGAAACCCAGTCCCAATACTTTTAAACATAGTTCAAACTTCACATTTCAACAAGTCAGACGTACTTTCACCCACATTTCACACATACCGAGGAGGCGTGGAGCATCATTCAGCTGGAATAATTTTGAGTGGTCCAACCCCAACTTTTCAACTATCTCATAAAACCCATGGAACGTAACCGAGGTGCAGACCATGCCCACACCTCACGTGCGCCAGCAAGATCTTGATCGTAAGTTACAAGTGTTGGCGTAGGTTCTGGAAACCCTTCCGAAACATATGCTGACCTCCTGACACCCGGCTCAGGCGTCCAGGGAGTACCGCCCATACCACCATGTGTAGCCCAAAAATGTTTCGGGTCGCAGCGCGTGGGGTGATGCCAGTGATTCGCACAATTGCCAAATGTGAACCTGGAGAACGAATTTGGATCCCGCTTAGCATGCACGAGACGCAGCACATTGTTGGGCACTGTACTTCCTGAACTGGTGGGTGAACGATCAACCGCGTCAAACAACATCATGCCGGCTACCTGCACGCCGTCGCGTTTCAAACGAGCAGCAACATCGATTACGCCCGATCCACCGCGACTGTAACCCGTCAAAAAAACCAAAGCGCCCGGGTGGGCCGCGAGAAGGAGATGCACAAACTGGTATCCACTGTTAGCAATCATTGCCATATCGAGCCCATCCCAACCGGGGCCGCGTAAATATCGTGTAAGTTGCTTGAATGTATGCGATATCTGGTGCGTATAACCGGTGACAACGTCTGTGTTCGACTGATAAACAATGATCCTTGACTCTGAAAAGAGGTAGAAGTGGAAGCCTGGATTTGATCAGCAGCTGCTGCCAGGACTCCGCCCATCCATGGTGGATTGATTGCAACAACTTTTATCGGTCGATTGAATGCCATGTACTTGAATTAGACGCTCAGCCGGGCGCTGAAATGAACGGTGCTGGGATGTTTCCGATAGTAAGTTTACACAACGCACATGTAGGTGGTGAGGATCACTTTCCTGATATGAAATATCAACACGAATTGAACATCGGATGCCGGGACGGAAAGCGGCCATGAACTCGCATGTGGTTTAATAGTTGCTTGATCGCTCTGCTCTGCACCCATGCCGACCATTATCACCAGAAGAACCTGACTTGCATCGACAGCAATATCAGCAACCCTTCCCCCTGTTCCACGAAAGGCAATTACATTTTCGAAAGTCCCGGTCTTGATATACTTGGTACAGAAAAATGAATCCGAAACACCATCGTGTGCACCCACACCCCATTGTGCTGCACCTTCAATATTGATGGCATAACTCGATGGTAATATTTGCGGGTCACTCCGGTATGCGTGATCGCACAAAAATGCCAGTTCGTAGGGTGAAATCATCTTTTATCCCCATTTTTTTCAGTTTTTCAAAAATAATTCTTGTTAGTTTCCAATATATCCCGGTGTTTCAGATCTTCGAAAGTCCCAGTCTTGATACACTTGGTGCATAAAAATGAGTCCGAAACACGATCGTGTGCACCCACACCGTATTGTGCTGCACCTTCAATATCGATGGCATAACTCGATGGTAATATTTGCGGGTCACTCCGGTATGCGTGATCGCACAAAAATGCCATTCGTAGGGTGAAATCATCATGTATCACCATTTTTTTCAGTTTTTCAAAAATAATTCTTGTTATTGGTAGATGGGAAGGTCAATTGATGCGGTTTCCGCCAACGGGTACTGCGCCATCAAGGGCGAGCCGCGTGCCTGTTGACCTGAGTCAAATGGTACGCTGAGAGTTCAGCCGAGCTTAGAGTTTAAAGCACGTTGTAAGTTTGACCAACTGACCGCGTGAACTGTCTTTAGTATAGGGATATTCAACAGCACTCCTGAACCCAAATCGCCAAGTGAAAAAACCGGTTGGATTAAGGACTGAAATCCAGCCCCAACACTTTAAACCATAGTTCAAAGCAACTACTTCAACAAGTTCGGTTTATCTCTCCTGACTTTGCGGCCTTCAGAGAAGGAGAAGCACAACCACTGATCTTGACAATTGAATATGGTCATTACGAGATTTTTTGAAAAAATAGCTGAGTGTCGCAATCCATTATTGTCAAGTCTGTGCAACAAAAATAATTCCGACTATATTTTAGTTATCAGTACCGTGTTCAGGAGATTGTTTTGTCCATCATAAACCACCGGGGTCCGATAGGAATTGATGATCACTTTTCATTGCTGGAGCCAGACTTTACCGACCCACCATTGGACGTAACGGCTTTCCTGTATCACGGTACAGACGTTACACCCGGCCCTCGTGGCATATCCGCCACAGATAGCAGCGTGGAGATTGAACGGCATTTTTCTCAACAGGTAGCGATGGGGACAACCCAGATCTCCCAGAGAATTTCACCTGTTGAGTTCGCGGATTTATTTCACAACACCCAGGTTGATTATTTCAATCCACGAACCGGCATGGCCAACAGCGTGACGATTGATGTTCATATCTACAATAACAACGGAATCCCCAACAGACGGGCCAACATGGCCGAGAAATCGGCATTGGTTTCTTCAGTCCGCCGGGAGCTTAGGAGAGCGGATGGCCTGGGGCTAATAGATGTAGAAGAAAGCCACAAAGTCCAGATTGCCCACTGTTTCTTTGGAAAAGGCAACCCTGATGAGTTCAGGGTGACCTTGATGCATGCGCTGCGGTACAACCGGGCAACACCCGCTAACCTGCAGCGATATTGTGACCGGAATGCGAAGCTGGGCGTGGATTGCAGCGGATTCGTTAATACCTATTTTAAGCGCATTGGAAAAATTTCAATAGACAAACACATCAACGAATATGAGAGGGGAACCCTGCGTTCTGCCGAAGACGAAATACGGGATCTGGATGTCCTGATTTGGCAGGGTGGTTCAAGCCGTCATATCGCTGTTATTGATCATGTAATCCCGGGGTCGAACCCATTGAGAATGGTCGTAGTGGAATCATCGGGCAGCAAGGGTGGTCTGGCAACATCGAAATATACTGTGCGTAGTGTCAGCGGGCAGATTTTCCGGGTTCACCGGGGCGGTCCCGGCAGGGGAACAAGCAGGGTCAAAATTGCACAGGTCTGAACTTCCTGATTGCACCACAATCACCGGTGTTTTGTTCTATAATCCGTAGTACACAGCTCTGCAAAGGAGCCAATGATACGATGAGCACTTACAGAATTCCTGGCCCCATGTGCCAAACTTGGCGCTGGCAGAATGTTAATGACGGGACGTTGGTTCGCATACCGTCACAGGCACCCCCAACGACTGGTTTAACTGAATCGAAGAAAGGGTTGTCGGCGAATGGTTCTAATGCTAATTCACCTCCAGGCCCCCATATAAAACCGCTTCAAAACAAGGTCAAAATAATAGCCCCATAGGATTTGCTAAAACTTTTTGCGTTGATAGCGATGTCATTGAACATCACACCGACGCCCGTCATGAGTGCGGCGAACACCCGCGTCCGGATAGGTGCTGTTATGGCCGGTGTTTGAAGCTTCTGCCTTTGTCGACTACCTACTCCTTTAAATCGCCGGCAATACGCCCGAATTTTGGTCTGAGAAGTGCTTCAACCTTGCCATTCACGCTCAGCCGGGTGTAATCAATTGATGAATGAACACCGGAACCAATCGGTCTGCCGTCGAGCAAGTCGCGCGTCTCGAGGTTCAACCTGGCTTGTAGCTCCGTATCATAACGGCCCATATAATACAGCTCTCTTTCACCGGTGAATTCGGCGCGGATAAATACGAGGTAGCGTGCATGGGGCCGGATAATTTCTTCAATGGCGCCGCCGTTTTCAAGCATATTGGCAACGCCTGCAATCGCCTGGCCGTCAAATACTGCAATACCATGCCGCTCAAGTGTCTGCCGGACATAATCTGCTGCGGCATCAGCCAAAAGGATTTCACCAACGCTCACCAGTGCTACGCCGGTGCCTATGACCGGTTCAGGTGTGGGTGGTGGCGAGTAGGCAGCTACCTGCTCTGCTGGAGAATTGACTTGCGGTTCATCGTATTCAGGTTGAATGACATCTGTGCTGATGTCCGGGTCGGTCAAAGTCGCCTGTGCGATTTCAGAATCGAAAGTGGGTTCATCCAGATTTTCTGGTAGCGCTTCCGCAATACCGGTTATAACTTCCGCTTCCGCATTACCGGTCGTAACTTCGCCCGATGCATCAATCAAGGTCTTTGAAAACTCTTCAGTAGCGGCCTCCGACTCAGTTGAATTATCCATCAATGTAGCGGTGTCATTCCTGACCTTCCCTCCAAATTTATCTTTGTCTGCCAAAGCCATGATTTCTGTATCTGTAGCGATGCCAAAATGCCAGGCAGCATAACCGACACCAACCATCAAAATGACAATGACAGCAGTCAACAAGGCAGCTGACATACGTTTGCCGCTCGGTGGTGGGCCACCGGCTTTATTGCTGTCCATTCGGGCGCTATCCACAACAACGGTTGCTTCAGTATTGGTACCGGAAGATGGTGCAGCCATTGTTGCTGCGATGGCTGCGCTGATGTCTGACCCGGTGCTGCCTGCCGTTTCGAGCCAGACTTGCAGATCGACGATCAAAGCCGCACAGTCCGCATAGCGGTCTGCCGGTTTCTTGGCCATCATCTTGCGAAGAATGACCCGCAGAGCTTCCGGTATCTCGGGTCTGAGTTCACCAACGTCTTTTGGCTCAACATCAATAATCTGACGCAACAACGCCAAAGGTGAATCCGCGCTCAGCGGTGTGATCCCGGTCAACATTTCATAGAAGCTGACACCCAGCGAATAAATATCCGTTCGCTGGTCGATATTCTCGTCAAGACATTGTTCGGGTGAGAGATAGCCCGGTGTTCCCATAAACATGCCGGTTGCTGTCAGGCGCGTCGTGCCGGCTGCCAGCAAGGCTAAGCCGAAGTCGGTTATCTTCACCAGACCACGTTCATCCACCATCAGGTTTGCGGGCTTGATATCGCGATGAACAATGCCGCGACCGTGCGCGGCACCCAGACCTGAAGCCGCCTGCAAAATCAGCCGGCCTGCCGCCACCGCGTCCAGCGAACCCTGTGTCTTGATCATTTGCTGAATTGAGACTCCCTGGACAAACTCCATCGCGAAGTAATGTTGCCCCTCGAATTCATCGATGGCATAGACCTGGACAATATTGGGATGATTCAGGGAGGCGGCACTTTGCGCTTCACGTTTGAATCGCTCAACAAAGCTTTCATCCTCGGACAGGTGTTTGCCAAGCACCTTGAGGGCAACAAAACGATTGAGGCTGTCTTCGTGGGCTTTGTAGACGACACCCATGCCGCCACGCCCCAGTTCGGAGACAATTGAATAGTGGCCGATACGTTCTTTCATGGCGCTTTCCTCTTACAAACCCACTGATACTATGCAGACATGACAGGGCCCAAAGGTGACCCCATTCGTCCAGGTTGGTATCCAGGCATGGAAATAAACTGAATCAGACCCACTTCACTGGACAGTTAATCGCAAAATTCAGGGTGCGCGCTACCATTTCCCTTTAGAAAATATACCACAAAGACACCGCCGTAATCCCACCAACCACATTGGAGGCATAGCCAGGCAGGTTGGTCCGGGTCATGGCCCACGTTATCGGTACCTGTTCATGGGGTCGTTCAGACAGTGCGTTCTTGCAGTATCATTGGCTACTTCATTAAACCGGGTTTTCCAAGTTACACTTTGTCCTATCCGGTTTTGTTCCGGATTCTTGATGAATTATCCGGACTGGAGGAAAGGCAAACTCATGTTCACCAAAGCAATAGTCAGAGAACCATGCCGGGCAATGGTAAATGGGTTAAGCAGTGCAGATCTCGGCCCACCTGATTACCCAAAAGCACTGCGTCAGCATGCTGACTACATCGAAGCGTTGAAGGAGTGCGGTCTGAAGGTGACGGTCTTGCCAGCGGATGAGGATTATCCTGATTCCACCTTTGTAGAAGACGTTGCACTGATGACACCGCGTTGCGCTATCCTGACCAATCCGGGTGCGCCAACCCGCAGGCTGGAAACACGGTCGATGCTTAAAACGATCTGTGAATTCTACGCAGATGTAGAAATGATTGAGGCGCCGGGAACCGTGGAGGCCGGTGACATCATGATGGTTGGAGACCATTACTACATAGGATTGTCAGAACGCACCAACCAGGCTGGCGCCGAACAGATGATCACCATCCTGGAAAAACACGGTTTGCAGGGTTCAATGGTTGAATTGACCGGGGTATTGCATTTGAAAACCGGGCTGGGTTACCTGGAAAATAATAATCTGCTGGCCTGCGGGGAGTTTCTGAACAGGCCGGAATTTCAACGCTACCATCTCTTAAAAGTCGATACGGATGAGGCTTATGCAGCAAACAGTGTGTGGATTAATGGCACGGTGCTGACACCCAGCGGGTTTCCGAAAACAATGGCTCTAATAAAATCTGCCGGGTACGCTATCCGGGAGGTCGATGTTTCTGAATTTCAGAAACTCGATGGAGGGCTCAGCTGTCTTTCATTGAGGTTTTAAAAGTCTTCATTTGCCAACTTGGCTGCCAACAAGCCACTATCAAATCCGCTGCTACCGGCGAACGCTTTCCAATACCCGCTCGACGATCACGTCATCCGCCATGCTTTCCATTTTCCAGTTTTTCAGAAATGCACAGTGACCGCCATAGCGGGTCGACCAGTAATTCGATATTCTCATTATCCGGCAGGTCCGCAAAATCACTTACCGGCACCACCATGTCATCCTCCGAGGTCAGAATGGTCGTGGCTATCTTAATAGCTTTGAGGCGATCACCTGCGACCGAGTATCCATCAAAATACTGTTCCAGTGACTCAAATTCGTAGTGACGCGTTGCCAGGTAACCTGTCCTTTCCCGCAGATTTCCAAGCTTGTGCCACTCTTCATATTCGCAGGTATCAGGAAACAGGGTTTGCTTGACCTTAATCGATTTTGCCCATTTGCGTATGAAGTAACTTTCATAACCCCGCGGGCCGTCCTCCATCGCTTTGAGCGTATTGGAAGGCGAAATGACCGGACAAACTGCAACCACCTGGCTCAATGACAAACCGGCTCCAGGTGCTGCCATGGCAACCCTCAAGGCAAAATTTCCACCCAGCGAATACCCGGAAAGCGCCCAGTTTTGCGCACCTGTACGTCGTTGAATATCCTTCAGTGCCTGTACCACTTCCGCCAGGCGGCAGGAATGGAACAAACCCTGGTTCATGTGATGACTTTCACCGTGATCACGAAAATTCAGACGGAACACATCAAAACCCTGCTTGATACAGCATACCGCCGGCAGCCACGATATAGTTGGAACGGCTACTGCCCTCCCAGCCATGAAACAGGACAACCAGGCCTTTGCTGTCACCCGCTTGCGGGGAGTAATGACCCAATAGACGCACGCCCTCCCCACCGTCCAGAATCCAGTCCTGCTCCGCATCCAGCATGGGTTTTGAGCGCTTTCTGACAATCCGCCGTCGATAGGCACTGCTGTTGATCAACGATTGTGTGTGTGTGCTGCGCAAGCCAAATGCCGGGGAAAATGAATCAGCTGAGATTTTGGATCGTTTCATTATTAACTTAATTACAGGTCTTCATAACAACTGACAACTGCCGCCCTGGCGCCATCCGCCAAAACGCGGCGCGGCTGATTCAGTGCGCTGATTACCGGCAAAAAATGAACCTGGGCAACCGCTTTCGGTCTTGCAAGCTGCCGGCACACGTTTATCAGCATGCTTTCACCCACCCGGAAAGCAACGTCGGCGTCTATGCGGCCATCACGCATGTAGCGAACCATGACCGGTTGAACCGGGCAACCTACCTCCACTGCCGGTCTGAACATGCGGGCGTGAAAAACCCGTATCGGTGAGCCCGGCTTGATACCGCCTTCAGGAAATATGGCGACCGCCCGGCCCTCTTGCAGGCGTTGTTCCATGGCAGAACTGACATCGGCCGCTGAATCATGGTTTCCCCGCTGGTGGAAAATGGTGCCACCGACACGCGCTATTGAGCTAAACACCGGCCAGCTCTCGATTTCTGCCTTACTTACAAACCCCATCGCGCAGGCGCTGTGCAAAACGGTAATATCCAGCCAGGAAATATGGTTAGCCGCAAATAATACCGGCCCTGTTTGCGGCTCCCCGGTAACCTCTACGCGGACCCCAAAAAACCAGGTCAGCCTGTTCGCAAGACCGATTGCAAGCCTGTCAGCCTTTAGCGAACCCTCTTCGGTTTCAAGGCGCCTGTAGTGATTCACCAACATCAATATCGGAGCGAGCAAAAACAACAAATATACAATCAGTAACAGGCTGCGGACAAGTAAACCGCACGATTGAAGCTAATATTGAAATCATAATCCGGTCAAACCAGCTCCGAACCTTGAGAAAAGTGGCGCAAAGGTTATCACATCAGCGACAATACGCTGCGGATCATTTTCGATCCCATAAACTTTACGGTCAACAGGTGCTATGAAGCAATATCAGGTCAAGAATATCAACAGCGGTGTCATTTTCACCGTCAATGAGGGCGAATCAGTTCTGACTGCAGCACTGCGCCAGGGTGTGATGTTGCCCTATAGCTGCAAAAACGGTACCTGCGGAAGTTGCAAAGGCCAGTTGGAATCGGGTGAAGTGCACTACCCTTTCCATCCACCGTTGGCGCTGAGCCGTGAAGAAATTGGCGAGGGCCAGTGCCCTGTTGTGCCAGGCGGAGCCGACCGGGAACCTCGTTATTCGTGCCCGGGAGATCGAGGCCGTTCGCGATATCCATATCCGCAAAATGCCGGCTCGCGTTACCGAAAAGACACTGCTGTCACCTGATGTCATGCGTATTAAACTAAAGCTACCCAACGCCCAGCGACTGCAGTTCCTGGCCGGGCAGTACCTGGAAATACTGTTAGCTGAAGGCAAACGTCGCGCGTTTTCCATTGCCAGTCCTCCGCAATCCGAAGACGAAATTGAGCTGCATATCCGCCACGTCGACGGTGGCGGTTTCACCGGTTGGGTTTTTGACGAATTGAAGGAGCGCGACATACTGCGACTCGAAGCACCGCTGGGCACCTTTTTTGTCCGCAATGACAAAATTGAGCGCCCGATGATAATGATGGGTGGCGGCACCGGTTTTGCACCGTTGAAGTCCATGCTTGAGGACCTGCTGGCCCACCATGACAAACGCCCATTGCACCTGTTCTGGGGAGCAGGCAACCGTGCAGACCTCTATATGCACGAACAGATGAAACAATGGGCGGCACAAAATGAACATATCCAATACTCCACCGCCTTGTTGGAACCCGGGGATGCAGCAGCCACGGACAGCTATAACGGCTTTGTCCACCAGGCGGTATTGCAACAGTATGCAGATCTTTCCAATTTCGATATCTACATGAGCGGCCCGCCGGCAATGATCGATGCAAGCCGCAGTGCCTTCCTTGAAAACGGTGCAGAAAAACGGCGAATATTTTTTGATTCGTTTGAATTCGGGCTGGATGTGCCCATCAGGGTATTGGCCAAATCACACTAGTGTGGTGCCCGGAAATTCCGACTATAGCGACAACAGGTCAAACTCTCCCAGGTTCATCAGAAACTTTTGTGCGGCGAAATTGACACCGGGTTTGTCCTTGGCCTCAGACAGGTTGCGCACACTATCGGCTATGGCCAGCCACCAGCGCATATGATCGGCACTTAGCTGGGCGGCCACGGGAATGAGGTCGTGCATCGTGTTGATATTTCTCGCTGCAGCCTCCTTGAGATTGAGCAGATCCCTGACATCCAGTTCGCTTTTATGCAACTTCACAAACAGGGCCTTTACCATCTTTGGATCCTGGTCCAATGACTGGGAGCTCGCTGGTTCTGCATTGTCCTCGAGCAGCGCAATATCCATATGGCTCAAGATTTCACGCAAGGCTCCGCGCAGGCTCAGACGCAGTTCATTTTTTCGATCCCTTTCCAGTCGAAGCTGAATCAGGGAAAATAAACCAACCAGGAAAAAACCTTCGAGGCAGAAACCGATCAATTCCGGCAACAGGTTGTTTTGGAATGCGCCTTCATTGCCCCACTGAAGGAAAAAGAACAGCAGCAAGGATCCTCCAATACCAAACAGGATAAGCGGTGCCAACAACAACAACCGCTTCAACTTAAATATCCTCTTCGGGCAACGCCAGGGCCTGAACCACGGCAGCTATCTTGCGGGCCTCGGCCTGGGTCATATCCAGTGGAACGTTCTGCAGGTAAACAACCAGGTCTTCGCGTATCGGTACCGGAAAAATATCGTGGGGACTACGTGGCGGGTTGAGCGCCAACTCCTCGCGGGCCTGGGCCTGGCCTGGTGTATCACGTGCGGCAACCAGCACCGCTTCCGGTTTTTCACCTTCCACCGACTGGAACCCGGCGGGATCAGTGGTCCAGGATATAAAATCTTTCAGCGCACTACAGAGCCGTTCGTTATAGACCTGTATATTTTCCGGACGGATCGTTGAACCCTGAAGCTTATGAAACCGTGAACATAACTCATCCACGTCCAACTGACGCAGGTCGGCACGCTCGTGCGGTTTTAGCTGTATCAGCAGATGTTCCGCTGCAAGTTTGCGCGACCGTGCTGTTGCCGGGTTGGTCAATCCGGTAACAGCACCCTGCCTCAGAAACTTGAGGAATGCTGTTTGTGAGTAGTCTTTGTCAGTCATTTATAACTCACCCCCCTGGCTCCAGCTTAATCCAACAGGCCAAAACCGGTTGTTACTGCGGGTAAATCCGCTATGGTGCAGACAGTCGTGCTGCCCCGGTTGGAAGTGGTTTTGGCGTCTGACCCTGGTTCATACGCAACGCATTTCGAAAACAGGCCATCGCGGGTTCGAGTTCACCCTGGCGCTCAAGCAGTTGACCAAAAGCGTCATAACCAAGACTGCTCGGCTCCAGTTCGAGACTCTTGACCATGTGTTCGCGTGCCTTGCCCCACAAGGACTCGCCGGCACACAGACGGCCCACCGCCAGGTGCAGACCGGCGTCTCCGGGATGTTGCTGTAACCATTTCTCACATTGCTTGAGGCGTTTTATCCTGTCATCAGCAGTTGGATCGCCATAACGCAATACCAGCGATGGATTCCACTCGTTCTTCAAACTTGCACTGATAACCGGTCCGGCGAGATCGGTTCGTCCCAGTTTCGCAGCGCTGACGGCAAACGCATCAACAACGGCTGCATGCTGACGCATGGTACGTGGCAGCTTCTTCCAGGCAGACTGCAAATCTTCAACTTTTGAAACCGAACGCAATTTGTTAACCGCGACCTCCTCCTCCAATTGATGTGATTGCTCATCGTCCAGGACACCGGCTTTGCGCAGGGCTGGTATCATCGCCTGTAACTCATCCCATTCACCCAGTTCCCGGTAGCAACGTGACAATAACTCCAGTACCTGCGGGTGCTTGCGGCGACGTTTGTAGAGATCCTGCAATATCGGTAGCGCTGCGGCACGACTGCCGTTGGCCAGCAACATACGTGCCCGTGTCAGCTCAACCAGGAAACGTTTTTTGGAGCCGCCACTGTCAGCCTGCTCAAGATAATATTCCCGGCGGTCATGGGCGTCCTGGCCATCTGCCGCCTGCGCTGCCGCGAGGTAGTGTGCGGTGGTCCTGCCCTGTTTGCTGGCGGAGTGCTCCAGGGCCTTTTCAGCCGCCTTCCAATCGCCTTCGGTCAGTGCAAGCAAACCTTTCTCAAGTTGTTTGAATGCCCGTCGTTCATTAATTTTGCGGGCGGTTTCAACCGGCATACGCCAGAACCAGAGGGCTATTTGCACCGCGAACCATAAAATGAGGAAGACCAGGGCCATTACCAGGACACTGGTTTCAATGGTCCAGTCACCAAAATTGATCAGCACATGACCCGGGTCGGATTTGAAATAGGGTGCCAATGCGCTCGCCAGCAGCAACAGTGCCAATATCAGCAACAGGTAAAAGCTGCGTTTCATTGTTCGGGTTCCACGTTTTCAACCGGTGTAGCGGACTGCAACAATCTGCGGCTATCGCGCAACTGGCGCAACTGTGTCCAGGGTGCGCTGATATCGGGCATTTCAGGCGCGATATTTACCTGCTTCAATGACGCAACACCGAGTAGCAATGCCTCTACTTCGGATGAGCCAGTCTGGAAAAATTGTTCCACGGTGGCGCTAACCCTGTCCAGTGAACTGATATAAACACCGCTATCATTGCGCATCAGGGCCAGGCGCGCTGACTCAAATTGCAACCACAGACCCTGCCGCAGGTAATCCTTGTCATCGAGACTCAGCAGCGACTGATCTTCGGGAACACGGCGTCTGACCGTTACCAGTGAAGATAATGTATGTTTAAAACTCTGCCACCAGCCTGCATCTTCCGGTAATTCAGGTTCCGGTTTCGCCTTGACCTCACCGCGGAATGGCAGGCCGGAAGCCTTTGATTGTAAATCAGTAATCCGGGCTGTCAGTTGCACCCGATCAATGTCGGGTATCATCGCCAGTGCCTGACGTGCCGTGGCAATGCGTTGACGTACGCTTAGAAACATCGGGTCGTTCAGTGCCTCAATCTGGACATCGGCAGCCTGTAAAGCAAGATCGGCAGAAACGGGGTCAGCAAACAACTGTAATCGCTCACTGGCAGCCCGTAACAGAAAATCGATTTCTGCGATATCCAATGCTGCGCTGCTGATCTGGGAAGCGGCAGCGACACTCACAAGACCTGACTCGGTTGCAGAAAGCCGCTGTTCAAGTGAACGCACACTACCCTGCATGGCACTGATTGAAGACTGATCCTCACCCGTCTGGCCCTGCAAACCAGCCAGTTGCATTTCAACGGCCTTGAGTCGTTCGTTACGGCGGGATAATTCATCTGCATTTACGGGGGATTGCGCAGTGCCAAGTTGATTCTCAACAGATTCAACGGACCTGGCAAGTTGCTGTTGGCTATTTTGCAATTGCGTTATTGCTTCTTTTTGCGTGGCCTCATTCGGGTCGACGAGACGTGTCTGCCACCACTGCCAACCGGAAGCACTGACGGCAGCCATGGCCACCAACAATGCCAATATTGCAATAGCCGTGCCGGACGACGCGGGTTTTTTCTCTTGCAGCAACCTGTCCATCTCAGGATCACTTGTCAAGTCATCTTTCTCTGGGTTCAATTGTTCTGTTTCCATCCTGAGGCCTGTAGGTACTTGCCAGTTCGATTTCTGTTGATGCTAACCAAATCCGCACAATTTGGCACCTTTTAAAAAAATGAGCGCCGGACTTAGCCGGAATTTTGCTGCCCCGTCAAACGCAATACTGACTTTAGCAGGTCGGGGTTTCCCGGACCATCTGCGAGTTCAACACTGCCTGCACCCAGTTGCGTTAAATAATGCTGGATGCGAGAAGAGATCACCAGTGCCGGTGAATTCAGTATTTTACCCCACACATCCGGGGGTAAGTACTCTTTAGCGAGCTTTAGCGCTGAAATACTGGTCCAGATGCTGATCAGATTTCCAGCATTGCGCAAATACTCAACCTGGCCGGAATCCGGTTGCAACGGCACCCGTTCATAGACCAACGCCTTGACAGTCCGCCAGCCCATTTCATCCAGACCCTCTGCAAGGGTCTCCCGACCGCCGGGTGCACAATAAATCACGGCAACACCCGGGTTGTCAGCCAAGCCCGGTATTTGCAGGAGGTCTTCACTGGTAAACCCGGAGCAGGACTGCAAATGTACCGGGTAGCCGAACGACTCCAGGCTGGCGCGCGTGGCTGATCCAACAACGGCGAGCTCCAGGCCATCCAATTGATCATGCGCGGGAATGTACGGTAGTCCGAATTGAACGGCACGCGGACTGGTGAAAACAACCAGCTTCCGCCGTCTCTTTTCAGACCAGACCGAACTGATATCAACTGCCGGTTTACGGGCTGCAAATGTATACAAAGGCATGACAATGGGAAACAAGCCGAGCGCATCAAGCTGCCTGGCCAACTGCTCTGATGACTCCAAGGGGCGTGTGACAAGAACGTGTGTCATTGATGCCCGCCGTCAGACCTGGCCCATCCTACAAACCCGCCATGATTTTTCCGGCCCCGTTTTTCAGGAGATCGGCAGCAACCCGTTCTCCCAGGGCAACTGCATCCGAAGCCGGCGCTTCACCTGCCGCCCGGATGGATTCCTTGCCATCCGTGGTGCTGACCACCGATCTCAAGCGAACGATGCCACCTTCCAGAACCGCGTGAACCGCCAAAGGCACCTGGCAGGTGGCCTCCAGAACCCGTGCCACGGCCCTTTCGGCACTGGCCACGACCATCGTGTCAGAATCTGCCAAAGGTTCAATTAAAGAGCGCGTGTAGGAATCGTCCTGCCGGCATTGCAGACCGATGATCCCCTGGGTTGAAGCGGGTAACCATCCGGGTGACTGGAGTGTTTCAGTGATTCGGTCACCCAGTCCGAGACGTTGTAGACCGGCGCAGGCCAGGATGATCGCATCATACTGACCCTCGTCCAGTTTTCTCAGGCGGGTGTCCACATTACCACGCAGATCAGCGACTTCCAGGTCAGGACGCAATGCCAATAGCTGTGACTTGCGACGCAGGCTTGAGGTGCCAATGCGACTGCCGGCGGGAAGATCAGCCAGCAACTGGCCATCGCGGCTTACCAGTGCATCATACGGGTTGGCCCTTGGCAAGACCGCGTCAAGCACCAGGCCATCCGCCATGCTTGCTGGTACATCCTTCATCGAATGTACGGCCAGATCGGCTTCCCCATCCAGCATCGCGCGTTCCAGCTCTTTCAGAAACAACCCTTTACCACCAATCTCTGCCAGCGGCCGGTCAAGGATACGGTCACCCTCGGTGACAATTTTCACCAGTTCAATTTCAATACCCGGATGCGCGTCAAGTAACAAGTCCTGCACATGGTTTGCCTGCCACAAGGCCAGTGCACTCTTGCGTGTTGCGATTCTGAGTGGTTTATTCATGTTAATTCCCGAATGAGTTTTCTTATGGCAGGGAGATTACGACGGCTCACCTGTGGACGGTCCTCGCAACCATCCAGCTGTAGGAAATGGCGACCACCGCGGGTTTTTTCCAGTCCCCGGATACGTTTCTTTATAACCAGCGCTCCGCGATGCACACGCACCAGGATATCTGCGTGCTCGTTTTCCAGGTCCAACAAGGATTGATTGATGACCATCTTGCCACCCTGGTACACAGCCATGGTGTACTTGTCCTCGGAACTCAGGTAAATAACCTCGGCCATCGGTAACAGCCTGACTTTGCCGCCCAATGTAGAGCGGAGAAAAGAACCATCCGCGTCGCTGTCCGACCTCGCGAGAAAACGCCTGGCCTTATCCAGTGCAAGCACAAGCCGTTCCGCACGAACGGGTTTTACCAGGTAGTCTACTGCGTCACATTCAAAGGCATCCACGGCCTGATCCGACCAGGCTGTGCAAAATATGATGGCCGGTGCTGAACCCTGCTTTTGTAGCATCTTCGCCAGCTCCATTCCACTCAGTCCGGGCATCGAGATATCCAGCAACAGGACATCAGGTAGCTTCAACGGGATCAGCTTCAAGGCCTCCTGCCCGGTGGCGGCCTCACCTGTCACGTACACTTCGGGCAGCTCAGCCAGCATGCGCCGCAATCGGTTGCGGGCCGGGGCTTCGTCATCAATTATCAGTATTTTCAACATACGGCAAACTTAAAACGGCAAAAAACTGTTCTTCATTCTGATGGGTGATCAGGCTGGCGGCTGGCCCGAAAGCCAATTCCATTCGTTCGCGAATGTTTGCCAGGGCCATGCCATGCCCCCTGCTATCACTCTCATCCGGCCCCAGGGGGTTGGAGATGGTAATTACAATATTATCTTTTTCTGCCCGCCCGTA
Organism: uncultured Gammaproteobacteria bacterium; assembly: GCA_963749115.1. Lineage (GTDB taxonomy): Bacteria > Pseudomonadota > Gammaproteobacteria > Xanthomonadales > SZUA-36 > SZUA-36. The sequence goes on from CAVVLP010000004.1 coordinate 233,522, forward strand.
AACCTTTAACTCGCCGCCATCAGCGCGGGGCTGGATACCATGGGCGACGGCATTTTCAAGCAGCGGCTGGAGGGTCAACGGCAATATCGAAGCACCATCCGGTAGTTCACTCACCCGCCATTCGACACGAAGCCGGTCACCCAGCCTGCGTTGCTTCCATCTGCAGGTATCTCCTGGCCAGGTCCAACTCTTCCGAAAGGCTGATCAGGCTATCAGCCCGACGCATACTTCCGCGAAATAAATCTGCCAGGTCTTCAATGGCTCGCTCGGCGCTAAGCGGTTCTTCGGGTATCAGGCTGGCTATTGTATTAAGACTATTGAACAGGAAATGCGGCCTGATCCTGGCCTGCAGAGCCTGCACCCGCGCTTCTGACTGGGCCAGCACCTGTGCCCGCCACTGGGCACGTATGAACAGATAACGCAATAGAGCAACGCCAACCAGCGCAACGGCCAGCACACTTTGCAGAACAAATAGTGAAAAATCCTCCCTGCCGGGCCCTGCCCCAAGTACCGTGCCGACGATACCCGCCGAATAGCTGAAGACCAGTGCAACCAGAACCGCCACAACCCAACTGCCCAGCCATGCACCACGTGCGGAAAGCCGGCCAAGCCACGCCCGGCTGATACATAAACTCAAGGCCGTTACCAGGGCCAATGCCTGTGCGTACAGTGACGCAACACCCAACCAGACCAGGCTGAATTCCCTCAATGTTCCGACCCCCATCAGCAGTACCGAGATCTGGGTCACGGCCATCACCGCCAGCAATAACCTCCAACGGCAAAATAAAGGTGGATAGACTCCGTGCTGTGTTGTTTCGTGCTGCTTGCTGCTCACGGTTTCCATGCGGTGATTCATTGAACTATAAACAGGCCAGTCAGCTAAAACAGCCTTGCATCCAGCGCCCGATATCCGCAATTTCTGGCTGTGATACAGAATGTGGAATGGGATAGCTATGCCATTCAACCGGCCATGATCCGGCTTGAAGCGCCGACACGACGGCCTGCCCCAGGGGAAAAGGCACCACGGGATCCTGGGTTCCATGACCGATAAATACCGGCGTCCGGGAATTGGCCTTTGATGCCTCGCTTTGCAGTCTTTCAGGAAACAACAGATAGGCGGACAAGGCCATGATACCGGCCAGTTTCTCCGGATACCGCAGCCCAACATGCAAGGCCATTGCTCCTCCCTGGGAAAAACCCGCCAGTATTATTTTCGATGCTGGAATGCCACGAGAAATCTCAAAATCAATCAATGCACGCACCTTGCCGGCACTATGGCGGATACCCGATTCGTCCTGACCTTTGCTGGTACTGATCTCGATGATGTCATACCAGGCACGCATAACTGCTCCGCCGTTGACGGTCACCGGGCGCATCAGCGCATGTGGAAAGATAAAGCGGACCGACGTGCCGGGCGATAAGCCAAGAAACGGTACTATGGGCTCAAAATCATGACCGTCGGCACCCAGTCCATGTAACCAGATAACTGAATATGACGGATTATCAGCCGTGGTCACTTCTACGTAATCAAGCAGTTCCCCGCTGTTCTCATTGTGTGCTGAATTGCTGTTGTCCATGGCGTATAGTGTAGCAGTCATTCAGCCTGGATTTGCGCACCGATGCAAACTGTAAAAACCATCTTGATTATTTTGATATGTGCTGCCCTGCTGGGTGCCTGCGGCAACAAGGGCCCGCTATATCTACCCGATGAAAGATCGGCAGTTGAACAGGGGTCCAGCGCGGATACCGATGCGAAAGAAGAAAAACAGAAGGAAAAAACGGAAAAGAAAGATTCAGTATCCCGTTAGTGTCTTGAGAAGGACCGGGCCATTCCCTGCGAGGCGGGCCTTGCAGCTAATACTTTCTCGTATCGCTTAATCACTACTTAATACAGGACACTACACTGATTATGCCTGTAACGTTTCACAAAATGCATGGCTTGGGTAATGACTTTATTCTGCTGGATTTACGGCAGCAGAAATTTGCCATCGATAAAGTCCTCGCAGAACAACTGTCCAACCGCCACACCGGTATTGGCTGCGATCAGATCCTGATCCTGCATCAACCACCAGATGACCGGCACCTGGCAGCATTTGAGATATGGAATGCGGATGGAAGCCGTGCCGAGCAATGCGGAAACGGTGTTCGTTGCCTGGGTCTTTATCTGCAAATGCGTGCAGAAACACCTTCAGGCCAGTTCACACTCTCCGGTCCGGCTGGCGTAGTAAAAATAGAATGCCTGGACAATTCCATGGTACGGGTGGAGATGGGAATACCGGTTTTTGATCAGCAACGCATCCCGATCTTGCTTGAACCGGTTGACGGTTGGTACCCGCTGGAAATAGACCGGCAACATTACAGCCTGGGTGCAGTCTCAATGGGTAATCCCCACTCGCTGATGGTAGTCGATGACATCAATACGACCGATGTTGCAGGACTGGGTGCCGCTATTGGCTCTCACCCCGCCTTTCCACAGGGTTGCAACGCGGGATTCGCAAAAATTGAAGATCGTCGCAATGTCTACCTGCGAGTGTTTGAACGTGGAGCCGCCGAGACCAACGCCTGTGGTTCAGGAGCCTGCGCCGCGATAAGCATTTTGCGACGTGCGAATTTAGTCGATCAAACGGTAAACGTGACTCAGCGGGGCGGAGACCTTACAATAAAGTGGACCGGGGGTGAAGACGCCGTCATTATGACGGGGCCAGCAGCTTACGTTTTTGAAGGGATCATTGCATAAAGGGACGTTTTATATGAGCGATAATACCAGGTCAGTTGAAGAGATCGTTTCAAGGTATCTGAGCCAGAATCCCGATTTTCTGGAAAAACAACCCTCGTTATTGAAGCACCTGGAACTGAACCATGCCAGCGGGCCGGCAATTTCGTTGATCGAAAGACAGGTTCAATACCTGCGCCAACAGAACGAAGCACTCGAGCAACAGCACAATCAACTGATACAGGTCGCCTCAGACAACGAAAAACTCATGTACCGTTTACACCAGTTGACGCTGGAATTGATGTCCATGAGTGACATGCCGTCGTTTTTCGATCTGCTTAGCGAAGCCCTGTTAACTGAGTTCAAAGCAGACATTCTCAACATCACCCTGTTCAACCTGGAAATTGAAGCAGGTCCAAAAACACCTATTTTTCATATCCATCGCGACGATCCTGAATTGCAACAATTCAATGACTACCTGGAAAAGGGTCAGAGTATTTGCGGGCGTCTGAGTCACAACAAACGAGACCATTTGTTTGGCTCGCGCGCCCAATGGGTGCAGTCAATGGTACTGGTTCCGATGGGCAATGATGGCATGCTGGCTATCGGCAGCAGTGATCCAGCACGTTTTTACCCGGGAATGGGAACCCTTTTCCTTGACCTGTTAGCAGATGTTGTCACCAGCCGCCTGGCACTGGAAGTACCTGAAAAACAACGTAAGTCAGCCTGACAAGAGCAATCACAGCCTGGCTTGGAATAGCCGTCCTGCCGTACTTCTGCATCCGTAAAGCCTGCAAGGTCTCCACGGTCTGGAAATCTGGTGTAAGCTGACAAGGCATGAGAGCACACGTCAAAAACTTTTTTGTCTACCTGAAAAATGAACGTGGCTTGTCCGCGCGCACGCTAACGGCCTATCAGCGTGATCTCGAGCTGTTTATGCAGTTTTTAGAGGCGGAAGAAATTGACCGGCCAGAACAGATCACCCAACACCATATCCGTGCCTTTATCGCCCAAAGACACCGGCAGGGGCTGGGTGGTAAATCACTGCAACGACTGTTATCCGCCATACGCAGCCTGTTCCGCTGGATGCTGCGTGAAGGACTTGCTGAGCACAACCCGGCGACACCGGTGCGGGCACCAAAAAGCCCACGGCATCTGCCTGCAACGATGGATGCTGACAGCATTGGTCAATTGCTGGATATACCCTGCGATACCCCACTGGCCATTCGTGACAAAGCCATCATGGAACTGTTTTACTCATCCGGCCTGCGTCTGTCAGAACTGGCAACGCTACGTTGGGAGCAGCTTGATCTTGCATCAGGCATGGTAACGGTAACCGGTAAAGGCAATCGCACCCGCATGGTGCCGGTTGGTCGCATGGCCTCGGAAGCTTTGTTGGAGTGGCGAAAAGTCCGTGGAGAATTTACATCTTTTGAGCAACCCTTTGTATTTGTCAGTCAACGCGGAAACCCGATAGCTACCCGCACCATCCAGGCCCGCATACGCTATTGGGCAAAACGCCAGGGAATTCCACAAAACATCTACCCGCACCTGTTAAGACACAGTTTCGCCAGCCATATGCTGGAATCATCCGGAGATCTGCGAGCGGTCCAGGAACTGCTGGGCCACGCTGATATCTCGACCACGCAGATATATACCCACCTCGATTTTCAACACCTCGCAAAGGTCTACGACAAGGCACATCCACGGGCTAAAAAAAAATAAGGCAGTAACGATTTAAGAGATTCGTATTTCTGCGAACTTAAGTTCCCGAACTATACTGAAACAAGCTAGTGGCTAGCGGGTGCACGTTCTGATGTGTTATTCGAATCCATCAGAAAATATCAGTTCTACGAAATCTTCGATGGTCATGCTGGCCGAGGCTGGCGAGCCTATAATGTAAGCGGTATTTTCAGCAATCGTGATATCGAGTACTTCATCGCCTTCGGCTAGATTGTCGGCCTCTGGGGTGATGACCAGGTCGAACGAGGCGCTACCGGCTGGAATCGCTACCTGGTTGAGTGATTCGAAGAAACCACCGTTGTTGTCACTGTAGTCCGCGCCGCCAACAGTGGTGGTGCCGTCCTTGGTAACGAAAACGGTCAGAGCGGCGCTGATGTTTCCACCGCTGCGCGTGAAGGTGAAGGTGCCGGTATCCGGGCCTCGTTCGCGGGCCGTGGCATCGGAGGCCGTTACCGTGATAACCGCAGCATCGTCGCTGATGGTCATACCGGCTGAATCGGGTGTTCCAACCACGTAAGCAGCATTTGCGGCAAGCGTAATATCCAGCTGCTCATCGCCTTCGGCGATATTGTCGGCCTCTGGCGTGATGACCAGGTCGAACGAGGTGCTACCGGCTGGAATCGATACCTGGTTGAGTGATTCGAAGAAACCACCGTTGTTGTCACTGTAGTCCGCGCCGCCAACAGTGGTGGTGCCGTCCTTGGTAACGAAAACGGTCAGAGCGACGCCGATGTTTCCACCGCTGCGCGTGAAGGTGAAGGTGCCGGTATCCGGCCCCAGTTCGCTGACTACGGCATCGGAGGCCGTCACCGTGATAATTGCAGCATCGTCGCTGATGGTCATACCGGCTGAATCGGGTGTTCCAACCACGTAAGCAGCATTTGCGGCAAGCGTAATATCCAGCTGCTCATCGCCTTCGGCGATATTGTCGGCCTCTGGGGTGATGACCAGGTCGAACGAGGTGCTACCGGCTGGAATCGATACCTGGTTGAGTGATTCGAAGAAACCACCGTTGTTGTCACTGTAGTCCGCGCCGCCAACAGTGGTGGTGCCGTCTTTGGTAACGAAAACGGTCAGAGCGGCGCTGATGTCTCCACCGGTGCGCGTAAAGGTGAATGTGCCGGTATCCGGCCCCAGTTCACTGACTACGGCATCGGAGGCCGTTACCGTGATAATTGCAGCATCGTCGCTGATGGTCATACCGGCTGAATCGGGTGTTCCAACCACGTAAGCAGCATTTGCGGCAAGCGTAATATCCAGCTGCTCATCGCCTTCGGCGATATTGTCGGCCTCTGGCGTGATGACCAGGTCGAACGAGGCGCTACCGGCTGGAATCGATACCTGGCCGAATGATTCGAAGAAACCACCGTGTGTTGTCACTGTAGTCCGCGCCGCCAACAGTGGTGGTGCCGTCCTTGGTAACGAAAACGGTCAGAGCGGCGCTGATGTTTCCACCGCTGCGCGTGAAGGTGAAGGTGCCGGTATCCGGCCCCAGTTCACTGACTACGGCATCGGAGGCCGTTACCGTGATAATTGCAGCATCGTCGCCGATGGTCATGCTGGCTGAGGCCGGCGAGACTATGATGTAAGCGGTATTTTCAGCAATCGTGATATCGAGTACTTCATCGCCTTCGACGATATTGTCGGCCTCTGGGGTGATGACCAGGTCGAACGAGGTGCTACCGGCTGGAATCGATACCTGGTTGAGTGATTTGAAGAAACCACCGTTGTTGTCACTGTAGTCCGCGCCGCCAACAGTGGTGGTGCCGTCCTTGGTAACGAAAACGGTCAGAGCGACGCCGATGTTTCCACCGCTGCGCGTGAAGGTGAAGGTGCCGGTATCCGGCCCCAGTTCGCTGGCCATGGCATCCGTGGCGGTTATCGTTACCGTTGGTGTTACTTGTGACCAAGCCAAAGCAGGTAACAGGCAAATGATGGCGAAAAGAAGCTCAGCGGGTCTCCTTGCAATGGAAAGAATTCGGAATCCTGATTTGGTTTGATTGTTCATTTGGCTTCTATCTCAAATTGGCTCAGAAGAAATCGCAACGGGTCTTAGTGGAAGTATAGGACAATTAAACGCTATATTGCCGGTGATGAACGTGGGTGTCTTCTTTCTTGCATCACGAGATATTCAGAGTCTATGCCAATAAGAACCCCGGCAAAGTGTTACCCATGTCTCCGGAAAGGACCCCAACCCACAAAGTTTTTAACGTCAGGTTACAGACTGTGAACGGTGTTGTATCAATGCCTGGGCCAGTTTCAGTCCGGCCCAGTATCCTGCATAAGCCATCAGAAACCAGATCCAGACCTGTCCCGTTTCTATACGCTTCATCCAGTAAACGCGGCCAGACCATTGCTGTTACAAAATTCATTATTGCCTGCACAAACATTTGAACAATGACGTCAAAATCGAGTTGTTTAATAAAATCGATAAATCCGCCAAAATTCGAAATCATCGTAATAATTTCGAGCACTTCCACGACGATATAGGTAAAAAAAGCCACGATTCCGTAAAAACCTCCGCCAAATTTGGCCCACTTTTTCTGAAGCGGATGGAGCTTCTTGTTTTCGCTCTTTTTTTTCTTTTTTTGTCTTCTTTTTATTTCTCCCGGACATCGCTTTTATTTCACGTCTCAACGCGTTGCCATCCAAAGACTCCTTGAAATACCTACTTTGCAGCGCCCACCAGACCAGCGCCAGGGTAAAAATACCTATCGGCACACCCACCAATAACAGCGCCCAAAAAACTTCAATCAGAAATCCCACACCCCACCCTCTTTAGTCTTTTGCCTGATCATAGTGTAAGCCATGCTTGCAATCACCTGCAGTTATCCCCAAGTTTGTCTCACGCATTCAAAAGGAGTAACGCGTGGAACAATATCGGGGAACAACCATTTGCTCGGTCCGCAGAGGTAACAAGGTGGTCATGGGTGGAGACGGCCAGGTTACACTTGGAAATACCGTGATGAAATCCAATGCACGCAAAGTGCGTCGTATGCACAAGGACCAGGTTATCGCCGGTTTTGCCGGTGCCACTGCCGATGCATTCACCTTGTTTGAACGCTTTGAAGGCTAAGCTGGAAAAATATTCCGGCAATCTCGTTCGCGCTGCAGTGGAAATGGCCAAGGACTGGCGTACCGACCGTATGCTGAGGCGTCTGGAAGCGCTGCTGGCCATTGCCGACAAAGACAACTCGCTGCTGATTTCGGGTAATGGTGATGTCATTGAACCGGAAAATGGTCTGATTGCCATCGGCTCTGGTGGCCCGTTTGCACAATCCGCTGCAATGGCCTACCTGGACGGTACAGAACTGGACGCAGAAGAGATCGTCAGAAAGTCTCTGAAAATTGCTTCTGATATCTGCATTTATACAAACGACAACATTATTATCGAATCTCTGGATATCGATAAATCTTAACAGGCCCTTAGCATGTCTCAAATGACCCCGCGCGAAATTGTCCAGGAACTGGACGAACACATCATCAGCCAATCGGACGCCAAGCGCGCCGTTGCCATTGCCTTGCGTAATCGCTGGCGCCGGATGCAGGTTGATGAAGAGCTACGTAATGAAATTACGCCAAAAAATATCCTGATGATAGGTCCAACCGGTGTCGGCAAAACCGAAATTGCACGACGCCTGGCCAAACTGGCCAATGCGCCTTTCATCAAGGTGGAAGCAACCAAGTTCACCGAGGTGGGTTACGTCGGCAAGGACGTTGAATCGATCATCCGCGACCTGGTTGATTTCTCCGTAAACATGTTGCGCGAACAGGCGGTTGCCAAGGTCGGCGCACGCGCCGAAGACGCGGCACGTGATCGCATACTGGATATCCTGCTGCCAAAACCCAGCACCATTGGTTTTGCCAATGAGCCTGCACCTGTTGCTGAAAGCACCACTGACAGCCAGGTCTCAACACGTCAAAAAATGTTGCGGAAATTACTGGCGGGCGAACTGGATGAGCGCGAAATAGAGTTCGATGTTGCCACGCAGATCGGCGTCGAGATCATGACCCCGCCGGGTATGGAAGAGATGGCTAACCAGTTGCAGGGTATGTTTCAAAACATGGGTGGTAACAAATCCAAAAAGCGCAAGATGCGTATCAAGGACGCCATGCCCTTGTTGATTGAAGAAGAGTCTGCGAAGCTGATCAATGATGACGAGATCAAGCAGCAGGCCCTGGAAGCCGCCCAACAAAACGGTATTGTATTTATCGATGAACTGGATAAGGTTGCCAGGCGCTCTGAATACGCCGGTGCTGACGTGTCACGCGAGGGCGTGCAACGTGACCTGTTACCACTGGTTGAAGGCTGCACCGTGTCTACCCGTTATGGCATGGTAAAAACCGATCACATGTTGTTTATCGCATCCGGTGCATTCCACCTGTCCAAGCCTTCGGACCTGATTCCTGAATTGCAGGGACGTTTGCCGATCCGGGTGGAGTTGCGCGCCCTGGATGCCAATGATTTTACCCGCATTCTGACCGAGCCAAAGGCTTCATTGACCCAGCAATACAGCGCCCTGATGGCGACCGAGGGCTTCGACCTGAAGTTCGGGGAAGACGCCGTCAGACGTATTGCCGAAATTGCCGAACAGGTTAATGAGTCAACCGAGAACATCGGAGCGCGACGTTTGCATACGATCCTGGAACGTCTGCTCGACAACTTGTCATACGATGCACCGGACCGCAGTGGGGAAGCCATTGTGCTGGATGCCACCTACGTCAACCAGCATCTTGACGCGCTGGCTTCGGATGAAGACCTGAGCCGGTTTATTCTCTAGAAGCCTGTCGGAATTGACCGGTCGGGCGAAGACTTCCCACTTATATGTTTGACTCAGTACTTATTCTTTCGTAGTTACTGCCCTCACTTTGACGGCGGGGGCGCTGGGATGGGTATTGTCTTACCAGGACTCGCTCAAGCACGTCGTGTGGCGCTCATACTCGACTCCTGTCTCGTAAGGTCCTGGTAAGACAATACCCACCCCAGCTTAGTATCAAACGGCGTGCATCTATCAGAAAACCTCTACACATACATTCGCACAAAGCCGTGGGGTTGCAGTATCTTCACCTTTTAAGGGTACACATCCATCAGAAGTCGATACGCTGTGCTTTCGCACAGAGTCGAGGGGGTGTGGTAGGTTGATTCAGGACCGTGCGAGACAGGAAGTCGAGCCCGCGCCCCCATGGATGGGTTCACGGCATGTCCTGAATCAACCTACCACACCACCTTGACTCCCTCACTGATCAAGAGTGACTACGATTGCTTTTGCGAAAGCCAATTATCCACTCCGTCCGATATCTGATTCTAAAGTTGCCACGATAAACCACGGTGAAGGTACAATAGGTCTTTTCTTCAGACTGGTCTCAAGAATGGAACAGACAGATAAAAAAGCCGGCACAGGCGACACCACGCATTTTGGCTATCAGGATGTAGCCGTTGAGGACAAAACCCGGCTGGTTCGTGGTGTTTTTGAATCCGTGGCGGATAAATATGACCTGATGAATGACCTGATGTCTTTCGGGGTTCACCGTTTGTGGAAACGTCATTTTATTGCCATCAGCAATATCCACCCTGGTCAAAGGGTTTTGGACCTGGCTGGCGGCACCGGCGATATCGCTGCATTGATGAGCAAAAGGGTCGGTTCATCCGGTAGCGTTGTTTTGAGCGATATCAACGAGGCGATGCTGGCAGTCGGTCGGCAGCGTATGGAAGACCGCGGCATTGTCGGCAATATCGAATACTCGTTGGCAAACGCAGAAAAATTACCCTTTGCCGATGGTGAGTTTGATGCCGTGACCATCGCTTTTGGTCTTCGCAATGTTACTGACCAGCCCGCGGCGTTGAGAGAAATGTACCGTGTACTCAAACCCGGTGGTCGCGCCATGATCCTCGAGTTTTCAAAGGTGGAATTTGAAGGTCTTAAAAAGATTTACGACGGTTATTCATTTGGTATTTTGCCCAGGCTCGGCAAACTGGTCGCCGACGACGAAGACAGTTATCGCTACCTGGCGGAGAGCATCCGCAAACACCCCGGGCAGGATGAACTCGCAGACATGATGGTCGATGCCGGTTTCTCAAGAGTCACCTACCGCAACCTGACCGGCGGCGTCGTCGCCATACACAGTGGTCATCATGACTGAGTACATCACACCTTTGCCGGGCGTGCTTGCATTTGCCCTGGAAACAGCCGTCAACCGCGTCCTGCAACTGGATATGGAGTCACCCGACACGGGTCAAAAAGCTGGAAGGCCGTTTGCTGCAGGTGGATCTCGAAGGTCTTGGCATCACGCTATTTTTTACTTTCAGGCACGGCGTTGTGCGTGTGCGCCTGAAGGCAGAGGGCACACCGGACACGGTCATCAGTGGTACACCGGTCGCGCTGTTCTCAATGGCCGAACCCGAGGAGGCCGACTGGGGTTTGCCGGATTCAAAAGTGCAGATCAACGGTGATGCGAGTCTTGCCCGGGATCTTGAACGCATATTCAGCAAACTGGAACCCGACTGGGAAGGCCCGCTCGCCGGGATGTTTGGCGATGTGGCCGGACACCAGTTGGCACAGGGTCTCCGCCAGGGCGCCGAGACGGCGCGGGAAACCGCACGCAGCGCCAGCAAGGTTTTTTCTGACATAATCAAGGATCGCCGTTCGTGATACATAGCCTGCGTCAGTTTCTGCGGATCTGGCATATCGGTGTCATTCTCAAACGGTACCGCCTGGATGAATTGTTCAACACAACCCGCTTACCGGGCCCGGTTCGCTGGATGCGGGTGTTCATCCCGACCGGCAAGGATGTGTCGGGGCTTCCACGGGGTGAACGATTGAGACTGGCATTGCAGGAACTGGGGCCGGTCTATGTGAAATTCGGGCAGATACTCTCCACCCGCAGGGATTTGCTACCGCTGGATATTGCCGATGAACTGGCCCTGTTACAGGACCAGGTTCCAGCCTTTCCCGGGTGAACAGGCCCGGGAAATTATCGAGAAAGCGCTGGGCGAGCCGGTCGACACGATATTTGCCTCGTTTGATACCCAACCGCTGGCTTCTGCATCCATTGCCCAGGTCCATCCGGCCACGTTACATGATGGCCGCGAAGCCGTGGTCAAAGTGGTGCGGCCCGGTATTGAGAAGCAGTTACGCAAGGACATTGACCTGCTCAAGGCCATTGCAAAAATTGCAGAAAAATTCCTGCAGGGTGGTGCGAGAATACAACCGCTGGAAGTTGTGCGTGAATTTGAGGGTGTTGTATTCGACGAACTGGATATGCAACGCGAAGCCGCCAACGCCTCCATGCTAAGACGCAATTTCCAGGGCTCCCGCGATCTGTATGTTCCGGAGGTGTACTGGAAGTGGTGCAAACGCCGGGTGATGGTCATGGAACGTGTTTCCGGACTTCCGGTCGGTGATATCGAAGGATTGCGTGAGCATGGCGTCAACCTGAAGAAACTGGCCAGACGGGGTATACGGGTATTTTACACCCAGGTTTTCCGTGACAACCTGTTTCACGCTGATATGCACCCCGGCAACATATTGGTGGATGCCAGCAACCCGGATGATCCCAGCTTTATTGCCCTGGATTTTGGCATTGTTGCCAGTCTCTCACCCAAGGATCTCTATTACATTGCCGAGAACTTCAAGGCATTGTTCAATCAGAATTACCGGCGGGTTGCGGCCCTGCATATTGACGCTGGCTGGGTACCGGAAAGCACCCGGCTGGATGAACTTGGAAGCAGCCGTGAGAACGGTCGGGGAGCCCAATTTCACCCGGCCATTGAACGAAGTATCATTTGGAAAACTACTGTTTGATCTTTTCCATGTTGCACACCGCTTCCAACTGACCTTACAACCGCAGTTGCTGATGTTGCAGAAAACCCTGCTGAATATCGAGGGTCTGGGCAGGCAGCTTGATCCGGAAATTGATATCTGGTCGGTGGCCAAACCTGAACTCGAAACCATACTCAGGGAAAGACACAGCATTGAAAATGTTTCACAGGAACTACGCGAGCGTCTTCCCGGGTGGTTGGCGAAGGCTCCCGAAATGCCCGGGCTTGTTCACGACTTCCTGGTCAAGGCCAATAGCGGGCAACTACTGACCCGAACCGCTTCAGAAGACGCGGCCAGATCAAGACAGGAACAACAGAGCGCAGGTCGAAAAATGCTGCAGGCATTGGCTGGCGGTTCATTGAGCATCCCCGGCGCCATCCTGATCGCTATGGAAACCGGGCCATGGTATGTATGGGGCTATTCCACACCCGGCGTCATTTTGCTGGCCATGGGTGGATGGCAAATCTTCAAAGCCCTGAGATAGAACGAGTGCATTGTGCTTAAACGTTTGTCCTATTGGTTACTCACTAAACTTGGGTGGACCATCCACGTAGATTCACCGGAAATTGATAAATTCGTGGCAATTGCCGCGCCGCACACCAGTAACTGGGATTTCCCGCTCGGGATCCTTGGAGCCAAGGCTATCGACGTTAAAATTCACTGGATGGGCAAACACAGTATGTTTCGTTGGCCCTACGGTTGGTTCTTTCGCATGATTGGCGGCACTTCCATACGCCGCAATGGCGGACAAAACTACATGCAACAGATGACCGACTTATTCAACAACTCCGAGCGGCTTGTATTGGCACTTGCGCCCGAGGGCACCCGCAGCAAGACAGATCACTGGAAAACCGGTTTTCATTCCATCGCCCGCGCCGCCAACGTACCTATCCTGATGGCTTACCTGGATTATGGAAAAAAACAGGTCGGAATGGGCGGCATGTTCTATCCAAGCGATGATATCGAAGCGGATTTCAACCTGATACGTGAATATTATAAAGACAGACGCGGTAAGAATCCCGAAAATGAAAGCCTGATCCAGGTGCGTAAAAAGTAAAGCACCCTACAACCAGTCGGTCAGCGAAATTCCTATACCTATCCTGTTTACACGGTGGTTGTAGTCAATCAGGCTCTCGCCGTAACCGTTGAAATACTGGATGTAGCCCTTCAGATACGGGTACTTCCAGAGCGGAAAACTCCAGCCAAATTCAATAGCGCCCTTGTCAAACCCCGACTCAAGATTGTTACGCGACATGAAGCTGAAAACATTGTCTTTCCACTCATAACCCGCGCGCCATTCAAAATGGCCCATGTAGTCGGTAATATCCGGGTTATCATCATTGGCAGCATCCTCCGAGATTCTGATCCACGGTTTGAAACCGAAAGCAAAGTTGCCTTTCGCAAAAACAAAATTGGCATAGACGCGGTTCCAACTCCGGGACAGCACCCCGCCCTGCCCATTGGACTGATGCACCACGCCAATCGAATTGGCCAAATTCCTGAAACCGAAAATTTCCCAGGAGGGAGTGAACTGGGCCCACACTTCCGGTTCGTGGTTGGTTTCCCTGAACGGGGATGACAATTCGGAGTTATAGACCTGCCAGAAGGACCGGTTGGTATAGGCCGCATAGATATCAACCCTGTCAAAAAGATCGACCCATAAAGGCGCCTTCAGACTGATCTGGAACTGGGCTTCGGTGTCGTCAAATTCTATTGAAGGATCACGATACTGCTCCCGGAACAGTTCCGGGTCATATCCTTTTGAGTTGTAGGCAGCGGCCAGGAAGTAATTGGGTTTGTGAGCCATCAGGGTAAATGGCTGAAGAACGTGCTTTCTGTCCTGTTCTAGCCGGTCAATGACCACAGCAGGCTCATTGTCCTGGTCGGCTGGCGCTTCGCTTCTGATTCGTTCGGCGCAATGGGCCCGTATTTCCCCAACCGTTGTTGAATCACCGGATTGCATCAACATATTAGTCAAACACGTTTCAAGGTCATCCGCAGCGGCAGTTCCGGACAGCGATCAAACCAGCCAGGCCAACAACCATCATGCTTGACAATTTCAGCGACTGCCATGCGAATCGCATGGCCCGAACCTTCGTATATCTCATTACCTGAATCCTTCTACTTTCTACCCATAGAACAACGAATCTATATCACCTCGGAAACCCGCTCACAGCACCGGCGTAATAAATCCCAGGAACGAACTGACCATGATGACGTGTCGCGCGTCTTTTTCTGCTTATCACTTCGGGGAAGCTTCCAACCGGCCGGTAGTTTTGATAAAAACCCTCTGCCCCTGGTGGCAGAGGTTCAGCATCTGGAATCAGTTCATACAGCGTGGTTGATCGATACGGCCAGATATCAAAAATGGGCAGGCTGCGTGAGACCGACTCAAGCGCTCCATTGATTCCACCCAAAACCGGTGGTCCCGGCGGTTTCATTGCGGCCACCCAGCTATTACCCGGTTCGATATCCCGGCGAATACTGTTCTCGAGTTCTTCAGCGAACGCCTTGTCATAAATAATGACGCCATTTTCGGTGTTATAACCTTCGCCGCGTGGATCCAGGTTATGCGAACCCACCATCGAAACATGGCCGTCTATAACGAACGATTTGGCATGCAGGCCCGACCTTGGCCCGGGTCTCTCCAGTGTGGGGTTTGGACCGACTGCGGGTATTTTGCCGCTACTGACACCATCCTTTTTTTCAAGGATCAACTGTGGCATACGCGGGAAAAATTCCGCGGCATCCAGCGGGTAAGGACGAAACTCGTAAACGTTAAAACCAAGGGTCTTGATGTAATGCTTTTTGTGTTTATAGGTAAATGCATAGGCAGAAAAAGCGTCGGTCGCAGCCAGGCTATTGGTCGAAAACAGAAACTCGATATCTGGGTGATCTTTACGCAAAGTCTTGAAGAGTTTGCGTGAGCGCCTTGACAAAACCAGGTAAGGCGACTGGATAACAACCGAACGCTCAGCCGCTGCCAGTGCTGCATGCAGACCGTCGGTACTATTCACCTGGGACTTTTTCTTTACTGCTGTGCGGCAGGTCATAAACATATTCAATTGTACCAACATGATGGGCTGTATCCACGAACAATGAATACATCAACTGTTTGTCCTCAATCTCCTTGAGCAACGGCTCAAGTCTTTCATTCACTTCAAATTGCGCCAATGACATTGACTCATCACTCACGATCAGTGGTGCTACGTCACGCAGATGACCAATTTCAGCGGTCATTTCACTATCCCAGAAATAATCAAATGAGACACGCATTTCCGTGGCGACCTGCCCGTATAACAACACTTCCCGATCCTTGAAGTCGTAATTGACATCAAAATCAAAATAGCGGTCAGCGATATTACGCCCACCGGTCATGCCAACGACATCATCGATCACCAGTACTTTGCTGTGCATACGCTGATTGGTTTTTTTAAAACAACAGGTTACACCGCCAAACATGGTGTACCTGTTGGTTTTCGCCATGTTGAATAAGGGGTTATACATACGCACTTCGAAATTTTGATGTTCCAGCGCCAGACCGGCGAGATAGTCCAACTCCGAAACGGTAAATAACTGATCAAATAATATCCGTACCTGTACGCCACGATTCGCCGCCTGCACCAGTTCATGCATGATCAGGCCACCGGTCTGATCCCTGCGGAACAGGAAGTTCTGAAATTGTATGCTTTGTGTAGCCGCCCTGATCAGGTGCAGATCGGGCTTTGAGGGAGTCTTCACCAATATCCAGCAGCGCTGCATGATGCTGATTTCTAAGTGCGTCGATGCTTCCCAGGTAGATCAATGGCGATTGGATGGCGCAAAAAGGGTCCCTGGATGCCTCGCAACGCACTTCCACCGAGCGCTGCACCGCGATTTTTTCATCCACGGCCATTTTGAGCTCAGGCTGTACCTGGGTGGTGCAGCCATACATCAGCAATAGGAATAAATAAAAGACGTTTTTCATTTAGTTGCAGAAGAAACTTATTCGATTATTGCCAGCCAGAATTGCGCAATTCTATCTCACCGGGCAGTTGATTGTTGTGTTTATCTGCGGGATTTCAGTATCTGGCAACTACGGGACAGTTTTTCAGAAGACATATCCATGAGTAGATGCCCAACGCCATTTTGGGCGCTATTTTGTGGCGCTATTTTGAAAGTCTGAAACCTGCAAGCCGTAACGATGGTTGGCGCACCGCAACCACCGCAATGGTGTCAGTTGCCGGCTCCGCAATGGCCAGTTTCCAGGCACCGGGATCATCATCCGGCATATCCAGCACCGCGGGTGGCCTATCCGGGTCGACATCCACGCTGAAGCGGCATAACTGGTTCGCGATACCCATACCACTGGCCTTTACGATTGCCTCCTTGCAAGCCCAGGTATGCATGAATGCCCGGCGTAGCGTCTCGTTCGTCCAGGATGGATAGGGCGGAAATCTCCTGTTGGCTGAAATATCGCCTGGCCAGGGCCAGCGGTTTACCTGGACGGCGTTTGGCCATTTCCATATCAACACCAATGGTCGCGCCACTGCTCACACCAATCAGATAGCAACCGCCGCTGCGGGCCACACTGAAATTCAGCTCACCGTTTGACTGGCCCGAATCAAGTTCCGGCCTGCCTTTAACCCTGCGGGTAATATGAACATCCTTGCCTGGCACGCCAAGATAGGCACCGAGTAGCAAGCGCAGGTAAAAACGCCTGGTGGCCCGTTGTTGAAAAACCGGAAATTCAGCAGAATCGGCAGAAGCATTGGAGTTCAGGGGGTTCGACAGTTGCCTGAGATCCAGGTGCCACAGGTGCACATCATTACCCTGCGGTTTTTCAAGCGCCCGCAACGGCAGGTGTATTGGGCTGAATGAATCCGGCCCGATTGTTCTGGTATGTTATCTGCTCCACTCGATCCCCACCACCGGGCCTGCTAGGCCGGCTGCGTTAGCCACTCCATGAATCAATAATGGAATCAGTCTAATACATAGTTGCATCAACAGGTACCATGTAGCCTCAACACCGCGCTTAAGCTACAATGTCCAGTTCAAATATTTCAAGCCTGAATCCACGGCATCCACCTTTTCAAACCCGGATACTCATGCAATTTAAAAACGTAGTAATTCAATCCCTTGCTGCTGTAGATGCACCTATCGAAATGACCTCTGCAGAGATCGGAGAACAATTGCGAACGGCAACAGATCGCCTGGGACTCCGCCAGGGCCTGATAGAAGAAATATCAGGGATCAATGCCCGTCGCTTTTGGAATAATGGTACACAACCATCCGAAGCAGCCACCATGGCAGCAGAACAGGCCATTGCTGAGGCCGGAATTGATCGGGATAAGATCGGTGTGTTGATTAACACATCGGTCTGCCGGGACTACCTGGAACCCTCCACCGCCTGCCTGGTGCATGGCAATCTTGGCCTGCATGAACGCTGTCTCAATTTTGACATTGGCAATGCATGCCTGGCTTTTTTAAATGGTATGGACGTTGCGGCCCGCATGATCGAACGTGGTGAAATCGAATACGCGTTAATCGTCGATGCAGAATCCAGCAGACCCATCACCGAGGCTACCATCGAACGTCTGTCGCAACCGGGTATAGAGGAAGAGCAGTTCCGTGCGGAATTTGCTTCCCTGACACTGGGCTCGGGTGCTGCCGCAGTGGTCATGTGCCGACGCGAACTGGCTCCCGATGGACATTCTTACCTCGGTGGCGTAACCCGTGCTGCAACACAGTTCAACAAGCTATGTTATGGCCAGATGGATCGCATGGTGACCGATACACGGGTTTTGTTGACAGAAGGTTTAAAACTGGCAACCAAAACTTTTGCTGCCGCCCGCGAAAAGCTTGGCTGGGTAGTGGATGAACTGGATCAGTTCATCATCCACCAGGTCAGCAAAGCACATACGGATTCCCTGATGAAAGTACTGGGTCTGGACCCCGAAAAGATTCACCGCATCTATCCTGAACTCGGCAATATTGGTCCTGCAGCGGTTCCAATCGCACTGGCAAAGGCCGTTGCAATGGGCAAGGTGAAACGCGGTGACCGTATCGCTCTGCTGGGTATCGGGTCCGGTTTGAATTGTTCAATGGCAGAAATTGTCTGGTGACAAAAGCACACCATGACAATTCGGGCACGACCTCCTGAGCGAGCCGGAACACGTGTACCAGCCGCCTGAAAATCTTTACCCGTTCGAGTCACAGTGGCTGAACATAGCCGGAATTCGCATGCACTTTCTCGACGAAGGTCCACGTGATGCCCCGGTCGTTTTGATGGTACACGGTAATCCGACCTGGTCGTTTTACTATCGAAACCTGGTGCTCGCGCTGCGTGATCGTTACCGCTGTATCGTACCTGACCACATTGGTTGCGGTCTGTCCGACAAACCCGGTGACAGCCAGTACCCGTACACCCTGGCACGAAGGATATCCGACCTCGGTGCCTTGATGGATCATCTCCAGCCCAAAACAGTGATCCACCTGGTCGTGCATGACTGGGGTGGCATGATTGGCTTTGGCTGGGCAACCCAAAGACCTGAACAAATTGGCAATATGATCATCGGCAACACGGCAGCTTTTCCATTGCCGGCTGAAAAGAAATTGCCTGCCGCACTGTGGCTGGTTCGCAACACAAAACTCGGCGCCTTGTTAGTGCAGGGATTGAATGCATTCTCGGGTATTGCGGCGCGTGTGGCGTTCAAGAGACCCGTCAGTGCAGAAGTACGCAAGGCTTATACCGGTCCATATGATTCCTGGGACAACCGTATTGCAACCTTACGTTTTGTACAGGATATTCCGCTTAAACCCGACGATCCCGGCTACAAAATCGTACAGGCAACCGAATCACGTCTGCCGGAATTGGCCGGCAAACCCTGCCTGATTGCCTGGGGCGGGAAGGACTTCGTTTTTGACCGGCATTTTCTGAAGCAGTGGAAACTCATTTTTCCGCACGCGCAGGTGCTCGAATACCCCGATTACGGTCATTACATTTTTGAGGATGGCGGCCAGGCCCTGACACAGGCCATCAGTGATTTCATGGATAAAAATGAGCCCGGCCCCCAACAGGACTGAAACCTGTAACATTGCATCAGCCTTGATCCGCCAGGCTGAGTTGCAGGGTCAGAATACTGCAATTCACTATCCCGTCGGCAAACGTGGCAACCGTATTGCTTATGAATCAGTAAGTTATTCAGCGCTGGACGAATTGTCGGATCAGTACGCACGCGGACTGGTTGAATATGGTATCGGACGTGGTATCCGTAGCGCATTGATGCTGACACCCGGTCTCGACTTCTTCGCCATGTTTTTTGCCCTTTTCAAAGCGGGTGCCATCCCGGTACTGATTGATCCGGGTATTGGCATCAAACCACTCAAAACCTGTCTGGCAGAAGCCCGGCCGGAGGCATTTATCGGCGTTACCAAGGCCCAGATTGCCCGCAGCCTGCTGGGCTGGGCACCCGGTGTAAAACTTGTTACCTCGGGCCCGAAACTGGGCTGGGGCGGACTGAATACCAGGCAGTTGCGCAAGCTTGGACAAAAATCTTCAGGCAGCATGCTGGCAGACACGCAAGCTGACGAGATGGCGGCCCTGCTATTTACCTCGGGCAGTACCGGCATTCCAAAAGGTGTGGTCTATCGCCACCGGCATTTCATCGCCCAGGTTGAGATGCTGACATCGGCTTTTGACATCCGGCCGGGTGAAGTAGACCTGCCTACATTTCCACCCTTTGCACTTTTTGACCCGGCCATGGGAATGACCACGGTCGTGCCGTTGATGGACCCGACCCGACCGGCAAAAGCCGACCCGCGCTTGTTGATACAGGCAATAGAACGTTTTGGCGTGACCAATATCTTCGGTTCGCCGGCTTTGTTAAACGTCCTGGGTCGTCATACGGAATCAGAAAACATACGCCTGCCCGGCGTACGGCGGGTAATTTCAGCCGGCGCTGCCATGCCGGTGGCCACTATCCGGCGTCTGCAAAAAACCCTGCCCGACGATGCCGAGGTGTACACACCCTATGGTGCAACCGAATGCCTGCCGGTAGCCAGTGTTTCCGGCACCGAGCTCAATGCACAGGTGGAGCAACGCACTGCGATTGGTGAAGGCACCTGTGTCGGCCGGCCGGTTGCACCGAACAACGTAAAAATCATTGCAGTAACGGACAATGTCGTGGAGCATTTTGAAGACAGCGTGGAATTGCCGGTCGGGATCATTGGTGAAATCGTTGTAAACGGGCCGACTTCAACAGACACTTACTGGCAAAAAGCTGAGCAAACACAACTGGCCAAGATCACCGATAGCGAAGGCAAAATCTGGCACCGTATGGGTGACGTGGGCTATTTTGATACCGACGGTCGTCTTTGGTACTGCGGGCGTAAATCCCAGAGAGTGGTTACCGGGCACGAGTGCCTTTACGCTGACCAGGTAGAGGCCATATTCAATGTCCATCCCGAAGTGGCTCGTACGGCACTGGTAGGTATCGGTAATGCCGGTCAGCAAACGCCGGTTCTGTGTGTCGAGCCGCTTGACAAACCGGACGCCGCCCGCAAACACCGCATTCAACACGACCTGCTTCAACTTGGACAGAGTCATGCGGTTTCAAGATCGATTCAGAAAATTCTTTTCCATAAATCCTTCCCGGTCGATATTCGTCACAACGCCAAGATCGGGAGGGAAAAACTTGCCCTCTGGGCAGAAAAGACGCTCGCATGAAAGTCCTGGTAACCGGTGGTGGCGGCTTTCTTGGCAGTGCAATTTGCCGCCAACTATTGGCGCGTGGCGATCAGGTGATCGCCTATCAGCGTAGCCCGGCCGATGAACTTGAGAAACTTGGCGCAGGTGTAGTGCAAGGTGATATTGCTGATGCCGGTTTACTGAACGCAACGTCAAAAGATGTCGATGCCATCATTCATACGGCGGCCAAGGCCGGATTATCGGTGAATTATGATGATTACTTTGGCCCGAACGTCACCGGCACTGAAAACGTTATAAGCGCCTGCCACAGTAACCGCATCAGAAAACTGGTTTTTACCAGTTCCCCCAGTGTTACGCATTCCGACGGCGACATCGAAGGCGGCACCGAATCCCTGCCCTATCCCGAAACTTACAATTCACCCTATCCAAAAACCAAGGCGCTGTCTGAGCAACAGGTCATGGCGGCCAACAGTCCGGAATTGCATACGGTTTCATTACGGCCACACCTGATCTGGGGACCGGGTGACAATCACCTGTTGCCCAAATTGCTGGAACGGGTCAGGCATGGCAAATTAAAACTGCCCGGGCCCGACAAGTTGATCGATACCATTTACATCGACAACGCTGCCAGGGCGCATTTGCTGGCCCTGGATAAACTTGAAACCAATCCCGGGACAGTTGGCGGCAAAGTCTATTTTATATCCAATGACGAACCCCGCTCGCAAAGCGAGATCATCAGCGGTTTGCTAAGGGCTGCCGGTGTCAAGGTGGAGATTCAGGCCATTTCACCGGGTCTCGCGATCGCAGCAGGCACCGTGCTTGAGACCGGCTGGAAACTGTTTGGATTAAAATCTGATCCACCTTTGACACGATGGTCAGCAGAGCATCTATCCACTGCACATTGGTACGACATTTCAGCTGCAAAGCGCGACCTTGGCTATACCGCTGAAATCAGCATCGAGGAAGGGCTGGAAATACTTGCGCAGGAGTACCGTCGTAAAACTTCAGCAGAAAGCCCGCAGGGTTGATCGGAAAAGGTCCATTGTTTTGCAGCGGTCAGGCTCAGTGCATGGGTCTGCCGCGTAGTTTTCTGACCACGTACTCAAGCTTTGAATAATTCAGCAGCTGCCGGTCTTCTTCCGAGGCATTTTTATAACGGCCATGGTACTTGTGCTTCACCCACGCATTGATATCCAGGCGTTTACCATATTCAAACAAATGATTGTTGATGGGGTGGAATCCGTCCCGGTATAAAAACGTTGTGCCAAAATCGATGATATAGGGCTTCTGATCAGTACCAACAATCATATTGGTTTTGGATTTCAAATCGCCGTGGCTGACACCGCGTGCATGAAAAGCCTGGATCACAAGCAAAAGCTCAGCAAACCAGCGATCCCGGTCCTGCCATGTCGCGTGACGGTAGGCGGTACCCTCGATAAATTCCATCAGCAGGTAACGCTTTGCCAGCAGCCCATAACACGCTGGTATACCCTCAACACCCTTTAAACGCTGATAAGCGGCGTACTCACGTTCCAGGGTCGCCTGCCGTGCCTTTCTGACCGGGCCACGTCCCATGGCTGTTTTGATCACCAGTTTCAGTCCATCACCTTCAAATAACAGCACGATCCCCTGGTTTGAGGTCGCGAGGATATTTGACCCTGACGCCAGGCTGGACTCTACCCACTGCTCAAGATCGCCTGGTATCTCAGGTGTTGGTTTTTCTGTGCTTTCATTCATTGCGTGTGGATGATACCGGCAAGCGCTCTCAAATTGCACCACTGTTTTTTGTCGAAATAAGTGTATTTAGATTTGAACGTAGGTAATTTTTTCCACTGTTTGCTAACATGCTGACCCTCACGCAATATTGAAGGAATTTCCATGCGTTTTAAATCGTTACACTTTCTGCTGCCCTTGTTGATGGCTCTGCTACCGGTATCCGGTGAATTGCGGGCAGAAGACTACCCATCCACCTACGCACCGTTGCCATCGGAGCCGACATTGATCAGCCACGCCACCATCCTCACCGGTACCGGTGAGCGACTGGACGATGCCAGCCTGCTGATCGCAGATGGCAAAATCGTGTTTGTTGGCGAAGGTGAAACTCCTGCCGGTGTTACCACCATTGATGCCAAGGGTCGTTGGGTAACACCCGGTCTGATTGATGTCCACTCACACCTCGGTGTGTATGCCAGCCCCGGGGTCAAGGCTCACTCGGATGGCAACGAAATGACCAACCCGGCAACACCGAATGTCTGGGCCGAGCACAGTGTCTGGCCACAGGACCCCGGATTTTCACGCGCGCTGGCCGGTGGTATTACCTCGCTGCAAACCTTACCCGGCTCGGGTAACCTGATCGGTGGCCGTGGTGTGACCCTGAAGAACGTCTATAGCAACAGCTACCAGGGCATGAAATTTCCCGGATGCACCGCATGGTCTGAAAATGGCCTGTGGTGAGAACCCGAAGCGGGTCTATGGTGACCGCAAGCAACTGCCATCAACCCGCATGGGTAATATGGCTGCCTACCGGGCACAATGGATCGATGCACAACAGTACATCGATGACTGGGCTGCCTATGAGAAAAAAGCTGACGATAAGAAAGACGATGCCAAGGCACCCAAACGCGACCTGCGGCTGGAAACACTGGCGGGTGTTCTAAACGGTGAAATCATCGTGCACATGCACTGCTACCGCGCCGATGAAATGCTGACCATCCTGGATATGGCGGATGAGTTCGATTACAAGGTCGGCACTTTTCACCATGGTGTTGAAGCCTACAAAATCGCTGACACGTTGGCCGAAAAAGGCGTCTGTGGTGCCTTATGGGCTGACTGGTGGGGTTTCAAAATGGAAGCCTATGACGGCATCCAGGAAAACATCGCACTGGTGGACCGGCCTGAGGGCAGTTGTGCCATCGTACATTCCGACAGTGGGGAAGGTATTCAGCGTCTGAACCAGGAGGCTGCCAAGGCGATGAGCAGTGGCAACCGGGTCGGTATGGATATTCCCCCGGAACACGCGATCGGCTGGATAACTTCCAATGCCGCCAAATCGCTGGGTATTGATAAGCACACCGGATCACTCGAGGCCGGAAAGATGGCCGATGTCGTCATCTGGAACAGCAACCCGTTCAGCGTGTATGCCAAGGCCGATCACGTATATATCGATGGTGCACTGGTCTATGACCGGGAGAACCCGGATCTGCAACCGGTTTCAGATTTTGAACTGGGACAACTCCAGGGGGTGTCAAAATGAACGGTCTTAAAACACTTTTGATTGGCTTGCTGGCCATTTTTTCCCTGGCAGCGCAGGCCAACGACACCATCATGATCCGCGGTGCCACGGTACACACCATGACCGGTGACGGCATCCTGGAAAACACCGATATCTTCATTTCGGATGGAAAAGTTCAAAATATTGGAAAAGATTTGCCGGTGCCGCAGGATGACGTTTTTGTTTTCAACGCCGAAGGCAAACCACTGACACCGGGATTCTTTGCCGGAATCACCAGTATTGGCATTACCGAAGTTTCAGCGGTGGAGGAGTCAACAGATTCCGGTCTGGCCTTGCAGGAAATGCGCCCCGAATTTGATGTTGTACCGGCCTACAACCCCAATTCCAGCCTGGTTCCGGTGACAAGAATTGAAGGGTTCAGCTTCACACTTGTTGGGTGCAGACTCACAAGGGATCAATTTTTGGCGGCCAGGGGCAGACTGGTCCTGCTTGATGGCGGTTACCAGAGTTTTATTGGCAAACCTGTTTTATTCATCAACGTCGGCAGGGACGCCAGCAAGCTGAGTGGCGGCTCACGTGCCGCCCAATGGATGCTGCTGAACCAGGCCATGCAGGAAGCCGATATCCCACCGGTATCAACCGAAACTGCGTTATTGACACGGGCGGGTCGCGGTACATTATCCGAGTTATGCAAACGGCGGTAAGGTGGTATTTAATGTCGATCGCGCCAGCGATATCCTGGAGACACTCCGGTTTGCAGAAAAATATGATCTCGATGCGGTCATTTCCGGCGGCACAGAGGCCTGGATGGTGGCCCGACAACTGGCTGCAGCCAGGGTACCCGTTCTGCTTAATCCGCTGTATAACCTGCCCGGCAATTTCGACAGCCTGGGTGCTCGACTCGACAATGCTGCCATTTTGCAGGCAGCCGGTGTTGATGTGATCATCAATGGTGCCGGTTCACACAACGCACGCAAGCAACGGCAAATGGCGGGTAATGCCGTTTCCTATGGTCTGCCACACGAGGCCGGTATTGCCGCGCTCACAAGCACCCCAGCACGGGTTTTCGGTGTTGCAGATCAACAGGGCAGTATCCAGAAAGACAAGTCAGCCAACCTGGTGCTATGGAGTGGTGATCCACTGGAGGTGACCAGCGCTGCTGAAATTGTTGTCATCAATGGCAAGCTGATTCCGATGGAATCACGCCAGACAAAACTTCGTGATCGCTATCTGCCCGAAAACCCGGTAATGCCGAGGGCATATATCAAGCCTTGACTCTTTATCGTGGACAAATGAAAAAGCCCGGTATCAGCCGGGCTTTTTTGTGGCCTAAACCTGGACTATCCTTTAGGTAGGTTAGTTTAAAAGGCCAAAAGCATGAAAACCGGTTCAAAACTCGCAATCCTGCTCCTCACTCTTGTTGCCATTGCCCACCTGGTAAGACTGGTTGGTGGTATCGAAGTTACCGTTGGCGAGTGGAGTGTTCCACAATGGGTAAGTGCAGTGGGTGTTATCGTTCCGCTCGCGATAGCCGGGTTGCTGTGGTCTGAAAGTAAATAATCACGAGGAATTATTTACTATTTGCCCGATTTGGCGACAACCCCGTCGTCGAGCAGAGTTTTAATGTCTGCTTCACTCAAGCCAATTTCACGTAAAACTGCTTCGGTTGAATCACCCAATGCCGGTGCGGCCCTGCCCTCGTCTACCACGCAATTCTGAAACCTGATGGGTGAACGTACACCGGGTACTGCACCAAGGTCAGCGCGTTCCAGTTGCATGACTGTTTGTCTGTTGCGATTACATGCGGGTCAGCGAATGCTTCACCAATGGTATTAACCGGTCCGACCGGAATCCCGCAATCATCAAGTACTGCGTAGCCAGAATGCTGCCGGTTGCTTTGCGAGCTCTTCAGCAATCAGGGCGACTAGTTCCTGCCGGTTGGCTACACGCACCGAATTACTGTTAAACCGGGGATCCGATACCGAGGTGCTCACAGCCAATAGCGCTACAAAGGGAAACAAACTGGGTATCGTTACCCACTGCAACCACGATCGGATCATCGGCAGTTTCAAAGACCTGGTACGGAACAATATTCGGATGGGCATTGCCTGACAAACCGGGGCTTTGACCCGAAACAAGGTAATTCGAAGCCTGGTTTGCCAGTGTAGCGAGCTGTGAATCCAGCAGCGATATATCTATAAACTCACCCTGCCCTGTTTCACGGGCGCGTGTATAGGCACCCAGGATCCCCACCGTCGCGTACAGACCGGTGATGATATCGGAGACAGCAACACCTACCTTGGTGGGTTTCTCAGTGCCGGTAATACTCATCAATCCACTCATGGCCTGGATGATGAAGTCGTATCCAGGCTTTTTGGCATAGGGTCCCGTCTGTCCAAAACCACTGATCGAGCAATAAACAATAGCCGGGTTGATCTGACGGATCGAATCATAATCAAGACCATAGGCCTTGAGCCCGCCAAGCTTGTAATTTTCGATCAATATATTCGCTTTGCGGGCAAGCTGAAGCAACACGGATTGCCCGCGCGGGTCTTTGAAATCGATTGCTATCGACTCCTTACCCCGGTTTGCAGATAGAAAGTACGCGCTTTCCTTGTCTTCGCCCGAGCCCAGGTAAGGCGGCCCCCAGCTACGGGTATCATCACCCCGGCCCGGCCGTTCAACCTTGATGACACGCGCACCGAGATCAGCGAGCGCCTGGCTGGCCCATGGACCTGCCAGCACCCGTGAGAGATCCAGCACCAGGGTGCCATCCAGCGGCCCACTCATAGGTATTACTCTTTCGTTGCTGCCTGCGAGTTCAAGAAATCCACCACCATGTGACCATAGGCTTTAACACCTCTTTCCATGTAGGGCTCATGCATGTGGAAGTAAGGTGAGTGGTTGGTTGGCTGGGTTGCCGGATCCATCTCTTCGGGCCAGTTGCCAAGGAATACAAACACGGCCGGTGTAACGGCGCCATACTCGGAAAAATCCTCGGCCACGGTCTGTGGCTGAATGGAAAGCACCGGTTTTCCGGAAGCTCGTTCAAGGGCCGGCATGACCAGGGATGTGAGTTCAGCGTTGTTATTTACAGCAGGCGGACCCTGGTAAATTTCAACCTCGACTTCCGCACCGGCACTTTCAGCGATCAGTCGGGCCGTGCGTTCCATGGCCATATGAATATAGTCCCTCATATCGGGATCAAAGGTACGAATGGTGCCTTCCATTGTCTACCTCATCCGGTATGACGTTGTAGCGAACACCACCGGTAATACGCCCCACACTGATGATGGAAGGCGCCAGCGTTACATCAACCTGCCGGCTGGCTATGGTTTGTAAACCAAGTACGATCTGGGATGAAACAACCACTGGATCCACACCATCCCAGGGCCGTGCACCATGGGTTTGCTTGCCCTTGACGGTAATTTTGAAGCCATCTGATGCCGCCATCATCGGGCCGGGTTTAACCGAAAACTGCCCGCCGGGTGTGCTGATACCAACATGCATGCCAAAAACTGCCGCCGGCATGCGCTCTTCGAATATACCCTCATCCAGCATCATCGAAGCACCACCGTCCTCACCCACGGGCGGGCCTTCTTCTGCCGGCTGAAAAATCAGCATGACGGAACCGGCCAGTTCGGCCTTCATATCATTCAGAATTTTCGCCGCACCCAGCACCATCGCCATATGGGCATCGTGACCACAGGCATGCATGACACCCACATCCTGGCCGTTGTATTCACTGCGTGCCGTCGAGGCATATGGCAAACCGGTCTGTTCCTCAACCGGCAGGCCATCTATATCGGTGCGGATGGCAACCAGCGGACCGGGCAGACCACCTTCGATCACTGCAATAACACCGGTGTGGGCAATACCTGTTTTAGGCTCCAGACCCATTTCGCGGAGTATTTCAGCAATCTTGACCGAGGTATTGAATTCACGGTTACTGAGCTCGGGGTTCTGATGGAACCAGCGGCGCCATTCAACCACCTGTGGTTGAACTGCAGCAGCAGACTGGTCTATTTCTTCAGCCGTGATACCCGCGTGTGCCGAGGTTGTCAGTAAGCAGGCAATGGCAATAAAAAGAAGATTCTTCATCGAACTCTCCGGGTTTGATTTGCTGGATATTCTTTCAGGCCGAGTAATTCTCAATCGGGAACGTCTTCGGCGGTGTTCCTGGACGTACCCACGCACCGCACAGTTTCGGATGGCCTGGGCACCGGTGTAAAGTTCGCCGGACCTGTCCTGCTATCCCTGCGGCCGTCAGCGCCACCCCAGAACATACAGGCTCCAGGGTCGAATACGGCCAATTCAGCCGCACCAATAATCGAGTACTCCCGCAACTCGTAACCGAGGGACTGCAGGTCTTCCCTGACTTCTACCGGGAATTCCGGTTCCAGTGTCAAACGATCCGGTTTCCACTGGTGATGAAACCGTGGCGAGTTCACCGCGCGTTGGGCATCAAAGTCAAAATCTATGACATTTATCAGGGTTTGCAGCACAGTGGTAATAATCAATGTTCCCATCGGCGAACCGATAGCCATGACCGGCCTGCCATCCTTCAGGACGATTGTGGGTGTCATTGACGACAGCGGACGTTTACCCGGCGCCACGGCATTTGCCGCGGAACCGGTGGCACCCCATGAATTGGCCAACTCGGGGCCGACAGAGAAATCGTCCATCTCGTTATTCAGCACGAAACCCGTGCCCGGTACGGTTATTTTGGATCCAAAAAGCGTATTAACCGTTTGGGTTAGTGCAATGGCATTACCATATTTGTCGATCACTGAAATATGCGTCGTACCGTCATCATCAGGTACCTGCGCGTGGTCACCCCGAACAGTGACCTGGCCCTTGGGGTTAAACCTGGCGGCCTGCTGATCCGCGTATTCCATGGAAATCAGGCGCTCCACGGGTACATCGTAAAAGTCAGAATCTCCCATGTTTTGGGCCCGGTCCTCGAACGCCAACTTCATGGTGCTGGCCAAAAGGTGAACGTAATCGCTGGAGCCATAATTCATTGCGCTTAAATCATAGCGACTCAGGATATTAAGCATTTGTACCAGTAAAACACCACCCGAACTTGGTGGTGGCATACTGACGATTTCATAGCCCCGGTAAGATCCACGGACAGGTTCACGCCATTTGACCTCGTAGCGCGCCAGGTCCAACTCGGTAACAGCGCCGTCGGTTGCCTTCTCGATCTTTGCCGCAATCGGCCCGAGCGCCAGTGCCTTTCCACCTTTTTGCTGGACCAGGCGGAGTGTGTCCGCCAGATCCTCCTGCACGAGGTTCCAGCCCAAAGGCGGCGCCATGCCATCGACTGTCTGTATCCTTTGAGTTTCCGGATAGTCCTTCAGCCTCTCGGCGACCCTTTTAACCACATTGTGATGCCAGATTTCGACCCGGAAACCTTCGCTGGCCATCTTAATTGCAGGTTCTATGAGGTCTTTCCACGGCAGGGAGCCATACCTTTCGTGTAGGGCCCAGGCCCCTTGAACCATACTTGGAATGGCCACCGAGCGGGCACCACTCCTGATGCTATCAGGGTTTTTCCGGTAGTATTCCGCAGTCGCGGCTGCCGGTGCCGTCTCACGTGCATCCAGGGATGTAGTGGTACCGTCACTTGCACTATGCACAACCGCAAACATTCCGCCGCCCAGACCGGAGCTGAATTGATGGGCGACGGCTGCTGCAAATGCTGTCGCAATGGCGGCATCCACCGCATTACCACCATTTTCCAGTACCTGTTGTCCGGCCCATGCCGCCGGACCAACAGAAGTTACCAGCATGCCGTCCCTGCCCCACACGGGTTCAAAACTGGCGGAAAAACCGGCTTCACTGATAAACACCGACGCCAACAGGATAAATATAATTTTTTTCAAAGCTCCGCTCCGCGCAATCAGTTTGTGATATTTGTCCCACAGTTGTTCCTCTGTTTCCACGTGGCCGGGGTCCTTCGGTATACATTCGACCGGACAGACTTCCACGCATTGCGGTGTATCAAAATGGCCCACACACTCGGTGCAGAGCATGGGGTTAATCTCGTAAATCTCGACACCCTGGTAAATGGCCTCGTTGGGACATTCGGGCTCGCAGACATCACAGTTGATGCATTCTTCGGTGATTGTCAGTGCCAAGGTCAGCGACCCACAGAGTCAAATTGTTGCTTGAGCGCAAGCTCAATTTCCGGCCCGACAAACTGGGAGACATCGCCGTTGAGTCGGGCCACTTCACGCACCAGCGTGGAGGAAATGAAACCCGATATTTTTCATCAGGTGTCAGGAACATGGTTTCAACGTCGTCACACAGGTTGCGATTCATGCTGGCCAGCTGGAATTCGTATTCAAAATCTGAAACCGCACGCAGTCCGCGCACAATGACACCGGCACCGTTTTCCAGGACAAAATCGACCAGCAGGTTACTGAACCCGACAATCGAGATGTTATCCAGATGTCCCAACTGACTTTCGGCCAGCTCAATGCGTTTTTCCAGGCTGAAAAACGGAGTTTTATGCGGGCTCTCTGCAATCGCCACGATCACGTGTTCAAAAACCCGCGCAGCACGGGTAACCAGGTCTGTATGACCATGGGTTATCGGGTCAAAGGTACCAGGGTATACCGCGACACGGGGGGAGTTTTTCAATTGCATTTCCTGCTGAATCTTAAAGGACAGCTATTCTACCCTTGTTAAGGTGCGGGATTAAACCAAAGTGCCAATAAATAAGTGACTCGCAAAAAAGAGGCCGGCGTTATTGCCGGCCTTAATGCAGGGACTGAAAACAGGCGGGGGAGCCTGTCTTCACTAATCAGACCCGTCGTCGGGGAGATTTCTTTCGTCATCCTCAATTTGTCTGCGAAAAAGCTGCATACGAACATCACCAAGCTGCTGATCACGCCAGACTCTCCAGCCCTGCAGAGGAGAAACCGGTTTGGTTGCCGGTGATTCTACGTATACAAATCCGCCACGACGTACACATCCGGTTTTGTCCAGTCTTTCAAGCACCAGACCAGCCAGGTTGCTGTCAAACGGCGGGTCTACAAATACGATATCGAAACTGTCGGGTTTAAAGTCTTCGATCATCGACATCGCACCACCACTGTGCAGGTTGACCTGTACGGCTTGTAGCTGTTCGATACCCTGGCGCAAAACTTCCTGCGCACGCGGGTGTTTTTCTATCATCAGCACGGACGCGGCGCCACGTGATGCTGCCTCAAAACCCAGCGCGCCGGTACCGGCAAACAGATCCGCGCAATCTGCGCCGGGAATCCAGGGCTGTAACCAGTTAAACAGGGTTTCGCGACATCGGTCACCACTGGGACGCAGGCCCGGCACATCAGCAACCGGCAAACGCCGCCCGCGCCAATCACCGCTAATTATTCTGACGCTATTGTTTTTTCCAGATTTGCTCATATGTAAGGAGCCTCTGTTGTACCTTTTTTTAAACGACCAAGCTGATAGCATATCTCTTTTATTGTCAGGGGTTAATCCCAAACTCATGTTTCGAATATTCAAAAAGAAAAGCAAAACACCCGGTGAGTTACAGGATGTGCAACTTCGCCCGGTGGAACAATCCGGTGTTGACCCTCTGGAAAAACTGTTGGGA
This sequence comes from uncultured Gammaproteobacteria bacterium, assembly GCA_963749115.1. Taxonomy (GTDB): domain Bacteria; phylum Pseudomonadota; class Gammaproteobacteria; order Xanthomonadales; family SZUA-36; genus SZUA-36. The sequence continues at coordinate 265,328 of CAVVLP010000004.1, forward strand.
GACTCCCGCAACACCATCGGAAAACGGCTGAAAACACTGGTCAGCGGGCATAGCGATATCAATGAAGACCTGTTGGATGAGCTTGAAACCACCTTGCTGACCGCTGATGTTGGCGTCAAGGCCAGCCTCGGTATCATGGATAATCTGCGCACCGCTATCAGCAATGGACCGATCAGGGACCCACAGTCATTATTGCCGGCGGTACAGGCAGAGCTATACGAACTGATTGAGCCGTGTGAGCAGTTCCTGGCCATTGATACCAGTCGCAAACCCTTTGTCATCCTGATGGTTGGCATCAATGGTGCCGGTAAAACCACCACCATCGGCAAACTGGCACAACGCTTCAAAGAGGAAGGCCTGTCGGTGATGCTGGCTGCCGGTGACACGTTCCGGGCCGCCGCTGTCGAGCAACTCAAATCATGGGGTGCCCGTAATGATGTACCCGTGATCTCACAGGGTATCGGGGCAGATTCCGCCGCGGTCATCTTTGATGCAATAGAATCCGCCAAGGCCCGTGAAATCGACGTGTTGATTGCAGATACAGCGGGACGTCTTCATACCCAGTCCAACCTGATGGAAGAGCTGAAGAAGATTCGCCGCGTCATCAGCCGTGTCGACGAAACTGCACCGCATGAAGTGATGCTGGTGGTCGATGCCGGTACCGGCACCAATGCCCTGAACCAGGCGCAGCATTTCAACGAGGCAGTTAATATCACCGGTATCACCATCACCAAGCTTGATGGCACCGCACGCGGCGGTATGTTGTTTGCCATCGCCAGTGAACTGGGTATCCCGATCCGTTATATCGGTGTCGGTGAGGCTGCAAAAGACCTGCGGCCTTTTGACGCGGGTACATTTATCAATGCCATCCTGCCGCTGGACTAAGCGGGCGATTTGAAATTCTCCACCCAACTGCTGAACTGGTGGGATAAGCACGGCCGTAAAGACCTGCCCTGGCAGCACCCACGCACCGCCTATCGTGTGTGGGTCTCCGAAATCATGTTGCAGCAGACCCAGGTCAAAACCGTTATTCCCTATTTCAACCGGTTTATGGAGCGGTTTCCGGATATTCAAAGCCTGGCCGCCGTTTCGAACGATGATGTTCTGGCCTACTGGTCGGGTCTTGGTTACTACGCACGGGCCCGCAACCTGCTGAAGACCGCTAAAATCTGCATGGAAACTCATGATGCGGATCTGCCAAAAACACCGGAGGCACTGGCCGCCCTGCCCGGAATCGGCGAAAGCACCGCCAATGCCATCTATTCACAGGCCTTTGATAAACCTGCCGTAATCCTCGATGGCAATGTCAAACGGGTACTTGCCCGCTATTTCGCAGTTGAAGGCTGGCCGGGCAAGGCCAGTATTCACAAACAGCTATGGAATATCGCCGGACAATTGCTACCAGCCAGACGCGGAGCCGATTACACCCAGGCCATCATGGACCTGGGCGCGACATTGTGTACCCGCACCAGGCCGGCCTGCGAGGAGTGTCCCGTCAACGGAACCTGCAAAGCATTCGGGACCGGTACTGTCGAACAGTTCCCTTCCCGGCGCCCGGCTTTGAAAATCAGCAAGAAGTCATTTCAGATGCTGATTCTCATGGACAGAAATGGAAACGTCCTGCTCGAACGACGCCCACCCGCCGGAATCTGGGGTGGTTTGTGGTCATTGCCCGCAGATGATGATGGCCGGCCGGTTCAACAGCGCCTTGGTCTTGATAATCACCCACTCAAGTCACTTGCACCCTTGCAACATCAACTGACCCATATCCAAATGACCATCCAACCGCTAATTGGCCATGCAGAAATGGACTCAGGCAGGGTAGAATGTACGCCTGATCAACGCTGGTTCAGCCAGCAGGAATGGCCTGCACTCGGTCTGCCAAGACCGGTAAGGCACCTGCTGGAAACATACTTGGAGAATGACGGGAAATGACTGAACGTACGGTTAAATGCATGCTACTGAATGAAGAACTGCCCGGCCTGGCGTTTCAGACCTACCCCGGTGAACTGGGCAAGAAGATATTTGATAATATTTCCATGCAAGCCTGGCAAAAATGGCTGGCGCATCAGACCATTTTGATCAACGAACACCGCCTGAGCCCCATAGAACCGGAGCACAGGAAGTTTCTTGAAGGCGAAATGGAAAAGTTTTTTTTCGGCGAAGGTTCAGCCATACCCGAAGGATATGTACCCGAAGACAACAAATAAGACGCATAATTCTTGACTTGAACCCGTCTAAACGGTTTAATACCGCGCTCTCTGATTCCAGAGAGGTGTTAGAAGAAGTGGCCAGATAGCTCAGTCGGTAGAGCAGTGGACTGAAAATCCGCGTGTCGGTGGTTCGATTCCACCTCTGGCCACCACTTCCACCAACAAACTTTACCCCAATTCAGCACAAAAACTACCCATGCTTGCCGGTTTACTCTGGCACTTTACTCTGACCCCGGTCTACGTTTTTTTACAATGCCTGTACCCAGAATCAGCAAGATCAGTGCGAACAGTGCTGTCCAGGTCAGTGTCGGGATCGGGTTGGTGGTGGGCGCTGTTACGCTTAACGTGCTCGAAGCAGGCCCGCTATTGCCTGCGCTGGAGGTGAGATCGCCACTCACATTCTCCAGATCACCGGCCTCATAGAAGCTCACGTCCACGCCGACGCTACAGGAAGCGAACGCCGAGACCGTGCCTCCGGTGTAGCTGATGTCACCGGCCCCGGAAACCGCCGTCAAGGTGCCGCCTGTACAAGTGGTGGAGGCATTGGGCGGAGAGGCCACCACCATGCCCGTCGGTAATGTGTCGGTGAAATCGAGCGAAGTCGCCGCCGCCGCGTTGCTGGCGTTGTCGATAGTGAATGTCAGCGTACTGGTTGCCACAATGACAACTGGGTTGGGTGCGAAGGTCTTGGTGAAAACCGGGGCTGCCACCGCTATCAGCGTACTGCCAGCGGTGCCGCTATTGCCGGCGTCAGATGTGAGTGCACCGCTGGTGTTCACCAATACGCCCGGTGATGCGGTGACGACGTCCGCCGTGATCGTGCAGCTGGTGGACGCAGCCACGGTGCCGCCGGTGTAGGAAATGCTGTTAGTGCCGGTGATCGCTGTCAGGCTGCCGCCGCTGCAGGTGGTGCTGGTGTTGGACGGGGTAGCAACAAGCATGCCCGCTGGCAGGTTGTCGATGAAATCCAGGCTGCCAATGGCCGTGCCGTTGGCGCTGTTGTCAATCGTAAACGTCAATGTGCTGATGCCGCCGACGGCTACTATCGTGGGCGCAAAGGTCTTGGAGAAACCGGGCGGTGCCGCGGCATCCAGCTGTACGAGGTCGAAATTGGTTTGTATCCCGATGGAATCCAGAAGAATCCCCAGGGGCAGACCGTCATCAGGGCCGCCGGCAGTGTACTGAACTGTCACCAGGGAAAACGTGCCATCGGCCGGTGTTGGACTGCTTGCCGAGGCGACGGTACTGCCGTTGATCTGGAGTGCCACGGTATAGCCGGGAAAAAAGCCGGGAATATCCGCGCGTGCCCCAACCAGGACCGTCAGCGTGTAGAGAGTCCCTGCCACGGCCGTGCTCACCGTTTGGGTGAGGGTCGGGCCGTTGCTGAACGCCGTGTTACTCCCCTCTGGCGCCTCCCCCGGAAATGAAGCGATGGTGGGGTTGAAGGCCCCTGCGGAACCGCTCAGGGTCCACCCCGTCACGATACCCACGGTAAAAAAACCGTCCGCCAGCACATTAGCTTCAAAACCGGGATTTGTGACAGTGATCGGGGCGGCCTGCGCAAATGGAGAGAACAACAGGATGGCGATTAACCAGTGTGCGTAAACCTTCATTAACGTATCAACTCCCTGGGGCGTGTGAGTAAAGGCTAGTACTAAATAGCATACCGAAGCGTCGGCAAGCATACCCGATTCTTCCGCGGCGGGCCAAGTGTCCATGAGCATGTTGCGATTCAGCAAGGTGTCATCTGAACAGGGGGGGACTGCAGTCTTCGTTGAACTGCGTGGTTACACTAATGCGAACATTCCTGAGTTAAAGGGGCCGAATACATTAATTCGTCCAGGGCCTGGTATTTGGCCGTTTCAGGAAGTTCACATCGTTGAAAATCACGCTTGGTGGATAGCTGCTTACTTGCTGCGACCTCAACCGGTCGACGC
>CAVVLP010000005.1:0-187333 GCA_963749115.1 uncultured Gammaproteobacteria bacterium
AAAGACGGACTCGCGCTGCATCGAAGTGATTGCTGTAGAGAACATAGCCATCGGGTGCGAATCCTTCGGCATCGCCCTCAGAACGTCGAAGACGTACTGCGGCACCTCCGCACGGCCCTTGAAATCCTCTATGACTTCTTCGGCCTGCTCCATCGTCGGTACGTCACCGGTCAGCATGAAATACCAGAAGCTCTCCACGGACGCGTACTCGCAACCGGGTGCTTTCGGCAGGGCCTCGAACACCTCCGGAATTGTCATGCCGCGAAAACGGATGCCCTCCATCGGGTCCAGGTACGATATATCGGTCACCAGGCACCTGACGCCGCGCGCGCCACCGATGGCCTGACCGATCGTGACTTCGCCGACTTTCACGTCTGAGTGTTCCTTGAGTAGCTTCATCGTGCGTGGGCGATGCTCCTCGATCTTGCGTTGTAAGACTGTTTTCAATGTAGACATCTTTATCTCCTTTCTATTGGTTTTACTTGCCGCCCGAACCCTGGCCTTACTTGCCCTACCTTTACATTTGACATCGCCGCTTTACTCCGGGTTCTCTTCTGAATGCTGGCTGAGCCTTGCCAATGTCTCCAGTGGGAAAAGCTCTTGTTCTGCTAACTCCTGGTTATAAGGAAAAAATTGCTTCAGGTCTGTCACGCGGACGCCGATGTCCGCGGGCATACCCGTGTCAATCATGGTCCGGCTGATGCGGATCAGTTCATCGTGAACCATTGCGATATATGTTTCCGGTTTTCTATCCTCGTCGGGCACACCCTTGAATTCAAAGTACTCCTGAACACTCTGAGGTGACTTGAAAATCAGGGCCGGCGTCTTGTCCTCTTCCTCTTCGAGCCGGCCGCGCATGGTGGCCTCGAAAAGCATCGGTGACAAATCCTCGTGCGTGATGTTCCAATGGCGCTCGTACGGTCTGTGCGTGAAGAGATCGATCTCGTTGTCTTCCGTCACCGCGATGGCGAAGATGGACCCGGGAAACTCCGCATCCGAAACCAGGTAGTCGCCATAAATTGCCTCTCCGCAGGTGTCATGTTCGTTGCCGCTTTTAGCAGTCTTCTTCAGGTATGCGGCTCTTTCTTCCAACCGCAGCTTGTCGACCTTGTGGGCAAGGTCGGTATTTTCGCTCTCCACCGGCTTCTGCGGTTCGGCAACTGCGCCGACCAGTCGTGGCAAATAGATCGATATCGTAGTGCCCTTGTCGACCACGCTATCAATGGATAATGATCCGTTGAATTCCGCAACCGTCTGGCGAACGAAAACAAACCCGAGGGAGTGCAATTCGCCATCGAGGCTCTTTTTGTCGGTCATGAGTTGCTCGATCTTCTCGGCGGGTATACCGGACCCGATGTCGCGCACGCGCAGGATGACACCGTCACCATCGACCAAAACACTAATGGTCAGCACGCCGACCTTCTTATGACTCATCGCATCGACCGCGTTCATCACCAGGTTGAAAATCATACGGCGAAAACGGTGACGGTTGCCTCCGAGGACGGCCGAATCGAGCTGGTTCAGGCGTATCTCCACACGGGCATTGGTTTTTTCTATGACGTAACTGTAAACGACGTTCCGTATGAAATCGCGCAACTCCTCGGCTACGTCGAATTTTTCGTAGAGGTCTTTGTCCTTCTCCTCCATGAAATAGTGAATGCGGTAGTACACACCACTTATCCAGCGGATGCAGTTCAGGCAGTGCCGGTATGAGCGGACGCTGCGTGATGTCTCGGGCAGAAGCGACAGAAACGTGTCCGTGCGCTCCCAACGCGGGTCCATGATGAACTCGCAGGTGTTGTAGACGCACTGAACGTATTTGCGGCCCGCGGCGAGGATTGTCTCGTCCGGAGAGAAGTTTTTGACCGCGTTGTTGTAGTGATCAAGGGCCTTGCGCTGGGCGACGGCTTTTCTCTTGAGTTCCCGGAGGTCCTCATCGTGAAATGCTTGCGCCTGCTCGACACCGTGGATCTCGAGATCGGTGTTGACGGTGGCGTGAAAGTGAATCACTTCGTTGACAAATCTCTCCACGCGTAGATCGTGGATCAGGAACTTGATTTCAGTGACGCCGCGCTTGAGACCTTGAGGATGCTCGACCATGTTTCGGCGACCTGTTGTGAGTAAGTTATTTGCTTGAAACGCGGGTACGCGTCAACTCGAAGTGATCGAGGCATGGCACTTCCCGCCACCGACCTCCCATGCTAACTCATGAGCACTTTCCCACCTAGTTGTTTCAGGCGGACTTTCCCACCTAGTTGATTCAGGTCAATTCCATACTGGAATACAGTTCTGGAATAACTCGACACGTGGATTCGTCCTGGTACTAAAATCGCCACAATCAAAATTTCATCGAACTATGGGTATTCAAGTGTATAAGTTTCTGGTTTTCCTGCTTGTGTGTTAAAAGAAGTGTCCCTTCTCCAGTCGGACATGCGCTTGTCCGGGTATCCCGACACCTTTTCCGAGCTCAACCCATGCGGGTCCCATCACGGTTTAAGAAAACTTAATCAAATTCACAACATTCCTTTATCTGTTTTGAGTGGATAATGGGTGGTGAGACGAAAGTCTCTCAACACTCGAATGTTGCAGGGGATAAGATTATGTATATAAGCAGAGTAATGTTGCTGGCGGCCGTGATTGTCTCGGTGTCGGGCTGCGCCACCCAGAGTTATGTAGACGAAAGCGTAGCCAGCCTGGATGCACGTCTGGGTGCACGTCTGGATGAGCAGAATGACAGAATTAACGAACTGACGGAAACCAGCCGGCAGGCACTGGAAAGGGCGACCGACGCAGGTGTTCTTGCCCAGGGCAAATTCCTTTACACGGTTGTGTTCAATGGTGATGAAATTACTTTCGATTCGGACAAGTCGACGTTGTCCGACGGTGCGCAATCACGGCTGACCAAGCTGGCCGGCGATCTGAAGACCGACAACCAGAACGTGTATCTGGAAATCCAGGGGCACACCGATTCAACCGGGCCAGCACAGTACAACCAGCAACTCGGTTTACAACGCGCGGAATCCGTTCGGCGTCAACTGCATGCACAAGGCGTGGCGCTGGGCCGCATGGCAACCATTTCATACGGTGAGGATGCGCCCGCAGAGCCCAACAGCACGGCCGACGGCCGCGCCCTTAACCGGCGCGTGGAGATTGTCGTACTGAAGTAGCAACAATATAGCAATATAGGGGCCGGATACATTTTTCTCGGTTTAGCGTATCGATTCCCGTAAATCAGGGCGGGATCAATAAATATATTCGGCCCTTAAAATTTTCTTTAAGCTTTATCGCCTTCCATAAAAATGGCTCTGCCGGGCAGGGCAAATGAAGCACCCGCAGACTTGACTATCTCCATGATTTGGATATTGATTTCCTCTGCAATGCCAAGGAACTCTGCAAAATCGGTGGTTTTTACAAAAGAGTGCACCTTGATTAACAAAGCGTCATCGTCAAAGTCTGTGAAGCGCACACGTAACGGATCTTCATCAACTTGTTCGTTTTGCTCCAGCGCCTCTTTAATACCGGTCATTATGGATCGCAACTGGTCCGGGGTCGTGTCGTATCTCAACCGAAGCGTTGGCCAGTAGCGGATTTTGGTCCGGTAAGAGATGTTTTCGACTTCCACAGAGGCAATACGTGCATTGGGTATCGAAACCACGGTGTTCGTGAGTGTGCGCAGGCGGGTGGTCCTTAAACCGATATCTTCGACAACCCCCATTTCATTTCCGTAACGACAGAAGTCGCCCACCCGCATTGATGCCTGGGAAAAAATGGTCAGCGCACCCATCATATCCTCGATCGGTTTTTGCAGGGCCAGCGCGACGGCCAGACCGCCGACACCGAGACCGGCCAATACGGTTGTAATATTAACGCCGATGTTATTCAGCCAGAAAAGCAGGCCGAAAATAAATATGAGAATTTTGACGAGGGTTGTCAGCGGTTGCATCAGTTTTGCTGCCCCGGAGCGACCCACCCTGTTCAGTTTTTCCTGCTGATAGGTTTTAACCAGGTTGCTGATGGCCCAGAGCACCCAGACAATGGCCAGGGTGCTAAGGGTTTGGGCTTTCATCACCTGCTGCGCAAGCGCTCCGGCACCTAGTCGGTCTACTACCATTCCCAAGGTGAGCAGGATGGCGATTAAGACGCCCGGTCCGGTGAAGATATTCCTGATGAGGGGGTATATTTCTTTATCCGGCGAACTGAATAACCGGGCCAGCAAAATACCGATAAGGCGATAGACAGGCCAGAAGACCAGCGCGATAGCAATAAGGATAAACCACTTAAAAGCTTCCAGCCCCAGGAAAGACGCATCCGCTGGAAACCAGCTACGAATTTTTTCTACCCATGCCGGGTAACTATAGAAATCATATAGTTCGGGGACTTCGTGCAACTGAGCGGTTGGACAATTTCCATATCATGACGCCGTCCGGCCGTGGGACCCTTTGCAGCCAGATCGGAACTTCCTCATCCTCTCCCTTAATCTTCATAAGCTCGTCGCGATACGCCGGCAGGTCATCCCCCTGCAAACCCTCGGGGCTGTCGCTGACACTGAGTTGATCCAGCCACACTGAACGCGAAATTACATGGTTGAGTTGCCTTGCCAGTTCGGGTCCGCCGATTTCCTCGATTTCAGGTGGCAAATTACGAAGGTCCAGGTATTCAGCGGCCATTTCCCAGTTAAATTCAGACGCGGCGTTCAGGTAACCGATGATGCTGCTTCGCGGGTTTCCCCTGTCCAGCGCATCCTCCGGGCCCTTGTCTACGACAACAGGTACGGCTAGCGTGGTATCGGTTGGTTGTTCCTGGGCTTGCACAGGTAAGCAATTGATCAGAACGGAGCTTACAAACGTCAAAACAAATAATTTATGTGGATTCATATTCATACTCATATTTTATAGTTTATTGTGTCTTGTTTATTGAGAATGCGGTCCAGGTGATGGAAGCAGTAGCTTAAGACCGGTAGTTGTTTTAAGCAATATCAAGAGCGAGGCGAGTTTAAAGCAAGCCCCTTTTCGCCGAGCGGTTGTGAACCTAGTTTGCTGGTAAGAAGGGAATGATCAGTTTCTGTACATCCACACGTGCGCCAAGACGTGAGCAGAGCATGAAACAGCCAACCAGTTTGCGGTGCAGGAACATGGTTTCAGGTGGTGGAACCTTGTATTCGCTCATGTCCTGAAAGAACATTTCGAGACCGGCATCCCTTCCACGCGCAAAAACATCAGAGGTGCCAAAGTCGTAAACCCCGCCCTTGATGACCGGCTCTGAGACAAGCCGGATCAGGCTCAGCACCCGCTCGACATACGCATCGCTGTTACCCGGGTTGATATATCCCATCATCTGAGCCAGGCGACGTAATGTGACATCATCCTTATCGATCATCGCACGGGCAATTTGTGCATAACGGTGGGTGAATTTTTCCTCGAAGCTGACGGTGGAGCCGAAGTCCAGCAATACGACACGATCCGTTTCTGGCTGGTACAGGTAATTGGCGAAATTGGGGTCTGATTGCATGGTGCGAAACTCAAGTAATTCACGGAACATCAGGTGCTGTAGCAGGGCACCGACACCGTTTTTCAATTCTTGTGCAACCCCGTGTTCAGCAAGAGATTCCAGGGGTACACCCTCGATGTAATCCATGGCCAGGACGCGCTTTGTTGTCAGGTCGTCATGAACGTCTGGAACAACGAAGCGTGGTTCGTCTTCAACCAGTTTTCGATATTCCCTGAGGTATTGTGACTCGACGATATAATCCGCCTCCTGATGTAACTGGCGCTTGGCCTCTTTGACGATACCCGAAATATCGATCTCAACCGGTAACAGGTTGATCAGACGCATCAACATGGCCATGTTGTCGACATCACTGTTGATGCTTTTGGCAACACCCGGATACTGAATTTTTAACGCCAGGTCACGTCCATCCTCGGTAAACACGCGGTGTACCTGTCCTATCGAGGCGGCTGCGATCGGTTCGTAGTTGAAATCAATGAATAGTTTTTGCCAGCCCTTGCCGTACTCCCGTCCCATCACCCGCTTAATCTGGGAAAGCGGCATCGTATCGGCAGAGTCACGCAGGATGGCCAATGCGTCGGCAAATTCCCGTGGCAGGAAGTCCGCACTTTCCATCGACAGGACTTGCCCCATTTTCATGGCAGCGCCGCGCATACCGGCAAGACGGCTGGCCAGTTTTTTAGCGTTGGTTGCCGTGAGTAACACGTTGTAGGCATCATTGGGATTTGAACTGGCAAGTCGACGCACACTCTCTGCAACACCGCCCATTGCTAATTCGCCCGCAGTCAGGCCCAGCCTCGCGAGGCGACCGAAACGGGTAGTGGGGACGCGGGATTTTTTCACGTGTTTGAAGAAACCCATGTACTTGCGTACATGGGTTGTCTCCAGTCTTTAATCAGCTTGATTATTTCTTGCCACTCAAACGATCAGCATAAGGTTTAAAGCTGATGTCCCTGCCGAGGAACTCGGTTACCAGTTCTGCCGCCGGGCGGGCGCCGCCGCTGCCCAGGACGATATCGCGGTAGGCGCCGGCAACTTCGACATTTCGCAGGCCCTGATCTTCAAAACGGGTGAACATATCGGTAGCGATGGCCAATGACCACTGGTACGTGTAATAGATTGCGGAATAGCCGTTCAGGTGACCGAAGTTGGCATAGAAGTGTGTGCCCGGGATGGCTTCGAAATGGGTGTATTCACGAGACATGCGGGGAATCAGTTCATCGAGGTCAACATTGGCCGGATCCTCGTTGTACAGGTTCAGGGACATCGCAGCCAGGCTGAGCTGACGGCGTGTTGCCATACCCAGGCCAAAATCACGTGCCTGAATCATCTTGTCCAGCAGTTTTTCGGGTATGACCTCACCGTCACTGCTTTTTGCAAAACGGGAGATGGTTTCATAATCCCAAACCCACTCCTGCAGCATTTGGGATGGTGCTTCTACAAAATCCCACTCGGTGGCGATACCGGAAACATTGCTCCATTCCTGGTGACCGGCAAACATCCAGTGAATAAGGTGCCCGAACTCATGCAAAAAGGTAATAACCTGGCTGTGTTGCATCAGTTCCGTACCGCGTGGGAAATTGCAAATCAAGGCTGCTACCGGCAGTTGCTCGCCTTCGATACCATTGACGAAGGGGAACATTGCAGCGTGTTGATACTTGCCTTCACGCGGGTGCATATCGAGGTAAAAGCGACCCAGCACACGCTCACCATCCAGCAACTCGTAAGACTGAACGTCATCGTGCCAGGTTTCTGTTTGCCAGGGTCGGATCTGTACCTGGAAAAGGTCCTGCACCATGGTCAGAATTCCGTCACGGGTATTGTCGTAATTGAAATACTCGCGGGTCTCCTTTGAATCGACCTGGTATTTCTCCCTGCGGACTTTTTCGGTGATGTAGGCGGATTGCCAGGATTCGACACGCTCCGCATCAGGCTGATCCTGGCGCAGACGTTCCAGCAGTATGTTGTAGTCGCGGTCATTGGCCTCGGTGGTGTATCCCTTCAGTTCCTCAAGGAAGCCCTCGACACGTTCGGGTGAGCCGACCATCTTGTCCGCGGTAACCAGTTGTGCATAGTTTTCGAAGCCAATCAATTGAGCCAGTTCAAAGCGCATGGCCATCAATTGTTCGAGTACTTCCTTGTTCTGCGGGTAGGCGCGGTTGCCATACATCGTGAGCAGTTCTTTTCTCAGGGCATCACTTTCAGAATAGGTAATGAACGGGAACAGGTCGGGATACTGGGTTGTAATACGTATTTTACCGTCTTCACCCGGTGGGTGTGCTGCGATAAAGTCCTGTGGCAAGCCGGCGAGTTCTTCGACTGAATCCAACTCCAGGGTACGCACATCTTCGCGGATATTTCTGTCGAAAGTCTGGCCGATGTTGACCAGTTCGATATTCAGTTCGCGGATGCGTTCACGGGTGGCCTCATCCTTGTCCACGCCCGAAAGACGGTAGCCCAATAAGGTTTTTTCTACAGAGTGTTTTGTTGCCTGTTCCTGATTGCTGACATCCAATTGGCTGACCGCCTCATAAATCGGACGGGACAGGCTCAGGTCGGTGCCGATTTCCGATAGCAATTGTGCGCAATTCTCACCCGCTGTGCGCAAATCAGGGTCCGGGTGGATGGCGCTGAGACTCTGTGCGACGGATGACATGTTGCCGAGACTGGTTGCCAGGCTGTCGAGTGATTTATAGTAAATGTCAATCGTTGCCTTGCCCTCGAATGACTCCAGGATAGCCAGGTGTTCGCGCATCAACTGGTTTTCTGATTCACACATAGCGGTCAGTTTGTCAGGGCTATCGAGGTCGGTCAGACTGATAACCGAGTACCGGACCGGCAATTCGATGACTGCTGCCAGCGGGGCGCTTGATTCAGCATCTGCCGGCGCGTTTGTATCCGTCGATGGCTTACAAGCGGCCAGTAAAGCTGTGGCGACGATGAGAATAACGGTTTGATTAAGTTTCATTTTGTTTCCTTGATGCAGCATTCTGGCATCCGTGTCCGGGTTAGCCGCTCATTTTGACGATAAGCTGTGACCAATTCAATCTGCATCAGACATTACGAAGGATAACCAGGTTGAATCAGGTTGAAACACGTGCTTGGGTCAGGCTGTTTTTTCGAACAGGCAGTGCCCCTCGGCTTCACTGACCCTGACACCGAATTGATTGTTCAGAATACCCCGCAGTTGCGTCCCGTCTGCAATGATCTGTCGTCGTTCTCCGGATTCGGTGATCATCCAGAACTCGTGGTCACGTAATGAGCGAACCTCGTCATCCAGGATTCTGGAAACCACGAGGTGATTTACGAAGGTGGCCGAGGGATGTTTGTGCGAATAAAAATGTCCCACTTCGCAATCCGCTGGTCCGTAGCGGGCGAGTTCAAATTTATACAAGGAGTAATACGCGCCGTCCTTCAGCGTTTGCATATGAAACACCCCCGGGTGGCGCTCCTCGATTCGAAATATGCGAAAGTTTTGCCGTGACGCCACACCCGACATACAGACCGGAAGTTGCGGGCCCAGCGGCCCGAAACCGACATCGACGATGTATTGCTCTGTTTCGATTTCAACCAGCGTGACGCGGTGGGTCAGGGGCGGGTGGATGTCCTGATTGTAAATAACCCGGGCGAGGTACAGGCTCACATTAAAGCCCAGTGCCTTCAACATGGCATACATCAATCCATTTTGTTCAAAACAGTATCCGCCGCGCCGGTTCACAACAATTCGCCGGTAAAGTGATTCAATATCCAAAGGAAGGTCGTCCCCCAGCAAGGGTCCGACACTGGAGAATGCGAACTGCGCCGCATGACGGCGGTTGATTTCACTTAAAAACTCCAGGTCAGGTTTACTTACCTGCAGACCCATCGCCCGGATATATTTGTCAGAGATATCTGTGCGCTTCAATTGTCCTTCCATTTCTCATTTGCTTGCGATACATCAGCTTAGTATGCACCAAATTCAGGGTAAAATTGGCTTCTTTGCCGGTACGGAAAACACACGCATGATGGAGCTGAAATTCAAAACACCTGCCGCCTGGGCCGCAGGTATCGTTAATGCAATGGATGTGTTTTTGCCGGATCACGCTGCTGCGGAGAAGAAAGCCTCCAGTATGGCCATGACCATGGTGTCCCATTACCCGGATAAGCCCGACCTGGTGAACGCGATGGTCGATCTGGCCTTGGAAGAGCTCAGTCATTTTCGTTCGGTTGTCAAAATTATGCACGAACGTGGTCTTGTTTTACTGCCTGATGAGAAAGACCCCTATGTCAACGCCCTGCGCCGCCACCTTCGACAGGGCAGTGAGTTTTACCTGATGGATCGCTTACTGATTGCCGCTATTGTCGAGGCACGGGGTGCCGAGCGCTTTGGTTTGATCGCGGCGGCCCTGCCTGAAGGTGACCTGAAGCGATTTTACGATGCGATTACGCGTTCCGAGTTGGGCCACGAAGACCTGTTCCTGCAATTTGCCGTGCGATATTTTGATTCAACCGAGGTGCAGCAACGTCTTGAGGAACTACTTGAAGCAGAGGCCGCGATCGTCAGTGAACTGCCAATCCGGCTCGCGCTTCACTAGCGCATACCGGGGCAAACACGCTGAAGTGGAAAAATACCTGCATAACTATGCTGAACCCGAAGTTTCAGCACTGGACGGCCTGCCGGATCAGCTGAGCTGGCAAAACGTCATGGTTATACCTGCCTGTAATGAGTCCCCCGGCTTGCTTCGGTCCCCACCCCCGTGTGGTGGGCGCAGTCTGATGATCCTGGTGATCAATGAAGCTCGGGAACGCAGCGGAGAAAGTTTCCCTGCGCAACCGGGCATTGGAGGCAGCGGTACAGGAACGGTTTACGCTGTTATGGCGTTCTGCGCATGGCTCGGTTTTGAGCTTGTGGCGGGATCCGTGTGCCGGGCGCGACCTGCTGTTGGTCGACCGTTTCAGTGAAGGGCGGCAGTTACCTGCCAGGGGCGGTGTTGGTTTTGCCCGTAAAATTGGCGTCGACCTTGCGCTCTGGCTGATTCACCATCAACGTATTCACACGACCTGGATACATTGCACCGATGCCGACGTGCAGCTACCAGGAACCTATTTTACACGCAGCAACAGGCTGCAGGATAGCGCTTCGAAGATTGCGGCTCTTATTTATCCCTTCAGCCACAGCGATGATCAGGATAGATCAGAGAGCAGGGAGGTTGTAATGGCGACCCTGTTGTATGAGCTGTCGCTTCGTTACTACGTGGCCGGTATGAAACTCGCCCGTTCACCCTATGCTTTTCACACCATTGGCAGCACCATGGCGGTCAACGCGATTCATTATGCAAAGGTTCGCGGTTTTCCCAAGCGTGAGGCAGGTGAGGATTTCTATTTACTCAACAAGCTGGCCAAGGTCGGTTCGGTGCTGGAGCTTGGGGAGGATGCGGACAATGAGGCGATCGAGATCGAATCGCGTCGGTCTGACCGGGTTCCTTTTGGCACCGGTGCCGCTGTCAACAAAATCACCGGTCTGGCTGACCCGGTGAGTGACTTTCGATTCTATGACCCGGTGGTATTTGAGTTGTTAAAACTGTGGCTTCAGAGCTTGCCTGCGGTCTGGGAGTCTGGCTCTACTGAGCTGAGCCCCGACATTTTTCCGGATCAGCAGATGGAAAACCGGAGTCAAAAGCTGCAAGCGCTATTGGCTGGTCTAAAAAAAATCAAAACAGATCAGGCGCTCGTTCATGCCTTCAGACAAAGCAAGAACCTGGATCAGTTCACCCGCCAGATGCACACGTGGTTTGATGCATTCCGCACACTGAAGTTGATTCACTTCCTGCGTGATGGTGATTTCCCGTCAATTCCTTATGCCAAGCTCGAAGTGAATCCGGTGTTTCGGCACCTGCTTATAAAAGACTCGGATTTGTTGGCTTTTCATGAACATTTACGCAAGAATCTCGCGACAGATCCGATGAACAGGGAGCGACTCAGCGTTAGTCCCCCCACTACCGATCACTAGTAGATATCAAGGATATTTCCAATGGTTAACTGGCAAGAAAAATACCAATCCAAGGTGACCACCCCACAAGATGCGGTGAGTAAAGTGAGGAGTGGTCAGCGGGTTTTCATTGGCTCGGGGGCGGCGGAGCCACAACTGCTTGTCAAAGCACTGGCAGATCGCGGGCCGGAACTGGCAGACACACAGATCACCCATATCCTCACCCTCGGGGTCGCACCTTACGCCGATCCGAAACTGAAGGATGGTTTCCGGCACAACGCCCTGTTCATTGGTCCAAACGTCCGTGAGGCGGTCGCGGAAGGTCGTGCCGATTTCACTCCCGTTTTTCTTTCCGAGGTACCACGGCTTTTTCGTCGCGGCAAGATGCCGATCGATGTCGCTTTGATCCAGGTGTCACCACCTGACGAGCATGGCTATTGCAGCTACGGTGTCAGCGTTGACGTTACCAAGGCTGCCGCCGAGAGTGCCCGTCACGTGGTGGCCGAAGTTAATCCAAACATGCCGCGCACGCTCGGCGATTGCTTTATCCATATCAATAACATCGATGAGCTGGTCCCCAGCGACAAGCCAATTCTCGAGGCACCGGCGGGGAAGGTTGATGATATTGCAAAACAGATTGGCCAGCATATTGCAGATCTGATCCAGGATGGATCGACCCTTCAGCTGGGTATCGGTACGATTCCCGATGCTGTTTTGTCATGTCTGGGTAACAAGAAAAATCTTGGCATACATTCAGAAATGATTTCCGATGGTGTTATTGATCTTGTCGAGAGTGGGGTGATCAACGGTTCGAAGAAGAATATTCATACCGGCAAGCTTGTCGCCAGTTTTGCGATCGGCACCCGCAGACTTTACGATTTCATCGATAACAACCCGATGTGTGAATTTCACCCCTCGGAATTTACCAACGACCCGTTCCGCATCGCACAGAACGACCGCGTGGTTGCGATCAACTCTGCCCTGCAGGTCGATCTGACCGGCCAGGTCTGTGCCGATTCACTGGGCACCTACTTTTACAGCGGTATCGGTGGTCAGGTCGATTTCATACGTGGCGCCTCACGCTCACATCAGGGTCGCCCGATCATCGCGCTGCCGTCCACCGCCAGTGGTGGAAAGGTATCGCGTATCGTGCCGACCCTGACGCCGGGCGCCGGTGTTGTTACAAGCCGGGGCGATGTGCATTATGTGGTCACTGAATATGGTATTGCAGACCTGCACGGCAAGACCATACGTGAGCGGGCCATGGCCTTGATTCATATATCGCACCCGGATCATCGTGAACAATTGATGGAAGAGGCGCGTAACCGGAAGCTTGTTTATGCCGACCAGGTGGCCGTATTTGGGCATGGCGATCTGAATCGCCGTTCGTTCGAAAAAACATTCACAAGCACCAATGGTAAATCTGTACGTATGCGCCCGGTGCTTCCCACTGACGAAGACATGATGCGGGATCTGTTTTACGCCTGTTCAGCCGAGACCTTATACCATCGCTTCTTCACAAAAATGCAGGCCATGCCGCACCGCAAACTGAAAAAATTTGTCAACATTGATTATGTAAACACGATGGCACTGGCGAGCGTGACACATGAAGATGAGCACGAGATGATCGTCGCCGTTGGCCGCTATTCGGTGGACAAGGCCAGCAATGCGGCAGAGGTGGCATTCATCGTCAGGGACGACTGGCAGGGTCAGGGCGTGGGGATATCCATGTTCAATCAATTGCTCGAAGTCGCTCGAAAACGTGGTATCGGCAGGTTCACTGCGGACGTACTGCACGATAATGCGAGAATGCTTCACATATTTCACAAGTGCGCACCCACTCCCATTGAAAGCACACTTGAAAATGGGGTTTATCATCTGTCGTTCAGTATCAGACCCGGGGATTAGGAATCCTTTCTAATTATTGGTTAGCTCTAATGATATAACTACAGATTTGAACGTGGGGCGCTGTGATGGGAGTTACTACCAGGACTCGCTAGTCACATCCTTGTGGCGCTCGGACTCGGCTTCCTGCCTCGTACGGTCCTAGTAGTAACCACCCACCCCAGCTTTATCGTCACACGACGTGCATCTATCAGAAACCATTGACTCATGAATTCGCACAAAGCCGAGGGGGTTATGTTCAGGATGAACGGTATATCGCGATGGAGCACAAGGATGTGCGGCGCGATTGTGACAGATTTACGCGGCGCCTGAAGATGGACGTCGCGCCAGAGGCCCCAGGGAGGGGTTCACGCCATGTCCTGAATCAAGACACCACACCACCATTGGCTTCCCGACTGATCAATAGTTACAGGCACATGAGTTCTGAGGCAGTAAATTTAATGGGGCCAGAACAGAAAATTATCAGGTTTCTGTCCTGGCCCCGGTTTCGGTATCCAGGATACAGTCAAGCGAAGGAGTTATTGACCGTATTCTGAATAACCAAAAGCAGGAAGATTGATGTTCTCTCCATTGACCAGTTTGACTTGTTGACAGTGTTTGGTGGTCGGGACACGCCCTCCGCAGACGTAGTCCAGGTCGACTGAAACAAAGTAGGTGCCGGGGCTGAAGCTTTCGAAGGCGAAATTGCCTTTATCATCGGTAGCAACGGTTTGCAGGGCCGTGCCACCACAATGTTCAGCAAAAATCTGAACGTGGATGTTTTTCAGACCGGTTTCTTCACAATCACAAATGCCATTTTTGTCGTGATCACAATATACATTGCCGGATATGGAACCGGTCTCTGCCGCTCTTAACGGACCGCTGTAGGCGATTAATAGTGCACCAAGCACGAGTACGGGGATTATGAATTTTGAGAGTTTCATCACCGGCTCTCCTTCGTCTAAAAATCAGTGCAGCTTTTCAACATGGTCGACGATGGTGTTATCCATTACGGCTTGAATTGCCGTTTCAATATCGGCAATGTCCGTGATAATTGGCCTGATACCCAGTTGCTGCAGGTCAAGATAGGCACCACGCCCCATGCCCCGACTTACGAGGATGTCGCAGTCCTCGATGTTCTCATACATTTGCATATGTGAAGCTTTGGATTGATGCCCGAAACCGCTACCCCTTGGGTCTGCGTTGCGTCCGTGTCCGCCATGATGACGTCTGGAAGAATGACAAATCCCAAGCTTGGGAAGCGATTTTCGTTCTATAATGTTTTCTTGCTCACACGAAACCACAATGTACTTTTCAGCACGGCCAAAATGTTGGCTGATGGTTTGTTCGTCATCTGAAACAATCGCAATTTTCATGGTTGGTGTACCTCTGGTTTCAGGGTCATTTCTTCACTATCAATGTACAACTATATTAGGTTAGTGTCAATTATATTGGTACAAAATGTATAAATGATCCATAATGATCGTGAATAAGAACACACAGCAAGGAATCAATCATGAGTGACAAACAATTGGTGGGGCAGCGGATTCGCGAGTTGAGAACAAAAAGTGGTTTGTCACTGCGCGCGTTGGCGGAGTTAAGCGGTCTTTCAACCAATGCCATCAGCCTGATTGAACGCGGAGATAACTCGCCGACGGTGTCTTCTTTGCACAGCCTGGCAACCGCACTGGCTGTGCCGATTACCGCATTTTTTGAGCAACATCCCGTTGGTCAGGTGATTCATTTGAAAAAAAACCGGCGGCTAAAGTCCGAAACGGCCGGAGTCAGTATGGAGAACCTGGGCAGTGGTTTGCAAAACCAGCAACTCGAACCCTTCTTAATGACCATTGCACCGGGTGGCAGCAGCACCACCAGTCAAATTACCCACTCGGGTGAAGAACTTGTTTATGTCCTGAGCGGAGCTCTGATATGCAGGATCAATGAACAGGAATACCCACTTGAAGAGGGTGATAGTTTGTTATTCCTGGCATCACAACCGCATATCTACCGGAATGAAACACGCCGGGCGGCACAAATTCTAATCGTGTTTCAGCCGATGGTCGGACAACTGATGGCACACCAGCACTACCTGGAGTAAAACTGACCGGATCTGATGATCACATTCGCATCACTGCTCTTGCTTTCAAGATAAAGACCAATGACATATACCTTGCCATTCATCCTGTTTACTCCTGAAGGCTTTTAATCCAATCGGTCACCACGACCATCTGCTTGCCGTTCCGCCAGCGATAGTCGGGGCCACTATAACCCCACCAATCCCAGCAGGCATAGGGATTCAGCGTGCCCGGCACCACTTGTGGGAAGGCCAGGATTATATCGTTGGTTTCCGCCCAGGTAAGGTAGCCGCTTTGTTGCATGAAATCCGTACCGACTGTGACAGCGGACTGGGCACAGCCATGCAGTACCAGGTGAAGTGCACAGTCTTGTGTGCCGTCGGCGCACGCAGGGGGAACAAACAGGTAAGCGGTATCGCTGAGACCGGCCTCGGTTGCGTCTGGCAGGTTCACTTCTTGTAGTGCTGTTTCAGGTTCAGATGTCGGCGTTTCGAGGCCGGTATACAAATGTTTCAATATCTCCCCGGCTGCGTCGTAATCGCAATCACCTACAAATGGCGGTTGCATGGCGGTGCAGGCACTACCATGTCCGCGGGCCGGAAAATTGTGAATAGCTGCAAAATCATTTACATAAGTTATTTGTTCAGCAGGTATGAACTCGGCATAAAGGGCCTCGGTTGCATCATTCACTTGTGCAGCAACCGTGGTATCCAGGGTGCCGTGAAACAACCAGACTGGATCATCTGCCAGGTTTTTTGTGTCCGCGACGAGACCCTGTTTTGCCGCGGTGTTGATCCCTTCAACCAGTTCCTCCACCGGTATGGAGGTTTCGGTTTTACCCATGCAGCGTGCCATGGCAGTTGCAAGTGAACCGTCTGCGCAGCCAAAAGGCCCCGAGGCAAGGATACCGGCACCTGAAAACAGGTCGGAGTAGGAAATATGTAACTGGTGAGCCATCTGCCCGCCGGCGGAAATGCCCGAGACCGTGACACGGTCGGTGTCGATACTTAGTGTCGGGGCCTGTTCAGCTGATGACGCCGGTGTGGACAATAAAAGAAGAACTGGTAGCAACTTATACATGTTCTTTTCTCCGCAGAAATGAATCGATGCCGTCGAGGGCTTGTCGGGTTTGAACCTGGCTGACAAAACTTTCGCGCTCGGCCTCCAGGCGGTGGCGCAGGTGTTCAATGTTTGTGTTGAGTAGTTTACGGGTTCGGGTGATGCTGTGTGTCTTATGACCGGCGACTATCTTAGCCCAGTCCAGTGCACTGGCATCACAGTCGTTCTCAACCACCTGGTGGACAAGACCCAGTGCCAGGCAGGTATCTGCATCTTTGCTGGTGTTGCCAGCCAACCAGTTCATGCATTGCTGACGACCGATGATATCGGGCAACAAGGCTGTCCACCCGCCATCCGGGCTGAATCCCACCACCGAATAATACGGTGTGATGCTTGCACCACGGCGCATGATGACCCGGTCTGTTGCCAGTAATAGGCCGATTGCGCCACCGGTCACCTGGCCGTGAACCGCGCAAACCATGACCGCAGGATGCGTGTAAATGGTGAGGATGACCTGGTTGAGCTTACCTACCAGTTCCTGTGCATAGTCGCCGATGGTTTCCCGGTGATCCTGGAACCCGGAAAGGTCACCACCGGTTGAGAAAGACCGGCCTTCGGCGCGCAAAATGACCACTGCCGCGTCCTGGCAGTCTTGATGCTCAAGCACCTGTAAAAGGCGGGAAAGTAACTCGGGCACCAGCGCGTTATGCCGCGTAGGGCGATTCAGGCTCACGATTGCGATCTTGCCCTGACGCCTTAGTGTTACAAGCTGCTCAGTGTCCAAAATCGGCTTTTCCAATGAGGTCACCTACATAGACCAGTGCCCTGCCGCTGGCGATGAGACGGCCATCGGCGCGCTGACAGGTGGTGGCGAGATCCACAAGCTGTTTGTCCGGTCTGAGCCGTGTTATTTCCACTTGTGCGGTCAGCGTTTCCCCGACCTTGGCGGTTGCGGGAAAACGGGTCTCCTGCTTGAGGTAGTTGGTACCCAGGCCCGGCAGTTTTACACCCAGCAGGTAGGAGAACAGGGCGCCTATCAGTGGCTCGGGAACCTGTTCACTTGAAGTTTTATGGGCGCTCAGCCCGGTGTAATCCTGCAAGTCCTGCATACTGAATGCCCGTGTGACTTTGACGCTGTCGCCAACCCTCATGTCACCACCGTGGCATGGCCCTGGCAGGTCACGATGTCATCATCCAGGCGTTTCACTTCCAGTTCCAATTCAAATTCGTCATTTTTGCTGCCGTTTACTGAAACGGCGAACTGCATCGGTTCATCCGCATAAGTGGGGGCTGGAAACATCACCGCTTGCTCGCTGATCCGGCTGCCGGGTTTCACGTGGTCAATCAGTCCACGCAGCACGCTGCACAAAAGCAGGCCGTGGGCCACGGTACGTCCGAAACGGGTACCTTTACAAAAGTTCGGGTCGGTGTGAATCGGGTTATTATCACCGCTGAGACGGGCAAAGAGATCGAAATCAGCCTGGCTAAAGACATGAACGATGACGGCCTTTTGATCCTGCATCATTCTTCCGCTCGTGGTCATCGGGGGCAAAAGATGTTTTTGTACCTTGCCTGCGGCTGTTCGTGCAAAATCTTCCACCCATATGAAGTGTTTGGGAACTTTGTATGCCGCCAGGTGCTGTTTGCAAAAGCTGACCAGTTCGTCATCAGAGATGGACGGGCTACCCGGTTGTCTGCAGCAGGTAAGCGCATCCAACCTCACCCCATTTCTCGTCGGGCAGGCCAATGATAGCTGCCTCCAGCACGCCCGGGTGCTCTGCGAGTTGGCCTTCGACCTCGGCGGCGTAAACATTCTCACCGCCTGAGATGTACATGTCCTTCAGACGGCCTACGATATAGTAATAACCATCCTCGTCCTGACGCCCGAGATCGCCACTGCGTAACCAACCGTCTGCGGAGAATGCGTCCGCACTGGCATCCGGCCGGTTGTAATAACCCGGTGTGATACCGAGCCCGGAAAACCACAGTTCGCCGGTGCTGCCCCTGCGGGACGTCATTACCATCCGCATCGACCAGTCTCACCGAGGCCAGCAGCTGTGGTTTGCCAACCGAACCGATCTTGTTCATGGCATTGGCCTCATCCATCAGGAAAACGGTCGGTCCGGTTTCGGTCATCCCCATGCCATTGAGTACGGTTGCACCACGTGCGGCGAATTGCTGCAGAAGTTTGTCGGGCATCGGTGCGCCGCCACAACCCCAGCACCGTACTTTTGAGAGATCAAGCTCGTTGAAACGGGTATGCAGGCTGATTGCCTGGTAAATGGCGGGAACACCAAAAAACGTGTCGAGCCTTCCGGCTTCAAGCAGCTTAACGGTGCAATCGAGGTCAAAGCCCGGTGTAATCAGTGTACGGGCACCCATGATCAGTGCCGGCAGCGTTGTCAGGTTGATACCACCGGTGTGGAACAACGGCAGGTAGTTCAGACTGGTATCATCGGCGCGCAAACCCATGGCCTGGGCGATATTGATGTAATTGGCCAGCGCCATACCGTAGGTCTGGATAACCGCCTTGGGTTTGCCGGTGGTGCCGGAGGTGTAGAGCAGGTACCAGGTTTCGTCCGCTGGCCAGTCAGCCCTGCCCTCAATTGCCTGCCGGTCATCACGGCGCTTGCGAAAACCGCCGTCACCACTGTCATCGAGGCCCAATAACAACAGCTTGTTACTGGCGAGGCTGATTGCGGTATCTGCGTCTTCGGACCCATGAATAAGCAGTTCCGCGCCGCAGTCATCGAGTAATGGTGCCAGTTCTTTCGCGGGCATACGCCAGTTTAAAGGCACCAGGATGGCTCCCAGGCGGGCGCAGGCAAACAGCAGTTCGAAAAACTCAATGCGGTTGCGGCATAGAAGCGCGACACAGGTGCCTTGCCTTACGCCCAGGTTTGATAGAAGGGCCGTGGTTCTGCCGGTGCGCTGATGCAGGTCGAGGTAACTAACCTGCTCCCCACTGGCGATATCCTCAAAGGCCACCCGCTCCGGACCCAGGTCAGCACGTCTGGCCAGGATATCGAAAACCGGAAAACTCATGGCTATTACCTCGGCCTGATGCCGTTGGCAATCAGGTCGGTGACAATCTCGGCAACCCTGGCTGCGGGTACATTGTCATCCCACTCGGTGTATTTCATACCGAGAAATACGGCGATACCCATGATGGCCCAGGTCCAGGTTTCATAATCACCCTCGCGGATATCCCCGCTTTCGCCGGCCTTTTTCAGGTTGTCATGGTAGGCACTGGCAAAACTTTCGTAGTGTTCACGGTAGGCATCATTGGCGACGAATTCGGCTTCGGTAATAATGCGATAGATACCCTTGTGGCGTCGTGCAAATTCAATGTAGGCCTCGATACCCAGGCGTTCTGCTGCCATGCGATCCGGGGCGCCGGCCACCCGCTCACCAATCCAGCGACGGGTACGCTGGCTCATGTACGAGACAAGGTCGTGAAAAATTTCTTCCTTGCTTTCGTAATACGTATAAAAGGTACCAAGTGCAACACCCGCCCTGTGGGTGATGCCGCTGATTGCAGCGGAGTGAAAACCCTTATCTCCAAACTCGATTTCAGCTGCTTGCAACAACTTGTCCCGGGTACGTTTGCCACGCGCGGTTTTGGGTGTCCTGTCATTACTTGAAAGTTGATTCATGTTTCATAATGTTGCATACTTTGAATCACTTGGCAAGTTTTGCGTGCCAGTTTCTTCATTCACGACATATCAACGAAAATATACCTGCCATGGGCTTTACCGAACATCACTACAAGACAAACGATGAGCTGTCTCTGTACTACCGGTGTTATGGCTCAGGCAAAGATGTCGTCGTCTGTCTTCCGGGGCTGACCCGTAACAGTAAGGATTTCCACGAGATTGCCACACACCTGGCGTCACGGTACCGTGTTCTGTGTCTGGATTTGAGAGGCAGAGGTCAATCTGACTGGGACCCTGACTGGCGCAACTACCATCCAGCCACCTATATCAGTGATACCTGGGGCCTGTTGGATCAACTGGATATGTCCAGCTTCATTTTGCTCGGCACGTCACTGGGTGGTCTGTTGGCGATGATCATGGCATCGCAACAACCGAAGCGGGTCAGGGCTGTCATATTGAATGATGTTGGGCCGGAGGCTGATCCGGCAGGTTACGCACGTATCCTGGCTTCTTTTGACCAGCAGTTTGAGGTGAAAGACTGGCAGGAAGCGGCCCTGCACTGCGAGCAGACCTATCAGGCTGCGTTGCCGGATATGCCTGCCGAATTTTGGCATACCTTTGTCCATAAGAACTACCGGGAGGGGGAGGGTGGCCGGCCTGAGATCGAATGTGACCCAAATATTGGTGAGGCCATCCGTAAAGGTGACCTCAGCCGGATAGCCGGGGTTCAAGTCGATCCCTGGACCGCTTTCGCGGCAGTTACCATGCCCTGTCTGGTCTTGCATGGGAAACTTTCGGATATCCTTTCAGCGGAAACCGTGAACCGGATGACCGTGGTCAAACCGGATTTAATAAGAGCGGTTATCCCCAACAGGGGGCATGCGCCATTACTCTACGAGGCAGAATCACTGGTGGCAATCGATAGATTCTTAGAACAAATCTGATATAAAGAATCAATAAAGTCTGAGTTAACAAGGGGCCGGCTGGTTGCTGCGTCCATTAGTGCGAGAACATTAAAGTCGCCATCTACTTTGGTTATCACCGGTGCATCATTGAGCTTGAATACTATCCAAGCCTCGTTTACCTGAAATTGACCCGGGTCGAACACCGATATCACCTTCCTCTGAGACCTAACGTCTTAGTCAAGCCGCGTAGCGGAGTTGCTTCCGGTGAGCGAAGCGAATGACTTGACTGCTTTGTTTTGTAGATCGCGCTAGTGAATTAGCTCCTGTGTAAAGCGATCACGATTCTTCCAATACAAGCAGTCTGGACATGACTCACCCTCTGGATAGTCGATGGGAAAACCCTTGTCGCCCTTTCGGACTCGCTTTGAAAGCAGTTTCCTGTTTTTACCTTGAGTCATGTATCCAAGCTCGTTTATCTGAAATTGACCCGGGTCGAACACCGATATCACCTTCCTCTGAGACCTAACGTTTTAGTCAAGCCGCGTAGCGGAGTTGCTTCCGGTGAGCGAAGCGAATGACTTGAATGCTTTGTTATGTTGATCGCGCTAGTGAATTAGCTCCTGTGTAAAGCGATCACGATTCTTCCAATACAAGCAGTCTGGACATGACTCACCCTCTGGATAGTCGATGCCTTCTTCATGCGGGCAACCGAAAATCTGGTCAACCATTACTACCGAATTTGCTAAATTTTCATCCACAAAAGAGAGCACTTCTCCAAGAATATTTTCAGCTCTGCGAGCATCGGTGTTGGTAAACCACTTTTTGATTGGATCTACCTCGGCTCCTTCAGACCTGATAATCGCGCACACAACTTTAGATGCGCGCAACTTGTTTGGGCCGCCTATGTCAAAAATGCGTGAAACACCTGGTTGAACTCGTCCTGATGAGTTATGAAAGGCACATGCCCCGAGCCTTCGACGGCGATTTCTTTGTAGTTTCCGCCTTGCTCAGCATACGCATCAAGTAGCGTTCTGATCTGCTCCATCATGGGTTGTGGCGGATACACGTCTGATCCCGGAAAACCGGGGAGTCTGTCTGTCGGGCCCCAGGTGCCGGGGTCTGATGCGGCGCTATTGGAAACGGCCACGTCTTCGGCGCCGTAAATCCACAGCACCTTCACCTTGCGCTCCGCCGCGAGGATGCGATCGACCAGGTCACCAGCGTATTTTGGGGACATGGCATTGGTTGCACCCCATTTGCCCGGTTTGACATAAGGCCAGTTTGGAGAAGGTTCCTTATCACCTGGCAGATCCTTGATCGCCGATGTGTACCTGGAACATGGCCTCCAGAAGGTCGTCTTCGCGATCCGGGATGTGTGGCGGGCCCCAGACCAGCAGTCGCAGCACCGTGCGCGGGCTGAAAGGGTTGTCAGCGGTATAGTCGCCATCCAGCAGACCCTGGATCAATACGGGATTGAGCAAGCCGCCGCCGGAACCGGCGAAATCATCATTGGTGGGGGTGCCGTGCGCATCTTTTGTGCCACCAAACCCGAACGGGGAGCCGGCGCCCGGTAGCGTTACCGAGAGCAGGCGGTCGGGTGCATCGGCCATCATCCACCACGCAACCAGACCGCCGAGTGAATTGCCCGCGAGATGAAAACGGTCGTAGCCAAGATGATCCATCAGTGCCAGTGCATCTTCGACAAAATCACGCATCCCCCGGGTGGCATCAACCTTTACTGTTGGGTCGGCATCGCCAAAACCACGCTGGTCGGGCGCGATGGCGCGGTAACGGGTGGTAATTTGACCATCGTTTCCTCCCACCAGGTGGCGGAGGAGAAGTTTCCATGAATGAACAACACCGGTTCGCCATCTTCCGGCCCTGCGAAAAGGACACGTGTGGTCAGGCGGTCGGTGGTGATGTTCTGTGCGGTTATACCGGGCAGTATGGAAACACTCATACGGGAACCTCTTTGCTGGTAAGCAGTTTCTTGTCTATTTTGCCGATCGCCGTCAAAGGCAGGGCATCAAGAACAACGATGGAACGTGGTAGTTTGTATTTGGCGAGACGTTCGAGGAGAAAAGCCCTCAGCTCATCTTCGCTGTAACCGTCTTCGACCACCAGGAATGCCCTGCCGACTTCACCCCAGGTGTCATGCGGCACACCGACCACGGCTGCCTCATTAACGAACGGGTGAGCCAACAGGACGGACTCGATTTCGGCCGGATAAACATTTTCGCCACCGGAGATAAACATCTCTTTTGACCGGCCCAGAATCGAATAGCAGCCATCTTCGTCACAAACGGCAGTATCACCGGTGTGCAACCAGCCGTCGCGGATGGTTTCTGCAGTGGCCTCGGGGTTTTTCCAATAGCCCGCAACGATATGCGGACCGCGGATAAGCAGTTCACCCGGTTTTCCGGTTTCACAGTTGCTACCGTCATCGTTGATGATCTTCATATCGATGTGAAAGATCGGGTAGCCAACGGAACCGATCTTTTTCTGAACCAGTTCGGGCGGCAGCCAGAAGTTGTTACCGGATGCTTCGGTGAGTCCATAGCCCATTTTGAAATCGACACCGCGGTCCCAGAATTTCTGCATGATGGGAAGCGGGCAGGGCGCGCCGCCACTGATGACCAGTTCCAGTTTTGAAAAATCGGCGTCTTCCCATCTGGGATGCTCCTGCAACATCTGGAACATGGTTGGTACCGCCACGTAATGGGTAATGCCTGAATGCTCAACGAGGTCAAAGGTCTCGTCCGCGTCAAAGCCGGAGCATAGTATCGTCGTGCCACCAGCGTGGACCAACGGCACCATGAAAATATTCGGCCCGCCGATATGGAAAAACGGCAGTTGCAATGCGGCTCTGTGCTGGCTGTTGATACCCCAGGATGTGATGGTATTGACGCTGTTCCAGGTCATATTGCCATGGGTGAGCACTGCGCCTTTGGGCAGACCGGTGGTGCCGCCGGTGTAATAGATACCCCATGGATCATCAAGGGTCAGTTCCGGTTGGTCAGAAAGCTCTGACGACATCAATTCCCGTTCCGCGAAGTCGCGTTCCCCCGTGCCAGGGTTGGTCATGGCAACGACGTGCTCAACGGTTGTGAATGAAGGCTTGAGTTCCTCGACCTGTGAACGCCAGTCTTCGCTGTAGATGAGTACCGTCGGGGCGCCGCTCTCAATGATGCCCTCCAGTTCGAAAACGGTGAGACGCCAGTTCAGGTTTTGCAGTATCGCCCCGATCTTGGGGGCAGCCCAAAACAGATCGAGGTACTCGACTTCGGTTCGAGGCGTAAACGGCAACACGATCACCCTTGCTTTACACCAAGGCTTTTCAGGAAGTTCGCCGTCCGGTTGACGCGTTCATTCCATTCGGCAAAGCTTGTTTCCGATTTCGTGGTGTTGTCGATAAGTGCAATACGATCAGGTGTCAGCCTTGCCCGTTTGTCGAGCCAGTCTGTTACGTATTGAGATTGAGAACTATTTTATCGGACCCCATTGCACTATTGCTCCAGCCCAGACATAGCCGATA
Organism: uncultured Gammaproteobacteria bacterium; assembly: GCA_963749115.1. GTDB lineage: Bacteria > Pseudomonadota > Gammaproteobacteria > Xanthomonadales > SZUA-36 > SZUA-36. The sequence continues at coordinate 24,588 of CAVVLP010000005.1, forward strand.
CCGGCGGCGATGATGGCCATCGTATCACCCGGTTTGAGACGGCCCTGCTCGATACCCGCCTCGATATTGATGATGGCATCCTGCTCGCCAATGTGTCCTACGCTCGACATATAAACACTTTGTTCTTCACTGAGCCCAAGGTGTTCGAGCATTTCACGGTGGCCGGATGGTTTGACCAGTGACATGTTAAAGAAATCGATGTCACTGCGAGTATAGGGAGTACCATCGGGTTTTAGACCGGATTTCTCGAGCGCAACATCGGTGCAGGTCAGCCAGTTTTTGATCGAGACTTCGCCGAGGCGGTTCTTCATGGCCTCGGGTTCAACCAGCCTGAATTTGAAACCGCCCTGATTGACCGCATCGTCTGACGGATGCTTGACGGTGCCGCTGGCCGGAACGATCACGTGACGGCTCATTGAACCATCAGCGATCAGGTGCATACCGAGTACCTGGTTTTCAAGCCAGTCGCGCTTCACTATCATCGCACCGGCACCGGCGCCGATATTGAAGAGGAAGGAGGTATTCGATGTCAGTGAGGTCGATGAAATGCGATGTCGCATAGCCGCCGCCGATCAGGACCGTATTGATGCGACGGGTCATCGGCCATCAGTCCCCTGGCGAGTTGCATGGCTGCAATGGTGGTGGCGCAACGGGTGTGAACATCAATACCCCATGCATTTTTTGCACCGACTTCAAAGGCAAGGTCAATGGCAGTTGTCCACAGCAGGTATTCGCGCCACTCTTCCGTGGTTCCCAGCACGACATCGATTTCCATCGGGTCGATATCCGCCTTGCTGATCGCCTTTTGTGCCGCATGAACGGCCATTTCGTTGGGGTGAACCTTAGGGTCCGCAACGAATTTGCGTTCGATACCAAGCTTCTCCCTGACGACCCATTCCGGCAGTCCGCTTTCCCGGGCGATATCCTGTGCGGTGACATAGGTATCGGGAAAATACGTACCGGTGGAGACAATGCCCATGCTTGTCATGTGAATTCCTTTAGCCAGTGGTTTCCTTATCGCATGTGCCTGATTTGAGTAATCACGACCGAATAATATGAAACCTGATTCAGGTGTCATGCTATGTCAAGAAGCTAAATACCGCAAGTCACACTATAAAACATCTGTTTCTGCCCCAAAAATATTCATTGCTCAAACAGGGTTCTCACCTATTCATGGTTTCGCTTTCGCTGGAGGGGCGCTGGGGAGGGGGTATTGCCTGCCAGGACCGCTCAAGGCACGAAGCCGATGTATCGCTTCGACACATCGGACTTCGCTGCCTTGTGCTGAGTCCTGGCAGGCAATACCCCCTCCCCAGCTTCAACCGAAACCGAGTACATCCATCAGAAACCACTGGCCTATGCTCTCGTTCAAAGCAGAGGGTGTGCGGTACCTCTCTTCAGGACCGTGAGCGACAGGAAGTCGCGACCGAGCCCCCATGGATGGGTTCAACGGCGTGTCCTGAAGAGAGGTACCGCATGGCCTCTGCTACCCTGTCGAAGCGCCAGCAAGTTTCCAGCGATGACCAACATCCAGCAATGAAGTGAATGACCTAAACCAGGGGATCGGCAATTTGGCCAAACAGGGACAGCAGTGAAAACACCTGCTTCTTTAATTAACTTGAAACTTGATTCATGTTTCATCGTGTTGCATACTTTGGAGCATGGCAAGGTTTGTCCCGTTTGCATTGCTCGCAAATTTGGCAAACAACCAGACCAAAAGAAAAGGCACACAAGTCAACAGGCCGACAAAGACCGGCTTCGAATCACACTGGATGGAGGAAGAATTAATGTTAACCGGACAAAAGAAGCAGGACGGCCAGGCCGTTTTGAAACGGTTATTTCTGGGGATCGCAGTAGCGCTTGGCACAGTGGCATTGATGCCTGCAACCGCATTTGCGCAGGAAGAATCAGCCGAAGCACAGCGATAACGTGCTTGAAGAAGTCATCGTCACGGCAACACGCCGGGAAGAGAGCCTGATGGAGGTGCCGATTGCGGTCACGGCGATTTCAGGTGAGGAACTAGCCGAATTCGGCATGCTGGATCGTCACCTATGTTGAGCAGATGTCACCCAACACCACGCTAAAGGTGTCACGCGGCACAAATACGACCCTGACCGCATTCATCCGTGGCGTGGGTCAGCAGGATCCGGTGCCGGGTTTCGAGTCCGGTATTGGCATCTATCTCGATGATGTCTATCTCAACCGCCCGCAGGCCGGGGTTATGGATATTTATGACGTCGAGCGTATCGAAGTGCTGCGTGGTCCGCAGGGTACGCTTTATGGCCGAAATACCATTGGCGGCGCCATCAAGTACGTTACGAAACGTCTCAACGCTGATAGTTATGAAGGCAACGCAAAGTTCTCCTACGGTACTGACAACCTGGTGAACCTGATCCTGACCGGTTCAGCGCCGGTATCCGACACCTTCAGGGTTGGCGCTTCTATTGCCAGTTTCAACCGTGATGGTTTTGGCGATAATCTCTATCTGACCAAGCTGGAAAATTACAACAAGCAGGTGCTGGGTGCGCGTGCGAGTGCTGAGTGGGAGCCGAACGAAGACTTTTTCATGAGATTCGCATTTGATTATGTCGATGACGACTCCGACCCGAGACAGGGGCATCGCGAAGTACTTCCCAATGTATCCGGAAGCGGTATTCTGAAAAATGTTTTCGATACCGAGGCCGGTTTGAATAACCCCGAGCAGTCAGTGAAGTCGTATGGTTATTCGCTGTCGGCACAGTGGAATGCCAGTGATCTGATCACGCTGAAAAACATCCTCGCCTACCGCGATGACAAGACCTCGACACCGATTGATTTCGACAGTCTGCCAGCGGTTGATCTGGATGTGCCGGCGTTTTATAAGAATGACCAGTTTTCCGAAGAACTGCAGGTGTTGTTCTCGGCTGATCGCTGGAATGGTATCGCCGGTTTCTATTACCTCGATGCGAATGCATCCACCGGTTTTGACGTAATCCTTGGCCAACTTGGCGATCTCCTGGGCCTGCCGGGTTTTAACGCCTTCACCGCGGGTGATGTCAATACCAAGACCTGGTCCTTGTTCGCCGACTTTACCTTTGAGGTTAATGACCAGTTCAGCGTATCTCTCGGTGGTCGCTACACTTCCGACAAACGCACCTCCACGGTCCTCAGGCAATCCAAGCTTGGCGGGACCTCGCCAATATTCGGTGGAAACGCAATTCCGTTCGCAACCACGTCGGATTTCAATGGCTCGGAAACCTTTACCAAGTTCACCCCGAGGATTTCTCTCGACCTGACACCGAACGACGATAACCTTTTTTACGTATCGTATAGCGAAGGATTCAAGGGCGGCAGCTTTGACCCGCGTGGTCAGACCTCCCTCGCGCCTGATCTCGATGGTGATGGCGTCGTCAGTGATGAAGAAGTTTTCGAGTTTATGAAATTTGATCCGGAGACCGTCAAGACCCTTGAGTTCGGTTGGAAGACCACCGCCCTGCAGGGCCGTATGACTTCCAAGCTCGCGGTGTTTTTCTCCACGTACACCGACGTACAGGTTCCGGGTTCCATCGGTTATGACAGCACGGGTGACGGCCTCAATGACACCTTTGTCGGCATCACATCCAATGCCGGTAAGGCTGATATCAATGGTGTTGAATGGGAAGGTCAGGCCATCCTGGCGAATGACCTGATCAGCAGCGGCAGTGAATTACGCTTTGGCTGGGCAGTGGGTTATATCAATGCGAGGTACAAGAAATTCATCGATGCATTCGGTGTCGACGTCGCGAACGAACGCGTATTCCAGAATACGCCCAAGTGGACCATTTCCGGTAACTTGAATTATTCCGCACCGGTTAACTGGTTCAATACGGCGGCAACGTTTTCTGCCATCACCTCGCTGACCTACCGCGGCGATACCAGCCAGTTTGAGGTACCGAACCCCTTCCTTGACCAGCCCTCGTACACGCTTTGGGACCTGAGCCTTGTCTGGGCGCAGGACCAGGGCAACTGGAGCTTCGGTCTGCATGGCAAGAACCTGATTAACAAAGAGTACAAGGTAGCAGGATACTTCTTCCCGGCCCTTGGTCTGGAAAACAATATCACCGCGTTTTACGGCAACCCCCGGCAGATTTGGGGTACCGTGCAGTACAACTGGTTCTGATGTGAAGGCCAGCTGATAAAGAACGGCGCAACTCCGGTTGCGCCGTTTTCTTTATACTGAGCAAATGCAAAATAACAACTCAGACGACGATAACCACCAGGTTACCAATCGCGCCTACGTACTGTTTATCCTGGTCGTAGTTTATACCTTCAATTTTATCGACCGCCAGATCGTCGGTATCCTGGCGGTGCCGATCAAGGCCGACCTCGGGCTTGACCGACAGCCAGTTGGGTTTGATGGGTGGTTTGGCTTTCGCGTTGTTTTATACCGGTCTTGGTATCCCTGTGGCCATGCTGGCGGACCGTTTCAGCCGTACCTGGATCATGACGGTGGCACTGGTCATCTGGAGCGGTATGACCGCCGCATCGGGTCTGGCCACCAATTTCTGGCAATTGTTCGCGGCGCGTCTCGGTGTCGGTGTAGGTGAGGCGGGTGGTGTGGCACCGGCTTATTCGCTGATATCCGATTTCTTCCCGCCCGGGCAGCGTGCACGGGCCATGAGTGTCTATTCATTTGGTATTCCAATCGGTAGTGCGATTGGTATCGTATTTGGCGGTATTATCGCCAGCATGATTAACTGGCGCTGGGCGTTTTTTATTGTCGGTATTGCGGGTATTGCCATTGCCCCGATATTCAGGATGACCATCAAGGAACCCCCACGCGGTGGGTTTGATCGTCAACGCGAAGCAGTCAAGGCGCCCGGTCTGAAATTGATTGTGAGTACGTTGATGACAAAACCAAGTTTCTGGTTACTGTCATTGGGTGCTTCGTTTTCTTCAATGATGGGTTACGGTGTGTTCTTCTGGCTACCCTCGTTTTTTGTGCGTAGCTACAACCTGACGCTGCTCAATGCTTCGCTATTTTATGGCGCCGTTTTGCTGATAGGCGGATTGGCCGGAATCTGGGCGGGTGGCTGGCTGGGAGATCGTTTCGGTCAGGATCAGCGCTCTCAATATGCGAGGATACCGGCCATTGCTTTTTTGTGTACCGTGCCTTTTTACATATTGGCTATCCTGTCGCCGACACTGACCCTGGCCTTCTTTGTTTTGCTGGTGCCAACTGCCCTGGGCCTGGCCTGGTTGGGTCCGGTTATCTCGGCGATCCAGCACCTGGTCAGACCGGATATGCGCGCCACGGCATCGGCGATTTTTCTGTTTATCAATAACCTGATCGGAATCGGTCTGGGTACCTACGCGATTGGTGCCCTTTCGGATACATTGGCAGCGCAGTTTGGTGATGAATCCCTGCGTTACTCGATCCTGGCAGGGACCGGTTTTTATATTATTGCGGCGGGGCTGTTTTTACTGGCGTCGCGCTGGCTTGAGCAGGACTGGGAAGACTGAACAGTCCGAAAATATCTGGAGATTTATATGGGTATGCTGGAACAAAAAGTAGTTGTCGTCACCGGCGGGGCACAGGGTATAGGTCTGAGTGCGGTCGAGCGCTTTGCCGAAGAAGGCGCCAAGGTTGCCATCTGGGATTTCAATGCGGAGAAAGGTGCTGCCAGTGAGGCAATGCTTCAAGAAAAGGGTTATGACGTGCGTTTCCAACGGGTGAATGTTGCCGACATGGATTCGGTCAAAGCGGCCGCTGAAAAGCTTCATAATGAAACCGGGCGCATTGATGTGCTGGTCAACAACGCCGGCATCACACGCGACGCCAGCTTGATGAAAATGACCGAGGAACAATGGCAGCAGGTACTGGATGTTAACCTCGGCGGCGTATTTCACTGCACAAAAGCGATCGCGCCGATCATGGTGGAACAAAAGTCCGGCTGTATTATCAACACCTCGTCGGTGGTCGGTTTGTATGGCAATTTTGGCCAGACCAACTATGTCGCGACCAAGTCAGGTGTGATTGGAATGACAAAGGTGTGGGCAAGGGAATTGGGCCGCAAGGGCATCCGCGTCAACGCCGTGGCACCGGGTTTTATTGCCACGGAAATGGTGGACACCGTGCCTGAGAACGTCATTGAGCAGATGGTTGGCAAAACGCCGTTGGCACGCCTGGGAAAACCCGAAGACATCGCCAACGCCTACATCTTTCTCGCCTCGGACCTGGCAAGTTATGTCAGTGGAACGGTGCTCAGTGTCGATGGCGGATTAGTCATCTGATTTTACAGCGCCGGACATGATCCAGATCACGTTCTGGTGCTGCTTCGGGTGCCAACAAAACCCTTTCAGGTTAAAATAGCGGGTGCGGTGAGATCACCGTTCAAGCTTTATTCAGTGGTGATTTTCCTGCTGAATCCAGACCTGACCGGGGAATCCATCGCAAGGCTGTCTCGTAGTTTATTGAACACTACATAGAGGATAGGAACTGCCGCGATGATGGAAATTACAATTTGCGGTCGTGGAGGGCAGGGCGGCGTCACGCTTGCCAAGATTATTGCCTCGGCTTACTTTCTCAAGGGCAAGTATGTTCAGGCTTTTGGCGTATATGCCGCAGAACGCTCCGGCGCACCGATACAGGCTTTCGTTCGTGTAGACGACGAAGAAATCACAAATCACAACCAGGTTCAACACCCCGATCATCTTGTTGTTCTGGATCGTACCCTCATTGCATCAGGTATGGATGCCACCCTCAAACCCGGTGGTTTCATTGTCATCAATACACCACCGGACAAGAATGACTACCAGGATCATTTTACCGGTCGCGATGTGGCGACGGTCGATGCAACGAGTATCGCGGTGACCAATGGCCTTGGCACACGCACTGTTCCGATCGTCAACACCACCATGGCCGGCGCGATTGGCCGGGTGCTCGGTTTGACGCTGACCGAAGTACTGGCGGCGCTGGAACATCTGAATTTTACCGGGGCGAACAAGACCTGTGCCCGCGAAGCATACAAACAGGTACAAACCACCACCCTGCCGGGTGAAATCCACCAGGCCCCGAAAACTTCCGGACCCGCCCGGATCGCAGACCTGTTTGATGAAGACGTGGGAGGCATGCCAAAGATCAAAACCGGTAGCTGGGCGACAGAAAAACCAGAACGCCGTCACCTGACGCCACCCTGTAATCATGTCTGTCCCGCTGGCAACGATGTACGTGGTTTTGTTGAAGCGGTAGGCCAGAAAGACTACGACCTGGCGCTGTCGGTATTACTTGAATCCTCCCCGTTACCCGCGGTGTGCGGCCGGGTCTGTCCCGCGCCGTGTATGGATACCTGCAACCGTGCAGAATATGACCAATCCGTCAATGTCAGGGAGATCGAACGCGCCGTGGCCGAAGAAGGTACCCGTCCTGAGCCAAACAAGTCGTGGCGGGAATCTTCAGTTGCCGTGGTCGGTTCCGGTCCTGCCGGTCTCAGCACCGCCTACCATCTTGCGCGTCTGGGTTATCCGGTTACATTGTATGAGGCCGGAGAAGAGCTCGGCGGTGTGTTGCGTACCGGTATCCCGTCTTACCGTTTGCCGCGGGATGTGCTGGATCAGGAGATCGATTACATACTGAGTCATGACATCAGCGTCCACACCGGTTGCCAGTTGCAGCGCGAAGACATGTTGCGTCTGAGCCGGGAATTCCAGGCGGTTTTTGTTGCCACCGGTTTGCAGAACGTCAGTGATCTTGATCTTGGTGAGTCGTCATCAATTGCACCGGTGCAAGGCTTGCACTTTCTTGAAAAAGTGCGCAAGGGCAATGAGCGGCTTGACGGTCAGCGCGTTATCGTAATCGGTGGTGGCAACACCGCCATGGACGCCGCCCGTTCGGCCCTGCGTATCGGCGCCAGCGAGGTGCGGGTTGTTTACCGCCGTACCCGCAGTGAAATGCCGGCCATCCATGAGGAGATCGAACAGGCGCTTGAAGAAGGCATCATTCTTGATGAACTGATCTCCCCCGTTTCATTGTCTGATCCAGGTAATGGTCCCGTACTGACCTGCCAGGGTATGAAGCTGGGCCCGCCCGATGATAGTGGCCGACCCAGGCCAATCGCAGATACCAGCCCTGAAGCACGTTTTGACCTGCCTTGTGACCTGGTCATCCTGGCACTGGGACAGTCTCATGATATTTCCATTCTTCCGGAAGGTTCGGTGATTAAGGAGGGTGAGGCGCTGCTTGGTCTCAGTGGTGCACCGTTCTTCGTGGGTGGTGATTTTGCGACCAATGAAGGAACCGTTTCAGCCGCCATTGGTTGTGGGGTCAGGGCGGCAAGGCATATACACCGAACATTGTCCGGTGAAGATTTGTTTCCGCCAGCAGAGGATCCCATTGCAACTTCCGATCAGATCAAGTTCAACCGTTTTGCACACGAGTCCCGTGCGGCAGTGAATACGCTAAGTCCGGGTGTGCGACGCCGTTGTTTTGATGAAGTTCACCTGGGCTTCCAGGCCGGGCCCGATGGTGAGGGTGCCGTCAGTGAAGCGCTGCGTTGTTTGAGTTGCGGGGTTTGTAACAAGTGTGACCGCTGCCTGGAATACTGCCCGGAAGGCATCCTGCGTCGCAGTGATGAAAAAGATGGCTATGTGTTTGACCTGGAGTACTGCAAGGGTTGCGGTGTATGTATGACCGCCTGTCCGCGCGGTGCCATTTACATGACCGAATTGTAGGCAGAGAGGGAGTTGATAATGGGCAGAACGCTTGCAACCGGTAACAACGTCGCCGGCCACACACTGGCACTCGCCGGTGAAGCCAACCGCAATGCACGGGGTTGTTGTGCGGGGGCTTATCCGATTACACCACAAACTGAAATCATCGAATTTCTTTCCGGATTCGATTTTAACAAGGGCCGCGTGGTACTGGTCGAGTCGGAGCACAGTGCCATGGGTGTTTGCATAGGTGCGGCTTTAGCGGGTGCCCGGACCTTTACAGCCAGTTCGTCAAACGGACTGGCATACATGACCGAGAATATTTTTGCCGCCGGCTATTATCGCCTGCCCACGGTGATGATCGCGGTCAACCGGACACTGGGGCCACCCTGGAATATCTGGGTGGACCAGGGTGACAGCCTGATGATGCGCGATGCCGCCTGGCTGCAATTTTATTGCGACTCTCACCAGGATCTGGCGGATACGATTCTGTTGGCGTTCCGGGTGGCAGAAGATAAACGGGTCATGTTGCCGGTAATCGTTGCGATGGATGGTTTTATCACTTCACATACGCAAATGGTGGTCGATATGTTCACCCAGGAACAGGTTGATACTTTCCTGCCCCCATGCGTCATTCCGCACAGGTTGAAACATGAGCATCCATCGACATTTGGCGGTATGACCTTTTCAAATGAAACCGAACATCACCGTTTTGCGATCCAGGCATCAATGGAACAGGCGCTTATGGTGCTGGAAGAGGCGCGTGATGAGTTTGAAAATGTCTTTGGCCGGCGTCCGGCGGGCGCCCTTGAAGCTTTTGATACCGGGGATGCAGACACTATTGTCATCGCCTGCAATACCATGGCGCGCACACTGCACACCGTGATTACCGAGCGCCGGGCAAAGGGTGAAAAAATAGGCATGATACGTACCAAGCTGTTCCGGCCTTTCCCACGCAAGGAATTGCTGGCAGCGATTGGCAAGGCCAGCAAAGTGGCGGTTCTCGACCGCAATCACTCACCGGGGTCCGGTGGAATTTTCTGGCTGGAAATTGCTGCGACACTTAAAGAACGTCCCGATGTCCTGTTGCAGGACTACCTTGTCGGCCTGGGTGGTGGTGATGTCACACCGGAAAATATCCACGCGATTATCGATGACATGAACCAGCGCACAACGGCCTCGGAACCGGAATGGAAGGACACTTCAACATGAGTACGACCACCCCCGGCAAACCTTATGAATCTCACCTGTTGCGACCCGGCAATACCAATTGTGCCGGTTGTGGTATGTCAATCGGTCTGCAATGGCTGGATGAGGCACTCGGTGACGAAAAACCGGTGCTGGCTATCCCGTCCTGCTGCGGTATCGTTACCGCGGGCGCTTTCCCGACCTCCGGTTACGGTGTACCGACTGCGGCCACCACCTTTGCCAGTTCACCGGCGGTTGCGACAGGTATATCCGCCGTATCCGCCATGAACGACATCGATAACCCGGTGATCTGCTGGGCCGGTGACGGCGGAACCTATGATATCGGTCTCGCGACCCTGTCGGCTGCGGCTGAACGTAATGAAGACATTATCTACATCTGTTACGACAATGAGATCTACGGCAATACGGGTGGTCAACGTAGTGGCGCAACACCGGTAGGGGCCGTCACCAGTACCACACCTGCAGGCAAGGGTGAGCGCAAGAAAGACATCATGGCGATCATGGCCGCACACCGCATACCCTATGCCGCAACCCTGTCGATCGGTCACCGCGAAGATTTTCTGCGGAAGGTCAGGTACGCCCGTTCGGTGAAGGGTTTTCGTTTCCTGTTAATGCTGTCGCCGTGTCCGACCGGTTGGAAGTCGGAACCGGACCAGAGCACCGAACTGATCGAAATCGCCGTGCGCAGTGGATTGTTTCCACTCTACGAGATATTTGACGGCTGCCGCTACCGGATCAATCAAAGACCCGATAGCACATCGATAGAACCCTACCTCAAACAGCAACGCCGCTTCAGCCAGGTTTGGAATAACACCGATGCCCTGCAGGCTTTTATTGATGCACAGTGGCAATACCTGGATGGGATGGCAACGGTATTCCCGGCAAAAGATCGCTGAACCACCTACCTTCAAAAAGACAAAACCCCGCCGCAGCGGGGTTTTGTTTTATTATTGCAGGAAGCCGAGGTGCCGGTGGTAATACCAAGTGAATTTCAGGAATCGCTATTGGCCTGTCCGGAGTCAATGCATTCAGGATTACGCTACTCCGCTGCATCGCACGTCGATTAACTCTCCCGCTGGTCTTTGATTGTGTTGAACAATGCCCCCTCGTTGTTTCTGGATACGCTGGAAAAGCTCCTCGCGATATACCTGCATGTCAGACGGTTCAGCATCATAAACCCGGGTTGTTTTCAGGCTCGACATGTGGACGGTCACATAATCCCCTAACACGAGTTCCTTTTCGGATTCTATCGGCATTGTTAGCTTCAACATACTTTTTCCCTTTTTACCGTACGAACCGGTATTTTTTTCAGTTAACGAAATACATGCAAAAACCAGGCCAGCTCGTATGTTTTGACGGGATCCCAATTAAAACGGTGCTTGCGGGTGTTTTTAAAAATATATTTTTGCGATATTTAACGTCAGCTGCCTCAAATTGTGAGGAAAACTGACCATATTTGTCAGTTGGCACCGTACACAGAAAACCACCAATCATCCGGTTAACCGGTGTGTGCAAGGTTGCTGGAATTCACAGCTAGTTTAAGTGCGGTAATACCCTGCCTTTACCTGCTGAAATATTCGTGCGGCGCAGGTCATACAATTCATTCAGGTCCGGTTTGTCAAGCGCCTGTTGAACCCGTGGTAAGCCTGGCCAGTCTTCCGGCAGGAAAAAGTACAGGGGTGAAATTACTATGGGGTCACCTTGCGCATATGCTTCTTCGAGCAAATCTGCAGCCAATGCATCTTTGTTCAAAAGCGCAAACAGCATGGCCGCCCTCACCTGGGATTGCCCTTTTACGCGTGTTAAATGCACTAATTTTTCGGCTTCAAGCAGTGCCGCTTCATGCTTGCCCTTTTTAATCAGCAAGCGTGCATTCATCCAGATTTCGGAGCGCTCGCCTATCGTTACTCCGGGCTCTTCCATTAGCTCGTTGAACTCGTCATAGAGCCCGGTTTCAAGCAACAGCCCGGCCAGTGTGGAACGTGCGTTCTGAAAATCCGGGTTCAACTGTATGGCCATTCGTTCAAGTGCGATGGCATCTTCCATACGGCCCATCAAGTAGTAAACCAGCGCCAGTTCATGCTGGTTGGCCGCAGATAAGGGCTCTAATTCTGCCGCCCGCTTTTCATAGATTTCCGCCTGCTGGTAATCACCGATGGTATAGAGGTAGTCACCGTAGAAGTTTGCACTGACCGCGTCATTGGGGTGAAGCTCAACGGCGCGTGCGAGTGAATTTGCTGCGGCGCTCCAATCCCGGTCAAAGCCAAGTGAAATGTATCCAAGTGCAGAAAATGCCTCGCTGTTTTTATCATCCAGGCTGATGGCTTTTTGTGCTGCCCCTGTTGCCTGTTCAGCCAGTTCCGGTAAAGATTCGACTCCCCGGTAGTACGGCGTGACTGCCAGGGTTATGGCGAGGGCGGAGTATGCGGGTGAAAAGTCTGGGTCGCCGGATATGGCCGACTTGAAAGCACTGGAAGCCTGCAAAATACTCTCAGGGGTGCGGCGTGCGAGGTGATACCGCCCCAACAGGTAGTCATCGTAGGCCTGCATGTTGCTGGTCGTTGGCATGCGGGATAGCCCGGAGTACCCGCCTGAACCGATATGTAATTTCAAGCCTGCGACCACCTGGTCAGAAATCTCATCCTGAACAACAAAGATGTCTGACAGCTCGCCATCAAACTCCTGTGACCACAACTGGAACCCGTCCTCGGCATTGATCAGCTGGGCCGTTACACGCAATTGATTTCCGGAGGTTCGAACACTGCCTTCAAGGATATGCGTCACCCCCAGTTGCCCGGCAATACTGCGTAAATCCATATCCCTGTTTTTAAAAGCAAAAGATGAGCTACGGCCGGTAACCTTCAGCCCCGGTATGCGCGACAGGGCACCCAGTAACTCCTCTGCCATGCCATCGGCGAAATACTCGTGGTCATGTCCCGGACTCATATCTGTAAATGGCAAAACCGCGATTGAGTCGAGTGTCTTTGTCAAAGCTGGTGGTGCGGAAAAACGACTCTCCCAGACAAAATAAGACAAGGCGAGTGCCAACGCACCGATGACGATATAGTTCAACAGGCGGTTGTACTTGGAATGCAGGTTTGTATCCCGGTCTACTTCCTCGGTACGCTTCAGACCCTTGTCTGTTAGTTCGTAAACCCACGCCAGTATCACGGTGATCACGAATCCGGCACTCAAAAGACCCAGGATCAGTTTGGGCAGCCAAACGGGCAGGTCAAGGATAGGCCCGATTTCACCAACCAGTTGGATGACAAGCCAGGCGACCGCCAAATAGGCCAACGCGACCCTGACCACATTTCTTCTTCTCAACTCTTCTATGAACGGATGCAAACGATTGATCTTCCTACAGGAATTGTACCCGGTTGAATGATGATCTTGCCATGTAAGGTGAAAATCAGCAAATACCTTAACCGTGGATTGCCAGGTGTCGATGTGCTCTTGCAGCCACTCACAAAAAAACCCCGCCACAAGGCGGGGTTTTTGCCTTACTGCAATAAACTCAGGGCAGGGTGACCTGCTCTACCCAGTTTTTCATCGCGCCCAGGCTGCAGCCAAACTTCAGGTGGCCATTGCCCAGTCCTTGTTCAACCACGATCTGCTCACAGGAACAGCCAGCGGTATCGAAGATATCAAAGGATGCCTCAGGACCGACACCGTTCGGGTCTTTGGTATCAAACAACCGGTCATCATCTACCAGGGCAAAGCGATTTGTCCTCAACTGCTTCGTCGGTGCTGCTTCCGGTATGACGGTACCCGGGCAGAAATCGGCATCGTCAGTCACACCATCACCATCGCTGTCCTTGATCAAAAACAGCACCAGGCCATCGTGATCGGAGGAGCGCAGCAGCGTGCTGTCGTCATTGATCAGGTCAACGGCGGCATCGCTGTTGCCACGGCCAAACTGGAAGTCGCGTACCAGTTCATCAAGCCCTGTGCTGGTCAAAGCGTGATCCAACGCCTGGGCGTTGCCCTGGAAGTTAAATGAGTAACGTTCACCGGTATCGATCATCAGCACCTGGTCCAGCAGGTTGGGATCAACCAGGTCCGGCCCGAAGAGAACGTTATCGTCCGGCACAATCTCACCCTTCATCTGGCCGGTTACATCGACATAGCTGTCGGTAAATTCAAAGGCGTTGAAATCACCTGCAACCACCAGGTTGATATCGGGGTTGGCCGTTTGCAGATCCTGGACCTGCTGTGCCACGAATTGCGCCTGGGCAAGGCGTTTCGCCTGCACGCGATCAGCTTCGGGACCGTCAATCCCACCCAACGAACGGCTATGTATGGCGATCACGGCAATCGGGAAATCACTTCCATCGGCGATCTGCCGGCCTTCGAATAGCAGTGGCGGCCGGTCGTTCAGCAGGGAACCGTCAAAATCAAAGATCTCAAAACGGCCCAGTTGGGTGACGGCATCCATGACAACCGTGTCCAGTACCAGGAAACCAACATCGATCCCGCCGATGTCGTTGCCTTCCTCGAGATAGGGGGTGTAGGTCAGGGACGCATCGTCCGCCTTGATCTTGTCAGCCAGGTCCTGCAGAACCACCAGGCTCTCAACTTCGCTGACCGCCAGGATATCAGGCGCCATCAATACGCTGCGGATATAGCTTGAAAACTTGCCCAGACGCCGCATGTATTCATCGGTCGAAACTACGGTATCGTTGGTGGGAGGTTCATACTCGATACCTGTGTCCGGATCGATCCGCGGAATCGCCGGATCGTCAACGTCATCAAACAAACGGAAAAGGTTCAATGCGCCGACCGTCATTTCCGCAACTTCACGAGCCCGTACTGCTACTGGCAGTGGGGCAGGGATAACGGTCAATTCAGAAGGCCACAGTTCGTAACCGCCAAACTCGAAACCGATGGCGCCAGTAGCATCAAACGTGGAGCCCGCCGGAATGATCTCGTTGGGTAAGCCAAGCTTGTCCGGATCCAGTTCAAACACCTCGGGATTGCCATCCCATTCGGGATAACCGGCTAATCCGGGGAATTCGATACCAGGTTCACGGAAGGTCCGCGAACTTGCGGCCGTGATATGGACTTCTGCAATCGGGTCAGGGTTAAAGCGCTGGTTGGGCCCGGTGACCGTTCCACCGCTTATTTGCACCAGCATTCCTTCGTAGCACTCGAACTCAATCGCACAGCTTGGCGCCATCGGATCGGGAGAGGGGACGGTTTCATCAAAAATGGTCGCAGAGGGTAATGCATTTCCGCTGCTGGTTACCAAAATGGATGATCCGATTGCAAATTCCGTGAAATCGAAAAACTCCGTCACGCTACCGGCAACATCGACCTGGTCGCCGACTGCGACTGCGGGCGCACCGCCGGTGAAGACAAAGATACCGTCGGATGTGTTCACATCAGCATCCGTACGGTTGTCCGGGGTTTGCATGAAGAATCCATCTGTTCCAACAACCGTCACGGTGTTGTTTGTTGTGGCGATACCCTGTCCGGCATAGGGAGATGCGCTGCCATTACCCTGGATTTCAAAGATTTCCAGCAGTGGCCCGGTGGCTGTGCATGCGTCTGCCAATGATGTATTGCCGAGACCGGGGGTGATGCAGGAAAAGACAAAATCCGCATTGTTCTGATCGGTATCCATGCCATTGGGAAAGCGCGAGATGCCCTTGTTGTCCTGGCCGCTGCTACCAGAGTCACTGAGGCCAACACCTGAACCTTCTGTATAAGGTGCAACGACATCACCCTCGTAACTGACAGTGTCCAGAATCAGTCCGGCGCGTGTCAGTGCAACCGCATCGGGTGCACCATTTTGAATGGAATTGATAATGTCGAGATCGCAGTTGGCGACGGTGGCTGTGTTGGAACAGACCACGTAGTAGTCACCGGCACCGAGAGCAATTGCCGGCAGGGCAACCGTCTGGTATGGCACTCCACCGTTGCCATTGACCAGCACAAGGCTGACACCTTCCAGGTCGGCGGGTGAGTTGCCGGCATTGATGATTTCTACAAATTCAGCGGTATCGCTACCCGGTTGATCATAATCGATCTCATTGATACGAAGCGGAGGAGGTGTCGGATCGACACAGTTGGTATCTTCCGGGCTATTCGCAAACCCGGGTGTGATGCAACGCAGACTGAAATCCACATTATTGACATCACTGTCGCTGCCATCCGGTGTGCGGCTGATTCCCAGGTACGGCCCCGCTGAATCAAATAATCCGGTACCGTCAGTTTCCGTATAGGGTGGAGCAACGCTACCCTCGTAACTGACAGTATCCAGCAATGTTGTACCGGCAAACAGTGCGACGGCATCGGGTGAACCGTTCTGAATAAGGTTGCTGTCGGGGCTCACGTCCAGATCGCAGTTGTAGACATTGGAGGCATCCCCGCAAACCACGTAATATCCACCGGCAGCGAGTTCGAAAGAAGGCAGGTCGAAACTTCTGTAAACTGAATCGTTGCTGCCGTTTACAAAGACAACGGAATGGCCTGCCAGGTTTACCGGGACCTCACCATTGTTCCGTATTTCGACAAACTCGGCCGTGTCGGTGCCCGACTGATCATAATCAATTTCATTAATGACCAGTGTCGACGCTAAAACCGGGTTTGTGTCAAAGCTGAATAGGTAATCGGCTGCCATGTTATCGGCATCTCCATCCTGGTCAGTAACCTGCGTGGCAATGACATTCACTTCACAGGTCTCGCTCACGGAGAAATCTAAATCGGGATCGAGGTCGAAACGATTGAGGACCACCTGATACTGAAGCAGTATGCGCACCGCTGTCAGTACAATTGATGGTGAACCACGGATCAACCGTGGTGACATCTTCACTGAAAGTGATATTGATATTCGCATCGGTTGCCACACCCGTGGTGCCATTTGCCGGAGAGGTGCTGCTAACCGTCGGAGCATCGTCGACTACGGCGCGCGTTTGCCGCAGCTGTTTGGCGTGCAGCCAGGTGAATCGATGCCACAAAAACTGAAATCCAATTGTTTTGATGTGTCAACTCCATCCGGGGAGCGTGATAAGCCGAAGTTGTCCTCGGAAGGGTCATCAAGCAGACCAACACCTGAGCCTTCGATATAGGGTGGCGCTGAGTCGCCCTCATAACTGAGTGCATCCACCAGCGAAGAACCGTCTTTAAGGCCGATGGCATCGGGTGCTCCGTTTTGAATAAAATTGGTGTCCGGGCTCTCATCCAGATCACAATTAGCAACGGTGGCTGCATTGGCACAGACGACGAAATAATCCCCTGCGGCCAGGCTGACAGCAGGCAAAGGAATTGTGTTATATGCACTCCCGCCACTGACCAGTTCGATGGTATAGGTCGAAAGGTTCACACTGCTTCCGCCGGTGTTCTTGATTTCAAGGAATTCCGCGGTATCTGTGCCTGCCTGATCATAGTCAACCTCGTTGATGACCAGTTGCGCGGCAACAGGACTGGCGAAGAGTAACAACAACATCAGGACACCCAGCAGTGGGACATGGTGCTTTAGCGCTGTGAAACCTGGAAAACGATGAGTCAGAAAACGATGTAATAGGTGCTGCATTTTAAATCCCCTGAAATGGTGGTTCTAAACGTGCCGAGCCTGAGAAACGAGTTGTTTGAGCGTGGGCTAAACATGAATTCCCGATATTTTCCAGTGGGCAACGGCTGAAGCTGATGTACGAGTTTAACGCAAACTTGTGTGCGACAACATCATCATAAGCTGAATAATATGGTGACTATAGAGATGACAAAATACCGCCGTACTGCCGATCCGCGGACCGCATGCAATCAGATTAACGGACGACGCCGGTAACAGAAGGCATACCTAACTCCGGAGCCTCCGCGACAATCAAGCGCGAGAGACGCCGGACATACCCGGGAAATCGGCCGCCAGGGGCAGGATAATCAGTGCCAGTCCGACACAACGGGCGGACTGATGACCGGGAGGAATGAAATGAAAATACGCAAAAATTGCTGATACGCAGTACGCGGGCAGGCTGCCTGCAGATCAAAAAAAGCAGGCAATCACGGGCCCGAAAGGCGGACAGAGCGCGGCACCGTCCACCGAGCAGGAAACACAAACTTGCAAATGACTGCGGATGCCGGGAATGGGTCGAGATCGGGGGCCGACATAGCATAAACTGAAGAACACGAAATTCGTGCTGATAATGATCTCGAGGTCGGCGGGATATGCAACCGGAAGAGAAAGGAAGGAGCCAAGCAAAATTGTGACAATTGTCGCGGTTTGCTGCTTCCTTGGTTACACTGCCTGTCATGCAAAAATCGTTGGGAGAGAAGCGGTGCCGGATTTGGCAAAGATAAGCAAAAGATATCTGGCTGCCGGGTTGGCGTTAGCGGGCATCCTGTTTTTCACCAGTGGCCAGGCAGCCGTGCCGGAGTCTTCCTACTCCGATTTACACTGGCGCCAGGTCGGCCCATTTCGTGGCGGCTGGGCCACTGCGGTTGCCGGGCATCCGGATGAAGTTACGACGTTTTACTTTGGCTCAGCCGATGGCGGTGTCTGGAAAACAGACAATGCCGGTGTGACCTGGAGACCGTTGTTTGAGAAGCAGGGCAGTGCTTCAATCGGTGCGTTGGAGATAGCTCCCAACAATCCGGATGTAATATGGGTGGGTACCGGCCAGATACAGCAGCGCTGGGATATCGTTGATGGTGACGGTGTTTATCGTTCCACTGATGCCGGGGAGACATGGAAACACGTCGGGCTCAGCGACACACGTCACATCGGTGATTTATGGGTTGACCCGAATGACGACAAAATTGCGATTGTCGCAGCCCTGGGTCACGTGTTCGGTCCCAACAAACAACGCGGTCTTTTCCGGACAGAAAACGCCGGCGAAAGCTGGGACCAGGTATTGTACCTTGACGACACTACCGGTGCGGCCGATCTGGCCTACAGCGCTGATGCACCCGGCATTTTGTATGCATCACTTTGGCAGGTTCAACGCCACCCCTGGCTGGATTATTTCCAACCTACGGTGGGTGGCAACAGCAGTATCTGGCGCTCCACTGATGCTGGACGCAGTTGGAATTCCGTGGCTGGAAATGGCCTTCCAGACAAACCGTTGAGCCGTATCGAAATTGCCGTGGCTCCGGGTCATCAGGCGCAGCGTATTTGGGCCTCTGTTGACGTTGCCGGTGGAGGCGGTCTCTACCGTTCTGAAGATGGCGGCGCAAATTGGGCCCTGATCAATAGCGATAGCAGCCTGGCTGGCAGCTACATGGCCTGGCTGACAGCAGACCCGACTGACGACAACACGGTATGGGCGGGTGGGCAACCACTGCGTCGTTCAACCGATGGTGGCGCCACCTTTACCATCGTTCGCAGTTCACCGGGTGGTGATGATTACCATGCACTATGGATTGATCCCCGGGACACCAATCGAATGATTACCGGTGCCGATCAGGGTGCGGTAGTCACTTTCAATGGCGGCGAAAGCTGGAGCAGCTGGTTCAACCAGCCTACCGGCCAGTTTTATCGGGTTGCGGTGGATAATGGTTTTCCCTATCGCATTTACAGCGGTCAACAGGACAGCGGTACTGTCTCCATCGCCAGTCGCAGTGATTATGGCCGTATCAGTTTTCGTGACTGGAACCCGGTGGGTGGTGATGAACGTGATGGGGATGTACCAGACCCGCTGGATGCCAATATTGTTTACGGTGCAGGTCTGGGTGGCCGCATTTCCAAATGGAACGCGTCAACCGCCCAGGTGCAGAATGTTTCACCATGGCCGGTTTCGAGTTACGCGGAAAACCCGTTGGAAGTCGAATACCGCTATGACTGGATCACCCCACTGGCGATATCGGCAGTTAAACCCCATGCAATGTACACCGCAGCACAAATGTTGTTTCGCTCAACCGATGGTGGTCAAAGCTGGCAAACCATCAGCCAGGATCTGACCGGTGCAGACTCCTCGGCTACCGGGTGCACCGACAAGACCCCGGTAACCCGGGCTACAGCCTGCGGTTTTGCGAGTATTTTTGCGATAGCACCATCGCCACTACGTGACGGCCTGGTATGGGTTGGCACCAGCAATGGATTGGTGCACCTGACCAGCAATGGTGGCCAGGACTGGCAGAACGTGACACCGGCCGGGTTGGAGGATTGGAGCAAGATCAACCTGATCGACGCATCGGCAATTGATACGAAAACGGCTTACGTGGCGGTTGACCGGCATCGCCTGAATGATTTTTCCCCGCGTGCCTACGTCACCCATGATGCGGGCAGCCACTGGCGGGAAATAGGTCATGGTTTACCGGATGGTGTCTATGTCAAGGTTGTGCGTGAAGACCCGATGCGTCGCGGTTTGCTCTATGCAGGTACCAGTCGTGGTGTTTTCGTGTCCTTTGATGACGGCGAACACTGGCAAAGCCTGCAGCTTAATTTGCCAACCACCGGTGTCAATGATCTGCTGGTGCATGAAGACGACCTGGTCATTGCCACCCAGGGTCGGGCGTTGTGGGTTATGGACGGGGTCGGGCCGCTACGCCACCTGGCTCAGACAACTGTTTCTTCTAAACCGGAGTTGGTTGGGCCCGATGCGGCCGTTCGTTTGCGTTATAACCAGAACAAGGATACGCCACTGCCACCTGAGGAGCCGACCGGCGAAAACCCGGCGGCTGGTGCTGTACTGGATTACATATTACCGGACGGGTTTGACGGACCCGCCCGATTGGAAATTTTCACGGCCGACGGCAATCTCATACGCAGCTTCGACAGTGAAATTGTTCCTGAAAAGGCCAGGGCGCGTATCTATTTTGCCGAAACCTGGCTGGGTCAACCACAGGCGTTACCGGCCAGTGCAGGTCATCATCGTTTTGTCTGGAACCTGCGTTATTTACCACCGCCAACGCTGGAATCCCGGTACTCAATCGCTGCCGTACCTGGTGTCGCTACGCCCATTCTGCCGGAAGGTGCATTTGTACTGCCCGGCACCTACACGGTGAAGCTGACTGCCGGCGGTCAGACCGTCAGCAGGACATTGGATGTTGTGCTCGACCCAAGGGTCGAAGTCAGCCAGGATGAACTTGCTTCGCTGCTCGAATTCCAACAGGAAGTGAAGACGCTATTGGTCAGGGCAGTCAACCTGCATGAAGAAATTGAAGCAGCCAACGAGGAGGCAAGAACATCTCCTGTTGCTGATACCCCGCGCAAGGTTGCCGATGCGCTTACGGAACTTGCCATCGATCTTGAACACGCAGATTTGCCACCGACTTCGTCACAGCGGGGACTGCTGGATTATGAAAAGCTACGCTTTGACCAGGCTGAAAATGAGTGGAAGGGATTACGGGTTGATTTCCCCTGATTTGCTTAACAGATTAGAATGGCGAAATTCGATAATGATGAGAATATTTTGAAAATCTCTTTTCCACTTACAACGTGGCTGGGTATCGCTTTATTGCTTTTCCATCCTTTGCTTTGCGCCGCTCCGGACCAAACCGCACCGGGCGTGGTGGTAGCGCAGGCAGAAGTGAAATCCTTTCCGTTATCGGCTGAAGCGCTGGGTAATGCCAGGGCCAATGAGTCGGTCGATATCCGTCCCAAGATCACGGCAACCTTAACTGAAATACTGTTTGAGGAAGGTCAGGAGGTCAATGCAGGTGATGTGCTGGTCAAGCTGGATAACCTTGAACAGGTGGCCGATCTCGCTGCCGCCCGCGCGGCGCTGGTAGATTCGGAGGCGAGTTACAGGCGCTCAAGCGAGCTGTTCAAAACCAACGTCGTGGCCAGATCTCAGTTACTTCAGGACGAGGCCAAAAAAATCGCGGATGAAGCCATGGTATCGGTGGCTGAAAAGCGTTTGGCGGACACCATCGTACGGGCACCTTTCGCCGGTCGTATCGGTTTAAGACGTGTCTCCATCGGCAGTTTGCTGGGGCCGGGCACGGTGATTACCACACTCGATGACACGCATATCATCAAGGTCGATTTTGATCTTCCGGAGATTTACCTGTCACGGCTTGAGCCGGGTCTCAGGGTGCTGGCACATAGCGCAGCTTATCCAGACGCGGAATTCGCGGGTACGGTATCCAGTGTGGATACACGGGTCGACCCCGTCAGTCGTACCGTCCGGGTGCGCTCGGTGATGCAAAACACTGATGGACACTTGAGACCGGGTATGTTTCTGACCGTGAATCTGCTGAACGACAGCGTCGAAGCGCTGGTCATTCCCGAGCGCGCCCTGATACCGGAGCGCAGTGTCCAGTATGTGTACGTGGTGGGTGACAACCAGCTTGTTGAGAAGCGTGTGGTGCAAATTGGCAGAAGACGTCCGGGTGAGGTTGAAATACTTGCGGGTCTGTCAGCCGGGGAGGCTGGTGATCGTCGATGGAACCCAGAAAGCCCGTGATGGGCAGGCGGTCAGCATCCTGGTGAGGGAAGCAGACCGACCATGATCATCTCCGATTACTCGGTACGCAGACCGGTATTCGCCAGTGTTATATCCCTGTTGCTGATCATTCTCGGACTGGCATCCATGCAGAGTTTACCGGTGCGCCAGTACCCGGATGTGGACGCCCCGGTGGTGTCCGTAGAAACGCGTTATCGCGGCGCATCCGCCGAGGTGGTGGAAACCAAGGTGACCCAGGTCATTGAAGACCGGATTGCCGGTATCGAGGGTATTGTAAAACTGACCTCGGACAGCCGCGATGAACGCTCGGATATCCGTATCGAGTTCACCCTCGACCGGGATGTCGAAGCGGCCGCAAATGATATACGTGATCGTATCTCACGCGTGGTCAATCAATTACCAACAGAAGCCGACCCACCCGAAATCGCCAAGGTGGATTCAAGAAACCGGCCGGTCATGTACCTCAACCTGACCTCTGACCGGATGAATGGTCTCGAGATAACCGACTATGCCGACCGCTACCTGGTTGACCGTTTTTCAACCGTGCCGGGTGTCGCAAGAGTTCAGATTTCGGGTGCCCGCAGATACGCCATGAGAATCTGGCTTAGCCGTGAGGCAATGGCTGCGCGTGGCCTGGCAGTGGCGGATGTGGAGAGCGCCCTGCGTTCGGAAAACATAGAGCTACCGGCAGGCCGGCTTGAGTCGGAAACCCGTGAATTTACCCTGCGTACCGATACTGGATTTAATACCGAGGAAGATTTCAGGAACCTGGTCATTGGCCGTGGCCAGGACGGACAGGCGGTGCGTCTTGGTGAGGTGGCCGATGTTCGCATCGGTGCAGAAAATGACCGTAATGTGGCGCGTGCCAATGGTGTGCCGGCGGTTTCACTGGCGATGGTGCAACTGTCAAAGGCCAACAGTGTCATGGTCTCCCGCGCCATTCGCGCAGAGATGGCAGCAGTTGCACCTGAATTGCCGGAAGGTATGGTGCTGCAGGTCAATTATGACCGTGCTGAGTTTATCGAAGCTTCGATGAACGAGGTTTACAAGGCCCTTGCAGTGTCACTTTGCCTGGTACTGATCATCATCTATATCTTTCTCGGCTCCATGATTGCCACGCTGATCCCGGCGGTGGTCGTGCCGGTATCCGTGATTGCGACATTTACCGTCATGGCAGCGATGGGTTACACCATCAATGTGCTGACCTTGCTTGGGCTTGGTATTGGCCATCGGCCTGGTGGTGGATGACGCCATCGTGGTGCTCGAAAACATATTCCGGCGTATCGAGGATGGTCAGAAACCCTTGCTCGCCGCAATCGATGGTGCCAATGAAATCGGGTTTGCCGTTATCGCAACCACACTGGTTTTGGTTGCCGTGTTTGTGCCCCTGTCTTTTATCGAAGGCGATGTTGGCCGTCTGTTCCGCGAATTTGGCATTACCCTGGCTGCTGCCGTGCTGTTTTCCAGCCTGGTGGCGCTGACGCTGACGCCGATGCTGAGTTCCAAGCTGTTAAAGGGCAGGAAACTCAGAAAGGGGCCAGCTGTCGTGGTGGACCGGTTTTTTAACCTGCTGTCGCGGCAATACCGGTTTTTACTTGGAAAGATTATCCAGTGGCCATGGTTGGTGATGTTGGCGGTATTGCTGATTTCGGCCGCAACCGTGGTGCAAATGGAGCGCCTGCCAGCCGAGTACGCTCCGAGTGAAGATCGTGGTGCGTTTTTTATCTCGCTCAGGGCCCCGGAAGGCGCCACCCTGGAATACACCGATCGCAGCACCAGCGAGATGGAACGCCTGATCATGACAAGAACCGGTGAAGGCCAACCCATCAAACGCTTCCTGACACGTCTGCCCGGTGGCTGGGGAAGCTCATCCGTGAACAGTTCCACCATAATCGTGCTGCTGGAGCATTGGGATATACGCACTGAGCGGGATTCCGAAATTGCCGCCTGGGTGTCCGGCGAGGCGGCGAACATTCCTGAGGCCAGGGTGTTTGCGCGAACACCGAGGGCGCTGGGAATACGTGGCGACGGCAGTCCGCTGGAACTGGTGCTCGGCGGACCGGATTACGAACAACTCAAGCTTTGGCGTGACAAGCTGGTTGCAGCAATGGAAGCAATGCCTGAACTGGTCCAGGTTGATAGTGATTTTCAGGAAACCAAGCCACAGATGAAAATCAGCGTTGATCGTGACCGGGCCGCCGCACTGGGTGTTTCCCTCTCAAATGTTGGCCGTACTTTGGAAACCATGCTGGGCTCCAGGATTGTAACTACCTATGTCGATCGAGGCCGTGAATACAATGTAATTTTGATGGGAGAGGACCAGGCACGTTCATCCACCGATGACCTGACCAACCTGTATGTCCGATCGTCTTTGAACAACGCCCTGGTGCCACTATCCAACCTGGTAAAGATAACCGAGCAGGCCGCCCCGCCGGAATTACGGCGTTTTGACCGGATGCGCTCCATCACCGTGTCTGCGGGCCTGGCTGACGGGGTCAAACTGGGTGAGGCAATTGAAAAACTGTATGCAACCGCCCAGGCCACACTGCCGTCGAGTGCGCGCTTGAGCTGGGACGGTGAGAGTAAGGAGTTCCTGGATTCCGGCAGTTCTTTATACCTGACATTCGGCATGGCATTGCTGATCGTGTTCCTGGTGCTGGCTGCCCAGTTTGAGAGTTTTATCAACCCGCTGATCATCATGGTGACCGTACCACTGGCTTTGATGGGTGCAGTCCTGGGCTTATGGGTCTATGCCAGTTCAGTTAACGTTTTCAGCCAGATCGGTGTGATCCTGCTGGTCGGGTTATCTGCCAAGAATGGTGTTTTGATCGTTGAGTTTGCCAACCAGTTACGTGACCGTGGAATCGAATTCCGCAGCGCTGTAATCGAGGCCGCAGGTGTTCGTCTGCGGCCCATCCTGATGACCAGTGCAGCGACGACATTTGGTGCATTACCGCTGTTGCTGGCAAGTGGTGCCGGCGCTGAATCCAGGCAACCCATCGGTATTGTCATCGTGTTTGGTGTCACGATCTCAGCTATCCTGACCTTGTTCGTGGTACCGGCACTCTATGTTCTGTTTGCGAAACGGACCCATTCGCCCCAACATATGTCTCAGATGATTGAAAAACTGCGCCAGGGAATCGCTAGCGGCAACAGCCCGGATGAATCAGGGACCGATACGCGGGAAGAACAGGCCTGACGCCATTCCAGGACGGCAATGACTGTTGCCTGATTCACAATCTGAGCTATCATCCAACGGTATACTATTTGTATATATGCGGTTTACATGAATATGCCAATTGACACCACAGTGAAAAAATTGAAACAACTGTTTACATATTTTATCGCGCTACCCGCGATGCTGGCGGTTATCCTTGCATGGACCACAACGGATGAATCGGTGGCCCAACTCAGGCTCGATTATGCTGCCCTGAGAGCTGCCGAGGACGATTATCGGGCCCAGCGGGAGTTTGGCGGGCTCAGCGGGGCTGAGGCGGAGGATTATGCTGCCTATGTCGCCAGGTTACAGCGGCGTGTATTCGAGGATTGCCAGGTAGTCTTCAGTTCAGGCTCAAGTGTTCCGGAAGATTTACCATGTCCGGTGTTCGTACCACCGCAGACCCAATCGGCAGACATTGCCATGCAGGCAGAACGAACCGCCGAAGAACAGGTTGCTGCCCTGGACGCCATGTTGATGGCCGGGCTGGGAGAGTACGATGAGAGATTGCTCAGGGAACAGGAACGGATCAAGGCGGCAACCCCAAATACTAACTCGGATTCAGGTGGCGGTGCCGGTTTGGGCGGTGAAGGTGACGGAGATGGCGATGGCGATGCCGGGGGCGACGGGCAGAACAACTCGGAAAATAGTGGCCAGAATAGTGGTGGCACAGCAGGGGACAACCGGGAATCCGGAAATACCGGTGGTCAACAAGCGGGTGGACCCGCCGACAGCAGCCAGGGCTCTGGAGATTCCGGCAACGATAGTGATCAGCCGGCAGATATAGGCGATGGTAGCGATGATGATGTTGTCGCACGCCAGTTACGTGAAGCAGCCGAGAAAGAGACCGATCCCGAGTTGAAGGCAAAACTTTGGGAAGAGTATCGTAGGTATAAAAGGGGAACCAGTTGAGTAGCTACCCATGAAAAAGATTTTTGTCCTGATAACGATATTGTCCTTGATGTTACTGTCCGCCTGCACGACCACTTCGGGTGGACGTCGCAATATTGAGGATTCGGTGGTCGTTGATAAATCCCTGACGGAGATACCCGAGAGCCAGTTGCTCAATGCATCCATAGAGGTGTTCGATCCCGGAGCCTTGCCCGAGGATGAAAAGCAAGCCAATGGCCTGTCAATGGATATCCGCAAGGCAGAGGCTCGCTACATGCCGGAACAACTGCGGGCAACCATGGAGAAAACCGGCTACTGGGGTGCAGTGCGGGTCGTGCCGCGTGGTTTAACCAATGGTGAGTTACTGGTTTCAGGGACTATCCTTGAATCCAATGGTCTGCAACTTGATCTTAAAATCAGCGCAAAGGATGCAACTGGACGTAAGTGGTTCACCAGAGAATACCGGGCTGGTGTGGAAGCCGCTTATTACCAAGTCCAGTGGACTTTCCAAAGAGGTATTTCAACCGCTATACAGAACGGTAGCAAACGACCTTGCCGAGTTTTTCAAAGGTCTCACCGATGAAGATATTACAAGTATTCGCCGTGTCGCAGAATTACGATTTGCAGCGGATATTGCACCGGAGGCTTATAACGGTTACCTGGAACTCAATGAGACAGGCGAGTATACCGTTGTCCATCTGCCAAGCTATGACGATCCCATGTATACACGCGTACAGGCCATCCAGGAACGCGATCTGTTGATGATTGATACGTTGAACGGACACTTCGATAATTTTACTCGTGAAATGCAGCAACCGTACACGGAGTGGCGCAAGGCACGCAGCGATGAGGCCGAAAAGCAAAAGGCATTGGAAAAGGCCGCTTTAAATCGTACCTTGTTGGGTGTCGCGTCTATCGTCGGTGCGATTTTTGTCGGTGTGGCAGCTCCCGAGTACAATTCGGGACTCGATACCTTGACCGATGTCATGGTGCTGGGTGGTGCTGCCGCGATTAAATCCGGTATGGATAAACGTTCTGAAGCCGCGATTCACCGCGAATCCATTGAAGAGCTGGGCATCTCGTTTTCATCGGAAGCACGACCACTGGTCGTCGAGGTCGAAGGAAAAACCGTTGAGCTGACCGGTTCTGCCGAAGCGCAATACGAGCAATGGCGGGTACTGATGGGGCAGATCTATGCCAGCGAGACCGGTCTTACCGGGTCGCTTGACTGAGCGTCGATATGACAGCAGATGAACGGCCCTCTGCAGGCGTTCCGGGGTCTGAACTGCAACCGCCGGGTACCCACCCGCAGCCTGGATTGCAGCCACCCGGTACCCACCAGCAACCAACCGGAACCACGGCAGGTCATCACGGTTTGATCTGGCTGGCGCTGGTCCTTGTTATTGTCCTGGGGTTGGGTGTCCTGCTGGTACTGCCAAAACTGGTTTCCGGCACAGCTGACCCGGAAACGGATACCACGGCACAGCGGATGACAGTCGACTCTTCAAAATCACCCGTTCAGGATTCAGCAAGTTCACGCAGCGATGCCGAACAGGCCCTGCAGGATTTTCTGCATACACGCGCACGACTGGAACTAGCAAATGTAGCGGTCTGGGGTGAACCGGAATGGGGTCAGGCGATCGAAGGGGCCGACAGGGGTAATCATCATTTCAGTCAACGCCAGTTTTCGATGGCCGCAGAAGCCTTTACGGCCGCATCGGAATTGTTGCTGTCACTTGAGTCCGAAAGCGGTCAGCGTCTGGCAGATGCACTTGATTCGGGTTGGCAGGCTTTACAGGACGACGATAGCACATCAGCCCTGGAGTTTTTTGAAATCGCAAAAGCGATTGATGGCGGCAGCCTGGATGCGCTTGATGGTCTTGAGCGGGCCCGGGTTCGTCCGGATTTGCTGCATCTGATGACAGCTGGCGATATTGCCCGTACCAACAATGACCTCGGCCAGGCGCAGGCAGCCTATCTCGAAGCCGTTGCCCTTGATGGGGCCTATGAACCGGCAGAAGCTGCTTTGCGGGAAGTCGTTGAGGAAATTGAGGCAATTGCGTTCAGGGACGCCATGAGCCGTGCCCTTGGTGCATTGGAGGCGGAGCAGGTGGAGACCGCTGAAGTGGCATTACGGCAGGCAGCCGGTCTTAGACCCGACGCGGAGGTGGTACGGAACACACAGCAGCAACTGGCGCAGACAAAACAGAGGTTATGGCTCCAGGGACAACGTCAGGCGGCCGCGAAGGCTGAGTCCAGGGAAGACTGGTCCGGTGCGGTGGCAATTTATCGCAAGGTGCTGACGCGTGTGCCGCAGGCTGCCTTCGCCAGGCAGGGTGTGACATTTGCCGGGGACCGTGAGCGCCTGCATCAGCAACTGGATCACTACCTGCAGGACCCGACCCGGGTCTATTCGGATCAGCCACGTGCAAATGCCGAAAAACTGCTTGCATCAGCAGCCAATCCACCTGCCGGGGAAGTCGGCCTGGTAGAAAAGGTTCGCCGTTTACAGGCCATGATTATCGAAGCAACCACACCCAGAACAGTTACACTCAAATCCGACGGCTTGACCACTGTGCAGATATATCATGTCCGTCGGCTGGGTCAGTTTATCAGCCAGCAACTGGAACTGCGTCCGGGAACCTATACGGTCGTTGGTTCCAGACCGGGGTACCGTGATGTACGTCAGACCTTGACGGTGAAGCCCGGGCCGGAGCAACAGGTCCTTGATATTCGCTGTGAGGAAACGGTTTGAAGCGGGTTTTCTTTATTGATACAGCAAGCGGTACCCGCCGTCTTAGCGAAGCCGATTTTCCGTTAAGTGTGGGCGGAATCGGGGCAGACATCGCACTTCAGGAGACGCCGACAGATACCATCGTGGCCCACATTGGCCTGTCCAGCGGTCATGCCTATGTGCAACCGGCCGTTGCCGGTATCGAACTGTTTCACAACCATGAATACATCGACACATCTGCCTGGCTCAAATCCGGGGACCGGGTACAACTGGGTGACCGGGTGCTTTGCTGGGATGTCAAAGGCGACCAGGTGTTTGTCAAGGTAAAGCATGTCGAAGACCCACCCGAATTGCAGCCTCCACCGGTACCCCCACCCGGAGACGAGGTGGAACCGGATACCGAGATCATTCCGATAGTGACAGCTTCAATCTCGCCGGCAAAACACCGCAGATTGCGTTATCTCATTATCGGTGTGTTCAGCCTGCTGTCATTGGCAGCCCTGTTTGTATTGTTTGCGACCCCGCTGGCGGTCAGTGTCAGGCCCGAGCCCGACAGTCTGTCTGTTACCGGTTTTCCCCCGCCTGTTTCAATGGGTGGAAAGAAACTCGTGATACCGGGCAGCTACAAGGTAAAGGCGTCACGCCAGGGCTACAGGTCGCTGGAGGAGATAATTGAAGTGTCGTCCGGCGGCCTTCAGTCATTCGATTTTGAACTGCAGGAACTGCCGGGCCGGTTACAAATACTGGTTGATCCCGTGGTGCCGTTCAAGGTATCTGTAGGTGGAGTTGAGGCGGAGCTTGATGCGGAAAATTTCGTTTTGCTGGAGAGAGGCCTACAACAGCTCAACGTGGAAACCGACCGTTACCTCGCAGAAACACTGGAACTGGAAATCAGCGGGTTTGGTGCGCTCCAGGAACTCAGGGTTGCACTACGGCCAGCCTGGGCCGTGGTTCAGCTGGAAAGCGAGCCCGCCGGCGCGACAGTATCGGTTGATGGAAAAAGCAAGGGTGTAACACCGCTTGTGGCTGAGATCATACAGGGTCAACGAAGGTATTGAATTGTCACTTGACGGGCTATAAAACGGCACGATTCGCAACCGGCTTAGTGGCGGGAACCACCCTGAAGCCGGAGGTTTTCAGCTTGGAACCAAATGATGGCACGCTGGTTTTGGAAACCCGCCCGGCAGGGGTAACGGTGAGTGTTGATGGCAGGTATTACGGCAGCACCCCCATCAGCCTGGTGTTGACCTCAGGTATCCCGCATCAGCTCAGGCTCAGTCGGCCGGGTTACAAGGTGACTGAAAAAAACCTGAGTCTCAGTGCGGATGAAGAACGGCAACTCAAGGTGGATATGGCAGCCGAGTACGGCATCGTGTTTGCAAGCTCGGAGCCTGCAGATGCCAGTTTGACACTGGATGGCAAACCGGCCGGCAGCGGTACCCAGCGTCTGCGTCTGACCACGCGGCAGCATGAGCTGGTGTTCAGCAAACCGGGCTATTTGCCACAGACGGTCAAAGTAACACCACGTGTCGATACAAGCCAGAATGTCGATATTGCCCTTAAGACCCGGTCACAGGCAAAAGTGGAAGCAAGAAGTACCGTGCTGAAAACAGCAGCTGGGCAGGAAATGCACCTGTTGGAACCGAAAGGCAGCTTCAAAATGGGGGCGTCACGTCGCGAGGCCGGGCGGCGTGCCAATGAGAGCCAACGCCTGGTTGAGATCACCAAACCGTTTTATCTTTCAATCAATGAAGTGACCAATGCCGAATACCGTTTATATGACGCCAGACACAATTCCGGCTCCGCAGAGGGCATGTCGCTTAACAACGCACAGAACCCCGTAGTCAACATCAGCTGGGATGACGCGGCACGCTATTGCAACTGGCTCAGTGAGCAAGACAAGTTGCCACCATCCTATGTTGAACAGGACGGTCATATGAAATTGCTCGCCGATGTAAAAAATGGTTATCGTCTGCCCTCTGAGGCCGAATGGGTCTATGCGGCACGGGTTGCCGGTCGCAGTGATGCAGCCCGCTATCCCTGGGGTGATGGGTATCCGCCCAAAACCAAGGCCGGTAATTTCGCTGATGCACAGATCGCCGATACCTTGGCCAACGTGGTGACGGGCTATAATGATGGCTATCGGGCTTCGGCGCCGGTGGGTAGTTTCAGCACGCAGTCAAATGGTTTCAATGACCTGGGAGGCAACGTGGCAGAATGGATCAATGATTTTTATGCGGTATACCCGGGCCAGGCCGAACGACTGGTCAGGGATCCCATGGGGCCCGATAGTGGTGATCATCACGTCGTTCGGGACTCAAGCTGGCGCGATGGCAGTATCACCGAGTTGCGTCTGAGCTACCGTGATTACAGCCGTGGACCCCGTGACAACCTTGGATTCCGGATTGCACGTAATGCAGATGAATGAGCAGAGCCACCAGCGACTGATCCTGTCGCTTTTTCTGTTAGCAGTTTCGATACCGGTTATTGCAGCGGACCCTGAAAGTCAGACGTCCAAACCGGATCAGACCACGGTGTCGTCTGAAGAAGCTTCGCAAGGCCCCGCTGAAACGGGTAATGCAACCCCGGACACCCAGCCGGCTGCAAAAAAGACATCGCCCGAGAGCGGTGCTGCTGTCACGCCATTGAAGGAATTCAAACCCACTGAAAAAATAGAGGCCGACAGCGCAGTGTCGTTCCCGATCGATATATAAGCGACAAAATATGAAAAAAACGCTTCCAACAGAACTTATCTACAACATCTTTTCGCTACTGATCGCGTTTATCCTGGTGCACAGTATTTATGTCACCGTGGTGCGACCGCAGGCCAAGGCTTTTATTGAACAGGAAACCGCCATGGTGATGGCGGATTCTGATTACACACCTCAACGGTCCTTTTTTGTGGTCATCAAGGATTATGAACAGGAGACCTGTTTTGTGCTGATGTTGTGGGCGTTTGCCATTCTCGGATACAAGGGCCGGGAGACCTACCGGCAGCAGAAACTTCTCGAACAGGATTTACTACAGCTACCGGGCAGTCTGCCCATCGGACCGGAAGATACACGCGAGATCGCGAAGCGTATCGCATCCTTACCCGGTCATTTGCATGACTGGTTTTTACCCAGGGCACTACTCACAGCGATTGAACGGTTTGGTGCGACACGCAATGTCCAGGATGTATCGACAGCGGCCCGCGCGATCTGCGAATCGGAGGGCGAGCGGATGGAAACCGAGCTTTCGATCATCCGCTATATTGCCTGGGCGATTCCCTCTGTCGGCTTTATCGGCACGGTGCGTGGTATCGGTGATGCACTGGGCCAGGCGCACCGTGCTGTTGAAGGCGATATCACCGGTGTAACCTCAAGTCTCGGTGTGGCATTTAATTCGACCTTTATTGCACTGGTTATCAGTATCGTACTGATGTTCTTTGTTCACCAGGTACAGTTGATGCAGGAGCGATTGGTGCTGGATAGTGAGCGTTATGTCGACAGCTGGTTGATCCGCCGTCTGAAGAGCTAGTGTCAGTCCGAATCATGACATGAGCCGTCGCAAAGTCTCACCATTCTCGCTGTCTTTCCTCGACATCATGTTTTGCGGCTTTGGTGCCGTGGTCTTACTGGTGCTGGTGCTCAATCACGACACGGTCAAGTCACGCGATCAGATCTTTACCGACCTGCGTGCGGAGGCTGTGCGTCTCGAAAAAGAAGTGCTGATCGGGGAAGAAGACCTGGTCGAGGCACGCAATAGTCTCAAGGCAACCGAGTCCGAAATTGTCCTGATGCAGGGTCAGTCAGAACGCGTGATAGACACGATCCAGGAAATGGAGATTGAGATCGCCAGGATGTCCAACGAGACCCTGGCCAGTCGCGAGCACGTTAACCAGCTGAGTACCGATCTCAAGTCGCTGGACAAGGTGCAAAAACGCCTCGGTGCCGCCGTTGAGGCGGATCGTGATGCCGGTGAAAAAGTACGTGAGTTCAAGGGTGAAGGAGACCGTCAGTACCTGACCGGGTTGAAGATGGGCGGCAAGCGTATTCTGATCCTGGTGGATGCATCGGCCAGTATGCTCGATGAGACCATCATCAATATTATCCGGCGCCGCAACCTGGATGCGGCCAGCCGTATCAGTGCACCAAAATGGCAACGAACCCTGAAAACCACGGATTGGTTGATCAGCAACCTGCCAAACAACACCAAGTTTCAGTTGTACAGCTTTAACACCCGGGCGAAGGCGACATTGTCCGGGACGGACGGGAATTGGCTGGAGACATCCAAACGCACGGATGTGGATGGTGCCATCAGTGCCCTTTACCAGATCGCACCGGAGGGTGGCACCAGTCTTTACCATGCATTCTCTGCCGCCAAGGCGCTATCACCTCCACCGGATAATATCCTGTTGATCACCGATGGCCTGCCCACCCAGGGGCGTGCCAAACCTGTTTCAACAACCGTGTCAGCGGACAAGCGTCTGGATCATTTCGAACGGGCAGCCAAGGTACTTAACGGGAAAATCCCGGTCAATACGATCCTTTTACCGATGGAAGGGGATGCCTGGGCCGCTGCAGCATTCTGGGCTTTGGCCATCAATAGCCAGGGCTCCTTCATGACACCATCGCGGGACTGGCCATGAGCAAGCGCGGTCGCCGTGATGTAGACATCTTCAATATGTCCTTTCTGGATGTCGTTTCCTGCGGTTTCGGTGCCATTATCCTGTTACTGGTTATTATCCAGATTTCCGAGCCACGTGTTATCGAGCAACTGGCCATTGACCTCACCGGTTTGGTTGAACGACTTGAAAAGGAGATTTATGTTATCCGCGGCGAGACCACGGTCCTGAACCGTGACCTGACCGAAAAACAGGAGCAACTCTCTGAGCACCGCGAAAAACTCGCACGACTCAAGGGCGATCTTTCAAAAGTACGTGGCGAACACCATGCGACCGAGAACGAACTGGAGACACAGAGCATTATCGAGAAGCAACTGGCCGTTGCACAGCAAAGCCTCAGTGATGAGGTCAAACGCCTATCCGGTATTAACATCCGGCGTCCACCGGATTCCGCCATCGGTGGTGTTCCGGTGGACAGTGAATATATTATGTTCATCATCGATACCTCGGGCTCCATGGGCCAGGGGGCCTGGGGTATGGTGCTGAAGAAAGTCAAAGAGATCCTTGCGATTTACCCGCGCGTCAAGGGCATCCAGGTCATGAACGACATGGGTGATTACATGTATTCCTCAGTACAAAGGCAAGTGGATCCCGGACACACCCGCGCGGCGCGCGGCCATTATCAGCCGGCTGTCCGGCTGGTTTCCTTTTTCCAATTCAAGCCCGGTGGAAGGTATCGAGGCGGCCATCCGGCGGTTTCACACCAGGGACAAAAAAATCAGTCTTTATGTGCTGGGTGATGACTTTGCAAGCGGTTCTATCCAGGCCGTTATCGACACCGTCGACCGGCTCAACAGTGCCGACAGTTCAGGCAATCGAAGGGTCCGCATCCACACCGTGGGTTTTCCCGTTCAGTTCACAGGCAACCGCCTGTCGATCAATGCTGTACGTTACGCGGCATTGATGCGAAAGCTGGCCGAGGATAACGGTGGTAGTTTTGTTGGTCTGAATAGTACCCGGCCCTGACGGGCTCGACTTTTGCCGGTTAAGCTGGTGCCTGTCTATAAAAAAAATTCCTCAGTACTCGCCGAGGTTATCGATGATCCACTTGTCCATGATTTTGAGTGCATCGTTATAGGCGTCGATATCACCCCGGGCTTCAAGACTCAATATCTTGTAGTCCTCCCCGCCAAATGAGCAGAAGGATCTTATCCGGATTCCCGGTGGAGGTTCGTTTTTAACTTCGTAATAATTCTGTCTTCTGCGCCATCGCAATTCCAGCTTGGAATACTGTTCATCGGTCAATGGGAAATCTACCCAGAACGATCTCATTTTTGGACTGTACATATTTTTTCCGATCTGTTGGCGAAAATTGCGGTCAGGATAATTGGGGTCAGAGTCGAGTGCCAGAGTCGTTACTCTGGCACTCGACTCTGACCCCTTTCTCCTGACCCCTTTCTCCTGCTGTGGGTCTAGATTACATGAGCCGGCTAACGCAATCAACGCCAGACCGTCTATTCAGGCATAGTGCGGGTACACCGGCAGGTACATATGTGCACGGATTTCAGCCATGAGATCATCGGGCATTTCACGGTCTGCGAGGCCCTTTTCAAAGGCAATGGTGGCCACCTCAAATGCAATCTTGGCCGATACCTCGCGGATTCTGGACAAGGGTGGATAAACAGTTCCACGCTCAAGGTCGTACTGGCTGACCTGTTTTGCCAGGGAATGCGATGCTGCAAGAAACATTTCATCTGTCACCCTGCGGCTACCGCTGACAATGGCGCCCAGACCCACACCCGGGAAGATATAGACATTGTTGCCCTGTCCCGGAACAAGTGTCTTGTTACCGAGTTTAACCGCGTCAAAAGGACTGCCACTGGCAAAAATTGCCCGTCCCTCGCTCCAGCGATACGCTTCCTCGGCCGTGCACTCGGCTTTTGATGTCGGGTTCGACAAGGCGAAGATAATGGGGCGTTTGTTGATTTCGGCCATCGTTTCGATAAGTTCCTGCGGGAAGCTCCCCGGTTGGCCGGAGAGACCGAGGATCGCCGTGGGTTTCCATATTTTCACTACTTCAAGGAAACTGTCGATTTGTGGCAAATCTCTTGCAAAGCGTTGTTTATGCTGCGCGATATTTTCGCGTTTTGAAGTCAGCAAACCCTGGGTGTCAACAAAACAACAACGTTTGCGTGCTTCCTCGACCGACATGCCTTCCTCAACCAGCGCCGCAACAAACGCATCTGCAGTGCCGATGCCTGCTTCACCCGCACCCAGGAACAACAGGCGTTGATCCGCCAGTTTTCCACCGGTGATACGCAGCGCACCGATAATACCCGACAGCGCAACCGCACCGGTCCCCTGTATGTCATCGTTGAAGCAACAGACCTTGTCACGATATTTATCCAGTAAACGGAAGGCGTTGGTGTTGCCGAAATCCTCGAATTGAATCAGCACACCTGGAAAATGCTCCTGTGCGGCTACCATAAACTCATCCAGCAGTGAATCGAATGCCTCACCGCGTTCGCGATGCTGTTCCAGTCCGTTGTACAACGGGTCATTCAGCAAAGCTTCGTTGTTGGTGCCGACATCCAGCATGACCGGTAGGCATTCAGTCGGGTGAATACCCGCACAGGCGGTATAAAGAGACAGTTTTCCAATGGGTATACCCATGCCGTCAGCACCCAGGTCACCCAGGCCGAGGATTCTTTCGCCGTCAGTTATGACGATAATACGGGCATTTTTATGCGGCCAGTTTTTCAATATCTCCTTTATATTACCGCGGTCACGTGAGGACACATAGAAGCCCCTGGGTCTGCGGTAAATATGCTGAAACTCCTGGCACGCTGCTCCCACGGTTGGTGTGTAGATCAGTGGCATCATTTCTTCAATGTTGTTCATCACCACGCGATAGAAAAGCGTTTCGTTACGATCCTGAAGCGAGATCAGGTAGAGGTAACGTGCAAGGTCGGTTGCTTTATCGCGGACATTCCCCAACACACGCAGTTCCTGTTCAGCCGCAGTATGAACGCGCGGGGGCAGCAATCCGGTCAGGCCCAGGGCCTTTCTATCCGCTTCAGTAAACGCAGTTCCCTTGTTACGTATTGGGTCATGGAGGATTTTTACACCGCGATGCATCGCGGACATTTCGGGTTTATGCATGGTACTTTCCTGTGATTCTTGCAAGCATGGTGCTGCTCATAATCTGAACTGATATTCCTGACGGGTAGGCGGCATCCTCCCACCTTTGGTAGATTGAATCATACCACCAAACCCATTTGTTCAGGGCCGATCAGACGTCTGAAACCGTCCTAATTGATCTGTGTCAACCAAGGCGGTCAAAGGTGTTGGCTATATGAGCTAAGTGATTGAATTTCTGTTAAAATCATTAACCTGAAAAGAACACTTAGGATCTGTAGTTTATTTGCTATAAAAACAGTAAGATACGTGCTTTTTCATTGGTCACATCTGCTAGGAGTACGCCTGGAGTATTTAACATTCGCTGAAATCGATTAGCGCTCATGGATTTCCCAAATCCTGGCTGATTTTCGAGATCTACTGAGCCTTCTAAATGTTTGCGGTTTTCATACCGCTTCGTACATTAAGGAGACAGTACGAATGACACATTCAGTTTCAAACAGAAAAGGTTGGCTGGTCACTTTTTCGGGTACCGGTATCAATCTTGCCCTCGGAGTTCTCTACACCTGGTCGGTTATCAAGGCAGCCATTCCCGTGGAATGGGGTTGGACCGCCGCACAGAAATCTGATCCTTATGCAATTGCCTGTTTCGTGTTTGCAATTGCGATGATCCCGGCCGGACGTTTGCAAGACAAAATTGGTCCCCGTTGGGTCGCGACTATCGGCGGCGTGGCGGTCGCTCTCGGCTGCATCATTGCAGGGTTGGCCGGCTCCAGTTATATCGGGTTTGTCGTAGGTTTTGGCCTGTTTGGCGGTATCGGTATCGGCTTTGGTTATGCGGCGGCGACACCGGCAGCGGTCAAGTGGTTTCCAGCTTCCCAGACCGGTATGATCGCCGGCCTGGTGGTTGCCGGTTTTGGCCTGGCGTCTGTTTACATAGCCCCCACTGCACAGGCATTACTCGGAGCCTACGGTGTCTCCAAAACCATGATTATTTTCGGTATCGCATTCTTTCTGATC
Source organism: uncultured Gammaproteobacteria bacterium (assembly GCA_963749115.1). Lineage (GTDB taxonomy): Bacteria > Pseudomonadota > Gammaproteobacteria > Xanthomonadales > SZUA-36 > SZUA-36. The sequence goes on from CAVVLP010000005.1 coordinate 62,417, forward strand.
GTGGTGACCCTGGCACAGTTTCTGCGAAACCCGCCTGCCGGTTACGTACCGTTTGACGCCAAGGCTGATCAAAGACCCACCACGACCGCAGCAAGCAAACCCCCCGTGGAAATGGAATTGGCGCCAGATGATCCGAACCTCAAATTTCTGGATGCTCTGGACCATGTATGTGTTTGGTGCGGCGGCTGGTTTAATGGTTATCGGTTCGGCGGCTAACATGTCCAAGGCAGCACTGGGGCCAGCGGCATTTGTTGCCGTTGCGGTCCTGGCCGTTGGTAACGCAGGCGGCCGGGTGCTGGCCGGTGTTGTGTCGGACATCATTGGTCGTCAGTTAACCTTGTTCTTCGCATTCCTGATGCAGAGTGTGTTGGTGTTGATTCCCTTGTTCTATGGTGACGACTCCATCGCTCTCCTGTTTGCAGTGCTGATGATCGGGGCCTGTTATGGCGCTAACCTCGCACTCTTCCCATCGGCTACCAAGGATCACTTTGGTCTGAAGTCATTTGGGCTGAATTATGGTGTGATGTTCACGGCCTGGGGTGTTGGTGGTCTTATTTTGCCGCGCATTGCCGGGATGGCTAAAGACATCACCGGCAAGGAAGACCTGGCTTTCTACATTGCATCCGGCCTGATGGTTTGCGGAGCCCTGTTGGCCTTGATTAACCTGGCGATGACCCGGGGCAAACTTAGCAAAAAACGGGGTCGGCGTGACAAAAACAGAAGGGACCATCCTGCCAAGGCATCATGTGGCCGGAACCTGAATGGATCTGAACAGGGTGTGTAATGTCATTACGCACCCTGCGTGTCTTCTGGTTGGGTCGTCTATGCTAGATTTGCATACTGGCCAACTTCATTCTTGCTACCTGCTGATCAATCTCGTCCGGTACATGGTAAACGCCAGGTTCAAGCTTTTCATGAAACTCGACCAGGTAACGTGCGCTCAGGGCCTGCAGGGCAAAACTGGTATCCATGATTTCAGCGGGGTGGCCGTCGGCACAGGCGATATTGACGATATTGCCATCTCCGATAAGATACAACCATGCACCTGATGGGCATTTGTAACCATGCACCTTGTCTCGCATGGGTGCCTGTTCAACGGCGAGCGCCTGTAAAGCATCGACATTGATTTCATTTCGAAAGTGCCCGGCATTTGCAATGAGCACGCCATCTTTCATGGTCTCGAAATGTATACGGTCGATGGTGTCGCGTACACCGGTAACGGTCAGAACGATATCCGCTTTTCGGCAGGCTTCGAGCAACGGCATCACCTGGTAGCCGTTCATCGCTGCATCGGCCGCCTTAACTGCATCCACTTCGCAGATAATGACCTTGGCACCCAGCCCGGCAGCCCGCAAGGCGCAACCACGGCCGCACCAGCCAAAACCGACGATCGCGATGGTTTTACCGGCCAGTACCAGGTTGGTCGTGCGCATCAATGCGTCCCATACGGATTGACCGGTTCCATGCACGTTATCAAACAGGTATTTGCAGCGTGCCTCATTGATCAGCATGACCGGGAAGTTGAGCTCGTTTGCCTGCGCCCGGTCCTTAGCCCGTAACACACCGGTGGTGGTTTCCTCGCATGCGCCAAGTATGTCTGCTGACAATTCGCTGCGACTGCCATGTAGAAGTTCAACGATGTCGCCACCATCGTCTATCACCACGTGCGGGCGGATATCGAGTGCCATGCTCATGTAGCCTTCCATCTCATCCAGTGTTGCACCGTGCCGGGCATACACGTGCAAACCGAGGGCGTCCAGCGCTGCTACCACGTCATCTTTTGTCGAGCCCGGATTACTGCCGGTGACTGCAACGGACGCACCACCTGCGGCCAGAACCAATGCCAGGTAAGCGGTTTTTGCCTCAAGGTGCACGCACACCAGCACACGTTTGCCAGCGAAGGGTTGCTGCTGCCGGAATTCGGTTTCAAGTTGCCGCAATATCGGCATATTGCGCCGAACCCAGTCGATTTTCTGTCGGCCCTCGGTGGCCTTTTCCGGTGAGGATACGATATTTGGATGCATGTTTTGTGTGTCACTTAGTGATCATGAATACAATTATGCCCGTCGAACACAAGGCCGGTCTACAAAGCTGTCGGCGTGGAGCCTTGATCCAGGTCAATCTTGCCGTGTCATTGATCGAATAGTATTGATTTGCTTCTATCCTGTTTTTACAGGATATTGTAAACGCAGATCCACCGTTCGGAGGAATGTCTCGTGACCATAAATATTCAGTTCTTTGGTGCTGCCGGTGAGGTGACCGGTTCCTGTCACATGGTCACAGTGGGTACGCAGCGCCTGCTGCTGGATTGTGGTTTGATCCAGGGTGGGCACAAGGACGAAGACCGGAACCAGCATCCATTTCCCTTTGATCCCGGAAGCATTGATGCCGTGGTGTTGAGTCACGCCCATATTGATCACTCGGGGCGACTGCCATTATTGGTCAAGAGAGGCTTTCGCGGCCCCGTCTATACGCACCGGGCATGCCGTGATCTGTGCCGGGTCATGTTAAAAGATGCAGGCTTTCTCAGTGAAAAAGATGCCGAGTGGGAAAACCGGAAACGAGAGCGAAAGGGCCTTGAGCGAATAGATCCGCTGTTTACCGTGGAAGATGCCAAAGTCGCTATGCGCCATTTCAAGGGTCTGATTTACGGAAAAAAACAGAAAATCCTGCCCGGTGTGACTTTGCGTCTTTCCGACGCTGGTCACATCCTCGGCTCATCGATAATGGAACTGTGGCTGGATGATGGAAGTAAAACCCGGAAACTGGTTTTTAGTGGTGATTTGGGTAGATATGGTATGCCGGTATTAGAAGATCCCACATCAATCCGCAAGGCAGATCGAGTACTGATGGAAAGCACCTACGGTGATCGTTTACACCGGTCATGGGAGGATTCCATTCGTGAATTTCATGATGTTCTGAACAATGCCACTTCGGGTAAGGGCAATATCTTGATTCCCGCCTTTGCGGTGGGACGTACCCAGGAAATTCTTTACCTGATGGCGCAGAATTTTGAAGAGTGGAATCTGGATCGATGGCTTATCTTTCTGGATAGCCCGATGGCTATCGAAGCTACCCGGATTTTTACGCAAAACACCGATCTGTTCGATACCGAAGCGACTGATCTGTGGCGTGAAAACAATAAAAAGCCACTGCTACCCAACCTGCAAATATCACGAACCCCCGGGCAATCGATGGCGATCAACCAGGTTCGCAGGGGTGCGATTATCATCGCCGGTAGCGGAATGTGTACCGGTGGTCGAATCAGGCATCATCTCAAGCACAATATCTGGCGCAGGGAATGTCAACTTGTTATTACCGGTTTCCAGGCAAGGGGTACAACGGGTCGCGCCCTGGTAGACGGAGCACGCCATATTCGTCTGTGGGGTGAGGAGATTCGTGTCGCGGCCACCGTACACACCATCGGCGGCCTGTCTGCCCATGCAGATCAAAAGGCATTGAAGAACTGGTACGCCAATTTTGAAGGACGGCCACCGGTCACACTGGTACATGGAGAGGAACGGGCGATTACAGGCCTGTCAAATTGTCTGCGTGAAGAATTCTCTGCACCGGTACATGTAGCAAAGCCAGGCGAGTTGCTTGAATTGGCTTGACGTGCATAGGGTATTCATTGGTATCCCTGTCGATAATCCGGCCCAGCAGCAAATAAACCGATTACTGAAGCCAATTAAAAGCTCAATCACGAACGTGCGCTGGGTGCCGGAGCACAACCGGCACTTGACCCTCGCTTTTTTGGGTAACAGACCAGCAAGTGTGATTGAAAATTTAACCCGGAAAATGGATCAGGCCTATCAACAGGAATCCATCTTCAATACAGGGTCTTCAAGCTTGAGTCGTTTTCCGGGGTCAAGCGGTCACATCATAGCGTTGGTCTTCAAGGTTGATGAGGGCCTGGCCCATCTGTTTCAAGTCACGCAAGAGTTTCTCATGGAAAACGGCTTTGATTACAATCGCACACAGTTCAGGCCACATATCACCCTGGGGAGAATCAGAAAAACCTCGCGATTGAAAACAAATCTCAACCAGCAAACAGATATCAGCCTGCAAGTTGGCAAAATTACCTTTTATCAAAGTACACTCACCCAGGCTGGGAGCATTTACCTTGCTTTAAAGGAAACAGCGCTTGTTAAATCTGGGTGAATATCCGTGGAAATCGCCACCGACCCGAACCTGAAGAGCAGTGGGAATGAATGAATTATTAATCATGATTGGCGTTACGGTTGGTGCTTTCATCGGTACCAATCTCGATAACCTGTTACTGCTCGCAACGATGTACTCACGTTATTTCAGACACCCCTGGACGGTCACTGCGGGCTATTTTGTCGGTATGAACCTGATAGCGGCTATAACAATCGCTGTTGGGGAGCTTGGTGAATTCATACCCCTTGCTTATCTGGGTTTGCTCGGTGTGATACCGATGATGATGGGTGTCCTTGCTCTATGGAAACTGTTTCGGAACTCGCAAACCGAAGAGGTTGACAGCGCTTTTACCAGCAACTCCGGTCTCGCGATTTTTTTTGCATTGATCGCAATTCAGCTAAGTAACGGTATGGACACGATCATCACTTTCTCTGCATTATATGCAGACTCTTCGGATCACTCGGATTACATAGTTGCACCAACATTTTTTGCGATGGTCGGCATTTTTTCCTGGATGGCATATTATTCAGTTAAACACCCCAAGCTGAGCCATTTTCTTACTCGCTACGGTCAGTATGTCACGCCGTTTATACTTATTTTTGTTGGCTTCTATATCTTAAGCAACACCGCCTCTGACATGGTGCCTGGTTAAAGCGGGCTTTATAGCGTTGATTCGCAGGAGTAAATATATGTCAAAAATACTATATCTGGTCCGCCATGCTAAATCCTCCTGGAAAGACGCCTCTCTGGCCGACAGGGACAGACCGCTAAACAAACGCGGTCGCCGCAGTGCACCGGACATGGGTAAGCGCCTGGCAGTAGAAGGCCATCAACCGGAGTTGATCATATCAAGTCCGGCCAGACGTGCATTTTCAACCGCAACGAAAATCGCAAAGGAGCTGGCCTATGACGAGTCGGAGATCGTTACAGATGAGAGTCTGTATTTTTCGGGTATACGCAGCATGGTAAACCTGCTGGAAGGGCTGGACGACTGCTACCAAAAAGTGATGATCGTCGGGCACAATCCCGCCATGACCAGCCTGCTGAATATTTTATGTGACAGCTCAGTTCACAATATGCCAACCTGCGCGATTGCAGTGATCGACTTTGACATGGCGTGTTGGTCCGAGATGAGCGAGACTGGTGGTACTCTGCAGTCTTATGACTTCCCAAAAAATCGGGAAGTTTCACAGATTGATGTCTAAGGGCGTGTGGATATGATCTTTATTCGTCTGTTACCCGTATTGATCAGCTTCCTGTTAATGGCAGCCCACTTTGTCCGTGCCGGTCAGACGGGAATTGCTTTTGTACTTTTGGCTTTTCTGCTACTTCTGACACTCAGAAAAGCCTGGGTGCCCCGGTTCATGCAACTGATATTGTTACTCGGTGCTGTTGAATGGGTTCGCACGCTGATTTCTGTTGCGTTGATGCGGATCGAATTCGATATGCCATGGATGCGGATGGCCATTATCCTGGGAGCAGTGGCGGTGTTCACGGCGCTATCCTGCCTGGTTTTCTGGAACAAAGCATTGCGGGACAGGTTTCAATACTTGAGGCATGCAAATCCGGGTTGACAGGATTTGTCATCTGATATTTTTTGCAGAAACGGACACGGGAATGTAAAGAAAATCTGCTGATCGTTCAGGGAAAAGTCAGGTTAATGAGGTAGAATGTAGCTGACAGATATTGTTACGCCAAACACGGGAGAACTAATCATGTTGACTGGAAAAACAATAATCGCTGCCACAATTGGCTCACTGGTACTTGCGCTGATGGTCGGCAATGTCCAGGCCAAAGGCAATATAGAAAATGGTGCGGATCTAACCTCCGACTGTATCGAATGTCACGGCATGGATGGCAAAGGTAATTTTGAATCACCTCCTATTGCCGGTCTTAAAGCAAGCTATATCCTTAAGAAACTCAGGGGCTTTAATAGTGGCAAGACCAAGTCCGTTGACGGAATCATGCACACGTACACCGAAGACCTGTCTGATCAGGATTTACAGGATCTGGCAGCTTATTGGGCATCACGAAAGAAGTAAATAAACGAACCTCACACTATAAAGCGCTACTCTTTCGGAGTAGCGTTTTTTCCTTTCCTGGTAACCGGTCCAGTAATTCTTACCCGGCATTCCTCATATAAATAAAAAACTGTTTTTTCTGATCAGGCTTGCCAGGGTCAGGGATAGCACGGGTGATTGGGCATTGAATGGATTTCACCCATGCTAGCCAAGTATTGGTTTGTTAAATTAATCGCTTCAAATCAAACGCGAAACTCTTTGGCACACGGGCACATCGTTAGGCATATAGTCATGGATTCTGTATGATAATTGAGCAACGCAAGGTGTTTTAGAAGATGTTTTTACTTTACCAATAGGGAAGGCCAGTCGCTAAGCTGATCAAAAGACGTATTGTTCTAAACGTTAACCCAGGTTGTGCCAATGAATATACCAATACATATACTGGCAGTAGTTCTGCTGTTTTTACTGACTCCATCAGCAGGCAATACCCAGGGATCAATTGCGGTCCGGGCAGTTGGGGATACTGAGCGCAAGGCTCTTTTCCCATCACGGGAAGTGATCGAGTTTGGCCGGACTGCCGCACAAGCCAATTGCGCCGGTTGTCATGGTATGGATGGCCTCAGCGATGCTGAAGGAAAACCCCAGTTGGCGGGACAGCGCACGGTTTATCTCTACCGTGTATTGAAAGCTTTCCGGTCGGGTGAACGCAAAGATGAGTCGAAAAACCACAATGCCTTTCTGAACGACGAGGCAATACTTTCAACGGCTGTTTACTATGCCAGTTTGACACCGGCGCAAATCGTGAAGCGTGCCGATGCGGTTGAATGCGGTTGAAGCAGCCGAATCTGCCGGGACCGGCGAACCGCTTCAAGTTGCAGTTGATGACCCTTTCTTCAATATCAGGCCTTCTATGAAGAAGTGCGTCAAATGCCATGGCGAATCAGGTCAGGCCTCAGGTTCGGGTATGCCCAGCCTGACCGCACAGGATCCCGATTATTTCGTGACCTCCATGATGGCCTATGTCGACGGTGGCCGCAGTCACACCCTGATGAAGAGACTGGTGGGTGATCTGGATGAGGCCACCATAAAGGAAATGGGTGTGTTCTACGCCGTGCAGGAGCCACTACAGACCGAAACCCAGGGTGAGGGTGATATCAATGTCGGGCGTCGTCTATCTGAAGACTGCGAGTCCTGTCACGGGGTTGATGGTAATGCAAAAAACCCCGGTATGCCAACCCTCGCAGGACAGGATGCAAAGTACTTCATCAAGGCCATGAAACACTACAAGGATGGCACACGTAAACATCAAAAAATGTTTGAAGCAGTGGAGGGCATAAGCGAACAGGAAATGATTGATCTGGCCACTTATTACGCCGCTGAAGAGCCACGTCGCAGGGATGTACGCATGCCATTAAAGAGTACCGAGTGGATAACGCGCTGCGAACGCTGTCACGGTATCGATGGCAACAGCAGCGACCCTCGCTTCCCGATGCTTGCCGGACAGGACGAAACCTATCTGCGAAATGCTTTAAAAGCTTATGCCAACGGGGCACGTGAGAACACAACGATGTATGCAATGGCCGCGCCATTGAGTACGATGGATATTGAACGTATCGGCGCTTACTTTGCCTCACAGCAGCCAAAAGCTGTTGTATATATGTCTGTGCCATGCGGGGATGACCGGAGTAATATGAACACGCAACCCATTCATCGCCTTTACCGGCATTTTCAGGAACTGCCTGTCAGTATGCGGGTTCTTTTTACAGGAACCTTGCTGGCGATCGGTATGGGTTACCTGTTCGCCCTGGTTTATGTTTATACATCCGATGCCGGCAGGGATGGCAAGCCCGGCTTATCGGTTGACGATATTATTATCTCTTATAGTGGCTCATCCGAGGGCACCAAGATTGAATCTGCCCTGCAGGGACCGATGTCTGCCATGGTATCCGAGGGTGATCGTACACAAATTGTAAGCTGGGTAAGAAGCGGTGCGGCCAAGGCCGATTACGAAACAACAATCCAGCCCATCATCGCGGGCAATTGCCTCGACTGTCATGATGGCAGCAATCCGCATTTATCAAACCTCGATGGTTTCGACAATATGCAAACCGTCGTTGCCCAGGATACCGGAACCGACCTGCACACACTGGTGCGTGTTTCCCATATCCACCTGTTTGGAATGACGTTTATCTTTTTTATCCTCGGTTTTATTTTCAGTCACTCCTGGGTTCGGCCAGTCTGGTTTAAAAGCGTGGTCATGTTTTTGCCATTCGCTGTGTATCGCAGCCGATGTCAGTTCATGGTATTTCACCAAGCTTTACCACGGCTTTGCGTGGGTGGTGCTGATATGCAGGCGGCTTGATGGCCTTGAGCTTCGCCATCATGTGGATTACTTCCATGTACCAGATGTGGTTCTACAGGGTCCCGGAACAAGTGACCGGAAGACAGGAAAACCTGGTGGATTGAGCCTGGGAAGCCCTTAAACACAACATAGATCAGCTAAACCGGTAAATTCTGATTTATGTTTGTTAAGATTGACATACATCACACCGTTTAACTTGATTAATCATTAGCCTGCACATAAATCTTGGCCCTGCTGGGTCTTTCATCAAAAACAGTAACAACGGAGACTCATCATGAAGTCCTTAATATCAATACTGGTGATTTGCACCTTTTTAATTTTCCCCACCTTTGTGCTGGCGGCAGAAACCGCCCCTGTTACCGGCACTGTCGCCGAAACCATTGAGTCTGGTGGTTATGTCTATATCAGGCTTGAGAACGACGTATGGATTGCCGCCAACAGTTTTGCCGTGTCCAGGGGAGACAAGGTTCAATACAGTGGTGCAATGGAAATGAATGATTTCCACAGTAAATCGCTGGATAAAACATTTGAGTCTATTCTTTTTGTCTCCGAGGCCGGTCTTGTCAGTGATAGCAGCGCTGCCAAAGCTGTCACGCCCATGGCGGGACATGGAAGCAAGGCTGCGCAGCTTCAAAAACCCGATACTGCAGAGGCACCGGCAGCGGGTGAGATCAAGCCCCTGGCTGATGGTAAAACCGTCGCAGATGTTTTCGCGGAATCAGAACAATTGAAAGACCAGGTTGTCAGCCTGAATGCAAAAGTGATCAAGATTAATAAGGCCATTATGGGCAGAAACTGGATCACATTGCAGGATGGTAGCGGTACAGCGCCGGATAACAAGTTGTTGGCAACTTCACAGGAGGTGGTTTCGCCGGGTGACCTGGTAACAGTCAAGGGTACAGTGAATACCGATATTGATCTTGGCTACGGTTATAAATACAAAGTTCTGTTGGAAGAGGCTACATTCTCACCAACGCAGAATTGATTATTAACAGGTACACCTTTCTGGAATAAAGAAAACCACCCGAAGCAGGTGGATGTATAAAAAACCCGGTTTCTTGACCGGGTTTTCTTGTACAACAGATATATGTATTTACCCCATTGCTGTCTCATTTAATCTAGCTCCCTCAAGCTGGAACGTAGGCCAGTCATGGGCTTGTGAGAGAAAAATGCCCCTGGGACATGGAAACCAGATCTGTCGACCGCCAAGGGGGAGCGATGTCTTGATTCAGGACACATCGTGAACCCATCCATGGGGATTCGGTCGCGACGTCCCTGTCGCTCACGGTCCTGAATCAAGACACCACTCCCCCTCGGCTACGATGGTGCTATCCATTTGGGATGTCATCGGCGTGTCCAGAGTCGGGGTGGTTAGTAATTACCAGGACCGTGAGCGACAGGGACGTCGCGACCGAGCCCACACGGACGTGCTTGTGGCGAGTCCTGGCAATCACTAGCCACCCTGGCTCCCCACTGACAAACCAAGTGGGACAGCAGTGTATTTACCCTATGGAGGGCTGTTTTCAGCCACCACTGCCAGAAATTTATCGGCCTGAAGGGCCAGCACACCGGATGTATCAATTTCCTTTACCTTGTTAAGTGGGGCTACAGCCTCCTGGTACCGGCCTTCCGAGATCAACACAAAGCCCTTTGCTAAGCCAGGCGTGGGTAAAGCCGGGATCAAGTGCGATTGCCTTGTCGAATGATTCCAGTGCTGAAGCCGGGTCACCGATGTAAAACAGCGACAGGCCCCTGTCGTTATAACAATCCGCGCAGTTTGGGTTGACTGCAATTGCCCTGTCATAGGTCTGGAAAGCATCGACGTACTGACCAGACTCGAAATACATATCTGCAAGGGTAGACAGGGTAGCGAAATCGGTAGGGTTCATAAGGAGCTTGGCTTTCAATTGCTCAATACCCTGGAATGCCTGAACATTGTTGACTGCAAAGTCCTGCTGGGCTCGTGCTGCCGGTTTTGCTCCCGGTGTTGATGCCTTGTCGTCGCAGGCAACCAGGCTCAGTAACATCAGCGTTGTGCAGAAAATTCGTATATTAATCATATTCTTCGGTTCCGGTAATAGGTTCAGTTTACGATTTGGCCATTATAATATAGCCGGCAAAGCGGGATGGACTTGAATCTCTACCTTGCATAAAAAAACGCCGCCCGGTTGGACGGCGTTTCTATCTCTAAGTGAAGTTTTTAACTTCCTGTTAAAACCACACTTGTTCCTCTATAACCTCGGTTGCCCGGTCCTAGTCATTAACCATTGAAGGACATGCAACCTGGTAGTCGGTAATGTCACGGCTCAAGTCATAACTGAGTGCCGTATATCCTAATGCCATAAAGGTTGCGTTAGGTGTAATAGTGACACGCTGCCAACATCACAGGCCGGGAATGTAAACGTACCGGTACCAAACTCTACCTGGTTAACATCATTCGGGTCAAAAGCATCACCCCAATTCTGGCCGTCGTTGATATAGAAGGTAACGTTGGTTGTCATGCTGCCATCTGCCGCACCAACCGCGATTAACCAAATCTGGTTGCCTTCAGTATCATAGGTGTAGAAGGAGCCGATCAGGGTCAGTGCACCACCGGACTTAGCAACTTCCAAGCAGGAAGCCTTCGCCATTGCGATCCGGACCGCCCCACCAGTTACCGGTGAGACCCGGGTTGAGACCGATATATTCCAGTTCGCTGACACTGAAGTGTCCGTGCCGTGGAAGTTCTTGGCAAAGTTGCCCAGTTCAGTCATGTCGCCAGTCTCATGGCAACGTATGCAGGCGAAATCCAATGTTGTTGCGCCTTTACCATCCTGGTCCAATGCTACGTACGCGCCATCTTCAGTGAACATGCTGGCAGTTGCATCGGTGTTGATATAGAAAAGGTGGGTTTGAACATCACCTTCAAACGGACCAAGCTGATTGGCTGATTTGCTCGCGTATGGCATGTGGCAGTCCTTGCACTCCACACCGTAGTCAGCCATCGAATCCATCGCGTAGGATGCAGCGACGTTAACGTGACAATCTTCACAGTCTCTTCCGTCTTTAATCGAGAATTCGCCCTTTTTGTGCGGGTTATGGCATGTGGTGCATTTCATACTGGCATGCGGGCTCGCCAAATGCTCGTTGTATTGCTCGTGGTGTTTGATGAATCCACCGCCGGCTGGAATGACATTGGTCTCGGCACCCGGAGCTGCTTCACGGTAGTGACAGATACCACAGGCATCAGTGGAATCATCGACGTTCATGGTCATTCCGTTGCCGTGGCATTGTTCACAATGAACACCACCGACATCGAATGTACCATGTATACCGGGTAAGCCATCCTGGTTATCGGTCAGGTCGTTGTCGGTTGCGGCATCTTCGTCCGCTACCCAGTTAGTGGTATGACAGGAACCGCAGTTGTAAGGTTTTTCACCACACCGGCATTGTAGTTAACCCATTCACCCGTCAGGAAGTTGTATTGGTTCATACCTTCTACGGCATTGCCATCTTCATCTTCAGTGACGGTGATGATATAGCCGTCTGTATCCATATACCGTGATTTCCACTTGTAACCACCGATCACATAGGAAACATCGTCCCATGTGGTTCCCAGCGGGAGTGGTATAGGCCGGTTGCGTGCCTGCTCACCCTTCATCAACTTGTATGGGTGACCGGAAGCGCTCCAGTCCTGGTAGTTTTTTTCATGACAGCCCTGGCAAAAGTCAGAACCTTCGAACGCCTGGCCGAATGCGGACGCTGGTACCAGGAACATTAGCATTCCCAGTACAAGGCCGGCAAAGCTAGCCATATTGCTGTATTTTTTGAGCACGGATTGTTTCTTATTCACACCTATCTCCTTGAGATGATTATGGGATAACTCGGTTGGTTATTACCCGCATGTATATTCTCATTTACATACATTCCCGTGTTTGACCTATGTCAATTAGAAAATGAATTTAGGTCAATCCGAAGTCTGCGAATAAAAGTGAATGGTATTTCACTGATCCAGGTCATTACATCAGCACTTTAGAGGTGTAATTTTCAGCCCATGAATGGATCCTAGGCGACATTCGTTTGTGTGAAAGTCATGTTAAATGATCTGGGTCAACACTTTGAGCGATTAGCTGTGTAACTTTCTACATCCGGAATAGGCTTGGAGCGTCGGTTGTTTACGAGAGTGCCATATAATTTTAAGAATGGCAGCAGCGTTAATTATGGCCTGTTCAGAATTGATTCAGTAAACTGACGTTACACTGGCCCGTATCACCACTAATGAAAGAAGAGGATAAGTTATGATTTCTTGGAGAAAAGTGTTCACTTCCCTGACAGCAGCAGTTCTTGTTTCCGCGCTGACCTTTGGCTTTGGTGCGCCGGTTTTGGCCGAAGACCTGAGTGATAACGCAATCTGTCTGGACTGTCACGATGATGCCGACCGGGCACCACCGAGCAATCCGGACCGGCCCCAGGTGCATAATCCTGCCGGTGGTTTCTTCGTTGAAGACCATGCAGATTTTTCATGTATCGACTGCCATACCTACATTGAAGACCTCGAGCACGAAGATACAGCGCCCGGTAATGAAGTTGATTGCCTGGAATGTCATGACGAGGTACCAACAAAAGAGTAAAAGCAGACATGCGATTTGAAAAAGCCCGGCATTTGCCGGGCTTTTTTATGTTCAGGAGAAGGTGAGAGCGGTTCCCGCTCTCACCTTCTCCTGAACATAACACCCTCTGCTATGTGCAAAATCACAGGCCAGTGGTTTCTGATAGACGTACTCGGTTCCGGTTGAAGCTGGGGAGGCGGTATTGCCTACCAGGACCTTACGAGACAGGGATGTCGAGTAAGAGGCTACACGGACGTACTGGTGCCGTGTCCTGGTAGGCAATACCGCCTCCCCAGCGCCCCTCCTGCGAAAGCGAAGCCAATCAAGGGTGAAAAACTAGCTTGAGCAGCGAATTTAGTAATACAGCAATCAGTTGGGCGGTAATCGCCGCGATGAATCTATTGATTGGCGTAATAAGTCGCCAAAGCTTCAATCATCTCATCACTATAACGTGCACTCATCTTGTGCATCATTGAGTTCTCCCGATCAGCATCGCGATACTCCTTCATGGCCTTTACCAGGTAATCGTGGCCCTGGCCACGCAGCGATGGAATGTTCAATTTCCTTTGACCCGATGTGGGATTGTGACAGCGGTCACATTTTGCGGCCATCTCCTGTCCTGTCATTGCATCTTCAACCGATGCCATCATTGGCTGGGTCGAGTAATAGGCAGCAATATTGTTGATCTGCTCGTCGCTCTTGAGTGGCATCCGGGTTTCGTCACTGCGTTCATGGTTACCGTAGGCCTTGATTGCGTTCACGAGATACACCGGTTCCTGTGCTGCAAGACTGGGTACCATCGGTTGGTGGCTAATACCACGGGCGCCGTGGCACTTGCCACAACTGGCAGAATCCGCTTCACCGGCAAGCGGGTCACCGAATGGCGGTGCTTCGCGCATCGGGGCAGATTGTGAAGCGAAGTACATGGCCATCTTTTCTATATCGACCTGATCCAGTTCGATCAGCATGCCTCCCATATCTTCATGCTCGCGTGTCCCGTTCTTGTATTCCAGGGTTGATGTGATCAGGTAAGCGGGCTGCTGTCCGGCAAGGTTTGGAACCCCTTGTGTTGTGCTGATACCCTTTTCGCCATGACACTCCTCACATAACACCGCTACTACTGCACCACCTGAGAAGGTGGTTTCAACAGGCGACTGATTGCCGTCTTGCTCAAGTGGAGTCTGGCTGGCGTAGTATCCAGCGATATTGGCTATGTCCACCTCGCTCATACCGGTGGTCATGTCCTGTAAAGCCGCGTGCAGACGTCCGCCGTCACGGTAAGCATGCATGGTTTCAATCAGGTATAAAGCAGGTTGTGCCGTCAGGTTGGGTATTTCAGAGCTTGCACCGCGTCCATCCATTCCATGACAGCCGGAACAATCGGCTTCTGCAATCGCTTTACCCGCTGCCAGATCGAAAACAGGCTCCGTGGATTCGGGTTCTTTGGAACAGGCAGCCAGAAAGGAGAAGGCTAAAATGCCAAAAAGGATGTTTTTCATATGACCTCTATGTCGGGCTGTCCCGTCAGTTAATCACGTCGTGCGGACGAAAAACGATACCGTCCGCGATGTCATGATAATTATACCTTTATTGAGCCACTCCATTCACATCCAGCCAGTTTATATACCCAGGAACCCAAGCAGAACCAGTGTCAGCAGGGTAAGGCCTATGGCGATCAGAACCGCCCCCAGTACGCTGGATCCCCGGGCCATTGGTTCTGTTGGAGCATCCACCAGGTATTTTTCAAGCTCGCCGCTTGCTACCAGGCGGTCATACTCGCGTCGGTGTTCGTGCCTGTAATGTTCCAGCGGTACTCTGCCGGTGAACATGGTGGTATCCAGCGGGAACTTGTCCGGTCGGAAATGATTATTGAAGAAATGCACCGTGAACAGGAATACCACGGCCAAAATCGCTTCTTCACCATGCACGATCGCAGCAACATTGAACACCCAACCGGGCAGATATGAGGCTGTAACATCCGGGAACCACATCATCATGCCGCTCACACCGATGATCGTCATACCCCAGAACGGGGCCCAGTAATCAAATTTTTCCCAGTAACTGAAGTGGTCAAGAACCGGGCGTGGTCCCAGGCCGAAGAACCAGCGGAACATGCCGATGGCATCACCCAGGTCATCCCAGTTTGGAACCAGCGAGTCCGGCCCAAACCAATCGAATGTTCTCCAGTTACTGCCAATATGGTAGGCAAAGTAAATCAGGTGAATGAAAAACACACCCATAAATCCGATCGCGCCGATGCGGTGAAGGACTCCCGCTGAAGCCGGCCCGCCCAGCAGGTTCATGACATAAGGCGCCCATGCGCTACCCGAGAACAGGACAGTCAAGCCCAGTCAGGGCAAGCAACATGATAGAAAGTGCCCCGACCAGGTGAGCCAGTCGCCACCACTTTGTGAAGCGCCTGAAATGGGTCTTACCCTCCGGCAGATCCATATCTTCTACGCGTATATGTGGCCGGTCCTTGCCATGTTTGCGGTCCTGGTACTCGCGGTAAAACCAAAGTGCAGAGTGCAACCAGAAGAATGCAAAAGTGCCCAGCAGCAGGCCAATCATGCCTTTGGCTGCGAGCCACATCTCCGGATACTCCGCAAAATTGTCGGTTGTACCATGGGGTTGAAAAGTCACGTAACCCTCGGTCGCATTCTCGTGGCAGGCCTGGCAGGTTTTCAACCGGTTACCGTTA
This sequence comes from uncultured Gammaproteobacteria bacterium, assembly GCA_963749115.1. Classification (GTDB taxonomy): domain Bacteria; phylum Pseudomonadota; class Gammaproteobacteria; order Xanthomonadales; family SZUA-36; genus SZUA-36. Next base: position 78,251 of record CAVVLP010000005.1, read on the forward strand.
TGTACCATTGAAGCCGGCTCACTAACGCGTTTGATCCGGTGGGCGCCGTGGCAATCGTAACACTTGGCTGTTTCGCCATAACCCAGGCGGGTGATTTTACCGTGGTAGGTTTCCACGTAACTTTCCAACTGTTCCAGGTGGCAATTACCGCATTGTGCTGTAATCGCCAGCCTTCCGGATACGTCACCTGCAATGTCAGTTTTATGAGCCGAATGACAATCGCTACAGACGGCTGCGTCGGTGTTGCCATTGCGGATTTCCATGCCATGTACCGAGTCCTTATAGATCTCGAGCGCCCTGGTATGGCACTTGCCGCATACAGAAGGAATTTGAAACTTGTTTTCGGCCCTGTAGGCAGTGTCAATCGGGGTGATGTAATGCGCGTCATGACAGTTGTAACAGGTCGCATTGGTGCGTGACTGGTCATCGATATTGGGCCGCGCATGGATGGATCCCATGTAACTTTCAGTCTTTTCGACCACCACACCGAGGCGGGCATGCTTACCATTTCCTCCACTTAGTTGGGCATCTGCCCATTGATCCTGATGACACCTGACACAACCTACCTTGCGTTCAACGCCCTTTTTGTGAGGGATCTTGACAATATCCTTGTGACAATCCACGCAATCATTGCTGCCGTGAACGCTTCCCTGGAATTTTTCTGCGGTTACATGCAGTTGACGCAATTCGCCAGAGGCCGTCTTTCTCGAGTAGTTTTCTTTGCCGTGACACCTGAGGCATCTGTCATTGGCCAGTTTCGGGTTCTCCGGTTCGGCATATGCCAGGTTGCTCAGGGCCAGCTGAATCGATGCTATTAGCAAGATGGCAAAAAGTACTTTTAAGTGAGAAAGCAGATCTGATCTGAAATTTGCAGAGGAGAGGGCTTTATTAAAACGCGCCATTGGAAACAGATCCTTATTATTAGTTCGGATACAGGTTTATTTCTAACTACAGCAAGCTCATCAAGCAGGATTTGAGCATTATCAATAGTAAGCCGCAACATAGATTAGCATGAGAAGGCCAATCATCATCAAGCTTATCGCCATTGTGTACAGTCTCTGGCAGTGCATCCATTGGGCTGTACAAAATATATATACATACTCCTGCATGATTCAAATATATGAATAATAAGGAATAAGTGATTTTTACCGGGTATTTACGTATAAATAAATTGTACTTTAGGCTAGTAACCTACACCGTCCGGCCCCTTCTTCTCCAACGCCAGAATTTTTTAAGTAACTGAAATTATTATGTTTGCGTTCTAATAGTTCTGTTTGTCGAGTGGTTGGCATACAAATTGCATCTAAACAGTGTGAAACAAACAAATTGAATGAGATGATCACATGAACGATAAAGCCAACATACTCATAGTAGATGATGAAGAGGTGGTTCGCCTCAGTCATTTAAGAAGTCTTGAAAGCGCCGATTGCAACGCCCGGGCAGCCGAGGATGGCATGGCGGCGCTAAACGTTATGGAACAACATCCCTTTGATGTTGTGCTGCTTGATCTGCGTATGCCGGGTCTGGATGGCATGGACGTGCTGAAAACCATAAAACAAAAGTGGCCGGACAGCGAGGTAATCGTGATTACCGGTTACCCCAGCATTGAAACAGCCAAGGAGGCCGTCAGGTTAGGTGCATTTAATTACCTGACAAAGCCACTGGGGCCGGATGAAGTTATCAAGGCAGCCAACGACGCGGTGATCCAGAAACGCTGGTCATTACGCAGTCAAAACGAATTTACTATCAATTAATTGAGATAAGGAGCAAATCATGAGTGCAAATTTACAAGTACTGGTCATTGACGATGATGCAGTTGTTGGTCGGAGTTTCGACCGGGTTCTTTCCGAGAAAGGTTATGACGTCAGCACCGTACTGAGCGGTGAAGCAGCCATGGAATCGATTGAAAATACGAATTTTGATGTTGTTTTTACCGATATCAAAATGCCCGGTATGGATGGCCTCGAAGTCACCGAACGTATCAAGGCACGCTGCCCGTGGACGCCCGTGGTTGTTATAACCGGTTATGGCACAGAGGCCAATGAGAGCAAAGCCTCAGTGTTGGGGGCCAGTGGGTTTGTTCGCAAGCCTCTGACACCGGAAATGATAGAGAGCATCACCCTTAAAGCTGTAAATGATTCAACGGTATCTGCAGATGCGGTCGAAGCACCTGAACAGTTGGTCGCAGTGGAACCCATAGCCGAAGCCGTAGGTCCCAAAGGCAAAGAACAGTGTCGCTAAAAACATTGGCCTGTTTTTCGCGTCGCCCTTTATAGCCCTCGGTTACGTGATTGCTTTGCCGTTGGTCGGTTTCTATCAGTTCGTGAAGCTCGGTCGTGAAGCCTTCATAAAAAAACACATGTCCGAGTAAAAAAGATGTCTAATTGACATAGGTTAGTTGTTCAATAAAACCGGGGCTTATAATTAGCCCCGGTTTTCATTTAAGACGGCCCACAATAGGAGATTTGGCATGATGGTCCGGAGTACTACAGGTGGTGCAGGTGCACTACAGCCTGTTATTACAGTTTTCATCACTTGCTGCATGCTTTTCAGTGGCGTTTTGTTTGCATTACAGGCAGAGGAATCACCTGTAACGGAGTCACCTGCAACGGAGTCACCTGCAACGGAGTCACTGCAACGGAGTCATCTGCAACAGAGGTACCTGCAGTAGAGGCCGTTGTTGCAGAACAAGGTGTGGAGTCAATCGTAGAGGAACAAGTCAAGGATCCTGCAGCGTTAAAACTTGAGGAGACGCTCAAGAAAAATTCGAAATGTCTCAAATGCCATAACAGGGATCGAACCAAACTCCTCGAGGATGGTAAGGAAATGTCCTTACAAGTGCACAGAGATGATTACCTCGCTTCCGCACATGGTGAAGTCCGCTGTACCAGTTGTCACCGGGCGATTGGAAATAGAAAACACCCGTCAAAATCGACCAATATCACGATCGAAAGCGAGCGGGAATATTCGGTTGATATGAATAACAGTTGCCGAAAATGCCACATGCAAAAATACAAGCAGTACAAGGGCAGTGTGCATTCCGCATTGGTTGCGCAGGGAAGCGATAAAGCACCCGTATGCACCAGCTGCCATAACGCACACGCCCCGGTATCCATGGTGGATTACCAGGCGGAAACAGGACTCCCTTGTAAGAACTGTCACGAAAATATTTTTAATGCCTATTCTGAGAGTGTTCACGGGCAGGCCAGGATTAACGGCAATACCATCCGGGACAGTCATATTCAGGCACCGATCTGCTCCGACTGTCATCATTCTCATGAAGTAACCGCCCTGGCGATTGGTGATGTATTGCGAACCACGTGTATTGCATGTCATGAAAATATAATCCTGCTGCATAACCAATGGTTGCCAAATGCGGGAACACACCTCGATATCGTTTCCTGTGCCGTTTGTCATGCGCCGTTTGCCAAGCGTAAATTTGACCTCCATCTTTATGACAACGTCGCCCAGGTGCCGTTGGCCATGAAGGAAGGCGACGTGCCCATCCAGGAACAACTGCAGGCAATCGTGGAAGAGGGTGTAGAGGGTGACCCGTTGGAGATATGGAAAGCCAGGGGAGGCTTTGGCCAGGAGGGCCAGGCAGTGGATATTTCTCTCCGCAGCCGCATGGAAGTCATGTCGGGTGTTGCGGCACACCAGATCGCCAGCAAGAGCTTTGCCGTCAGGACCTGTGAAAGTTGTCACGAACCCAATTGGAGGGAGAAGCAGAATGTTACGGTTTCTATCACCCAGCCCGATGGCAGAAAACAGAGCTTTGAAGCCAACAGAGAAACGCTGAGCTCGGTAAAGGCCATCGAGTCGATAAGTGACTTCTATGCCCTTGGAGGCAAACCGAGCAAGCTGCTGGATATCATGTTGTTACTTGCAGTGGGTGCAGGAATAGCGATTCCGGTCGGGCATTTCACGTTGGGCAAAATGATCAAAGAGTACATTGCAAGAGGAGAGAAGTGATGTCAACAAATCCTACTGAACAAACACGGCCTGACGTCTGGATTAAAACCAAAGACAGCGACTTATACATCAACCCTCTTCCGGTTCGTATCTGGCACTGGCTGAACGCAATGGGCTTCGTCGTACTTATTATCACCGGCACGTTTATCCGATACACGGACCAGTTTCAACTGATGAGTTTTGAAACGGCGATCAAGACACACAACTGGGTGGGTTTTGCAATTATCGCCAACTACTTTGTCTGGCTGGGGTTTTATCTTTTTTCAGACAGGATCACCGTCTATCATCCGGAACTCAACTTCAGAAAGTTTTTCGACAAGGCTTTCAAGCAGATGATGTATTACGGATACGGAATTTTCAGGGGTCACAAAAGTCCGCACAAGGTACTTCCCCACGATAAATTCAACCCGATGCAAAGTATTACGTACCAGATCGTGATGCTGCTGGTGGTGCCTGTCCAGTTCATCACCGGGCTCATGATGTGGGATATCAAACGCTTCGAAGTGCCGATAGCGATGGTGGGTGGTCTGAATACCGTTGTTACGGTCCATGTAGTGATTTACATTTTCTTTGTGGCTTTTACAATGGTTCATGCCTATATGGGTGCGCTTGGAACTACGCCGGCAACACACTTCAGGGAAATGTTCACCGGTTACGAGGAAGAACACTAAAAGATATGTTCAGGATGAACAGGTTGCCTCGGAAAAGCTCAGGTTTCGCCGGATTCATCCTCTCCGGAAATTGTGCCGCGAACGTGGATATCGTATTTCTTCATCAGTGCCTGAAAATTGGTGCGTTGCATACCGGTCTCCTCGGCACTCGCAGTGACATTCCATTCATTTCTTTTCAGAGCACCCAGGATGAAAAGTTTTTCCACGGTTTCCACTGATTTCTGCCGGGCGATTTTTTTAATACTTTTGAGTTCCTCGCTGGTCCGGGGTACGTCGATCACACCCATGGGTTGCATATCGAGAATATTAACCAGGTGAGCCTGGCGAATTATTCCATCACTGGACAGTATGACGGCACGGTTCACAACGTTTTCCAATTCTCTGACGTTTCCCGGCCAGTCGTGGTTCATCAGCAGGTTCATTGCGCCGGCTGAAAACTCCTTGACCTCACGATTCATCTCCTTACTGAACGCATTCAAAAAATGGAAAGCAAGTGCCGGAATATCACCACCGCGTTCGCGTAATGGCGGTATCTCAATCGGGAAAATATTTATGCGGTAGTACAAATCATCACGGAAACTGCCGTCTGCAACCATGCCTTCCAGGTCCTTGTTGGTTGCGGTGATCAAGCGGATGTCTACCGACCTTGAAACAGTATCTCCTACCGCCTTGAACTCTCTTGCCTCAATGAAGCGTAGTAACTTCGCCTGGGTGGACAATGAAATATTGCCGATTTCGTCCAGGAACAATGTGCCCCGATCGGCAACTTCCAACAGACCCTTTTTATTGGATACAGCACCTGTAAATGAACCTTTCACATGCCCGAATAATTCACTTTCAAGCAGGTTATCACTCAACGAAGCGCAATCAACAGTCACGAAAGGCTGGTCCTTACGAAGGCTATTAAAATGAATAGCACGCGCGATCAATTCCTTGCCGGTACCACTCTCTCCCCTGAGCATGACCGTGCTGTTGGTAGGTGCACATCGTGCGACAAGGCGGTAGACGGCCTGCATCGGTTGGCTCGAACCGATGATGTTTTCGAAGCTGTAGCGTGCGCTGACTTCATTCTTGAGATTGACGTTTTCCTGGAGTAATTGCCGCCGTTCAAACGCCCGCGCCACGACCAGTTCGAACTCCTCGGGGTCAAACGGTTTGGGCAGGTAGTCAAAAGCACCCAGTTTCATGGCCTTAACGGCAGTGTCAATTTCGTTCAGCCCGGTAATCATGATGACATCGATATCCGGGTGCGTTTCCTTGACCCTTTGTAATACTTCCATGCCGTTCATTTTTGGCATCATGATATCGAGGATGACCATGTCGTAATCCCGCTCAGCGATTTTGGCGAGCGCTTCCAGACCATTGTTGGCAACATCAACGTCGTATTCATCGCCGGATAAAATGCGCAGACAACTTCTCACGACAATATCTTCGTCATCAACGATCAGTATCCGTCTTTTCACGCGTTACTCCCTGGATCGCCCGGTCCACTGGTCGGCAGATAGAAGCGAAACTCCGTACCTTTACCCACTATGCTATCAACCTCTATTGTTCCACCATGTGCTTCTATCGTACCGTGACTTACTGATAAGCCAAGCCCGGTGCCCTTGCCAACCCCCTTGGTGGTAAAGAATGGGTCAAAGACCCGTGGCAGGTCAACTTCAGAAATACCACAGCCCGTATCGATGATTGTCACTTCGGCCATTTCCTGGGGTTCTTCGACTGATTCCGGACATTCACTGGCAGCAAGCAACCGGGTTTTGATCGAAATGCGTCCCTCACCTTCGATAGCATGTTGTGCATTCACCAGCATATTCATAATAACCTGCTTTATCAGGTTCTCATCCATCCAGACCGCAGGTAGTTCTTCATTGAGTTCCGTGATGATCTCAATATCGTTAACCTGGGCCGCCTGCGCGACAAGTTGCACGGTATCCTCTATCGCCGCATTGAGGTTGCAGAAGGTTTTTTCCGGTGTTTTCTCGCGGGAAAAGTCAAGCAACCTGCGTATGATGGACGCACACCTTTTTGTTTCCCGGATGACAAGGTCCAGGTCTTCAGCATCGGGGCTACCGTCTGGCAGGTTTTTTCTGACCAGGTAGGAAAAGGTCAGCACACCCGTCAGAGGGTTGTTGAGCTCGTGTGCAATACCGGCGGCGAGCAATCCAACCGAAGCCAGTTTCTCGCTTCTCGCAGACTCAGCCTGGGCCTTGTGCAGTTCCCTGCGTGGCCTCCTCAACTTTTTGTTCCAGGGTTCGCCCCCAGTCCTCCAGGTCCACACGCGATTTTCTCAACGCCCTGGTCATGCTGTTGAAAGACCTGGCCAAATGGCCAAATTCGTCTTTACTTCGGACTGGTATCGTATTTTCCAGGTCTCCCGCCGCGAGCCTTTCCGCACCATCATCCAGGTCGTTTAGCGGCAGGTAAACCAGGCGGTGTACCAGGTAACTCACCAGCAAGCCTGCCAATATAATAAACCCGAAGGACAAACCAAATACCGTGTAGGTGTTTGAACGAAGGGTGCTTTCAATCTCGGCCAGTGGATAGATAATATCCAAAACGCCAAGTACAGGCTGCTTCTGGGTACTCTCATGACAACCGGCACCGGCGCAAGAGGGCTCGTTGTGAATTACCGCCGTGCTACCCAGCATTCGTTTGCCGTTCTGATTGGTGAAAAAACGTGATCTTCCGAACATTGGGCTCGCAAGCCGTGACTGCTCGTCCAGGTGGCATGCGAGGCACGCTTCGGCTTCCTGGTCAATCTTGTTGCCAATCTCACTCTCTTGGGACGAGTGAATAATGACGCCTTCTTTACTGAGTATCCGGACTTTTTCAATATCCTCCTGGTCACCGACATCCTGTATGATCCGGTCGACATGGGACGGTTGGTTCTGGAGCATGGCAAAGCGGGTGCTGCTGATAACCACCCTGGATAACTGGCCACTGTTTTTGGTGACCTGTTGCATCAGTTCTTCGCGATTATTACTCACCAGCATCATGGCGAAAATTAATACGGCGATAGTGAGCACAGCAACCAGGTAAGACCCGACTTTAAATTTCAGGCTGTTCCTCATCTCAACCATTAGCTTGTCACATCCCCAGGCTGAGGAAGCAGTGTCTGTGCAGTTTTCCAGGCATTTACCACGCAATCATTCAGGCTGACACCCCTGAAAGCGTTACCTGTCAGCACCAGGCCCGGGTGCCGTTGCAGTTTTTCATCGATGGCCTCAAGCCTGGCGGCATGTCCTACAAGGTATTGCGGAATGGCTCTTTTCCAGCGGAAAATACGTATGAAGTCGGGCTCGGCCCTGAGGCCAAGGATGTCCTGAAGATCTGATCTGACCCGGCCGATCAATTGTTCATCGGGCAACAGTGCCAATTCAGGTGACCTGGCACCACCTACCATGGAACGTAGCAGTACCGAGTCCTCCGGTGCACGCCCGGGAAATACATTGGAATCGATGATGGTGCCGAGTATGGCGCGCTGCTCTTTTGATGGAATCAAAAAGCCGAAGCCATCGAGCACCTGGCCCACCTGACTTTTACGATAGCCAAAGCAACACACCGATAGCGCAGGGTAGGGTATTTCTCCAAGCAAACCGGACAGGGCGGGATCCATTGACCTGCAGCATTCTGGCCTGCGCATGGGCCGGTGCAGCAAGTATCAGTACATCGCTTTCCTCCACGACTTCATTGTCCAGTTTCAGCTGGTAACGGTTGCCGTTGCGGCTGATATCATGCACTGCGGTGGCGATACGGATTCGCGAACCCAATTGTTCTGCGAGGCTGTCGGTCAATAGCACTCATGCCGTTTGCAAATGACGTCAGGGTGCCGCCGGGGCCGGGACCCGGTGTGTTTTTCTTGCCCTCACGTTTTGCTTTTATTTGCAACCTGATCAAACCGCGTATCAGGCTTTTATATTCGGTTTCTATTTCATGTATGCGTGGAAAACAGCTTTTGAGACTCAGTCTGCTGGCATCACCTGCAAAAACCCCGGAGGCCATTGGATCAATCAGGCGCTCGTACGCTTCCTTACCCAGTCGCCGGGTCGCAAATTGGGCGAGTGTTTCATCCGGATTGTTGGTGCCGCCTGCCATGGTTTCATAAATGACGCGTAAGCGGCCACGCACGCTGAGTAATCGTGATTTCAGAAACTCCGGCGGTTTTTCAGGTAGCTTGTGCAGCTCACCCCGGCTATATACGTATCGTTTTTGTGCAGAGGCATCGGCACGGACCGGTGACACTCCCGCTTCGGTACACAACTCCAGTGTCCTGGGAATCTTATCGAGGAATCCGTTGACGCCACCCTCACACAGATAACCCTCGCTGCCGATTTCCGTCCACACCTTTCCGCCGATACGCTGACCGGCTTCGAAAATTGTGATATCGGCATCAGGTTTTCGGGCGAGTATCGCCTGGGCGGTGGCTAGCCCTGAAATTCCTGCGCCTACTATACTTATCTTCATAGGTCCTCTTTGCACCGGCATATTATGCCTGCAAAACCAGTATTGAAAATTACGATGAGGAATTAAACCCTTTTTTAAACCCGCTTGCTCTAATAGTTTCAGTTATGTTGACATATGTCATGAACAAAACATCAGTGAAAGCGTAATTTTGTACCGGGGTAAAACCCGTGTCGCGCATAGGTCGGGTTGGTGTTACAGATGGAGAATAGTTATGACAGATAATCAGATAACTGCCGGGAAATTTATTTCACTTTGTTTCCTCCCGCTGGTGATGACGGCGTGCGGTGGTGAACCTGCAGTCAGCTTCTCTCAGGATGTACAACCGATCATTAAACAGCATTGTGTTCAATGCCATGAGTCGGGAGGCGTCGGCGAAGTGACCAGCGGGTTCAACCTGACTACCTATGAAGGCTTAATGAAAGGTACAGAGCGCCGGCCCTATGGTTATTGCCGGTGATGTTGAAGGCAGCAATATGCTCGTGCTTATGGAAGGCCGTGCCGACCCTTCAATCAGCATGCCGCATGGTCAGAATGAACCTGTTCCCAAGAAGGACATCCAGACAATACGTTCATGGATCGGGCAGGGTGCGAAGAATAACTGAAAACCGGGGCAACACCGGTTAATGTTTAAAACTCAATGGCTCTTGAATAATCAGGCGAAATTGACGGCAAACGATTACAATTCAAACCTGAAAAATTAGTTAAACTTTGATGCAGAAATTTGATTGATCAAGGAGTGGGCAAGATCATGTTAAAGAAACCGGGATTCCGGAGTTGTTTGAATAGCGTATTCGTCTTTCTTTTGTTGCTTTGTTTTTCCGGTCTCGCTGTTGCGGACGAAGAACCTGAAGCAGCAGCCGAGTACTCAAAGGGCGCCAGGCAATGCATGGCCTGTCATAGCGAAGGCAAGGATCCGGCAGCGCACGAGATATTCCTGACCCCGATGGGAATCAGCAATGCGGAAAAGTCGCCGTTCGCTGAAGGTAGCCACGATTGTGAAACCTGCCATGGCCCGAGTGCATCCCACCGCAAGAAGCAGAAAGACGGTTCACGTCTGTCTCCGGCGATTTCCTTTGCCAAGGGTACACCGGTTGGTCCACAAAACGCGGTTTGTATGGGTTGCCACAGTGACGGCGATATGATTCATTGGGTTGGCAGCACGCATGAAGCTGAAGAGGTCGCTTGCGTCAGTTGTCATGAAATACACGCGGCACAAGACCCGGTCATGGATAAACTGGCCCAGCAGGAAAAGTGTTTTGCATGTCACCCGAGAACCCGGGCGCAGACTTTCAGGGCCAGTAGCCATCCGCTTCGTTTTGGCGAGATGACCTGTACCGATTGCCACAATGCCGCACGATGGCGCTAACGATTTCCTTTTGAACCGTTCGACAATCAACGATACCTGCTATACCTGCCACGCCGAGAAACGCGGCCCGTTTTTGTGGGAACACGCACCGGTATCCGAAGACTGCACCCTGTGTCACAACGCACACGGTAGCAACCATGCAGGCATGTTGAAACAACGTTCACCTCTACTGTGCCAGCAGTGTCATTCACCCGGCGGGCATCCGGCAACAGCCTATACCAGCGAGACTGCGGAAAACTCATTCCAGCAGAGGTTTTTGCTTGGACAGTCTTGCAATAACTGTCATTCACAGGTGCATGGTTCCAACCATCCATCCGGCGTAACAGGACTACGGTAATGAATGTTGAAAAAGAGGTATCAGGAACAATGAAACGTCTCTCCAGAAAATTCGGTTTCAGCATATCGACTCTATTGCCGGTTTTATTGTTGAGTGCACACAGTCCGGTGACCGAAGCAGAAGAGGCCGATGCCGAGCCTGACGATTTACAAATGCAAACAGTGTGTTAAATACACCGGTTGGCGTGGCACGATTGATTTTGGGGCTGCTTACGTTAACAACGATTCATATCGGTTCGGTGATTATCGCGGTCTCGAAAAAGAAGGTTTGTACGCTGCCGTCGATGGCGATGTTCACTTCAGAAACCTGCAGGGTAATTATTTTGATTTATACGCCCGTAACCTGGGTTATGAAAGTCGCGAAATAGATATGCGCGGTGGTTACCAGGGGTTTTACGAACTACGGTTTGGCTGGCAGGAAATTCCAAGATGGCTTGGTTATGGAACACAGACGCCATTTTTGGGTGTGGGCAGCGATGTCCTGACATTGCCCGATGATTGGGTAAAAGCAAATACGACCAGTGGAATGGACCGCTTTGCAAAGCACCCTCGTGGGGGAACCACTGAAAACCAAGCGCAAGATACTCGACGCTGGCGGAACACTGAATTTCCTCTCCAACTGGTCTTTCAGAGTCGATTATCAGCGACAGAAAAAAGAAGGGCTCCGTACGCTGGGGGCGGGCATGTATTTCAGCAATGCCAGCATCCTGCCGACACCTATCGATTTCACCACCGATCTGTTCGACACAGCCATTTCATGGGCGAATAACCGGGCCCAGGTCCAGCTTGGTTTTATAAGTTCCAAGTTTGATAATGGCTATTCCTCGCTGACCTGGCAAAACCCCTTCAGTTCCTTACCGGAACATTCGGTCTTCAGGGCGGCGCTTGAACCAGGTAACAAGTTTCACCAGTTCAATCTGTCCGGTGCTTTTGCAATAACACCCAAGATTCGTTTGTCAGGTCAGGCAGCGATGGGCCGTATGAAGCAGAATGACCCGTTCCTCCCTTATACCATCAACCCGAGGTACAGTGATTTGCCGCTACCGCGCGAGTCACTGGATGGCAAGGTGGACACGAATACCTATAACTTCGCAGGCAAGCTGTTCGCGCGTGTTAACAATAAACTCAGCTTTACGGCACGTGGCAAGTGGGATAAAAGGGACAACAAGACACCGGTGGATTTATATACACCTGTTGTCACTGACCTGGTGCCGATCGGTCCCCGCTTTAACCGGCCTTACAGTTATAAAAGGCAACAGTATTCCGCAGATGTGCGTTACCGGTTGGATCCCAAGGTTGGCCTGAGCGGTGGTGCGCGTCAGTACAATATGGATCGTACACTCCAACAGGTTGAACGAACCAAGGAAACCACCTGGTGGGCTCAAGCCAAGGTCAGCCCGACCTTCAATACGGAATTCCGTGTTCAAAGGGGAATGGGCGGATCGTGATATCTCGGATTATCTGCAACTGGATGACGGATGGTACCGTTGATCATCCCCTGTTCCGTAAATTTAATATGGCCGACCGTGATCGTGATCGCATGCTCGTCGAATTTGATTACATGCCTATTGATTCGTTCAGTATTACCCTGGGTTATATTCATGCCAAGTCACAGTACAAGGAATCAGTCCTTGGTCTGCAGAAGAGTGTTGATGAGAGCTACTCGGTCAATTTGAATTACGCGATAAGTTCAACAGTTAATGCCTATGCATTCTATAACCTCGATTATCTGGATGCCGATATCACAAATACGGCCGGTGGCAATTCCATTCCCTGGAATGCCGAGACCCAAGACCGGATTGAAACGGCTGGAATCGGCCTGACGGCTGTCCATTAGTGAAAAATCAAGCCTCGGTGTTGATTATGTGTATGCCGGCTCCACCGGAAGGATTTCAGTTACAACCAGCTGCGGATGAAGATCCATTTGATCCATTAAAAACCAGTTTGAAAAACTTCAAATTACACTTCGATTATGATTTTAGTGATAACTGGGGTTACAAGCTGTATGCAGAACGTGAGCAATACAAGAGCAGTGACTGGGCTATTGACGGACTCGGCGTAGACGGCATCAATTCGGTGTTGACAATGGGTGAGCAAAGCCCTGAATACAGCGTTTGGTACTATCGCTTCCAGATCAGTTACCGGTTCTGATAAGAACCGGTTGACGGCCCTGCCGGGAGAGCCAATTTCACTCTGATTGACCTGGGTCATACTGTATCTGCTGATATTACATTAATTTATTCTAATATAAGATTGTGTGAGCAGAAGAAATATGGAACATATCAAGGCAGACGTCGTAATCGTAGGTGCTGGCGGTGCCGGCCTGCGCGCCGCCATTGCTGTTGCAGAAAACGATCCTAAGCTCAAGGTCGCGTTAATCGCCAAGGTTTACCCGATGCGAAGTCATACCTGTGCAGCGGAGGGTGGGGCTGCCGGTGTCAAAACCCCGGATGATTCACTGGAGATGCACTTCAACGATACCGTCGGCGGTGGTGACTGGTTATGTGACCAGGACGTGGTCGAGAATTTTGTTGAACAGGCACCACGTGAATTGATGCAGCTTGAACACTGGGGTTGTCCCTGGAGTCGTGAGGATGACGGCTCTGTTGCGGTACGGCCGTTTGGCGGCATGAAGAAGAAACGCACCTGGTACGCCGCTGACAAGAGTGGCTTCCATATTCTGCACACGCTTTTCCAGACTTCTTTGCAGTTCCCGTCCATCAAGCGCTACGACGAATATTTTGCACTCGACCTGTTGCATATCGATGGCAAGTGCCGTGGTGTTGTCGCCATGGAAATGCGTAGTGGCCGGTTTTTCTCATTCGACTCCTCGGTGGTCATCATGGCGACCGGTGGCGGTGGCCAGGTTTTCCCGTTCACGACCAACGGTGCGATCAAGACCGGAGACGGCATGGCCATGGCCTACCGTGCCGGTGTGCCATTGAAGGACATGGAGTTTGTTCAGTACCATCCGACCGGTTTACCGGGCACGGGTATTCTTTTGACCGAAGGCTGTCGCGGTGAAGGCGGTATCCTGGTCAATAAGAATGGATACAGATACTTACAGGATTACGGTATGGGTCCGGAAACCCCGGTCGGTGAACCTGTCCTCAAAACAATGGAACTCGGCCCGCGCGACCGTCTCAGCCAGGCGTTCTGGCACGAGCAGAAAAAAGGTAACACGGTTGAAACCCCATGGGGTGACTGTGTTCTGCTGGATATGCGCCACCTGGGAGCGAAGAAAATCCTTGAACGTCTGCCGCTGGTGCACGAATTGGCCAACGCTTATGTCGGCGTGGACATGATCAAGGATCCGGTTCCTATCAGACCTGTTATACATTTCATGATGGGTGGTATCGATGCCAACATTAATGGTGAGGCCCCGATGGCCGGTCTTTATGCCATCGGCGAGACCGCCTGCTCCGGTTTGCATGGTGCCAACCGGCTGGGCTCAAACTCCCTCACCGACCTGCTGGTATCCGGGAAACGCTCTGCAGATCACGCCATTGCGTATGCGCAACAGGCCAGTGAAACCGGTAATGAGGAAGCCCTGAAGGCCCAGGCGGAAGCCATTGTGACGGGTGTGCGGGAGTTACTGCAGCAAGGTGGTTCCACTGAAACCATTTCAGGTCTGCGGCGTGAAATGAGAACTTCACTCGAAGAAGGTGCCGGCATTTACCGTGATGAAGAAGGCGCCAGGCTGACCTGTGAGAAGATTGCAGAACTTCGTGAGCGCTACAAGGGCATCGAGATCAACGACAAGAGCAATGTGTTCAATACCGACCTGCAGTCGGCACTGGAGTTACGTAACCTGCTGGATGTGGCAGAGACTGTTGCGGAAGGTTCCCTGCAGCGGCGTGAATCCCGCGGTGCTCATCAGCGTTTGGATTACACCGAGCGCGATGATGAAAAATTCCTCAAACATTCATTGTGTTACCGCCAGCCGGATGAGCGTCCCCGTGTTGAGTGGTCGGATGTCCTGATCACGCGTTCCCAACCTGGCACACGAGACTATTCAGGGGGCAAGAAATAATGAGCACCCGAACCCGAGATATTGAACTGGAAGTGATGCGCTACGATCCCGAGAAGGACAAAGCACCCTGGTTTCAGAGCTACACGGTTCCCTGTAATGAGGACTGGGTCATCCTGGACGCCATCAACTATGTAAAAGATAACCTCGATACCACGCTGGCCTATCGCTGGTCCTGCCACATGATGGTTTGCGGAAGTTGCGGCATGATGGTCAATGGCGAGCCGGTTCTGACCTGCAAGACATTTGTTCGTGAATTGCCGGACAAGGTACGGATAGAGCCCCTGGAGAACTTCCCGATCGAGCGTGACCTGGTGGTGGTGCTGGATGACGTAATGCAGAAACTGCACAAGGTACAGCCGTATATCATTCGCAAGGATGATCCGCCGGCCGAGGACCAGGAATATATTCAATCACGTGGTAAATTGGCAATATTCAAGCAACTCACCATGTGTATCAATTGCATGTGCTGTTACGCCGCCTGTCCACAGTACAGCCTGAACAAGGATTTCATCGGTCCGGCAGCGTTGGCATTGGCCCATCGCTACAACCGTGATAGCCGTGACCAGGGTAAATCAGATCGGTTGGATATTCTTGCTGATCATGATGGCGTGTGGGAATGTTCCTTTGTCGGCGCCTGTTCCGAAGTTTGCCCCAAGCACGTGGACCCGGCAGCGGCTATACAGCAAATGAAGATCGATGGCGCAATGGAATTCTGGAAACAGAAAATGGGTATACCGGGAGGTAAGTCATGAGTCGTAATCCTTATGTCAGACCAGTTTCCACGACCACCTGGTACATGCGAAACGGGCGCTATAGAGTGTATGTATTGCATGAGCTGACCAGTTTTCTGGTTATGTTTTACAGTTTCCTGACGATTTTCGCGCTTTCGGCCCTGGCCGGCTCGGCGGAGCGCTGGGATGCCTTTCTCGCCTCACAGCAAAGTACGGCAATGTTAGTCTTTCACACCCTTGCGCTACTGTACTTCATGTTTTTCCAGACGTTTCCGTGGTTCAAACTGGCACCAAAGGCCATGCCGGTTCGGGTGGGTGAGAGGAAATTACCAGAGAATTACATCATCATCGGCCATTACGTGGCCTGGGCAGTTATCAGTATCTTCATTTTTTGGCTGGCGGGAGTAGTCTAATGGCAATTGCAAAAAAAGCTGTAGTCTGGGGTCTGTTCGCAGCGGGTGGTACGCTAAGCTCATTTGTTTTCCCGGCCCTCATTGCTCTTTTTCTGTTGATAGCAACGGGAAACATCCCGGATGGTCTGCAATTTGAACAAATTCACAATTTTGCGGCGAGTTGGCTTGGCAAAGCATGCCTATTCATCGTACTCTTTCTCTCAGTATGGCATGCAGCACATCGATTACGGGTTGTAGCTCACGACTTCGGAATCAGAAAAGACACGCTGGTAGCCAACGCCGTCTACTCGATTGCCGCGATTGGCACCGTGCTGGCGGCTTTTTATTTATTGACGATTAGTTAAACCTGAGAGAAGGAAAATTCGGCCGTCTGATCCTGTTTCACGGGCGGCTAACAATGATATGAATGACGATTCCAGAGCGATAGCAGAAGAATTCACGTATGAGATAGTTGACCAGCCAGGGGAAGAGGCTACGGCCAGCTTGGTTCCAACGGCGCCTCCACCTATCCCTGATTACCTCCAGGATACTTACTGGTGGGCGTATGTTCACCCGAAATCTGTTTGGGTTTTTGAACGTGAATGGCTTGTAAACCTGATCCTGTGGGGCAATATGAAGAAGCTCACGCAGTCTGTGCTGGATGAAATGGACCTTCAGCCAAACAGCAGTGTGCTGCAGGTTGCCTGCGTCTATGGAGATTTCTCAAACCGGCTCGCTTCACACCTTGAGCAAACACAGTCCAGGCTAAGCGTCGTGGATGTTGCTCCGATTCAGATTGACAATTTCGAGAAGAAACTGGCGGCGCACGACAATGCATCGATTCATCTTCAGGATTCCACCTCAATGTCATTTCCGGATGACAGCTTTGAAGAAACCGTGGTGTTTTTCCTGTTGCACGAGCAGCCTGAAGACGCACGCCGTAAAACTGTGGCTGAAGCTATTCGTGTCACCCGGCCGGGTGGCAGGGTTATTTTCGTAGATTACCATGGACCAAAACGTTCCAACCCCATGCGCTATGTAATGAAACCTGTGCTGGCCTTGCTTGAGCCATTTGCAATGGATCTGTGGCGCGAGGAGTTGCCTGCATTTATGCCTGCTGAGATCAAACCTGGGCAGCTGTCGTCGAGTTTTTATTTTGGCGGTCTTTACCAGAAAGTGGTATTGAAGGTCTGAAAGTTTAGACTACTAGCCTGAATAAAATGCATCCTGCGGATAACCCACTTGTTTCACACCCGCAAAAGCAGGGGCGCTTAAAAGTCATTTGGCACAAGCTGCGAAAGGCCGCTGAGCCTTTTACCGAAAGCGCGCTTGCGCTTGTTCCTATCGTACTGGTCGTCGCGTTTTTCCAACTGTTGGTACTGCAGCAGCCCATTCCCAACATGGGGCAGATGCTCTGGGGTTTATTGCAGGTGCTGTTGGGTCTGGCGTTATTCGTCCGCGGTCTGCAGATGGCGCTGTTTCCCATTGGCGAAGAGATGGCTTACAACTTTGTACGCAAAGGTAATCTCTGGTGGCTGCTGGTTTTTGCATTTGCATTGGGATTCGGTACCACGGTGGCAGAACCAGCCCTGATTGCGATTTCCGAAGAAGCTGCCCGTATCGCGGCCACCGGGCAGGTGATTGCAGATACGGTCGAAGCGCAAAGTGACTACGCCATCGGTCTGCGCCTGACCGTGGCGCTGGCCGTGGGTATTGCACTGGTGGTGGGTGTATTCAGGATTCTTAAAGGCTGGCCGGTACAATACCTGATCATCGGCGGCTACTTTGGCGTGGTCATTATGACTTTTTTCGCGCCGCCGGAGATTATCGGTATCGCCTATGATTCCGGTGGTGTGACCACTTCTACGGTGACAGTTCCACTGGTCGCGGCACTGGGTATTGGACTGGCCCATACCATTCATGGCCGTGACCCGCTCATCGATGGCTTTGGCCTGATCGCATTCGCTTCATTGACGCCCATGATATTTGTCATGGCTTTCGGGATTTTATACTGATGGACGGTCTCGTCCATTTCGGCACCACCCTGCTGACCATGTTGCGGGACATTTTGCCTATTGCCGCCATTTTATTCGGTTTTCAGGCACTGGTTTTACGGCGAAAAATAAAGGACCCCGCACGGGTTGCCATGGGTATGGTGCTGGTGCTGTTGGGTCTCACCCTGTTTCTGGAAGGCCTGGAGATGGCGCTTTTCCCGATCGGTCGCCTGATGGCTCAGCAACTGACCGCACCTGATTTTATTTACGGTTCTGAGGGTATCGCAGACGGGGCAGTCTATTGGCTGGATTTCCTGTGGATCTATGCATTTGCTGCAGCCATAGGCTTTGCCACGACGGTTGCTGAACCTGCCCTGATGGCCGTGGCGATCAAGGCCAACCAGGTTTCAGGTGGCACGATCACCGTCAGGGGCTTGCGCTATGCAGTGGCACTCGGTGTGGCGATTGGCGTGGCGGTCGGGGCTTTCCGGATCGTCACCGGCACACCCCTCCACTGGTTCATCATAAGCGGCTATGTCGTGGTCATAATCCAAACCTTTTTTGCACCAAAACTGATCATACCCCTGGCATATGACTCAGGTGGTGTGACCACTTCAACCGTGACGGTTCCGCTGGTGGCAGCATTGGGTCTGGGTCTGGCCGAAACGATACCCGGTCGCAGTCCGCTTCTGGATGGTTTTGGCTTGATCGCCTTTGCCAGTTTATTTCCAATTATTGCAGTTATGGGATATGCGCAAATCGGCGAATTGAGAGCAAAACGATTGAAACGCCTTAATACACAAAAATAGTCTATTCTTAAGTGAGGTAACGATATGCACTTTAAATTAATCATTGTCATGGCAGAAGATGAAAGGACCCAGAATATTCTGGATGCCGCCCGTGACGCAGGTATAACCGGTTGTACCGTTCTTAACCAGGCACGTGGCGAAGGGGTTAAACCGGCAAAGACCTTTCTTGGTTTGAGTATCGACAGCCATGTTGATGTCATCATGATGCTGGCCGAAGAGCATATGAGCAGGGAAATCATGGAGAAGGTGGCCATTGCCGGTCAGTTTGACGAATTACCCGGAACCGGTATCGCCTTTCAGATTGATGTAGAGGACGCCATTGGTGTGCGTCACCAGATTGAAGCACTGGTCGAGGCAGTGGAGGAAAGATTATGAGACAGTTGACAACCGTTGTCCGTGTACGTGACGTGATGAAAACCGAGTTGGATATCGTCGATGGCATGTTGACGGTGACTGAAGCGTTAAAGTCCATGAAGTATCCGGATACACGAACGCTGATCGTAGACAAACGTCATGAAGACGACGAGTATGGTGTGGTCATGTTCCGGGATATGGCAAAGAAGGTATTGGCACGTGACCATTCACCCAACCGTGTGAATATCTATGAAATCATGACTAAACCATTGATTTCTGTTCACCCCGATATGGATGTTCGTTACTGCACGCGGTTGTTTGACCGTTTTGGGCTATCACGTGCACCGGTGCTCGAAGACCAGAAAATTATCGGTTTGGTAAGCTATACGGATATCGTTTTGAAGGGTTTGACCCAGGAGATGGATTAAAAACAACCTAGTCCACCATTCCATCTGAAAACAAGAACCGGTTCCGGTTCTTGTCCACGTTTGTCGACCAGGTTTTAAACCGTCTGTCCGATCAGCCTCAACTTGAGCTAGATCATGTTAATGTGATTTTGTCCTGCGTTTTCAGTTCCTGCGCCAGTCTTTATATTATAAAATACTAATATTATAAATGATTGTCTGAAAGGCTCTTGGAATAGCAATGAAAACACGAAAGCGTAATTGGTTGCCCGGCTTTATCGCGATACTCCTTTTAATAGGTGTTCCGGTCTGGTATTTCACGGGTGACGCTGAAACCAGTCCTGATACACCATGGGACAACATGCCAAGACGTCCCGCGCACGTTGACCACAAGAACCTGTTTGATGGTTTTGCTGAACTCACTACCGGTCCCGAGGTGACGACAGCCTGTCTGACCTGCCATGAGGATGCCGGTGAACAGATGCTGCATACAGCCCACTGGAAATGGGAATCCGAACCAGTTGAGGTTGAAGGCCGCGAAGGTCTTTTTACCACCGGCAAGAAAAAGTCTATCAATAATTTCTGCATCGGTATCCAGGGCAACTGGGCTTCGTGTACAGCCTGCCATGCAGGTTACGGCTGGGATGATGCCGAATTTGATTTCGAGGATAAAACCAAGATCGATTGCCTGGTCTGCCATGATAATTCCGGTATTTACCGCAAGGGTAAAGCCGGTCTTCCACTGGAAGGTGTTGACCTGATGGCCGCAGCCAGGAGTGTTGCTGTTCCCACCCGTGAAAACTGCGGCGGTTGCCACTTTCGTGGCGGTGGTGGCAATGCGGTAAAACACGGTGATCTCGATGAAAGTCTGTATTACCCGACAGAAGGCATCGATGTCCATATGGGTCGCTACAACTTCCAGTGCGTGGATTGTCATCAGACCAAAAATCATGTCATCGGCGGGCGCTCCACGACGGTCAGCCTGGACAATGAGAACCAGATTGCCTGTACGGACTGCCATAACTCCAAATTACACAGTGATGATCGTATCAATGCACATACCGATACGGTTGCCTGTCAGGCCTGCCACGTTCCGGAAATCGCTGTTGCGCAAGCCACCAAGACCCATTGGGACTGGTCAAAAGCCGGTGATGGATTAAGGGAAGACGATCCACACCACTACCTGAAGATCAAGGGCGAGTTCATCTATGAGAAGAACCTGAAGCCAGAATACCGCTGGTACAACGGGCTTGCTCACCGTTACCTGATGGGTGATCAGATCAACAAGAACGGCACTACCGCACTGAACGAACCCAGTGGTGATATACGCGACGCCGATGCAAAAATCTGGCCTTTCAAGATTCACCGCGCCAAACAGCCCTATGACACCGAATACAACTATCTGCTGCAACCGGTAACCTCGGGCGAGGGCGGTTACTGGAATGATTTCGATTGGGATAAGGCTTTCCGTCTTGGCGAAGAAGTCTCCGGCACACGTTACAGCGGCAACTTTGGTTTTGCCGATACAGAAATGTTCTGGCCATCGACCCATATGGTGGCAACCAAGGACAAGGCACTGCAATGCCAGGCCTGTCATTCAGAGGATGGCAGGATGGACTGGCCGGCACTGGGGTATGACGGTGATCCTATCAAGCAAGGCAGCCAGACCCGCAAAAGAAGAGCGCTGGAACAAGTGAGTGCGGATCATGAATAAGCGGACCAGGATTACGAAAATTTCCGTTCTGAGCGGGTTTTTGTTGGCTGTATTCAGCTTCTCATCAGCTGCCAACGGCTTGCATCCGGAAGTACCGATACTGGACGCACAGGGTCATCCCGTCGTTGAAAGCGGTCTGCCGATGTCAACCATGACCAGTTGTGGTGGGGATTGTCACGAGACCGCTTACATCATGGCGAACAGTGACCACGCGGATGCCGGCGCGAGCCAGACAGGACAGGGCAATAGTGCACATGAGTGGCAACAGGGCCCGGGCTATTTCGGTGGATGGGATCCACTGGCCTACGATACCGATGGGTTGATCATGGATGGTGGTATGGATCTGGCGGCCTGGTTGAAGCGCTACGGTTCCAGGCATGTTGGTGGCGGACCGGTTGCAGGTCTTGTCGAAATGGACTGCCTGCTTTGCCATACGGGTATTGGAGATTTTTCTGCACGGAAAGAAGCGCTCGGCAACGGTGATTTTGGCTGGGCCAATTCGGCCCCATTATCCTCGCTCGGGATCCTTGTACACGAAGATGGCCAATGGCGATGGGATGCTTCAAAATTTCAGGCCAACGGCGCCCTGCAAAAAGGCCTGCTCGATATTCGCAAACCACGCGATGAAAACTGCGCCCAATGTCATGGCATAGTCGACAACAGCCTTGACTATCCATTGACGATACCAGCAGATGAAGATACACGTCACAACACAGACCGGACAGGGCAAATCATTTCACCGCAGAAACTGCTCAATAGCGGATTGAACATTTCCGGTAAAGAGGATATGAACTATCCGTTTGATGTTCACAGCGACCGCGTGGTTGGTTGTGTGAATTGCCATTACTCGCTGAATAACCCGGTGTACTTCCGGCAGCGTGAAGAAAGCCGTCCGGACCATCTTAACTTTGATCCACGTCGGCTGACCAATGCCGATTACCTGGTCCGTCCTTTGCACCAGTTTGCCAAGGGTCATTCCACATTAGGTTTGGCGGCAGCGGATACAGAATACAGCCTGCGCCGCTGCGAATCCTGTCATGATGCCGAAAATGTGCATGAGTGGCTCCCGTACAAACAGCGGCATTTCACCTCATTGGCATGTGAATCCTGTCATATACCCAAGTTGTTTGGCCCCGGTTTACAGACCGTGGACTGGACCATGCTTGACAGCGAAGAGCAACCTTTAAAGCAATACCGCAACGTAACCGGTGATCCGGTGGCGGTTGACAGCCTGATTGAAGGGTTCAGGCCGCTGATTCTGCCAAGAGCCAATGCCGAAGGCGATTTCCGTCTGGCACCATTTAACCTGGTGACGACATGGTACTGGAGCGCGGGCGATCCGGCCCTGCCGGTCTCAAGGGACCAGCTTGAAGCAGCCATATTCGTGAATGGCGCTTATCATCCTGATCTTGTCGCTGCACTGGATGCAGATGGTGATGGCCAATTGTCCGGTGAAGAATTACGCCTGGTCGATGAGAAAAGTGTCAGTGCGGTCAGAAACCGGCTGCAGGCTATTGGTTTGACCGGTTTGCAAATACAGAGTGAAATCACGCCGTTTTCTATCAGTCATAATGTGGTCAATGGCCAGCGGGCAACCAAGGATTGCTCTAACTGCCACGACCGTGATTCCGTGCTGGCTGCATCGTTCAGTCTTTCTGATTACCTTCCAGGGGATGTGCAACCGCAAATGGGTTCACATACCGGTGTTAAGTTTTCCGGTGAGGTCACAACCGGTCCGGCTGGCGGCGCGAGTTTCCTTTCTGATAGCCGCAGCGCTGGTTTTTATATCATCGGTCTGCATGCTGAGAATTGGGCAGACCTGCTGGGTGTACTGATGTTTTTAGGTATTGTGCTGGGTGTCAGTGTCCACGCGACCGCACGCTATATTTCATCACGTCGCAGGCCGCCCGTTCATCATGAATATGAGCGTGTCCACATGTATGACGCTTACGAACGTCTGTGGCACTGGTTACAGGCCAGTGCAATCCTGTTGTTACTGTTCACCGGTTTGATTATCCATAAACCGCATTTTTTCGGGATGTTCAGCTTCCCTTACGTGGTGAATGTACACAACGTGCTTGGTTTTATTCTGGTGACCAATGCCGTTCTGTCGCTGTTTTATCACCTCGCTAGTGGTGAAATACGACAGTACCTGCCAGAGCCCAAGGGCTTCGTTGCCAATACGCTCGCTCAGGCGATGTACTACAGCAGGGGTATTTTTGCCGGTAAGCCACATCCGCTGGAAAAGACCAAGCAAAACAAGCTCAACCCGCTGCAGCAGGTCACCTACCTGGCGATCCTTAATATCCTGCTACCGGCACAGATCATCACCGGTATCCTGATCTGGGGTCTGCAACGCTGGCCACATATCGCTGCAGAGTTGGGTGGCTTGCCAACGCTGGCACTGGTCCACACCCTGGTGGCGTGGACATTTGCGACCTTTATCGTTATGCATATTTACCTGACAACCACCGGCCATAAACCGATCGCGGGCATCAAGTCCATGATCACCGGCTGGGATGATGTAGAGAAACACACGGGTGACCCGGCTTCGGCTAGCCCGCAAGGAGAGTCAAAATGAGTCAAATATCGAGGGCCAAGCCCTATATGAACCCCTACCTGGCCGGTAGCCTTTTGGGTATCGTGCTATTCCTCGCGTTTTTTATCACCGGTTCCGGTCTGGGCGCATCCGGTGGTCTGAACCGTTTGCTGGTTTATGTGCAAAACGAGGTAAACCCGGAGCACATTGACCAGGTGGCCTACTTGCTGAAAATGGCCGGCGGTAACTCCAATCCACTGGATAGCTGGATTGTATTCCTGACCGTAGGAACGATCTTTGGTGGATTTATTTCCGGTTTGCTCGGTCGCCGTATGAAATTTGAGACCAACAAGGGGCCACAAATTAGCAACGGAACCCGTTGGATCATGGCATTTATCGGTGGTGCACTGATGGGATATGGCGCACGTCTGGCCAGGGGTTGTACCTCGGGCCAGGCACTGTCCGGTGGTGCGGTATTGTCGGTTGGCAGTTGGGCATTCATGTTTGCGGTGTTTGCCGGTGCTTATGCACTGGCTTACTTTTTCCGTAAGTTCTGGAACTGAGGAGAATTATCATGACAACTTTCCCACTTCCTCTCGCTGACCTGCTCGGTCACTGGGGCTCTTACGCAGTTTACGCAGTCATCGGTATTGCTGTTTGGCATGACCCTTGAGAGCGCCGGTTTTGGCAATTCGAAACTGCTGGCTGCGCAGTTCTACTTCAAGGATATGCGCGTATTCAAAGTCATGTTCACCGCCATTATCGTGGCAATGACCCTGATATTCCTTTCCTCTGCACTGGGGTTACTGGACTACAACCTGATCTGGGTTCCACCCACCTACCTGTGGCCCGGTATCGTCGGCGGCCTGATCATGGGTGTCGGTTTTATCATCGGTGGCTTTTGTCCCGGTACATCATTGGTCGGCCTGGCAACCGGCAAACTTGATGCCATTGTATGTTCGTGTTTGGTGTTCTGTTTGGTATTTACATGTTTGGTGAAACCGTCGGCAGTTTCGCGACATTCTTTGATAGTTCCAACATGGGCCGCTTCACCTTGCCTGAGCTGTTCAATGCCAGTTATGGTGTCGTCGTGATCAGCATAGTCGTGGTTGCACTTGGACTCTTTTGTGGTCTCGGAAAAAGTTGAAGCGATGGTCAATGACCGGCCACAGCAAAAACTTCCAGGCTGGTCAAAACCCGCTGCTGTCGCACTGGTTGCATTGGCAGCTGTTGCACTTGTGATCGGCCAGCCCAGCTACGAGGATCGCTGGCAGAAGGTGGCGTCTGAAAGCCAGGCCAAACTGGATGGGCGTGCTGTTCAAATTTCATCTGCGGAGTTCTTGAAATACAGGGACGACTCAAAAATCAAGATCATTCCGTTGGATGTTCGTGAAGAGCGATACTACAACCAGTTCCACCTGCGCGGAGCGGTTCATGTGCCGCTCGACCAGGTACAGGCGAAAGCCAGGGAATTGCAGTTTGAACCCGCCAATACCGTTTTCGTTACCATCAGTAATGATGAAGCTGCGGCGACCGAGGCCTGGAAAATCCTGAAGGCTGAAAGTGTACCGAATATCTATATCCTTGAAGGCGGTATCAATGCCTGGCTGAAAGCTTATGCGGGTGACAGTCTCGGTGAAGAAAACCGGGTTTTCAACCGGCAGGAGGATCAGCTGGCATACAAGTTTAACGCGGCAACCGGTTCCCGGCACCCGGCTTCAGAGCCCAGTCCGGACCTTCTGGATTTGAATTATGAACCCAAGGTGATCCTTGAGCTGAAACGCGCACCCACCAGCGGTGGTTGCGGCTGAGGTTCTTCTCAGTATCGGCTGTTATCAATCAGATTCGCCGGCCCTCTCCGGGGCCGGCCAACAGGTTGCAGATAGTCCTCATAACCACCCAGATTGCGGGTTACTTGTAACAGTTACACATCAAAATTCTTGAGTTGAGCGAGTTGCGCTACTGTATCCAGATCGAAAACTGCATTTTTGAGGGCAACGGGTCTGAGCAGCTCAGGAATGGGCTTGAAATAAAATTCGTGCACCCTGGTTACCCTCCAGTTCCCGTAGTTGCCTGAAACAGCTTGACGGGAAAATCGCAGGCGGCATCAAGAGGCCATCTGCTTCGGCGCAAACAATACGCTCCGGGTCGGACTGCCAAATTCCTGCCAACTCGCTCAGATCATGCGTCTGTATACGCCATTGATCACATAGAAAAATCATCAGCCCTGTTGATTCCGGGCTGATTGCGGCGGCACCCAATGCGATGGACCTACCCATGCCGGTGGACCAGTGCGGATTATGAATCCAGCGTACCGGGGTCTGTTGAACCGCGTCTTTTACAGCTTTTGCGTTCGACCCGGTGATCACAATGATTTCCCGTGGTGCAATTGAGTGTGCAGCAGTGACTGCATTCTGAATCAGCGATCCGGTTTTGTATTGCACCAGTTGTTTAAGCTGTCCCAGGCGCTTACTGGCACCGGCAGCCGGGATCAGGATACTGAGTGCGGGTGGCTCACAGACCGCTTTGGGTCAGCATGCTGCCGTCACGCCGGTTCAAAAATGCGTGGATTTCAGCGACGATAGCCAGTGCAATGGACTCGGGCATTTCTGCACCGATGTCCAGACCGGCCGGTCCAAAGACATGGACATCCGCTGCACCTATTTCGTCGAGCAGACGATCCCGGCGTGCGCGTGGTCCCAGTAAGTCCGATATATGGAACTGAGGCATCAACAACCTGTGACAGGTAAGACCGGTCGTGACCCAGGTGATGGGTCATCAGGACCGCAGCATCAACTTGATCCAGTGGAATGTGCTGGCTGAGTTCAGACGGCTGCAATACCCGCACTATCACAGGTGCCCGGAAACCGGTCTGCACGGGCAAAACCGGGCCGGTGATCGACGATCGGTACAATTCCAGCCCATTTCGGCTGCCAGGCGGGCCACGGGCACGGCATCATGACCCGCACCGCAGATCAGGATAGCAGGGGGTGGCATGATGGGGATCAGTAACAACTCGACCTTACCGGAATCCGTTGTCAATGCTGTCCTGCCAGTAACGCCGGGACATGTCATGACCACCGGAAAACGAGGCACCTTCGTGTGTCTGAATGCTTTTCATCAACCAGGGGTCGCCCGTGCTGAATCCGGTCACCGCAATTGAGGGCAAAGTCACCGGCTGAATAACGCCGGGTCGCTGCTTGCTGTGACCAGGCTTAACAGGCCATTGCTCCTGGCTTTCCAGGCCCGGTCCAGGGTTTCCAGAAAACCGAAATCCGCGTATGCCGATCCAGACGCTGCAACATCAGGTGAATGATACCGTCACAGCCAAGACCGAGACCCCATGCAAAATCATCGCCCTCGCTCATGTCATAACAGACGTTGCGGGTTTTCCCGTCTGCAAATACTTGCCTGGCCTGCGCGGCCAGGTCGGCCTCAAGACAGCCGCCCGAAATAAGACCGCGATAGCTGCTGTCTGCAGCGATCAGCATCATGGCACCGGGTTTACGGTAGGTCGAGCCCTGGGTTGCTACAACCGTACCCAATACCAGCGCCTCGTCCGATTGGTGTGTGCGGTAAAACTCCAAAAGTGCGGTTAGTCCAAGATGCATGGGTTCGGCTTTCCGTAATGATTATTTGTCAATCGTTATTGCCCCGGCTCTGTTGGCAAAGGAGGTGCTTGGTTTGACACCGGGTTGTCAAATCCTTCGAGCTGTGACAACACCTCGGCAATGGCCTGTTCGAGTTGGGTGTCGCGACCCTGGTTGCTTGCAATCGGGTCAAGTACTACCTCGATGTCCGGGGCAACCCCTTCATTTTCAACACTCCATTGGTTGTCGGCATCGAAGAACCTGAAGAAAGGAACGGTCAGGTACCCGCCATCCATTAGTTCTGGATTGGTGGCGATTCCGATCAGACCACCCCAAGTGCGTGTTCCCATCAGTTTGCCTATTCCCAAGTGGCGGAATGAATAAGGTAAATAGTCACCACCGGAACCAGCATCCTGATCGATCAGCATCACCTTTGGACCGTGAATTGCACCGGCAGGTGTATTGTAAATAAGACCGTCGCGATCTTTCCAGCCGGATAGGTGCTCGCGGCTGAGAACCTCGGTAATGTAATTGGCAGCCTGGCCCCCGGAATTCGAACGTTCATCAATGATGATGGCCTCCTTGTCGACCTGGGCAAAAAACATCCGGTTAAAAAACGTATAGCCGGCACCGGCGGTATTAGGCAGGTAGACGTATCCAACGCGACCATTACTGGCTTTATCAATGGCGCGGCGGTTGTTTTCCACCCACGACCACAGACGCATCATGCGCTCGGAATCCACGGGCTCAACAACGATGTCCCGGGCGTCACGACCATTGGCATTCGGTCCGACAGACAGGTTGACCTGTTTGCCACTGGTACCCTGTAGGACATTGAAAATATTGTCCAGGTGACTCAATTCCTGACCGTTAACGGCGAGGATGTATTCACCCTGTCGCGCTTCGTTTCCGGGTGTGGCCAACGGCGCCTTTACAAATGGATTCCATTGTTCGCCAGTGAAAATTTTTGCGATTTGATAGCGACCCTGGTCAATGATGAAATTGGCACCGAGTAAGCCGGTTTGGGTGCCTTTTTCCTTATGTACGTCCCCACCACCCGTGCGGTTATGACCGGCCTGCATCTCGGCGATCATTTCGACCATCAGGGCGGATAAATCCTCGCGTCTGCCGAGATGATTGACCAGTGGGCGGTAACGATCATAAACAGCCTGCCAGTCAAGTCCATGCATGTTGTCGGCATAGAAATACTCTTTTTCCATGCGCCATGCTTCGTTAAAAATCTGTGTCCACTCTTCAAGTGGGTTGACCTGCATTTTCAACCCGTCAAGCGCCAGTTTTTCCGGCTCAAGTTCGTCACCGGCTTCGGCCACAGCGAGTGAGCCATCGGACTTATGTATGAGCATATGACCGCCCTTTGCGCTAAGCACAAAATGAGTCACACCCGTCAACAGGTTAGTGGCTTCCTTTTCTTTGAAATCGAAACGTTGCAATGTGTCGCCGGCACCATCTTCGGCCCCCGGGAGTTCGACGCTGATACCCGGCTGTGTGGCCTGGATGTAATACAAATTACCGTCTTTGCCTACTGCAAGATTGCCATAATTGTTTTCAGCAACCGGCAGTGCGACAAATCGCGCGGACAGGTTTTTAAGATCGATTCGGGTTTCTGGTGTCTTTTCAGCAGACTTGTCTTTCTCATCTTTGGTAGTCTTCTTATCCTCAGCTGCATCTGCTTCCTTGTCTTCGTTCTCATCACCACTGCCGGCCAGTACTGGAGATTTTCCATCTGCTGTCAATACCGCGGCATAAAGTCCAGCCCGATACGGTCTCTCCTGGGAGGTCATATTGAGCCCGATCTGGATCGGACCCGAGTTTGTGGAGGCCGCAAAATATAGATATTTGCCGTCTTTGCTGAAAGCCGGAGAAGCCACGTCTGCCGCGCCATCTGTTACAACGGTATTTGAACCTGTTTTGAAATTGAAGAGGGCCAGATCACGATTGAAATTGGATTGCTCAAGTGTATAAGCGAGCCATTTGCCATCCGGTGATATGGATACATCAACCTGTTCGCGTCGTATACCGGTCGAAATTTTGCTGATCTTTCCGTTGCCGGGTTCAATTGAAAAAAGAGACAGGTGGTTGTCCTGGTAGACAATATGCGGATTATCTCCGCCACCCCATGCGAGTAACTCATAGAAATTCGGTCCCAGTGCATACTGTACGTGGTCGCCGCGACCAGTCTGATCTTTGAGAACCAGGCTTTGGCCTTCTTTTGATTCAGTGATGTAGGCGACCTGGTCACCTTTTGGTGACCAGGTGGCAGTATACTCGCGGGTTGTACCATCCATGCTGATATTGCGAACTGCACCATCTTCAACCGGGACAGTAAACACCGCACCCCTGGCTGTAATGATGGCACGCTTGCCGGATGGAGAGATATCAACGTGTTGTATAGTTTTGCTCGCATCTTTCCACTGGGTGCGTAGTTGCGGCAGATCCGGGTTGATGATTACCGAAATATCGCTGACTTGAGCGGTTCCGAGGTCAAGGTTTTTCAACTGGCCGCCAGCTTCATAAACAATTGTAGTGCCGTATCCTGATGCCGCACGAACATCCCAAACCGGCTCGTTTGAGATTCTTGTGATGGTCTCGCCAGCGGGATCAAATCGATAAATATTGAAAATTTCATTTTCACGGTCAGAAATGAAATACAGCTGACCGTCCAGCCAAATTGGATTGAAATTGGTGGCGCCGGCACCCGGCACCGTGGTCACAGTCTGTGCATTGACATCCATGATCTGGATCGCCGGTGTGGTTCCCCCGCGGTATCCTTTCCAACCCGAACTTCCACCAAAAAGACCGTTGTAGCCTGAGCCAAAAGCGATGTAAGCAAACCTGTTGCCTTTTGCATCCCATGTGCCACGGTATACGCGTGCCTCCATTTGTTTGACGGGCAGGGCACCATTTACCGATGCATGGTAAAGCTGACCGGATCGACCATGATCAGTTTCACGCCTGGATACCAGGGTCACTGCAGTACCATCCGGAGTCCAACCGGTCGGGATGTCCGCATCAGGGTGCCAGGTCAGGCGCTGAGGTTGGCCACCGGTTGCCTTTATGAAGTAAACATCGGTGTTGTCTTCGTAGTTGGCACTGAAAGCAATCAGCTGTCCGTCAGGTGAAAATAGAGGATTGTTTTCCTCTGCCGGACTGGAGGTCAAACGCTGCGGGTTCGAACCATCCCGGTCGCTTACCCAGATATCACCCGCATAAACGAATGCCAGCTTTTGTTCAGATATTGATGGCTGTTTGAGCAGCAAAGAGGGTTGAGAAAACGCCGATTGGATAAAAAGCGACACGCTGAGAAATGCGATGGAAATTACGTACTTCATGATAAATCCTTTGCTGGAACAGTAGGTGCAAGCCAAATGATACGTCTTACTGAATTTGGTAGCCGCTCAGTATAAACCTTGAGTTGATATTAATAGAGTGATTTGGCAAAAAATGTAACCCGGACCTGTTTAGTGCATATGACCGTCTTAAAGTGACTATCGTGTTTCAAGTACGTTGGGATAGACCCGGCCTGGGTTTGGGCCAAGCTTGCATCCAGATAAGGAACAGACCACCGATCAAGCCGGCCACATGCGACCAGGCGTAAGGTGGCCAGCTGATGTGCGTCATGATTGATACACCCTGGGACACTTCGATCAACACCTTCGCAATGCAGGCGCAGGCTATGAGGATGATCAGCCTGGATCGGGTGGATTTCCATTCAAGCCACAGCGCGACCAGTAACAATGTATTCAGCACGCCGGAAAGGCCGCAGTAATATTCCAGTTGTGCGATACGGTGTCAGTAGCAGGGCAGCTGACAAACACTATCCCGTTACTCAATGTTGCAAACAGTACGGTCTTTGAACGGTATTCAAGCAATGTGCCCAACACGGCAAGACCAAGACAGTTCCACAGCAGGTGCTGCAGGTCGGCGTGCATGAAGTGGCCGCTGACGATACGCCAGATTTCTCCCTGGAAAATACCAGCAGCACTGAAATAGAGTGCTGTTTTGTCCGCTACCAGCCAATGCAGAGCGATAAGGATTGCCAGCAGGCTAATCGTCAATATTGGAATTCGTCTGTTCGTCATGATCGTATCCCCGGAAAGTGGGCAGCCCGAAGGCTGCCCCCTGAACCTACTGAAGATGTTTTCTCGCTCTGAGGTGCAACAACATCAAGGGCAACAGGAGCAGCAACATCCAGGGGTCGAATGCGCCACCGCCATTGCCGTGACTCGGCCGTTGTTCCGCATACATCGGTTGTTGGGTATCCACCCGGTTATTGCGTACGCCCTGTCGCATGCGCTCCTGTCTCGCCAGCTGTTCGTTTTCCACACGCGACCGGTTGAGACGATTGATGCCAAGTTCCTGGTAGCGCTCTTCACGCAGAACGATCATCGAGGTGTAATCGGTAACGAGGCCATTTTCAATGGCAACGTCAGTGATCGCCTGTTCGATATCAGCATCTTTTCCGAAATAGTCGATGCGGTTTTGCATGTCCTCGATTTTTGCAAACGCCCACAAGCGCTCGATTTCCGGGTGAAGCGTCCCGGTTTCAGGGAACTCAAATGTCGTTGTATAGTTTCTGTCCTCCCCCGAGACCCTGCCGCTGAGATTGACATTGGCCATGCCACTACCCCGGTAATGGCCAAACACGATCAGTTGTTGACCGCGGTACAGGCTACCGACCCGTTCCGGAGTCTGATCACTGATCTTGATTCCCGAGATATTCACATCGACATCGTGTAATGCTTCGTGTGTCAACCTGGACGTGGCTTCCAGTATCTTGCCGGCAATATCGTCACTGTTTGAAACGTTTATCGCAAAACCATTTGATACCTTTGCCATACTCTCCAGCAGGGGCCGGTTTGAGCTGTTACCGAGCACAAAGGTGAACAGCCTGACATCCGTTTGTTCGAGCAAATCCAGGAAGTCCTTCTTTTCGGTATAACCGAGATTGGCAACGCCATCGGTAACCAGAATCAATGCATTGCTGCGATCAGCGTCCAATAATTGAATACCAAGATTGAGACCGGCGAACAGGTTGGTGCCGCTATTGGGGTGATTGCTTTCGAGTTCCCGGATATAGTGCTGCACATTTTCAGGTTCGGCGTATTCGAAACCATGCGTTATTTCCCTGGGCTGATTGTTAAACAGGATGATGCGAAAGCGGTCATTGGGGTTCAGCCGGGTGAGACCCTTGTTGACGCCTTCGATCAGGCTCTCAAACTTGCCTTCCATCGAACCGGAAAAGTCGAGTACGAATACCCAGTCCCTGCCTTGTGTGATCGGCGCAAGATCATCCCCGGGGGTAAAAGTCAGCATAAACGTGCCACGCTCACCCGGGTTTTCTTTATAAGTGACCATTTCTACTGAGCCGGGCAAACCCTGCGCCTGGCGCCAGTAGACGACGATGTCCTCGTCAAGACGTTGAACAACGGATGGAATAGTGCTGGCCGGTTGAGCGTCCTCAGAGGCTGCAACTTCGTTGACCAGTGACACACTCCACTCGCTGTCCGACAGCTTCTGTATGTTCGCCTGCGGGTGATGGGGCAACCGGAAGTCATCGATCGGCCAGGATGAACGGAACGACAGATTAAAGCTGAAAGACTCCTCAACTGCGTCGTTGTAAGTCCAGAAGGAGAGTTTCTGTTCATCAACCCCGCCGTCCTCCAGTGGGTAGACAAAACGTCCGATGGACGAGTCAATATGAACGGGCTGTATATAGGTCAGGCTGATACGTACATCCTGTCCGGCCCGTACCGGGTAAACCGCAATATCAAAAGTCTTGTAGCTGTCCTGCTCGGTCAGGGCGGTTTCCCTGCCTGCTTGCTTTTCCTGTCGGTAAATTTCGCGGGCTTGTTGTTTTTCGAGAACCTCACCCGTCACCGGTAAGCCGTCGATCCAGTAGGTGAACTCACCAACGGCAGCTTTTTCCGGTACTGGAAAGGAATAGATCGCTTCAAGATCGGTGCCATGCGGATTAGCGAATACCTGTTCAACGCTGGTTATCGCGTAGCCGTCTTCGATCACGACGTTGACATGGTGCTGCCTGATCTCCAGTTGCGGAAGATCTGACCCTGTGGGGGTCATCAATCCGGCCGCGTAGTTCGTCGTACACCACATACTTGCAATACACAACGCAGTTAAACTCAGGATTATGGAATTAATGGTTTTCATGACCTGCTCCGTAAACGTGATTGAATAATGGTGCCCCCCTTCGAGGGGCAGTCGTGTTACGGAAAAAATCATGAAGGAGATGTACAAAATACGCAACTATAATAAAAATAGTTGCTATATATTAGTATAAAAGTATTGTTATATGATACTTTGTGGCTTTGGGTCGTCAGAACCAGTTTTTATGAATGGTTGAAACAGACCGTATTGCCAGCCACGCATGGCAAGCACCAGCGTTGTGCCGTTTCGGTCAGCCAGGTCAAGCGCAGCGTCATCGTTGTTCAAGAGATCGAATTCCCTGGCCAGGCGTTTCAGCTTGCGCTGAAGTTCTGCATTGCTTTGGGAAGAAAACATGCCGTTGAGTACGATCAGGCATTCGTCATCACGACTAAAATGCGTATTAAAAAACTCCTGGCTGATTTTTTTCTGGAAAAATAACTGGATCGGCCCATTCTCACGCCAGCTGAAATTGGGTGCCACCAATAGTTTTATGCGGTTTTTCGGAAGCAGTTCGATGACTTTCAGACGATCAAGCCTGGCAAGATGCTGGATACATTCGGTTTCACTGATATGGTAATACGAAAGAATATCATCCATGGTCCAGCGGTTTAGAACACAGACGGCAACCAGCGTCAGTGTGACATTGGCAGTAATTTCCTTTTCCTGCGCCACTGTCAACTGCTGCAAACGTTGCTGTTGTTCGTTCATCAGTTGCACCAGGTCGGTTATCTCCATATCGAGCATGTGACAGACCTGGTCAAGACGGCTGAGAGAGAAACTCTGTTGCGAGAAAAGACGTTTCACACTGGCCTCGGTCAAACCGAGTTCTACTGCGACATCGGCGTATGTTTTGCCCTGTGCTTTCAGGGCGGTCTTCAGCGATTTGATGAGTTCCCGGGTCTGGGCCATGATTTACCTCGCAAGTATTAAATAATTCAACTATTTGAATACTGTATAGCAAAACCGAGATGGTTGGTGGCTGGATGCGCTACTTTATGAATACATGGCAAGCACGCTTCCATCCGTTCAAGGCTTCAGCCTGGCCGTAGTGCATCTGTCTGAAACCATTGGCCTATGATTTCGCACAGAGCAGAGGGTGCGTGGTACCTCACTTCAGGACCGTGAGCGACATGGACGTCGCGACCGAGCGTACATGGATGTATTTACAGCGAGTCCTGCAGTGAGGTACCGCGCGACCTCTGCTCCCATACTGATAGCGAATCATTGTCCAAACATAGTCCAAACATAGTCCAGTAAAGGCCAAATCAACGAAGGACCTGAACTTAAAGATGGAGGATTTGGATTAAGTGGGCCGGCACTGCACAGGCGGAGTTTTACCAGCCACCACCACCGCCGCCACCACCGCCACCACCGGAGGAGCCACCGCCACCCGAACCGGAGGATGAACCGGGTGGTGATGAAGCGGAGGAAATAGCGGAGGAAAAACTACTGTTGAAATCACTGCCAAGGTGGCTAAGCGCACCCAGCCTGTTTTGAGTGCCGCTGTACCATGCCGGCTGATAACCACCTCTCCTGGCCAGTTCTTCCGGCAACTCGCGGGCAAACCGGTCACACCAGTTGTTTTCGACACCCAGCGCAAAAGCGTACGGAAGAAATGTTTCAAATACTTCCGGGGTCAACTGTGGTGATTTCATAAGATCGAGACGGTCCTGCTCAGCCGTGTCGAGATACATCTTGAAACCTTCGATCTCATCCATGATCCGACGCCCCGCAGGCGTTGGTGCACGTAGCAGGAATAAAAACGTCAGGTGCAATGCGACTGACAAGGACCACGAATGACAATCCAGACAAGCGGGCTTCCCTGTAACTGGGCCGCGATGAGTCCGGCCACGATTGTCAGAATCACGGCAGGCAGTGCGAAGATGGAGTTGAGCTTGAATACGCGGCCCAGGTGTTCGGTTTTCATCGCTGTTTTCAATTTACTCCGGGCCTTCATAAAGTCCTTGTAGTATTTCTGGTCCAGTTCAATTTCCGAGCCGTTTTCAAACAGGCTTTCAAGCACGGCGCTCTCGCCGCTGCTTGTTTTTTCCAGACCCCGGGTCGACTTTCTGTGGAGTGTGAAGTCATCATCCTTTTCCTGAATCTCCAGGTAACCCTTTACACCGAGGCTGACAACCGCTGCTGCGAAAGCCTGTTTGCTGAATGACATTTTGTGAACATAACTGCAGCCCGCAGGCGACAGACCCATCGGTGGTCTGAAGCGCGGGATAATGACGCCTTTTTGAGGGTCACGACCATGGCGGTTCCAGACCCAGAGATACGACCCGAGGGATGCCAGGAAGCCGATCAGTAAAACCAGTGCCGATGCGTTGTCCCGCAAAAAATAGCGGATCCGCTCGCAGCAGAAGGCTGCTGCACAATGCCCTTGGGCCAGCCAACAGCAACCGTCAGGCCTTCATAGGGCTGCAAGCCCCGCGTGGATCTCAAACACGATGGTGCGTTCATTGACGATGTTTGATTGGGCATCCCTGCCTTGTGCCCCCTGTGG
Source organism: uncultured Gammaproteobacteria bacterium (assembly GCA_963749115.1). Classification (GTDB taxonomy): domain Bacteria; phylum Pseudomonadota; class Gammaproteobacteria; order Xanthomonadales; family SZUA-36; genus SZUA-36. The sequence goes on from CAVVLP010000005.1 coordinate 114,318, forward strand.
GCCGGTATAGAAACTGATTTGCAGGTCTTCGTTTTTCACTGCAGCGGGTAACTCAATACGGGCGGAAGCATGATCGATGGGGAATTGCCAGCCGTTGCCGGTCACATTCCAGTACAACTCGTCATGGTTCTGAAAGAAACCCAGTTGGCGACTGGTCTGATAGCGCAGTTGATACTCATGAGTACCATTGCCGACCATTTGATTTGCGCTACCGATATAGATGCGTACACCATTGGCACGTTTTTCCGTATGGAAGGGTTCCGGCTGCACCATTACGTTTTACATCAAGAATATTCAGGTCGACCCTGTAATGATTGCCAAGCCGGTCTTTGTAGCTGGTTGGAAAGTCGCGGAAGATTCCCCGGCGGATGTCCTGACCCTCGGCGCGTACCCGGATGGTTTCGGTGACAATCAGCTCACCATTGGTATGGATCAGGATATCGGATTGATAGTCCAGGATGCGTTCGTCTGCCGACAGCGTTCCGGTCGCCAGCAAGCCCGTGCCTAGAAATAACGTGCAAATACGTTTGAACAGATGCTGTTTAAAGGTCGACATCAGGTGCACTGCGTTGACTGCTCAATTCAATTTCAAAAAACTCCGCCAGTTTAAAATTAAACAGCCTGGCTACGATGTTGGAAGGAAAACTCTCAACGACGTTGTTGTTGTCCCTGACAGCGCCATTGTAATAACGGCGTGCGAACTGCAGGTGATCTTCAATTTCGATCAGACTGTTGTGTAACTGCTGGAAACCTTCGCTGGCTTTTAAATCCGGATAATCTTCGGCCAGCGCAAACAAGCGCCCCAGTGATCTGGAAAGGGCCGTTTCCTCCCGGGCACGGGCATCCACACTTGTTTCTCCTGTTTTGCGGATACGTGCAACTTCCTCAAATACAGTGGATTCATGTGCGGCGTAGCCCTTGACCGTTTGTACCAGGTTGGGAACCAGTTCAGAGCGTTTCTGCAACTGCACATCAATGCCCGCCCACGCTTCGCTGACCCGGTTGCGATTGCGAATTAGCCGGTTATATATCCAGATAGCTGCGCCCAAAAGAAGCAATACGACTGTCATTAGAATCTCTGTCATTTCAACTCCAGATAGTGAATACACAAATGCGTGCATACCCATGCATTTTTTTACGCGATGAAGCCCGCAAGAAGAACTTGTTTTCAAGTATAGGAAATCAAGTAGACTTTGTAATCAATTGATGATTTGCAGACTGTTGTCTGGTTTGCAACCAGAAGAAAAATCGCGGAAGGCCCTGTTAATGAAAACTGGACGGCGAATGTCAAAGAAAGCTGATATTCAAAACACTGGAATCCAGTGGTATGTCTACATCATCCAGGCCAGTGATGAAAGTCTATACACGGGTGTTACGACCGATGTAGAGCGTCGTTTTAACGAACATGGCAGTCCGCTCAAAGGTGCGCGTTTTTTCCGTGGCAGACGACCAGTTGAAGTGGTCTACATCGAAAAGCACCCTGACCGCAGCAGCGCTCAACGCAGGGAATCGGACATCAAGAAACTATCGAGGAAACTGAAACTGGAGTTGATAGAGGGGGGAATTGCTGATAAACCACCTGGGCGCCCTTGTTGATAATTAAACATTCCGTGTATCGCAGCAAGACGGATATTAGCTGATTCAACTGCGCCTAGGCGAGATATACAATACAACATAAATTATGAAAGTACAAGCACTTATGAAAATAACATAAGGTTATACTATAGATTGTAGACATAGCCTCTTCTTAAGTGTGTTTTCAATTCCTTTGATCCTGATCTGAAGGAAACACCAAGCTACTCCCATCTTTTGTTTTTCGATTTGGTCCAGGCAATGGCCGCATTGTTATTGAGTGCTTGCATTGGTGTCTGAATCAATCTATTCTCTGTACCAGTGTATTAACACGCTATTACATTGGTACAAATGAAACAGCATAGCGAAAAGCAAAAGAAGGCATTGAGACAGGCGGCAGAATCCTTGTACAAGGCTTTTTTGACCCTTGAAAGACCGGATGAGGTACGTCAGTTTTTATTGGATCTGTGTACGCCTTCCGAAGTGGAGGCGATGGTAGACCGCTGGTGGACGGCGTCATTATTGAGACAGGGGCACAGTTACCGTGAGATCAGTGAGATCACCGGTGTCAGTGTTACCACGATTGGCCGTGTGGCCAGGTATATGACTATGGGTGAAGGCGGTTATCGTCTTGCACTGCGGCGCGAGGAGGCGGCGAAATCATGAACAGAATTCGGGTAGCGATACAAAAATCAGGCAGGCTTTCGGAAAAATCACTCGACCTGTTGCAGCGTTGCGGTCTGCGTTTCGCACGCAGCAAGGACAAATTGTATTGGTACGGAAAGGATTTCCCGATCGACCTGTTACTCGTGCGTGACGATGATATTCCACGTTTGCTGCTGGATGGTGTGTGCGAACTTGGTATTGTTGGTCAAAATATTGCCGAGGAGGCGATGTTGGAAAACATAGCCGACAATGGTCTGCAACAATTGCGTAAACTTCCGTTCGGTGGTTGCCGTCTTTCCCTGGCGGTGCCCGAGAACTCGGGTATTCAGTCAGTCTCGGATCTTGATGGCCGGAGGATCGCCACCAGCTACCCGGCCCTGACCAGGTCAATTTTGTCCAAACGGGGTGTCAGCGCGAAAACGGTCAAGTTTACCGGTTCAGTTGAGATTGCACCGGGGCTCGGGACAGCCGATGCGATTTCGGATCTTGTTTCGACAGGCACGACCTTACGCGCCAATCACCTGGTTGAGTTTGAAGTGCTTTTTGAGAGTACTGCGGCACTTTACGGGCAGGCGGATCAGTTGTCTGAAGAAAAGCAGACCATGATTAATCGACTGCTGTCGAGACTGGATGGTGTGCTGCTGGCCGCTGAAAGCAAGTACGTTATGCTGCACGCCCCGCGTGCTGCTGTTGATGAGATTACCCGCCTGCTGCCTGGGGCCGAAAACCCCAGCCTGATGAATCTTGAAGGTGATCCTGAGCGTGTCGCATTGCACGCCGTATGCCGTGAAACTGTATTTTGGGAACACCTGGAAGCTCTGAAGGGCGCCGGTGCATCGGCAATCCTGGTGTTGCCAGTCGAGAAAATGTTGGGGTAGATGATGGAGATACGTATCCCGGGACTGATCAACTGGTCCAATATCTCCGAGACGCAGCGTGAGACAAGCCTGAGTCGTCCGCCGATCCCGGTCGGTGATTTCCAGCAAGTTGTCGGCAGCATAATCTCCCGCGTCAGGAAAGACGGTGACGCAGCCTTACGTGAACTTGGTGAGAAATACGACGGTGTGAATCTGGAACAGCTGGAAGTCACCCCCGATGAGTGGGCCGAGGCTGAATCTCTGGTAGATCCGCTGGTTCTGCAGGCCATGGATGAGGCTATATCGAGAATCAGGGCTTTCCATCTCGCCGGAACACCTGCTCCGGTTAGCATGGAGACGGCCCCCGGTTTACGCTGTGAAGCCCGTTACCTGCCCATCTCACCTGTTGGTTTATATGTGCCCGGTGGGTCTGCACCCCTGATTTCCACGGTCATCATGTTGGGAATACCGGCACAGATCGCCGGCTGTGAGCAGGTTGTCTTGTGTACGCCGCCGGACAAACAGGGGCAAGTGTTCCCGGCTATCCTTGCCGCGGCAGCACGTTGTGGAATCAAGCGCGTGTTTAAAATAGGGGGTGCGCAGGCGATTGCAGCGATGGGGCTTGGCACCGGGAGTATACCGGCCTGTGCCAAGCTGTTCGGGCCGGGAAATGCCTGGGTAACCGAAGCCAAGCAACAAATTTCAGCCTTGCCCGGCGGTGCTGCGCGTGACATGCCGGCAGGTCCCTCCGAGGTACTCGTCATTGCAGACCAGGACGCCGATGCAACCGCGGTTTGCTGGGATCTGTTATCCCAGGCCGAGCACGGTCCGGATTCCCAGGCGATTGTTATCAGTGATAGCACACAATTACTGGATGAAGTGGGCCGGTTGCTGCCGGTCATGGCGTCGGAGTTGCCGCGGGCAGCTATCCTCCGTGAGTCATTGCGGTACCTGAGGCGGATTAGAGTTAATTCAATTGATGAAGCCTTAGATATCAGCAACCGTTACGCACCCGAACACCTGATACTGAATTGCCAGAAAGCGGACCAGATGGCTGACAAAGTGACTGCGGCCGGATCGGTATTCATCGGTCCCTGGACACCTGAATCCCTGGGTGATTACTGTTCCGGCACCAACCATGTCCTGCCAACTTATGGTTATGCACGTGCCTATGCCGGGCTGTCTGTCACTGATTTCCTGCGTCGGATGACGCTGCAGCGTGCAAGCAATTTCGGGCTGCGCAGTGTAGGGCCGTGTGCCGCCACATTGGCGCAGGCCGAGGGTCTGGATGCACACCGCATGGCCGTGGTATACCGACTCAATGGCAGTGGTGGAGAGTGACATTGGATATCAATAGCATTGCACGGCCGGAAATCGTTGCGATGAAGCCTTATGAATCCGCACGTAGCAGCGCGGCTGCTGACGGGATCCTGTTAAATGCCAATGAAGCGCCATTCACGCACGTCAGTGATTCCGAATGGCAACGTTTGTCACTGAACCGGTACCCGCCGCCGCAACCTGCCCAATTGAGGACACGCCTGGCAGAAATGTATGAAGTAATCGAAGACAAACTGCTGATAACCCGCGGTAGTGATGAAGGTATCGATCTGCTGACAAGGGTGTTTTGCCGTCCGGGTCAGGATGCGATTGTTGAATGCAGCCCCTGTTTCGGCATGTATCGCATCGCGGCTACCATCCAGGGTGCGCGGGTGATCGATGTGCCCAGGCAAGCCGCATGTGGATTTCAAATTGACTTTGAAAAGCTGCAACAGGTGATTGGTCAGCGAGCAAATGTACGTCTGGTTTTTCTGACTTCACCCAATAACCCCACCGGCGACCTGGTTAGCCGGACTCAACTGGAAGCTGTGCTCAAGGCCTGCGAGGGCAAGGCGCTGGTGGTTCTGGACGAAGCATATATCGAATTTTGCAATGCCGAATCAGCCAGTAAGTTGATAGATCAATGGCCACACCTGGTTGTGCTGCGCACCTTGTCCAAGGCCTGGGCAGCAGCCGGCGTACGTTGTGGTATCGTGATCGCAGATCCCGCCGTTATAGGTTTGCTGCAACGTGTGATCGCTCCTTACCCGCTCGCTGCCACGGCCATTGATGCCGCTCTCCAAGCCATATCCGGAGACGCGATAAGCCGTCAGCAGAAATTTGTTGAAGCGGTCAGAGATGGCAAAGCCGACCTGCTCGGGTTTCTTAAGAGCTGTGACTGGGTTAACGGGGTGATAGCAGGTGAAGCCAATTTCATCCTGCTGCGTGTGCCGGATGCGAATAAACTGGTGGACTGGTGTGCCGGGCGTGGCATTCGAATTCGCAATTTCAACACGCAAGCCCAGCTCGCCGGCTGTGTCCGTCTGACTATTGGCAGCGCGGATGAGATGACTGCATTAAAATCAGCCATGCAAGCCTATGGAGAGCAGGCATGAACAATCGCAAACGTCGGATTTTGTTTCTTGATCGCGACGGCACCCTGATTATCGAGCCGGAAGATTTCCAGATCGACAGCCTGGAGAAACTGGAATTGGTCGATGCGGTGATCCCGGCCTTGCTGAAGCTGAAAGCAGCCGGTTACGAATTTGTGATCGTAAGCAACCAGGACGGATTGGGAACGGACTCAAATCCGCTGGAAAATTTTCAGCCTGCACACGATAAAATGTTGTCGCTGTTTGCCTCACAGGGTATCAACTTCGTGGCAGAACATATCGACCCCCATTTTGAAAGCGATAATTCTCCAAACCGTAAACCGGGCATCGGTATGCTGCTGGATTACCTGAAGTCCGGTGAACTCGATCTTGAAGATAGCTGGGTGATCGGTGATCGCAAGACCGACCTGCAACTGGCGGAGAACATGGGCATCGGTGGCATTCTTTGCGGACCCGACGGACAGCATTGGCACGACATTGCACACCAGCTTTGTAGCCGGCCCAGGCGGGGTCAGGTACAACGCAATACCAACGAGACCCGGATCAGGGTGGAAGTGGATCTGGATGCCACCGGCGGTAATGAAATCAGCACCGGCATTGGTTTCTTTGATCATATGCTGGATCAGATCGCGGCCCATGGCGGCTTTCGCTTATTGCTGAACTGTAAAGGTGATCTCGAAATCGACGAACACCATACCGTTGAAGATTGCGCACTGGCACTCGGGCAGGCACTTGACCAGGCACTGGGTGACCGCCGGCACCACACCGTGGAGGATTGCGCGCTGGCACTTGGGCAGGCACTTGACCAGGCATTGGGCGACCGTCGTGGGATTGGTCGTTACGGTTTTGTTTTACCGATGGATGAGTCATTGGCCGAGGTCGCCATAGATCTGTCCGGTCGCCCGATTATCGAATTTATGGCTGATTTTCCCGCGTGACAGTGTCGGTGAAATGTCCACTGAAATGGTACGTCATTTTTTTGCATCCTTAAGTCAGTCATTGCGCTGTGCCCTGCACCTGAAAGTCAGTGGCGAGAATACCCATCACATGGTTGAAGGTCTTTTCAAAGGCGCGGGCAGGGCTCTGCGACCGGCGTTGGCCCGGCAGGGAACGGATTTACCCAGCACCAAGGGCGTGCTGACGTGACACTGGCGATCATCGACAGTGGCGGGGCCAACATCGGTTCCGTCATGCATGCACTCAAGAGGCTCGGCGCTGAACCGGTATTTACCGCGGATGCGGCCACCATTCGCACCGCGGATCGTGTTTTATTGCCAGGTGTCGGCGCAGCCGGTGCGGCCATGTCACGTTTGAACGAACTGGGTCTGGTGCAGTGCATCCGGGAATTACAGCAACCGGTACTGGGTATCTGTCTGGGTATGCAATTATTATTTGAAAAATCGACAGAAGACGACACGCAGTGTTTGGGCATTATTCCCGGAGCCTTGAAGAAGCTGGAACCCTCGGAAGGTATCCGGGTGCCACATATGGGTTGGAATTCAACCATGGCTACAGGCACTGATCCGTTACTTGCGGGTCTGCCTGAAAAACCGTGGTTTTATTTCGTACACAGCTATTGCGCACCCGTGGGCGCAAGCACCCTGGCCACCTGTTTACACGGTGAGTCATTTGCTGCGATCGTGCGCCAGGGAAATTTCTTCGGTGCCCAGTTTCACCCTGAACGTTCCGCGCGTAGTGGCGCGCGACTACTGGCAAATTTCCTGGAGTTGCAATGATACTCATCCCGGCCATTGATCTGCTGGATGGGCGCTGTGTACGTCTGCTGCACGGCGATTTCAACCAGGTTACTCTCTACCCTCCGACCGCTGTGGAACTGGCACTCGATTATGCGGATGCGGGTGCCCAATGGTTGCACGTGGTGGATCTGGCTGCCTCGAGGGATGGTGCTGCAGCGGATACTTCGGCTTTGTTCAAACTGCTCGGCCAGGCAAGGCAATCGGTACAGACCGGTGGCGGTGTGCGTACCGGGAAAGATATCTCGCACAGACTGGATGCCGGTGCGCAAGGGTCGTTGTCGGCAGCCTGAGTGTGACCGATAGCAACGGGTTTATTGGCTGGCTGGACTCATTTGGTGTCGACAGCCTGGTCGCCGCACTGGATATTCGATTGGATGAAAAAGGTATTCCCTGGCCGCGTATTCACGGCTGGACCGGTCGGGGTGACCGCGATATGTGGCAGTTGCTGGATGAACTGGTGGCAGGTGGCCTGATACACCTGTTATGCACCGATATCAGCAGGGATGGCGCACTCAGCGGCCCCAACCTTGATTTGTACTCCGATATCACCGGCAGGTATCCGGGTCTGCAACTGCAGGCATCCGGCGGTGTCAGCAGTCTCAGCGATCTGCAGCAACTCAAACCTACGGGTTCGGCAGGTGTGATTACCGGCAAGGCGCTGTTGGAAAAAAGGTTCAGTGTCACCGAGGCCCTGGAAGTATTAAAATGACCGGATCTGTTTCAAATCTCGCGCGCCGTATCATCCCCTGTCTCGATGTTCGTGACGGGCAGGTGGTTAAAGGTGTGCAGTTTCGCGATCACCGCATCATGGGTGACATTATCGAACTGGCGACCCGCTACAGCGCCGAGGGTGCGGATGAACTGGTGTTCTACGATATCACCGCGAGTCCTGAAGGCCGTTCCGTCGACAGTGAATGGGTCTCGCGTGTTGCAGAGGTCATCGACATCCCGTTTTGTGTTGCCGGTGGTATACGCTCGGTCAGCGATGCAAGGAAGGTACTGCAACGCGGTGCCGACAAGATTTCCATCAACACCCCGGCTGTGCAGAGACCGGATCTGATCAATGAACTGGTGGAAGAGTTTGGTAGCCAATGTGTTGTCGTCGGTATTGATTCGGTATTTTCCGATGGTGTATGGGTCACCCGGCAGATGACCGGTATTCCGGACCAGATGCAGCAGACAGGTCGTACGACACTGGATTGGATTGTTGAGCTTACGCAACGCGGAGCCGGTGAAATTGTCCTCAATTGCATGGGCAGTGACGGCACACGCGAAGGTTTTGATATTGCGCAATTGAAAGCGGCCAGAAAGCTGACAAGCCTGCCGCTGATTGCTTCAGGTGGTGCCGGAAGTGCCAGACATTTTATCGACGTATTTGAGCAGGCTGATGTGGACGGAGCACTGGCGGCAACAGTTTTTCACAACAACAAGGTACCGATACCCGCTTTGAAACAAATGTTATCTGCGGCCGGTATTGGAGTGAGATTATGAATATTGATGATTTGGCATGGGGAAAAATGAATGGGCTGATACCCGCCATCGTACAGGATGCCTTTGATGGCCGGATGCTGATGCAGGGCTATATGAACAGGGATGCCCTGACAATCACACTCGAGTCGGGCCAGGTAACTTTCTGGAGTCGAAGCCGCGAGCAACTCTGGACCAAGGGCGAGACCTCCGGTCACATCCTGGACCTGGTTGATATTCACCCGGATTGCGATGCAGATTGCCTGTTGATCCGCGCCCGCCAGGAAGGCCCCACCTGTCACCTGGGTCTGGATACCTGTTTTGATACAGAAGCCAGGGTGATCCCGGAACTTGCTTTTTTGTCTGAGCTGGAACAGGTGATTGCAAAACGGGATGAAGAACGCCCCAAGGGCAGTTATACAACTTCCTTACTGGAAGCGGGTGTTAAACGCATTGCCCAGAAAGTGGGTGAAGAAGGTGTGGAAACGGCTCTTGCCGCGGCAGCGGGTGGTGATGAGGAAGTGCTCAACGAGGCAGCGGACCTGATCTACCACCTGCTGGTGCTTTTACGTAGCCGCCAGCTCGAGTTGGGGTCGCTGGTTGAGGTGCTAAAGATCAGACACGGAGACTGATGACCGGGTAAGGCCGGCAGCAAACCGCTCAGCGGTTCATTGATGCCTGCTGTTCCGACTCGTACCAGGGCCTGGTACGGTTGACTATCCATACGACGGACAGCATGACCGGAACCTCGACCAGCACGCCTACAACGGTTGCCAGGGCGGCACCGGATTGCAGACCGAACAGGCTGATGGCGGCAGCCACCGCGAGCTCGAAAAAATTACTGGCACCGATGAGCGCGGATGGTGCAGCAACGCAGTGTTCAACACCCAGTTTCCTGTTAAGCCAGTAGGCCAGGCCGGAGTTGAAATAAACCTGGATCAGTATGGGTATTGCCAGTAACAGGATGATGACCGGATTGGCAGTGATCTGTTTGCCCTGGAAACCGAAAAGCAGAACCAGGGTAATCAGCAAAGCGGACAGGGATACCGGGTGCATCGAGTCGAGCACGCGTTTCAGTCTTTGCTCCCCCGTCTCATCCCGCATTAACCATTTGCGCCACAAGCTGGCAACAATCACCGGCAATACGATATACAGCACGACCGAGAGCACCAGCGTATCCCAGGGCACATGTATCGATGAAATACCCAGCAAAAGAGCCACGATGGGTGCAAAGGCGAAGACCATGATCAGGTCGTTCAGGGCCACCTGGGATAGCGTGAACCCGGGGTGTCCATCGCTGAGGTTACTCCAGACAAATACCATGGCCGTACATGGAGCCGCGGCCAGCAGGATCAGGCCGGCGATGTAACTGTCCAGTTGATCCGCGGGCAACCAATCAGAAAAAAGGTTGCGAATAAATATCCATGCAAGCAGGGCCATCGAGAATGGTTTCACTCCCCAGTTGATGAACAAGGTAACGCCAACCCCCTTCCAGTGTTGTCTGACTTCGGCAAGTGAATGGAAGTCGATTTTGAGCAGCATGGGTAAGATCATCAACCAGATCAAAACTGCCACCGGCAGGTTGACATTGGCAGTTTCCATGGCCCCCAGGGATTCAAACACAGACGGCAGAAATTGCCCCAGCAGGATCCCGGCGACGATACAAAGCGCGACCCAAAGACTCAGGTATCGCTCAAAAAATGGCATTTTCGCTCCACTTGCACGACGTCCGGTGGTCTCGCACTGGGTACTCATTAAGCGACTCCTTAAATCAGACGGTTGAGCAGGTCACGAACCCTTTTCTCAATGTCATCCCGGGTTGCCCTGAATTCGTTCATAATTTCTATTTCAGTGCCGGTGGCCTTCGCCGGATCGGTCAAGGGCCAATGCACTTTTTTAACACTTGGAGGTAACACCGGGCACTGTTCATCAGCATGACCGCATACGGTGACCACCACGTCGGCCAGACCCAGCATCTCTTCAGTGACGATGGTTGATTCCTGGCTGGAAATATCGATTCCAGCCTCTTGCATGATTTTTATGGCGCGCGGGTTTTTGCCATGCGCTTCGATACCGGCTGACTGAACATCAATCCGGTCTCCGCCAAGCTGGCGTGTCCAGCCTTCAGCAATCTGTGAGCGACAGGAATTTCCGGTGCATAAATAGAGAATGTTAAGCATGGTCTCAATGTAGTTGAAAGCACACGCTGATACAATGCGATAAGCAAAGATTCAGTAACAGGTTATGGTTGTGTTCAGACGGGTGACCCTTTGCCAGCCGTTCAGCTCAATGGATATTTAAGTTCCGAGGCATGGGTTTCCACGCTCACGATCAGGTTCGAGGTGATATCTGCAATTACATTGGCATCCGGTGCGGGCGCACTGATCAGGAAAAAACTGACCGTCAGAAGCAGGGTAGATTTTATGTAATTGTTGCCTTCGAGACTTAGGGCTTGGATGGCTTGATCAATGTTCATCGCAATCTGAATTCCTGCGTTACCTCAAACGGGCAACCATCTTGCGTGAATTCATGACAAAAATGAATAGCCGTTGGCGTTTGTTCACAAGTTGAAACAGTTCGGGTGCGATGCTCGTGAATAAGGATGGCAATCTTTCAATCGGCGCTAAGTACCTCACACAGGGCGATATTGTCATTGGCCACACGTTGAATGTGTACGGTTCCATGCCGGTTGATTGATGGAATGTCGTACTCGACAGTACCCGAATTGCAACTGGAAAATGTCAGTATGATCGTACCGTCAGAACCGGGTGGGTCGGTGCGTCGTATTTCGGTTGCGGTATCAAAAAGACCACCGGAAGTCATTTCAATATCCATCAATACCTGGTTGCCCGCAATTGGGCCAACAGCCGTAATCCAGCGATGGCCCGGGTCGCCTAGATTGGCCGTCATATCATCAGCGGGTGGCTCGGTATCATAGGTAAACCATGCCAACGACACGACACCCAGCTCAGGAAATACGTTGATAAAGAACCCTTGTCCATCTGTCTCCGGGTTATACCAGGCATCATTAAGACCGGCGTTGATTCTTGAAACATTGACCTGTGCCAGGATTTCCTCGATTGAATTGCAACCGGGCAGATTGTCGCTGATGATAACTTCACCAGCTATGTCAGGGAATACGCCGCCACCGGGTCCCGGTTCTGCATCATCCCATTGGTCGATCAATCGCGACATACCCTTGCACTGCGATAGCGCTTCATTGTTGTTGATAAGCACAACGGCATTGCCGCTGCCTTTTATACCCACGCTGGTGACGGAAGACAAGCCGTCCAGATCGACCAGCGAAGCGTTGTTTTCTATGTGCAGAAACCTTTGGTCGGCCATCTCGGACCCGGCCACACTGCTGAGGGCGGACAAACCATCCACATCGGTCAAGAGGGCATTATCACGAATCACCAGGCTTCCACCCACGTCCGTTAGAGCGGACAGACCATCGATATTTATCATGGCGTTATTCTGAAATATTGCCAGCAGCCCACCCACGCGTGTGAGTGCTGAAAAACTATCCAGGTTGGTCAGGCTGGCATTGTTCTGAATCCATAGGTTTCTGGTCACCCTGGTCAGGGCAGACAGACCATCAACATCAACCAGGATCGGGTTGTTTTGGATATAAAGGCTGCTGCCTGCTTCGGTGAGCGCTGACAAACCATCGAGGTTGCTTATATCAATCCCTTCAATGTAGAGCGTTAAGACCCGGTCGCAGGGTCCATAGGCACCCTGGAAACTGTCAACCTCTGCCTGGGTGTTCAGGACCATACTCATCGGTTGGCAATCGACCGCCCAAAGTGGTGAAAAGAATGTCGTGGTAAGTACCAGAAGTGAGCTTATGGATGCCAGCCTGGCGGTTGATATACGCCACTTGTCAAAAAAGTGCGTTAGGCTGTTCATCGTACTGTCCGGCCAGAAAAATCCAGCGCTTCCTAAAACGGAAATCTACCCATTCATATTACTTCATTTTGTCCTTGAAGGTTTTGATCCATATCAGGAAACACACACACTTGCCGGGTGCTTCAAGCCAATCAGCATCAACCCGGTACGGGTGTGCGCAGGTCGGCAATAAGGTTTCCGGCTCCATAAGCTTCCCGGTCATGCTCCGTTTCACGCCATGTTTCCGCAAGGCCTGATTCATACCAGTCGTTCATCGCATTCAAGTTTCAACATACGCTGTACATAGGCCATGGCTGTAGCACCTAATTTCAGGTTAAAGGTCTGTACGCGGAAGGCGACGGGGGCATAAAAAGCATCAACTGCGGTGAAGGTTTCACCGGCGAGATAGGGACCTCCAAAACGGTTCAGACCCTCGCTCCATAATTCATCGAGACGGTCGAGATTCTGCTGAAGCGCTGGTGAGATCGAATTCAGCTCGACCCGCAGACCGCAGTTCATCGGGCATTCATTGCGAAGTGCGGAAAACCCGGCGTGCATCTCCGATGTTGCACAACGCGCCCAGGCACGTGTTTCAGTATCCTGCGGCCATACACCGTCATGACGTTCGGCGAGGTACTCAACAATACCCAGCGATTCCCATATGACCCGATCGCCATCGTGTAAACAGGGAACCAGTCCATTGGGGCTGAAAGCACGAAATTTATCCCAGCAGGAACCCTCCAGAAAAAACTCTACCCTTTCTTCGAATGGAATGGCCAGTGCCCGCATTAATATCCAGGGGCGCAGAGACCATGAAGAGTAATTTTTATTGCCGATATAGAGTGTATACAAGGGAAATTCCATCCGTTTGGGAGCATAATTCAGACCATGATAAATCAATCTCTGCTAAACCCCAAAAGCATTGTTGTTGTTGGTGGTTCCGACAACATCAAAAAACCTGGAGGCAAGGTTTTAAAGAATCTTATTGATGGTCATTTCGCCGGAAAACTGCTGGTTGTCAATCAAAAGGAAACCTCGGTACAAGGGCTAGCCTGTCTGCCGTCTGTTGATGAAATAGAGAGTGTTGATCTGGCTATTCTTTCCATCCCTGCGGCGTACTGTCCGAAGGTGGTCCACACACTTACGACAGAGAAAGGCACGCGCGCGTTTATCATTCTTTCAGCAGGTTTTGGAGAAGCGGGAGAGCAGGGCCGGCGTTTGGAACAGGAGATCGTGGAGACCGTCAACTCTGTTAGCGGCTGCTTGATTGGCCCCAACTGCATCGGCATAGTGAACGGTAATTACCATGGCGTCTTCACCACGCCGATTCCCCCGTACGACCCCAAGGGTTGCGATTTGATCTCCAGTTCGGGTGCGACAGCGGTTTTTCTGATCGAGGCCGGGATTCCGTCCGGTTTGAAATTTTCCAATGTCTTCTCGGTGGGAAACAGTGCCCAGATCGGGGTTGAAGAGGTTCTTGAGTATATGGATCTGACCCACGATCCGGATAAGGACTCCTGTATCAAACTGCTTTACCTGGAATCGGTTGCAAACCCGCAAAAATTACTCAAACATGCATCTTCATTGATCCGCAAAGGGGTGCGGATAGCGGCAATCAAGGCGGGCAGTACCGTGGCGGGCAGCCGGGCCGCCGCATCACATACCGGTGCAATGACAAATTCTGACATGGTGGTTCGCGCGCTTTTTCGCAAAGCCGGCATCGTGTATTGCAGTAGCCGGGAAGAATTGCTGAGTGTCGCGTCCGTATTTCATTACAAGGAATTAAAGGGAAAAAACATCGCCGTCATCACACACGCAGGTGGTTCGGCCGTGATGCTGACCGATGCGCTGTCATTGGGCGGCTTACAGGTTCCAGCCATCGAAGGCCCGGATGCTGACAAATTACTGTCGTTTCTTCACCCTGGTTCCTCCGTGACGAACCCTATTGATTTTCTTGCAACGGGCACGGCGCAACAACTGGGAATCATCATCGATTATTGTGAACACAAATTTGACCAGATCGATGCGATGGTGGTGGTGTTTGGAAGTCCGGGTTTGTTTGATGTTGCGAATGTTTACGCCGTTATCAGTGAGAAACTAAAGACTTGCTCGAAACCGATTTATCCCGTCTTGCCTTCGGTAATCAATGCACAGAAGGAGATTCGGGAATTTCTGGCAACCGGTCACGTCAATTTTCCCGATGAAGTGGAGTTGGGGCGGGCACTGGTCGCGATCTATAAAACGCCTGCACCACAGGAGATGTTTCAGCCGGTTTACACGGTTGATCATGCTGGTATCCGAAAGGTCATCGATGCAGCGGTCAACGGGTTTTTATCCCCGGAAGATGTTGAATACTTACTGGATGCAGCAGACGTACCGCGTGTGCGTGAACTTGTCGTGACCGGGACTTCTGAAATCGAAACGATGAAGTCCGCGATCAGTTTTCCCGCGGTGATGAAAGTGGTTGGTCCGGTGCACAAGACCGATGTTGGCGGTGTACTTCTGAACATTAAATCGATTGAAGAAATGCAAAGTCGTTTTGAGCAATTGATGCAGATTGACCAGGCGAAGGGCGTATTGATTCAGCCGATGATCAATGGCATAGAGTTGTTTATCGGCGTCAAGCGTGAATCAAATTTCGGACATATCATCCTGTGCGGACTGGGCGGGATATTTGTCGAGGTATTGAATGATTTTTCTTCCTGCCTCTGCCCAGTATCAATGACCGAGTCCATGACCATGATACAAGCGGTTGAGGGCTTACAAGATCATCCAGGGCACCAGGGGCAGGGGGGGTGTCAACGAGGATTGTTCAGCGAAATTATTCAACGGATTTCTGCACTGGTGACCGCGGCTCCTGAAATCGTGGAGATGGATATCAATCCGTTGATGGGTTCCTGCAGAATATTACGGCGGTCGATACCCGTATCCGGATTGAAAAATAACCAAAAGGGTGGACACGAGTGGTCCACCCTTCGCGTTGATTCAGGAACCTGCTTCATCCTGAAAAATTTCTTCAATCGACAAGCCAAATAGACCGGGCGGCCTTGAATGCCAGGGGTAAACTGGGATCGAACTTGCCTTTCTCAATGGCATTGACCGTCTGGCGTGAAACCTCCAGCTCGACGGCCAGCTGGGCCTGGGTCCAATCCCTTTCTGCACGAAGTACCTTCAAACGATTTTTCATCGGTATTTCCTGAGTCCGGCGAATATTCCCACAATATATGTAATCGACATCAACATGATCATGTGTGAAATTTCCGCATCAAAAGGAATGAGATTTGTCTGATCCATGCTTGAGTAACCCAGGCCAACAACCAGGCCTACACCCAGGGAGAGTGCCATGGCATCCAGCTGGATTTTCTGCTGCATTTCATCCAGTCCTTTCAGGTACCGTTTAACCGCCAGAATCATTCCAAAGCCAACTGCCACGTTGACCAGGATTGCCAGGCTCGTAAGCAGTTTATTGGACTGCCAGATATATTCAGTGCCGAATGTTACCAGCGCAGTAGTCAATACCCAGGCAGCGGTCCAATAGAGCAATAAAAAGTGTGTTTTTCGTATTGTTTGCGGCCCAGCTGCTGGATTTCGTATTGGGGTTGTTCATTTGTCTGTTTCCTTTGTCATAATGTTAAGTAAACTTGACTATAAGATAAGTGTTCAGATTACATAATGTCAAGTGTATTTGACATAATGATTAATTGACATGACTTTATATTTGATTTGAACTTTCTTTCTGGGTGTAGAAACTATTAGCTGGATGGGAATTTTTCGCTGACATCGGTTGTTGCTTCGTCAGGGTAGCAGAGGGTGTTACGGTACTGGCTGCAGGTACTGCCGCGGGCGCAGGGATGCGCAGGAGCGGCTTGTTTCAGGTTTGCACGGCATTGAAGAATCCACGGACATGGATGTCGCGACCGTGCGCCACATGGATGTCGCTAGCGAGTCCTGAAGCAAGGTACCGCACGACCCTCTGCTACGTGCGAGATCATAGACCAATGGTTTCTGATAGATGCACACCGGTTAGATTGAAAATGGGGCGGTGGTTTTGACTACCAGGACCGTACGAGGCAGGAAGCCGAGTATCGAACGACACAGGATGTGCTTGAGCGAGTCCTGGTAGTCAATACCGCCACCCCAGCGCCCCTCTCTTGTGGACCAGAGTGATACCCCAGTGCGTTTCTTTCAGTCGATTGAACGACGATTGCGTTTAACTATCCTCAGAGACTGCTGACGGCAGAGTTATGACCCTCGATAGCATCGGAAAGGCATGCGTGGCATGCGGAATGGCCAGTGCATCAACGAAAAGCTGCTGGAAACTCTCATCGATGGCTGTTTCAACCTTTTCCACCTTTCGCACACGATTTTCAATTTCAGCACGTGAAGCCTTGCTCAGCAATGCGATGCGGGCACCAGTTCCGGCTGCATTGTTCGCTGACGAGACCTGACTTAGGTCGCAATCGGGAATCATACCCAGCACCATCGCGTATTTCACGTCGATGTGGCTTCCAAATGCGCCGGCCAGTCGTATCCGGTCCACCTTGTCCACACCTAACCGGTCCATTAGCAAGCGGGCGCCTGCATAGAGGGCCGCCTTGGCCAACTGGATCGCACGCACATCTGATTGATGAATACGTATCTCGGGTGTACCTGCGTGCAACAGGTAGGAGAATGTGCGCCCGTTGGCCGCTATGCGTGGACAGCGGTCAGTCATTGCCCCGTTTATTACGCCATCGGGCAGAATGATACCCGTTAAATACATACAGGCAATGGCTTCGATGATGCCGGAGCCACAGATTCCGGTGACACCCTGTTCTCCGAGTTCATCTTCAAAACCGGGATCATCCGACCACAGTTCCCCACCGATGACCTTGAATCGTGGCTCCAGCGTTTCAGGATCGATCCTGACCCGTTCTATGGCCCCGGGTGCTGCCCGCTGCCCATTGCTGATCTGGGCGCCCTCAAAAGCCGGGCCTGTCGGGCTGGAGGCTACCAACAGCCTCTCACGGTTCCCTAGATATGATTTCTGCATTGGTGCCTACATCGATGATCAGGCTGATCTCGTCCATATCCCAGGGCGCTTCAGCCAGCAGCACACCCGCTGTGTCGGCACCGACGTGACCGGCGATGCAGGGCAGGATATAGGCTCGGGTACCTGCCGGCATTTGGAGATCCAACGCGCTTGCAGTGACCTCGATCGCATGATCGGTGGCGAGGGCAAAAGGCGACGCACCCAGGGGTGTTGAATCGAGCCCCAGCAGCAGGTGGTGCATGATTGGGTTGCCGACCAGTGTCAGTTCGAGGACATGATTCGCTATTTATGCCGGCCTGTTCAATAACAGACGAGATCAAATCGTTAATGGCCGACCTGACGACTGCCGTCATCTGTGCGGCGCCGTCGGGGTTCAGCATCGCGTAGGACACACGGCTCATC
Organism: uncultured Gammaproteobacteria bacterium; assembly: GCA_963749115.1. GTDB lineage: Bacteria > Pseudomonadota > Gammaproteobacteria > Xanthomonadales > SZUA-36 > SZUA-36. The sequence continues at coordinate 132,388 of CAVVLP010000005.1, forward strand.
AGGTCCTCGCCAAAACGTATTTGCGGGTTCATGGCACCGGCGCTGGCCAGCACTTCACCGCTTGCAAGATCACACAGGTGAACGGCGATGGTGGTCGAGCCCACATCCACCGCGGCTCCATAAAACATGGTCCCTGAAACCAGACCATATCGCCACGATTCGACTTTCATCACGCACAGCCACCGTGACCTGCCAGTCGCCGTCTCTCAATGCGGTCTGCAGGGTTTGTAAGACGCCCAGGTCAATATCGAGCCCCGACAGCCCCCAGTCACGCTCCAACGCCTGCTTTAGGCGTTGCAGGTCACCATCCGGGTATTGCAGGTCCGGTTCGGGTACCTGGGTGAAGTACAGGCGGATCACGGGATCCAGTTCGATCGGGTGGGCCTCGTAATCCTTACGCACGACCTGCTGGTGTATCTGGCTGCCAGGTGGAACGTCGATTTTCACATCGCCGAGAATCTTTGCCTGGCAACTGAGGCGGTTACCGGCCATGAGTTGACCGGTATCCAGGCAAAACTGTTCGGTTTCCGACAGATCACTCAGGTGGGTCAGGCTGGATACCATCGCCTCCTTTGCGAATGTACCCTCTACAGGTTCCACCTGGCAGCGGCCACAGCGGGCGCGGCCACCGCAAATGGAGTCGATATCGACCCCCAGTTCTCTCGCTGCCTGCAACACCGGTGTGCCCACGGGAAATCGCCCCCGTTTGCCGGAAGGGCTGAATAGAATCAATGCCTTCTTTGTGTCTGGCGTATCGGTTGGCACGGGCTTGTGTTCTGCTGCCGTGATCAGGTCTGCGCGGACCTGCGGCGCCGGCGGCCACCACCGGCACCTTCTTTCGGTGGTTCACGGTAGGCGGCGATCCAATTCATACACTGTGGATCGTGGTTCATCATGACATCGGCACCGCGGATGGCCTGCATCAGGCCTTCCACCATCGGGTTGGTGATGGCGGAGGTCAAACCAGCACCAATGGCCATGCTTATAAACGCGGAATTCAGACCGGCCCGGTTGGGTAATCCGAAACTGACATTGGAAGCACCGCAGGTTGTATTCACCTTGAGTTCGGTGCGCAGACGATGAATCAGTTTCAATACCTGGGTACCTGCATCAGCCACTGCGCCTATCGGCATGACCAGTGGATCGACCACCACGTCAGAGGCAGGAATACCATAGTCTGCTGCCCGCTTGATAATCTTTTTTGCCACTTCGAAACGCACATCGATATCCGTCGATATGCCGGTGTCGTCGTTGCAGATCGCAACCACCGCAGCGCCGTGTTTTTTAACCAGCGGCAATACGCGTTCCAGGCGCTCCTCTTCACCGGTGACGGAATTGAGCAGTGCCTTGCCTTCGTAGGCCTCAAGACCGGCCTCCAGTGCATCTACCATGGATGAATCTATCGACAGGGGTAAATCGGTCAATGACTGCACCAGGCGAATGGCCCGGGCCAGGAGTGCGGGTTCATCTGCCATCGGCACACCGGCGTTGACATCCAGGATGTGTGCACCTGCAGCTACCTGGGCAATGGCATCTGCTTCCACCCGGCTGAAATCTCCCGCTTTCATTTCCTCGGCCAGCAACCTGCGACCGGTTGGGTTGATGCGTTCGCCAATGATGGCAAAGGGCCGGTCAAAGCCAATCACGACTTCTTTGCTGGCAGAACTGATGATGGTATCGGTCATTGTGTTTTCACCTTGTTAACTTGTTTGAATGGCTTGTCCTTTAAAAAGTCTGTCTCAGTGTGCCAAAGCGGGTTTCAGGACACGCGATAACGGTCTGCTGCCGCATTTGTGATATTCATAATTCAGTTCGAGGGTGGTCGCATGTTGCCGGGCCATGGCTCGTAATTCTTCCGAATCGCTTTGCGCGAGGTAGACCAGGCGTTTGTAATTGCTGAAATACACAGATTTCAACTGTGGCAAGCGGTCTATCCCCAACCCCTTGATGACCAGGCGCTCGAAGTGCCGTGTCAGGAAATCAGTCAGGTAGAAACTGCCGGGTTCAGACTCCGCCAGGGTTTGGAATTTTTCACGACCGGTAAAAAACTCATAACAATGGGCACCGGGAATACGTTCAATGCCATACTCATTCAGAACCTTGTCCAGCGCGCCACCGGTGCCACAGTCAGCATAAGCGACAAAAATTTTCTTGTAGAGGCTGGCCTGGGATTTGATTTTGGCTTTTACCGCAAGTGGAATCTGAGAAGGCTGGTTATGCAATTCGGGTGGCAGGCACTGAAACTCGATGTGATCCCATTGGTTCAGTTTCCTGATATGCACCAGTTCCCTGGCGATTGCGCCACAGGCAATAACAAGGATTTTGTCCTGCATGTCAGACCGCTGCCTGCATCAGGCTGCCGCAACCAGTTCTTTGGCGACTTCAACCGCGATGGCTGCATCCCGGCAATAGGCGTCCGCACCGATGGACTCAGAGAATTCCTCGTTCAGTGGTGCACCCCCCACCAGCACGATATAGTCATCCCTGATTCCGCGCTCTTTCATCCGTTCGATCACGACTTTCATATAGGGCATGGTGGTGGTCAAAAGTGCTGACATACCGAGTATGGTTGCGCCTTTCTCCTGGATGGCGTCGATATAGGTGTCTGCATCGATGTTGACTCCCAGGTCGGTGACCTCGAAACCAGCACCTTCCAGCATCATACCGACGAGGTTTTTACCAATGTCGTGAATATCACCCTTGACGGTACCGACTACGACTTTGCCAATCGGCTCGGTTCCACTTGCAGAAAGTATGGGCTTCAGAAGAGCCATCCCGGCTTTCATGGCATTGGTAGACATCAGTACCTCTGGTACAAACAGGATGCCGTCGCGAAAATCGACACCCACCGCGGCCATACCGCCGACCAGTGCTTTTTCAAGCACTTTGGGTGCGTCCCATCCACGCTCCAGCAGTATCCGGGTACCTTCGGCGATTTCCTCCGCCAAACCGTCATAGATGTCATCGTGCATCTGCAGGATAAGCTCATCATCAGGTAATTCTGAAAGGATGATTTCGTCTTCGTTATCAAATTGGTCAGTCATCAGATTTTCAGCCTCGGTAAGGTACTCACACTTTATTGTCACCAACGACCGCTACCGGCGCGCATATCTTCAGGCGCCAGGCGAATCGGAAACTTTGCCCTTATTTTTGCATCTGTAGCGGAATCGATATATTGCGGATAGTGACTTGATAGTATCGATTTCACCCGTTTGCCAGCCTGCTGGCGTATATCCGGTGAACCCGCTGCCTGCCACTCCTCAACCGTGCTGCGATCCGCAAGGGCAGGGTACTCGTAAGCACTGCGCATCAACTCGAGGGTCTGTTGGTTTCTCAGGAAATGACCTTCACCGTGTACGACCTGTTCAATCACCTTGTATGACAATGTTTCCTCATTGACTTCAATACCGCGCACGGTGCGTAAAACGGCACCCAGCAGGTCATTGTCGATGACCAGGGATTCCAGTGACAGGGCCATCAGGCTACCCAGCATACCGCTGGATTCGGATACATTATTACAGCCGCTTTGCGCGGCCAGTGCGATGGCCAGTGCTTTTTCGTAACCGGCCTGGTAATCGGGTAGTTTGGAATCTGTCATGCCGGCACCGACAGAACTCGGCAGGCCATAGAAGTTAACCATTTGGGCGGCCGCGGCAGATACCACCGCCTCCTCGCCGCTGCCACCGGTGAATGAACCGGTGCGAAGGTCGGAAACAAACGGCCAGGGCCCCAGTACAACCGGGAAACCGGGCTCCACCACATCGATCATCAGCAAACCGGCGAGTGCCTCGGCCACCGATTGAACCACCGCGCCTGCCAGTGCTGCCGGTGCCGTCGCACCTGCCTGCGGTGCCACGATTACCCAGATGGGTGCACCCAGCTTGATCGATTCCACGCAGACTTCACTATTGTCCCTGCCATAACGCAAGGGCGAAATAACCGGGCAGCCACCACCGTTGGCAAATGGCCGTTCATGATATTTCTCTTTACCGCCGGCAATCATGTACAGCATTTCCAGTGTCGGTTGCACGTGGGCTGCATCGGCAAAGGTCAATTGCAGGTGTTTGCTGGTACCCGCCGCGCTGGCATAGGCAGAGTTGATATCACAGCTGAGCTGATCTTCGATTTCAGTTGCGACAACCAGTCGCGAGAAGGCGTGGATATTGGTCATCTGATCCGTCAACCGGGCCGCGTCATACATGTCAAGCAACGTAGAGGGACGGTATGCAGACGTACCCACGTCGAGCATGTTCACGGCTTCGCCACCGCCATAGGTATGCACGCGGGTGCCGCCAATTTCCAGGTCATGTTTCGGGTCCCGTCCCATGAGTTGTACGTTTTTAGGTGTGCTGGCGATGACATCTTCCACCAGCGCCCTGGGAAAGCACAGGCGGTCGTGTTCATTGATAAAACAACCGCGCTTGAGAGCACGCTCCTTCACGATGGGTATCGGGTCACCCATACCAATGTTTTCGAGTACATCGAGTATGGTTTGGTGTATCTGCTTTTCGTCAGCTTCTGTGAGTGGCCGGTAACGGCCACCGGGCATGCCCGGTTGAACGGCAGAAACGGTCGCAGGGTTTTCCTGACGGGACTTTCTTCCTCTACGCATTTCGTTTACCTATTGGCGTTTCCAGACTGTTATTCACTCTAATTACATTAAAAGACATGTAGCCAAGCTTCGGGATGATCTAAATCATTTGGTTTATAAACAACTAGGTATATCGTCTGTTTATGATCTGAACGGGCGGATATAGCAGCTCGTACAGCGTTAAAAACTACTGGAATCTACGCCAGTAAAACTCAGGATGTTCTCATGAATCTTATCTCAGATCGGACCTCACGTATCGCCACCGAAAATGCGTTTAAAGTCGGCCCTTACATCGTGGCCCTGGAAAACGCGGGTCACAAGGTAATCAAATGCAACCTCGGTGAACCTGACTTTCCACTGCCTGCGCACGTGCGCGATGAAGTAAAAGCCCAACTGGACAAGGACAATGTTCATTACTGTGATCCACAGGGCATACTTCCACTCAGAAAAGCGGTTGCCAAGTATATTGGTGAGGCGCGCGGCATTGAAGTTACAGCGGAACAGGTCGTGGTTTTCCCCGGCGGTAAGCCGCCAATCGGCCTGTGCCAGCAGACCTACTGCAACCCCGGTGATGAGATCATTTACCCGAGTCCGGGTTTCCCTATTTACGAATCCTTCATAAATTATGTCGGTGCGGTTCCCGTGCCCTTGCATTTGCGTGAGGACCTGGGCTTCAGCTTTACCGGTGCCGATCTTGAAAAACTGATTACACCAAAAACCAAGCTCATTTTTATGAACTTCCCTTCAAACCCGACAGGTGGTGTGGCATCACGTGAACAACTCGAAGAGATCGCCGAAGTCATTAAACGGAGGTGCGATCCGAATATTCGCATTTATTCCGATGAGATCTATGAAAATATTCTCTTTGATGGCGCCGAGAACTACAGCATTGCCTCGGTTGAAGGTATGCAGGAAAAGACCATCATCGCGACCGGTGCTTCGAAATCCTACTCCTGGACAGGTGGCCGTATTGGCTGGGTGGTTTTCCCGAGTGCCGAAGAAGCCCAGGTATTCAAGAATCTGAATATCAATTACTTCTCTTGTATTGCACCCTATAACCAGGAAGGTGCCCGGGTGGCCATCGAGTCACCTCTGAGTAAGGGAACCATTGCTGAAATGAACGCCGCGTTTGAAGAGCGTCGTGATTTCGTAGTAGACGCCCTGAACAATATGCCCGGTGTTGAGTGCCAGGTACCCAAGGGCGCTTTCTATGTTTTCCCGAATATCGCGGGTGTAGTGAAAAATCTCAAGATCGACGAAGCCTATGCAGCGCTGCCGGAAAAATTACAAAAGACGACCAGTCCATCCACCCTGTTCCAGATGTTCCTGCTCTGGGAATACCACGTGGCCATGATGGACCGGAAATCATTTGGCCAGATCGGTACTGAAAATATGCACTACCTGCGGCTTTCAATTGCCACGGGTCTCGAAGATCTGAAAATCGGTATGGAGCGCATGGCAAAAGCTGTCTCTGATGAAGCCGGTTTCGCACAATTCATTGAAAAACAAGAACATTTCTCCTGAGAGGACAAACGCATGTCATATTCACTCAATTTGAAAGAACGGGGTACCGAGTTTATTTCACTTGACCCCACAGCCAGTTATTCCCTGCCTGACAATGACAGTGACAGTTTTGAATTTTACGACCTGATTTACAGAACCCTGTGTGCCGTCATGTTTAACCATGCCTCCTCGGGACATCCCGGCGGAAGCATCTCCAGTGGCCGAATCGTGGAAGGGCTCATCTTCAACCAGATGAATTACGACATTTCCAACCCCATGGATCGCACTGCCGATATTATTTCCTACGCAGCGGGTCACAAGGCCCTGGGTCTCTATGCCATGTGGGCACTGCGTAATGAGGTGGTCCGGCAGTCACATCCGGATCTTTTGCCGGAAGTCCGTCAGCAGCAAAGACTTGAAGACCTGCTGGGCTTCAGAAAGAATCCGATTACCAAAACACCGCTATTTCTGAAGTTTGGTGTTAAACCGCTGGATGGACATCCGACACCTGAAACTCCATTTGTCTGGTTATCAACCGGACCAAGCGGGGTTGGTGTCGCAACCACAACCGGCCTGGCATTGACCCTGAAAGACATGCATCGTGAAGACGCCCCGAAAGTGCATATCATCGAAGGCGAGGGTGGCATGACACCGGGCCGTGTGGCCGAGGCCATGGCTGCTGCGGCAAGCTCCGGTCTGGACAATCTCTTCTTCCACGTAGACTGGAACCAGTCAGCGATTGATTCCGACCGGGTGACCCGTGAGGGTGACAATGCCGGTGACTATGTTCAGTGGGATCCTTGTGAATTTTTGCTCGTGCACGGCTTCAACGTTATTTACGTACCTGATGGTTTTGATTTTGGCCAGATTCGCGAGGCACAAAAGCAGGCCCTGGCACTGAAGAATGGACGGCCGACCGGTATCGTTTATCGTACGGTCAAGGGCTGGAAATACGGCATCGAGGGTAAGAAATCACACGGTGGCGGTCACAAGTTCTACAGCGATGAATACCTGCAGGCACTGAAGCCATTTGAAGACGTGTTTGGGGTGACCTTCCCGCGCTTTGAAGGCGAGAAGACTCCGGAGACCGTAGAGCAGGCCTATTACGACTCACTGATGACCATTCGCGGGGTGTTTGAATCCAACAAGGAGCTGACAACACACCTGGGCGACTGGATTGTCGAATGTAAACAACGGCATGAGGCATCACCCAAAAAATTGCGTGACAACGCACCCGATCTTGGCAAATTGTACGAACCAGGTGCTATTTCACCTAACGATCGTCCCGAATCATGTACCTATGCTGTTGGCTCATCACAAACCCTGCGTGGTGCCCTTTCCGATGGTCTGGGCCATGTAAACCAGCTGACCAACGGTGCGATATTTGCGGCCGCTGCCGACCTGTATGGTTCAACCAATATTTCAAGTATTGGCAAAGGTTTCGGTTCAGGTTTCTGGCATCCGGCTAACAACCCTGAATCCCGGCTGTTCTCAGCAGGTGGCATCACAGAAGACGCCATGGGTGGAATTTGCTCGGGTATCTCGACCATGGGTTACCAGATGGGCGTTGGTTCGTCATATGGTGCGTTTATTGCACCGCTCAATACCATCTGTGCCAAGACCCACGGAATCGGCCAGCAGACATTGAGACACCGTGTTCCCGGTGAGCTCAACAAAACCTTTGTAATCGTCTGCGGTCACGCAGGTGTCAAGACCGGTGAAGATGGTCCAACCCATGCAGAACCACAGGCCCTGCAGGTATTGCAGGAAAACTTCCCCGGTGATGTCATGATCAGTCTCACCCCCTGGGATCCAAACGACCTGTGGCCGTTAACTGCCGAGTCTTTGTTGCAACGCCCGGCGGTTTTGGCGGCTTATGTAACCCGGCCGTCAGAAATAATGCTGGATCGTAAGGCACTGGGTCTTGCACCCGCTGAGGATTCTGTGAAAGGCGTATACAAACTACTTACGGCCAATGGTAAACCGGATGCGACGATCGTTTACCAGGGTAGCGAAGTAGCCTACGCGTTCGCTGCAGATGTGTTGCCACGTCTGAAGGAAAAAGGTATTAACCTGGATGTCTACTACATTGCCAGCGCAGAGCTATTTGACCGTTTGGATGTGCAGGAGCGAAAGGAAATCTATCCCGGCTCAGCCGCATCCTCGGCGATGATGTTTTCAGGTTTCACTGCCGCGACCACCTATCGGTGGATCATGTCGGAGCGGGGCAGGGAGTTCACCATGTACCCCTGGAAGTCAGGTAATTTCCTCGGTAGCGGTCAGGGTGATGTCTGTCTCGAGCAGGCAGGTATGCATGCAGAGGCACAGTTGGAGACCATACAGAGTTTTATCGCTGGTAAATAGGTCTTGGTAAAAAACGAAATGGGGTCCGGTTAATAATCGGACCCTTTTTTATTCCTCCTTCCAAGGCCCCCGTCTGGGCGAACTGCTGTCGGTAATTCAAATCTATCCGACCATGAGTCCTACCGATTTCGAGTGGAAGTGTTCTCAACGGTGCCGTGGAAAATCACTGATCCACATGATGTACTTTCATACCAGTCAGGTCTGATTTTCCTATGGTTAGTGCTGCCCGCAGAAATGGCAACCAATTGACGAGATTAAGTTTGCCATCGCGATCTCTGTTCAAAATAAATTAAACATGCATCATGTTATAGGAAGGGAATAAAAAAGGCCGGGCAATGCCCGGCCTTTTTTATCTATCAAATATCACGTTTCAGATAACTACCCTACGACGGATAACAATTCCGCCTAAACCCAGCAAGGTAAGGATCATCAGTGACAGACCCCATGCTGAAAGCGTCGGAATTGGGATGTCCCGTGTAACAGCATCAACTGTCCACGTTACAACCTGATCAGTTACGTTACTGTCGCTATACGTGCAAGTTAGCGTTGTAGATGCCGGTTCACCATCATCCATAGCCATACCTTCAATCAATACCTGGAGAGATCCACCTGAAGGAATGACCGCCGGGAAGCTGACAGGCTCGATGATACTGAAGTAAGTCTCATCGGCCAGGGAACAATCTTGCCAGTGAGCCATCTTCGCCTTCATCGGCTGTTTCCAGGAAGCGAACGGACGTCTGTCCGGTGCCACCTGGTGCGACAGTTATTGTCAGGGCGGATCCGTCGGGCGGAGTTAGAACTACATCAGCTTCCGCCACTCGAACACCACAATTCACCGTATAGCTGGCCGTACCGTCTTCTGTACCATCGCCGTCTACATCATAAGCACAACTGTAGGTCTCGATATAGTCACCAGCGGTTGCCGAATCGCAACTGAATGTCACGGTTGTAGATGCAAACGGTGCCAGAGGAGAGCTCGGTGCAGTAGCCGAGATCGGCCCCACACCTGACAAACCGCAAGTGAGCAGAGCCAGGTCACGATCGTTAGCCTCCGGTGGATTATTGGTGATCACCAGATCTTGCGTCGGTATAACAGTTCCCTCTGGCACGGGTGTACCGGGAGGTGTCATATCGATGGTGGAGCCTGCTACTGGAGCTGATTCATAAACCGCGTCTCCAGGAGGACCAACCGTACAGCCGACTGCGTAGGGTGAATCAGCAGCGACCCAGGTCTGTGGAGATGTCGGTCCGCATGTCAGGGTGCCGGCATAAGTGCCTTCCGCAGCGCCTGAGCAAGTGGCGAGGACATTCACAGGTGCTGAGCCCTGGGCTATCGCAAATGCACCACCGGTGACGGTAATTTCAGGAGCACCAGCATAGACACATTCACCAATAAGTGTTGTATCTACGTCACCATTGTTGGAGACAGTCAATGTGGCAGTCGCATCAGGATCACCTTGTTCAGCAACATTCATGGCGTTCAGCCCGTTATCAACCCCAAGGAACGCAGGTTCGGGTGTTGCCGTAACGTTGCAGGCCAGGGCGTAAAGGGTGGGTGAAGTTTCAGTGGTTCCATCACCATTGTGTGTACAGGTCATTGTTCCGCTAAACAAACTATCAAGAACACCCGTGGTATCACATTGAACCGTGATGTTGGCACTTGCATTGGCCGCAAGACCTGCGCCAAGTGTATTGTCACCGACAAAACCGAATACTCCGCCGGGATCAGCAGTTATGGCACAGTCCCCGGTCAGGGTTGAGCCATCTGCACCTGTATTGGTTACCGCTAAATCCAATGGGTAGGTACCGGTATCCATGGTATGCGAGCCAAAATCCAAACCAGCTGCTGAATTTGGTACGGAGGACCAATCAGGTTGCGGGCCGGCCAGTACGGTAAATGTTCCGTCCGTCGTGGTAGGAGGAGGATCGAGGTCTACACCCAGATTGTCACTTGCGCCCACAACTGTCGCGGCCAACGGATCATCGATCGTTGGCACCGCTGCGCCATCGATGTCCACGGTGATATTGGCTAATAGTCCACTAACCCATGGTTGGCCACCAGTCTCGGCCAGTTGGATTGTGACAACGTTTGCAGCCACGCTGCAACTTGGAAATACATTGCCGGACACTGTTTGCGCGCCACAGTCGACAGTGATGAGGCTGTACTGCGAAGCAGTTGTAAATGTTACCCTCATGTCTATGCCGGCGATATTGTCACCATTTGCTGTCAGGTTTACGGGTACTACGATTCCAGTTGCTCCCGGAAGACCTGATCCCGAGCCCACAGCAATGCTGGAAACCTGAGCCCAGGCTGAGGCACATAAGATCGTACTTGCAAACAAGACGAATAATTTTGTCACTGTTTTCACTTTTCCCACTCCAAGTTTAAAATTAAGTAATTCAATATATTGATATTCTTTTTATAAGTAAGCAATTTAAAGCTCATTAAACAAGCAAATGACATCAGCAATTGTAACGCCGCCACTGGAGTTGCAATCGGGTTGGCCAGTTGCAAGCGTGCCATTTAGTTCATTAAACAAGGCAATGACATCAGCAATAGTAAGAGATCCGCTGCCATTGGCATCCCCCATGAGCAGTGCACCAACCGCTGATAAGCGACGTGCCTCATAAGAATCAAAAGTCAGCGAGCCGTCAAAGGTGCCTGTTGCACCAAGAACCGCAGATTCCATGGTGCCGGCAGCAGCAGTAACACTGCCAGTGGCCGCTGTTGAATTTGAATCGGCATTGACCCAGTAGTCCATGCTAGTACCACCGGTCCAGGCCATCTCAACCAAATTCCAACCCGCTGTTCCGGGAACATTTCCCGAAGCGCCAGCGCCAGCATTAAAAACAAAGTTTGTACCGTCAAAAGTGACAGTAATTAACGAAGTACCCCCACCATCGTCAGCTGGAAATGCCTCGAAAACAACCGGTACGCCTGAATTCAGCTCGGCATAAACATAAAATCGAATGTTTGCTGTAGGCTCTACAGAAGGGCTGTTGTCCGTTACGCTGCCGGCTGCATCAAGTTTCATGGCGCATACACCAGATGCACGTGAAACAACTAAGGGGGAGTCGGCCAGTGGCGTTCCTGTTACACCCCCATTCCACAAATCGGTTGTGCAGGCCATTGCGTTTGAAGCGAAAAAGGAGCCTATAAGTACTAAGGACGGCAATATTAACTGAGATACAGATTTCATGATTTTAGATCCCTCATCAGATCAATGGCTTGAATATCAAGCAATTTTCTATCTAAATATTATTGTAAGGCACTTTTCAGAGAAGGGTAGATATTGCACGAAATAGTTAACAAATAGAATATAAATCAATAAACGACACCCATTGGCCTATATCAAATCCCTTCCCTGAGAGTACCTTTATACCTCAATAAGTATAGTATATCCAGAAAATTATAGTGTGATTTGGCCAATATTATTTACGGTTTTATACGCTTTTTCGAAAGATTGTGGCATATATCTTGAAATGCTCGAGTTGATCGATCACTCGGCTTGTGGGTGATGGCTCATTTCTCGACATCAAATTCACTGCAATTATTACAGTTAATCGCCCGGGATCATCCGTAGAAAGTTGTCAGATCACGCAGTCCTGTCTTTGTGTGTTAATACTGCAATACCAATCATTGACTTGAATAACGATCCAGCCTAATCAATTCTATTTAGGTACTCGGCCGGCACCGGTTGCTCCGTGATGATTTCCAAAGGTACCACAGGAGCACCATCGGAATCGCCAAGGCCGCTAAAGATCAGGTTTCCCCAGTCGTTAAAATCATGCAGCGTGGTTAGTGTACCCGCACATGTATTGTTACCAGCACTATTGACGTCAAGAACTATTGAACTTTCAATGACGGAATTGCCGTTCCAGTCAAAGGGGTAACCAGGGCCGCAAGTGCCATTGTTCTCATCCAGATTGTTTTCGTTCAAATCAATACGATTACCAATTGAAAAGCTGAGCAGCCCATCCCCGCTGGGTGTGCAATTGTCGTCTATTCCGGAGAACTGGTACTTATAATTCATCACCGAGTTATAGTTGGGCTTGTAGTTACAGTTCTCATCCCCGCCATGGCGCAGGTTTAGGTTGTGCCCGACCTCATGCAGGATGGTGTTTGCTACGTTGCTATTTGAGTTGGCACAGTAAAGGGAGACAATCAGGTCATCGCCCCATACTTCGGCTTGTCCCGAACTGGAACTGTTCGTGTTGTAGCGATGTGGCAGTAGTACATAATGGAAATAACCATTGCGGTTGGCGGCAAAATTGGCTGACTTGTAGTTCAAATATTCGGTACTGCTTACGCCGCCAACTAGAACGCCATCTGCATCGTCGATCAGGTTGCCACCGGTGAATACCCCACCCTGACCGTAATCACTGATCAGGTTAACACCGCCGGTGCTGCCGGGGTTGGTCACTGGTGATATTGAAAACGCTGTGGTTGCCAATGCAATGGCCGTTGCGGTTGGCTGGTGTGAGTGTGCGCCACATTCAAGACCATCATCAAACCAGTCATACTCGAGCAACAGGTCTTTGCGTAACGGGTTTGTCCCCATAGCGGGCAGGTCAAGACCCGCCATCGTTCCCAGTACCTCGTCACCATCCCCGATGCCATCACCATCCGTATCCGGATTGTTCGGGTCAGTACCGGTATTGTTTGCATCGACATAGATTCCGGTATTTGTTTCGGCAGCGTCCGGTAAACGGTCACCATCGGTATCCGGTTGAGGGTCACCTTCGAAACTATCACGAAAAATAGAATCGGAAGCCGGTGCTTTTGTTACGTTGACAAATATGCCATTCGGGTAGGGTGATTCATCCGGGTCGTTTGAATTAACCAGGAGACGTACCTGAGACGTGTCTGCCGGAGCAAGCTTGTAGTCGACAAAGACACTGACGATGACCAGTTCACCTGGTGCAACATCGAATGGAGCCTGCGGTAACCAACTGACCCAGGGTGCTGGTGTTTCCGGGGCAATGGATGTAATTGACAGGCTGACAGCACCTTCATTGCTAAGCCCGAATGTCGTTCGCGGTTCACCTATGGCAAGTTCAAGATCGATACGTGGCATACCGGTCTCGACACCACCGGATCTCAAATCATCGACGAGTGTTGCTGAATTTTGAAGCGTGGTGAGTACCTCACCCACACTGGCATCGGGATTCAGCTGTTTCATAACCGCCCAGGCACCCGCGACGTGCGGTGTCGACATGGAGGTTCCGTCCTTCGGGACAATGCCATCGTTCGGCACCGAGGAATCGATATCAACACCGGGAGCCAACAGGTGTATCTGCGGATAGATGTTGGAGAACGACGCGACGGCATCGCTATCGCTGGTTGCGCCCACGCTGATTGCGGTGGATATGCAACCGGGTGCCCCGATACTATCTTTCCAACCATCATTTCCGGAGGCGATGACCGTGGCTATACCAACAGATCGAAGGTTATCGATCGCGGCTTTAACACCCGGGTTGTCGGTGTCGCAGGTGGTCTGGTCATCATACCGTCCACCACCAAGGCTCATATTAACTGCGGCTATATTCATATTGTCCGCCAGCACCAGCACACGCTCTAATGCAGCGATCTGGTCAGAAGGGAACGAAGCTGTGCATGGCGCTTGCCCTGCGCCACAGTCAGCCTCAGTAAGAAATTTACTGAATACCTGCATGGCAATAATGTCTGCTCCGCGGGCAACACCGAAATCAGGTCCGGTTTCATCATTGCCAGCCACGATGCCGGCCACGTGTGTTCCGTGGTCGCAGCCATCAACGCTTAGGGCACAATGCAAACCTGAATCAACGGCTGTTGAACTGCTGGCCCCATCCGGGCACCACGATTCAGCCTCACCTGGCAGATTGGTGCTGTAACAGGCTTCGGATACAATTTTGCTGACCGGCTCTGTAAACCAGAAATGGGTATTGTCTACACCCGTGTCGAGCACAGCCACAGCCCATCCGGTACCATCATAACCCTCGGCCCAGGCAAATGGAGTACCTATAACCGGGTTGCTGCTGGCCAGATAGGCTTTGCTAATCCTGTCTTCAGTGATACTCGTAACCAGTGGCGATTGGATCAGATAATCCAGGGTGGCCTGATCTGCGGTCAGCGCCATATACGGGACGAATTCGAACTGCCGCCTGATTTGAGCGTTTAAGCCTCTTAGTTCACTGCTTAGCAGGTTCCCCTGGGCACGGATACTCTGACGCTGTTGTTGAGCCTGGATTGTATTGAGCCTGCCTTCAAGCTGTGTTGCCAGGTTCAGGCCAACTATCAAGTTGACTTTGCCGCGCTTTTTGAGCTTCGCCGTCAGTTCAGGCGCAATGACTTTCCTGGGTGGTAACGGGCTGATGACCGGGCTGGCAAGTACCTGGCCGGGAGCCTCGGGCTTGCTGCACAAAATCCAGGTAAGAGGACGTATCAGTATGTCCGGATCGGAGCCGACAGTAATAGGCTCCGCATCGTGATTGACATTTTTATACTCTTTTGAAGGGGATCCCAGCACCGCATACTGCAACCGACCCTGGGCCAGGGGCTCTGTAAGCTGCGTGCTGCTTAAACCAGCTGGAATGGCACTGGACACCATCAGAATGGAAAGACGAAAACACAACAAAATTGAGGCGAGACTTGAAATAAGAGGAGATATTCATCGGCTGCTATTTTTGCGGTTTTTGATTGGGATTGAACTGCAAATGAAACTGTAATCCTTACGTTTCATGAGTCGATCTTACAAAACTCAAGGTTCAATTGAAACCGTGAGTGAGACTGCGACATTCACTACTACCGGTGTCTTTTTAGCGGCTACCGGTTTTCAAAAAACAACAACAATTTGTCTTTGCAGCGGTGAATTCACTACAAATCCGGGGTGATGTGCATCACAATATTGAGCTTACGGAATCTGGGCTAAGTATCGGGGTTTGTCAAACCAACAATGCTGGAAAAAGAGTCATTGAGCAAAGATCAGGAGCAATTCGTGTAAGGGCTATTTGTAACCGATTTCGACGGTACCCTGCTTTGTTCGGATGGTACGCTCGCGCAAGAGAATCTTGATGCGCTTGAAACCCTGACCCGTCGTGGTATTAAGACGGCAGTTGCGACCGGGCGTTCTCTCTATTCTTTTATAAACTCCCCGGGTGTCGACCTTCCAGTTGACTACATCATCTTCACGACTGGGGCCGGCGTGGTCACACAGCAAGGGCATAAGCTGTTGTACCAGGTCAATATTACGGCTGAAAGTGTTGCGCAGACGCTGGATTTTTTGCACAAATCAGCGCTGGATTTTATGTTGCACCACCCGGTTCCGGAAAATCATAAGTATGTCTATCGGTGTGTAAACCGTGACAATTCAGATTTTGAATCACGTATTGAACGTTACCGGGAATTCGGACAAGCACTGGGTTCTATTCCGCAGAATGGCTTTGGCGAGGCCTCACAGTTTCTTGCTGTTGTTCCTCATGACAAGAGTGATGATGCACTGAGGGAGGTACGACTTGGATTGCCCGGCTTGAGCATTATTCGTTCCACTTCACCACTGGACCATAAATCCACCTGGATTGAGCTTTTCCACCCTGACGTATCAAAAGGCAAAACCGCAGCCTGGTTGGCGTCTGAACTCGATGTAAACCCCATGGATACCATGGCGATCGGCAATGACTACAATGATCTGGATTTACTCGATTGGGCGGCTCACAGTTTTATCGTTGAAAATGCACCGGATGATCTGAAGTGCCGTTATCAACAGGTTGCCTCGAATAACAACGGTGGTGTGGCCGAAGCGGTTGACTGCTGGCTTAATGGCAGCAAAAAACAGGTTTAGAAAAAGACGACGGTGATTCGCACCTGTGGTTTTGCCTGGAAAGCTCAAGGATAAGCCATGAAATCAAATATTTTACAACCGCGTTATGTATCTTCCCCGGCACTTCAAGGTGTGTCTTTAGCTGGCTGTCCTTCCAGCAATTTCAGCACTGCGGGGTGTCCTTTCTCACGGGCGAACTTGCTTGCAGTATCACCATCCCTGTCAATAATACCCACTGATGCGCCGTTGAGGAGCAGTACGCGAACCACCTCGATATGACCCTCGGAAGCAGCCATCATCAATGCGGTGAAACCTTCGGTTTTGCCCTGAACATTGACCTCGGCACCCTTGCGTAGCAACAAGCCCACCGTTTCGGGATAGGGTCCACTGGACGCATATAACAAGGCGGTTCGCCCATTGATGTCTTTCGCATCAACAATGGCACCTTGCTCCAGCAGGTAAGCGACAACCGGTGTATGACCGTTGAAAGAAGCCCACATCAATGCCGTGCTCTTGTCATCAATGGTCGAGTCTACAGGCGTGCCCTTCGAAACGAATTCTTGAACTGGCCTCCAGGTTTCCGTTGAAGGCCATTTCAAGAAATGCTGCCTCCAGGGTGATATTGGGCGGAGTATTTTGGGCCGCGAGTGGCATACTGAATGCCCAAAACAGGGTTATAAAGACAAGGAATTTTTTCATGTCCTAATAATAGAGGATTGGGGTTCAGAGTAAAGCATCATCGACGTCTGGACGCGATTTTTAGTAACAGAGTTTCTGCCACCCGTATTCTATTTATTAAATAATTTGACATATACCTAAGAAAAGTCAGGGTAACTGGTTTAGACTGATTGCCGGTTCAATCAAATCAATAGCTTGTGGTTGTGAACTAAAACCAATTAGAAAAGGCACCACGATTGAAGGAATTCCGTTATAAAGCTTTTATAAGCTATAGCCACCAGGACGAGAACTGGGCGAGCTGGCTTCAAAGTGCTCTGGAAAAGTATCGAATACCTAAAATCATGGTCGGCAAGAAAACCGGGTATGGTGAGATACCAGCCCGCCTGGGTACCGTTTTCAGAGACCGTGAAGACCTGTCTTCCGCGGCCTGCCTGACAGAATCCGTACAGCATGAGCTTTCGTCAGCCGAGACGCTTGTGGTTATCTGTTCGCCGGCGGCGGCACAATCACGTTGGGTAAAAGAGGAAATCAGGGCTTTCAAGGAGCTTGGCAGGGCTGATCGGATTTATGCTTTGATTGTGAATGGTGACCCTCAGAGTACTGATCCTACAGAGCAATGTTTTCCTTCCACCCTGATCAGTTCTGAGGACGGCACGACGCTGGAACCGTTGGCGGCTGACGTACGTAAATGGGCCGACGGCAAGAAATTAGGAAAACTCAAACTGGTTGCCGGTATCCTGGGAATTCGCCTGGATGAATTACGCCGAAGAGAGATGCTCCGTCGTCGTCGAAATATTATCTCGGTGACGACTGGCATTGCCTCAGTCGTGCTGTTAACCACCTTCCTGTCATTGACCACCCTCAACCAGCAAAAGCTTGCGGATAACCGGCGCGCCAATACCGAGGATCTGGTTAGTTTCATGTTAGGTAAGCTGGACGATCTGAGTCCTGTAGCGGGTCTTGATGTTCTTGATGAAGACCAGGTTGAAATGATCCAAATTGCAAAACAATTGGGCTTTCAAAAAATGGATGCCCCTGTATTGCTCGAAAATGCACTCCAGTGGAGGGAAGAGGGCATAACAGCACGTAGTAACAAAGATTCTCAAGCTGCCATGGAGGCATTTAATCGCTCACTGGCCGCGCTGGTTAACTTGTATTTACGCGATAAAAGTAACTTGGAGCACCTGTTCGAATTAGGACAGGCGGAATTCTGGGTTGGCTATGTACACATGGACAACGGCAACCTTGATGAGGCGGAAAAACTGATGACCTATTATGGTGTCATCGCCCGGCGGTTGATCAATGCGGATCCGAAAAATGCAGATAACGTAATGGAGCTTTCCTATACGCTGACCAACCTCGGGGCTATTGAGATAGCGCGCGAAGGTAGTGACCGGGATAAGGCGATTTTCCTGGCGCAAGCGGCACTGGAATACAACCAGTTGGCCTTGGTGCTAGAGCCGGAGAATCAGGGTCGAAAGCTAGAAATGGCCAACTCACACGCCTGGCTAGCCGATGCCTGGCTGGGTGTCTGCAACCTGGAAAAAGCCAGGCAATCCCGTTCAGAAGGTGCTGAAGGTATTAAGCGTATATTGAAGCAGCAGCCCGCCAGCGCTGAATTAAAGATCGATTTGTCGCAAGCGCTGGGTGGGCTTTCAAAAGCCCAGATCCGCTCAGGTCTGCTAAATCTCGCAGAAGAAAACCTCAGGGCATCGGCAGCATTACTGGATGAATTAAGCACGGAGTACAAGGAGCAATATGGGTACGGCTGGGATCGGCAGGTGAGATTGGCCAGTTTAGGTAAATTAATATTGGATAGAGGACGTCTAGAAGAAGGTCGTGAACTGATTTTGGAGTCAACGAAGCTAATGGCTGAAGAATATCGGTCAATCGATCAACCATCACGCGAAAAAATGCTGAATGTGGCAGATTCCCTTGGTTACCAGTCCTCCCTGGCACTGGAAACAGAAGACATTACAGAGGCAAAAAAATTAAACCTCGAGATGATTCGGGTACTATCCGAGGTCGTGTCACGAAGCACAGGATTTGCCGATGGCCAGCGCAGGCTGGCGCGTGCGATGTTTCAATACTGGCAGTTGAATGAGTTACGTCCACCGCCGGAATGGCAGACGCTGGTGGAGGATTATTCTTTGAAAACGCCAGCCGTCAGAAGCTGTGACCTGGCCGATCTCGCGGCACGTCAGGCACTGATGCGGGGCGGGTTGGTTTCAGCTAAATCCTACACAGATTACCTGTTTAGCAAGGGCTACAAGGAACCGGGCTTTATTCGCTTTTGCCAGGCTTACGGCCTGTGTAATTAAACCGGGTATTTAGTCCGGCTTCCCACCGCGTACCGGGTTATTCGGGTGCTCGGTCCAGTTCAGGTAAGGCAGGCCGTTATCCACCTCATTCATCGAGATGCATTTTGGTACCGGGCAAACCAGGTAGCAGAGGTTACAGCCGACACATTCCTCGTCAATGACCGTGTAAGTGCGCTTGCCGTTTTCATCTTTTTCGGCCCTGATGGCCTGGTGTGAGGTGTCTTCACAGGTGATGTGGCATAGACCGCATTCGATACATTTATCCTGGTCGATGGCGGCGATGGTTTTGTAATTCAGATCGAGGTACTGCCAGTCGGTGACATTCGGAATGGCAGCGCCACGGAAATCTTCAAGCGTGGCATAGCCTTTTTCATCCATCCAGTTGTTGAGGCCGTCGACCAGGTCATCGATGATACGGAAACCGTAACGCATCGCTGCTGTACAGATCTGTACGCTGCCGCAGCCCAGTGATATGTATTCCGCCGCATCACGACCAGTTGCTGATACCACCGATACCTGAAATAGGCAGGTTCCTGGTGTGCGGGTCGCGGGCAATTTCGGAGACCATGCTCAGTGCGATGGGTTTCACTGCCGGTCCGCAGTAGCCACCGTGGACACCTTTTCCTGCCACGGTTGGGGTTGGTGCCATGATGTCGAGGTCAATGGAGACAATAGAATTGATCGTATTGATCAGCGATACCGCATCTGCACCGCCATCAAAGGCTGCACGGGCAGGGCGTCTGATATCCGAAATATTGGGTGTCAGTTTGACGAAAACCGGTAGGTTCGTGTGCACCTTGCACCATTCTGTAACTTCCTGAATATATTCAGGAACCTGGCCAACTGCCGCGCCCATACCACGTTCGCTCATGCCATGCGGGCAACCGAAATTCAGTTCCACACCATCACAACCGGTCTGTTCGACTTTTTTCAGGATATCTTTCCAGGCCTGCTCGGTGCACGGCACCATCAATGAAACGACCAGTGCCCGGTCCGGCCAGGACTTTTTGACCGCGGTGATTTCATCCAGGTTGATTTGTAAGGGCCGGTCGGTGATCAGCTCGATGTTGTTGAAACCCATCATGCGCTGGCCGTTGAAATCTACCGAACCGTAACGTGAGCTGACATTGACGATGGGCGGGCCGTCTTCACCGAGCGTTTTCCAGACCACACCACCCCAGCCTGCCTCGAAGGCCCGCTCGACGTTGTAGCGTTTGTCAGTGGGTGGGGCGGATGCCAGCCAGAAGGGGTTGGGTGAGGAAATACCAGCGATTTTGCAACTCAGGTCAGCCATGATTCAGATACTCATTGATGCTTAAGGCGGCGATTTTGCCATCCTGTACCGCGGTGACGGTCAGGTCTTTGCCCGCTGTGCAGTCACCACCCGCCCAGACATCCGGCAGGCTGGTGTGTTGAAACTCATCCACTTTGATACGACCACCTGACAACTCAGGTTTTTCACTGCCAGTCAAGTGGTGAAGCGTCCAGCGCCTGGCCGATCGCCTTGAATAACTGGTCGGCGGGTAAGACAAAGGTTTCACCGGTTCCGGTCAGGCTGGCCGTTGGCGTTCATTTCGGTGTATTCAAATTCTACTGCAGTCAGCTGATCGTCTTCTGTCAGGATGCGATGCGGTTGCGCATGGGTACGAATCAGCACACCGTTGGTCTGGGCCACTTGCTGTTCATACACCGTCGCGCCCATTTCATCAAAACCCCGCCGGTAAACCATGGTGACGGATTCAGCACCCAGTTTCTTGATCTGCACTGCCATATCGATGGCCGTGTTGCCACCACCGATTACCACCACCTGGCGGCCGACCGGTAAGGTCGACAGGTCTTGCTGACGTATGAGTTCGATAAAATCGACGGCATTGTAAACACCATCAAGCTCTTCGTTTTCCAGTCCCAGCGCATTTACAGTGTTGTGACCGAGACCGATAAACACGGCGTCGAAATCTCGACGTAGTTCAGCCAGTTCAAAATCTTCACCAAGGGTTTTGCCTGTTTCCAGATTGATGCCGCCGATATCGAGGATAAATGCAACTTCTCTTGCCGCCCGGTCGTCCAGCATTTTGTAGGCCGCGAGTCCGTATTCGTTCAGACCCGCCAGGCTCATCACGTGACTCGAATACGGTCACGTTGTGACCGAGCATCGCAAGACGGTGTGCACAGGACAAACCGGCGGGTCCGGCACCCACCACTGCAATTGTCTTTCCACTTTCAGCCCCACGCTTGAATGGTTGAATCCCGCGTTCAAATAAATGGTCCGTTGCATAGCGTTGTAACTGCCCGATCACGACCGGTTTTTCTTCCGATGTGTTTTTAACGCAAACCTGTTCGCATAATTCTTCGACCGGGCAGACATTGCCACAGGTATTACCCATGATATTTTCGCTGAGGATGGTATAGGCTGCGCCGGTCACATTACCGCTCGCGATCTTGCGGATAAACCCCGGAATATCGATATCGGTCGGGCAGGCCTCGGTACAGGGTGCATCATGGCAGAACAGGCAGCGGGCGGATTCCTGGATGGCCTGCAGTTCCGTCAGTGGTGTATGCAGTTCAGAAAAATTCTGCCTGATCTCTTCAGGGTCAAGTCGCCCACAACGGATATCAGCACTCATCAGGCACGTTTCCTCATCAATACATAATAGACCAGGCTCGAAATACCAAGACCGATAAACCAGGCATAGTTATACAGGTCAACAACAAAGCCGCTACCGGAATACAGACCGACATTGGCCAGGAACCCGGGAATATTGGGCAATACACCAATCACCAGTGCAATGATGGCCATCGGGTTGATACCGGCATAGATCCCCTTGCTTCGGTACAGGTCTTCTACATTCAGCTCGGTTTTCCGGATCAGGAAATAATCGACCAGGATAATACCGATCACCGGGCCGAGCAGGGCGGAGTAACCGATCAGCCAGGTAAAGATATAACCACTGGGATCGGCAATCAGTTTCCAGGGCATGATAAGAATACCGATGATACCGGTGATATATCCACCGCGTTTGAAGTCTATTTTTGACGGCATCAGGTTGGAAAAGGCATTGGCAGGGCCAACCACGTTGGCGGCGGCATTGGTGGATATGGTGGCAATGATGACCGCGATCATCGAGAAGAAAACCACCATGGGGGATTCAAAACGCCGCACCAGGACCACCGGGTCCCAGATGGCTTCACCGAAAATGATAATGGTCGCACTGGTGACCGCCACACCGATAAATGCAAACAGGGTCATGGTGCTCGGCAGACCGGATAATTGCCCGATGACCTGGGCACGCTGGGAGCTGGCGTAACGGGTGAAATCGGAAATGTTCAGGGTCAGGGTAGCCCAGAAACCGACCATGGCTGTCAGGCTGGGCCAGAAAAGATCCCAGAACTCAGCGGAGCTCTGGAATTTTGAACCGGCTTGCAGCATCGGACCGAACCCGTTTGCGCCCTGGAAGGCCCAGGCAAGCAGGGCCAGGCCACAGAGCAACAGGAAAGGTGCAGCCACGTGCTCAAGGATGCGGATTGAATTGATACCCTTCCAGATCAGCCAGATATTCATCACCCAGAACAGCATAAAACAGGCAAACTGGATCAGGCTGACACCGACCCATTCCGGCATCATGGCCGGACCATCGGCGACGAAGGGCCAGATGATCAACACGATAGTATAAATGGCGGCCCCGCCGATCCATGTCTGTATGCCAAACCAGCCGCAGGCCACAATGGCACGCAACAGGGACGGGATGTGCGAACCCCGCACACCGAATGAGGCACGCGCAAACACGGGAAATGGAATGCCGTATTTTGTACCCGCATGACCCGACAGCGACATCGGTACGAAAACAATCAGGTTACCCAGCAGCACGGTCCACATGGCCTGTTGCCAGCTCATACCACCATCGATCAGGGATGCTGCAATCATGTAGGACGGGATGTTGACTGCCATACCCACCCACAGGGCGAAGAAACTGATCGCTTTCCAGTCACGGTGTTCGGCCGGTACGGGTGCTATATCCGCATTACTGAGGTCCAGTTCGGACCGCAGGTGGCTGACCAGGTGTTCATGACCCACGTATCTATAGTTCCGTCAATGCGCCATAGGTTTCAGGCCGCCGGTCGCGGTAAAACTGCCAGGTATTGCGAACTTCCCTTATCAGGTCGAAGTCAAGATCGGCGATGACCATCTCATCCTCGGTCTCACTGGCCTGGGCGACGATCTGGCCACGCGGGTCGGCAAAATAGGATGAACCATAAAAGCGACCGATATTCCACGGTGCTTCCTCACCAACACGGTTGATGGCCGCGATAAAGTAACCATTGGCGGCTGCATGGGCTGTCTGCTCAAGCTCCCACAGGTACTGGGAAAGACCGGCAACGGTGGCGGATGGGTTAAATACGATTTCTGCACCGTTTAAACCCAGGCAACGGGCGCCATCCGGAAAATGCCGGTCATAGCAGATATACACACCCACCTTTCCATAGGCCGTATCGAATACCGGGTAGCCGAGGTTGCCGGGTTTAAAAAAGAATTTTTCCCAGAAACCCGCGACCTGTGGAATATGGTTTTTACGGTATTTACCAAGGTAGCGTGCCATCGGCGTCGATGACCGCGGCGGTATTGAAATAGACACCGGTCATATGTTCTTCATAGATCGGTACAACGATGACCATCTTGTATTTACGTGCGTATTCGCACATCAGTTGCGTGGTTGGCCCATCGGGTATGGCTTCCGCCGCGTCATACCATTTGACATCCTGGGAAGGACAAAAATAGGGCCCGGTAAAGATTTCCTGAAAGCACAGCATTTGCACGCCTTTTTCACCGGCCTCTTCGATATAGGGAATATGCGCCTCGATCATGGCCTTGCGGTGTGCCGCTACGCTTTCGTCGCCGTGTAACTTGTTGGCCATCTGCACGATCGCGGCTTTTACAATTCTGGACATAGGTTTTCTCTCTTGTCGGCTGGTCTGCCTAAACCGGCAGTTTAAGTATAGGAATTAAACGGCGGACGTTTCAGGTATTTGCCAAAACCTTCACCAACAAACGCCTTTCCTTCATCGATGGCAACCGTGCCACGCAGGATGGTCGTGCGGGTTTTACCCTGGACCTGCCAGCCCTCGTAGGCGTTGTAATCAACGTTCATATGATGCGTATCGGCCGATATCGTGTGTTCGACTTCGGGGTCAAATATGACAATGTCAGCATCGGAGCCAACCGCAATGGTGCCTTTACGCGGGAACAGACCAAAAATCTTAGCGGCACCGGTTGAAGACATTTCAACAAACTTGTTCAGACCGATACGACCTTTCGCAACACCCTCGCTGTAGAGCAGTTCAAAACGGTTTTCTACACCGGGTGCGCCGTTGGGGATTTTCGAGAAATTATCTTTGCCCATGGCTTTCTGATCCATGCAAAACGGGCAATGATCAGTGGCTACATGGTGTACGAGGTTCTGGTTCATACCGGCCCACAATGCATCCTGGTCTTTTTTCTTGCGAAGTGGCGGGCTCATGACCACCTTGGCGCCTTCAAAGCCTTCCCTGAAATAATAGGAATCATCCAGCAGCAGGTACTGGATACAGGTTTCAACATGCACTTTCTGGTTGCGCAAGGTGGCAGCCTTGACCTTTGCCAGGGTTTCCTCGCAGGTGGTGTGCACGATATAGAACGGACAACCGGTTTCATAGGCGATGTCAATCGCGCGGCCGGCAGCTTCGGCTTCGCAAATGGCCGGACGTGAGAGTACGTGGTATTTCGGTGCGGTGTTACCGGCCGCCAGATTCCTCTGGATATTGCTGTCGATCATGTCACCGTTTTCCGTATGCGCGGTGACGATGCCGCCTTCTTCGACCAGTTCCTGCATCAGTTCATACATTTGCCGGTCATCAATCATCAGTGCGCCCTTGTAGGCCATGAATATCTTGAAAGAATTGATGCCATGCTTATTGATAACGGCCGGAAGTTCCTTACGTGTGTTGTCGTTAAAATCAGTTACGGCACAGTGAAACGCGTAGTCTCCCACCGCGTGCCCGTCTGCTTTTTCATGCCATGTCTCAATGGCTGCCTCGAGGCTGTCGCCCTGCGTCTGGATAGCGAAGTCAATGATGGTGGTGGTGCCGCCGTGCAATCCGGCCAGCGTGCCGCTTTCAAAGCTGTCACTGGCATGGGTGCCCATAAACGGCAGTTCCATGTGGGTGTGGGCGTCGATACCGCCCGGGAAAAGGTAACAGCCGGTGGCATCGATCTCCCGGTCAGCCGAAACATCCAGCCGGGTGCCGATCATGGAGATCAATTCTCCCTCGATGTACACATCTGCGCGGTAACGGTCAGTGGCGGTAACAACGGTACCGTTCTTGATTAACAATGAGCTCATGTTCATGCCTCTCCTGCCAACGGTGGTTTGATTCAGGGTACCATGATAGAAGTAAATTCGCAGGGTATCAGGATGGATCAATTTCTTAAAGCCGCATTAGATGAGGCGAACAAGGGTCTGCGCGAAGGTGGAATCCCGATCGGTTCGGTGATCGTTTACAAAGGGGATATTATCGGCAGAGGGCATAATCGCCGGGTTCAACAGGGCAGTACGGTATTGCATGGCGAAATGGATGCTTTTGAAAATGCCGGCCGTCAGCCCGCCAGCGTTTACCATCGAGTGCACGCTATACACAACATTGTCTCCCTGCTCCATGTGCAGTGGCGCTATTTTGCTTTATGGCATACCAAGGGTGGTTGTAGGTGAAAACCTCACTTTTATGGGTGAGGAAGCACTATTGCGCTCCCGGAGTGTGCTTGTTGAAGTCTTACAGGACGACACCTGTGTGCAGATGATGAAGACCTTCATCACTCAATACCCGGAACTCTGGAATGAGGATATCGGGCTCTGACAAGGGCACCCTGGGGCTGGCCCTGACTATTCGCAGTTGCCGATCCTTTTTCCTTCCCAGGTCATAACGAAACCCATTTTCTGGCCGGAAAACTCCGCGCTCATGGTACCGTTTCCGTTAATCGAATCGCCGTTGGAGGTGAATTCCCAGTGCCCTTCCATCACCGGACCACCTTCGGTCGGGCAGTTAATAGACCAACGGGCCGTGTTACCGTCGACCGTCATATCCGTGATATTGCAGGGGTTATCCTCTTCCATATTGAAGCTTTCCGGGCTGATTTCACTATCTTTAATGCACTCCTTGACAGTGGTAGTGCGTGGTTGAGGCATCATGGTCATCGTCATGGTAGAGGTCATTTCCCACATGCCGGGATTGATGGAAACACCGTCGGCACTGGCGGTGCTGGCAAGAATTACGGTCGCAAGACCTGTAAGGATGACATGAAAGCGCATAACAAACACCTCGATAAGATTTGATGAATTAATGAGGTATCAATTCTAAAGGATGTCCCGGCAAAAAACCCGCTAAACATCCCGTTGTCCTGATGTTTGGGGGATCGAGTGTCTTCGTTTTTGTGATTAAGCATAATAGGCTCATGAAAAAACAAAAAATGGGTAACAGCGAATTACAGGCTTCAGGCATTGGTTTGGGTTGTATGGGGATGTCGGAATGGTATGGTCCGACCAATGATGAGGAATCCCTGGCTACGATCAGTTCGGCCTTTGATATGGGACTTAATTTATTTGATACAGCAGATGTTTATGGCAACGGCCATAACGAAACCCTGCTGGGAAGGGCACTTGGTAAGATTCGGCACGAGGTGATCCTGGCAACAAAGTTCGGGTTTCTGCCAAACGAGGCCGGTTTGAATGGCCGTCCGGAATATGTAAAAAAAGCCTGTGATGCCAGTCTGTCAAGACTTGGAACGGACTATATCGATTTATATTACCTGCACCGGATTGATCCGCAGGTACCGTTGACAGAAACCGTTGGGGCCATGGCTGATCTCGTCAGTGAAGGAAAAGTCAGGTATTTAGGGCTTTCTGAAGTCTCTGCGGCCAGTCTGAAAAATGCGCACGCCGTGCATCCCATCACCGCACTGCAGTCCGAATATTCCATCTGGGTACGGGATATTGAAAAGGAAATCATGAGTGCCTGCCGTGAACTGAGCGTAGCCATGGTCCCCTACAGTCCGTTGGGGAGAGGCTTTTTAACCGGAAAACTAAGCAGGCCGGACCAGTTTGGAGAAGGGGATTACCGGAAAGATATTCCCCTGTTCCAGGCTGAGAACTTTGAGGCCAATCTGAATATCGTAAAGGAACTGGAGAGCATAGCAGGCTCAAAAAACTGCAAAACAGGGCAAGTAGCACTGGCATGGCTAAACGCGCAGGGTGACGACATTTTCCCGATTCCCGGAACCAAGAGAAGGACTTACCTGAAGGAAAATATCGAATCCCTGGAAATTAGCCTGACAAATGACGAACTCAGCAGGATCAACCGGGTTTCACTACTGGTTCAAGGCAACCGGAAAAACGACGCAGGAATGAAAATGATCGATCGCTCCTAGCCCAGTTGATTGTGCAGCCGTGCATCAAAACCTTTGAAATGATGGCTAAACCAGTCTGACAGTCTGTTTGCAAGCAGTTCTCTGCCGCTATCCGGATCTTCTGCGAAGTGGAATATCATATCCTGAATCTGGTCCAGCAGGCGTTCATGGTCCTGCTTGTGATCCTCAAATTCAGCATAGTTGGCTTCCTGCATCAGGAGCTCTTCGAGCGCAAAATGTGCCGAAATATCGGTCTGGATGTCAGTCAGCATGGATTCGATGGTGGACGTGTCCAATGGCTGGTTAAGTTCTTCGTAGAGATGATTGATCTGCGCGATCAATGATTCGTGTTCCTGATCAATCGTTGCGTTACCAACGGAAAACTCCTGTGTCCATTCAATCTGTGCCATAAGTCTTCATACCTTTTGGATGAATTATTTTTCACAGGTGGGCGAACTTAGCCACCAGGTTTTTCTTACACTTTGACGGGGCCAGATTATACAGAATGTTTTTAATAGCAGGGAGGGTGCATTGCAGTTCTGTCAATAGAGCTAATGAAAACCTGGAAAGCGGCGGGCCGCTTTCCAGGCAAAGATACCTATTAAAATGGTGTTGGCTGAGGAGTTTTGTCTGTTGAAGGCGGCAGTATCGGGAGCACGAAAGAAGGTTGCTCACCGGTCAGTGTTTTGAGGAATGCCACGATCTGGTCAATGTCGGCTTGTTCAAATTTCCGGCCCAATTGCAAACGACCCATGATATCCACAGCCTCATCCATTGTGGCCGCTTCGCCATCATGAAAGTACGGATAAGTCATATCGACATTACGTAAGGTTGGTACCTTGAATTTAAACCGGTCAGCATCCTTGCCGGTGACGCCTGCCAGGCCCTGGGCATCATTCTTTGTTTCATACGGCGAGACCAGACCCATTTTCTGGAAGGACGTACCACCGACTGCAGGACCCATATGGCAGGCCACGCAACCGCTGCTTTTGAAAAGCTGGTATCCGGCCAATTCCTGTGCACTGATCGCCTGGGTATCACCCAGCAACCACTGATCGAAGCGGCTATTGGGTGTAACCAGTGTTTTCTCGAATTCTGCAATTGCCTCGGTGACCTGATCGATGTTGATGCAATCCGGACCGAACACCCGGGTGAACTCAGTCACATAGGCCGGGATGGACTCCAGTACCTCCAAGGCAAGTGTATGTGTGAAAGCCATTTCACCCGGATTGGCGATAGGCCCGCCAGCCTGCTCCTTGAGA
This sequence comes from uncultured Gammaproteobacteria bacterium, assembly GCA_963749115.1. Lineage (GTDB taxonomy): Bacteria > Pseudomonadota > Gammaproteobacteria > Xanthomonadales > SZUA-36 > SZUA-36. The sequence continues at coordinate 161,337 of CAVVLP010000005.1, forward strand.
TCGGCCGCACGGCCATCCCAGAACTGGGCGACGTTCATGCTGGAGTTAAGCACCGTGGGTGCGTTGATTGGCCCCTGTTGCCAGTTGTGTCCAATAGATGTTTTTAAATTGTCAGTACCGCCCATGCTCAGGTTGTGGCAGGAGTTGCAGGAGATGAATCCTGACTTTGACAAACGCGGATCGAAGTACAGCTTTTTACCCAACTCGACCATGGCCAGATTGATCTCTTTAACGGGCTCAATGGGTGTGATCGGTTCCTGCGCTGCAACGCAGACTGAGAAAGAGAGAATCAAGGTCAACGTGAACAATTTGATAATGGGGATACGCATAATCTATTACCTCCGTTTGATTTTCTTTAGCGAAAACAGGGCCAACAGGCGGTTCAAATTATACGTAGTCAATATTAATACAAGATTAAAATAACTAGAGATTTGGTGATTAAACGCAGAACAAAAACGGTTTATCACAGTCAGATAGAGTAAGTGAGATAAGGGCGGGAAAACGACACACCAAAGTGGTATGATCCGCAGTCGTTTTTTTATTGGTCCCCGGAGTTTGTTTTGAAAATTATTGTTGCCATCGTGTCTTCCATCCTGTTTTTGACCTTGCAGACCCCCGTTGTTCTGGCTGACTGGAAGGAAGATCAGGCCGAAGCTGATCAGTATTACGAATCCGGCGAATACAGCAAAGCCTTCAAAACTTACTTCAAGCTGGCCAAGATGGGTGTAAGTTATTCTCAGGACAGGGTTTCAAAAATGTATGAAAACGGCCAGGGAAAAAAGGTGAATATGGAAGAAGCCTACGCCTGGTCAGTACTGGCAGCGCAAAGAGGTGCAACGGAAAAGATGACCAGACGGGACAGTTTGCTGGAACAAAACAGCGATAAGGCGAAGGCTGAGAAAAAGGCTGAAAAACTCTTGAGTAAGTACGGCAGAGGAGCTTTGCAGGCAAAGGCGGATAGTAAAGCAAGACTAAAACACAACACCAAGTCCGGCGGCTGTACCGGTTCCAAGCTCGGTTGCAGGTAATTACTCCCCGGCTACTTCGATCTTCGTGACACGCTGAAAACCACGCGGTAACTTACGACCGCGTTTGGCCCGTTCTCCCCTGAAATGCTCAAGATCTTTTTTGCCAATTCTCAAGTAGCGCTGGCCGGCCCAGACCAGGATCTCTTCACCTTCAGCAACGACAACCATACCAATCATGTATTCCTCACCGGCCTTCAGGCGTTTGGGGGGGATATTGATCAACTTGTTGCCCTTGCCCTTGGAAAGCGCGGGTAAATCGCTCAACGGGAAGGCCAGCAGATAACCATCCGATGTAACACAAGCCACGGTATCTGCATTGGCAGATGTGATAATGGCGGGTTCGACCGGGGTCGAATCGCCTGGCAGGGAAATCATCGCTTTGCCGGCTTTCATTTTACTGTGCAGGTTGGTCACTTCGGTCACAAAGCCATAACCGAATGAGCTGGCCAGCACCAGTTTTTGCTGTGGGTCACCGGTGATGGCGTACAGAAACTGGCTACCTTCACCGGGGGAGAAACGGCTTGTCAGAGGTTCACCAAGACCACGTGCCGAGGGTAGTGAATGAGCCGGTAATGCATAGGCTCTTCCGGATGAATCCAGGAATACGGCTTGCTGGTTGCTGCGGCCCCGGGCGGCATGCTGGAACTCGTCCCCGGCTTTGTAATTAAGTGTCGTCGCGTCGATCTCATGGCCCTTGGCAAGCCTGACCCAGCCGGATTTCGACAACACCACGGTGCAGGCTTCTGACGGAACGAGGTCTTCCTCTCTCAATGCCTGTGCTGCCTCGCGCTCGTGTAACTGTGAGCGCCGGTCATCACCGTATTTTTCAGCATCCGCCAACAACTCACTCTTGATCAGGGTCTTCATGCGCTGCTTTGAACCCAGCGTGGTTTCGAGTTTCTGGCGTTCTTCTTCAAGCTCGGCCTGCTCACCGCGAATTTTCATCTCTTCCAGCCTGGCAAGGTTTCGCAGTTTCAGTTCAAGCACCGCTTCGGCCTGGGTGCCGGTAATATCAAAGTGGCTCATCAACACCGGTTTTGGCTTGTCCTCGGTACGGATGATATGGATGACCTCGTCGATATTCAGAAAGGCGATCATCAGGCCTTCGAGTATGTGCAGGCGGTCTACCACCTGGTCGAGGCGGAATTCCAGTCTGCGTGTAACGGTGTCGAGGCGGAATTTCAGCCATTGTTTCAGCAGGTTACGAAGATCCAGGACCTGGGGTTTGCCGGCATTGCCAATGATGTTCATGTTGACGCGGTAGTTACGCTCGAGATCAGTGGTCGCGAACAGGTGGTTTAACAGTTGCTCGATATCGACCCGGTTGGAGCGTGGAACGATCACCAGGCGGGTCGGGTTCTCATGATCGGATTCGTCCCTGCAGATCTTCGACCATCGGCAGTTTTTTGGCCTGCATTTGCGCGGCGATCTGTTCAAGCACCTTGGCGGGAGAAACCTGGTGCGGCAGCGCTGTGACCACGATATCGCTACCTTCTTTTTCCCAGATCGCACGCATCTTGATTGAGCCGTGACCACTCTCATACATTTTCAGGATATCTTCCCTGGGTGTGGTGATTTCGGCATCGGTCGGAAAATCAGGGGCCAGTATGTGTTCACACAACTCGGCAACCGTGGCCTTCGGTTCGTCCAGCAAACGGATACAGGCACTGACAACCTCACGCAGGTTGTGCGGTGGGATATCGGTGGCCATACCCACGGCAATACCGGTGCTGCCATTGAGAAGAATATTGGGCAGACGTGCCGGCAACAGTGTCGGTTCTTTCAAGTGTACCGTCAAAATTGGGTGCCCAGTCAACCGTCCCCAGGCTCACTTCGGCCAACAGGGTTTTCGCATAGGGTGACATACGGGATTCGGTGTAGCGCATCGCCGCAAACGATTTCGGATCATCCGGTGAACCAAAGTTTCCCTGTCCGTCGATCAGTGGATAACGATAGGAAAACGGCTGCGCCATTAACACCATGGCCTCGTAACAGGCAGAATCACCATGCGGGTGGAATTTACCCAGTACATCACCGACCGTGCGGGCGGATTTTTTATGTTTTGAGCTTGAACTTAAACCCAGTTCACTCATCGCGTAAATGATGCGTCGCTGCACCGGTTTGAGACCATCGCCAATATGCGGAAGGGCACGGTCGAGCACCACGTACATGGAGTAATCCAGGTAGGCCTTTTCGGCGTATTCCCGTAACGGCATTTGTTCGTGTTCGGAGAAGCTTTGTGTTATTTCGTTCATTCGGTGATCCAATTTGGATTCATTTTATTTGCAGGTGGTATGCAAGTGGATTCTTTCGGGAGGCCTCGGGGTGGGTGATACACTCCTGAGACACGCTGTGAATACGTCCATGTACGCTCTGTCACCGACGTCCTGTCGGTGAAGGTCTCAGGAGGTGATCACCCACCCCGAGACCTTGTGCGTATGCGAACATCAGTTGGATTCTATGCACTAGCCAAATCACCCTTGTCTTCCAGCCAGGCTTTCCTGTCTGACGCGCGCTTTTTACCCAGTAACATATCCATCATCTGGCTGGTTTTTTGGTCACTGTCGATCGTCAGTTGCACCAGGCGGCGGGTATCCGGGTCGATGGTGCTTTCGCGTAATTGCAGCGGGTTCATTTCACCCAGCCCTTTGAATCGGGTTTCAAGGATCTTGCCTTTCTTTTTCTCGGCTACGATCACATCCATAATCGCCTGTCGTTCTTCCGCGTCCAGTGCGTAGTGGATCTCCTTACCGACATCGATACGGTATAACGGCGGCATCGCTACAAAGACATGACCGGTTTCGACCAGTGCATGGAAGTGTTTCAGAAACAGGGCGCACAACAGTGTTGCGATATGCAGACCATCGGAGTCCGCATCGGCGAGAATGATGACCTTGCCGTAACGTAGTTCGGAAATGACGTTGGAGCCGGGGTCAACACCGATGGCAACCGAAATATCATGGACTTCCTGGTTGGCCAGCACTGCATCGGATTCGACCTCCCAGGTGTTGAGGATTTTACCGCGTAAAGGCAGGATGGCCTGGTATTCACGGTTCCGGGCCTGCTTTGCAGAACCGCCAGCCGAATCACCTTCGACCAGGAACAACTCTGTCAGGGACAGATCCTGGCTGGTGCAGTCGGCCAATTTGCCGGGCAGGGCAGGACCCGAGGTAATTTTTTTGCGCACCACCTGGCGGTTTTTTTTCATGCGTTTTTGCGCATTGCTGATCGCCAGGGTGGCAATGGCTTCACCATCGGCAATATTCCGGTTCAGCCACAGGCTAAAAGCGTCCTTTACCACGCCTGAAACAAAAGTGGCGGTGGCTCGGGATGACAGACGTTCCTTGGTCTGGCCGCTGAACTGGGGGTCGGTCATCTTGACAGACAGGATGTAGGCGATGCGATCCCAGATATCATCCGGGGCCAGACGCACACCGCGTGGCAACAGGTTGTGCATTTCGCAAAACTCGCGCAGGGCCTCGACCAGGCCGGTCCGCAGTCCATTGACGTGTGTGCCGCCTTGCACGGTGGGGATCAGGTTGACATAGCTTTCCTGCAACTGGCCGCCTTCGGGCAACCAGCACAATGCCCAGCTGACCTCTGAATCGGTACCTTTCATCTCACCGGTAAAGGGGTGTTCGGGTAATTTGGTTATACCCAGTGTTTCGCTTTGCAGGTAATCCTCAAGACCCTGGTTGAACTGCCACTCTTCTTTTTCACCGGTTTTTGCAACGCATAAGGTGACATGTAAACCGGGGCAAAGAACCGCCTTGGCGCGTAACAGGTGGCGTAATGATTTATAGGATATTTTTGGGGTGTCAAAATACTTTGGATCGGGCCAGAAACGAATACGTGTGCCGGTGTTGCGCTGACCAACCGTCCCCACCACCTCCAAATCGCTGACTTTTGAACCATCCTGGAGCGCCATGTGGTATTCCTGGCCATCCCGCTTGACCCAGATCTTCAGGTCGGTAGACAAGGCGTTGACCACGGATACGCCGACGCCATGCAAGCCGCCGGCAAACTGGTAGTTCTCGTTGGAAAACTTGCCGCCCGCATGCAGACGGGTGAGGATCAGTTCAACACCGGCAATACCGTGCTCGGGGTGAATGTCAACCGGCATACCGCGGCCGTTGTCCGTGACTTCAACCGAACCGTCTTCATGCAGCACGACTTCGATGTCTTTGCAGTAACCGGCAAGGGCTTCGTCAACGCTGTTGTCGATGACTTCCTGTACAAGGTGATTGGGCTGGCTTGTGTCGGTGTACATGCCGGGGCGGCGTTGTACGGGTTCTAGGCCAGTCAGGACTTCGATATCCCGGGCCTGGTACTGTTTGTTCATTTAGCTCCGTTTTCCGGTGAGTTTTTTGTACGCGAACTGTTTACAGAACAGGAAATTTTATGCAGGCAAATGTAAAGCCTCAAGTGTCAATCATCCTGAATTTTACACAGGATTTCAATCTGATTTATGTCCAAAATTGAAACCGACTGTCCATGTGAGTGCCGCCGTGCCGAGAATCTGTATTTCGGTAAAAACACGTTTGTATCTTAAGCCGAATGAGGGAACGATCGCCGGTGCCACACCAAGGCCATTCAATGGAATTTTGTCTTCGTACGGGTCTTTGTAACCGTGTAAAAAGCCGCCCGTTAGTTTGAAGTAAGCCCAGTCGGTTTTGAACAGGCGCCATGAATAACCCGCATACAGGTATTGACTGGGCTGGCCAAATGAATTCTGAAAATAGGCGAAACCGTAAATCCATTTCTTATCTGTTTCGAATTCAAGGTCAAGCAGTTTTGAATGACTGACGTGCTCCGGGTCCGAGCTCCAGTGATGTGTGTAGATGGATGTCTGAAAACGCCATTCGACGATTTCCATAGCGCTGGCCTTTCCCGCGGCCATAAGCATGAGCACTGTTAAAACGGCTAATCCGAGTAGTTTTACGGGTGAATTTTTCGCGACCCGGGAGGCGGGTCATTTGTGTGGTTTCAGGGTTCATTTAATTATCTTGTACACAAGGTGAGAATAAGCTGCACTTTTTAACATAGATTGCATTTGGCATAAAGAAGAACAATTCTTTGGTCGCCTTAGACACGGGTGGTACGTATAATGGTGTTCCAGAACTATTACAAACTACGAGCAGGTTCTGGCATGACATCATTTATCTTTGTTACCGGCGGTGTTGTCTCTTCATTGGGCAAGGGATTATCGGCAGCGTCCCTGGCCGCAATACTTGAAACACGCGGTCTGAAAGTCACTATGGTCAAACTTGACCCCTATATCAATGTTGATCCGGGCACCATGAGCCCGTTCCAGCACGGTGAGGTTTATGTGACCGAAGACGGCGCTGAAACCGATCTGGATCTAGGTCACTACGAGCGTTTTATCAGCACGCGTATGAGCCAGTTGAATAATTTCACCACCGGTCGTATTTATAACAACGTCATTGCGCGTGAACGCCGTGGTGATTATCTTGGTGGTACCGTCCAGGTTATTCCGCATATCACCGACGAAATCAAAAAGAACGTGGTGAACGCCGCGGAAGGTTTTGATGTCGCGATGATAGAAATTGGCGGGACGGTCGGTGATATTGAATCACTGCCATTTCTCGAAGCAATCCGGCAACTGGGTGTTGAGTACGGCAGGCAGGCCATGTTCATGCATCTGACGCTGGTGCCCTACCTGAAAGCTGCGAATGAGATCAAGACAAAACCTACCCAGCACTCCGTCAAGGAACTACGCTCCATTGGTATTACCGCTGATGTGATCCTGGCCCGTTGCGAGCGGGATATTTCCGAGGATGAACGTGCCAAGATTGCCCTGTTCACCAATGTGCCAATAGCGGCCGTCATCACCGCTTTGGATGCGCGTGAAAGTATCTATGAGATTCCACTGTTGCTGCATGAGCAGGGCCTGGACGATATCGTCGTTGAGCGTCTGGGTCTGGAAGCCGGCGAGGCCGACCTGTCGCGTTGGGAAGAGGTGGTCGACAGGCTGAGTAACACCAAACATGATGTGACCGTTGCGTTGGTTGGTAAATATGTCGACCATGCGGATGCCTATAAATCACTGACCGAGGCAATAACGCACGGCGGTTTGCGGCATCGTATCAAGGTCAACATCCTCAGGGTTGAAGCCGAACAGATAGAAGAAGAAGGCATCGAATGCCTCAATGGCGCGGATGCCATCGTGGTACCGGGCGGGTTTGGAGAGCGTGGCTTCGAAGGCAAGGTAATGACGATTCGCCATGCCCGTGAAAACAATATCCCCTACCTGGGAATATGTTTTGGTATGCAGGCAGCCGTGGTTGAGTACGCGCGTAATGTTTGTGGTCTTGAGGATGCCAACAGCACCGAAATAGACCCGGATACCAGCGCGCCGGTCATCGGTCTGATTACCGAATGGCTGGATGCTTCCGGAAACGTTGAAAAGCGGTCGGAAGACTCTGATCTCGGCGGGACCATGCGTCTGGGTGGTCAACGCTGCCGGTTACGCTCTGACTCGCTGGCCCGTAAGCTATATGGTCAGGACATCATTACCGAGCGGCACCGCCACCGCTATGAATTCAACAATCATTACCGTGACATCATGCAGAAGAACGGTTTGCTGTTATCCGGCCACTCGATGGACGAGACCCTGGTTGAGATTGTTGAGATTCCTGATCACCCGTGGTTCCTCGGTTGCCAGTTCCATCCCGAATTCACCTCTTCACCACGTGAAGGGCATCCCGCTGTTCACCGGTTTCATCGAAGCGGCGTTGAAGTCGCGGCAAGGCGAACTGCCTGCGGAAGTTGCCAGCCTGTGAAACTGTGTGGGTTTGAAGCAGGGCTTGACCGGCCTTTCTTTCTGATTGCCGGTCCCTGTGCCATTGAGTCCGAAAGGCTTGCGCTGGACACGGCCTTTCAGTTAAAGGAAATAACCACCCGCCTGGGTATCCCGTTTATTTATAAGTCCTCATTTGATAAGGCCAACCGCTCTTCCATTAATAGTTTCCGCGGTCCCGGGATGGAAGAAGGTTTGCGGATTTTGCAGAAAGTCAAAGACGAGACCGGTGTACCGGTATTGACGGACGTTCATGAAGATACCGATATCCAGGCGGTAGCAGAGGTGGTGGATGTTTTACAGACACCCGCGTTCTTATGCCGTCAGACAAACTATATCACCCGGGTCGCGGGTGCCGGTTTACCGGTTAATATCAAGAAGGGCCAGTTCTTGTCGCCCTGGGAAATGAAAAATGTGAGCGACAAGGCAAAAAGCACCGGCAATGAGCAGATCATGGTCTGTGAACGTGGCGCTTCATTCGGTTACAACAACCTGGTTTCGGATATGCGTTCGCTGGCTGTTTTGCGGGATACCGGTTGCCCCGTTGTGTTTGACGGCACGCATTCTGTACAGTTGCCCGGTGGGCTGGGAGATTCATCAGGCGGTCAGCGTGAATTTATCCCGGTACTGGCACGCGCTGCCATTGCTGTTGGTATTTCCGGTCTTTTCATGGAAACCCACCCTGACCCGGCCAATGCGAAGAGTGACGGCCCCAATGCCTGGCCACTGGATCGTATGGAAGAGTTGTTAATAACACTCAAGAAACTTGATGAGGCCACCAAGTCCAGTCAGTTTCTTGAGCAATTAATTTAATTTTAAATAAACCACAAACTCAAGAGAGCTACACATGACACGTATTAAATCAGTACACGCCCGTCAAATCCTTGATTCGAGGGGCAACCCCACACTTGAAGCAGAAGTAACACTGGAGTCGGGCGCGTTTGGCCGTGCCGCTGTGCCTTCCGGTGCGTCAACCGGTTCCCGCGAAGCCATCGAGTTGCGTGACAAGGATGCGTCCAGATATGGCGGAAAAGGCGTTTTAAAAGCTGTTGCAAATGTTAATGGTGAAATTTCATCGGCACTGCTGGGGCAGGATGCCTCTGTCCAGGATGTTATCGATCAGTCATTAATCCAACTTGATGGAACGCATAACAAATCCAGGCTGGGGGCCAATGCCATGCTCGGTGTTTCGCTGGCAAATGCACACGCGATGGCGAATCATCACAAGCAGCCTCTGTGGTCCTGGCTGAGCGGGGGTGCTGCGACCGAACTGCCCGTACCGATGATGAATATCATCAATGGTGGCGCCCACGCTGATAACAGTGTTGATGTCCAGGAATTCATGATTTTACCTGTGGGCGTCGGCTCTTTTTCCGAGGCTTTGCGTTGTGGTACCGAGGTATTTCATGCACTTAAAAGTGTCATCAGTGGGCGGGGTCTTTCTACAGCGGTCGGTGATGAGGGTGGTTTTGCACCTGACCTTCCTTCTAATGAAGCTGCGATTGAAGCCGTACTGGAGGCGATTGACCTGGCAGGTTATGCGGTAGGTAAAGATGTCTACCTTGGTGTTGACGTGGCTGCATCAGAGTTTTACCGCGATGGACGTTATCATTTCGAATCGGAAAACCGTTCATTTTCATCTCTTGAGTTTGCCGAATACCTCGATGGTTGGTTGGGGCAGTATCCGATCGTCAGTATCGAAGATGGACTGGCCGAAAATGACTGGGATGGTTGGGCAATTCATTCGAAGTTGTCAGCGGACAAATGCCAGTTGGTAGGTGATGATCTATTTGTTACCAATACCGAGATTTTTGCAAAGGGTATTGAGCAGGAAATCGCCAACTCAATACTGATCAAGCTTAACCAGATCGGAACGCTGACCGAAACGATCAATGCCATCGATATGGCAGCCAGGGCTGGATATTCTGCCGTCGTATCACATCGCTCAGGTGAGACCGAGGACACGACCATTGCGGACCTGGCGGTCGCAAGTTCCGCTACCCAGATCAAAACCGGCTCCTTGTGCCGTTCAGACCGGGTAGCCAAGTATAACCAGTTGCTGCGTATTGAAGAGGCCCTGGGAGGCAAAGCACGTTACGCAGGGTATGGCGCATTTAAGCATTTGAGTCCATGATTGAAGTATGCGTGTAGTTAGCCTGATACTTTTTGTCCTGCTGGTATTGCTGCAATTTAAATTGTGGTTGGGGGAAGGTGGTTTCAGAGAAGTGGCACGACTTGAAACCCGGGTTGAGGATCAGCGCCAACAGAATGAAGACCTGCTGCAGCGTAATGCCGAATTACAGGCCGAAGTCGAAGACCTGCGTGAACGTCTGGATGCGGTGGAGGAACGGGCACGTAGTGAATTGGGGCTGATTAAACCGGCTGAACAGTTTTACCAGGTGGTGCCGCCACCACCTGGTAACCAGCAAACGGCAAAAAATGATGGAGAAGGCATCCTGAGTACAATCCACAAGTTCATGTTTTGATTCCTGCTGCCGGTCATGGCACGCGCTTATGGTGGTGCCATGTTGAAACAGTACCTGCCGGTATGTGGTAAACCCGTTCTGGCACATTCCATCAGGGCTGTTTCAATTTCACCCGCATGATCAGCAGTATTACGGTGGTACTCGCCGCAGATGACCAGTGGTTTGAGATCCGCGTTGGGTCCATTGGCCGCAGACGTAAATACGGTCACCGGTGGTGAAACACGTGCGCAATCGGTGCGTAATGGCTTGCGTTTCATCGCCGACAACTACTCCGACACAGATTGGGTACTTGTGCATGATGCGGCACGGCCGTGTTTGTCGTCTTCCCGTCTTGAGAAATTTCTGGAACAGGGACTGGAGTCCGCTGATGGAGCCATACTTGCGATGCCTGTCGGTGATACGCTGAAGCGTGCGGGAGATTCGCAGGAGATTGTTGCCACGGTGGATAGAACCGGATTATGGGCTGCTCAAACACCCCAGCTTTTCCGCGTAGGGGCCCTGGCAGAAGCCATTGATGCGGCACAAGGAGCGGGTTGTGAATTGACAGACGAGGCTTCTGCGATGGAGTTTGTCGGGGTCAGGCCGTTACTTGTCATGGGTTCTTCCGCGAATATCAAGATTACCCATTCCAGTGACCTGGCGATTGCCGAAGCCCTGTTAGCGCGCAAAGAGCAATCCTCCTGAGCTGATATGAAAATTCGGATCGGACAAGGTGTTGATGTACATGCTTTCGGTGCGGGCGACCACGTGATGCTGGGTGGTGTGCGGATTCCTTTTGACAGGTCTCTGGCGGCCCATTCCGATGGCGATGTTGCGCTGCATGCCCTGTGTGACGCTATGCTGGGTGCGGCGTCCCTGGGCGATATCGGCCGGCATTTTCCACCTTCGGAAGATTGCTGGAAAGGCGCCGACAGTCGTGATTTACTCCGACGCGTAGACCTGTTGCTAAAACATGATGGTTGGTCAGTGATCAATGCTGATATCACATTGGTATGTGAGCAGCCCAGGATAACTCCATTCGCTGACCAAATGAAGGCCAATATTGCGGCTGACATCGGTCTTGACCGGACGGATGTGTCCATCAAGGCCACGACCACCGAAAAACTGGGTTTCTGTGGCCGGGGTGAGGGTATCACCGCGTTTGCGATTGTTTTGATAAAGGGCTGGTAGGTGTTCGAAGTTCCGGATTGGCCTTGTTTTCTGGGTGTGCCGCAGGCTGAAGGGTTAATCCGAAGTGTTCCGGAAGATTTTGTGGTTGAAGAAATCCCGAGAATTCAGCCAGAAGGTGAGGGCGCTCACTTGTGGTTATGGGTGGAAAAACGCGCTGCCAACACCGACTGGGTGGCAAGGGCGTTAGCCAGGTTGGCAGATTGTGCGCCGCGCGATGTCGGCTATGCCGGACTCAAGGATCGTCACGCGGTTACCCGGCAGTGGTTCTCTGTTCCCGTCACCGAAACCACGCTTGAAACCCTTGAGAATAGCGAAATCGAAGGCGTTAAAATCCTTACAAGCTGCCGCCACACCCGCAAACTGAAGCGCGGCACGCTCGAAGGCAATCGTTTCCATCTGAAAATTCGTCAATTTAAAGGCGATGCCAGGCAAACAACCCTGCGTCTGGAGCAAATCCGTGCCACCGGTGTGCCTAATTATTTCGGACCTCAGCGATTTGGGCACCGCGGTCAAAATGTCGCGCAAGGACTCCAGCTTTTACAGAAAAAGGTACGCCTGCTGCACAATAAGAGAAGCATTTACCTTTCAGCGATGCGCAGTTTCCTGTTCAACCAGGTGCTGGCTGAACGGGTGCGCCGAGGGGACTGGAATACGATTATCGATGGTGACCTGGCGATGTTGAATGGTACCCAATCCATTTTCCCGTGTGAAAAGCCCGATGCGACCATTGAAGATCGGGTCAGACGCCTTGATATACATCCGACGGGGCCTATGCCGGGTGAAAATGGTACGCAACCGACCGGGCTTGCAGCAGAAGTTGAGAAGACCGTGCTCCGGAATTGGCAGCAAATAACCGACGTATTGATGGCCCAACGTGTACAAGCCAGTCGCAGGGCATTGCGTCTTTATCCTGCGGGCCTGGAGTGGAGTTTTAATGATGACGACCTGGTGTTGGTCTTTGTATTGCCACCCGGAACTTATGCCACCACCGTTTTAAGAGAGGTTCTCGTCTTTGCCGATGCGGAACGAAAGCAAGGCCAGTGAAAATGTTGGATAGCGGAGTATGAGTCTCTATAAACTGAAAGGTACGTCCGGAAGCGTGATCAACCAGTCTTTCCCTTTCGGGGAATCGATCGTGCTGGGGTCATCTGCAGACTGTGACGTTCAACTCGATGAACCGGGTGTCTCCTCACGGCATGCTGAAATCCGTCTGCTTGATGGTAAGTCATTGCAACTGAAAGACCTGGGTTCCGAGACCGGCACATTACTCAACGGTGAACCTGTTACTGAAATACTACTGGGCTCCGGTGATGAAATCCGTATCGGCACCTGCCGCTGGATGTTGCAGGCTCCCGGTCTCCGGCCCGAACGTGTTCTGACCGCCGACGTGCTCGGCAAACCGGCACGCCGTTGGCCGCGCATTCTTCTGTGGACAAGCCTGGCGACTGCGGCAGCTGCCGTGGCGGTGGTGAAGTTCAAACCAGAGTGGCTGGAGTACCTGCGTTCTGTTCTCCAATAAATGACCCCAAATAAGTAACTACCTGCCTCAGTTCCAGCCATAGGCCGTCCCCATCGGTCAGAAACCATTGACCTGTGATTAGCTGCGTAGCGGAGGGTGTGAAGTACCTTGCTTCTGGACCTTACGAGGCAGGACGCCGAGTATGAGCGCACATGGACGTTTTACAGCGTGTCCTGAAGCAAGGTACTGCACACCCTCAGCGCCCATAAAAATAGAACTGTCAATCTTCAAGTAGACCTAAACCGCCGTCCGTGTAACCATTCCCATTTGACAGGGTTTACCCAGGCACCAATTCACCATGCCAGAGCTACTCACAAACTCACTTCTACTCTTCCTGGTTGGTTTGGTTGCCGGAGTTCTAAATGTTATTGCCGGTGGTGGTTCCCTGCTGAGCCTGCCGGTGATGATTTTTCTTGGCCTGCCACCGACGGTTGCCAATGGTACCAATCGGGTGGCGATTCTTTTACAGAATGTTGGCGCCTCATGGAGCTTTCATCGCCGGGGCCTGGTCTCCCGGGAATGGCTCCTGTTGACGGTTCCACCGGCAGTGGCCGGGGCCGTATTGGGCACAATTGCGGCAGTTCAGATCGGTGAGCTTGAATTTCAGAGAGTGCTGGCAGTGATCCTGGTAGCGGCTGCGGCCTGGCAAATTTGGAACCCGGTCAAACTGTATCCGGATGGTAATGAAGATCTGCCCGAGGGATTTAGACGATGGGGTTTTGTCACGGCGTTTTTTCTTATCGGTGTATATGGTGGTTTCATCCAGGCGGGTATCGGATTTCTATTGCTGGCGGCTACTTCGGCGGCGGGTTTTAACCTGATCAGGGGGAATGCACTGAAAGTCACCGTGGTGCTGGCCTTCACACCACTGGCACTGGTGCTTTTCGCGTGGAACGGGAAGGTCGACTGGGCCATGGGTTTCGCGCTGGCGGCGGGAAATTTCCTGGGTGGCCTGGCGGGTGTTCACTTGCAGATTCTGAAAGGTCACAAGTGGGTGCGGGGGGTGGTCACGGTGGTTATTGTAGTTTTTGCGATGCGCTTACTCTTCGATGGCTGAAAGTCGTGTAGCCAGCCAGTCTTGCTTTAGCAAACCAAGCATGACACTGTCCTGCCACTCGCCATATACAAACCATCGCTCGCGAAACAGGCCTTCACGTTTAAATCCGAGCTTTTCAAGAAGTCCGAGGCTACTGGCGTTCTCAGTGTCAATATCGGCTTCGATACGATGTAGTTTCAACGTGTCGAAAGCGAAGTTGATAACCGCCTCAAGCGACTGCTGCATCAATCCCTGACGCCAGTAATCACGATTGAGGATATAACCGATCTCCGCCCTGTGATTGGCCTGATCGAACTGGAAAAGAATACATTTTCCGATCATCTTGTCCTTGCCAGGGAAAGTGACTGCCCAGCACATACTCTTTCCTTGCGCATCTGATTCCAGGTCTTTGTTCAACACCTCGACTGCAGCATCAAGGTTCTTGATCGGTTTGTCACTCCAGTATTTCATGCTTTCCGGATCTGACAGCATGGCAAACATGCCTTCTGCATCGGTTGGGTTTGACGGCCGCAAACGCAGGTCCCGGGTGTCCAGTACTCGAGGAATTTTGGTGAGGTCCATATTAATCTTTTCGTAGTGTCCAGTTGGGCTGTGATTGTTGGTTGATCAGGTTTCGTTGCTGTAACCAGGCATGGGCATCGTCGGCGTCGCGCTCAAACCACGCTTGTGCCGAACCAAGCCGGAAAGTATATCCCCAGCGGTCCATGTCTTTGAGCATGCGCGATCTGCCAAATTGCGCGATATGGTCCGCCAGCAGTATCTGCAGGTAGCAAACGGCATTTTCCTCGTCGTAATCGCCGCCCGCATCAGTATCCAGGTCCCCACGTCGGGTTTTATCCATGCAAACATAATGACAGGTCTCATGGAGGATGGAATGCAAGGGTGTATCCGCCCTCACCAGTAATTCATTGCCGATAAGACCAGCTTCTTCATCTCCCCAGAAACTCCCGGGTATTTCACCACTTGCCGGCACCATCGTCAGTGTTAAGCCGTAGGTTGAGAGTAAGCCGGACACGGACGCCATCTCGACATCAGCCAGACGCAATACGTCCCCCCCATCGACGGTCTGTTGGCCGGTTTTTAAAATGGCTTCGTTCATATATCCATTATAATTACTATGACTATCGGAATATGGGAATATATGCCGTCTGCGTTATTATGCGTGTGCGGCTAATCGCCGCAAGTAATTTTGGGAACCGCATGGACGTACTCCAGGGTAAATACCGGCCTATAGAATTGCTCCGATACGCGGGTCTTTTTCTGTGGTTTTGCGCGGGTATACCGCTGTTTTTGATACATTTAATTATCCCGGAACCGCTAAGCCCTGAACTGTACGTTGCCTGGTTCATGTTGCATGGTTTGTTCGGGTTGATGTACTGGAACCTGATGCAGTACCTGCCGGAACGGACCTCTATCAGCAACCGCCTGATGTATTTGTCCCTGTTAACCGGAAGTGCATTGGGCATCAGTATCGTTTCGCAATCCTCGCTCGGCGGGATGTTGCTGCTGATCGTTTCTGTTTTGCTGCCGTGGATGTTGTCCGTGGTTCCTGCAGTCGCGTGGTTGATTGTGCAAAATGTGCTACTCGCGATTGCCTTGAGCCGACTACCCGATGTCAGCCTCAGTGATGTTTCAACCAATGCGGGTTTCTTTCTCGGTATATCCCTTTTTGCATTTATGAGTTCGGTGGTTGTGCTACGTCAGAATGCGGCCAGGGATGAATTGCGCAAGGTCAATTCGGAGTTGCGTGCCACCCAATCGCTATTGGCTGAAAATACCCGTATCGCGGAGCGGGTGCGTATCGCCCGTGAACTACATGACCTGGTTGGTCATCATCTCACAGCATTGACATTGAACCTCGAGGTGGTGACACACCTTGTCGATGGCAAAGTGCTGGAACATGTACAACAGGCCCATTCCCTGGCCAGGTTATTGCTGGCGGATGTCCGCGAGGTGGTCAGCGATATGCGCCAGGATGATTTGGTCAACCTTGCCGATGCCTTGCACACCCTGACCGAAGGCGTTCCTAAACCACGAATACATTTAGACCTGCCTTCAGAAGAGGTTATGACCGAACCGGAGCGCGCGATGGTACTGTTAAGATGTGTGCAGGAAATGATTACCAACAGCGTGCGTCATGCACAGGCGACGAATTTATGGATCCGTTTGTCCATGACGCGCGATGGGCTCGCCATGAGCGCACGTGATGATGGTATTGGTGCTGATAAGGTGGCAGTTGGCAATGGTCTCCTGGGAATGGCCGAACGTCTGAAACAATTGGGTGGTAAGCTTGAAATCGAATCAGAACCGGGTGCAGGGTTCGCTTTGCATGCGTGGTTGCCAACTGAATTTTGACCGTTGTCAAATGTACCTTTAAGGAGGTTTGTACATGATAAGAGTGATGCTCGTAGACGATCAGAACCTGGTGCGTAAAGGGGTTCGCAGCCTGTTGGAGCTTTCAGAGGAAATTGAAGTGGTCGCGGAGGCACCGGATGGAATCGAAGCCATTCGCACGATTCCGGAGATTGGCCCGGACGTGGTTTTGCTGGATATGCGCATGCCTGGAAAATCGGGGCTTGATGTGTTGCAGCAATTATCGAACGATGGCACTTTGCCGCCAACGATCATCCTGACCACGTTTGATGATGATGAGATGGTACTGGCGGGTATCAAGGCCGGAGCCAAGGGATTTCTGCTCAAGGACGTGAGTCTTGAAGACCTGGTGGATGCAATCAGAACGGTTGCCCAGGGTGGATCGATGGTTAAACCGGCGGTGACACAGCGCCTGCTCAAAGGTTTGCAGAATATGCAGACCGAGTTTTCAAGTCTGGACAGACCGGATCCACTGACCGAGCGTGAAACCGAGATATTGCGACTGATGGCGGGTGGCTACAGCAACAAGGAAATCGCCAACTCATTGGGCGTTGCCGAAGGGACGGTTAAAAATCACGTCTCCAATATCCTTTCAAAAATGGGTGTGCGTGATCGTACCCGCGCGGTGCTTAAAGCCTTCGAAATGTCGTTGCTGTAGACCTGGTAGCCGAACTCAGGACGCTTTGTCGAGATGATCGAACTGGCGTTTCAGGTCTTCTTTCGGGTTGGTCACAATGCGTTCAAGCGTTTCCACACGCTTGCGTAAATCACTATCCAATGCGTCCAGCCTGGTATGAATGGCCTTGAGTTCTTTTGAAATTTCAGCGTTGTGACGCCGTTTCCCCCTGTCGTTGAAAATTCCCGCCAATATACCGGCTACCGAAATCAAAGCGATTGCTGTCCACATACTCATCGTATTTCCTCCATTGATCCGCCCCTAATATATACAGACTTCAACGCCGCTAACAGTGAGAAAAGTCATAGAGATGGTTCGCCGGGTCGATCGCTGCGACGAATGCCCTCTGGTAACGGATCATGATCGGTGACCTCAATGTGGTCTTCGAAGTGGACGCGATCCATCAGGTAACACAGGCAATCCTGCTGTATCACCCGACGGTCCAGCGTCAGCATGGAGGGCATGATCTCGCGGACGGTTTCAATCTGACCCCGGTCGAACCTGAAGTACTGCTCTGTTACGTCCACGCCTTCGATGTTTGTGGCCAACAATGGCCGCGCCGGGCCTCCATTCACATCACCAAGAGAAATCCCACCGGGTAATTCCTGGAAGTTCAGAACATCCAGGTTTTCCCGGAAAGAAACGTCTGTAGGAACATGACCAAAGCCAAACAGGGCATCCTCATGCATCCTGACGGTGGCGACCATATGGAACAGGTGTACGTCATCCGCTCCGATCGGTGTTTTGGGAATTTCGTCGAGATGCAACAGGGTTTCCAGGAATCCCATGCTGTGATCGGTGCCGTGAACTTCGCCGGCCTGACCACATTCCAGTGTGGTAGATGGACATAGCCTGGAAAGGGAGAGAGACTGTGTGCCCAACGGCATCGTGAAATAAACCACCTTGGAGGAAAAATAGGAGGCCAGCCGCAAAAACTCAGGACGGATGCGGTTTATCGCTGCATAATGCGGGTTCAGTCCGGAGTTGTTATGGAAATCGATTGCGGCAATCGGTAAAAGTGAGCGAACCCGGTCGGTGACCTGCTGGAACAATTTTCCGATATCACTGTTATCATGAAGACCGCCCGGCCAGCAGCGGTTGTAATCGAGTTGGTCATCAAGGCGGCGCAGGCGATACTTGGCAGCTTCGGTATTGCCTATAAGAATGGATAATGAGCGGGGTAATTGATCAAATTCATAATGGCTTTTCAACAGACGCCTGACGGCTTCCCAACCGCTGGTCTCATTACCGTGCTGCAATACAGTAACAAACAGCGGTTGCGGGTTTTGACCTTGCAGGTGAATGAGCGTCGGGCCATCCAGTACCTTATGTAATTCAGTCGCCGGAAGCTCCAGTAGTCCGGAAGGTACATGGTCGAGTTCGTTGAGTTTCACTTTTAAAGAATGCCGCTTTTAAAGCAGCTAACGATACAGGCAATTTGCCGGTCAGGATAGAGCAGGCTTGAAAATTTTTTCATAGACCCGAAAATAGCAGTTCCGGTGAGTCAATTGGTATATGCCGGGCCTGAATTAACCAGAAATACAATGGGACTAATCCATGATTGAAGCAAAATCATTGTGTAAATCGTACGGCTTCTTCAAAGCCGTAGATAATTTGAGCTTCACGGTTGAAGCCGGTCAGGTGCTGGGTTTTCTTGGTCCCAATGGTGCCGGCAAATCCACCACCATGAAAATGTTGACAGGTTTTCTCGCACCCACATCGGGTACTGCACTGATCAACGGCGTTGACGTGGTGGAGAACTCGGTGGCGGCACGTAAGACTATTGGATACCTGCCGGAAGGCGCGCCAAGTTATGGTGAGATGACCGTACAGCAATTCCTGACTTTCGTGGCCCGCGCCAGGCTGATAAACAGAAAAGATGTTTCAGGCAGCGTCGAAAAAGTAGTTGATAAACTCAATCTGTCGAGGGTAAAGCATCAAGCCATAGAGACCCTGTCAAAGGGTTTTAAAAGGCGTGTCGGACTGGCGCAGGCCATTATTCACGATCCACAGATATTGATACTGGATGAACCTA
This sequence comes from uncultured Gammaproteobacteria bacterium, assembly GCA_963749115.1. Classification (GTDB taxonomy): domain Bacteria; phylum Pseudomonadota; class Gammaproteobacteria; order Xanthomonadales; family SZUA-36; genus SZUA-36. Next base: position 180,501 of record CAVVLP010000005.1, read on the forward strand.
CAGATGGTCTGGACCCCAACCAGAAACGTGAGGTACGCGGCCTGATCAGGGCCATGGCGAAAGACAAGATCATTATTATTTCAACCCATATTCTGGAGGAGGTTGCGGCTGTTTGTAATCGTGTGATGATTATCGCCAACGGCAAGCTGTTGGCGGATGATAGCCCGCAGGGTCTGATTGCGCGGTCCCGTTATCACAATGCTGTTTCCCTGGTGGTGGAAGCACCCGAAAAAGTCGCCAGCGCTTTGAGCGTATTGCCCCAGGTTAGTAAAGTGGAAATTTCCGAAGGCGAACTGACCTTGTTCCCAACCAGCGAAATGGGCCTGCTCCAGGCTGTGACCGCCGCGATCAGTGAGAACCAGTGGCAGGTTTCCGCCTTGCGACTCGAAGCGGGCCGGCTCGATGAAGTTTTCCACAATATTACCCTTACGGAGGCATCGGCATGAACGGCACATTCAACGTGATGCGCCGGGAACTGATGGGTTACTTTGCAACTCCTGTCGCCTATGTTTTTCTGATTATATTTCTGGTCATGACCGGGATTTTTGCTTTTTACCTGGGAAATTTCTATGAGCGCGGGTTCGCGGACCTTGACTCATTTTTTCGTTTCCACCCATGGCTTTACCTGTTCCTTGTGCCGGCCATCTCGATGCGTCTGTGGGCTGAAGAAAGACGTTCCGGAACCATTGAGCTGCTTCTGACCCTGCCCTTGACAACCTTCCAGGCAGTTTTGGGTAAGTTCCTTGCAGCCTGGTTATTTATCGGTCTGGCACTGGTTTTGACCGTGCCGATGTGGATCACGGTAAATTACCTGGGGAAACCCGATAACGGTGTGATACTGGCGGCTTACCTGGGCAGCTGGCTGATGGCTGGTGGTTTTTTAGCAATCGGTTCGTGTATGTCGGCACTGACCCGCAACCAGGTGGTGGCATTTATTCTGAGTATTGTCGTGTGTTTCCTGTTTCTGTTGAGCGGATTGCCGATGGTGATGAACCTGTTTAATGCCTGGGCACCTCAATTGGTACTCGACGGTATTGCCGGTCTCAGTTTCCTGCAGCACTTTGCAGATATCACAAAAGGTGTGATTGATTTGCGTGACCTGGTTTATTTCGTGTTGGTCATTGGTTTCTGGTTGCTTGCCAATGTATTGATACTTGATGTTAAGAAGGCCGTCTGATGAAACAAAAGACTCGCTCAGCTTATTCAGCAGGCATTTTGCTATTGCTGCCCATTCTGTTTGTAACCCTGACGATCATGTCTACTGTTTTTCTTAAGGGTATGCGTGTTGACCTGACTGAAAATGGTCTCTATACACTGAATGACGGTACCCGCAATATTCTCAGGAACATGGATGAACCGGTTAATCTGTATCTCTATTTTAGCGAAGATGTCAGCCGTGAGTTACCGCAGTTTCGCAGTTACTCACGTTGGGCAGGTGAGATGCTGGAAGAATTTGCAGAGCAAAGTGGCGGGAAACTGACATTGAAACGGGTCAATCCCATGCCTTTTTCACCGGAGGAAGACCAGGCCGCACAATACGGTTTACAGGGCGTGCCGGTCGGGACCGCTGGTGATACGCTCTATTTTGGCCTGGTGGGCACCAATGCGCTCGATGGTCTGGAGGTAATGCCTTTTCTGCAACCGGACAAAGAGAAATTCCTCGAATATGATCTTGCCAAGATTATTTACTCACTATCGCATCCACGGCATAAAAAAGTCGGTTTGATATCGGGCCTGGAGATGAAGCCGGGGTTTGATCCGGCAACGCAAAGTGTGCGTGAGGCCTGGGTTATCCATCAACAGTTCAGCCAGTTGTTTGAATTGCAGGAATTGCCGGCCGATACCGGTGTTTTACCGGATGATCTGGAATTGCTGGTGCTGGTTCATCCCAAGGATCTCAGTGAAAACCTGCTCTATCAAATCGACCAGTTTGCCCTCCGGGGTGGTCGTGTACTGGCTTTCATGGACCCGCTGGCGGAAGCCGATCTGGGTGGTGATCCCAATGATCCCATGGCACGTATGAACGCCGGTGGCAGTTCCTCACTGGGGCCGTTGTTAAAAGCCTGGGGTGTCAGTTTTGATACTGACCGGATCATCGGCGACTATGCTTACGCCTTACAGGTCAGTATCGGCCAGGGGCAACCGCCGGTTCGGCACCTGGGTATATTGTCAGTCAATCCGGATGGTATTAACAATTCAGATGTCGCGACTGCCGACCTGCAGACTGTTAATTTTTCATCAAGCGGTTGGCTGGCTCCACTCGAGACTGCCAGTACCCATTTTGAAAATCTTTTGGAAAGTAGCCAGAATGCGGCGCCAATTGATGCCGCGCGCCTCAGGTTTCTAGCCAACCCGCAGGATCTCGCCAGGGATTTCCAGCCCACGGGTGACAACTACGCGTTTGTAGCCCGCATAACAGGCCAGGCCAGCACAGCATTTGAACAACCGCCCGAGGGGATGCCATTGATAGGACATTTGAGCGGTTCGGTCGATGCCGGGATTAACGTGGTGCTGTTTGCGGATACCGATGTGCTGACGGACCGTTTGTGGGTACAAAAACAAAATTTCCTTGGCCGGACGGTGGCAAATTCTTTTGCTGATAACGGCACACTGGTGGTGAATATTGCCGACCAGTTACTGGGTAGTTCCGATTTGATCGGTATTCGAACCCGTGCCAGCACCACCCGGCCATTTGAGCGGGTGGAGGCCCTGAAGCTGTCAGCCGAGGCCCGTTTCCGTGATACCGAAGAACGATTGCAGGCCGAACTCGAAGAAACCGAACGTACCCTGACTGAAATGCAATCGCTAAGACAGGATGGGGAGTTAACCGTGTTAACCCCTGAGCAAGAGGCTGAAGTTCAACGTTTCGTTGACCGGAAACTACAAATTCGCAGCGAATTACGCCAGGTACAGCATGATCTGTCCAGAGACATCGAAGCGCTGGGTATGCGGCTCAAGTTCATCAATATCGTGCTCGTGCCGATACTGATCGTGATAGCAGCAATGGTCTTCAGGCAAATACGCCGTCGGCGCAGGGAGAAGGAGCAAACATGAAACGGAGTTTCCTGTTCCTGGTTATCCTGACTTTGGCCGCCCTGGCGGTGCTCATTTTGTATGCACCCGAGGACGGGTCATCGGAGAAGGCGGCTGTCGAGAGCTTGTTGCTACCGGGGATAGCGGATCGGATTAACGATGTTAGCCGTGTCGAAATTGTGACTGCAGGTAATAATACCATCGCAACCCTGGTAAGAGCTGATGGCGCCTGGCAGGTCGAGCAGATGGACGGATATCGTGCAGACTGGTCAAAATTGAAAGTGCTTTTGGTGGCGCTGGGCCAGGCCAGGGTAATTGAGCCAAAGACCGATAAGCCGGAATATTATGTCCGCCTGGGTGTTGAAGATGTTACGGCAGGTAATGCCGGTAGTGTGTTGGTCAGGATAGGTATCGGTGATCAAACCACGGGTCTTCTGATTGGTCATCAGGCACAGGGCAGGCAGGGTCAGTATGTGCGTTTAGAGGATATGGCCGCCAGTGCCCTGGTGGATCGCGTGTTTGAAGTCCCCAGACAGACCCTGGATTGGGCAGACACCCGGATTATTGATACCAATTCATCGGAAGTTGCCGAGGTTGAAATTATTCACCCGACTGGCGAAAGGGTGTCGGTGATGAAGATTTCAGCTGACCAGACCGATTTCGATCTGGTAGATTTACCACCGGAACGGGAAATAAAAAGCAGCTGGGCAGTGAATTCGCTGGGTTCTGTTTTCTCCATGCTGGATTTGGAGACAGTCCGGCCCGAGAGCGGCGTTGACTGGACGGGTGCTGTAAAAATGCGTTTGCTGATGTTCTCAGGTGTGGAAATCCTGGCTGACCTGCTTGAGAAGGAAAACGAATACCTGCTGCGTCTGCATGCCAGCCATCCCGCTGCATCCGTTGTTCATGATGACAACGGCGAGTCCAGTGCCGAGCAGGAAATTGAAAATCAAGCAGAAGACGATGTCGCGAAACAGGTTGAGGCTTTCAATGAAAAGGTAAGTGGATGGGCTTATGGTATTTCAAAACAAAAGTTTGAGACCATGGTTAAAAAGCCGGAAGACCTGTTAAAACCACTGACATCGCCATGAACGCTTCCGCCCGTGTCGTAGCGTTGGCCGGGACAATACTGGCTCTTTCCGCGGTTATCCTGGCCGCAATGGGCAGTCACCTCTTCGATATGAATGGGCTGCAGGGTATCTGGCAGACGGCCTCAAATATTCACCTGTTTAACTCGGCTGCCTTGTTGGGGCTGGCAGCATTACTGGTCAAGCTGGAGTCCCATTCATTAAAATGGGGTGCATGGTTGATTGTTTTGGGCACCGTTGTTTTTTGCGGCAGTATCTATCTGCATGTTATTACCGGGCGTACCATGTCAGGTGTGACACCGTCAGGTGGTTTGCTGATGATGGCGGGTTGGTTGTTGGCAATCTTCGCCTTTCTGCGTAAATCATGAGTCGCTTACGATATAACCGTAAGCAGGCCATCGATACCCTGAAATCGAGTTGTCCGCATATGGCCGCTTTGATTCAGGACAAGGGTCCTTTCAGTCTGCAGGTCAAACGGGAACATGATTTGTTTACCTCGCTGGCCAGCGCTATCACTTACCAGCAATTGTCCGGTAAGGCGGCAGCAACCATTTACGGTCGCTTTGAAGCTCTGTTTGAAAATAATAAGCCTGTTGCGACCGAGGCGGTCAACCTCTCCATGCAGACACTGCGCTCGGTCGGTCTTTCCAATAACAAGTCACTTGCAATCATTGATCTTGCCGAACATACCTGTTCCGGCAGTCTGCCTGATGCCAGAAAAATGTCCAGTCTTGATGATGAGGCCATTATCAAGAACCTTTGCAGGGTGCGTGGCATCGGACCATGGACGGTGCAAATGCACCTGATTTTCTCGCTTGGCCGGCCTGATGTCATGCCGGCCACCGATTTGGGTATTCAGAAGGGCGTGCAGCTGACCTATGATCTTCCTGCGCTACCCAAGCCAGACAAGGTTCTCAGTGTGACAGAGCATCTTGCCCCTTACCGTTCCGTGGCCAGTTGGTATTTTTGGCGTGTCGTGGATGATTAATTCAACCTGACCCACTGCTGTCCCACTTAAATTGTCGGTGGGGAGCCAGGGTGGTTAGTGATTGCCAGGACTCGCCACGAGGACATCCTGTCGGCTCGGTCGCGACCTATCTAACACTGTACCAATTTGAAAGAAGCCGCTCCTGCGCGTCCCTGCGCTCGCGGCATACCGTTCATCCTGAACATAACGGTCCTGGAAATCACTAACCACCCTGGCTCTGGACACGCCGATGACATCCCCAATGGATAGCACTATCGTAGCCGAGGGGGAGTGGTGTCTTGAATCAGGACCGTGAGCGACAGGGACAAGGTGAGACCGGGAACCGGTCGAGAGGGCGGCCTGGGCCGAGTCGCGACCGAATCCCCATGGATGGGTTCACGATGTGTCCTGAATCAAGACACCACTCCCGCTTGGCGGTCGACAGATCTGGTTTCCATGTCCCAGGGGCATTTTATTCTCACACGCCAATGACTGGCCTGCGTTCCAGCTTGAGGGAACTCGATTAAGTGGGACAGCAGTGAACCTGACCCCTTTGGTTTTGGAAATTTAATTCTGGTGCGCTTGAATAAACCGGCAAGATACCTCATCTTGTAAAACTGATTCCGCTCACAGGTGTTCAATATGAACTTACTGGATCACTTTATTCTCCAGCATTGCCAGGTATCCCTGTTACAGGGCGAGCTTTTACGTGTCGCGCGTGAAGGTGCGATGAAGGAGGCCAAGGTTGAAATGAACCTGACACCCAGGCTGGTGAATATGGATTCGGGTGACAAGCTACCGTCTTACCAGGTCAGCGCAAGGTTGACCTGCATCGGTGGTGCCAGTGAAAAATCGGGGCCGGCGTTCAGCGCGAAAGTAGGTCTCGAAACGGTTTACCAGCAAACCTCGGGCCCACCGCTTGATATTTCCGAGTTTACCAATCACCACGCCAGCCTGGCGCGGCAGATCTATCCTCTGCTGGCACAGGAATTACGTGGACTGCTGACGCGCATGGGGCTTTCCAATATCCAGTTGCCTTTTGATCTGAACCCAGAATCGAAGAAGATCACTGTTTCTCCGGACGGGATCCCGGAACGCCTGCATTGACAGCCATATCTCCAGTTTGGAAAACAAGCTGACCTGATCACGACCTCGCAGCACCGTTGGAATATATCTTGGGATAAAGGCGAATATCAGACTTTGCTCACTCTCACGACCGGATACTGCTGGTAGAATCATCAAGGGTGTTGTCACAGTGTGACTTTACTACCACATTCCGAAACCGGGAAATTCAGTGACACATTATCGTCCGGTTTTTTTATAAGACCGGGAACAGGGAACAAAATTGAAAACGATTGTTATAAACAAAAGAGAGAATGAAAAAACACAGTTTCTGCGGGGAATTCTGACCCGAAGCCTGCTGGATGCGGGTCTTGCTTTCGATGATGCCTTTGCGATAGCGACCAAGATACGTAGCCAGCTTGGCAACACAAAAAAAATCACCTCAGAAGATTTGAAAGCAAAGGTGTCCCGTTTGTTGAAAAACAAAGGGGAATACGAAGTGCTGGAGCAGTATGCCGTACCTTCAGTGGCGCCACCGAGAATTCTGGTTACCAGTCTGAATGACGCAGAAAACGCCTTTTCCCGGGGCCAGCATGCGAGGTACCTGGTGTCTACAGGTATGAAGACGGAGAAAGCTGAGTACGTGACGGAGTTAATTTACGCCCAGTTGATTGCTGCGGAAA
>CAVVLP010000006.1:0-96159 GCA_963749115.1 uncultured Gammaproteobacteria bacterium
GTCACAGTACTGATGTTGAACCCAGCATACGTGAGGCATTGTTGGCTGATTTGGACTGATGCCCTGAGTTGAAGGTCGAATCAGCAAGTCGGCGACGGGGGGGCGCTGGGATGGGTATTGTCTTACCAGGACAAGTCCCGTGCCCAGACCAGTCTACTGAGTGGTTTAGAAGGCTTACCTTTCACTATCTGCACGGATGGGGACGCTGAGGCGGGTATTAACTTCCCAGGACTCGCTGCAAGTACATCCCTGTAAGCTCTGGCGCGACATCCCTGTCGCTCAAGGTCCTGAAAAGTTAATACCCACCCCAGCTTAAGCATCAAACGACGTGCATCTATCAGAGATCACTAGCCCAAACAGTCGCAAAAGTCGTGTGCTTATAAGGTTCAGAATCAAGCCACGTGTATCTTCCAGAAACCATTGACCCCCGCATTCGCACATAGGCGAGGATGTGCAGTGGCTCACTTCAGGACCTTACGAGACAGGAGTCGAGAATGAGTGCCACAGGGATGTGCTTGAACGTGTCCTGAAGAAAGGTACTGCATAGCCTTGGCTTCCCGACTGATCAATTGTGACCTAAAAACCCAGTCTGATTATTGGTCCTGGACGGCCAGTTTTAGTAGGACAACAGTGCCGAAGATACCCTTTTTTGATACTCTAGTAAGATTACCCATACCAAGGACACTGTCATCATGAGACGTTTAATTTTCGATGAAGATCACGAGATGTTCCGCGATGGTGTCAGGCGTTTTATGCAGTCGGAAATTGAACCACAGGTTGAAAAATGGCGTGAAGACGGGTGTTGTGATCCGGCCGCGTTTATCAAGGCGGGCGAACAGGGCCTGCTGTGTATGTGGGCTGACGAGAAGTATGGCGGCCTCGGTATAGATGATTTCCGTTTTGAGCAGATCGTCATCGAAGAAACCATCCGGCACGGTGACATCAGCCTGTTCCTGTCGTTGCACAGTCGACTGGTCGGACCCTATATCGAGCGCCTTGGTAGCGAAAATCTCAAACAGCGGTTGCTTCCAAAGTGTATAAGCGGAGAGACCATTCTCGGTATTGCCATGACCGAACCCAATGCCGGTAGTGACCTGGCGGGTATCAAATCCAGGGCTAAGAGGGATGGTGATGACTGGATACTGAACGGCTCCAAGACCTATATCTCCAATGGGATCAACGGCGGGGCTTTCGTTGTTGCGGCAAGGACAGTGCCGGACAAATCACATGGTATTGGTTTATTCATCGTCGAAAGCGATATGGAGGGATTCAGCCGCGGCCGCAATCTGAAGAAAATGGGTCTCAAGGCCCAGGATACCGCTGAATTGTTTTTCGAAAATGTCCGGGTACCTGCCGACAACGTTTTGGGGGATCCGGAAAAGGGTTTTTATAGCCTGATGCACCATCTTGCGGAAGAGCGTCTGATCAGCGCCTGCCAGGAGGTCGCCCACGCGCAGGTCGCCTTTGATCTGACCATGGATTACATTCTTGAACGCAAGGCCTTCGGAAAGCCCATCGGGGCTTTTCAGAATAGCCGTTTCAAAATGGCGGAGATGCGTACCGCACTGGATATTCTTCAAACATTCATCGACCAGTGTGTGCTGTTGCACAACCAGGGCGAGTTGACCGCGGAGTTGGCTGCCGAAGCCAAACTCCAGGCCAGTGAACTGGAATCAACGGTGATGGACAATTGCGTGCAACTTCACGGCGGTTCGGGTTACATGAGCGAATACCGGATTTCGCATATGTTTACCGATGCCCGTGTATCCCGTATCTATGCAGGTAGCTCTGAGATCATGAAAGAGATCATTGCGCGTAGTATCGGGCTGGACGAGCGTAAGCTGTCGGGTTGAGACCCCGGTCAGCCGGCTTACCCTAAAGAAGCCCACTCACCAGGGCCAGGCCAACCCCGAACAGGAGTAATCCTACCAGGGTCTGAATACTGGTCATGGTGACCTTGTGTAAAAAGCGTTTACCCAGCAAGACGCCACAAAAAGCGGAGATGGCCCCGGTTATCACCAGGGGCCAGCTACTGAATTCACTGACGTGGCCACCGGCGGCCGTGAACAGTGCCACGTAAACAGAAATGCGGGTCAGATCGACGAGAAAGCCGATCACTGCATTGCTACCGACAAAACCCTCGGTGGTCAGACCGGTCTTGGCCAGAAATGCAGACCTCAACGCACCCTGGTGCCCTGAAAGACCACCGAAAAAACCGGACAACACACCACCCAGCGACAGGTAACGCCGCTCAAATTTCAGCGAACGGAAACGCGGTAGCAACTCAAACAATGCAAAGCCGATCATCAACAGACCGATAACGAGTTTGACCGGTGTGATCTTTGAAAGGACAGCTTCATTGACCTCGATAGTGAGTGCCGAATCAGATTGAGCAAACCAGCCGAGGGTCAATGCCCCGAGAACCGCTGCCGCAATCGCCGGCAAACCGAATTTCAACACCACTTCCTTATCAGCAAAACGTCCCAGCAGGGACACCTTGAATACATTATTGGCACCATGCACCAGCGCCGTGGCAACCACGGCCATTTCTGCAGGGAAAAACAGGGCAAAAACCGGCAGTAATAGGGTCCCCAAACCAAACCCTGAATACAGGGTGAGCCCGGCAGCGAGGAAAGCAGTCAACGCAACGATGAAGTAGGCAGTCATGAGTTCAAATGAATGTTGTCTGGTAATGTGCCATTTTTTGACGGGCCTACTATTAAAAAAACGCCGAGTTTACGTCCCTGTCAGCCATTATTCTTCAGCGCGTAAGCCTCGACCTCAGCCCAGACACGCATCAGGTTACCGCCGAGGATCTTGGCGATATCACTTTCTGAATATCCACGGCGCAGGAACTCGGCAACCAGGTTCGGGTAGTCCGCAACATCTTTCAGACCGACCGGCAGACTGTCACCCACGCCATCAAAATCAGAACCGATACCTACATGTTCAACACCTGCGAGTTTGATCACGTGATCAAAATGATCCACAACTTGTGCCATCGTGGCATAAGGGTATGGCTCCTTTTCACGGTAATCACTGGTGTATTGATCGGCTTCAGGGCCGTCCTCATCAAAATCGTGTTCTTTCAACCAGGTGGTCCTGTCCGCCCACATCTTTGTTGAGTAGGCATTCGCCTCTGCGGTCAGAAAACCTGAACCCCAGTTAATCTGGATGACGCCGCCGTTCTTTGCCAGCGCAACTATCATTTCATCACTCATGTTGCGTTCAAAACCCGGTGTGTAGTGACGGGCTGAAGAGTGAGATGCGATCACCGGCACCTTCGTGACCTCTAAAGTCTGCCAGAATGCATCATCTGAAACGTGTGAAACATCCACCATGATGCCAACACGGTTCATCTCGGCAATCACCTCTTTGCCAAACGGGCTCAAGCCGTCCCAGGCACGATTCTCGTCATAGGATGAATCGCTGATTTGATTGCTCAAACCATGTGTCAGGGTAATGTAACGAATGCCGCGATCTGCAAAAAACTGGAGGTTTTCAATTTTATGGTCAATAGGTGAGCCGTTCTCCATACCCATGGCCAGACCGATACGGCCACTTTGCATGGCTTTTTTTGCATCGGCTACCGAGTAGACCAGCATGAACTTATCCGGCGCCCTCGCGGCGATGGCTTCCACTGAATCAATCAGTTGATTAGCCAGTTCAAAACTGCCGCCTTCCTTCTCCATTTCCGCCGGTGTGTAAATGGACATGAATGGCAGGTTCAACCCTCCCTGCTTGGCCCGTGGGTAATCAAACTGACCATCAGGTGCCGAAGTCGTTACATCGACCCAACCGGCATGCAGACGATAAGGCACATCAATATGGGTATCTGTTAACAGATACTTGTGCGCGATTTTTGATGCCTGCTCTTCAACGGATTGATCCGCCAGCACATCGGTCATGACCAATGACAAGCCCAAAGTTGCGCCGATGAACAGCAATCCCATTGCTCCTGACTTCATTCTTATTCGTCTCCTGATAAGTTCTGGTAGTACATAAATGAAATGTCTTTACTCAGCGGATATTAGCCGAGGGTTGTTATGAAGAGCGGTTTGCCACTCAGGTTTCCGTTGACAACTCGTAATCGAGCATCGTATCACCATCAAACAACCAGCGGCCCTGGAATCGCTCACCACGTAAAACCATGGGCAGCCATAAGTGGTCATCTTCCCACATCCGCTCATACGGAATCGCGTTCACTGGAACCCAAAGTGGTTTTGCTTCGATCGTTTCGGTGGGAACACCTTCAAATTCTTCGCTGCTGTATACCCAGACCAGCAAGGAGTAACCATCAACAAACTGGAAACGGTGCTGACCACAATACTGCGGGTTCAAGACAGTGATACCCAACTCCTCCTGGCACTCGCGCACCGCACAGGCTTCCGGGCTTTCACCGTTCTCAAGCTTGCCACCCGGACCATTAACCTTGCCTTTTCCAAAGCCGGTCTTTTTGTCGATCAGCAGTATTTTCCCATCCTGAATGACAAACACCAGGGTCGCGGGATCTTTAGCCTGCCATTCACTCCAGTCAATATCGGAAAGCTGTTTCAAGATTGTCCATTTTCAGATAAGTGTTCATCACTTGTAAGACGTTGTCTCGCGGCGCGCATGTGGCGGGTGAATACCGCTTCGTCATGCTCGGTAACTGCAGTCACAAGCTCGTTAAGCACCTTTCGGAAATGTTCGCTTACGTCTGCTGTATTGACATTGCCCTGTTGGATTTCGAAATACAAATGAGGGTTTTCACACACTACCTGTGTTGCCACGTTCAACTGTGCATTGAAGGTGGAACTGGAAATCTGTTTCAGCATCGGTACCTTCTCACCGCTTTGCGCCAACGCGCCGGCAAAGGCGATATTGACCAGGTGGGAGAGCCCCAATACCCAGGCCATCACCTCATCGTGTTCCTCAAGACTCAACTCAACGCAATCGGCAGCAGTATGGGCAAATAGTGCGCGGGCTTCAGCGATAGCCTGCTGGTTGCCAACATCCACGAACAGGATATGACGCCCCGACAAGCCGATCTCGTTGGGGCCGAACATCGGATGCACGGAACAGACACGGCAGCCGCTCTCCCGCATCGCATCCAAACCTTCACGCATCGGGCTTTTTAACGAACCGATATCGAATACAAGACATTCGGGCTTCAATTCTGCCAGTTGCAGCAGGATGTCATTGCTGGGTCCTAACGGAACGGCGACCACGATCAAATCATAGTCATTCACCACCCCCTGCCAGTCGTGCACCCGGCCAAAGTCTGTATCGCGTTCAACCGTATCAGCAACATCAACCCTGTAACCTACCATATCAAGGTAGCGTGCCATCCATTCACCCATACGGCCCAGACCACCGATAACCAGTGCGCGCCGTCCGAGGCCATGCCCGGACTGGACCAGTTTGTGGGTTTCCTGGTTGCTCAGCGAGTGATGGATCAAGGTCTGCAATATGTCACGTGCAACCGAACCGGAAAGGCCAAGGGACTCTGCACGCGCCACACCACGATCAATAACCTCACGCTCGCGTTCGTAATGACGCAGCGGCAGACCTGTTTTCAACTTGTGCTCAGCGATCGTGGTCACCACCGCCTGACGTTCGGCGATAAGATCTACGATACCGCTGTCTATATCATCCAGGCGATTACGCAGCTCAAGCAATTCGGTGGGCGTTAACGGCAGATTATTTGACATATGCTTTGCAAAACCTGAGTTTGCCCACCTGCAGGATGCCTTCGAAACCGGTTTGAAGATGCAGGGAGCGGTCACTGACCTTTTCTCCATCTATACGTACACCGCCCTGTTTGATCATTCTGAATGCCTCGGAATTGCTGGAAGTCAGCCCGCATTGGGTCAGTGCGTTGGCAATTCCGACACCCTTCTCGCCAGCATCCAGTGTTTTTTCAGGGATATCATCGGGCATCGCCCCGCCACGAAAGCGCGAGATAAACGTCTCACGTGCCTTCTCAGCCGCCTTGCGATCATGGAAGCGCTCAACAATCTCCTCGCACAGAAGGAATTTGATGTCCCTGGGGTTCGCACCGTCTGAAACCCGTTGCTTCAGTGCGGACAACTCGTCGTTGCTTTTGAAACTCAGCAGGTCGAAATAACGCCACATCATCTCATCAGAGATCGACATCAACTTGCCGAACATGTCATCGGGCGCATCGGTAATACCCACGTAATTATGCAGCGATTTGGACATTTTCTGCACACCATCGAGGCCTTCCAGCAGTGGCAACGTAATAATCACCTGCGGTTCCTGACCGAAATGTTGCTGTAAATGCCGTCCGACCAGTAAATTGAACTTCTGGTCCGTGCCACCCATTTCCACGTCGGTTTCCAGCATCACCGAATCGTAACCCTGCACCAGCGGGTAAAGCAGCTCGTGCATACTGATCGGCTGGCCTGTGCGGTAACGGTTTTCAAAATCATCCCGTTCCAGCATGCGTGCCAGCGTGTATTTTGCTGCCAGCCGGATCATGCCTTCGGAGCCGAGTTCGGTCATCCATTCCGAGTTGAAACGAATTTTGGTCTTTTCACGGTCGAGGACCTTGAATACCTGCGTTGCATAGGTCTCGGCGTTTTCTTTAACCTCTTCTTTTGTCAATGGCTTTCGGGTTACATTTTTCCCCGTCGGGTCACCGATCATGCCGGTGAAATCACCAATCAGGAATGTAACCTCGTGTCCCAAATCCTGAAATTGACGCATTTTGTTGATCACCACGGTATGACCGATATGTAAATCGGGCGCTGTCGGATCAAAACCCACCTTGATACGCAGGGTTCTTCCCGATTCCAGTTTCTGTCTGCAGGTCTTCGACCTTGATGATTTCTTCCGTACCCCGCGAGATCAGCTCGAGGGCCTGTTTTACATCTGTCATATACCAGTCCGTGTTCTGCCTGTGTTTTTTCAGTGAAATTAAAGAAGTGGCATTGTATTGCCTTGTTGAGCCAGCCACTACCCCAAACTCTTTATAATGCACAATTACGTGGCAAAATCACACTCCGGAACCCGTCCTGTATGGTATCTTTAGCGCTGTTTGAACCGGTGACTCCGACGATGGTCAATATGCAGCATGCAAAATAAGAACTTCCTTTCGGTGCTGACCGGAATATTCTCACAGTTTCATTTTAAAATTACCCGGACAAAACTGTTTCTGTTTGGCCTGACACTGGTGGCCTTTGGCTTCGCGCTAGGCGGGCTCGGAACTGTTGAGGATGACCCCGATGTTGCCAGTAAGGTGGTTAACCTGGGTCTGCCCGAGCGGCTGGAAATCCAGGTTCCCGGCCTCGAGGACATAAGCCAATACTACGGCACCGGGAACTACGCGGATACAACACCTGAGGTGGAGACCTGGGAGTCTTTCACTGTCCGTTCAGGCCAATCGCTGGACGGTATCTTTCGCAAGCAGGGTTTCAGTGCAAACACGCTACACCGGATCATAACGGTCAACGGCGATACCAAAAAGCTGAAGAACATCCGCCCCGGCGATCTGTTCGAATTCCAGCGTCATCAGGATGGCTCGCTCAGACGTATGCGTTATGCCATTGATGAAGACCGATACCTTATCATCGATTACGACGGGCAACAGGCTGTGGCGAGTTCTGAAGCACGTGACATGATCACGGAAATTACCGAAACCAGTGGAACAATAATGTCTTCTTTGTTCCTGGCGGGTAAACAGGCCGGTCTCACCGATGGTATGGTGATGAAGCTGGCTAACCTGTTTGGCTGGGATATCGATTTTGTACTTGATATCCGCGAGGGTGACCGCTTTTTCCTGCTCTATGAAAAAGTTTACCGGGATGGCAGTTTTTTGCGTGATGGCGAAATCATCGGTGCAACCTTTATTAACCAGGGTGAAAAATTCCAGGCTTTGCGCTTTGACATTGATGGGCAGGCACAATACTTTGCGCCTGACGGACGTAATATGCGCAAGGCATTCCTGCGCGCACCGCTGAATTTTGCCTATATCAGTTCCAGCTTCAACCCGAAGCGTTATCACCCGATACTCAAACGCGTCAAGGCCCATAATGGTATTGACTATAAGGCACCCAAGGGTACCCCGGTTTATGCGGCAGGTGATGGCAAGGTCATTCGTTCAGACTACGGTAAATTCAACGGTCACCACGTGTTTATCCAGCACGCTAACAGCATTGTTACAAAGTACCTGCATTTCACCAAGCGTACTGTTAAAAAAGGTCAACGGGTCAAACAGGGCCAGGTCATCGGTTACGTCGGTGCCACGGGTTTGGCGCAGGCACCCCATCTGCACTATGAGTTTTTGCTAAACGGTGTTCATCGCAATCCACGTACGGTCGCATTGCCAAAAGCAGACCCGCTTGGTAAAACCCAGCTAGCCGAGTTCCAGCAATTGGCTGCACCGGTACTTTCAGAATTGAGCCGTCTTGAGTCTGCTTCCGTGTATGCCACTGCGGCGAGTAGCCCGTGAGCCAGGAACTCATTATCGGAATGTTATCCGGCACCAGCCGCGACGGGGTAGATGCCGTGCTGGTCAGTTTCAGCAATGACTCAATGGAGATATTGCATGCCCTGTGCACACCCTACCCGGTTGCGATCAAGCAGACACTTGATCAATTACTCGAAACCGGCGCCCCGCCGGCTCGACAGGCTGCAGAACTTCTCGATGAAAACCTCGCTTACTTCTTTGCCCGTGCCGCGCAGAACCTGGTACGTGAGAGTGGTTTGGAAATGCGCGATATACGGGCGATAGGCTCGCATGGCCAGAATGTCTGGCACCAACCCGGCGGTGAAAACCCGGTGACCATCCAGCTTGGAAGAGGCGATCTGATCGCCAGGAACACGGGTACAACGGTGGTCAATGACTTTCGGAGTGCGGATGTAAAGGCCGGTGGACAGGGTGCACCATTGGCACCTTTGCTGCACCGTGGTCTGTTTCACAATGACTCGGAGAACCGCGCCGTTGTGAACATCGGTGGTATAGCCAACCTTACTATTTTGCCTGCCGAGGGGCTTGTGACCGGCTATGACTGCGGCCCGGGTAACTGCCTGATGGATGGCTGGACCCGGCGTCAGTTGCAAAAGGACTATGATGACAATGGTCGTTGGGCCGCCAAAGGTCAACTGGACACCGGGCTATTGAGCCGTATGCTGGAGGATACCTATTTCAGACAAGCACCACCCAAGAGCACCGGCCTGGAATACTTCAGCATGTCCTGGCTTGATAAAATGCTGGGTGAAACACCACCGGCTGCGGTCAATGTTCAATCCACGCTGGCAGAATTAAGCGTACAAAGCATCGCCGACAGCCTGGCGGTAGCGGGTTTACCGGACCGGCTACTGGTTTGCGGTGGCGGCGTGCACAATGCCTTCCTGATGCAAAGACTGGCAGCGGCATTACCGGGCGTAGAAGTGGAGTCGACCGCGAAACACGGTACAGATCCCGACTGGGTAGAGGGATTATTATTCGCCTGGCTGGCGCGTGAAAGGCTGTATGAGCGCACCCAGGACACGGTAGCCATTACAGGTTCAAATCACCCTGTTTTGATGGGTGTTATCCACCAGCCCGAAGATTACACCAGTCGCCGCCGGCTCTCTTCCCAGGATATTGAAACATAAGCGGAATATGGCGTTTTTGAGGCATAATCAAAAAGTACACTAGTCCCCGAGCCAGAGCCTATCCCGGCCCTGGCTGGTCCAGGCACGCCTCAGCTTGGGCTTCCTTCAAGACGTAGCTACGGCTACATCTTTCAGTCCAGCCCGACGCCGAGACGCACCTGTCCTGCGCCATCATCCGGGATACCGGTGCAATCTTCGGGCCAGCCCTGAGCAAGCAAATAACCGGCTTGTCAGTGTGGGTTGGAAGATAATTGAGTGGCAACCGGCTCACCGCGTCTCAACGTGTAGCTTGCACGGGCCTGCAATGACCCATAACTGGTCTTGCCACCATCCGCCCAGTGTACCGTGACGTTTTTGACTGACACCTCATCTCCAATCCCGAAATGCAGCACACCGTCGTTACTGGCCAGGTAGCTCGATGCGCGATTGACTGTGCGCCATTGCACACGGTCGCCATGTGTCACTTCAACACGGGCACCGCTGGCTTCATTGCCTGCCATTTCGAGTACCTCGAGCGCCAACCAGCCACGCCTGGCACCCATCACGTTATGCAGCAACCGGGCGCGGCCGCCGTTATTAACAAGCGCCGCATCGATACCGCCATCCCGATCGTAGTCGGCAAAGGCGACAGCCCGTGTATTGTCGATAAGTTGCTGCACTGTTCCGCCACCGGGCTCAACAAGTTCAAATTGAATCCCTCCGAGGCCCCGGAACAGCTGATTGGGCTCGGAAAACGGTGTTTCTGCCGGCAGTCCCCGGCCAACCCGGCCGTTGCCGACATACAGGTCCAGTTGTCCGTCATTATCGAAGTCGGCGAAACCGGTACCAAATCCGGTTAAGGCCACGCTTGCTGCGGCCAGCCCTGTCGTGGCCGTTACGTCCTCGAAAATTCCGCCCTCGTTCAGATACAGCGTATTGGTCTCTCCACGCAGGTGTGTCACGAACAGGTCGAGGTCACCGTCGTTCTCGAGATCGGCGACGGCGATACCCATACCCGCCTCCGCCGTACCGCTGAGGTTGACTGCCGTACCCGTAATCAATCCGCGATCTTCGAAGCCACCATCACCTGTATTGATCCACAGCTGGTTCGGCATCCCGTCGTTGGCCACGTAAAGATCCGGCCAGCCATCGGTGTTGAAGTCGCCCGGGACCACACCCAATCCATAACCGCGGGCTTTCCAGATACCCGTTGACTGCGTCACGTCAACAAAATGATCGCCTTCGTTGCGGTAGAGCACGTCTGCCGCCGGTGCGTTAAAGTGACGTGGGTGGCAATAGTCACGCTCAGCGCCGCCGGAGAAGCACTCGAGTTCCCGTTTCGAAGACCAGTTCACGTAGTTGCTTACAAACAGGTCGAGGTCGCCATCCAGATCATAGTCGACCCAAGCCGCACTCGCGCCCCAGCCCGGGTGATTCCCGCAAGCATCCTGAAAAAATCGCAGGATGACGAACAGAGTTGCTAACCGTACACAAAAACGACCGGAGCCCGCCTGGGCCCCGGTCATGATGCGGCGTCAGGGTCGAACAAGCCCCTGGCGTTTATTCAAACTACCTGCAGCGACCGTTGCCCTTGCAGTCACCCGAGCAACACTGGTTGTCGAGTGAGCAGGATGCGTTCTTCGGCAGACAGACGTTGCAGGATGGATCGGCGCTGCAGTCTGCCGTGTCCGAACAGTCTGTGGCGCCGTCGCAGTCGTTGTCACTGCTGTCGCTGCAAAGCCCAACCTCATTGACCGGCGGCGCACCGCAATCGGCGGCACACGAGCACTGGTCTTCACCCGGATCGCAGGTGCCATCGCCGCAGAATGGAGCCGCTCCGCAGTCGATCTCGCAGGTGAAGCTGTCTTCGGCACCCTCACAGATGGCGTCGCCGCAGCAGAAGCTGCCGCTGGGGACAGGATCCTCGGTGCATTGGAAGCCACCCGATGTGCAACGCGAGTCTCCGCAGCCATTCGGGTTGTAACCATCGTTGAACCCGCAACTAAAACGTCTCGATGGTTTGCCACCCAGTCTGCTGTTGCAGTCAGCGGAACAATTGGCCCCGTTCTCGCCGTTGCCGGCCTCGCAGATGCCATTGCCACAGACCGCACCCGCAGTCGTGCCAGAGATGCAGTCGTTCGCACAGTTGTTGCAGTCCTCGCCGGCTTCGCAGACACCGTCGTTGTCACAGGTGACGGCACAAGCGGGGTCCCCGCTGCAGTCCGAATCGGCGCAGTCGAAATCCCCGTCGCAGTCGTTGTCTATGCCATCGTCGCAAACTTCACTCCCGTGGGCTCGCAGACCGTGCCGCAACTGTCAAACTTGAAGCTGCAGATACGGGTGTTGAAATCAAAGCTGCCGGTGGTCTCGTAATACTCCTGGGTGTACCAGAAGGTGCAGTCATCCACCGGATCGACACTCATCGATGAGTAGTCGCCCCAACGGTTTGAAGACGCGGTCTGGGCGCCGGTGCCCTCGTGACAGGTCACCTCGCCACCCGGCATCTGTCCGGCGGTGTCACCAGACATCCTTGACGTGTAGGCGACCGACGGGAAGCGGCTGCTGCTGGTGATGCTAAAACCCAGCGAAATGTTGCGATCCTGGTCCTGGGCGATCGAGCCCATCCAGCGATTGCTGCTGTCAGGTGGCGCATAGGTACCGTCCTGCCCCAGTGTCCAGCCACTCTGGCCATTGGTGCTGATGGTTTCGACCCAGCGGATACCGGCGCGGTCACCACCGGCGTCGACGGTGGTGTTGAACACCACCGCGGCCTCGTTACCGAACCAGCGGTACTGTGCCCGATACATGGTGAAAGCCGCCAGGCAGTCGAGGACCTCACCGCCATTAACCGGGCTGATGCAATCGCTGAAGCCGTTGCCAAGGAAGCGGTCAAAGTTGGAACCGGCTGTTACCAGCGGACCCTCGCTATAGGTCGAAGCACCGGTGTTCGCCCAGTCGACACACAGGGTATGGTTGCGATAGCCGTCGTTGGCGAAGGGTGAGTCGTCATAGGCCGAGTCGACGGCCGCCCAATAGGTCGGGCAGGTGTCGGCCGGTGGTGTTGGTCCCGCCAGGTGGGGCGGAAGCTGACCCTCGATACAGTCGGCGCCGGTGCAGGGATTCGAAAACTTGACGAACTGCGCCGCCGCACCGTTAAGCATCGCATCGCGCTCCATCACACCCGCGGAAACCGAAAAAGATCCGCCGGCGCCGCCGAAGTCACGTAGTGTGAAGGTGTAGGCGCTTTGACCATTACTGCCGGTGGTGCCATCGGCCCAAACGCCCATCTTCGGGTAGTCGTTCTGACCGCCCGGGGTCACGGTAAAGGCGTAGCGATGGTAGCTACCCAGGGGATCGCTGGTGGTCGAGACCGCGACACACTGGATGCCCTGGTTGATCGAGAACTGGCTGACCATCCAGCGACCGGCGTGGTCGTCGTAAAGCGCCACCGGGTCGCCGTCGTTGTTGCTTTCGCAGAAGCCACCAAAGCCCTGCCAGAAACTATTGCCGGCGAACGGACCGGCTAGCAACGTACCTGTGTCGCTATACAGCGCCCAGATCGAGTTAATGTACTGCAGGTAGACCTTGTTTCCCTGCTGGTCCAGACCGATGTCGCCATTGACATCCGGCGGCACGATACGGCCGCCGATAACGGCCTGGTTATCGTCATCGGACAGCCCCTGGAAGCTCTGTAAAACACCCGGTGTCGGCCCAAGACTCGGGCCGCTTGCGTTCACCAGTCCACCATCGGGAGCGGCGAGATCGGGGTACCTGCCGTAGTCCGGTCTCTCCAGCAGCGGAATCTGCTTGTTAACGCCGAGGGGTGCAGTGTTGGCGGTCGCCATATCGCGCATCGGTGCCGAGGTGTCGTGGTAAGTCGCCTCGCCAACAGTTATTTCCGCCGCCTGGACTAAACCTGACAGGAACAGCCCAGCAATAAACAACGTGGCCGTTATCCACATTACGCTACGAATAGTTTTATGACTTAACATGATTTCATCTTCCCCAGTATATGGAATGACCGGATTTCAGTACCGGTTTGTTTATTTTCGGATTAGCACGAAGGCTCCCTGGAAGGAGGTTAAACGAAGGCTAATAGTTGTTAACGCTTTATAATAATTCTCATTCAGTATATGAAATATAGGAAAATTTTCCTAATTTATCTACTTGCTGATTATTCAAAATCCATTTTTGATTTCGGCACGCCTTATCAAATCAACAGAATCTGCTTGGAAAAAAGACTTTTCCGAGGTCAATCTACATGCGCCGTTTTTTGTCAAGCAGAAAGTTCCGAGCGCTTAGCGCGATTTTGCCTGGCTGATATAACGTTGCAAATCGGAGCGGGTATCGCCGTGAATCCCGCCCTGCCCGATGGCCTGTTCGGCTTTGACCAGGGTCACGCCGGGATCGATATGGTCCATCGCATCCAGCGCGGCTCTTGAGACCCCGGGGTTGTTCGAATACAGCAGCGTACTGAGCAAATCAATATCCGATTCGTCTCCAACCTGTTGCAAACCCCTGGCTGCGGTCCTGACGAGGCCCGGCACGAAAGAACTCAAATCATATTGGGAGCCATGAAGTGTAATGGTCTTGCGGAACTCCTTCGCCAGCCAGGGAGTTGTCATCTCTGCGGGCAGGCGCAGGGCCGAACGGTATATAAAATCGCGGTGCTGCGGGTCAAGCTGCTGCTTTTGGAGCACAAGCTTCAGTACGTCCGCCTGGGCGGGTTGCATGGCCTCGATCAGATCCGGTCTCAGGTACAACTCCGATATCACCAGGCCGCGGCTGCGAAAATCCTGCCGCTGCATTTGTCCCAACAGGGCATTGATTTGCTGGTTCTTGTTTCCGGTAACATCCATCGATCCGGGAGCAAACAGGAACCGGGTGTCCGGGGTATCCTCAAACAGCGCGGTTGCACCAATCCCCATCAACTGGACCATAAACGGGCCATCCGGATCCGTTTCCCAGCCTTCTACAAGCCGTCGGTTTCTGCGCATATAGGACCAGGCCACCACGTAGCTGTTGCCGGCCACGACGTCGGCAAAGCTCTGCGCGTCGGTACGCAGCAGCACTTCATCCGGTGCTTCACCGGACAACCGCTCACTGATGGAGAATAGTATTCGGTTGGCTTTGGATTTTTTAGTTGCCTGCGCAATAACTATACGTATCCGCTCAGGATCGCTTTGCAATTCCTCGATGGGTGGCCCCAGTCGTTTAGCGGCATGTGATTGTTGCATTACTGCCATCATTAGAAACCCAAAAAACATACAAGCCAACTTATTCATTCATAACCCCTGCTCAATAATTTTTTTAAAACGCCCATTAAACAGTATAGGCAAATCGATCCTAAATCCAGTAGGATAGAATGCATTCTTAAATGCTGAAATCATCAATAATAAACTTTGGAGATCAGGAAATGCTTAAATCAAGTCGTGTGCTGGGCATGTCAATTGTTGTTTCATTTTTACTTGCTGCCGGGCCAGCGCTGGCGAAGACGAGTGATGAACTGAAGGCCTTGCAAAAAGAAGTTCAGGCTCTCCAGCAGGGCCAGGTGCAAATGCAGAAGGATTTGGCCGAAATCAAGGCGCTGCTGCAACAGCGTGCCAAGTCCGCACCGGCAAGGCAGGCTTTTACACCGACTGATATTCAACTCGGCAAGCCACCCTACAAGGGTAACTATGACGCGCCGGTGACCTTGATGGAATTCAGCGACTACCAGTGTCCCTTATTGCAAACGCCACGCAACCAACGTGATGCCGCAGTTGATCAAAACCTATGTGGATACCGGCAAAGTCCGCTTCATCATGCGCGAATTTCCGATTGAAAACCTGCACAAGAGGGCGATACCTGCTTCCGAAGCGGCCCTGTGCGCGGGTGATCAAGGCCAGTACTGGGCTATGCACGACTCGCTTTTCACCGACCAGAAAGCCATGTCCGACGAAAACCTCCAGCAACAGGCGGCAGACCTTGGCCTTGATGTGCCGGCTTTTTCCGAGTGCATGAAGAGTCACAAATTCATGGATCAAATCAATACCGATATGGCGGAGGGGCGAAAGCTGGGCATCAGTGGCACACCCAGTTTCGTGGTTGGTCTGACTGACCCCGAGGATCCCAGCAAGGTGCGCTTTACCAGGTTCATTCGGGGCGCCCAGTCATTGCAGGCTTTTTCTGCCGCGATCGACGAGTTGCTCAAAACCGCTGCCCTGGCAAAAAAGTAAACCGCTTAAGACTCTGCTTAGGTCGCCCAAATAGCGTGGACGGCCCAATAACATCGTCAGTTAGCGTTCGGGCACTATGTGCGAGTTCAGCGAGTCGTTTGCGGCGGGTGTTGAGGGTTGATGAGCGCGGCCGAGTTGAACCGCGCGATGGCTTCATCGCTGCGGCCGAGCCCTTCAAGCACCAAACCCAGGTTGTAGAAGCTGTCAGCCGACTGTGGATTGATCTCTATCGCTTTCTCGAAATGGTGTTCGGCACCGTCAAGCTCGCCCCCTGCGCAACAGCAGTGTGCCCCAGTTGTGCTCAATTTCGGGATCGTGGGGGGCCAGGCGGGCAGCGCGTTCAAATTCAACCACGGCGGCATCGTAATCGCCGGCGATGGCGAATTCCATCGCCCGTTGCTTGATACGCATGATCATTTGTTGGCTGGCGGCGGGAGCACCACTCTCCTCGAGCAGCATTGCCGCTTCGATCGCGGCATCGTAATCGCCTTTCTGCATATAGCGGGCAAGGCGTTTTCGCAGGCTTTCCGGATCAACCGCCAGACCCTCAATTTCGAAGAAGAACTGATCGGGAAGACTGACCTCCGACTTGAACTCCTGGGCCTTGCGCGCAGCCTCGGCGGCCTGCTCGCCACGACCGGTCAGGGTGTAAGCACGCGCCAGGGCGACCTGGGTAATCCGGTCCCGGGGGCTGAGTGCTTCGGCCCGCTCCAGCTGTTCAACCGCCAGCGGTAAATCACCCAGCAATGTGGCGGCCTGGCCCAGACCACGATGGGCCATGACCAGCCCGGAATCGCGCTCGAGGGCTGCCAGGTAATTGTCACGGGCTTCGGACCAGCGCCCCAGCCGCAACAGTGCGTCGGCGTAACGGACGTAGACCGGTGCAAAGCCGGGTGCGAGACGAATTGCCTGGCGGAACAGCTGTTCAACATGCCCGGCGTCAGCACCACGGATCTCCTCGACACCGGCCAGCAGGTAGACCCAGCGGAAGTCTTGCGGGGCGAGCCGGTGGGCAATTTCATAGCATGCGGCAGCTTCGCCGAGGCGCCAGTGGGCGTGCAGCAGCTGGCAATATCTCCCGACAGCCGCTGCCGAACCAGGCTCGCCGATAGCCGCCCGTCGCGCCTCGCTGATGACGCGGGCGACGGGGATCGTCATATCCGAGGTTTCGGGGTCAGGAAGCAGGCTGGTGGGACTGGTCATACGCGGTGTATGGGATTCAACAATCACCCCGGCAGGATCCGGCCCTGGTCCGGTACCCAGGTAGTAGTACCAGGCTCCAGCAAGCAAGCCGGTAACAATTGCACTGACCGTCAGCAGGTGAGGCCACGGTCGCATCCGGGTCGTGACGGAAGTTTCAATGGTCGCTGCTGGCGGTCCCGTTCGCTTGCGCTTGCGTCTGCTGGCCTTACCCATTGTCCGCTTCACCACTGCCCTGGAGCAGCGTGATCGCCCGATCGGTCGCTCCACCCGGGAACACCTCTTTGCTGCCATCGGCCCAGCGCACTTCAATTCGGTCGACAGTCCCGACATCACCGGTACCAAAGTGTAACCACGGCGAATGAACCGCCAGGTAACCGAACGAAGTCGCTATCGTACGCATCGCACGCAGATCTCCCATCACCAGCGTCACCTGCGCCCCCACGGCGTCGCGCTTGAGCACCGGATCGAGCGCCCGTACGGCCAACCAGTGTCCCTGGCGCGGGGCATCGTTACGGTAAAGCCTGGCCCGGTCATGCAGGTTCGCGACCAGCAGGTCGATATCGCCATCACCGTCGATATCACCGCTGGCGATGGCACGGCTGATCTCGAGACTTGAAATCAGCGCACGAACCGGTTCGTCGAGCTGCGTAAAGCGGCCTCTACCGTCATTCAGATAGAACAGGTTGGGCTCGGGCAGGGTATTCCAGGGCGGCGGGTATTTTGAGCCCGTTACCGCCGTGGCAGTGTTGACCTTGCCATTGGCGATAAACAGATCGAGGTCACCATCGAACTCGATATCAAGCGCGACGACGCCGAAACCGGTGAACGGCATACTTGAAGGGCCCAGACCGCTCGAGCCGCTCAAGTCCTGGTAACCTGCCGCGCCGCCGAGGTTGCCATAGAGGGTATTAGCCTCGCTCATCAAGTGGGTCAGGAACAGATCGGAGCTGCCGTTACCATCGAGGTCTTCGGCGATCACACCCATACCGGCCTGGGCCTGACCGTGCAGGTTGTAGGCGACTCCCAGTACCAGCGAGTCATCGCGAAAAACGGGGACACCCGTCGTACCCGTGCCCTGGTTGATCCACATCTGGTTGGCATAGGCGTCGTTGGCGACGTAGACATCCTGCCAGCCGTCGCCGTTGGCGTCCAGGCAGACGAGGCCAAGACCGGCGGCAAAGGTCGAGTCAATACCGGCGGCCTCGCTGATGTCGATGAAGCTTCCATCGGCCTGGTTATGGAGCAGGATATCGTGGAGCGGGCGGAAGGACCTGGGACCACAAAAATCCGCCGCGCCGTCCTTACCCGTACATGACTTGGCTGGCAGATAGTCGACGTAGCGGGTGATATAGAGATCCAGGAAACCGTCGCGGTCGAAATCACAGAAGGCTGCCGAGGCCGACCAACCGTCCACCCCGGCTCCGGATTCCGTCGTGATGTCGACGAAGGAGCCGTCACCCTGGTTGCGATAGAGGCTATCGCTACCATAGTTGGTCACGAAAACATCGAGGTCACCGTCATTATCGATATCGCCAACCGCGACACCCATACCGTACCCGCTGTCGCCCAGACCCGACTCGGCAGTGACGTCGCTATAACGGCCATCCTGCTCACGCCGGAAGAGACGGTTGGTCGGCCCGTCTGCGCTGCGCGCTTGCGGCAGCACGTGGTTGCCATTGGTCAGGTAGATGTCGAGATCACCGTCGTTGTCAAAGTCGAGAAAGGCCGCGCCGCCGGCGGTAACGGCCGGCAGGTGGAGTTCATCGATGGGACTCGCCCGGTGTACGAATTCGAGCCCGGCTTCATCGGTAATATCGGTAAACCACGGGGATGCAACAACGGGCAGCGATTCGGTCCTGGCGGGAGTCGCAACGGCTTCCGTTACGGGCGGCTGGCTGTCGCTGCAGGCAACACCAAGCATTGCGCTGAAAATTAGCGTGGATGCGACGGACGGAACAGGGATCGACCGCATGTCAATCAGACAGAAAAAAAGGGAATCTCTTAAAAAGGCTGACCGCCCGCTCCCGGATGGAAGCGGACGGTCAGTACCTGTTACTTGCGTAACTACCTCAGCCAAGCCTACTCATTGGATGAGTAGTTGGGATCCTTCGAGACAGGCTCAACAGGCTCCACGGGAGCACGGCCTGGTCCGTAGATCAACGGGGCCGCTCCGCTCGGTGGTAGCGCGAGGCAAATATCTGGCGCGCAGATATCGAGCGCCTCGGCTGCGCAGATACCGTCCCAGAAGACATTACAACAGAACGGATCGATGTCACAAATGGCCGCTTCGCACTCGGCGACCTCACAGCCAGGTGTGCCGTTAGATTCAACGCAGTCGCCACAAGACGATTCATCCAGGAAGTTCACCCAGTTCTGCATGGCGCCGGGTGAGCAGCCGTTTCTGAGGTGGCCCTGGCCGAGGTGTTGTTCTTCGACGATCTGCTCGCATGAGCAACCGGCTGTATCCTCGATGGTGAAGACCAGCCCTTGCGGGTTAGGCCCTGCGGTCTCGAAGACACCGCTGTTGTCCGTCAGCGCGGAGTTGTTGGCAGACAGACTACCGCTGGTAGGCACTGACTCGGGGACAATCGTGCCCGGGCAGAAGTCGAACTCCTCGGCGACACCATCGCAATCGTTGGCTGCACCTGGAGGTACGGGCTCGCCGTCATCCAGTATTGCCAGGTCGAAATCGCCGGTGCCGCTACCAAAGCCGTGCACGAACACGTTGTAGGTCGCACCTTCCTGGGTCGGCCAGTCAAATTGCGTCGAGAACCCGCTACATCCAGAAGTGTCGTCCACTCCACCAATGCATTCCTTGACCTCGCAATCGGCGCAGTAGACGCTGATCTTGGTATCGTAGGCCGCACCACCGGTAGAAGGATCACCGTCGTTACAGGTCGATGCGGTCATCGTATTGCCGGTGCCGTCACCGTATACCAGACGCCCGGCGCGGTGACGGTTGTACCGCAATCGATGTCCGGTGGCTCATCAGCCGTTGCACCCGTGGTGGAACCCGAGGTGACAGAATCCACTGCCAGTGGACCGATCGCATCTTCGCAGATATCGTTCTCGGCAAAATCCTGACAGCTGACGGTGAGATCGAAGTCACCGGTCGCGGAACCGAATCCGTGAACCAGGATCAGCTCTTCGTCACCGGCGGATGGCCACGTCACTTCGGTCGTGAAACCAGAGCAACCGGAAGTGTCGTCGTTACCAGTAATGCATCCCAGGTCGCCGCATTCGCCGCCATAGACCGAGAGCTTGGTATCGAAGTTCGCCTGGTTACAGGTGCTCGCCGTGATCAATCCGGTGTGGGAGACCGAGTACCAGACTCCCGGTGCGGTGTTGCTGGTACCGCAGAAACCGACATCGTCAAAGGTTGCATCAATTGTCGTACCTGAGATCGTGTCGCCACAGGAGACTTCAATCGCGTCTGCGCAAAAATCGTTTTCGGGAGCCGGTGGTACGATGCAGGCAACATCATCACTGCAGTCCGGATCATCACAGTCGATGAGCTCGTCGCAATCATTATCGACGCCATCGTCGCAAATCTCGGGATCGGGTTGACATTGGCAAGCAGGGTTGTCAGCACAATCGGAATCGGTACAGTCGAAATCACCGTCACAGTCGTTATCCAGACCGTCGTCGCAAGTCTGCTCCGTATCCTCGGTTGGCACGCAGGCCCCGCCATCTCCGCAGCCATCGAGCTTGAAGCTGCAAATACGGGTGTTGAAGTCGAAACTGCCGGTGGTCTCGTAATACTCCTGGGTGTACCAGAAGGTGCAGTCATCGGTCGGGTCAACGCTCATGGAAGAGTAGTCACCCCAGCGGTTGGCCGACGCCAGCTGGGCACCGGTGCCTTCGTGGCAGGTTACCTCGCCACCAGGCATGGTACCCAGTGGATCTCCCGCAGAGCGCGTGGTGTAACGTACCGATGGGAACAAATCGGCGCCGGCGGTGCTATAACCCAGCGCGATATTGCCGTCCTGGTCCTGGGCGATCGAGCCCATCCAGCGTTCAAGACCGTCAGCGGGTGCGTAGGTGCCATCCTGCTGCAGGAACCAGCCGGACTGACCGTCGGCACTGCGGGTCTCGGCCCAGCGGATACCGGCACGGTCACCGCCTGCGTCGACGGTGGTGTTGAGTACTACCCGTGCGTTGGTGCCAAACCAGCGATACTGGGCCCGGTACATGGTAAAGAACTGCAGGGCGTCGAGGGCTTCGCCGCCGTTGACCGGGCTGACAACGTTGCCCGCCAGGAAGCGGTCAAAGTTGGAACCGGCGACCACAAGGGGACCCTCG
The DNA here is from genome assembly GCA_963749115.1 of uncultured Gammaproteobacteria bacterium. Taxonomy (GTDB): domain Bacteria; phylum Pseudomonadota; class Gammaproteobacteria; order Xanthomonadales; family SZUA-36; genus SZUA-36. The sequence continues at coordinate 21,306 of CAVVLP010000006.1, forward strand.
GTATAGGTGGAGCTGGCAAGGTTTGCCCAGTCCACACACAGGGTGTGATTGCGATAACCGTCGTTCGCGAAGGGCGAGTCATCAAAGGCCGAATCCACCGCCGTCCAGTAAGTGGGGCAGGTGTTAGCCGGTGGTGTCGGTCCCGCCAGGTGCGGCGGCAGTTGGCCCTCGTTGCAGTCGCCAGTGACACAAGGGTTGATGAACTTGACGAACGAAGCAGGAGCGCCCACCAACATGGCGTCGCGCTCCATCACACCGGAACCGATTGAGAAGCCACCGCCGGCACCACCAAAGTCACGGGTGGTGAAGGTATAGGCACTCTGACCGGTACTGCCGGTCGTGCCGTCATCCCAGACACCCAGTTTCGGATAGTCGTTGGCGCCGCCCGGGGTCACGGTGAAAGCGTAGCGGTGGTATGGGCCCAGCGGGTCACTGGTGGTCGAGATCGCGACACACTGGATACCCTGGTTAATTGAAAACTGGCTGAAGAACCAGCGACCGGCCTGATCGTCGTATAGAACCACCGGGTCACCGTCGTTGTTAGTTTCGCAGAAACCACCGAAGCCAGCCCAGAAAGTGTTGCCGGCGAAGGGCCCGGCGGTCAGGGCACCGGTGGCAGCGTCGAAGACGCCCCAGACCAGGTTGATGTACTGGACGTACACGCGGTTACCGTTCTCATCCAGACCGATGTCACCATTGACATCGGGTGGCACGATGGCGAAGCCGACGGTGTCAACGTTGTCCTGCTCCGACAATCCCGGGACGCTCAAGCTGGGTGTGGGTGTCGGGGCGGACGAACTCGCGGAGAACGAGAAAGGTTCCATACCACCGTCGGGGGCGGCATTGGCTGGATCCGGTGAAAAGTCCGGTCTCATGCCAATCGGATTGATTTCCTTGTTCTCACCCGCAGGCGCTGCCGGCAGATTGCCAGCCATCTCACTCAATGGCGGCGAGGTGTCGTGATATATCGCCTGCCCATGAGTCATTTCCGTAGCCTGCGCCCAGATGGGCAACAGCAGGCCAAATGTCATCAGCACGGATAAACAACACCATGCGACATTTCCAACATTGAATTTTTTCACTACGTGGTCCCTCCAACAGAATTTTTTGATTGCAAACCAACGATTGCAATTTATGACTTGAGAGACTTTGAAAACTGAAACGCGACGCCCCCCCTAAATGGGTAAATTAAGGTTGCATCCTTTTTTTAATGACTAAAAAATTTTTGGTTCTTTTAGAAATTAAACTTTTTTCTGGTCTCCCTTATTAGGTATAGGAGAACGAATGGATAAAGTCAACCTGGTGATCTTTCACCGCGTCGGTTAAGATATGATCTTTGTGCAGGTTTGCGCTTCATCCACCAACACAGCCGGAATTTTCAAATGCCTGATCTCTATTACGCCGCCACCTGCCAGACAGATTTTGCCAACCCGCTCAAGCGCGCGGAGATCGTTGAAAACACCCGGCGTATGTGTGCCATCGTCGAACAGACCATTGTCGGCTACGAACCTTTTTTCGATGTGCGCCTGCTGGTATTTCCCGAATTTGCCCATACCGCGCCGGTCTATGACACCGTTGCTGCGCTGCGTAAAAACCTGGCGGTGCCGGTGCCTAACGATCACACCGACCAGTATGCAAAATTGTGCAAGAAGTATGGCTGCTACATTCAGACCGGTAGCTTTATAGAATCAGACCCCGTCTACCCCGGTGTGGTCTTCAACACCACGGTACTGATCGGACCGGACGGTGTGTTATCAAAATACCGCAAGGTCAACCCATGGATACCGTGGGAAGTACACGCCAGTCCGCACGATATCGCTGATTATGCCGAGGAGCCTTTTCCGGTGGTTGATACCGAATTGGGCAAACTGGGTGTTGCCATTTGTTACGACTGGCTGTTTCCGGAAACCATCCGTCAAATCGCCTTTAATGGCGCCGAGGTGATCAACCGTGTTTCCGCTTACATGGACCCATGGGGGGCGACTGCGCCGATGGACTGGTGGACCCTGATTAACCGCACCCGGGCGTTGGAGAACACCGCCTACGTGGTGGCAGCCAACCAGGGAGCCAGCATGGCGCATTACCCACCCTTCAGTTGGCCCGGTGGCAGCATGGTGGTCAATTACGACGGTCTGATACTGGCCCAGGCAGACGCCGGACCCGGTGAGAAAGTGGTGGTTGCACCGATTGATATCAACGCCCTGAGGGCCGAGCGGAAACGCCGTGTCGGGCACGATATGCTGAACCACTTCCGCAGCGAAATCCACGGCTATGCAAACCAATCCCACCTGCCACCTGGTGATGCGGCAGGGCTGACCGTTGAGAATCTCAAGCAGCGTATCCAGACAGCAAAAGCTAAGAAAAATCCTAAAGACTGATCCAACATAATCAATGGAAAGGGGTTTTAAGGCAGCTCCTCCTTCGCGGGGGGACGCTGGGGTAGGGGTATTGCCTACCAGGACTCGCTAGTCACATCCATGTGGCGCTCGGACTCGGCTTCCTGCCTCGTACGGTCCTGCCAGGCAATACCCCCACCCCAGCTTCAGCCTGACCGTAGTTCACCCATCAGAAACCATTGGCCTGTGATTGTGCACATAGCAGAGGGTGTGCGGTACCTTACTTCAGGACCGTGAGCGACATGGATGTCGCGACCGAGCGCCACATGGATGTGACTAGCGAGTCCTGAAGTAAGGTACCGCGCGACCTCTGCTACCCTGACGAAGCACCCGTAAGTTTCCAGTCGTGGTCAGTATCCCGACTGGTACCGGGTGTTGTATTTCTCGTGCAACCGATCGCGAATCGTTTCGGGTTTGCCGGTGGAAGGCAATGGACCAACCGTTTCGCCATCACCTGTGAAAAGATCCATATCCTTGGCCCAGCCGTTGGTCTCCAGCACGAAATACCGGTGCCAGCCGTCAGGCACCGGCCCAGCCGATTCAAATTCAAGATGAACTTCCTCTCCCGGACCAATGATCGCAACCGCGTCATCTTGTGCTGAAACCAGTTCGTCGACATTTCCCAAACGGGTGTAATAACCCGACATGTAGCGGGTATCCCAGAATGGGCTCAGGTCCTGGTAATCGTAGTCGGGCCGGAATTGCTCGTGGTTGAAGCGCTTGGCAAAACCGGTCTTGCCAAGGCGTGCGGATGACAGCGGTGAATATTGCTTTTCATACCCGGGTAAGTCCTCCGTATACACCACCGCGATCCGGTCCCAGTAGACCTGCATATTGGTGCGCAGACGCAGACCCGTGGTGCCTGGCGGCAGCCCTATCAAAGGCACCGACATACGCCGTGGCATACCTGCAGGGTAACCAAACTGTTCATGCAGCATATGCCATTTGCCAGCGGCAAAGGCCTCCAGTGTCGGTGCTTCGTAAGCGGCGCCCGCCTGCCAGGCCGCAAAGATGGTCTGCGAATAGGGATACTCAACCCAGCCGTCAATGACCAGCAGCGGTAATCCTTCATGCCGGTCCAGAGATTGTGCAAAATCCAGGGTCAATATATGTTCATGCTGCAGACGGCCGATAAAACGCTTATCGAGAGCGCCAACCGGCGCCGCCTTGCCATCGGAAGTCAGAACTATATCCAGCACCTGTTCTCCGCGGTCGTTGACCGCACCCACCGGCATCTGCTCATACTGATAGAAGCGTGCCTCACCGCTTGGCTCCGGCCCCGATATCCCCATACGCTCATCCAGCACTATCTGCCAGCCAGGCGGCAGATCGTAAACCGCCAGTCGTGCTGTATCGAGATAGGCGTTTTCCTCCATCGGCTCACCGATCTTGAGTTGGTAGGAACCATCTTTTACCCGTAGTGAACCCTCCGGAAGCAAAAAGCTTTCCCTCGGCCGCGGTGTTGCATACTCGCCGGGGGCGACAAGGAAACCCATACCGCCGACGCCCAGGATATCGCTGACAAAAGCAAACTCCTTACCGTTCCAGGCAAACAGAACCGGACAACTGGAAAGTTGTCGCTGGGTTTCGGTGATTTGTTGCAGTTGGCCGCTGGCGATACCGATCTCACTCTGAAAAACGCCATCGGACCAGTCGATAGAGACAAAATCTGCCTGCTGTTCACCGTTCAAACCCACCGCCAACGGTTGCAGGCTTTGCCCGGGTCCTGAGTGGTTACGGTAGGTTTGCAGCAGGCTCCATTGCGAACCGGTGCGTACCGAGACCCGGGCGCCAATACCCGAAGCATTGGAACGCATCGACTCTGCATCCTCCTGCCTGCCGCTCAGTGCCAGGTTGATAAAAGGAAAGCGGCCCGGCCCGGGTCGCCACATGGAAAGACCGTTTGCCGTTGCCAATTGCGTCAGCATCGCCGGACCTGATAATGGGTCAGCGATGAAGGCCAGGCTCGCGGTCAATGAAGCATCGGCCGGCGTGTTGTAACTGAACAGGGTTTCGGTCGTGTCGGCGCCAATCGCCAGCACCATCCAGCCCGAGGGTGTCGTCAAGATCAGATCGGTTACACCATCGCCATCGACATCATGTGTTGCCAGGCTTACCAGTTTTGCGTTTTCAAGTAGCGGGGGTCTAGCAAGACTGTCCGATTGCAGCAGCCCATCAGCACCGGGCTGCCAGCGAAGCAATTCACCGAGATGATTCACACTGTACAACTCGATAAGACCGTCTGCATCGATATCCGCAGTAACGACTGCCAGGGCCGGCATGTCGGCGAAGGCTGCATAATCGTCCGCCGGGTGGTAAGACCACAGGCGGTCATTGATGTAGACCTCGTGCGGTTTGTTGCGATTGAGCACGATCAGGTCGGCGTCGCGGTCGTTGTCGAGGTCGGCAGGCAGGACCGTGATCGAAGCGGTGTCCTGACCGGTAAGACCGTGTTCTTGCGCCAACGGTCTGAAAGTGCCATCGAGATTATTGTTCAGCAACTCATTGGGGCCATTGGCATTGACCAGGAACAGGTCCAGGTCACCATCATGATCGGCATCAAAAAACGCACCATCAACCGTATCGAGGTCCGCACCGGTTGTCAGGGTCGATTCCGTCACATCCTGCCAGTGACCGGTAGCCGACTGTCTCCATAACTGGTTCTGACCGTTCCTGCACAGGTAGACATCCAACAGACCGTCATTGTCATAATCACCCCATAAGGCCGCGTTAACACTGTCAACCGTTGCCAGGGGGCTATCCGTGTCGACACTAAAGCTGCCGTCGTCCCGGCCTTTCAATACCAGGTTACCAGCAGTTGTTCCGCCGTGCTCATCAAAGGCGCCAGTGATGAACAGGTCAGGAAGGCCGTCACCCTGCATATCCGCCGTGGTAAAACTGTTGAAACGATCTGCGGGGGGGGTCTGCCAGCTTGACACCGCAGCCTGATCAATCACCAGGGGTTCGGGGTCCGTGAACAAAGCACCCGGTGGCCGGGCTGTGGCCGATGCCATTCCGGGCTGGTCAATTGCCAGCGTTTCGCCCTTTGGCCCCATGCGGGTGTATTTGAATTCGGCCAATATCGAACGGGGGTTGTTCTCAAGCCGCTGGTATTGGGCAGCCACTGCTTGCGCCTGTTGTGGACGGTCAAGCCGCTGCAGGCTCTGAAAGCCACCGTAATAGGCGCTGCGCAGATACGGATTGAGCACCATGGCGCGCTGAAACCATGGCAACGCACCGGCATAATCACCGAGCTGCGCCAGGCTCTGCGCCAGGTAGTAGGCGGCGTGTGCATCTTCGGGGTCGGCCTCGGCAACATAGCTGAACTCCGCCTGGGCTTCAGCCGTAGCACCCAGGTAAAGATGTATCAAGCCGGCCACATAGTGTGCCCGCAGGTTAGCGGGCTCAGCATCAATAACCTCGCGGGCCAGTTCCAGCGCCGCTTCCTCATCACCGGCCTGTTGTCTGTTGAGTGTGGCGATCGCCAGGTTGACTTTGAAATCAGGCCATTCGGGCCATTGGGTCACCAGCTCCGAAAACCCGGCCAGGGCATTGGCGTATTCGAACCGGCCCATCAGGCCAACCGCACGGTTATTGGCCTCGATAGCAGCGGCATCCAGCGATCGCGGTGATTCAGTGTCGTGTTCAGAGCAAGCCGCCAGCAACAGCAGCAGTAAAAGCAATGAAGCGGCATATTGTTTGATAATCATGTCTGGATCCTGACCCCTAGGGTGTTTGGGTAATTTCCAACAGGGAATCGATAGTGATGTCAGTGACCACCTGGCGGCTGCCATCGGGCCACAACACCTCGAGACTGTCAACGTGGTCGACATTGCCCAGGCCAAAGGTTAGAACCGGCTCTACCTGGGAAAGGTAGCTGCGGGTGGGCATCAGTTGGCGTCTCTGCAACATGTCACCGGCACGCAACTCGACCCAGGCACCTACTGCGTCACGGTTTACAAGCTCACCGGTCAGTTTCACCCGCAGCCAGTGATGCCCCAGCGCCTGGTCATTCCTTAACAAAAGCGGCGGGCCGCTGTTCTGGGTTATCAGCACATCGAGATCGCCATCACCGTCGATATCCGCGTAAGCGGCGCCACGACCCACCAGCGGTGTTGACAGGTCGCCATTGGTCCCCTCTGGTTGTAGCTGGAAACTTGTCCTGCACTGGTCTCCGCAATTCCAGAATAGCTGGGGAAGCTGCCGGTAATTTTGACTGCTCTGAACCTGGTTGATATCCACTTCGAGGTGCCCATTTGCCTGTAGAAAATCCAACCGTCCATCGAGATCATAATCGAAAAAGAACAGGCCGAAAGTCAAAGCGCGGCGGGAAGCGGGGCCGATACCTTCGATAATCGCTTCATCTGTAAGGGGCGGTCCGGACCCTTGTGTAACGTAAAGTGAGGTCATTTCGTTGGCAAAGTTGCCGATTGCAAAACCGAGCTCAGGGTCATTTCTGAAATAGGCGGCGTCCACGCCCATGGCTCCTGTCGCCTTGCCATCACGGTCAAATGCTACGCCAAGCATGGCGGCACGTTCCTCGAAAACACCATCCCCCAGGTTGTAAAAAAGAAAGTTCTGTACCGTGTCATTGGCAACCAGCAGATCCATCCAGCCATCGCGGTCGATATCCACAGGTGCGACGGCTAATGCCTTACCCATCGGTTTGGCGGTCGCGGGATTATCAACCTGGATACCACTGGTCGCGGAAATATCGCTGAAGCGTTCATTGCCTTCATTGCGATAGAGATAATTATAGGTGCCCTCAAAGGCCGTCGGTGGCCCGTAGGCGCGGCCGATTCCGGTCAGCTGGAAATTGACATCAAAATCAGTCTGCCGTGACCAGCGCACGTAGTTGGCAACGAACAGATCAAGGTCACCATCATTATCGATGTCTGCAAAACCGGCACTGGTACTCCACGCATCCTCCGCTCCACCTACTCCTGCAGTTCTGGTGATGTCGTGAAACTGCCCGCCGTCGTTACGGAACAGGCGATTCAAGCCCAGCGCGGTGATAAAAACGTCTGCATCACCGTCGTTATCATAATCGCCAATTGCAACACCCATGCCATAGAGTGGGACATCCAGGCCTGAAGCCGGGGTTACATCAGAGAACCCGCCCTGCCCGTCATTACGGTAGAGCTTCGTCGTGGGCTGCTCTTCATCCGGGCCTGTCTCATGTGACCAGTGCCCGGAATTGATCAGCAACAGGTCCTGGTCACCATCATTATCGTAATCGAAAAAAGCCGCTCCGCTACCCATCGTTTCCGGTAACAGTTTTTCACCGGACGCGCCGTTGGAGTGCGAGAAAGAGATACCCGCCGCAAGGGTAATGTCTGTGAAATTCACTGTAGGGAACGGCGCGTTAACACTTGTGCTGACAGGAGAGGCGGGCGGCGCTTCAACCAGCGTCTCTTCTTTCTGCAGCGCTTTGTAAACCAGGATGCCGGCGACAAAAAGCGCGGCTGCTATTGCAACGATGAGTAAAGAGCGCTTGAAGGCCAAACCGACGATTTCATCCGTTGCCTCACGGCGATTGCTGCGATTCATAACATTTCCGTCGGCGAGTGCTGGTTATACTATACGGTCTCGGGATTTTTTTCGCATTATCTGCAGGTTCGCATTAAAGAATGACAAACAACCCTGGACAAGCAATTGGCACACAACACCCGGAGGCCCCGCGGCGTTACCTGCCGGTCATCGGTCCGCGCCTGGGGCACCTGCTGGCCGTTGTCTTTGTCATGTTTGGCCTGCTGACCGTCAATAGCCTGTACCTCGCCGGTATCACCGTGGCCGAGTGGCTCAGCGGGCAGATATACCAGGCGTACTTTTATCAACTGATGTTCTTGCTGCATTTGCTGTTGGGGTTGCTGATCATTTTGCCGGCAGTCGTGTTTGGCGCGGTGCATATGCGTAACGCATTATCACGACCCAACTTCCGCGCCAAACGCGCCGGCCTGGCCCTGTATACAACCGTGTTATTACTCTTGATCAGTGGCCTGGTACTGACACGGTTCGATTTTTTTTCGATCAAAGACCCTTTCGTTCGTGACACCGCATACTGGTTGCATGTATTAACACCGTTACTGGCCATCTGGCTTTTCATCCTGCACCGGCTGGCCGGTAAACGCATGCGTTATGGGCCCGGAATTGCCTGGGGAACGACCGCCATTGTCGTGCTTGGTTTAGCCCTGTTGCCCCAGGTGATGGACATGCAGTACCCCGTTGCCAGTGGCAACCAAACCGAAATCGACCATGACGAAACCAGCCCGTTTTTTCCTGCGCTGGCGAGGACACCAGGTAACAAATTCCTGCCTGCCAAAAGCTTGATGATGGATGCGTATTGCCAGCAGTGTCACGCGGATGTACATGAAAAGTGGCAATACAGCGCCCACCGTTTCAGTTCTTTCAACAACCCCGCCTACCGCTTTTCGGTGATGCAAACCCGGGATGCGGGTCTGGCGCAGGATGGTAATACCCATAAATCCCGCTTTTGCGCCGGTTGCCATGATCCCGTTCCGCTGTTCAGCGGGGTGTTTGATGATCCCGGCTTCGGCGACACCGATGATCCACTAGCCAACGCCGGAATTACCTGCACCAGTTGCCATGCGATCACCAGTATCAACAGTCCGCGTGGTAACGCCGATTTCACGCTTGCCGAACCGCAACATTACCCGTTCGCGTTCAGCAGCAACCCATTTCTGCAGTGGCTCAATCAGCAGTTGGTCAAAGCCAAGCCGGCCTTTCACAAGAAAACCTTTCTCAAACCACTACACGGGCAACCGGAATTCTGCGGCAGTTGTCACAAGGTACACCTGCCACCCGAGTTGAATGCCTACAAGTGGTTGCGTGGTCAGAACCACCAGGATGCCTACCACCTGTCCGGTGTGTCCGGGCACGGTGCAAGCAGTTTTTACTACCCGTCAAAAGCCGTGCACAAGTGTGCTGCATGCCACATGCCGTTACAGGCATCCGACGATTTTGGCGCCGCATTCTTCGACGGCACAGGGGAGCTAAAAGTGCATGACCATCAGTTCTCCGGCGCCAATACCGCACTGCCGTTCATGACGGATGCACCAGCATGGGTCAATGAAACCCACCGGGAATTCCTCAAGGATGCGTTGCGGATCGATATATTTGGCCTGAAAACCGGCGGTACGATCAACGGTCCGTTAATTGCACCACTTCGTCCGCAGGTGCCCGGTCTCAAATCCGGTGAGAGTTATCTGCTGGAGACCGTGGTGCGCACCCTCACACCCGGCCACCTGTTTACCGAGGGCACCGCTGATTCCAACGAAGTATGGCTGGAAGTGACACTACGTAACAACGATCAGGTCATCGGTGGCAGTGGTCAGCGGCAGGCCGATGGCACGGTGGATCCCTGGGCTCACTTTATTAATGTCTATATGCTTGACCGCGAAGGTAACCGCATTGACCGGCGTAACGCGGAAGACATTTTCACACCCTTGTACAACCACCAGATTCCACCCGGTGCTGCTGATACGATCCACTTTGGTTTCAATGTACCCGATGACCTGCAAGGTGAAATCAGCATCGAGGTTAAGCTCAACTACCGCAAATTTGACACGACTTATCTGCGCTATATCCAGGCTGAGAAATTCGAAGGTAACAATCTGCCGATAACCTTAATCGCCAGCGATGAGATTCGATTTCCAATCAACAGGGATTCAGGACAGGCGCTGGAAAAAGACGTGTGGATTCCCGCCTGGCAACGCTGGAATGATTACGGCATAGGCTTGTTGCGTAAAGGACAACGCGGTGAATTGCGTCAGGCGGAATATGCCTTCAGCCAGGTGGAGGGTCTTGGCCATGCCGATGGACCGGTTAACCTGGCCCGTGTTTACCTGCGCGAAGGGCGTCTTGATGACGCGACAAAGGCCTTGCGCCGGGCCACGGCATTTGATCCACCGGCCTACCCCTGGTTGCTTGACTGGCTCACCGGCCTGGTGAATAAACAGAACGGTGAACTGGACGCAGCCATAGACAACTTCAGACACGTACTGAATACCGACTATGAAGTCGCAAGGCAGCGTGAGTTCGACTTCAGCCAGGACTACCGGGTGATAAATGAATTAGCCCAAACGCTGCTCGAGAAGGCTAAAACACAGCGTGGTGCTGACAGGTTGGAAGCACGCAAGCAGATACTCGGGGAAGCGCAGCAGTGGTTTGACAAGACCCTGCAACTGGACCCGGAAAACACCACCGCCCACTTTAACCTCGGTCTGATCCATAACATGCTCGGTAACGGTAAACTGGCAGCGGAGCACCGGCAGTTACACGAATACTATCGTGTGGATGACAATGCCCGCGACCGAGCGGTTAACCTGCACAGGAGCAACAACCCCGCAGCTGATCACGCCGCTGAAGCCGTGGTCATCTATAACTTGCAAGGTCAATACTAACAGGGAACCAATCTTCAGAAGATTTGGATAGCGAATCTGAAGTTAATGTATATAATCTGAGAATGTCATTTCTGCTCAATGTTCTTTGGTTTGTCTTCGGCGGGTTCCTTGTCACATTCGCCTATGTCTTTGGTGGCGTTCTTTTATGTATCACCATTATTGGTATTCCATTCGGGATTCAGTGCTTTAAATTATCCATGTTGGGTCTGGCCCCGTTCGGTCACGAAATCCGTGAAACCGAACCGCCCGGCGGTGCCATTTCCGTCATCATGAATGTCATCTGGATTATCCTGCCGGGTCTGGAACTGGCGTTACTGCATTTATTCCTGGCGGCATTTTTCGCTGTCACGATTATCGGCCTGCCGTTTGCGGCCCAACACCTCAAGATGACCCGGCTCGCAATTCTGCCGTTTGGTTTCCGTGTTGTTGAGGTTCGTTAACAACTGTCTCTTTGTGACTTGATTCTGCCATTCACGTCAACTCCAGTATCCCGACGTCGGCCACTTCCTTACTTATGGTCCTGCGCACTCTCACCGGAGGATGTGACTTATGCTTCCAATGATGAAACCCGTATCTTTCAGACACTTGATAACCGCCACCCTTGCTTGAACATTAATCACGTAATATCAGTTGTTTACAAATTAATCAGATTTTATTCTCAGTTCGTTGATTTCGCTCGGAAAATATCAGCCCCTTAGTTGATCTAGGTCATTACAAGGGCAGAAGCCGAGGCGTAGTGTTGGTTTCTAATTATAAAAATTGCTCGCAGAAAATCGGGTTTCCCAACACAGTCAGGGAAGGTGATTATCTTGAAAATTTCTGCAATTTTTCGCGACGAGAACGCCTACTTGCAAGACGGCTCTGGTGCGACTACCCACCCAAACCCTCTCACAGGTTTGGATTGCGTTCTTCTGCCGCCCTCAACACAACACCAACCTCACGAACCGGGCCGGCCTGTCAAGGTCAGCACCGCAGTTTTTCGTCACTTCAGAGGATCAATAAGATGATTGTAGCCCTAATCGTAATTATAACAATCGTTGCGTTTGTCATTGTCGATTTTATCCTTCGCATTCTTCTGAAGAGAGCCAGCGAAAACCGTTTGAAGATAGAAAGAGAGCAAGCCCTGGATGAAGGATTGAAGCTGGATGTGAGCGAAGAAGCGGCTTCGTTAAAGCGAGTGGAACTGGATAATCCGAAAGCCCGGATTCTGGCCGTGGATGATGAGGAAATCATCCTGAGCAGCTTTCGAAAAATACTCGTATTAGCAGGCTATAGCATCGATACAGTAGAAAAAGGCTCCGAGGCCCTGGGTCTGATTCGCAAAAACGATTACGACTTTATTTTCACCGATCTGAAAATGCCGGAAATGGATGGGGTCGAGTTGACCAAGGCCGCAAGACACCTGCGTCCCGATATCGATATCATCGTCATCACCGGTTATGCATCGATCGAAACCGCCGTGGAAACAGTCAGTTTTGGCGCCATGGCCTATATAGAGAAACCGTTCACCGAAGACGAATTACTTGCCTTCGTCAAGAAAGCATTGATCAAACGCCAGGACAAACTGGAAAAAAACATGCGGCACAAGATCCGCCTGGTCAAACCGGGAACCCGCGAGTCCGACTCGAAATTCGAACTCAACGTCCCCGCAGGTATCTTTATTTCCCCGCAGCACGCCTGGGCCAGGATTCTGTCGAACGGCGCTGTGCAAGTCGGCCTGGATGACCTGGTCAGAAAGGTGTTTGACAAGGTTGACCAGGTTGAACTGCCAGGATTGGCACAAGAAGGTCAACAAGGGCGACACCCTGTTCTCGATCGGGTACGGCGATTACAACCTTGCAATTCCGGCTCCGCTTAGCGGCAAGGTCATTGCCGTTAACACCGAACACGCCGAACATCCCGAGTGGCTGGCGGTCAAGCCGTTCGAGCTGAGCTGGATGTGTCGCATCGAGCCTTCAGACCTCGCCGGCGAACTACCCAGTCTCAAGATCGGCCGTGATTCGGTGGATTGGTACCAGCAGGAAATCGATCGCTTCCACGAACTCGCCAGTGGCTTTACATCCGGTGATGACAAGGAAGAAGAGCAGCAACTCTCGGCGACGCAATATGTAGAGCTGCTGGACAGTTTTGCGAAAACGTTCCGGCAAGCCGAAAACCCCGCTTGAAGCAGGGCCTTTCCCAGATAAAATCTTGCGAGGCATTTATGCGTAAACTTCATGTTCTCCTGGTCGTGCTTGCGGGCCTGATGTTCGGCATGACACAACTGGCGGTGGCCGCACCCGAACTCGTCGGCGCGCCGAAATGCAAAGCCTGTCACAGGGCCAAAACCGGTGACCAGTGGCGAATCTGGACTGAATCCGCCCACGCCAGGGCCTTTGATACCCTGGCAAGCGAGAAATCCAAAAAAATCGCAGCCGATAAAGGGCTTGGCGATCCCCAACAAGAGCCCGCCTGTCTGAAATGTCATGCCACCAGGGCCAGCCTTGGCGGGGTTGTGGTAATTAACGAAAACGCGAACTACACAGACAACGAAGGTGTGGGCTGCGAAGCCTGTCACGGCCCCGGTTCCGACTATAAATCCAAAAAGGTCATGCTCGACCCCGAGGCTGCCAGGGCGGCCGGGTTGATCATGAACATCGGTTGCAGAAAGTGCCACAATGAAGAAAGCCCCACCTTCAAAGGCTTTGATTTCGAAGCGCGCTGGCTGGACATTGCACACCCGGTACCAGCGGAAACTGCTGGGGAAGGTGAGGAAAGCCCAATGTTGGACGATGCCGGTAGCCTGCAGGAAATCCTGATTGAATCTTCAGTAGGGGATGTGATTTTCCCACACGATTTCCATGTAACGGGCGTCAAAATGGAATGCGTGGAGTGTCACCACCAGATTCATGCCGTCGAGCTGGATACGCCTCATCCGGACTACCTGGAGTCTTCCTGGATAAGTTGCCAGGCTTGCCATAATCCAAAATCAGCAGCAGACCAGGTTTACTACCAATGTGGTGAGTGTCATCACACAAACCCGAACAACATCGCAGATGAGACACTCAGTTCTAAAGTGGTTGTCCACAAGAGTTGCTGGAAATGCCATGACACCAGGACGGGTGTCGAGGCAAGCCAGGGATGTGTTTACTGTCACGTAAAGGAAGAAAAGTAACAAGGGCCGGTTAAGGAGACATAATGGATAGACGAGGTTTTCTAAAAACATCACTGGTTGTCGGTGGAACCGCGTTGACAGGCAAGAAAGCACGCGCCCAGGAACAACACGATCCGGAAGAGTTTGTAGGTATTTTGGTAGACACCACACGCTGTATCGGCTGCCGGGCCTGTGAAGTTGCCTGTGGCGAAACCTGGGATATGCATGTACCCGACGTGCTCAATGACGGAGCGCTGGAAACGCACCGCAATACCGATGAGAATCAATATACCGTCGTCAATAAATTCGAAACGGAAAAAGGCGATGTGTTTGTCAAGAAACAGTGTATGCATTGCTACCAGGCTGCCTGCGCGACCGCCTGCCCGACCGAGGCGATGAAGCAAATGAACGGTGGTCCGGTTGTCTGGAGGGGAAGCAAGTGTATTGGCTGCCGCTTCTGCATGATTTCCTGCCCGTTTGACATGCCAAAATTCGAGTATGACGAATGGAACCCGAAACTGCAGAAATGCACCATGTGTTTCGAACGTCTGGAGGAGGGTCAAAAACCCGCCTGTGTCGAGGCCTGTCCTACCGATGCGCTGATGTTTGGGTCGCGTCTGAAAAATCTCGAAATTGCCAGGCACAGAATTTACAGCTACCCGGATAAATATGTACACCATATCTACGGTGAGCACGAAGTTGGCGGAACCGGTTACATCTATCTGTCGGCCGTGCCGTTTGACCAGATAGGTTTCAGAACAGACCTCGGTAAACGACCCTACCCCGAGTATACAAAGGAATTCCTCTACGCCGTACCGATGATTCTTTTTGGTGTCCCTGCTTTTCTGCTGGGCCTCAATGCACTTGCGGGCAATAACACGCAAAGTGTGGATGCAGAGTTCGAAATTGACGTCAGCCCGGATAACGAGGGGGACAAACCATGAATAGCAATACCCATGTCAGTAGTGCCCCCATTACGTCATTTGGTGACTTTTTTCGATTCTTGCTGCAGGAGTTGAAACCACGCGGGCCGTGGCTCACGCCTTTCAATATCATCTCGATCCCGGTGATCTTGACCGGACTGGTTATCCTGGTTTATCGCTTCAGATACGGTCTCGGTTCGGTGACTAACCTTTCGCAGGAAACCCCCTGGGGCCTGTGGATGGGGTTCGACGTTATCACGGGTGTGGCGCTCGCCGGCGGCGCTTATGTCATCACTTTCGTGGTGTACGTCATCGGTGACAAGCGATACGAATCCATCGTCCGCGCGACCGTCTTGAACGGCTTTCTCGCCTACTGCTTTTACGGCGGCGCACTGCTGATCGATCTCGGCCGGCCGTGGCAAGCCCCGAACCCATACATCGGCAACTCGTTCGGGTTCAGTTCCGTCCTGTTCCTGATCTGCTGGCATTTCCTGCTCTACATGGTCGCGGAATTCATCGAGTTCTCGCCGGTCATCGCGGAATGGCTGAACCTGGAAAAAGCCCGTAAATTCCTCAAGAATCTGACACTCGTCACCGTTGTGCTTGGAATAACGCTGTCGATACTGCACCAGTCGGGCCTTGGGGCGCTGTTCCTCATGGCCAAGCCCAAGATTCACCCCCTGTGGTGGTCGGAATTCATCCCGATCCTGTTCTTCGTTTCCAGCATCTACGCTGGCCTGTGCATGATTATCATCGAAGGGACCGTCAGTCACAGGGTTTTTAGCCGCCTGATACCTGCTAAGCATCACAAAGAGTTTGACGGTATCGTGTTCGGCCTGGCCAAGGGCGCGGCCATCACAATGTTCGTTTATTACTTTTTCAAAGCACTGCTTTTCATTCACGACAAGCAGTGGGAAATGGTCGTCAATGAATGGGGTCTCTGGTACCTCGTGGAGGTGATAGGATTTGTACTGGTCCCGGCCCTGATGTTCGCCTTTGGCTTCAAGCACAAAAGTTTGAACATCGTCAAAATCGCGGCAATCATGGCGTTGTTGGGCATCATACTCAACCGGCTCAATATCTCCATTATCGCTTTCAACTGGTACGCGGATGTACATTATTTCCCGTCGTGGCAGGAAATAATCGTCACGCTGATGGTCATATTTGCTGAACTCTGGGTGTTCCGCTGGGTCGTCACGCGTTTGCCGGTTTTGAACGGAAAGCATTAGAATTAAGCCGTAACACACCGCGATGCGGTGCGTTGCGGTCCACCCAAACAAGGAGCCGAAATGGATTCGTTTACCTATGTAAATATCTTTGAAACGAAAGGCCTCGAGTACTTGCTTTTATTGTGTTTCTGGGCGCTGTTTGTCTACTTGATCCGATACCTTTCACCATCGGATAAAAAGCGTAAAGATTCACATCGATAAACACCCTTTGGGGTGACTTATGCTCAATAGCAAAATAGGCCTGAAACTGACCTTCGGTGTCGTCCTGACACTGCTTGTCGTGATCAGCATTTTTGCCTATTTCAATATCCAGTCCGAAAACAAGACCCTGCTGATGGAAGTCGAGCGGCACGCAACCCAGTTCAGCGATCACCTGAAGTCCGACATGGGCTATGACATGTTGCATAACGACCGGGTGCGAATCCAGGACAGCATCAGTCGAATCGGTGGCCAGGGAGCCATTGACGGCATCCGTGTCTTCAACAAGGATGGAGAGGTGATCTACTCGTCGATCCCGAAGGAGATCGGGAAGATGGTCACCATGCAGGCTACCAGCTGTTACCGCTGTCACCTGACGGGCGAGCCGATTAAAAAATTGCAGAAGCAGGAACATATGCGGATCTTCCGCCCTGAACCCGACGGACCGCGGCTACTGGGTATTATCAACCCGGTTTACAACGAACCATCGTGCTGGACGTCAACCTGCCACGCACACCCCGAATCGCAGACCGTGCTCGGGGTACTGGACGTCACGATGCCACTGGACAAGGTTGATGAAAACATTCGCCGCAGCCAGATTGCAATCGTGGTTCTTGCTGTTAGTGTCATCATTCTCCTGAGCCTGATCATCGGTTTCCTGGTCCGCTGGTGGATCGACAGGCCAGTCCAGGATCTACTCAAGGCCACCAGGGAAGTGTCCGGTGGAAACCTCAACTACCGGGTCGAAGTAAAGAGGGAAGATGAGCTGGGAATGCTGGCCAAGTCTTTCAACAGCATGACCGATAACCTGGCGGAGGCACGGTTGCAGTTGTTCCAGTCAGACAAGCTCGCCTCCCTCGGTAGGCTGGCAGCAGGCGTGGCGCACGAAATCAACAACCCCCTGACCGCCGTACTCACCAACAGCTCATACCTGTTGAAGCGATCAGAAGGGCAACCGGAAATCAGCGACGACCTGCAGGTCATCGTTTCCGAAACCATCCGCTGCCGGGAGATCGTCAAGAGCCTGCTGGATTTTGCCCGCCAGACCGTGCCAAAGAAACGCATGGCCGATATCAACGAAATTATCCGGCGCGCCACAACCGTGGTCGAGAACCAGCTCTCCATGAAACAGGTAGACCTGCTCATGGAACTGGATCAAGCACTTCCGAAAGTGCGGGCCGACGCCAACCAGATTCAACAGGTTTTTATCAACCTGGTGGTCAACGCCTGCGATGCCATCGGAGAAGAAGGCGGCACGATAAAAATCACGAGCAAGGTGATCAGCCTGAGCCCGCAGGGAACCCTGCAGATCAAGCGCGCCCTGTGCCGGAAGCGGCATGACCTGGTCGACCGAAAGGTCCAGATCGACGCAAAACCCGCGATCAGCATGCGCTACCGCAAAAAGAAGCAGACCGGTCTTATCCATCTCAACCCCATGTATGGATCAACCAAACATCGCCTGGGTGACATGCCCCCTCTCGAGGAAGGTGTTGACCTCATGTGCCCGGACTGCTCGGCTTCGCTCATCGCAGAGGGGGAGACCTGCCCGAAGTGCGGCGCACCGATCTATGCATTCGAGGTGCCTTTGAAAGGGATGGTTCAAGGTTGTTTACGGGAAGGCTGCGACTGGCATCACTGGGAGCAGGCCGAGTCTGCCTGGAATGACGAATACGTGGAGGTCCAGGTGATTGACAGTGGTTGCGGCATTCCCAAGTCGCAGATGGAGAAACTTTTTGAGCCGTTTACAACGACCAAGGGACAAAAGGGAACCGGCCTGGGCCTGGCTGTTACATGGGGGATCATTGACAACCATAATGGTACGATCTCGGTTGACAGCGAAGTCGGTAAGGGCACGACCTTCATCATCCGCATTCCGGTGGGAGCATAGATCATGTTGCAGGATATTCTCGTTATCGACGATGAACCGACCGTCACACAGGCCGTGGTGAAGATTTGTGGCGCGGAAGGTATGACGGTATCCGCCGCCGGCCATGCTTCTGAAGCCTTGCGGAACCTGGAGGAAAGTGAATTTCACCTGATGCTCTGCGACATCATGATGCCGGAACTCAATGGCTTCCAGTTCCTCGAAGAACTTGCCCGCAGGGGTATCCGCACGCCCGTTGTCATGATGACCGGATACTCCACGGTTGAAAACGCGGTCAGGAGCCTGACCTCGACAGGTGCGGTGGACTATATACCAAAACCGTTTACCGCCGATGAATTGCTCACGGTGGTTGGACGCAGCCTCCGTTGTGGCATGTTGCTGGACGAAGCGGAGTCAGCCGGTCTGCCGGGCAGTGGCGCCATGAGTTTCGTCCCCCCACCTGCACATTATCACCGCCTGGGTTATGCCAGCTGGGTCCTGATGGAGGATAAGGGCACTGCAAAAATCGGAGTGAGTGACCTGTTCCTGAAGGCGATGGAAGGAATCGAAGAAATCGAACTTTCACCACTGGGCGAAGACCTCTTGCAGGGGGTGACCTGTGCTGAAGCGATTTCTCCGGACGGGTCGAAACACAGCATCATGTGCCCGTTGAGCGGCAGTGTGCTCGAAGTGAATCAAAATGCACTGTCAGATCCTTCGCTGGTGGAGAGGGACCCCTATTTCAGGGGCTGGTTATACCGGGTTCTGCCAACTAATCCGAAAAGTGATTTGCAGTGGCTCAGTCTATGAAGCCCAACACTGGATTGAACGTTAACAGGCAAACTGTCCCTGTAAACTGTTTGGTAATTCCAGGCACCCAGACCACACTTTCTCAAGCATGTCTACAAGATATCTGACAATGCGACTATATTGTTGATATAGGTCATTTTACTCTCCATACGGAAGCGTATCCTTCAGGTAAGTTATCAGATAAATCCACTCCCCAGGTGGGCCTCCGATTAAGGATATGATGATGGTCTTATTACTCAAGAATACCTTTTGTTTAGTGATTCTCTTTGTGTTCGTTTCTGCCGCACAAGCGGCCGATTACGAAGGCTCCCGAAAATGCAGGATGTGCCATAAGGACGAGTATGAACAGTGGAAGGAGTCGCCTCATGCCCTGGCTTTTTCCAATGGCTTCCAGGAAACCTGGAAAGAGCTAGGTAGTGATCCCACCTGCCTGGCCTGCCATGCCACCGGCGCAGACATTGAAGCCGGTACCTTTTCGCACCCCGGCGTCACCTGTGAATCCTGCCATGGAATCATGAGCAAAGGGCATTCCAAGAAAGACGCCGAAATGCCCCTGCCCATCACCTCGGAAGTTTGCCGGGATTGCCACATACGAACTTACCAGGAGTGGCAATTAAGCCGGCACAGCCAGGCAGATATCCGGTGCTTCGATTGTCATGGTGTGCATACCCAAACCCTGCGCTTAAAAGGCGGTGACCTGCTCTGCGGGGCCTGTCACTCGCAGCGCCTCGAGGATTTCGCACATGCAACCCACCAATTGGAAGGCCTGCATTGCAACAGTTGCCATATGCCGTTGTCCGCCGAACCCGAGAATGTCATCGAGGGTGTAAACGCGCCCGGACACAACCTTCACGTTGGCACTGAAGTTTGCGGCCGCTGTCACGCTGACATGGTGCACTCGAGTGCCCAGTTGCCTGAGATGCGTGAACAGTTGATGGAAGCAACCAGGGGTCAGTACCTGACAGGTGGCAAGGGCGCGCTGGAACTGTATGAAGAAGTACGGACGCTGACCTGGATGCTCGACAGCGCACGTAAAAAGCTCTGGACTGTCTCTGTCCTGGGCCTGCTGGTTGGCTTACTGCTCGGCTGGATGTTCGGCTGGTATTTTCTGAAAAAGAAGAATACCCCAATGAAAAAGCACCGGACATAACAAGGACTTGAACACGTTTAACCGCAGGCGGTTCCTGCAAGGCCTGGCAGGCGGAACGGGCCTCTGTGTCATTTCACCTGAAGGCTTGAAGGCACATAAGCCGGCTTTTGCGGATACCCCGTCTGTACTGGTTGATATCACGCGATGCATCGGATGCCGCTCGTGCATGCGGGCCTGCAAGCAGGCCAATGACCTGCCCGTCACTAGTGATTTAACTGCTGATTTTCCCGGCACATGGGATTCAGAGGAACTGCGCTTTGACCAGTGGACCGTGGTCAACCCGGTAACCGGTCACAATGAGGACGGTGTCGAGGTCACGCGTAATATCAAGTCGCAGTGCATGCACTGCCTGGAACCCACCTGTGTTTCCGTATGCCCAGTCGGGGCGATGACAAAATCTGAAGTGGGGCCGATCCTTTACAGTGCAGACCGCTGCATCGGCTGCCGCTACTGCATCATGGCCTGTCCGTTTGATATCCCCAAGTTCGAGTGGGAAGGGGGTATGTGGGCGGTCATAGGCAAGTGCCAGTTCTGTGCCCACACACGGCTTGCGGAAGGACGGCTTCCTGCCTGTGTCGAGTCCTGCCCGACCGGCGCACTGAAATTTGGCACGCGGGATGCGCTCCTGTTTGAGGCCCGGGCCCGGATCAAGACACAAGCTGACCGTTACGTTAACCATATATACGGCGAGAATGAGGCCGGTGGAACCGCCTGGCTTTATCTCTCTGACGTACCCTTTGAAAACATCGGGTTTAAATCCGGCGTGGAAACAGCGCCGATGCCACCCCTGACCTGGGAAGTTCTGTCCAAGATTCCCATCATGGCCTCGGCCATGGCTGGGCTGTTCGGCACGGTGGCCTGGAGTCTTAAAAGGCGCGAGGCAGCGGAAAGGCGGGAAGCGTCCGAAAGCCAGGAGGAATCCGAATGAACGGCTGGCTTTTCATACTTGCATGCGTGGCTGTTTTGACCTGGGTGGCCATATGCCTGGCCTATGACAAGAGACCGCGTTTCCTGCGCCCGGTTACATTCGTCACCATTGCTTGTATCTGGCTTGCGGCATTGTGGACGTTGATCCGGCGCTTCACCGAGGGTCTCGGCGCGGTATCGGGCATGAATGACGCTGCCCCCTGGGGATTGTGGATTGGTGCGGATGTATTCGCAGGTGTTGCCCTGGCAGCCGGTGGCTTCGTCATTGCTGCCACGGTGCATATTTTTCGCATCGAACGCTTCAAACCGATACTGAGGCCGACCATACTCACGGCATTTCTGGGTTACATGCTGGTCGCGGTTGCGCTCTTTATCGACATCGGCCGACCGTTGAGTTGGTGGCATCCGCTGGTTATGTGGCAACACCACTCGATCATGTTCGAAGTGACCTGGTGCGTGATACTTTACTCGACGGTGCTGGCCATTGAAACCAGCCCGCCCGTACTTGAACGCCTTGGATTAACCAGGCTTTTGAGAATCGTCCAGGTAACCACGATACCGGTTGTCATTGCGGGTGTAATCCTCTCCACCATGCACCAGTCTTCACTTGGTTCCCTGTACCTGATAGTTCCTGAAAAGCTCTACCCGTTGTGGTACTCACCCCTGTTGCCGGTGTTTTTCCTGATCTCCGCGGTAGCTGCCGGTATGTGCGTGGTGATCGTCGAGTCGTTTTTCTCGGCCAAAATCCTGAATCATGGCCTCGAGTCGATGCTGATGAGGGACCTGGGCAGGGCTGCGGCCATCATCCTGTTTATTTACCTGGTGATGAAAATAGCGGACCTCGCCGCACGCGGATCCCTGGGTATGGTTCTTGAAGGAAGCCTGCAGAGCCGCCTGTTCCTGTTGGAAATGGTGGGCTGCGTTGCATTGCCTGCGATACTGCTGTCAATCAGGAAAGTACGGTTGTTACCGAGATGGCTGCTTGGCGCCTCGCTGCTCGTTATGGCGGGGATCGTACTGAACAGGATAAATGTCAGTTGGTTCGGAATGTCAGTCAGCGATCACCTGCACTATATTCCGACCTGGATGGAAATTGCCTTGTCGCTTGCTTTTTTTACCGGGGGCACTGTCATTTTCCTTCTCGCGGTGCACTACCTGCCGATTTTCCCGAAAGCCGGGGACGAGCCGGCTGAAATACAGCGCTAAGTCCAATCAGGCCCGGCGTTCATTCCAGGGCGCCACTTTTAAAAGAAGCAGCATTCCCGGAATCGCGACCAGGGTGCAAACAACAAAAAACTGCGTATAACCGATCGCTTCGATTATGAAACCCGTCGATGCATTGGCAAATGTTCTGGGTATCGCAATAAAACTGCTGAACAGGGCAAACTGCGTGGCGGTAAAGGCCTTGCTGGTCTCACGCGCCATGTACGCTGTCAGCGCAATTGCACCCAGCCCAACGCCCAGGTACTCGCCACTGACCACCAGGAACAAACCCAGCGGGTGATGACCAACCATGCTCAACCAGACATAACCCAGTATGGTCACCATCTGCACAAAACCAAATACCCAGAGTGCCCGGTTGATACTCAGTTTCAACATGACGATACCACCCAGTATTCCCCCGGCGATGGAAGCCCATAACGCCGCTATCTTCGCAATCGAACCTATTTCGGTGCGGCTGAAACCCATATCCAGGTAAAACGGTGTCGCAAGCGCAGTCGCCATGTTATCGCCGAGCTTGTAAAGAAACATGAACGCGAGAATCGCCAGTCCGGCCTTGATACCCCCGCGTGAAAAAAACTCCTTGAATGGATCGACGACGGCCTCTCTCAGCGTAGCCGGCGCGAGGGCATCATCACTGACCTCCTTGATGATAAAGGTGGTGATAATACCCACACCCATAAAAGCGGCCGTGACCCAGTAAACCACCGGCCACGGCAGAATATCGGAAAGAATCAATGCCAGTGACCCCGGCACCAGCGATGAAAGACGGTAGGCGTTGATAAACAGTGACGTACCCGTGCCCAGTTCGTCATCGGCCAGCAATTCACGCCGGTAGGCATCGACCACGATATCCTGGCTGGCACCAAACAACGAGACAATGAAAACCGTCACGACAATGGCCTGCAGTGAGGCCGAAGGGTCAAACTGGCCAAGTGCAGCGATCGAAAAAAGCAATCCAAGCTGCGTAATCAGTGCCCATCCCCGCCGCCTGCCCAAAAAGGGAAGTTTGTAACGGTCCATGAAAGGTGACCACAGGAACTTCCAGGTATACGGCAAAGAAACCAGTGCAAACAAGCCAATAGTCGCCAGGTCAATCTCATGGCTCCGCAACCAGGCCGGTACCAACTGGATCAAAACATAAAGCGGCATACCGGAGGTGAACCCCAGGAAAATACAGCTGACCATCTTGCGGTTAAACAAGATGTCCTGCCAACGCCGGGGGGCCGTACTCAATTTATGCTACCTGCCCGCAATGTCGTAGTCGTAGTCAATGGTCAGCGGGGCGTGATCAGAAAAGCGTTCATCCTTGTAAATCTCCACCGCCTGTGCCGTCGCCGCTATACCCGGTGTGGCGACATGGTAATCAATACGCCAACCGGTGTTGTTGGCCCAGGCCTGGCCACGGTTGGACCACCAGGTGTACTGATCTTCGCCGGTTTCCACCTGGCGGAATGTATCAACCATACCGACATGACCAAACAGTTCGTCCATCCATGCGCGTTCCTCCGGCAGAAAACCGGAATTTTTCTGGTTGCTCCGCCAGTTTTTGATATCAATTTTCTTATGCGCGATATTCCAATCGCCACAGATGATGTACTCACGACCCTCTTCCACCATTGCCTTGAGTAAGGGTTGCAGATAATCCATGCTCCGGTACTTGATCTGCTGGCGCTCTTCTTTTGACGAACCGGATTGCATGTACAGCGAGATAACACTCAAGTTACCAAAATCGGCCCTGATCCAACGGCCTTCTTCGTCCATGACATCCCAGCCAATACCAAAATGCATATCATCGGGTTCGTGAGGGGTATAAATGGCAACGCCGCTGTAACCCTTTTTTTGTGCATCGTGAAAATAACGCCGGTAACCGGCCGGTGAAAACACCGGATCACCTAACTGGTCTTCCTGTGCCTTGGTTTCCTGGATACACACAACATCCGGTTTCTGCTTTTGCATCCAGTCAAAAAAGCCCTTGCGGGCCGCTGCCCGAATGCCATTGGTATTAACACTGATAATTCTCATGCGGTGGAATTCTTCTGTTTTGGGGTGCAGGCAAGCAGCATAACCGCCCTTGGGCATCTTGTCATGACCCGTGCAGAATGCAGCAATATATTGAAGCTTCGGCGAAGCCGCGAGATACTTCCCCGATGCAAAACTATAAACAACAATTTTTTGAACTGGCCATGACACAGGGCAATCTCAAATTTGGCGAGTTCACACTGAAATCCGGGCGGGTCAGCCCATATTTTTTCAACGCCGGCGGTTTTGATGATGGTCGTAGCCTGGAGATACTATCGAACTGTTATGCGCAGGCTATACTCGATTCGGGTGTCGAATTCGACATGCTGTTTGGGCCGGCCTACAAGGGTATCCCGCTGGTCTCGGGTATTGCCATCATGCTCAATGCCGGTCACCGGCAGAATATCCCGTTTGCCTACAACCGCAAGGAAGCCAAGGATCATGGCGAAGGCGGCACCCTGGTCGGTGCTGAGCTCAAGGGTAATGTTTTGATCACTGATGATGTCATATCGGCTGGAACATCGGTACGCGAATCCATCAACTGGATTAAGCAGGCGGGTGCGAACCCCTGCGGAGTTGCAATTGCACTGGACCGTCAGGAACGCGGTCAGGGTGAAAGATCTGCGGCGCAGGAGGTCGTGAGTGAATTTGGAATACCCGTGATTGCCATTGCGGGTCTCGATGATCTGATCGAGTTTCTCGAAAGTCAGTCTGTTACAGATATCGACATTGAGGCCATTCGGCGGTATCGTTATACCTATGGAGTATAGACCGCATATCATGTCGGAATCCCGTCGCTGGATGGTGGCAATGCTGATCGCCGGAATAATTAGCCTGTCAGTCACTTCGCTGGCTGCCGATACTTACCGCTGGAAAGACAAGGACGGTAAACCGCACTATGGCGCAGCGGTGCCAGCCGAATATGCTGACCAGCCTTATGACATTCTCAATGACGCCGGATTGGTTATTGAACATGTCGAAGACACTTCCCTTCCACTGGAAGTCATAGCAGAAAAGAAAATCAAAGAAGAAGAGAGCCCATTGATCGCGGAAGAGAAACGGCAGACGCAGTTCGACCGCTTGTTGGTAGTCCGTTACTCATCAGAAGAAGAGATTTTGAAAGCGCTTGAACTGGAAATCGGCCAATTGGGTTACGATATGAATGTTATTACCCAATCTTCCGACATGACCAACGCCGCCCTGAGAGAACAGATCAGCCAGGCTGCTGACCGCCAACGGGCCGGCCAGATCGTTAGTGCGGCACAACAGAAGGAAATTGACCAACTTTATGCCAGGCAGATCCGGGATAACAAGAGACGCCTGAACATGAGCAAAAGGGAAGACCGGATTCGCGCCCGCTACGAGGCAGAACTTGAACGTTACCGTTACCTGACTTCTGACGCCAAAGATATTGATCAGGAACCGACGGATCAAGGTTAAAATTTCAGTGACCCTTAGTTTCGCGATACGGGACTGATGTTTACACGCTGCCCACAATGTAAAACCGTTCATCCGCTTAGCGCCGCATTGATTTCGCATGCCAGGGGCCTGGTAAAGTGCGGACAATGTGAAAGAACTTTCAGTGCTTTAAGTTTTCTTTTTGATGAGTGGCCAGCCGGTGAGGCACACCGGCCAGCGAGTGGGCCGGATATGATACTGCCCCTACTCGGGCGCGTCGTCAAAGTCGATGCCGATCATACTCCCCGTCAAAGCAATGAACCTGATCCCGTCGATATCAAACCCAGGCAGTGGGCCTGGTCACTGGCGACAGCGTTGCTGGTTCTTTTAACCATTGCCAATTTGACCTGGACCTTCCGCGAGCCGTTACTGGATCAGCCACGACTTAGTGCATGGATGAAGCAGGCCGGCTGGTTGCAGGTTGAAGAGACGGGGCTACTGAAAGATCCGCAACAGATACAACTTGTCAGCCGTGACATGCACACGCACCCGACCCGTTCGGGCATCCTGGTTCTAAGTCTCACCCTGGTAAACCTCGCGCAGCGCACCCAGGTGTTTCCAGAGCTGGAAATTACCCTGCTGGATGTGGCCAATCAGCCAGTCGCTCAACGACGACTGCAGCCCGAGGACTATTTACGACAGGGCGCCGATACCAAGGCCGGAATGGCGGCAGAAGTATATTTGCCGGTTTTGCTTGAACTGGGAGACCCCGGCGATCAGGCGGTCGGTTTTGAAATCCGTTTTCTTTAGCATTTCCGGCTAAAACTCCAATTGGCGTCCGGATTAATCCGGGGGTATCAACCGGTAAACTTTTTTTGAGATGAAAAAATCGCGGCCCAACGACAATAATTTAGAGTTTCACCATGCAAATATGTTAGTGTTCACAGAAAGCAAACATCCAATAAATACCGACTACTCGAAGACACCATGAACGCAGATTCAGCACAAATAATTCCCCTGAGACAGCATGTAAAGATCACCGTTAGCAGATACCTTAAGGACATGGGTAACACCGCGCCTGAAAACCTGTACCAGATCCTGCTGGCCGAAATCGAACCACCCCTGATCGAAGAAATCCTCAAGCTAACCGGTGGCAACCAGTCACGGGCGGCGGATATGCTCGGCATTACCCGCAATACGCTACGCACCAAGATACAGCGATATTCCATTAAGATTCCATCGAACAAAATTATCCGGCCACGACGATGAACGCGACCATGCCCGAATTTCACCGGGTGTTCAGCATACAGCCACAAGATTGACCCATTTTTAAATACGCAGAGCCAACAATGCCTTCAACAGAAAAGTACGCGCTGATTAGCGTTTCAGACAAAGCCGGCCTGGTGGATTTCGCCCGGCAATTACTGGGTCTTGGTTATAGTTTACTCAGTACCGGAGGCACCCAAAAACTGCTGGACCAGGCAGGTATTGCAGTTACCGGTGTGAGTGAATTTACAGGATTTTCCGAAATCATGGATGGCCGGGTCAAAACCTTGCACCCGCGCATACATGGCGGAATCCTGGGCCGTGCCCAGGACGAAGCTGTCATGCAAGCCCAGGACATTCCGGCCATTGATCTTGTGATCGTCAATCTGTATCCGTTTGAATCGGTCACTGCAGATGAAAATTGCAGCCTCCGGGATGCCATCGAAAACATCGATATTGGCGGCCCTGCAATGGTACGCGCTGCGGCAAAAAATCATACCCGTGTATCGGTTGTGGTTGACCCCGGTGATTATGTCGAAGTTGCTGACGAGTTGCATACGTTGGGCTCAGTGTCAGCGGGGAAACGATTTACGCTGGCCACCAAGGCGTTTGCCCACACGGCCCGTTATGACGGACTGGTTGCCGCCTATCTCAGTCGAAGAAGCGTTGATGGCGGGTTGACCCGTACCCTGCCTGGATACATCACACCACAGTTCCAAAGCAGACAGGAACTCCGTTATGGTGAAAACCCGCACCAGGCAGCTGGCTTTTATGTGGATTCCGGTGTCGAACCCAGCGGTATTGCTGCCGTCGAGCAACTCCAGGGCAAGGAGCTTTCCTACAACAACATCAACGATGCTGATGCTGCGCTTGAATGCGTCAACCAGTTCGGCCAGCAACCGGCCTGTGTCATCGTTAAACATGCCAATCCCTGTGGCGTCGCGCTTGGCGATAGTAACTTCGAGGCTTATCAGAACGCATTTGCGACTGATCCGGTTTCCAGTTTTGGTGGCATCATCGCCTTCAACCAACGGGTTGACGGCGAAGTCGCCACCGCAATCACGGAAAAGCAATTTGTCGAAGTTGTCATCGCACCTGATTTCAGTGATCGCGCACTTCAGACATTCGCCAACAAGCCAAATGTTCGCCTGCTGCGTGGCAGCCGTCAGCAGCAAACTGCCCGGCATATGCATTATCAGCGGGTATCGGGTGGCTTGCTGGTACAACAAAAAGACGCCGACCGCGTCAACAGAACGGATTGCACCTGTGTCAGTGATAGACAGCCAACGGAACAGGAATGGCTGGATATGTTGTTTGCCTGGAAAGTTGCACGGATGGCCAAGTCCAACGCCATTGTATATGCTGCCGGGGGTTGCACTCTCGGTGTGGGAGCCGGTCAGATGAGCCGTGTAGACTCCGCCCGTATCGCACGTTGGAAAGCTACAGACGCCGGACTCGATCTTGTTGGTGCAGTGATGGCGTCTGACGCATTTTTCCCGTTCAGAGATGGAATCGATACCGCTGCCGAGGCCGGTATCAAGGCCGTCATCCAACCGGGAGGTTCGATGCGTGATGATGAGGTTATCGACGCTGCCAATGAGCACGGGTTGGCAATGGTGTTTACCGGTGTGCGCCATTTCCGGCACTAATGAGTTTACTGTGAGCCGATTTGACCGCTCACAGATCAACTAGGAGCCTGTCAGATTTAACATGATCTACTACGAAGAATCCGAGTTTGGCCAGATTTTCCATTCTTTTTCGTTTAATAGCGATGCTATTTGCCTCAAAAGACCGAAAAATCTGACTCAAATCGGTTTTTTCTCGCTACGATCGGTCAAACCCGACAGGCTCCTAGGTTAAAGAGCAGAATATTTCAGGATTTTGGGCCGTTCAATGAAAGTACTAATTATCGGAAGTGGTGGCCGTGAACATGCACTGGCATGGCGGGTTGCACAATCAGCGCAGGTAGAGAACGTCTATGTTGCACCTGGCAACGCGGGTAGCGCGCTCGAAGCAAACGTGGAGAACGTGGCATTGGCCATCGATGACATAGATGCCCTGATCGATTTTGCCCGGAAGCGGCATATCGGCTTGACCATCGTCGGCCCCGAGGCACCATTGGTCGCGGGCATCGTTGACCGTTTTTCGGCAGCCGGTTTAGCCTGTTTCGGCCCCTCTGCTGCGGCTGCCCAGCTCGAAGGTTCAAAGGCCTTTGCCAAGGACTTCATGGCCC
This sequence comes from uncultured Gammaproteobacteria bacterium, assembly GCA_963749115.1. Taxonomy (GTDB): domain Bacteria; phylum Pseudomonadota; class Gammaproteobacteria; order Xanthomonadales; family SZUA-36; genus SZUA-36. The sequence goes on from CAVVLP010000006.1 coordinate 50,499, forward strand.
GTCACGGTATTCCCACCGCGGCCTATGGAAATTTCACCGATATCGATGAGGCGGTGGCCTTTATCCATCAACATGGCGCACCCATCGTTGTCAAGGCGGACGGTCTTGCTGCAGGTAAAGGGGTTATCATCGCCCACACCTTGGAAGAGGCGGAAACCGCAGTTAAAGACATGCTGGCAGATAACGTATTTGGTGAGGCCGGACATCGCGTAATCGTTGAGGAATTTCTTACCGGCGAGGAAGCCAGTTTCATCGTTATGGCGGATGGCGAGCATGTACTTCCACTGGCTACCAGCCAGGACCACAAGGCGCGGGATGAAGGTGATCTTGGCCCCAATACCGGCGGTATGGGTGCCTATTCACCCGCACCGGTGATCAGTGATGAGTTGCATAAAACAGCCATGGAAACGGTTATTTATCCAACCATCCGGGGTATGGCCGCGCAAGGTATGCCTTTTACCGGCTTTCTGTACGCCGGCCTGATGGTTTCACCTGAAGGTGAAACCAAGGTCCTCGAATTTAACGTTCGTTTTGGCGATCCCGAAACCCAGCCTATCATGATGCGCTTACAATCCGATCTGGCAGAACTTTGTCTTGCTGCTGTTAATGGAAAGCTTCACCAGGTGGATGTGGAATGGGATCCACGACCTGCCCTGGGTGTGGTCATGGCGGCAGGTGGCTATCCCGACAGTTATTCAAAAGGTCATCTGATTTCAGGTCTGGATGTCGCAAACCAGGTCGAAACCCGCGTTTTCCACGCCGGTACCGATTTGCTCAATGGCCAGATCGTTACCTCCGGCGGAAGGGTATTATGTGTTTGCGCAATGGCCGACACCGTACTTGATGCAGCGGCAGCGGCCTATTCCGGTTGCGAAAAAATTTATTGGGATGGTGCCTTTTACAGACGTGATATCGGCTACCGTGCTATCGCGAGGGAACGGTCGGCAAGTGTTAGCGAGACCTGAAGAGCATGGATGTATCCCACCTGCTTGAAGATCTGAACGAGGCGCAGCGAAAAGCAGTCACTACGGAGTCAAAACATACACTGGTGCTGGCCGGTGCCGGCAGTGGTAAAACACGCGTTCTGATACACCGCCTGGCCTGGTTGATACAGGTTGAACATGTATCACCCCTCAGCATCTTGGCAGTAACCTTTACCAATAAGGCGGCTGGTGAAATGCGTGAACGCGCCCAGAGCCTGTTGCAGGTCTCCGCTCGTTCAATGTGGATTGGTACCTTTCACGGTATCGCCCACCGCCTGTTGCGCATGCACTGGGCTGAAGCCGGTCTGCCGGAGAATTTCCAGATAATTGACTCGGACGATCAGCACCGGATACTACGCCGCCTGATCAAGGAAGAGGGAATGGACGAAGCCCAATGGCCGGCGAAACAGGCTCAGTGGTACATCAATGCCCGCAAGGATGAAGGCCAGAGACCTGACGCTATCGAACATATGGGCAACCCGATGACTGCCCAGTGGGTGCGAATCTACGAACTCTATCAGGCCAGTTGTGACCGGGCCGGGTTGGTTGATTTTGCAGACCTGCTGCTACGTGCGCACGAATTGTGGTTGAATCATCCATCATTACTGGATCACTACCGCAATCGTCTGGGTCATCTGCTGGTAGATGAATTCCAGGACACCAACTCCATCCAGTATGCCTGGATACGTATGCTGGCCGGGGAGACTGGCCGTGTACTGGTGGTGGGTGATGATGATCAGTCCATTTATGGCTGGCGTGGTGCGCAAGTCGCAAATGTTCAACATTTTCAACGTGATTTTGCAGATGTTCAGGTTGTCAAACTGGAACAGAATTACCGTTCCAGCGGGAATATTCTCGAAGCAGCCAACGCCCTGATTGCCAATAATGAAGACAGGATGGGCAAAAAACTCTGGACAGCTGATGACAAGGGCGCACCCATCACACTTTACTCAGCATTCAATGAGCAGGACGAGGCCCGTTTTGTCGTTGAACAGATAGAGCAATGGCTGGGAAAAGGCCGCCGCGCCGATGAAGTGGCCATCGTGTACCGCACGACGGCGCAATCAAGGCTATTCGAGGAATACCTGCTCAAGGCAACCATTGCCTATCGTGTCTATGGCGGGCAACGCTTTTTCGAACGCGCTGAAATCAGGGATGCACTGGCCTACCTGCGTCTGATCCAGAATCCGAATGACGACGCTGCCCTTGAGCGCGTCATCAACACCCCTGCCCGTGGCATTGGTCAGAAGACCCTCTCCATATTGCGTCTGCAGGCACGAGAAAGCAGTTTACCCATGTGGCAGGCAGCACAGGAGTGCCTGCGGCAAAACCTGCTGCCTGCAAGGGCTCTCACTGCACTGAACGGCTTCATGAGCCTTATATCCAATATGCGGGAACGCATGGAAAACTGGACACTGGGTAACCAGGTGCAAGGTCTCATCGAAGATAGCCAGCTGGTTACCCACTACGAAAAAGAGCCTCGCGAAAAAATGGAATCGCGGATCGAAAACCTGCGCGAACTGGTCAATGCAGCGACTGCATTCGTATTGCCCGCGGAAGATGCAGATGCCGGTATGAACGACCTGCAATCATTCCTGAGCCACGCATCATTGGAAGCGGGCGAAACGCAGGGAGAAGCCTGGGACGATTGTGTGCAACTGATGACACTGCACTCGGCCAAGGGTCTGGAATTTCCAATGGTATTTATCGTGGGCATGGAAGACGGTCTGTTCCCCCACCAACGCAGTGTTATGGAAGCCGGCGGACGTCTTGAGGAAGAACGCCGTCTTTGTTATGTGGGTATAACCCGTGCCCGTGAGCACCTGTGCCTCAGCCATGCCGAGGTCAGACGTATGTTCGGTTCGGAGAGCCATTGCCGGCCATCACGTTTTCTGAATGAAATTCCGTCCGAACTGATACAGGAAATCCGTCCGCGTATGCAGGCCCAACGGCCATGGGCCAGCCCGAGGGCTCCGGAATATCCAAAACACGTTTCAGCTGACAATCAGGATTGGCCATTCCGCCTGGGAGAATCTGTCAACCACAAGAAATTTGGCAATGGCACGGTCATCAGTTTTGAAGGATCCGGCGAGCATGCCCGTGTACAGGTCAATTTCAACCGCGCAGGCGCCAAATGGCTGGTGTTGGCCTATGCAAACCTGAGCAACTCATGAAAGCCACCCCGGTTAACATTCACCTGTCGTGGGGCACACTTGAGGGCCTGCACTGGGCCAGGCCCGGCGCGCCGAAGGTTTTGTGTCTCCATGGCTGGCTGGACAACGCCGCATCCTTTGTTCCACTGGCACCCTTTCTGAAGGATTTTGATCTTTTAGCGCTCGATTTTGCCGGTCACGGTTTCTCCTCGCACCGACCGGAAACCTCCCGCTATTATTTTACCGACTACCTGTTTGACATCGATGCGGCAATGGACGAACTGGGCTGGGATCAATGTCATTTCATCGGCCATTCGATGGGCGGCGGTGTAGCCAGCAGTTTTGCGGCGGCCTTGCCTGAACGTGTCAATCGCCTGGTGTTGCTGGATTCCCTGGGTGTATTGACGCTGCCCGCCAACCAGGCGGCACAGCAATTGCGCCTGTCAATGTTATCCGTCCGCAAATCCCGCAGCTTCCTGAGACCATACGAATCGGTTGAAGAAGCCATGCTCGCCCGTCAAAAACACTCACCGTTGACCGATGAGGCTGCGCGTCTGCTTTGTCAGCGCTCACTGGAACACACCGGTGATTACTATCAATGGCGTACCGACCCGCGTTTGAACTGGCGCTCGCCACAATTGTCGGGTGATGCACAAGCGCTGGACCTGCTCGCCGCAATCCGCTCACCGGCACTGGTGATAACCTCACCTGGAGTAATCGAATACTTTGGTGAGGACATGGCGCAGAAACGTCTTTCAGCCATACCCGACTGCACGCATGTCAAGAATGATGGTCATCATCATTTTCACATGGAGCAAGCGGAGCAGGCAGGTATCTGCATCACTGAATTTTTACAACAACAGGATCAAAGCCAGGGGGCTCATCATGTCGACAGCTAACAAGCTTATTCCCAGCCGCGAACGATTGATTTTTGCACTTGACGTAGCAAGCCTCGAAGACGCCCAGGCACTAATTTCCAATCTTGGTGATTCAGTTGAGTTTTATAAACTGGGTCTGGAAGTGTTTTTGTCCGGTCATTATTTTGAGCTGATGGCGGAACTCAAAGACAAGGGTAAAAAAGTATTTGCGGATCTAAAGCTATTTGATATTCCAGCGACCGTCGCTGCGGCCGTCCGGCAACTGGCCCTTCATGAAGTGGATTTCTGTACCGTGCACGGTAACGACAGCATGCTCAAAGCAGCCGCAGATGCCAAGGGCAGTATGCAAATACTTGCCGTGACCGCGCTGACCAGCCTCGACCAGGGTGATCTCGATGACCTCGGCTTCCAGTGCGATGCGCGGACACTGGTTTTGTCACGCGCAAGACGGGCGCTGGCGCTTGGTTGTGACGGTGTGGTTTCATCCGGATTGGAAGTCAGCGCCCTTCGCGAACATGCTGACCCCCGCCTGATTACCGTCTGTCCCGGCATCCGGCCCATACATAATGACGATGACCAGCAACGCGTCATGACCCCTTACCAGGCTATTCGCGATGGCGCAGATTACCTCGTGGTCGGCAGACCTATACGCGCTGCAAACGATCCCGCGTCAGCCGCAGAGGCGATTCAGGCAGACATTGCACGCGCGCTGTTGAAGCCCTGATCGACGTTTAAACCTTTACTTTCCCGGCATATAGTCGTAAAAAGACTACCCGGGTTCGTTTTGTAGGTGTTGACAAATGTTAATGTTTAACATTACGATACCCACCTAACTAATTAATAGAATAATAATTTTTATTTTTATTCGATTAACCGATCCTCTCCGGCTCTGCCGGATTTTCCGGGCAGGCCACGTGCCTCGCCCGGATTTTTTATGCGTGTTCAGAAATCCAAGTTAGAATAGTTTCACGACAGGCAAAACTTAGACCAATGGCCAAGCAAAACGAAAATCTTGATTTGACCGACAAACTGAAACTACGCTGGTACCTGATCCTGCGAAATATTCTGAATCTATGGGTCAAACCCCGTATCAAGGCGGACGCCGATGGAAATATCGGCAGTGACGGTGACAGGCCGGTCTGTTATGTCATGGATTCGTATGCATTGTCCTCCATATTGATTCTCGACAAGTACTGCGAACAACAGGGATTGGCCCGTCCCTTGTTACCGCCCGTCGGTATTGGGGATTGTCCAAAGCGTTCTTATGCTGTGCTGAAACGGCTAAAGGGTATTTTGTTCCGCAGCCCGGACCCGCGTAGCCATTCCAAGATGTTGCAACTGATGGTCGAAAAGAGCTGGGCAAACCCGGAACTGGATATCCAACTGGTACCGGTGACCATACTGGTGGGTCAAAGACCCAGTAAAGAGAGTGGCTTAACCCGCGTCATATTTACAGAAAACTGGGAAATCGGCGGGCGGCTTCGCCGGCTTTTCAACACGCTGGTCAACGGCCGTAAAACCTTTGTCCAATTCAGTCGCCCGATTTCCCTGAGGGACCTGGCTGCCGAAGGCCTGGACGCATCGGTCGCTTTAAGAAAGGTCTCCCGAATACTGCGGGTACATTTCAAACGTGTACGGACTGCTGCCATCGGCCCGGATCTCTCGCATCGTCGCACCATGGTAGACCGTGTCGTCAATTCACCCACCGTTCGCGCAGCCACCGAAGAAGAGGCCCGCCGCTCTGGTATTACAGATGACCAGGCCCGCCGCCAGGCCACAAAGTACGTACGTGAAATCGCAGCCAATTACTCCTACTCGGCGATAGCCATTGCAGAAATCCTGATCTCCTGGCTTTGGAATCGCATCTACAACGGTATCAAGGTCAATTATTTTGATGAGCTTCCACACAATGCACTGGGCCATGAAGTCATCTATGTACCCTGTCATCGCAGCCATCTTGATTACGTACTGGTTTCCTACCTGGTCCATGAACACGGCTTTATTCCACCGCACATCGCTGCGGGTCTCAATCTGAATTTACCCCTCGTTGGTCCGCTCATGCGGCGTTGCGGTGCGTTCTTCCTGCGCAGGTCTTTCCGTTCCCAGAAACTTTACGCCACCGTTTTCTATGAATACCTCAGCTTGATCCAGACCCAGGGTGTCTCGATCGAGTATTTTATCGAGGGTACCCGTAGCCGCACCGGCCGCCTGCTGCCACCCAAAGCCGGCATGTTGGCCATGTCAGTCAGGAGTTACCTGAATGCACCCGTCAGACCCATCATGTTTCAGCCGGTTTACATTGGCTATGAACGACTGGCGGAAGGTGATAGTTACACCACGGAATTGTCCGGAAAAGCCAAGCGAAAAGAAAAGTTTTCTGACCTTGGGAAAATTTTTGGAATAACCCGGCATAACTATGGCAAGGCACATGTCAGTCTCTGTGAACCCATATTCCTGGACGACTTGCTTAATCAACATGACCCGCAATGGCAGGAAACCATCCGCAGGGAAGCCAGGCGTCCCGACTGGCTAAACGCTGCCATAGATGACCTTGGCCAGAAAATTATGACGAACATCAATGCCGGTGCCGATGTTAACCCGGTGAACCTGCTGGCACTGGCGCTGCTGGGCACACCACGGCATGCCATGGGTGAGAAACAACTGGCGAGACAAATTGCTTTATACCTCACCCTGTTAGGCCAGAAACCGACACCTGAACGAGTGACGGTGACTCAAAAAAGCGCCGAAGAAATCATCGCATACGGCTTTGAAATGAAAATCCTGCAACGGCAGGAACATGTTCTGGGTGATATCATTTCGCTACAGCCAGATCGTGCCGTGAGCCTGACTTTCTTCCGTAATAACATCGCTCACCTGATGGCATTACCTTCACTGGTTGCCTGTTGTTTCCTCGAACACCGTAGTTTCCTGATTGAGCACCTGCACAAATTCGCGATAATCATCCAGCCATTTCTGCAGACCGAGTTGTTCATACCCTGGAGTCAGCATCAGATCACCAGTGCCCTGGATGATTCCATAGAACAGCTTGTACAAAATGGCCTGCTGATCCGAAAGCCGGATGGGGAAACATTGTCACGGGTAAAAGACAAACCCGAATCGGTTCTACAGCTTAATGTCCTGGCGCACAGTCTGTTACAAACAATATACCGTTACCTGATCACCATTTCAGTGTTAGCGAGATATGGGTCAGGCGTATTGAGCAGGGCTGAACTTGAGAATCTGTGTATGCAAACGGCCCAGCGAATATCCATGCTGCATGAATTCAACGCGCCGGAGTTTTACGACAAGGCCCTGTTCAAGGCAGTTTATCGCTGAGCTACGCAACACGGGTTACCTGTCGACCAACCAGGACAATAAACTGGTATATGACGAACGTCTGGAACAGATCTCCCAAGACGCGAAATTTATTCTAGGCGAAGGAATTCGCCTGGAAATTGACCGCCAGACACCGGCTGCAGAAGTAGAAGATAGTCGGACTAGCAGGCCGCTAGGCGTCAATATCCGGTATCAGTTTGGATTCCAGTCGTGTAATCCAGTCTTTGAGCTTCAATTTGCGTTTTTTCAAACGTCGCAAATGCAGTTGATCCTGACGCGGGTCCAGGGCCATGCGATTGATCGCCAGGTCGAGGTCACGGTGCTCTTCACGAAGCTCAAAAAGTAATTGCCTTGTCTCTGAAGTATCTTCCGATTTCATGAGTTTCTGATCTCATATAGACTTCTGTGGTTCACTATAACATTAAGGAACCTCTGATTTATTCTGAGCGAAGTAGATTGTGATTCAAAATGTTCAGATTCGAGGCAACTCAAGAGTATCCAAATTTATTCATACTGGGAGAGTTTGATCCATGGATCGAAGAAAATTTGTAGCTGCCGCAGGCCTGGCAGGGGCAACCGGGCTGTTGAGTGCTTGTGGAAAACAGACCGGATCACAGGCCGGATGCGTGAATCAAACCGTAACAGAGAGTTTCGAATGGAAGATGGTCACTTCATGGCCACGTGACTTTCCGGGACTGGGTACCGGGGCCAGCGGTCTGGCCGAATCCATCAATGAACTCAGCAACGGCCGTCTGAAAATCAAGGTCTATGGTGCTAACGAACTGGTGCCGGCGTACGAGGTGTTTGATGCTGTTCAACAAGGCACTGCAGAAATGGGCCACAGTGCCACTTATTACTGGAAGGGCAAGGCATCGGCAGCACAGTTTTTTTCAGGTATACCGTTTGGCATGACAGCACAGGAATTGCATGGCTGGATTTACTATGGCGGTGGGCTTGAACTGTGGCAGGAGGTGTATGCAACCCATGGTCTCGTGCCTTTCCTCGCAGGCAGTTCTGGTCCTCAGATGGGCGGTTGGTTCAACCGCGAGATCAACAGCATTGCCGATATCAAGGGTCTCAAAATGCGTATACCCGGTCCCGGTGGTGAAATTCTCAAACGGGCCGGTGGAACACCAACCAATATCCCGGGTGCTGAACTGTTCACGGCATTACAGACCGGCACCATCGATGCAGCCGAATGGGTCGGCCCTTATAACGACCTCGCATTCGGTCTGTTCAGGGCCGCCAAATACTACTATTACCCGGGCTGGCAAGAGCCCGGATCCGGGCTGGAATGTATGATTAACCAGTCAGACTGGGACTCACTACCGCAAGACCTGCAAGCCATCGTAAGAGTAGCCTGTCAGGCCGCCGTCCTGGATAGCTTGTCTGACTTCACTTATAACAACGGTGTGGCTCTGAAGAGCCTGCTTGATGAACACGACGTTGAGTTGCGCCGCTTTCCCGATGAAGTTCTGAACCGGCTACGCACCATCAGCGATGATTTTATGCGTGAACTGTCAACTGAAACGGAATTGATGGGGCGAATCTATAACTCATTTCAGGCCTATACGGACATCGTCAGACCCTGGACAGCCATATCTGAACGCGCTCTGCTGAACCTGCGTCAGGAATAAATTGTTGTTGGAAGCCATGTCGCCAACTCCGGCCATAAGACCAACAGGCCCAGCATCAGCAGTTGGATCACTATGAATGGGATCACACCTTTATAAATCGATGAAGTCGCGATCTCGGGCGGTGCTACACCACGCAGGTAAAACAGGGAAAACCCGAATGGTGGCGTCAGAAATGACGTCTGCAAATTTATTGCAATCATGACACCCAGCCAGACTGGGTCGATACCCATGGCCAGTAATACCGGGCCGACGATCGGGATGACCACGTAGGTGATCTCGATAAAATCCAGAATGAAACCCAACAGGAAAAGCGCCAGCATAACAATCAGCAGGGCCCCGGCCTGCCCGCCCGGAAGGTTCGTCAGCAATGACTGAACGTATTCATCACCGCCATAGCCCCGAAACACAAGGCTGAACAACGAAGCGCCGATCAGGATCATAAAAACCATCGCGCTGATCCTGGCCGACTGGTAAACAACCGCGCGAAGGGTTTCGATCGACAACTGCTTCTGTTTCAAAGCCAGCAACATGGCGCCGGTCGCACCCACTGCTGCTGCCTCGGTGGGTGTTGCCAACCCCACCAGGATGGAACCCAGCACAGCCACTATCAGCAACAGGGGTCCGGCCAGCAGACTCAGAAGTCTGGGCAGCGAGACATCTTCGCCTTCTTCCTGCTCAACTGCCGGCATACTTGATGGTTTCAAATATGCCATGAAAGCCAGGTACAGCATGTAAAGACCCACCAATACCAAACCCGGCAACAATGCCCCGGCGAACAACTCTCCAACTGAAATCGTCTCGGGACTAAATATACCGATATGCAATTGTGCCTGTTGATAGGCATTGGAAAGCACATCCGCGAGCAGTATCAGGACGATCGATGGCGGAATGATCTGGCCCAGCGTCCCCGCCGCACAGATGGTGCCGGTGGCAATAGATGGAGCATAGTTATGCCGCAGCATGGTCGGTAAGGACAGCAATCCCATGGTAACCACTGTGGCGCCGACAATTCCGGTACTTGCGGCCATCAGGGTACCCACCAGCATAACGGCCAGACCCAGTCCTCCCGGAACCCCGCGCATCAATTGTGCCAACGCCTGCAATAATTGGTCTGCGAGCTTTGAGCGCTCCAGCATGACCCCCATGAAAACGAAAACGGGCACGGCGATCAGTGTCTCATTGGTCATGATGCCAAATATGCGACTGGGAAACGCACTCAGGAAAGCCGGATCAAAAGTACCCGTCATGATACCAATCAAGGCAAAAATAAGTGCAACACCCGCCAGCGTAAAAGCCACCGGAAACCCGGCCAGCAGTGAGAGACCGGCAGCAAGAAACAAACCCAGGGACATCAGGCCAGACATATCGATGATTTTCTATACAGGAAGCGAATGGAAGCGATTGGGACTTTATGTGAATTATTGCAACGGCTTAGGTTTTTATGCCTCAAAAACGCATAATTTCCAGTCACACATCTCCGATCACGCCTCCACAATCGATTTTTATGCACAAGTTGAGTCACCAAATAAAAAAACATGAGCTTAATGCATTTGTTGATATAAAATTATGCAAAACATATTGTATGTGTTTGTTTTTTATTATTTTTCATAGATTCAACGCTCGAATCGAGGTTCAGGCAATCTTAACACGACGGTTACGGCTTACTCCCAACACAATTTTACTCACAGAGTTATCCACAGAACGGGCACCCGTAACACCTGACCAGTATGACCGGCGCAAAAAATCACGACTTTTACTATCGGTCATGACCAATAAATTACCGTTAACCGGTGTCAATCGTTTTCAGCGTTGGTTCAAACGTTTACAATATGTCGCTTTCGTGTTGCCTTTTTGGCAATCGCTCACAGGACTGTTTCTTGAAAGAACACATTGAAGAATTATTAATTCAGTCTCTCCTGCACCTGATACGTGATGAGCTATTAAGCGCAGATTGCGAAATCACGCCTCAATTGGAGCGCACCCGTACACCCGAACATGGTGAGTTTGCCTCAAACATCGCCATGGTACTCGCCAAGCGCGCCGGTAAACCTCCCCTTGAACTGGCGCAAATGATTGTCGACAAGATGCCACCTTCGCGGCAACTTAACCACGCGGAAATCGCCGGCAAGGGGTTCATTAATTTTCATATGAACCAGGTTGCCCTGACCACCGTCGTCAAGGATATCCTTTATCACGGCGACAGTTATGGACACGTACCGCTGCATCCAGGGCACGAAGTCACCGTTGAGTTTGTTTCTGCCAATCCGACCGGACCCTTGCACGTAGGCCATGGCCGGGGTGCCGCTTACGGGGCCAGCCTTGCAAGCATCCTCCAGGCTTCAGGCTACCCGGTTCAGCGCGAGTATTATGTCAATGACAATGGCCGGCAGATGGATATCCTTGCCGTCAGCGTCTGGTTACGCTACCTGGAACTGTGTGGCGAACAAATTCGTTTTCCGGAAAACGGTTACCGCGGTGACTACATCTACGATATTGCCCGCGAAGTTCGTAAAGAAGTAGGTGATAAATGGCGATTTAAAGGGCATGAAGTCACCGATGGTTTGCCACCTGATGAAGATGAGGGTGGCAATCGCGAGACCCATATCGATGCTTTCATCGACCGGGCCAGGGAATCACTGGGGCATGCGGGTTACCTGGTTTTCTTTGAGACATCAGTGAATAGTATTCTCAACGACATTCAAAAGGACCTGTCGGACTTTGGAGTTCATTTTGATCACTGGTTCAGTGAAAAGGAGCTGGAAGACAGCGCCGCAATCAGGCGTGCCATTGAACGTCTTGAGGAAAACGGACACCTGTACGTAAAGGATGGCGCAACCTGGTTTCGCGCATCCGAACTTGGCGACGAAAAAGACCGCGTTATCATCCGTGAAAATGGCCGTTCGACCTACTTTGCATCCGACATCGCCTATTTCCTGAACAAAATGGAACGTGGTTTTAAAAAGGCCCTTTACATCTTTGGTGCCGATCATCACGGTTACATGGCGCGATTGAGGGCAGCTGCTCTTGGATTGGGTGAAGATCCTGACCGTCTTGAAATATTGCTGGTCCAGTTTGCCGTGCTTTACCGCGATGGCGAGAAAGTCTCCATGTCTACACGTTCCGGCCAGTTCATCACCCTCCGGGAATTACGGGAGGAAGTTGGCAGTGATGCGGCCCGGTTCTTTTACGTGATGCGCTCGCACGAGCAGCACCTGGATTTCGACCTTGACCTGGCCAAATCCCGGACCAATGAAAACCCGGTTTACTACATCCAATACGCGCATGCGCGAATCTGCAGTGTTTTCCGGAACCTCGAACAAACGGATGAAACACACAACCAGGCCATCGGCGAAGCCGCACTGAACCTGTTAACCGAGCCCAACGAGACCCTGTTGTTGCGTGCCCTGAGCCGTTACCCGGAAGTTATTGAGTCTTCCGCCCGTTTACGTGCTCCACATCAGCTTGCCCACTACCTGCAAGAGTTGGCTACCGAATTCCACGCCTATTACAATTCACATCAATTTCTTGTTGATGATGAAAACATCAGGAATGTGCGATTGAACCTGATACTTGCGACGCGTATTGTTCTGGCCAATGGCCTGGCACTGCTCGGAATTTCAGCACCGGAAGCAATGTAATATGGCAGTCAAACGCAAATCAGCCGGTAACCGTCGTGGAGCCAAAAGCAAAGCCTCAAGAGGCATCCCTGCATGGTTCTGGTTGCTCGGAGGCATTCTGATTGGATTGGGTGCCGCAGTCTTTTTGATGGTAAGAGGGTATTTACCGGATATTCAGCAACATTTACCCACGCTCGACAGCAAGTCTGCCGAACCCGATCAATCCGCTCTCATCGAAGAAGAAATTGCCAAGCCCAAGAAACCGCGCTATGATTTTTTTACGGTTTTACCGGAAATGGAAGTCGTTGTTCCTGAGCAGGAATTGAGCCGTAAAGCCGATAAGACCGAACCGGTTACCAATTCATCAATCTCCTCTGTCCAGGACCAGTATATTCTGCAAGCGGGTTCATTCCGCAATGCAACGGATGCCGAACAAATGAAAGCCCGGCTAGCAATGTTGGGCTCAATGGCGACCGTTCAGAAGGTTACGGTTAATGGTCAAACCTGGCACCGGGTGCGAATCGGACCTTTCCAGGGTGCTCGCAAGGCCGACGAAATACGCCGCATGTTATCCGACAACAAGATTGATACCCTGGTCATGAAAGCCAACCCCTGAAAGCCCCCAGCCTGACTCTCCCCCGCTCCGTTTAGGAAATTTTAAGCGGAGGTTAAGCGAACGTTTAGAGTGATTTAAGCGCAGATTAAGCCAGCCGGCGTTATGGTTGAACCGTGTTGTGAAACGCTGTAGCGATTCACCTGTATCGATTCAGACCGTATACCAGTTTGAGTCGACGGTCGTGCGTTGGAGATGTTATCGGGGAAAAGCCATTACTGACAGATGAGATGTCTGGCGAAATTGGCTTGAATTGGAGATAGATGTATCTATTGTCTTAATTTTATTCAGGAGATGATCGTATGAAACGTTTAATGATACTGAGCCTGGTGTTCCTTGGAATATTGTTCATCGCACCGGCATGGTCACATCATGCAGCGCAAGGCATTGTGTCTGATGATATCTGGCAGATGATAGACGGTTTGCTGGAAGATGCAGACAGCCCGCATCTGACCATTGATTTTGACGATGTCATGGATTCCATGGGTGTTGCCGACGTCCCTGGCGGTGGTGAGTACTGTTCCGGCAGTGCCGATTGCGGTGGCAGGTTACTTTTAGTGACCAGTATCGTGGTACCCACCGAGTACGCCGATGATTACTTGGTTTACGTCGATTTTGCCGTAGCTGATAATAGTAACCGTGCTCCTTCGGGTAAAGTAAGCAGTGGAAGGGCTCTCACCCTTGAAGTCGTAACAGAAGATCTGGAAGGTGGATTGACCGAGATCATCTTGTATGAACCTATCGGATCAGGCCGGAGCCAGGATATGGACGACGACCTCGCGCCCAAAAAAAGACCTTAGCCCGAACCAGCAAACCCGGGTGATGCAATAAGCCATACCATGGGTTGTGAAGTAGCCCTGACCGGCACTCTCGAAAGTGCCGGTTGGGACATATCATAGCGAGTCGTGGAGGGTATTTCGCCAGCTAACGGGCGTACAGGTCCGGTTTCTCGCCAACGTCGCTTGTTTTTGATCTCCCTGCCGAGGCCTGCCAGGCTTTGAAAGCCCGCCACAGTGGTTCACCCTTCCACGCATCTGCGGCATGATCGGCAAACCCGTAAATATCAAGTTCTGCAATTGCCGCCTGCAATGCTGTATCACCACATGCGGCACCGAAATCACGCATACTGCCGCGTTGCTCCTGCGGTGCGTAATTCCTGATCCATTGAGCGAGGTCTTTGCGTGCAAAGGCAGCTTCGCCTTTCTGGCAAGCCTGTTGGAAACGCTTCAATAGTTCTTTCTCGTCGGGGGAATCTGACCCGCTTGAACCTGCCGGTACTGCATTCACCGCAGCACGCCGGAAATAGAAAAACAATGTCAGTAACCACAATGCAGCAAACGCAACGGTGCTTATCTTCCACAAGATTGCAAAGGCCGGCGCAGCGGCACTTTCGGCCGATACACCCCGGGGAATATCATGTATTACACCTGCTGTCGGAGGCGGCATTGTGGCCGACGGACTCAACTCGGATGGCAGAACATTAACCCGGTGCTCCGGCAATACGGCGGTGCGTTGTTGGTGTGTGACAGTATCCCACCAGTCCAGCCTGATCTCCGGCAATACCAATTCACCGGGTTGTTCCGGTACGATGGCATATCGGAATTCCTTATGACCCAACACCCATTCTCCATCATCACGACTGATACCCTGCGGTTGATCCGGGTATATACGGGTCGTCGGTAATTCCGGCCACACGGGCTCTTCCAGCATGTTTTCTTCCAGCCCCATGGCATCGACAATGACGGTGCGTGTTATCGGTTCACCAACATGCAGCTTTTCATTATCTGAAATTTGCTGCGACAGGGTGATACGCCTCGCAGGCAACCAGGAATCCCCCGTGAATGAAGCGGGTCGCGGACTGATTTCAAGTGTCAATGGCTCACTTTCAACCTGCACCCGCCGACCACGTACCGTTGGCTGCCATAAGCGGTCCGACGGTCTCTCGATCAATCTTCCGCTGAGTTGCATGGCCGGTATGGTCAGCGTGCCGGAGCGTTCGGGGAAAATAGCATAACGCCTCTCCAGTACACGATAACGCTCGCCATTTCGATCTGACTGGTACGGAACTTCATCCAGCAGACGCACCGAAGCCTGGGCAGGCGCAGGTGGGTTGATGGCGGCTTCCGTCAGGTTCGCCTGGTAGAAAATTCTGACCATCAGGCTAATTTGTGACAGGACGTAGTACGGTCCCTCTTCGGGTTGTACGGTCACCTCGATAAAAACCGGCTCGGCACTGCCAGGTGCGAGTACCGGTGCTGCTGCCACCTTTAAAGTCAGCGGATTTGAGCTGGCACCGGGAAACTTTAAAGCGGGTATCGACAAATTACCCTCCCGCTTTGGCTCAAGCGTGATCACCAGGCGGACACTCGCAGTCTGGGTTCCATTCACAAATGACATCTGGGTTTCGGAACGCCGGTTCAGTACATCGAAATCCGCCTGTAAGACCGAAAAATCGGAATCCAGACTCTGGTTTGTATCGCTGGTCTCTAAAATCAGTGTGACCGTTTCACCCACAACCGCATTGTTACGATCCAGTTTGGCCGTGACACCTGCAGCCTGGGCCAGCGAATAGATCAGTAATAAAACCACGGCCAGAACCAGCTTGCTGAGCCGTTTGTGTACTTGATTAAAAACCATCTTTTCCATTCCTGGTTACCATGTCTCAGATTCATCAGCGGGTGCACCCCGGCGTTCATGCTGATTGCGGAATTTACGTCTCAACAAGCCACCCGGATCATCCGGAATACGCCGTAGCCATTGCTCCATGGCCTGTGCATCTTCCTCTGACCAGTTTTGTTCCATCTCAGATTCAGAAGGTTCGCCGGTTTCCTCACCTTCTCTTTGTTCATCGGACTCTTCATCACTCTGCTCACCTTCCTGTTGGTCTTCAGAGGATTCTTCTTCACCTTGTTCACTATCTTCAGACTCATCGCCTGTTTGTTCTTCATCTGACTCACCTTCTGAGTCCTGCTGTTCCTGTTGTTCCTGCTGTTCCTTTTGTTGCTGCATCTGTTCAACCAACTCTCGATTGAAGCTGGCATCTTCCATCTCAGGATCCAGTGCGAGCGCGGCGTCATAGGCAGCAATCGCGGCTTCAAATTCGCCCATCTGCGCCAGGGAATTACCACGGTTATAATGACTATCGGCCCGATCCGGATCCACCTGGGACCACGATTGACCGGCATTCATGTAATCGCCACTCCGGTAGAAGGCCTCACCGGCAATCTCCGGGTTCTTTGCAAGTACCGCAGCTTCTGCGGCACGCTCCTGTTGCAGCGCGGCCTGGGCCTGCTGATCCCTGGTGGCCCACAGATCATCCCAAAGACCTGCATTTGCGTCGGTGCTGATCAGCAAGCCGGGCAAAACTAACAGCGGCAACACGAACAACAGTCCGCGACGGAAACTGAACGCGACAAATGGCAACAGTATCAATACCAGCCACGGCCCGGAATCTTTCCAGCGCTCACCCAATGCATCATCCTTTCGTGCAAACTCAGTTCCCTCAACCGAGGCCCAGGGTGAGTTTGCAGTACTGCCCGCAGTTAGCTCCGAGTATTTTCCGCCACCGGCACTGGCAATGGCTTGCAAGGCGTCTCGCTCAAGACGGGCAACGACGATATTGCCATTGCTGTCACTGACGAAACCTTCGCCACTGGGAATCGGTGCACCCTGCACCGTACCAACCGCCAGCACCGATGTGAAAATACCCTGTTTCGCCAGGCTTGCAGCTACATTGGCAGCCGCGCGGCTACCACCATCGGAAATCAACAGGATTTCACCGCGCGCCATACCGGAACGTTGCAACAGTTCGGCCGCCAGTTGCAGTGCCCGGTCGGGGCGGGAGCCAGAAACCGGAATCACATCCGGACGCAGGGCCGGCAACATATTCCGGATGGTATTGGTATCGCTGGTTAGCGGCGATACCACAAAAGCATCTCCAGCGTATGACACCAGGCCTGTTTGACCCTCCGATGCCGCCTCCAGCATATCGGATAATCTGAAGTGCGCCTGCGCCAAGCGATTGGGTTTCAGGTCTTCCGCCAGCATGGACAGCGATAAATCCAACACCAGCACACGCGCATCGCGGGAGGTAAACGAACTGTCCGGTAGTTTCTGCCAACTCGGCCCAGCCAGTGCAACTGCGGCAAGCAGCCACACCAGTCCCGCCAGCCACGGTCCGAAACGGGACGGCCTGGCAGCCGCATTGCCGACACTCAACCAGCGCAACAAATGAGCATCACAAACCTTGCTCCAGTCACCGGAAGGACGACGCAGGCGACGCCATAGCAGCGGTAAAATCACGGCCAATGGCACCAGGGCCAGCCATAAGGGGCGTATAAAATGCAGTGGCAGTGTATCTGTCATGATGTCAGCGCACGCAGCTTGAACGGACGGATTGAAAACAAGGCCGCCAGCAATGCCAGGGCATAAGAAAGACCCAGTGGCCAGTAAAACAACTCATCCACGGGACGAATGGTTTCAACATCGCTCTCAACCGGTTCCAGCTCATCCAGGATTTCATAAATTTTTTCAAGGCTCTCTGGCATCACGGGCCCTGAAATAACGCCCACCGGTCTGGTCTGCAATCGCACGCAGGGTATCTTCATCAAGATCTGCAGATGGATTGACCACGCGACTGCCAAAAAAGTCCTGTACCATCATTTCATCAGCACCCACACCGACGGTATAAACCGTTAGCCCATCACGGGCAGCAAACCCGGCAGCCTGCAGGGGTTGTACCTCACCGGAAGTGTTCGCACCATCGGTTAGCAATACGAGCACCCGGTCGGCCGCCGCATCATCCCGCAGACGTTTTACCGCAAGACCAATGGCATCACCGATGGCTGTTTCCCGCCCGGCAAGTCCGATTTCTGATTCGTCCAGCAATGTAGCGGTGGTTTCGGTATCGAAGGTTAACGGTGTCTGCAGGTACGCACGGCTGCCAAAAAGAATCAGCCCGACACGATCACCATGACGTCGCTGGATAAACTCACCTGCAACCTTCTTGACGACCTTCAGGCGATTCACAGCAGATCTGTTCAGGATCATGTCCTGGGTATCCATGCTGCCGGAAATATCAACGGCCAGCAGCAAATCCCGCCCGGTCACCGGCAGGCTCTCGATCTCGCCAATCCACTGCGGCCGGGATGCAGCAATCACCAGCAACAGCCAGACCAGCGCCGCAACAAGTGCCAGCAACGGTCTGCGCATCCAGCCTGCCTTACCACCCGCCACTGCCGAGAACCAGGGTACACGTAAGGCCTGCAAATCTCCCGCTGGCGAAGCCGGTATCAATAGACGCAACAACCACGGCACCGGTGCCAATAGCAATAGCCAGGGCCATGCAATCGTAAATCCGGTCGTGAGTACTTCTTCAGCCATGCTGTCTGATCCAGTAGCGGCTTAGCTCACTCAACTGATCAGGGTTGAATTTTGGTGCAGGATCATACGGACCCGTAGCCAGCACTCCCAGTGATTCCGCTGATTGTATTTCTTTCATTTTTTCAATCAGAAAGTCAGCCCATTCCTGACCATTGAGCACAGCACAATGCTGGTCGGGAAATGCTCTCAATGCGACCAGTTTGAAAATACGGTTCAGTGTTGACAAATATGCCTGTGGATCACGTTGCGGATCGATGTTTGCGTTCAGATGGTCAATCCAGCCCAACATTTGCTTACGCCGTTGATGAACCCTGTAACGCGCAAGCACCCGTCGACCCAGCCAGCCCAACAAAACCAGCAGCAACAGCGCCAGCACCCACCAACCCGGCGCCGGAGGCCACCACGGAACGGGTGCTGCCGTATGAATATCGCGTAATTGTGATAACAGATCCGGATTCATGCGCCGCGCCCGACCAGTAAGCGTAATTCGCGACCGAGGACTTCCACCGGGTCATCGGATGTTTTTAACACCATCCAACCACACTTGTGGCGCTGGAACATGCGTCGTGGGATCGCACCATGCTCACTACTCATCTGATCAAATTGCTGACGTGACCGTTCCTGGTGCGTATCCAGCATGGCGCTGTTTTCGCCGTCAGAAATGGGAAACCTGCCGGCGGGAAGAAACTCCTCGGCAGGATCCATCACCTGGCAACCAATGACATCATTGTGCTGGCGCAGGCGCGACAGGTGACGGTGACATTGCTCATCCAGATTAAAGAAATCACTGATGATGATGACCAGGCTGCCGGGGCGCACGGCGTGCCGAACGCGCTCCAATGAAACTGAAAGTGGCTTATGACCCTGGTGGGCAGTTTCCGGATTTAGCCATTCCACCAGTCCCTGGATAACCCGCATGGCACCTCTGCGGCCACCGGTCGGCCTGAATTCACGGTGATCATCCGATGTAAACAGAAATGCCCCGATCCGGTCACCGCGTCGCACCGCGGCCCAGGCGACTGCAGCTGCCAGGTGTCCGGCGGCTACGGATTTAAGTCGTGTGCGTGTACCAAAATAGAGACTGGGACTGGCGTCTACTACAACCAGCACCGGCCGTTCTCTTTCCTCTTGAAAAATCTTGGTATGCGCCCTGCCGGTTCGTGCCGTGACACGCCAGTCCATATTGCGTATGTCGTCACCGGGAAGATAGTGACGTGACTCTACATAATCCACGCCGCGACCACGGAAACGCGACCGGTAAGCACCTGCCAGCGAAGACGCAGCCGGGCTGTGCATGGGTAAGCTAAGCGCGTTGCAACGTGGCTTTAAAGCAATTAATTCGGGGGCACTCAAATGAATGCCATTCCCTGGAACTTGAGTCATGGAACAGGAACCAGGTCCAGCAAGCGGTTGACCAGTTCATCGACTGTCACACCATCAGCTTCTGCTTCATAGGAAAGCAACACACGGTGGCGCATGACCTCGTGTATCACTGCGTGAATGTCATCCGGTGAAACAAAATCACGGTCATCAAGCCATGCGCGGGCGCGGGCGCAGCGATCCAGTCCAATGGTGGCTCGCGGACTTGCGCCATAGCTGACCAGGCGTCCCAGTTCTTCGTCCCATTGACCCGCATTACGGGTCGCCAACACCAGTTGCACGATATATTCCTGCAAAGCCGGTGCCATGTGCAGATCCAGTACCTGCCTTTGTGCGGTAAAAACCTGTTGCTGGGTTACCAGTGTTCTGGGTTCAGGCTTGATACCCAACTCGTCACGGGCCTGGCCACGGGCCAACTCGAGAATATCCTGTTCCGCTTTTGCATCCGGGTAGCCAATCGACACGTGCATCAGGAAACGATCAAGCTGTGCTTCGGGTAAGGGGTAGGTTCCTTCCTGTTCAATCGGGTTTTGAGTCGCCATCACCAGGAACAATGGCGGCATCTTATAGGTGACCCGGCCAACGGTGACCTGGTGCTCACCCATCGCCTCGAGCATGGCAGACTGAACTTTGGCCGGCGCCCGGTTAACCTCATCGGCAAGGATCATGTTGTGGAAAATCGGACCCTGCTGAAATTCGAAAGTGCCTTCCTGTGGCCGGTAAATTTCCGTTCCAGTCAAATCAGCCGGTAACAGGTCGGGGGTGAACTGGATGCGATGAAAGTCACCTTCAATACGTTCTGCCAGCACCTTGATGGCCGTAGTCTTCGCAAGACCGGGGGCACCTTCCACCAGCAGGTGACCATTGCAAAGCAGTGCCATGACCAGACGCTCCATCAGCCTTTCCTGGCCAATGATGAGTTCGTTGGCCACCTTACTGAGTTCTTTGAACGCCGTGCGCTCCGGGTGCTGTTGTGTTTCTGTTTGTGGTTTTTCCTGGGTAGATTCCATGTGCTAAACCTGCAGTTGCTACTTCATTAATAAAGCTGTGTGTTTTATAGGTACGATACGGCGCTTTTTCAACCGTTCATCCTCTCTCATATAGCTGACGTGGTATCAGTGTCATTGGTCACGAACAGGGCTAAATTGACAGGCTTTTTCCGTTAAAATTCAATAATCCTGTGGATCAACATCAATTGACCAGCGTACCTTGCGCGCTGAAGGAAGTTTTTGGACCCTGGTCACCCAATCATCAAGCTGCCGGTGCAAGCTTGAACGTTTATTTGCCTGCACCAGTAAATACCACCGGGTGCGCCCGCTTCTGCGTTCCATCATGGCCGGGAAAGGTCCATAAATGAACGATTCCCCGACGGGAAAACAGTGCCTTGCCTGGTCCAGAAAGCGTCTGACATCATCTTTCTGAGGGGCATCTGAACGCAGCAGGGCCTGGTAACTGAACGGTGGCAGGCAGGCCGTGTGTCGGTCCGAGCAGATATCTGTGGCAAAGGCCTCGTAACCAGTACTCAATAAAGTGAGCAGGGATTCATGCTGCGGATAATGCGTTTGCAGAATGACCTCGCCAGGGAGCTGGTCGCGGCCCGAGCGACCAGCGACCTGCACCATCAATTGCCCCATGCGCTCCAGTGCCCGGAAATCAGCACTGTACAGGGCCTGGTCAAGATTCACTATGACAACCAGTGTAACCTTTGGAAAATGATGACCCTTGGCCAGCATCTGGGTTCCCACCAGCAAACAGGGTTCACCGTCCTTGACCTGATTTGCAAGTCGTTCGAATTCACCTTTTTTTCGAACGCTATCACGGTCAAAACGCAGCAGAGGCGTATCAGGAAAGGTCTTGCCCAGGACCTGTTCGAGTTGCTCGGTGCCCTCACCGGCGCCCTGCAATGCATCCGCACCACAATCAGGGCACATCGCCGGTACGCGCGCGACACTGTCACAGTGATGACACAGCAAGCGGCGACCGGCCTTGTGCCAGGTCAGGTTGGCATCACAGCGCTGACAAGCAGCATGCCAACCGCACTCATGGCAAAGGATGACCGGCGCATAACCCCGTCGATTCAGGAAAATCAGCGCCTGCTCACCTTTCTCCAATGTCTTTCCAATGGCATTCATGGCGTGCGACGAGATACCACCCGTCATGGTTTGCTGTATCAGGTCCAGCACCCGCCAACGCGGTTGGGCAGCACCGGTTGCACGCTGCCTCAGGCGATGCCAACTATAACGATGGCTCTTTGCATTACTGAATGTTTCCAGCGACGGTGTTGCGGTTCCCAGCACCACCGGTATCGACAGCCCGGCCGCCCTTTTTACCGCCACATCACGACTGGAATAACGAAATCCATCCTGTTGTTTAAATGAGGCATCGTGCTCTTCATCAAGGATGATCATTTGCAACTCGGGCATCGGAAGAAAAAGCGCAGATCGTGTCCCGATAACCAGTCGCGCAAGACCGCTCCTGGCCATCGCCCAGGCTTGCAACCGTTGTCTCTCACTGAGGCCTGAATGGGTCACCACCGGTTCGAAACCGAGGCGCTCCCTGAAACGGTTAACCAGTTGCGGTGTCAGCCCGATTTCCGGCACCAGTAACAATGCCTGACCACCGTTACCCAGGACCTGCTCCAGCAAATGCAGGTAAACCTCGGTCTTGCCACTACCGGTGACGCCATCGAGTAAATGGCAGTGAAACTCACCCAGGCTGAGACTGATGGCATCCACGGCAAGCTTTTGCTCTTCCAGCAATACTGGCCCGGGTGCGGGGTTCAGCCGGGCTGGTTGCTGGTCTTCAGATTCGACCCATTGCTGCTCAAGCAATCGTGCCAGGGTTTTACGCCACGCAGGTGTGAGAGCACGCAGGCGTGGCTCCGTCACTGGCCCCGTTTGCATCTTCTCCAGCAGACCAATCTGCGCCCTGATCCGCCCCACGGGTTCCAGCAGGCGCGCTTCACCGGCCGGTGTCAGCCGGTATTGCACAGGCGCTGCCGGTATCGTCGCGCCGATCTTCCTGAGCAGCGGCGGTAAGGCATTGAAAACCACTTCGCCGGGCGCGTGTTTGTAATAGCGCCAGCACCATTTGAGCAAATCCAGGAGTTCACTGGTAAACACCGTGTTCTCAGCATCGGGATAACCAATTACAACTGACAGCTTATCGAGCGGTAATTCACTCCGGTTTGAAACCTCCACGATCACACCCACCAGTTTGCGGCTGCCAAAGGGCACCACCACACGTTGTCCTGCTAATGGAGTAGTACCATCTTCGGCGGGCAGGTAGTCAAAAAGCTGTCTCAGTGGCAGCGGTAAGGCGACCCTTAGTACAGGTTTTGTTGAAGTGGATTGCATAGCAACGAATTCTAGCAGTCAGGGACGGCAAGTATGGAAAATTCATTAGCCTGAATGTTACCGGCGAGCAGAAACTTTATGATGGGAATGAGGGTCTTTTTTAAACAAGCACGCTACACTTGATGTAATCCCTGGCTCAGACTATTTAATTTAAAGGAACGATCTGATGAAACATCGAAAATGGACGTTAACCGGACTGAAAAATGCCACTGACAACGGCATCGAAGACCAACCGGAAAAGAGCACAAGTTGATCAATAGAAAAAGCCTGCATATTTGCCATACATGAAACCATTTCTTAAATTGTTTTTGATTCTGTGTCTCGTGATCGCAGGCGTTTATGCTGCGACACCGTTGTGGTTGCCATACATGCTCGCCAGGCAATTGCCACCGGGTTGGCAACTGGAAGAATTGCAAAGTGGTTATCCTGGTGTGGCTGGAATCACAATCGATCTGTTGCGTGTGAAGGGTGCACCCGGACCCGCCGGAATAGCGCTTACCTCATCTGATCTTCGGTTTACATACCAGGGTCTTAAATCGGACATCGGCCTGGTCTCTGTTGATGTCTACTTGCATACTGCCGAAACCGGTTCTGCTGACTCATTTACGCTGGATGACCTGTCACTACCCGTCACGAAATTGACCGGAAAACTGCCCCGGCTAACCATCAGGAAGATGCGCGTGGCCTTGCATCGGAAAAACGACTTACAAGAGGTAGCTGCCCGCCCACTATTGCTGGATTTCGAGGCCTTTGAACTATCCCCCCGCGCGGATCATGGTTTTCACCTTGGCAGCCAGGCGATGATTGCAGAATCCCTGCGTTTTAAAGGCCGGCTTGATGTCGATGTAAGTCCGAATTTAGTTAAGGCCTCCATCCGCTTCCCATCCGATACAGATCTACCGCCCTGGCTGGTCGTAGATATTGAACAGGAAGACCTGCCGGCAAGCACCACGACCCGTATTGAAGCGATCCTCAACGCGGATCTGGCAAACCGGGAATGGCTTGATTCGGTATTGGCGGGCAGCACCGGACATATGTTTACCCGGATCGGCGGCAAACTTGAAATACAGGCAAATTTTGCAGGTCAGGACCTGCAAAACATTGAACGCCTTTCGCTTATAAGTGAAAACCTGCAACTGGTATCTGGCAATGGAACACTGGACATTAACGCTGAATTGCTTGCAAACCGTGAAGGCGAAGAGATTGTTGTTAACCTTCAGGTACCTGCCGAAATAGATTACCGGGGCGAAACCACCTTGATTGATGAACTGCTCACCAGCAACATCCCTGGTCTGCAACTCACACCCCGTTCAGAGGCGGTAATTTCCACGGAGCTTGGTTCCGACAGCAAGTTTCTAATTCTTCCCGGCAACAACCCCTCCATCAGGTTTAACGGTGATATCAAGCTTGATCTGAATTCCAGCACTGAGAGTCTTAGCTTACTGTCAAACGGTCTGCAGATTGAAATGGAGGACTTAAACAAGCCGGAATCAACATCCGCAGAAGGTCTTGTCGGGATTGACTTAAAGGTCAACGCACCCTTTTCCTACACTTCTGATGACCTGCAAATAGCAGCCGACAGTCTGTCCATTGCGGGCGACCTGAAATCACGCAATGGAAAACTGGTCAGCACAGGCGGTGGCACCATGATGCAAGCCCAGCTAACACCCGGCCCTGTTGCCGTCGAAAAAATTGATATGACATGGCAGGAACTGGACCTGATCGGGCTGACGGGGACACTGGTCACTCACACACAGGGTTTTATCACTGAATTCGACAATGAAAAATGGACCGGTTTTGACTTTGACATGAACTACACCTTGCGTGGCAAAACCGATGTCAGCGGCACCGGTACAGCAAAGTTTGCAAGTGGCCCGGAAATACCTTTCGAATTTGCCGGCAATCCGGAGATTCAACGCTGGGACATCAAGTTTCCACCTACTACCATCAAGCTGACAAAGTTAAGGAAATTACTATCGGTGGCCCACTTTGAACTTCCTGCTGCAATCAAGCTGGCAGACGGTTATATCGAACTTCAGGGTGAAGCTTTGGTTACTGATCGCATCAACGCCAAAATGCTCATTAGCGGTTTTGAAATGGCCGGCTCGATGCACGAAAGCGCCGCCCGCAATGCCAGTTTCACCTTCGACGCAGGTTACGATAACAGGCTGTGGGCAAATGGCCCGGTCTTCATTGAAGCACTTGATCTTGCGGGGGGTATCGACATGACAAATATCAGGTTTGAGCTTGAACTTGAAAGCACGGAACATTTCAAAATGAAAAATCTGTATGCCGAGGTGTTTGATGGTCAAATAGACTCGACAGCCTGCAATTTTTGGAAAACAGGATGGAAGACACGGCGGTTAGAGCTCAGCCACATCAACCTTTCGCAGTTACTGGCCTATGCCGACATCGATGGTTTGGCAGGCACCGGTTTTCTCGATATTTCATTGCCTGTCGGCAGCGATGCGACCGGTATACATATAAAAAACGGGGTATTCGGCTCCACCGGTCCCGGCCGGCTTGCTTATACAAAGGAAGGTCTCGCGGGTAGCAATATCGGTATGCAGGCAATCGAAAATTTTCAATTCAAGGATCTTTCCGGTACTTTAAACTACCAATCCGATGGTGCTTACCTGATGGCTATCCGTCTTGATGGTAAAAACCCGGATCTGTATGGAGGTCATCCGGTCGTGTTCAATTTGAATATCAATGGTTCGCTGCCTGCACTATTCGAAGCCATGTTCATAACCGGCAGTTTCGAGGAGTCGATTTTGAAAGAAATCAAAAGTCGATAGCAAGCCGACAACTGTTCAGGCAAAATTCAGGACAAGCTGTTAGTGTATGTCGTAGTGAAAAACGAACCGGTGGTGGCACAATGAATCGATTAACAATTCTGGTAGCGATATTATTTCTGGGTGTGGCCTGTACACCGACCGTCAAGGTTGAGGCACCCGACAAACCGATTGAAATCAATATGAACATCAATATCAAGCACGAAATCCTGATTAAAGTTGAAAAGCAGGTCGAAGAACTGCTTGAAGATGACTTGTTCTAGTGCTCAGATTTGACAGGGGATCGAAATGAATGTGAATCGGATGTATGAAAGAAATGGAAGTATGACAATGAAATCAAACAATTGGATCAGACAGATATTTTCAGCACTGTTTATCAGCCTGTTAGCAGTTTCAATTGCCGTGGCCAGCAGTCCGTTGACACAGCCCAAGGCGGATGGCCTGATCGGTGAACAGGCCAATGGTTATCTCGGCCTGGTGACGCAGAATGTACCCGCGGACATTAAAAAACTGGTTAATGAAACCAACGCCAAAGCGCAAGGCCGGTTATCAGAAAATCGCTGCAAAGCAGGGCACCAGTCTTTCCGAGGTCGAAAAAGTCGGCGGCATGACTGCAATTGAGAAAACACTCAAAGGCAATTACATCCGTGATACAAACGGCACCTGGCGTAAGAAATAGTCAATCAAACGTGTAGGTTGTGTGACTTGTCACGCACGTGCTTTCGGCAATCTGCTTTAAACATAGTAGATGTATGTACTGAGGGATTATTATGGAATCAACCGGGTTGATAGCATTTTTGTTTATTGGCGCCATCGCAGGCTGGTTGGCAGGAACCCTGATGAAGGGTGGTGGTTTTGGTCTTTTAGGTAATATCGTTGTCGGTATCATCGGTGCGGTTATTGGTGGGTATGTGTTTGGTTTGCTGGGCATTTCGGCCGGCGGCATGATCGGGGCAATCGTCACAGCAACCGCCGGTGCCGCGATATTGTTGTATTTCGTCGGCTTGATCAAAAAGGGTAAATAACTCGCTGAGACGATATTAGCAACGTGTACGTAAGGGGATGGATTTCTCAGTGAAACCCATCCCTTTTTTTATGTGGGTTTAGGCTAGTTTGGAAATTTCCGAGTGGCGACGAATGCGCCGCGGATGTCACCTTCCCGGTAACCCGTCGCCCGGTCTTCAGGATACAGACCAGCCAGGATCTGGCTGACATCGGGCGAAATGTCTGTTCCGTGACAGTTCAGGCAAACAGCTTGCGTGGGTATTGCCTTCATAAATCGAAATTCCCGTTCACCATCGACACTAACGGTTTCCGACCATGCAAGACCGCCAATGTCTTTACCTGCGGCTTTTTGTTGCTCAAAATCTTTCAGCACAGCAGCCTGCCACTCATTAGGCTGATTGGCTGGATTACGGTTCTTAAGACTCACACGGCTCAGGGTTAAACCCTGATCGGTTGCCACTTCTCGTGTGATCGGCATGGCCCGGGTGTTGCAAAGCCCAATGGCTGCAACAGGCCCCCCGAGTTGCATGGCGTGTTTCAGTTCTTTCTGTAGAGCGCCGGCCAAGTCCTTGATCGCCGCTTTTGCGGCTTCGGCTTGCGCCTGTGTATCGGCGGCGGCTGGCTGATCACTACTGGAATTCATGGCCAGCATCACAAGACATAGTCCAGGTAAAAAGTGTTTCATGAAAATGTTGGGCATCATGTCCTATGATTGCTAGTTCAGGCTTTCGGGTGATACTTTTTTGCCCAGCAAAGAAAACTGTTTGGCCAGTTTTGGCTCATCACTGCCAAGCTCAATCATGTCAGCGACGATCCGTGCTGATTCACGCAATAACAGATCGGGACGATCGTCCTCCTCAGCGTCTTCATCGGTCGCCTCATCATCTTCATCCATGGTGGCTTCGGGTGGCTCACCGGCATCAGCCAGGGCATCAGATTCTTCCAGCAAAGGACCATTATCTTTTTGCGCAGCTTTTCTGGCTGCGCGCTTGGCCTCGTCTTTGTCCATCTCTTCGCGACGTGTGGTTTCGAGTAATGAGATTTCCTTCTTGTCTTTGTTAAGGTTGAACTCCTCGACATCACTGAGTAACCAGGCAAACTCCTGATCGCTCGCAATTCTGTCCTGGTAACGGAAATCTGTCACAGCCACCATCCGATCCAATTCCCCTTCACGCTCGTAACTGGCAGTCGGAATACTGGTCCAGGGCAAGGCATTTTCAAGTGAGCGCTCTCCATAATCATCAGGATCGCCCGCAGAAGGGAATTGGATGTCAGGCTCAACACCACGATTCTGCGTCGATCCTCCGTTGACACGGAAAAACTGTGCCATGGTGATCTTCAGCTGCCCCATTTTTCCTGCATCGCTGGTGGGCGCATAGTCATCAAGATCCACCAGGTTCTGCACAGTACCCTTACCGAATGTGGTTTCCCCAATAATCAATCCACGGCCATAATCCTGGATTGCTGCAGCAAAAATCTCTGAGGCAGATGCACTGTAACGATTGACAAGAACCGCCAGTGGACCATCCCAAGCCATACCGGCGTCGGTATCCTCCTCAGTACTGATACGACCGCTGGAATTACGCACTTGTACGACCGGACCTTCATCAATAAATAAACCGGTTAGCGTGGTGGCTTCGAGCAGTGAACCGCCCCCGTTATTCCGCAGGTCAACAACCAGGCCCTTGATACCTTCAGCCTTCATTTCATCGATTAGTCTTCTGACATCGCGGGTACTGGAACGATAGTCCGGCAGGTTCTTTGCGCGTCCGCTGAAATCCAGGTAGAAAACCGGCAGGTCAATGACACCGACCTTGATCAGTTCCTCATTTTCACCCGGCACTTCGATGATACGGCTTTTTGCAGCCTGCTCCTCCAGCTTAACTTCATCACGCACAATCTCGATGATTTCCGTGGGACCCTCTGGCCCGGAATCCTCGTGAAGAACTTCAAGCAGAACGATGGTATGTTTGGCACCACGGATCAATTCAACAACATCATCAACCCGCCAGCCTACAACGTCCTGCATTTTGCCATCATGCCCCTGCCCTACTGCCAGGACCTTGTCGCCGGCCTTGAGGCTACCCTCTTTGTCCGCCGGTCCACCCGGGACAACACTGGCAATGCTGGTGTATTCATTTTCGCGTCCCAGCAATGCACCGATGCCTTCCAGTGACAAACGCATTGAAATTTCAAAGTTCTCTGAACTGCGCGGTGACATGTATGCGGTATGCGGTTCAATAGACTGCGCAAAAGCATTCATAAAAAACTGAAAAATGTCATCGGAGTTTAATTCTGAAATACGCCGGTCCAGGTTCTCGTAACGGTCATCAAGGGTTTCGATAATGGCCTCATCATCCTTGTCGGTCAGACGCAGACGCAGATAGTCATTTTTTACACGTTGACGCCAGAACTCATTGAGTTCCGTTTCTGATTTTGCCCACTTCGTATCCTCGCGATCCCACATGTAACTTTCATCTATGGTGAAGTCCATCGGTTGTTTGAGTTGAGCGCGGGCAAACTCGACACGTTCTTTCACACGCTCAACGTACACATTGAACATTTCATATGCGGGTGTTGGATCGGAGTGCTGCAGGGCGTCGTCAAGACGCACGCGGTAAGGTGCAAAGGTTTCAATGTCGGATTCGAGGAAGAAACTGTAATTCGGATCAAGCAAATCAAGATAACCGTCGAAAATCTTTTCCGAGAGCTCGTCATCAAGGCGGGTATCCTTGTAGTGCCAATTGGCCAGAAACTTGGTAGCCAGATTACTGCGTAAACGCTGCTCCAGACTGGGCTTGAATGTCACATGTTCCGCTGGCTGGGTCACAGCCCATGCGGAGGCACTGATCAGTAATACTATTAAAAACTTGATTGCTCTCAAACTTCTTTACTCCAACATCAATTTACTTTGATAGTCCAATTATCATTTACCTACTGACCACAAACCCGGCAATGAGTTGCCGGGTTTATGTAATTTTGCAAACTATTTAATCACTTGCTCAAGTAATGACGCAAGGGTCAAAAGTTTAGACGAGTCAATCCGGCGGTTAAATAGTCCTGTTGCCCGTGACAAACTCAAGCCACCAGACCGGACTCCTCAGCCATCAAATCCGCGTGATATGAGGATCGAACCAGCGGCCCCGAGGCGACGTGTGTAAAGCCCATCTGGTAACCCAGTTTAGCGAATTCATCAAATTCTTCAGGCGTCCAGTACCGTAATACCGGGTGATGGTGAGACGTCGGTTGCAAATATTGACCGATCGTCACCATGTCGACATCATGGGCCCGCAGGTCTTTTAATACCTGTTCAAGTTGTTCGAAGGTCTCACCAAGACCCAGCATGATGCCCGATTTGGTCGGTATGTCGGGGTGTTGCGCTTTGAAACTCTTGAGTAATTTCAACGACCAGTCGTAATCTGCTCCCGGCCTGACGTTCGGGTAGAGGGGTTTAACGGTTTCAAGATTATGATTGAAGACGTCCGGTGGTGAAGTCTCAAGAATTTCCAAAGCACGTTCCAGACGACCTTTGCCGCGAAAATCCGGAACCAGGATTTCAAGCTTGATATCCGGGTTCAGTTCACGGATACGGCTCAGGCAACGCACATAGTGCCCCGCACCCCCATCACGCAGGTCATCACGGTCAACCGAGGTAATCACCACGTAACGCAACTTCATATCACGAATGGTTCGCGCCAGGCTTTCCGGCTCGTTTTCATCCGGCGGATTGGGGCGGCCATGGGCAACATCACAGAATGAGCATCGGCGGGTGCAAATTTCACCGAGAATCATGAAGGTGGCCGTGCCCTTGTTGAAACATTCATGAATATTCGGGCAGGTGGCCTCCTCACACACGGTTACCAGGCGATTATCGCGCAAACGTGACTTGAGATTGGCCACCGCGTTACCTGCGGGTAAACGCACCCGGATCCACGAGGGCTTGCGCAAAACCGGGGCATCCTGATCGAACCGGGCTGTATTGCGTGCCAGTTTATCGGCACCCAGTTCTTTTACCCCGGGATCTTTTTGGGAAATTAATTGGATAGGTATTTTGTTCTGATCAGTCAATTAAGTGTGCATCCTTTTACCCGCCTGTCTCAGGGCAGACCACCCTCCACCAGGCATAGCCGATTATTGTAGCCTAAAACCCGGCTCAAACCGGTAATCAGGCGATCTTCCACCTCCGTCATGGAAACCTCGGCAAATGCTGACAGGTTGGTAACCTGCAAGCCTGCAAAGCCACAGGGGTTAATACGCTGGAATGGTTCCAGGTCCATGTTGACGTTAAACGCGAGACCGTGAAAGGACTTACCCCGGCGAATCCGCAGACCAAGCGAGGCGATTTTAACGCCATCTATGTAGACACCGGGTGCACCCGGTATCAGCTGAGCATCGACCGCATAACTTTTCAGCACATCGATGACTGCTTGCTCGATTCCCTTCACCAGTGCACGCACACCCATTTGTAACCTGCTGATATCGATTAGCGGGTAGGCCACGATCTGACCCGGGCCGTGATAGGTCACCTGTCCACCACGATCCACCTGGATTACGGGGATATCACCCGGTGCCAACAGGTGTTCCGCGCGACCGGCCTGGCCTTGTGTAAACACCGGCGGGTGCTCCACAAGCCACAATTCATCAGGTGTGTCTGCATCCCGCTGATCGGTAAACGTCTGCATAGCCCGCCAGACAGGTTCGTAATCCATCAAACCCAGGCGCCTGACGAGCAGGTTTGACTCTGGCATCAAAGTGCGACCAGCACTTGCTCGCAATCGGTCAAATCCTGGTATATTCGATCCAGCTGAGCCTTTGAAATGGCTTCAATGGTGACGGTAACCGACAGGTATTTACCCGTACTGCTAAGCTGTGTTGTAACCGCTTCGGCGGCAAACATTTCAGCATGGGTCAAAATGATTTTTGTGACCAGGGCCTCAAAACCATCCTCGTTACGACCCATTGCCTTGACAGGAAATTTGCAGGGGAACTCAAGCAGTGTTTCCTGCGGGTCGGAACCGCTATCGGGCGGATAAACTGAAGCCATCAATCATCACCAAATAAACCGCCAAACCACATGCTCATGCCATCCCATGTACGACCGAAAAATCCGGCCTCCGGGATGGTTTCCAATGCAACCAGCCCACGGGAGGTGATCTCAACGTCTTCAAGACGGATAGAAATCTGCCCGACTTCTTCACCTTCGGTAATCGGTGCTATCAATTCGGGCCGCATCTCAACCTGTGCGTCGAGGTCCTCGTAGCGACCTCTGGGTATGGTGACGAATAGTTCGTCGCGGATTCCCAGTCTTACCTGCTCTTCTTCACCCTTCCAGACCTTGCCCTGCGCCAACTCCTGGCCAGCCTTGTATAACTGGATGGTTTCATAGAAACGGAACCCGTAATTAAACAAACTCTGGCTTTCGTTGACACGCGAAGTCTCGGAACCGGAACCGAGCACCACGCTGATCAGACGCATACCATCGCGCTTGGCTGAAGCCGCCAGGCAATAACCTGCGGCCTCCGTGTGACCGGTTTTCAGTCCGTCAACCGCCGGATCACGCCACAGAAGATTGTTTCGGTTGTGTTGGCGTATGTTGTTGAAACTATATTCTTTTTCTGAATACCAGCGATAATAATCCGGAAAATCACGAATCAAGGCAGCACTCAGAATCGCCACGTCCCGGGCCGTGGTGTAGTGATCCTCATGCGGCAGACCGGTCGCATTCATAAAGTTACTGTTGGTCATACCCAATTGTGCAGCATAGTGGTTCATCAAACCGGCAAAAGCTTCCTCCGTGCCGGCCAGGTGCTCAGCCAGTGCCACGCTTGCGTCATTACCCGACTGGATCACCATACCCTTCATCAGCTGTTCAATTGTCGGCTGCATTGAAGGCTCGATAAACATACGTGAACCACCTGTGCGCCAGGCTGTTTCACTGACAGTAACGGTATCGGTCAACTTGATATTGCCACTGGCCAGTTCCGTGAACACAACATAACTCGTCATCACCTTGGTAATACTGGCGGGCTCAACCCGCATATCAGGATTGCTTTCTACGAGTACATGACCGCTATTGAAATCAACCAGGATGTAGCTGTTTGCACCCAGCATCGGTGGCGCCGGTGTCGGCAGACCTTTGGGCGGTGTGGGTATCGGTGGTGGCGGCGTACCTTGCGCCATCGCAAAGAGTGGTAAAGCGATGGCAATGGTCATTAACAAAAGGATTTTCTTCATGATTAACAATTATTCCGTTAGTTGCCAGTGACGTCTACTTAGCGACTTACTTTATGCGGGCGTTCATAGCCCAGTTCAACCACGCGCCGCATGCTGGCTTCAATTTCCATATCTGAAGCATACGGACCTATCCATACCTTGTACAATCCCCGGCTTTTCCGGATCGAGACAGGTTTGAGTTGCGCGGCCATCATTTTTCCGGCCAGGTCATCTGCGGTTTTACGTTTACTGAACGCACCGACCTGCAGAAATGTTCCATCGTCAAGTTTCACAGCAGAGCGTTTCGAGGTACCCACATCAATGGCCCGGACGTCTATACGTGCGGTGCCGGTTTGATCCACGCCCAACTTGATGGCTGCCGCATAAGACAGGTCGATGATGCGGTCTTCATGAAACGGTCCACGGTCATTGATCTTCACAATCATCTTGCGGCCGTTATCGAGATTGGTGACCTCAGCATAGGTTGGCAACGGCAGGCTTTTATGCGCCGCAGTTGCCAGGTGCATGTCATAAGGCTCACCACTCGATGTGCGCCGGCCGTGAAACTTGCTTCCGTACCACGATGCAATACCGCGTTCGTGATACCCCTTGCTGGTGGGCAATACGGTATAGGTCTTACCCAGCACGGTATAGGGGCTGTGGTTACCATAGCGGGCCCGCGGCTCACTCACAGGTACCGCATCATGGACATCTGCAGCCGTGATTTTGCGGCCTGAGGGGCCATCGCCGGGTTCTGCCTTCTTGCCTGCACAGCCCGCCAGCAGCAAAGCTGCCAGGGTGGTCGTGAATATCAGTCGCATCATCAGGATTCGTCCATGCCTTTCTTGATTTTCTGGCTTAACTCGTAGACAGCCATTGCATAACGCGGACTGCGGTTATAACGGGTTATGACGTAAAAATTCTTGAAGGTCAGCCAATAGGTGTTGCGCTTCTCTTCAGCCAGCTTCAAAACCGCCGCCGGCAGATTCGGTGATAATTCACTCGAACTGCGGAAACCCTTCTCCTGCCATTGGGCCACCGTAAGCGAAGGCTTGAAACCCCTCTTTGATATCTCATCGAATGCTGCACCCTGTGATGCAATCGCGCGTCGAGTAACCGGCTGCCCTGCCTGCCAACCATGCCGGTGAAGGTAATTGGCCACGCTGCCGATGACATCGGCTGTTGAACGCCAAAGATCACGACGGCCGTCTTCATCGAAATCCACAGCGTACTCACGATAACTGCTGGGCATGAACTGACCCATACCCATTGCTCCCGCGTAAGAACCGGTGACTTCAGCGGCAGGCAGTCCCTCCTCCGCAGCAAGCTGCATGTATTGCATCAACTCACTGGAGAAAAATGGAGAACGGTCAGAGGAAAGACCCTCGGGATAATAAAAACCCAGGGTCACCAGCGCATCAATAATGCGGTAGTTCCCGGTAATGCGTCCGTATAATGTCTCCACGCCTATGATTGAAACGATGATTTCCTCATCAACGCCGAATTTTTTGGACGCTGCTTCAATTAATTCGCGATTCTCCTTCCAGAAATCGACACCACCTTTAATCCGCCTGTCGGTTATAAATATCAGCCGGTACTGATGCCATGGCTTGCCCTCAGCCGGTCGGGAGATAGCATCAACAATGGACTGTTTGTATTCCGCCTCAAGCAGCAGAGCGCGTACTTCAGTTTCGGACAGACCGTATTCCGAGGCTGCGCGCTTTACAAAATCGTCCGTACCGGGATGTTCTGCGGCGAACACAGGTACGCAAAAAAGCACCAAAAAAAGAAGTTTTCGCATTAAACAAGGTTTCCGGTCTGGTTGGTTAAACGGCATCAACAGTGCCCTTGGACAGAGTTTACCCGAACCAGCACCAAAAACCGTAGTTGCAGTAGCATTTCATCAATCAAAACCAGAACACCAATCTGCGTACTTGCAAACCCGGCAATTGGGCGCCGGGCTGGACTGAAACCAACCAAGCTATTGGTTGAAGGAAGCCAAGTCCAGGTGCGTCCGACCAGATCGTGATACTGGTGCAATTTGCGGGTTCTACTATCTAATAAATTTTCTGTGGCCGTAAATGGACATCATCATGCCGAAGCCTGCCAACAGTGTCACTGCAGAGGTGCCGCCATAACTGATCAGCGGTAGCGGCACGCCAACAACGGGCAGCACACCTGACACCATGCCACCATTGACCAGCACGTATACAAAAAGGGTCAGACTCAATGAGCCCGCCAGCAACCTGGACCCGGTATCGCGCGCAATGCTGGCAATATAAAGACCACGCGCAATCACCATCAAATACACCAGCATCAGTACTGAAACACCGATCAGCCCGAACTCCTCGGATAATACGGCCAGGATAAAATCGGTGTGGCGCTCGGGAATAAACTCAAGATTTGACTGGGTGCCGTTCAACCAGCCCTTACCGGTAAGGCCACCTGAGCCTACGGCAATTTTTGACTGGATGATGTTCCAGCCATGACCCAGCGGATCGGCCTCGGGATTCAGGAAAGTGCGGACACGGTCACGCTGATATTCCTTCATGACCAACCACAGCACCGGTGCCGCAGCAGTGGCCAGTCCTGCAAAACCAAGCAATACCCGCCAACGCAAACCTGCCAGGTAAAGCGTAAATACACCGCTGGCAGCGACCAGCAGTGCGGTACCAAGATCGGGTTGCCGATAAATTAACAAGCGTTGGAATCAACAGTATTGCCG
Organism: uncultured Gammaproteobacteria bacterium; assembly: GCA_963749115.1. Lineage (GTDB taxonomy): Bacteria > Pseudomonadota > Gammaproteobacteria > Xanthomonadales > SZUA-36 > SZUA-36. The sequence continues at coordinate 86,572 of CAVVLP010000006.1, forward strand.
AATGTCACAGCGGTTGACTTTACAGAAGGTGGTAACACCCTCGAATGCAGATACCAGGCAACCATCATTGGTACTGCCAGTTTCATCATCTCGGAAGGCTGAAAGCGCAACACACCAAGATCCAGCCAGCGATGCGTGCTGCGACCAACACCCAGCACCAGGGTTGCAAGCAGCATGGCCACGCCAAGACCATATAACCACGGCGTCCAGGCCCTCAGTACCCGTGGCGGAACCTGGCTGATGACCAGCATGACTACCAGGCCGAAACCAAGACGAATTGCCTGCCGGTTTACCACGGCCATGTCCTGCCCGGAGGCACTGTAAAGCACGACCAACCCGAAACCGGATAATCAACAACAACAAAACCAGCAGGACCGGGTCCAGACGTGGTGCTCCCACCCATGCAGGCAACCAACGCTTCATGGCTGAAGTTCCTGTTCCAGTTCCTGGTCCAGCCATACATCAAGTGTTGCCCGTGCGACCGGCGCAGCGGCCGTTGAGCCACCGCCACCATGCTCAACGACCACCGCTATCGCGATCCGTGGAGCCTCAACCGGTGCGAAAGCTATAAACCACGCATGATCCCGAAGGTGTTCGGCAACTTCTTTTTGCTTGTCCTTTTTGCCTGCTGCAAGTTGATACACCTGCGCGGTACCTGTTTTGCCACCAGTCCGGAAATGGGCGTCAACAGCAACACTTCTGGCGGTCCCACGTAAGCCATTAACCACGAGGTCCATACCATCCAGAATCGTCTGCCAGTTTTGCGGGTCGCTGACCGGTACCTGCAATTCGACCGGGGCCCTGATGCGTTTTGCCCTTTCAGCATCTGTCGACTTGACCGCGTATACAAGCCTCGGTGAGTAACGCGTACCGCCATTGACCAGTGAAGAAACCGCATTGGCCAGCTGCAAAGGTGTCACCACGTTGAAGCCCTGGCCGATTCCTGCGATTACCGTCTCACCCGGATACCACGGTTGTGCATGAACCGCACGTTTCCATTCACGCGAAGGTAACAGACCCTTGCCTTCTCCCGGTACATCAATACCCGTGGGTGACCCAAAACCAAACTGTGCAAGGTAATCATGCATCCGGTCTATACCCAGGTTCATGGCCAGTTGATAAAAATAGGTGTTCACCGACTGCTCAAGGGCCGAAACTATATTCACCCAACCATGGCCCGTGTCTTTCCAGTCACGGTAAGGACGGTTGTAACCCTCGATATAAAATTTGCCATTGGAAAACACCCGGGTTTCCGGTGTTACCAGACCCAACTCCAGCCCGGCCAGACCGACGAAGGGTTTTAGTGTGGATCCTGGCTCGTAGCCACCGTTAAGCGCGCGGTTAAACAAAGGCCGGCCGGGGGCACTGAGAATATCGCGGTAGTCCTGCTGGCTAATGCCACCCACGAAAGCATTTGGATCGTAGGCGGGTTTGCTGACCAGGGCAATGACACTGCCATCGGCCGGATCAATGGCGACTACGGAACCCGGGCGATCGCCGAGTGCGTCCCAGGCCGCCTGCTGCACGGCAACATCGATGGAGAGTACAAGATCCGTTCCCGGTATCGCATTCTGCCGTTCCAGTACCTTCAGAACCCGGCCACGGACGTTGGTTTCAACGCGTTCAAAACCGCTGACACCATGAAGTTCCTTTTCACGAAACTTCTCTATACCTATCTTGCCAATGGTGCGCGTGCCACGGTAGTTTCCCTCGTCCACACTGGAAATATCATCCGCGTCCAGACGACCGGTATAACCCAGAATATGGGTTAAGAGCTCTCCATAAGGATAATATCTGGATAAATAAGGAACCACATCCACACCTTGAAACCGGTGCCGGTTGACGGCGAAACGTGCGACCTCGCGCTCGCTCAGGTTGAATTTCAAGGGGACACTGTCAAACACCCGGTAATTACCGCGGGATTTATGAAAGGCATTGCGGTCATTTTCATCCAGCACGATCAGGCCGGACAATTCATCCAGCAGGGCCTCCAGACCCGGCAATTTTCCAGGCACCTTTTCAGGTATGATTTCCAGGCGGTAAGCTGGTCGGTTTTCAGCAATCACCCGGCCGCGGCGGTCATAAATGATGCCCCGGTTGGGTACGACGGGACGTACCGCTACCCGGTTATTTTCGGAGCGTGTTGAGAAGCTATCAAATGCAAAAATCTGCAACCAGACGTAACGCACAAGCAGGGCCAGAATACACAGGACAATAAGAATAAACCCCACCCAGGCCCTGTGCTCGAACAGTCGTCGCTCATCCCGCTCATCCTTGATAGCACGATGACCTTTATAACTGATCACGACTTTTGTTGACGCGACATTGCGCGTATACGGTCAAGCAAGAGAAACAGCCAGGGCCATAGGACCATTCCTATCAGGGGCGGTAACCAGTATTTCCAGGTAGGTAAAGGCTCACCCATCAACGCGGTAATCCAGATCAGTATGATACGGTCATTTACCAGCAAGCCTAACACGCTGAGTGCCTGCTGCCAGGGCGGGAAAAACCGTAACCTCGAACGAAAATGTTGTACCAGGAATACCATGACTACAAGACTCAGGGCATGCAGACCCATCAGGCTACCACTGAGGATGTCCAGAACCAGTCCAATCAGAAAGGCCAGACCCAGGCTGATCATGTCCTGGGTTTCCAGTGACCAGTAAATCACGACCAACGCCACCCAATAGGGCTTGAACGGTACCAAGACCTCCGGTAAGGGAAGCAGGGACAACAAAATGGCTGTCACGACGGTGAGAAATATCAGGTTGCGGTTTTTGCGGTTGGATTTCATCGTTGTTCAACCGGCAATGGTTCAATGACAGCCTGCGGTTCAATGAGCAAAACCTCACGGCCCCGGTCGAGCGCGGCGTATGGGCGCATATAGACCGTGGCGAAGGTCTCACCGCTGTCGCGCTCCACGCGTTCGACTTCACCCACCGGAAATCCGGGAGGAAAACGATCACCGAGACCGGATGTCACTATCACATCACCGGGACTGACATCAGCCTGTAATGGCACATTGGGCATTAGCAAATGGCTTGTTTCACCACTACCGTAAGCCACCGTGCGCAGACCGGTTCTGTTGATCTGTACCGGCAAGGCATGGTCCGGGTCGGATATCAGTCGCACGGTTGAAAAATGTCTGTGTACGTCTTCGACCTGACCGACGATACCCAGGCCATCGATGACGGCCTGACCGACGACCACACCCTGTTTAACACCCCGGTTTATCCAGACCTTGTGAGAGAATGGATCAAGATCTACCTTTTTCATTTCTGCGAACTGAAATAGATAAGCCCTGCCGCGGGTTGCTCCGAGCAGGTCTCTTAGTCTTTGATTTTCCTGCTACAAGGGCCGCCTGGGTTTGTACGGAACCGGAAACTTTTAACAATTGTTGCAGAAGTTGCTCGTTTTCAGCGATCAGGTCATTTCGTTCACGTGTGCGCAGTTCAACTGCCTGCAAGGCTTCTGCCGGCCAGCCGACAACATGAAATACCGGTTCAAATGCCAGTTCCATCGCGCCGCGTATACGGGGAACATACTGTCCGAGTTGATCCATGAACATCAACACAATGGACAACAGGATGTATATCATCAAGCGTGCGGTGCGTGTGCCTTCCTCGCCGAACCAGCGACCGGGACCTGATGATTCTCTATGTGCCAAATTCTTATCGTGTACCTGCATTGTCAGGCGCGACTACCTGACACGGTATGTCCTTTAAGTTTTGCTGAACTGTCGAATTTGACCGTTGGAACGGGAAAAAACCGACAGGCTCCTAGTTCGTGGTGAAAAAATCACCGTGGTTTTCATCCATCAGTTCGAGTGCCCGGCCGCCGCCCCTGGCCACGCAGGTCAGAGGGTCATCCGCCACGAATACCGGCAGACCGGTTTCCTCTGAAATCAGGCGATCCAGACCCTTGAGCAATGCGCCGCCACCGGTCAGTACGATACCGGTTTCCACCACATCTGCACACAACTCAGGTGGTGTTTGTTCCAGGGCCGCCTTGACTGCGTCAAGGATAGTAGCCAGGCTCTCGGTGAGGGCTTCCAGCACTTCGTTGCTGTTGATGGTAATGCGTCGCGGCACGCCCTCGGCGAGGTTACGGCCTGAAACTGATAACTCTTCAGCCTCTTCATCCGGCCATGCGCGCCCGATTTTGATCTTGATCTGCTCCGCCGTGGATTCGCCAATCAGCGTACCGTAATTGCGTCGTACATAATTGACAATCGCCTCGTCAAACTTATCACCGCCAACACGAACCGAGTTTGAATAGACCAGGCCGTTGAGTGATATGACCGCCACTTCGGATGTGCCACCACCAACATCCAGTACCATCGCGCCGCGCGCCTCATGTACCGGAATACCGGCACCGATCGCTGCCGCCATCGGTTCTTCCACGAGGAACACCTCACGTGCACCGGCACCTTCGGCCGATTCTTTAATCGCCTTACGCTCCACCTGGGTAGAACTGCAGGGTACGCAGACCAGCACACGCGGACTGGGACGAAGAAAGCGTGATTCGTGAACTTTCTTGATAAAGTGCTGAAGCATCGCCTCGGTCATGTTGAAATCGGCGATTACACCATCTTTCAGCGGCCTGACAGTGCGGATATTGCCGGGTGTACGACCCAGCATGCGCTTGGCTTCGCTGCCAACGGCTGCCACTGACTGCGGTCCGCCCGGACCACGATCCATACGCACCGCCACAACCGAGGGCTCGTTGAGCACGATTCCCTTGCCACGCACGTAGACCAGCGTATTGGCGGTACCCAAATCGATAGATAGGTCATTAGAAAAAAGGCCACGAAGACTCTTGAAAACCATGTTGTTATGTTCCGGGGAAGAATGTCTTATTAAGGCTCAGCTAATGTATCAGCCAGCCCACATTTCAGCAAGCAGTGTGACTGTGGACGTTTTGGTGTTAATCCCGTTTTTAATAAACTTAAGGTGGTCAGCACAAAATCCGTTAAAATGTCGGCTGCACTTAAATCGAGTTTCTAAAATAGGTACGAGTAAAGTATGTCGGCATTAATTTGTGGTTCCCTGGCTTATGACACCATCATGGTTTTCCCTGAACGATTCAAGGACCATATCCTTCCAGACAAGGTACACATGCTTAACGTATCCTTCCTGGTTCCTGAAATGCGCCGCCAGTTTGGCGGAGTGGCCGGCAATATTTCCTACAACCTGAAGTTACTGGGCGGCGACCCATACCCAATGGCCACCGTCGGTGATGATTTCGGCCCCTACCAGAGACGCCTGGAGTCTTTGGGGATATCCACCCGTTACATCCGTCACCTCGAGGGAGAGTTCACGCCCCAGGCATTCATTACCACCGATTTTGATGATAACCAGATCACTGCCTTCCACCCCGGTGCCATGATGGAAAGCCAGTTAAACAAGGTTGAAGGCGCAGACGGCATCAAGCTGGGAATCGTTGCACCGGACGGCCGCGAGGCGATGTTGCAACACAGTCGCGATTTCGAACGCCTCGGCATTCCACATATCTTTGATCCGGGCCAGGCCATGACGCTGTTTGACGGCGACGACCTCAAGACCTTTATCAAGCAGGCGAACTGGCTGGTAGCCAACGATTATGAGTTCCAACTGATCCGCGAACGCACAGGAATGAGCAAAGAAGAGGTTGCTGCTCAACTCGAAGCATTGATCATCACCCAGGGTGGTGATGGCTCACTACTTATTACGAGCGCTGGCGAGGAACACATCAAACCGGTAAAACCAACTGCCATCCTCGACCCTACCGGTTGTGGCGACGCTTATCGGGCAGGTCTGATGTACGGTCTGCTAAACAACCTGGACCTGGTAACTTCATGCCGCATCGGATCGGTCATGGGTGCCATGAAAGTGGCCGTACAGGGCCCACAAAATCATGCACCGACACTGGATGAGATTGTTGATTGCTTTCGAAAAGCTTACGGATACTCTTTTATCGGCTGAATTCAGTAAAACACACCCCAAAGCGGGGGTTTACGGTTGACATTCTTGCCGTGTAAATGGAAAATTGCCGCCCCCGACCGCAATGGCCGGGGACGTTTAAGAAAAAGAAGATGGTGATGTAGCTCAGCTGGTTAGAGCGCGGCATTCATAATGCTGAGGTCGGTGGTTCAAGTCCACCCATCACCACCAATAAATGACTATTAAAAGCCCAGTTCATTTTTTGTATTTCAAATTTTGAGTATTTTTGGCGCCTTGTAACGCAGCACCCAAAAGCAAGAACCACATGCATTGTGTGTGATTCTTGCCTTATATCGATCCGAATAGATTTACATAATCGCTGTACTCGTAACGTCGATTTCGCGCCTGACCCGTTATTTCGACCAGCACACCAACCTCCACAAGCCGGCGCATCAACTGATTGGCAGCAGCAAAGGTCACACCAGTAAGATTCATGATCCTCTTTACAGAAATGATTGGTTGCGAGAACAGATCCTCCAAAACTCTGAGTCCATTGCCTGCAACTTGCCCAAAATTTTCGACTATGAGCGTTCGATGCCTCTCACGCAACTCCACAATGTCCCTGGCTGTTTGCGTAGCTTGCTGAGATACATCATCAACCCCTTGAATAAAAAACTTTATCCAGGACTCCCAGTCTCCGGCATCCCTGGTTCTTTGCAAGAGATCATAATACTCCTGACGATTTCGCTTAAAGTAATACGAAAGATACAAAACAGGCTTTAAAAGAACTTTCTTCTCACAAAGCAACAAAGCAATTAATAGCCGTCCCACCCTCCCATTCCCATCAAGAAATGGATGAATAGTTTCAAATTGAGCATGCGCCAGTCCAATTTTAACGAGCAATGGAAGATTGTCGTTTTGGTGAAGAAACTTCTCCCATTCAGATAACGCACTGGTCATGTCGGCGGGGGATGGAGGAACAAATGTGGCATCTCTAATGTGGCAACCTGATGGACCTATCCAATTCTGTGAGGTTCTGAGGTGACCTGGGTTTTGCTGCTGGCCTCTTACATCCTCCAACAATCTTTGATGAACCTCTTTAATAAACCGAACTGATACAGGCAATTTATCGAGTAACTGCAACCCCAAGTTCATTGCACCTACATAATTGCTTACCTCAGAAACATCTTTTGGAATGTCAGAATCCAGGACTTCAGCTTCCCTTTTCAACAGATGCGATAGGGAACTTTGTGTACCTTCGATCTGGCTTGATAGAACCGCCTCTTTCTTTATATACATTAAAACAAAGAGATCTGAATTCGGAAGGGTTTGAATTGACCCATCAAGACGACCCAATGACCTGTCCGCATTAGAAAGACAAGCCTGCAGCTCATCGCTGATTTCCAATTCTGGGTCTTTTGGCGGTAACGACTCTGGAGTGAATGCCTTATAGCCACCAACTTGTTTTATATACTTTCCCGACCTACCTGGATAATTTTTGCTTTGCACCTGTCAGTCTCTCATTTATGTTATAGGCAATCTATAATATAACACATATACTTTGTCTTATTATAGTCTACCTATAATATAACTAAATTGAACACGCCTGATCAGAGGCTACCTATAACAAGAGAGAAATGAACTTCCCAATTAGAGACGGCCTATAACATGAAAGACTTCGTAAGCAAAAGTTAACGCTGAACTTAGGACCAGTCACACACCAAAAGCGCGAGAACATGGGGTGCAGTTAAAATCAGGGTCCTTACCGGTCACATAGGTGACAGTTTATTCCGAGGACATGGATTACATGTTTCAGAACGAGTGGATAACTTCCCCCGACACCGCTCATTCACAAACAGCAGGTAATATCGAAAGCTCTGGGGGTCCTCTAACTCACCGGCAGCCACCCATTCCCGGATCAGGTCCTCCGTGGGTGTCAGCGTGTCCAGCCCGGCATAAAGTGTGCGCTGCCGGTTCACCCAGTCACTGTTCAGCATTGGGCAGTAACCGGCCATGGTTGTGCGGATACCTTCCCAACGCTTTCGGCTGTAGATATTGGGGTTCCAGGATTCATCCCATTCCGGGTAAATGTAGTCGCGGAAATCAAACCTGTCTGAGAATTTCCAGCGGCCTTCCTGCCGGTATAACAATGGTTCATCAGCGTGGCACAACTGGTGGTAGAAAATGAACCCCTGGTAGTTGGCTTCCAGGTCACCCGGTGAAAATACGCCCGTTGTCGTCACACCCTGAATCGAGCGTTCAAGTTTTACCCCGTATTCAAACATGCCGCGCTGCAGTTGTTCCGGTGTATGGTCATGCCGGTTTTTTTTCCAGTATTTGTAGTACCACCAGCCTTCCGAAAAAAAGTGTGCCAGTTTGTCCGAACCAAAGCGGATTTCATTAACCTGCAGGGTCGGACTCGGCTGCAGCCAGCGCGCATAATCGAATAGGAATGTCTTGGAGAGCAGGTATTTCGAGCGGTAGTCGAGGTCGTTCTCCAGGCCACGCGGCACCCGGTCAACCAGGTCGCTGGAGATAATCCATAACTCGATCGGCTGGTAAATCGAATGCTGCAGGTCGTTTCTGCACTTCTTTAACCGCCGACTCACAATCTTGCAGGGCATCGGCCGGCCTGGAATCCAGGGCAGATTGAATCGTCAGGCGTACCCAGGCATTCAGGTACTGGGTCGAATCTTCGATGGGCTTACCCCAGGCATAAAACTGATCGGTTTCCAGGGCCTGGGCAGGTGTGTTTATCAGCAATCCCGCCAGCAGCACCAAAGAAGACCCGAATCGTGTTTTCATCCGATTCAAAACCCCCACCCAAAGCCGGTCGTTATAATCCAGTCATGGCCATATTCCTCACCCGGACCGGAATATAGGGACCGCAAGACGCCCACTGAGATATTCATCCGAATGATGGAAACCGACGCTTCAACACCCGCCAGGGTCTGCGATTGGGGGTACAGCGAGCTATCACCCCAGGTCCGCAGGACCACTCCGCGCACGTTCCATCCGAAATGGACGGTATGCATCAAACGCTTGGTACGGCCGGTTTCACCGACCAGTTTTCCCCAGCCAACTCCACCTTGTATACCGTACAGGCCCGGTTCCACTTCGAAATGCCAACCGCGTATAGAGCAGCCTGTCGAGCAATCAACATGTTCGGGTTGCTTGACGAACATGGCGCCTAGGCCGGCAGATACCATCTGCGTATCATGCCACCTGACACGCATCAGCCCGTACCAACGCGATTCCAGGTTGTTCAGTTCCTCACGCACCTGTTCCAGTGCGTGGCTCTGTTCAGTGGATTCCGGGTTTGTGACAGGCTCAGTGAGAGCATCTTCAGCCTGGGCGTGCAGGCTCAAGATCGCCATGAATACGAGTATTCGCATGCAATGGGGTTTTGGTCGCCCTTTCACTTAATATCTTCTTCAATTGTCTAAGTTTCAGTATTAGAGAACGTTAACAATTAGTGTATGAGTTTAGCCTCATTTCCATTGTTCTGCAGTAAAAAACTGGGATCAGACAACAAATATCTGGTGTTGCACAGGTAACATTAGCAAACGATGAGGGCGCGGTTTACAGTTTCAGAGTAATTGGGCTTTTCCAAAGACAATGGTATAGACATTTTCTTGAGAAAAAACGAGACGAAAGCCATCGGTAG
>CAVVLP010000007.1:0-186362 GCA_963749115.1 uncultured Gammaproteobacteria bacterium
TATTGTCTTACCAGGACCTTACGAGACAGGAGTCGAGTATGAGTGCCACAGGACGTGCTCGAACGAGTCCTGGTAAGACAATACCCATCCCAGCGCCCCCCATTACCGACTTGTTGATCAGGCCTACAACTCAGGGTATCAGTCCAGATCAGCTAATAGCGCTTCGCGTATTTGAGGTTCAACATCAGTGCTGTGGCGGTAGGACTCGTGACTTGATCCCATTTTGAGGGCAGCCCCATTTCGCAGGGCGGTGATCATATCCGGTTCCAGTTCGAATCGCATAAAGTGTACGGCTGATGTCTTCTCTGCGTTGCTTCGTTCAAGGTCTTCGTTTGAAATGGCATAGACAGGGTCGAAGCCGTCAACCTGGATCCACACCAGGTCCTCGATGCCCCTGAGCAATGCAAGTTGCCGTTTGCGTTCGTCGACATCCTGGTACTCGAGCATCGCGGTTGCTTTCAGGTTTTGGCCATCCGGGATTAACGGGTTATAGGCATCGAGTTCTTCCTCGATACCGGCGGTTTCGAAGATCTTCTCGATACGCAGCATTTCCTGAACCTGGTATTGAATCGTCAGGCGGTCTTCGAAGTACAGGAAAAGATGCGGTCCGATACCCACGCGCCGATGTTTTTTGTGGGCAATGACCTTGCTGCGAAAATCGCCGCGCTGCTGCGAATACTGCTCCAGGCTCATCAGGTCTGAACGTTTTAATGGTGTTGCCATATTTATATTCCGTAGGCTTTTCTTAACAGGGACATGGGGTTGGTTTCAGCATGTTTCAGATCGAGCCCGTCGGCAATTTGCGTGGCTGCCATCGGGCAGTCGGATACGAGGTAATCGGCTTCCATTTTTTTTGCACGGCTAATGACCGGGCGGGCAATTTTTTGAGACTTGGCCCAGGTATCATTGCGCACGCCATAGGTACCGTCATGACCGGAACAACGTTCAATGGCGTTGATCTCGGTGCCCGGTATCAGTGACAAAACCTGTTTGGTCTTGGGGCCGATGTTCTGGACCCGCTGATGGCAGGGGACATGCCAGGCCACAATACCCAGTGGTGTTTGAAATCTCATATTCAGTAATTCGTCTTTATGGCGGTGTAGCAGGTACTCAAACGGGTCAAAAATATGCTTCTTGACCTTTAAAATGTCTTCATCGTCCGGGAACATCAAGGGCAGTTCCTGCTTGAACATCAAAACACATGAAGGTACTGCGGCGACAATATCCCAGCCCTCGTCGATCAGCTTGACCAGTTGCGGGATATTCTTCTGGCGAAGTTTGTTAACCGTATCAAGATCGCCCTGTTCCAGCTTCGGCATACCACAACAGGACTCCTTGTTCCGTCAGTCTGACCGGTATGTCATTGTGCTCAAATACGGCAACCAGGTCTTCACCGATACCCGGTTCATTGAAGTTGCAATAACAGGTGGCAAACAGGGCAGCGCGACCACGGGTCGGTCCTGCGGCAACGGCTTGCCTGTTCTTTGGTTGATGATTTTTGAGACGTTTCCTGAGTGTGTTCTTGGTGAAAATCGGGTAAGTGGGCCTGTGGATGAACATCCAGCAACCTGGATGCCATTTTGCGCATGGTCGGATTGTTCTTGGCCGCATTCACGGTTTGGTTGATGATCGGAATACTCGATATTTTGCCTGACAGATCTGTGCTGCTAATCAGTTTGTGACTGAGTTTACGTTCACCTTTTTTGAACTGTATCGTCTTGGCGCGAAGCATCAGGTGTGGGAAATCGATGTTCCACTCATGCGGCGGTACATAGGGGCATTTGACCTGGTAGCACAGGTCGCAGAGATAACATTCGTCGACCACCTTCCAGTAGTCCTTTTTTGCGACGCCATCGACCTCGAAAGTTTCTGATTCATCGACCAGGTCGAACAGGGTAGGGAACGCATCGCACAGGGAAACACAACGCCGGCAACCGTGGCATATATCGTAGACCCGCTCCAGTTCTTCAAGCAATTCGGCTTCGTTATAAAACTCCGGGTCCTGCCATTTCAGTGGATGACGGGTCGGTGCTTCGAGACTGCCTTCACGTGTTGGTACCTTACTCATTGTTGATGTCTCCGGTTTACTACGTTAACAAGACAAAAAAAGGGGCGCAAACGCGCCCCTTTCACTAACAAACTATGGGGCGATCTAACCGGTTGTGGTTAGTCCAGATCGTCCAGGGCTTTCTGGAAACGATTGGCATGAGAACGTTCTGCTTTGCCCAGTGTTTCAAACCAGTCGGCAATTTCGTCAAAGCCTTCTTCACGTGCGGAGCTTGCCATACCCGGATACATGTCCGTGTATTCGTGGGTTTCGCCGGCAATGGCTGCCTTGAGGTTATCCCCGGTGGTACCAATCGGCAAACCGGTTGCCGGATCGCCCGTTTCTTCAAGATACTCAAGATGACCGTGCGCGTGTCCGGTTTCACCTTCTGCGGTTGAACGGAATACTGTCGCCACATCGTTGTAACCTTCAATGTCAGCTTTTTGTGCGAAGTAGAGATAGCGTCTGTTCGCCTGTGACTCACCGGCAAATGCATCTTTCAGGTTTTGTTCAGTTTTACTGCCTTTCAGTGACATAATTTACGTCCTCCATTAATTCATGAATAACCGGAATGGCTCATGTTAGAGCATAGACCTGTTTTTCTATTGGGTAAAATTGTTTTTTGTGATCATTTCCATAGGCATTACCAATGCCTTGATTGATTATATCCGCTGTAGTGTTTCGTAATTATCGGTGCTAGAAAGGCATCCTGCGTCTGCAATGCAGGACCGGTTTACAGGCAATGCTGAGGCCTTGCCAGGAACCGCACGCTAGCTTGGTTAAGAATGTGTGTTTAAGGTAGCATGGAGAATTGGATGAGTAGGCTGGAATGATCATGCACAGGCTGGTTTCATTAGCTGTTTTTTTATTACTGGTAATCATCGCGGCGGCAGTGGGTGGTCAGTTTGTTGGTGGTGACTGGTATCAGGTCATGATTAAACCTTCCTGGACTGCTTCGCCGATGGTCATGGCCTCGGTCTGGGCCGTGTTGTATGTGCTGATGGCGGTCTCTGCGTGGATGGTTTGGGATACGATGAGGGGGCTTGCACGTGTTGCCCTGGGTTGGTGGGCTCTGCAATTACTGTTGAGCATCGGTTGGTCATGGATGTTTTTTGGCTTGAACCGCATAGGTTGGTCACTGGCAGTTGTCAGTCTGTGGATTCTGGTGGTGCTGATCGTGATCCGGATGTTCAGACCGATCAAGTCGGAGGCTTCCAACCTGATGATGCCATTGGCCGTATGGTTGGTTTTTATCGGGGTCCTGAATTTTTTCCAATGGCATCTGAATGGTGGCGGGCTGGGGTCAATCTTTTAGATTCAACCTCCGATTAATTGTCCAATGCGTCCGGTCAGGATGGCCAGGTAGTTACCCAGCGCGTAGCCGATCAGGGCCATCAGGATGGAGGCCGGTACCAGCGTTTCACGGTGATGCGCTGCCACGATCGGTGCGGATGCGGCACCACCGATATTGGCCGCAGAAGCGATGGCAACCGTGTGTATATCAACGCGGAAAATCCATGCACCGGTGAGTATGAAAAGACCGTGGATGAAAATCCAGACATAGGCCATGGCAATAAAACCGATCATTTTATCCCAGTCCACAACACTCAGATCCATGGTGGCACCGACCCTTGCCACGTAGATATAGATGATGGCCATGGCAATCGGTTGCGCTGCCGGCAATTTACGGGCAGGTGTAACGGATGCCAGCAGGGCCATGGTTGTGACCAGCAGTATCAGCCAGGTTCCCGCGGTGATGACGGTGGCCCCGCCAATAGCCACGGGTGGCAGAATTTCTGACAAACCGCAGTGAAATCCAGGTGAACCCAACGGCAAGCAAACCAAGGTAGAGCAGGCTGGTCATGGTCGGTGGGCTTTCAGCGCTTTTGAAATTCGCTGCGGCATTCTCCATTGCTTCCAGTCGTCCGGGTGGCACCCTTGCCCAGCGGTTGAACCTGTCAGCGAATGATTTACTACCCAGCAGTATCGGTAACCAGACCAGGTAAACCATTTGATCGGCTGCTGCGGCCATGGTCATATCCGCAGGGGTACCCTCCAGACCTGCATGTGCGGCTGTCATGTTGCCGGTACCACCGATCCAGCTGCCGGCCAGCGTACCAAAGGCACGCCAACTATCCTGCGCTAACGGGAAAGAGTCACCAAAGGTCAGTGTTTGTCCCAGTTTGTACGCCATTACACCGCCAAACACGACGCCGATACTGCCCAGCAACATGACAAATACACCCTTGCCCATGATCCGCACGGCGCTTATGACATCCACTTTGATCAGCATCAGTACGATAAATATCGGCAGACCGTAATGACGCAGGAAATCATAGGCTCGCGCTTTCAAATGGAATGACACCGAAGTTTGATAGCAGTACCGGTGAAGCGTAGATAAATATCAGTGGTGGCAGAAAATCAAATATTTTCCAATGGGTACTGCGCTCAAGCCAGAACCAGAATGCTACGACTGCAATGAGTACGGTCATGACTCCAACGGGGGATGTAATCAGACTTGATGTCATTTTTCTTCCATTTGTGTCCGTTTATTACGCACTTCGTCCAGAAGCTTACAGGCTAAATCGATGCTGTCCAGTAAGCGTGGTGTTGCCTGGCTGATTTCGTCGGCCGGCAGGTAAAGCATGCTACCGTTTTTGACAGCCTGCAACTGGGGCCAGTCCTGCCAGGCAAGCAATGCGGGTGGGTCGTTTGGTGTTTCCGGGGCTATCATTACCTGTGGGTTAGCAATAATGACCGATTCACGACTAATCTGAGGTGCCAGTGTCGGCAGCTCTGAAAAGACATTGTGACCACCACAAATTGCCAGGCTGCGGCTGATAATGTGCTGACCGTTGATGGTGTACAAGGGGCGTGGTGCAATCTGGTAAAAGTAATTCACCGGGGTCTTGCCTGCATTTTGTTGTTGCAGCCTGGCAAGCTTGTTTCGCAACTGACGGGCTTTGGCTTCACCGATCATTTCAGTACCGGCGGCACGGGAAATACTATCTACCACGCCAGCTATTTCCTCCGGTCGTGCAATTTCAACCTGCCAGACCTTGATACCCAGTTGATGCAATTTTTGCAGGGCAGTTTGGGGGTTGCCCGTTTTCCAGGCGATGACCAGGTCGGGATTCAGTTCAATAATTCGTTCCAGATCAATACGGAATGCGTCACCCACACGGGGTATTTCTGCGACCATTGCCGGGAAATTACTGTACTCAACGACTGCTTTCAAGTGGTCACCGGCACCGGCGGCAAACACCAGTTCGGCCAGGTTGGGTGCCAGGGTAATGATACGCCCGGCGGGCCCGGGCAAAGTGAGAGTTTCACCATTTGCCTGTGTCAAAGTGACGGAGGCAATGGATGTTTGCACCATGCCCAGTCCACAAAAAGCAACCAGAGTGAGTAGAACCCGGCAAATATTGACCCGGGCAGGCCGGCAGGTCATGCGATCACGTTCACCAACAGAAGTATCGCCAGTGCCGTTGCCCAGACACCCAGCGAGCGCCACACCAGGTCCATGGAAAGTTTGATCGTTGCCATTGGACCTTTTAACTGATCGGCATACCCGTCATTCTCTGCATGGCCGGACTTCACAATGCAACGTGCGCTGGTCAGCAGGAACTCGTTATTACCTTCAAACAGGCCGTGACCCCGTTCGTCGTGATAAGTCTTCCATGCACGATAGACCGAATCAAAATCTGTGGCGATTGCGAGTGATAGAGTCATTAGCTGGGCAACCGGCCACTCCATGATTTTGCACAGGCGGGTGATCAACTCTTGTTGGTCATCGTAAAGTTCAAAATCATTGCCGGTGAACCAGACCGCCAATCGGTAAAGGATGGCACCGTATATTCCAAGCACGGCAAACCAGAAAATAATACCAAACCAACGCTTCAGGGCTTTAAGAAATACCGCGTTTATCGAGGCAGTCTGACAGGCTTCCTGATCCTCGGGTATGGGTCCACCCAACAAGGTCTCCAGGGCCTCTTTTTGCTGCTCGTCATCATCGGCAGTGATGACTCTGCGTACATCAATATCCAGGTCGCGTGGACCGAAAGTGTAAACCAGTACGGCTATGGCTAAAATAAACTCACCCAATTGCCCCAGGCCTGAAGAAAAAAGGTAGTTGACGAAATAGGCGGTAACAAGTGGCAGGCCAATGATGAACAGGAAACCGGTAGGGCCTGACCAGCCAGGCAGCTTATTGAAGTTCTCATTACAGAAGGTTGTAAACGAGCTAACCCATTCAAGACGGCGCAAATGGCGTAGTTCGCGCACAAAATGGCAAAGTGTGAATGCTATTAGTATCGAGATAATGGTCATTGACCCATGCCTTTTCTAAACGTGCTCTTGCTGTTCACAACCGTCCATCGAATTTACATGGATATTCTAACAGGTTGATGCGGGAATATTCATCGCTCGTTGCCGGCGTACCAGTTCTTCCAGGTTTCCGCCGCCGTTGTTCCTAAACCAATCGGCCAGAAGTCTGAAAGCAATAGAAACCGGTGGTGATAAACGGACCTCGTCATCAAGTACTGCCTGTGTCAAGGATTCAACGGTGAACCATCCTGTTTCCTCGACCTCTTCGCTACTACCGCAGTTGAGGTCGGTCGCCTCTGCATAAAACCCACACATCGCGGATGCCGGAAATGGCCAGGGCTGTGAAGAAACATAGCGGATATTCTCCAGGCTCAGTTGGACCTCTTCGTAAACTTCACGCACCACGGCATCTTCAAGGCTCTCACCCGGTTCGACAAAGCCAGCCAGGGTAGAGAAATGCTTGGGGCGCCATTTTGCATTCCGTCCCAACAGGCAGAATTCCTTGTGGGTTACCAGTACGATAATGGCGGGATCTATTCGTGGGAAGGTTTCGCGCTCACACTCCTCGTTGGTGCACACCATACGATGACCGGCTGAACGCAACAGGTTGGGGTTTCCGCAAACGCCGCAGAACGCATGACGATGTTGCCAGTAGTGTAATGCCTTGGCGTAGGCGAGTATGCCTGCATGCTTGGCTGCCATATCAATAGAAGCCATGCGCAGATTAGTGAATTGTGCATTCGGTAGTTTTGCAAGAATAGTATCTTTCTGGCTGTCCGTAACCGATACGGCAAAGTACTCCCGTTGGCCATCGTTGCCCAGCAGGGTGGGTGGTTGAATACGATCCGGTTCTACGAGGTCGGTTGGAGACAGGTAAATAGCAAGGGTGCCTTCAATATTGCGTTCCAGCAGGCTACGACTGCGCCACAGTGGCACCAGGCGGGTGTTTGGGCTGGTGAGTGTCTTGGCCACCCACTGTGCATCATCACGTAACTCGGTTTCCCGATTAAGACGAACGGCGGTAAATTGATTTCGACTTGAGCGTGCCAGGTGATCCTTAGCGGTCGCTGTCATAAGAACTAAACTGAAAAAGAAGAGCCACAACCACAGGTGGTCGCAGCATTGGGGTTACGGATGACGAACTGTGCGCCCTGCAAATTTTCGCTGTAATCCACTTCAGCTCCCATCAGGTACTGGAAGCTCAGTGGGTCGATAAGAAGCGTTACGCCTTCATTGGTGATGGCGATATCGTCTTCGCTGCTTTCTTCGTCAAATGTGAAGCCATACTGAAAGCCGGAGCAACCACCACCAGAGATGTATACGCGTAGCTTAAGTTCCGGATTATGCTCCTCCATAATCAGTTCCATCACTTTTCTGGCAGCAGCATCGGTAAACTTGATGAGGTCTGTTGGTATCTGGTTTTGCATGCGGTTTGCTATTCATCCATCGGTTCACTAACTATGGCGGTTCGTGGTGGTTTTTTCAATCACCAGTACACTATGGCGTTTGCGGCAGTTCTTCTGTTGGTGGGTCGGTTTCCATGTGTTTGAAAAGGCTCTGCCATTCCATTGCCTGCTCAACCGGTGTACTCAGGCTTTTTGACTTGAGCTGTATGATTAGCCGACTTGCTTCAAAACCCTCAGGCAGGGTGATCAGGCACTCCAGTTGCTGGAAGTACTTGAACTGAAAGCTCAAGGGTCTGGCCAATTCAGCTAGCAGTTGTTTATGCGTGAGGTGCTCGGCAACACCATCGCGAATACCATCGACCTCCAGCTGAACTTCCCCTGAAATAACAGAAGCCCAACGCAGATTTTGTGTGAGACTGAAGATAACCCGGTACACCCGGTGGGCCTGCGTAGGCTGTAGTTCGACGTAGTGCACATTCAATGGGGCCTGTGAACCATTGGCACCGCCGAGACGGCGGTAAAATTCCAGGTCAGCTTGCAAACCGGAAATCTCATCCTGACGCTCACGTTCGGATGCACGCAATAAATTGTTGGCGCGCCGGACGACATCGACTTCACGCTCCGCCACCGATGAACGTGACCGTTCTGCAACAAGCAGGTCTTGAGTGGATTTCAACTCCTGCTGCAAGCTTGCCACCTGTTTTTTAGCGTAGATCAATTCATCGGCCACGAAATATTTACCAAAATAGAAAACACCCAGAATGATGCTAACGGCCAGCACCGCGATATATTGCCACTTGGGGAGGTTGGGGTATTTCATGAAAACTTCAGAGTTTCCTCAGACAAGAAAAAAGCGGCCGAAGCCGCTTACATTCCTGTGTTCTATTATTGGTTTTGTCAGTCGTTATAGTTATTTGGCAAGCCCCAACAGGATGGTTGCGCACTTTATACTCCTTGCGAGCACCTGCGTCAAGTTGACGCAGTTTTTTTATTTAACACTTTGTAACAGATTTGTGTGACTGCAGGTGGTATTTTGTTAATCGGTCCTTTCCACCCAGTGCATTTAACACTGGTTTGCGCTTCCCCCCCCCCAAGCGTGTGGAAAGGACTGTTTTAACTACCAACCGGATCAAAGCCCGGCAGGGTTATCAACCACGGATGGTAGGCCTCTGATGGAAATTGGAGGCTTCAGACAAGGAATTGTGGTCACGCGTATCCTTCGCGTGGCCACTCGGTCTCCCGACACGATAAGTAACACGCGCAGGTATTCATAGTGATGCCTGTAAGCAGGAGATTGAAATGCAAGTGTATTTAGGAATGTTATTGGTAATTATTGCAGTCGCGTATGTGGTTGTAAGGTTTGTAGGATCCCGTTCCGTCACGGGTAGTACTGATGTCGGCGAAGTGGACCGTCCTCAGGCACGAAATCAGTCTCATAGACGGAAATCTAATGGCTCCAATAGATCTGCGAGTCAAGGGTCGCGTGGTAACTCATCTGATAAGGGCATGAAAATGGCGAGCGGGCGATCTGCCGTCGTAACGGGTTCTATCCGGAAGCCCTGGGGTTGGTAACCATCAATCATTGTTACGGATGACGTCATCGATCTCATTGAGTAAATTTTGAAGCAGCGACGTTAACTCAGGCAAATTTGCAACCTGAAGTGAATTCGCAGTCAGGTAACGATCAACAACAGAGGCCGCCAGTCCCAGGGACTCAAAACCATAACTGCCGGCAGACCCTGCCAATCGGTGTATCTGTTGAAAGAGTTTGTCACAAAGATCCGGTTCACTGTTCTGTAAAGCAGCATTGAATTGAAGCATGCATTGACGGATGGCCCTGCGCTTATCCGGCATGCTGTCAATATAGCGGCGTCTTTGTTCGGCAATCAGTTTTTGCGCCTGTTCAGACAGTATGGTCAGGTGAACCTCCAATCAATAACGTGGCAATTTCTTTGTAGAGTCTGTCGGTGTCTATCGGTTTTTGTAGAAACGCCGAAATCCCGCTGCCGGAAATGCCGGGTGTCAGGTCAACGAGCCCGGATCCGGAAACAATAATACCCGCGATTGCAGGTTGCTCCGCCCGAAGATCGTTGAAAAGTTCGAGACCACTACCATCTGCCAAATGCATATCCGTGATGATGATCGGGCAATCGTGGCTTTTCATCATGTCCTTTGCCCGGGCGACACTGCTGGCCGTGAATACGTGTAACCCCCAGCTCTCGAGCACGACCCGGTAAAGTGAGAGGATGTCCTGGTCATCATCTACCCAGAGCAAGGTTCCGGATAATGGACGTATTTCCTGATGGTCGTCCCGGGGCCGCGGACAGGGAATATCGATTCGAAATTCACTACCGACGCCTGGTTTGCTTTCGAGCTTAATCTGTCCACCCATGCGTCTGAGTAACTGGTGTGTAATCGCAAGGCCCAGCCCGGCACCGGAGGTATTTCCTCCGCCGACACGCGTGAACGGTTCGAAAATCTTCTCAAAATCCTCGGCCGCGATACCCTGGCCGGTATCACGCACCCGAATATAGAGCCTGTCGTCGCGATGTCTGAAATCAACACTGACCTGACCTGTTAACGTGTAGCGCAAGGCGTTGCTGACCAGGTTAATCAGTATTTGCCGGAGACGCAGTTCATCGCATTCAACATCGATTCCTTCCGGTGAGGAGTTCACTTCAAAATCGAGTCCTTTGGCAGTCGACTGGTTTCGGAACAAAGCCTCGATATCGCCAGCCAGGCGATCAAGACTGAAGCGTGTTGGGTTGAGCTTCACACTGTCGTCGCCATCGCGGGCCTGCTCAAGAAGATTCTCCACAAGTGTCAGAAGGTGCCACGACGCCCGTTGCAATGCCTGTGGATTAGCTGAATCCGGTAATTCGGTCTGTAGCAGGTCGGCGTATCCCATGATGGAGGCAATAGGGGACCGGAATTCGTGTGACATGGATGCGATAAAATGGCTCTTTGCAGCACTCGCCTGTTCTGCCTGCCGTCTGCGTAACAAGAGCTCCTGGTTCAATTCCGCGAGTTCCGAATTGAGCATGGCTCGCTGTTCGGAAAGCAGGCTGTTCTCATGAGCACGCTGCTGTAGGACCTGTTCGTTTTCGTGTGTCTCGGTAACATCATGTATCACAAGATCAGCAGATGTTTCATCACTCAACACGTGTATGTCGACAAAAAACTCTTCCAGCTCGACATACGGAAATACCATCGGTTCCCCAGCACCGCCTGCTGCGCTGAGAATTGAACCCAGCGAATCAGGCAACACGGAACCACGAATCAAACCGGGTAAATTCCAATCCGGTGTCGAGCGGTTAACAGACAGAATTTTCTGTGAAGAGTCCACTGCGATCACGATGAAATGTTCGCGTTTTAACAGTTCGTCGCGGATATAGTGCGCGGCTCGCTGACTGACTCTTTTCATAGCTCAGCCAGCGCCGCGCCAAGTGCCGTAAATGCGTCTTCGATGTTTTTACCGTTAAGGGCACTGGTATGGTAAACGTCGAGACTGTCCGGCAGGGCTGAATCGTCGAAGCGCCAATCTGCTTTGAGATCCGCCTTGTTGGCCAGTAAAATGGCCGGCACATGTTGGTTTTCCCGACAGAAATCGTGATAAATACCCAGCGCAGTTTTAATGGTTGCCGGACGGGTGCCGTCAGCTACCAGGACGAGTCCGTGAGCGCCTTTTATATAGCTTCTGATACGCGACAAAGGGCGTTTATCCAACTCAAACGGGTCGGCGCCCTCCATGTCCCACAATACCAGTTTGATGGGCTCTTCACGGGTTTCGACGACACGTGTATCAATTTTAACACCGAGGGTGGTGTGGTAACGCTCGTCAAATTGCTGATGGACAAAGCGCCGGACAAGACTGGTCTTGCCTACTCCGAAGGCCCCGACCATGCATACTTTGGCGCTCTTCATGGCCGATCCTGCCATGTGATTTTAACGGTAACACGTCGTTGTGAGAGGTCTTCACTACCACTTCTCCATACTGGGATTTCAGACAAAAGCCGGCTCGTGTCCATACCGGCGCCGGAGAGTCCGTCCATTACCACTTTCACACGTTTGCGTGAGGTTCGCTCATTTTGTTCAGCTGTGCCGGTACCATCGACCTGGCCAGTCAGTGTGATGGTCAGATCAATATCCAGCGCGCGTGAGGATTCCAGCAAACCTGATAACTGCTGTGCAAACATGTCGAGGGCTGTCAGGGACTCCGGTGTCAGGTGATCCTGACTCGTAAACAAAAAAGCGGTTCCATTCAATTGATCAGCATTTGCACGCACGCGGGTCTGCAATTCGGCAAGCAAGGGTGAGAAATCCAGTATCCAACCACCGAACATCTGAGATTCCGTGGTTCTTTCACGATACCAGCTGATATCCGCATTTCCGGAAACCATGATACGTCCATCATCCGCTGTCAGTTCCACGGAGTCGGGTGCGCCGAGTTGCAGACGGACGAGGCGCAGTGCCTCTTCTGCATTCAGTCTTATGCCGGACAGGTCAACCGCATTGATCAGCGGATGTGCACCTGCCAGTCCTGTAAGTCTATCTGCCTGCCCGGCTTGCAGGGTACCACCTACCAAAAGGGTGCGTTCATTCAATCTGAGACTGGTTTCGTCTGCCAATGCCAGGGACATTGCGGAGACTCTGCAAGACCAGCGCTGGCTCAAGTGACATAAATGGTTTGAACCGGAACCGTACTCCCTGTTGAGGGAATCCCTGGCGCTTGAGTATGGCATCGGGAGTCGGAGTGACCGGATCACGCAGGCCATCGATCAGCAACACCCCGTCCTGCCGGCGACTGGACGAAACGACATAGCCAGGCTGATTTCTGAAGGTATCGACAACCTGGGATTCAAATTGGCGCCGTTGATGTTCCTGCCAGGTTTTCCATCCTGCCAGGATAGATCAGTGCGCTGATGGCTACTGCCCAGTAAACAGCTGCTTTGCTGCGCCTTGCGGTTCCTTGCTGCTCATCGAGTTCCTCACGCAGTGACTGTTGCATCAGCACCCGCATACCGATGTCATTTGCAAGGGCATCGTCGGTTTCGTTAAAACGCTCACCATAGCGGGCGTGGATGGATTCCAACAATGCCATCAATTCATCACGCAGGGCACGCGGCGGCGAACCGCTGATAATGCAGGCCAAGATCGCTTCCGGTCCATTGATGACCCACAATGTCCGGTCACCCAGCTCAGCACTGCGTAGCGGGTCGTCCGGGCTCATACCCAGCGAGTCCTGTATGAAAGACTGGATTGCCGACAACATGGCCGCCACGGCGTCCTCATCCAGCACGAGATTCTCGTCCCGATGGGCGTGTGCAAGTACAATTCCGGTGTCCCGGGCGATCAGGAATGCCTCCTGTACTGCAAAACGCATCGTGTGACTCAGAACGATTTGAGCAAACGGTACACCGGTGCGTGCGGCTTCCAAGCGCCAACGTAAACCCTTGATCGAAAAGCTATGCTCCATTGCGGCGTTTATACGTTGCACCAGCGATTTTAATGCATCGGCGACCGCCCGGCGTATGGCGGGGCCCATGACCGGATACAGGTATTCCGCGAATGCAGGTGCATCACGTTTGATTGATGCGCGGATCGTTCGAAGCATTGGTTTTTCGAGTTCTGCTTCGAGTACGGGATCGTTGGAGATTCGCTTGAAGGCATCCGGCAGGACCTCGGCAACATCGGCCGTGCGGCTTTCAAAGTCTGAAACCCGCTTATCAAGGAGGTTCAGGCGGCTTCGATCCTCGCCAAGTAGTAGCTTCTGGAGTCGCTCCAGATCGTCTTTGCGCTGGTCTTTTGTCTGTTTTTCGGTGGTCAAGTTGACACCTCAGCCCGCTGGGAGCCGGGGTTACTTGCTGCGCTTTTTGGGGGGCGGTGCCAGACGGCCGGCAATGTCGGACAGAAAACCCGCCAGCTCACCACGATCAACCTTGCTTTCATCAATTTGATTGGAACGTTTAGTTTGCGCTGCCTGTAGTGAGGCCAGGTCACCTATCAGCACCTTCTGCGCTGCCAGCAATTCTTCCCGGACATGCTTGATTTCATTGTTGAAATCCGATTGCATTTCTGCAAGTTGATTTTCGGCATCAAGACGAAAGGTCGCCAGTGATTTTGTTACTTCATTGAGGCCGGCGTCGCGTTCTGCGCTCTCCCGGTTGAGTTGGTCGCCGGCGTTATCGCGGAATTGGTCGAGTAGTTTTTCCAGCTCATGAATGCGTTTTTCGAGGGTATTCCTCAGCTTTTCACTTTCCCTGGACACACGTTTTTCGACTGTTTGGAAACGCTCATCTACGGCGCGAATCTGGTTGCCAAACAGAATTTCACGAATTTGGTCGACATTATCAGGTGATGGTTGGATTTGTTCAGTATCTTGTTTTTTTGTCGCCATGGTTTTTCCTTTAGTCTTAACGGGCAATCTGTTCCAGGCGGTAGCCGTAATGGTAAACAGATGATAGTTGCCAACCGTTGTCGGGTCGGAGATTGAGTTTACTGCGCACACGGGAGATGTGCGTGTCCACGGTGCGGGACTGGACCGCCGCACCAACATTCCAGATGTTTCGTAACAGGTATTCCCTGGAAAGAATTTTGTCGAGGTTGTCGAACAGCATCCAGGCGAGTTCAAATTCACGCCGGGTCATTGGCACGTCAGTACCGTCCACACGGATAGACGTGGCTTTGCGGTCAAGGTAATAATTTTCGATCTCGATGCTGTTGCTTTCCGGTTCGGCCAGCCCGCTTCGCCGCGCCAGGGAGCGGATACGTGCCACCAGCTCCTGTGGGCGTGCCGGCTTACTGACGTAATCATCAGCCCCGGCTTCAAGCGCTGCGACGATGTGTTTTTCCTCACCGCGGGTGGTCAGGAACAACACCGGAACATGATCACGGACATTACGACGCACCCACTCAAGAACCTCCAGCCCGCTCATTTCAGGCAGGTTCCAGTCCAGCAGCATTAAATCGAAACCTTCCTGCTGTACGGCACGTATGAATTCCGGGCCAGTGGCGAACACGCGTGTCTTAAATCCAGCGTCCTCAAGCCAAACCTGAAGTAATGCAGACTGATCTAAATCGTCTTCGAGAATGCCGATCAAAATCGCACCCAAGATGACCTCCCCATTTGCCAGGTAACTTCTCTTAATGCATGAGTATGTCACTGTAAGCGGTCATTTTTCAAACGTTTTTATCTTTTAGCGAACGTGCAATCCCAGTCGGGGTGTTTAGTGCAGCAACATTATTTGTGCTTTCCAGGCGGTTTGCGACCCCGGAAAAAGTGCGTTCAACGGGGTCAGGTCAAGTCCTGAAATGGTCCCAGCCATGCCTTTTGGGGATCACCAAAAACAAAGAAATGCGGGTTTAAATAGGCTTCCTTGTTGTTATAGTCCAGTGCCGAACCATCGATTTTGACCACCTGGCCACCAGCAGCCTCGACCACCGCTTGCGCTGCAGCTGTATCCCACTCACAGGTTGGGCCCAAACGCGGATAGAAATCAGCCAGGCCTTCGGCGATGCGGCAAAATTTTAATGAGCTTCCCATGCTGGTCAGTTCGTGCGATCCCAGTTTTTGCAACTGGCTGGCGAGTTCAGGATTGGCGTGTGAACGGCTTCCAACGATCACCGCTGTTTGCGCAGCGGGCCGTCTGACTTGAATGGGCCGGGCCGGGTCGGTTTCATGCTGGCGCCATGCACCCAGTTCACGGGCGCCGAAATAGCTGGTGTCGGAAACCGGTACATGCACGATACCCATGATCGGCTGGTGATTACGTATCAGGGCGATATTGACGGTAAATTCGCCGTTATGGTTGATGAATTCCTTGGTGCCGTCGAGCGGATCTACCAGCCAGTACTGCTGCCAGGTTTGGCGGGTTTCCCAAGGGATATCTGCCGACTCTTCAGACAAGATCGGCGTTTCGGGCCATCGACTCGCAAGCTCTGCACTGATGAGTTCATGGCTGGCCAGGTCGGCCCTGGTCAGCGGTGAGTCATCGGACTTCCGGGTGATACCCATATCGCCTTCGTACCATTCGAGTATTTTGAGCCCGGCGCGCCGGCTGATGTCTACCAGTTGTTCAAGTACATTTTGAGTGTTCAGACCTGACATTATTCTGTTTCCTGTTGTAAATAGTCGCGGGCGATATACAAGGCGGCGATACTGCGGCCCTCGGTGCAGTCCGGTCGTTGTACCAATGGGTAAAGGTCGGCCAATGGCCAGGGTACGATTTCCAGTTCTTCCGGTTCGTCCCCGTCAAGTTTTGCAGGGTAGAGATCACGTGCCAGTACCACGTGGGTGACATGGGTCATGTAACCAGGTGCGAGGCTCAATGCGGTCAGTTCAATCAAGTCATGCGCGCCAAAACCGATCTCTTCCCTGAGCTCTCTTTGCGCGCCTTCCAATACGGTTTCGCCATGCTCAAGACGGCCTTTAACCAGTCCCAGCTCATAATGGTGTAAGCCGGCCGCATATTCACTGACCAGTAAAACCGTGTCATCATCGCGCATCGCTACCACGATTACCGCACCCAGGCCGTGTGAACGCAGTCGTTCATAGGTGCGTTTTACCCCGTTGCTGAATTCCAGATCGAGTCTTTCGACCTTGAACAACTTACCGGGATCATGTTCACGTCTTGCGTAAATCCTTGGGAGTTTTGCCATCGGGTCAGACCTGTTTCAGTTCTGCAGACAAGGCAGCATGAAGGGCCGGGGTCGCTGCCAGAACAGAGCGTGTATCGAGGCCGGGTGTAAGGCCATCAAGGTCGGTAAACAGACCACCGGCTTCGGTGACAATGACGTAAAGTGCAGCGATGTCGAGGATGTTAACGTCAGACTCGATAACGGCATCCAGTTGACCTGCCGCCAGGCGATGGTAGTGATAGTAATCTCCGTAACCACGTGTGCGGTTGGTACGCGCCAGTATCCGCCCAAGCGCCGGCCACTGCTTGCCTGCGGCCAGGCTTTGAATATTGCCGGTGGAAATACTGGCCTGGTTAATGGTCTCTACCTGGCTGATTTGCAATTGACCCTCGGTATTGAACGCTCCACCGCCACGTGTCGCCCAGACCAGTTCATCCATGGCCGGGGCACAGGAAACGCCGAGTATCAGTTCCCTGTTGTGCATCAGCGCGATCTGCGTAGAGAACATACCGTATCGTTTTACAAAACTCTTGGTGCCGTCGATCGGATCAACCAGCCACAGGTACTCGGTGTCTTTACTTTCTGCACCGTATTCTTCGCCAAAAATTCCATGCGCGGGGAAAGCGCTATTGATGGTTTTGCGGATGATCTGTTCGGCGCCGCGATCGGCGATCGTGACCGGTGTCTGGTCGGACTTGATCTCGATATCAAAATTGCCATTGTAATAAGACAGGATCAGTTCACGGGCAGATCTTGCAGCCTGCAGTGCGACGGCCAGTAATTCCTTCATGTGGGTTTCGGTCATAATTGTTTTGAGATGATTTGATTGATCAGGTGATCGTTGATTTATAAAATCCTGAATTGATGCTCCAGGCGGCTTGCATGGCAGACCGCGACTGCCCATGATACCAGACTCACGACAGTTGCCTGTACCAGTAGAGGACGATAGATTTGGGTAAAAACGAAGAAATCCGCCAACGCGACCTTGCTGTGCTTTGGCATCCCACCACGCAGATGAAAGACCATGAGTGGTTGAAATTGTTACCGGTCAAAAGCGGTCAGGGTGTGTGGCTGGAGGATATGGAGGGTAATCGTTATATCGATGCCATCAGTTCCTGGTGGGTCAACCTGTTTGGTCACGCCAACCCGCATATCAGTGCAGCGGTCAGTGAACAGGCCAGTCGCCTGGAACACGTTATCCTGGCAGGTGTTACCCATGAACCGGCGGTGCGTCTGGCAGAAAAACTGGTGGCCATCACACCGGCTGGACTTGAGCGTGTATTCTTTGCAGATAGTGGTGCTTCCGCGGTCGAAATTTCGCTGAAAATGAGTTTCCATTATTGGCGCAATATCGGCGAACCAGGCCGTACGCGCTTTGTGACCTTATCCAACAGTTACCATGGCGATACGCTGGGTGCACTCGGTGTTGGTGATGCCGGTCTGTTCAAGGCCGCCTATGAACCCTTGTTGATGGAGCCACTGGTGGCGCCGAGTCCGGATTGTTTTGCCCTGCCGCGTGAGCAATGGGACGAACATGCCGCCAGCCGACTGGCTGACATGCGTGAAATATTTGCAGCACACGACGGTGAAATATCGGCGGTCATTATCGAACCCCTGGTGCAGTGTGCCGGTGGTATGCGTATGTACCCGCCTTCTTATTTGACCGGCTTGCGAGCATTGTGTGACGAATACCGGATTCATTTGATCGCCGATGAGATCGCCGTGGGTTTTGGCAGAACCGGTAGCATGTTTGCCTGTGAGCAGGGCGGGATATCTCCGGATTTCATGTGTCTTTCCAAGGGTTTGACGGGTGGATATTTGCCGATGTCCGCAGTGATGACCAGCAATACCGTCTATGCAGCATTCTATGATGAGTACACAACGCTGAGGGGTTTTTTGCATTCACACAGTTATACCGGTAATGCGCTGGCCTGTGCGGCAGCACTGGCGACCATGGAATTGTTCGAGGAGCGCGATGTTCTAGCCGACAATCGCGGCCTGGCTGCGCAGATGCTGGAAGCAATCTCACCTTTGCGCGATCATAGTCATGTGGGTGATATTCGTCAGGCAGGTATGATTCTGGCGATAGAAATGGTTGCGCAACGTGAACCCATGATC
Organism: uncultured Gammaproteobacteria bacterium; assembly: GCA_963749115.1. Classification (GTDB taxonomy): domain Bacteria; phylum Pseudomonadota; class Gammaproteobacteria; order Xanthomonadales; family SZUA-36; genus SZUA-36. The sequence goes on from CAVVLP010000007.1 coordinate 18,535, forward strand.
GAATACGACTGGAAACAGCGGCGTGGCATACAGGTGTACCAGTACGCCATGAAGCATGGAGTTTTGCTCCGTCCAATAGGAAACGTTATCTATTTTATGCCCCCTTACGTTATAAATTCCGATGAGATCAAGCTGTTGGCAAAAGTTGCCATGGCTGGTATCGATCTGGCGACCAGGGATTAATCCGGGTCCATGCGCCGGTCACGAATCTATACGTCGCAGCCTTTGTTATCAGCAGATAGTGTTGAACTGCAGGGGGCGGCCAGCCACTACCTGACGCGTGTATTGAGATTGTCAAAGGGTGATCCTTTGATTCTGTTCAATGGTGACGGCAGGGATTATTCGGCGGAAATCTCTGAAGTCCAGGCTAAACGCGTGCTGACCAGGCTGCTGGATAGTACGATTCCTGGTAACGAATCACCCATGAAAATCACCCTGGTGCAAGCCATCTGCCGGGGAGAGCGGATGGACTACGCATTGCAAAAGGCCACGGAGTTGGGGGTGTTTGGTATTCAACCGCTAATCAGTCACCGCGTTGAAGTACGTCTGGATAAAGCCAGGCAGGCCAAACGTATGAAGCATTGGCAGCGAGTTGTCATTTCGGCATGTGAACAAAGTGGCCGGGCCGTTGTGCCTGAAGTAAAGTCACCGCTTTCGATGTTTGAATGGCTGGCTGAGGCTGATGATTCACCACGTGTGGTACTTGACCCTTTCGCGGAAAACAAACTTTCCGGTTTATCCGTCGAGGGGGATGCCATCTCAATCCTGGTTGGACCTGAAGGGGGCTTTACCCAAGAGGAAGCGGATGCAGTTCGTTTGAGCGGACTAACGGCATTTTCCCTGGGCCCCCGGGTTTTACGAACTGAAACAGCGGGTCCCGCAGCTATTGCGGTACTGCAGGCAAAAACGGGTGAATTTTAGGCACTTCATACATCGCAAATAAGCGAAATATCACAAACACCTTAATTGTCGTAAGCAGCCAGTTCAACAATGCGTGTAAGATCGCCGAGGTCCGGTATGATCGCCTGCAAATCATCAGTAGTGACTTCACTGAAAACGGAACTCGGCAGGTCATTGGTTTGTTTTTCAACCAGGGTATCCACGCTAACCTTTTTTAGCCTGGGTAAACCTTGTATGAGCAGACCGATGTAGTTGACCTGGGTGGATTCACCCAGGGTTTTGACGATCAGGATACGGGATTTTGAGGTGATCTTCATTTCACTGGTACTTCTGAGCATACGCTCGTAATTGATCACCGGTACCTGCCACCCGTGCCAGGCAATCTCACCCAGCAACCATGACGGACCCTGTTTGAATGGCTCGGGTGAAGTGAAGGTCAATATTTCACCAATCACGCTGTTGGGAAGCATTACATAAATGTTTGTCAGCGGTGCCAGTAGTATACGGATTTCCCTGCCAGTCATTTTAATCCATCTCCTGGGGCAGAAGCTTACGCACTTCCGCGATCAATTCTGATTCTTTATATGGCTTGGAAAGATAGGCGTTAGCACCCGCTTGCTTACCGCGGTCACGATGTTTTTTACCTGCTCTTGAGGTAATCATAATGATCGGAACCTTGCGCAGCCTTGCATCGGCGCGCACGTATTCCGCGACCTGGTAGCCATCCATGCGGGGCATTTCAATGTCCAGCAACAACAGGTCGGGGACACGCTCCTGCATTTGTTCAGTTGCCTCCACTCCATCCCTGGCGGTGATGACTTCGATGTCATAGGCTTCCAGCACACGTGTGGTCACTTTGCGCATGGTGATGGAATCATCTGCGACCAGGGCCAGCGTCCTCTGCGGACCGGATGTCGCCGCTCTCAATAGGTGCTGCCGGTCGTGCACCGGTCAGTAAGGCCTGTCTGATTAACGGGCCGGTATCAATGATGATCACCACCTGTCCATCACCCGTAATGGCACCACCAAGAATACCTGGAACACTGTTGATCTGTGGACCAACCGGTTTTACCACAATTTCCTTGTGCCCCATCAGTGCCGATACGCGGAAGGCGGCACGCTGCTCACCGGTTTTAATCATCAGGATTGAGATGGTGTCATCACCCAGTGGTGTTGCCGGTTCGCCCAACAGTGGCTCAAGGTCAAGAATGGAGTATGACTCACCTGCAAATTCATAAGTTGGTTTGTCAAGTTTCAACAGCGTCTCGTAATCGGCTGGTAGCATACGCGCCACACCGGCAACACTGGCCACCGGTATCAGGTAAGGATGCTCGCCGGCCATGACTCCGATGGCTTGCATGACCGCCAGCGTGAATGGTATCCGGATGGTAAAGCTGCAACCTTTACCCTCTTCGGACTCTATTTCAATTGAGCCACCAATCTGCTTGATTTCATTGTTGACAACATCCATGCCGACACCACGACCGGCAAGGGTCGTGACGGTCTTGGATGTGGAAAATCCACTGTTAAGAATAAGCTGCTTTAGTTGCCGCGGTGTCGGTTCGGAATTTTGATCCATCAAGCCCTTCTCGATGGCACGTTTGTGAATCGCCTTGAGATTTATACCGGCACCGTCGTCTTCAACACGCACCACAAACTCGGTGGCCTCGGCGGCAACCGTGATGCTGAGTTGACCTTCTACCGGTTTTTTGAGTTTTTTCCGCACCGCAGGATCCTCAATGCCATGTGCAATTGAGTTTCTCAGCAAGTGCTCCAGTGGTGCGGTAATTCTTTCCAGAACGTTACGATCCAGTTGATCACCGCCACCGGTCATACGCAAATGCAGACGTGCCTGTTTTTGGGTCTCGCCGGCCGCGGTACGGATAATGCGGCGCAGACGTGGCGCGATGGTACCAAAATGTACCATACGGGTTTGCATCAGGCCTTCCTGTAATTCATTGCTGATCCGGGATTGCTGTACCAGCAGGGCTTCAGACTTACGCGCTGAGCCATCCAGCAATTCCTGTAGATTCAACAGGTCGGATACAGACTCCGACAGACTGCGCGACAAGTGCTGCAAGGAGGAGAAACGGTCCATTTCCAATGGATCAAACTCGTCCGAGTCATCCGGCTCTTCCTGCTGATAGCGTGAACCTATCTGGGTTTCGGTCTCAATCTCGAGCTTGCGGAACTGTTCCCGTAAACGTGAAATGGTTTCATCAAATTCTTTCAGGTTGTCACGCATTTGTCCGACTTGCTGTTCAAGATGCGAGCGGAAGATACTGATCTCACCGGCCGAATTGACCAGTGAGTCAAGCAAATCGGCATTCACGCGAATATGCTGCGAACCTGCGGTTTCGGTGCTGGGCTCTTCGCTGATTTCCGGTTCGCTTGGTGGCACCACGACGTCCGGTATTTCCTCCAGTGTCTCAGGAACAGTGTCAACTTCAGCCGGTTCTTCAGTTTTGGTGATGGGTTGTATGGGTAGTGAGGTCAAGGCATCGACCTGTCGGTTAAACAGTCTCAGTACTTCGCCTGCCTGCGGTATCTCACCCTGACTTGCCTGTTGAGTCCATGCGTTCAACCGATCACAACCTTGTTCCAGCACTTCGATCGTTGACACCGAAGAGGGCAGCAACTGGCCTGCGATACGCTCCAGCAATGTCTCCATGGAGTGGCTGAGGTCGCCCATGGCGCTAATGCCAGCCATGCGGGCACCACCTTTAAAGGTATGAATCTCACGCTGCAGGTTCTGGACGATATCCAGGTCTGAAAGGTTGTCACGCCAGGTGTTTAAAAGTGAATCACAACGTTCGAGGATGTCCGTGGCCTCTTCGAGGAAGATACCCAGTATCTCGCGGTCAATCGGATCGGGTGCAGCTTCTGCCAATTGCTCTTCCTGCTCGGTCCTCAACGACCGGCTCGTTCTCAACGACCGGCTCGTTCTCAACGACCGGCTCGTCCTCAACGACCGGCTCGTTCTCAACCGGTTCGACTTCCAGTGCAGCCTCTTCCATGGGCTTGGAGCAGCTTCGTATTCAACTGTCAAAGCGATCAGTTGCTCAATCTGGCTATCCTCATCACTCGCCAGCTCTGCTTCCGGGTCATTCTCATGCACGGCCAGGCAGTTTGAAAAATGGGCCAGGCTGGTGGCAACCACCCATAATGCGGCACTACTGAATGCCACCCTGCTTTGGCGTTGGGCTTCAAGAAAACCCTCCAGGGCCTTCGCCATGTCGGATTCCCGGCCCAACGGATCAAGTGCGGTTGTTCCGGCGATGGTATGGATAGCGATGATTTCGTCATCACTGGCCGTGCTGCTTCGATCCCTTGAGATGCGCTCCATCAAGCCTGCAAGAATGGCCAGCTTTTCTTGCAATTCCTTGATCAACAGGTCTTTCAGTGTGGGTTCGGCAGGTTTTTCAGCGATACCAGTGGCTTGATCTGCCGGTTCCTTGACTGTAGTCGTGCCACCGGGTAACAGGGCCGCAACCGAAGACGGCAGGGTGTCGCTCAACCCGGTCCAATCGGGCGGATTACCTGCGGCGATGTTGTCTGCCTGCTGGGCGAGCGTTTCAATTGCAGCGAAGCTCAACTCCGAAGAATGCTGTTGCAGACGTTGCTTCATATCCGGCAATAAGGCTTCAGACAGACGAATAACAAGTACTGCATCGTCAGTGGTTTCGATGCTGCCTTCCAGCAAGGAATTGCACAGCGCTTCAATGTGCCATGCAAAATCGCCCACCTCATTCGCACCGACCATGCGGCCACTGCCCTTGAGCGTGTGGAAACCGCGGCGGATGTCGGTCAGCAAACCGGTATTTTCCCTTTGCTGCGACCATTCAAGAACTTGCTCGCCAAGCATTTCCAAGACGGCTTCGAATTCTTCCAGGAACACTCCCAGTAATTCAGGATCAAGCGTTGCGGGTTGAGAAGCGCTCCCGGTTTCAGAAGCTGCACTATCTTCGACAGACACCTGTTCCGGTGCTACTGAAGCACCTTCAACCGTTTCCATTTCACCGACAGGCAGGTGATCAAGCCGTTCCCTGAGTATTTCAAGGAAGCGTCCGCGATTGCTTTGCTGATCACGACAACCAGCCAGGTAGAGTTCAAGTGCCGCAACGGCATCGGTAACGATCTCCAGTTTATCGGGAACCACGGACGATTCTGTCTCGGCGTTTCGTAGCAGGTTGTCAAGTGCGTTGCGCAATTTCAGGGCCAATGAAGCGGTTTCCACTTCCCCGATCAACTCCATGGCCCCGGCAATGTGTTCCATTGGGTTGTTGAAATCCGCTTTTCGGTCTCCGGCAAAATGACGCAGCACGCCGTCTTGCACCTGGTGGAGACTAACGACAGTCTCGCCCAGCAGATGGTCGCGGATGCGCCGTAGCTCGTGCCCTGGAAGATCGATAAAACTTGGTTCCTGGTCTTTCAGCAGCGGTTCACCGAGGGTTGTAATCTGCTCTTCCAAAACAGACTCTACCTGTATCAGCTCTCCGGCCAGACCCATCAACAAAGATTTACGAGAGCGCTGGTCGGGATCATTATCGGGGTCTTCGCTGGCATCGAATGCCGGCATCAGTTTCTCGATGGACTGAGCAGAATCACCCAGCCCCATCATTTTCAAGGTATCTTGCAGTCTGAGCAGGGCGTCCTGACCTTGTTCACGACTTTCGGGTCTTATTTCGCCGGTCCGCAATTCAAGGTCCAGCGCATCCTTGACCAGTGAGAACTCATCACGGACTGCTGCGCCGAGGGAGATGTACAACTCGCGATTGCGCCCGGTTACAGCTCCCCGCGCACGGATTAACACGTCCCGGTCCGGTACCAGTTCCTGTAGCTGAAACTGCTCCCGGAGTTGATCCACACCGGCGCTGCCGGCTTTAGCCTGTGCGATATGAAACAATAATGCCTGGGCCAGGGCATCGGCCGATGAAACATCGGTAGCCTCTTCTCCACCTTCCGAGAGTGTCTTGATAATCAAGTGCAGTCGGGCAAAGAGGCGGCGCAGGTGCATGTCGTTATCGGTAACACCATCAAGCAAGCCACCAATAACCTTAGACGCGATCCACCACAGACGTCGCAGATCCATTCTCTGCAACCTGCACTGCAATGTTTCGCAAACCGAGAGCAGTGGCGCCAGGAGCTCAATGTCCTGCTGTTGCTGCAACCAGCGAAGCAGGGCATTTTCCCATTGGCGGCGCATACGCTGTGCAAATTCCGGAAAGGGCTCATCAAATGCCGGTGCATGCTCATCTGCATTGATTTCCAGTTCCGGAAGTGGGACATCCAGGCTGGGTGTGAACAATGTGGCTTCAGATACAATATTTGCATTGTATGCCGCACGCAGTTCATTAATCACGGGTAGCAGTAATATGGGCAGGTCATGGTGACCAGCCTGCAAGCGGTCCAGGTAAGACGGTAACACCACGATGGCATCCATCATCGCACCGTATGCCTCTTGCCGGTCGCGGATGTTGTTGCTATTGAGCTCATCGCAAACTGAAATCATTTCTTCGATCACGAGTGTGGCGCCCTGCAACATCAGAGCCTCGAAGGTGAACTTTAATTGCAGCAGATGTTCGGCTGTACTTTCAATGGCGTTACCGATATGGGCGCTATTGGCAATATGCTCAATCTGGCTGCGGATCTGGTTCAGGTGTTTATCCAGGTCGGGGCGCACCCAGGTTAATACAGTGCTTACATTTGAGTCTTCCAGTAACATCAGCTCATTCCGGAAGCTTCTGCAGAGCAGGAAAGTTGTGACTTGTCTGTCAACGTTAACATTCAGTCGTCTTCCGGCAATTTGAAGTCGGTGACAGAATCGCTGAGTTGCATGACCAGTTCAGCAAGTTCTTCCACTGATCCTGCGGCCAGTGCGCTGCCTTCGGATGCCTGGATGGACAACTCCTGCACACTTTTCATGAGCGCGGAGATTTCAGTAGCATTTGCCGACTGTTGATGTGCCTCTTCTGAAATGCTGGCTATCAGTTTGGACAGGTCACTGGATACCCGTTCAATGTGTTCCAGCGCGGTGCCCGCGTCCTCCGCCAATCGGGCTCCACTGACGACCTCAGATATCGTTGATTCCATTGATACGACGGCTTCGAATGTATCAGTCTGGATAGTTTGAACCAGGGACTCAATTCTTCTGGTTGATTGGGTGGCGCTTTCGGCCAGTTGCTGAACTTCATCGGCAACCACGGCAAAGCCTTTCCCGGCGCCGCCGGCAGATGCAGCCTGTATGGCTGCATTGAGTGCAAGCACATTGGTTTGCTCAGCAAAACCATTAATCAGTTCTACGATGTCGCCAATTTCCTGGCTGGATTCACCCAGGCGCTTGATGCGTTTGGAGGTCCCTTGTATCTGCTCGCGAATGGTATCCATGCCTTCGATGGTTTCGCGGACCTTTTTACCACCAGTGTGGGCAATATCTACGGACTTGTGGGCCACTTCACTGGATTCGGTGGAGCGCTTGGCCATGGAATCGAACGACTCTGCCATGTTCTGCACGGTTTTTGTTGCTTCACCCACCTGCTCTGCCTGTTCCGCCGAGGCCTTGGCCAGTTCTGATGTGGATTCGCGTGTTGTCATGGCCGAGCCCGCAACTTCCTGGGCGGTGAATTTAATCCCCTTAACCAGTTCGCGAAGTTGTTCGATAGCAAAATTGACCGCGTCTGCGATCGCACCAGTGATATCCTCGGAAACCGTGGCCTCCGCCGTCAGGTCACCATCGGCCAATGAACTCATTTCGTCCAGTAAGCGCAGGATGGCTTCCTGATGCTTCTTGTTACTCCTGGCGGCACGTTTTGCCCGCCGGCGCTCCCCGGACATGAATGAATACACAAGTATCCAGACCATGGAAACCATTAATGCAAGGACAATGACAGCTACCGTGAGTGACGGCCACAACCGGGTTTGTGGAATTTGTGCTATGGCCTTTTTAAGGTTGGCCGCTTGATCAAACACTTCACGGCTTCCCAGGAAAATTTCATCCGCAGCACCACGAACCTCAAACAAATCGCTGGAAGAATCGAGGATGTTGTCAATTTGCGGCTTGATGGTTTCAAAAAGCGTTTTGACTTTTCCCAATGACTGAAGGGCTTCGGCATTTCGAACCTGGGTGATCCGCAGTCCTGAATTTCCACGTAAAAGCGCGGTAATCACCTGCTCAAAAAGCTGCTGGTCATTGGCAAGGCTTTCGGCGGCATTGACGGCATTGCTACCGCCCTGCAGAACTTCCGATACGCGTCGTAAAATCCGGTCTGCCAACACCAACTGACGACTGGCAAAAACCACCTGATTAGTTGGAGCGCCGCTTTTGGTCAGGGCTCTTATGCTGGCGTCGGTGTTTTTCTGTATACCCGGAATATTGTCCTGAACAATATTACGTGCTGCTGCAAGTTCCAGTATTAATTTTTCGCGATCAAGGATGTTCGAAGCATTGGTGCTCATGCTCTGCCAACTCTGGTTGAGCTGGTTCATTTGCCTTGCAACTGTATTCGGTGTGGGAGGCAGATTGTCCGAAACAGACCCGGAGCGCAATTTACCCATCGCAGCGGCTATGGTGCTGCGGGAGTTTCCCAGCTCAAGGAAGGCATCAAGGTTACCCGAAGCCGCTTCGCCGGCCGATTTGGCCAGTTGCTGTGATGTGACCTGAACATCTGTAGCGTGTGATATCCATTCCTGTTCATGTCGCGCATCTTGCGCAAGTTTGTAGAATGTGATTGCAACGAAGATCAGGGAAATAACCAGGACAACGGTCGCCAGGTAGACTCCTATTGAACGTTCGCTTTTTAATTCAGGCTGTATATTAGTCATTCGTTTTCCTGCACTGGTCAGGCCTCAGCGCCATTAAGGAATTCAGTAGTGGTAAACAGGGTTTCCAGATCCAGTTCCTGCCAAACGTCTTGACCGGACCGGTATTGCATGCTGACAAAATCCTTAAGCGGGGAGTTCTTGGGCAACTGAATGTTTTTTCCTTCATCACTGACAAAGTGACGCTGGCCAAACACTTCATCTACGAGCAGTCCGATGGGCCGGCCACGCAGGTTTGCTGCAAGAAGTCGGGTGCGCATGGACAAGTTTGATCTTTTTCCTCCGAGAAACCAGGCAAGGTCCACAATTGTCAACAAGTCACCGCGCATGTTGGCCAGACCCAGTATCCACGGCTTGGTGCCGGGTACGGGTGTGTATGGCGGGAGAGGCAGAAACTCATGAACTTGTTTCACATTGCATGCAAGACGCACATCTCCAATGCGAAAAATAACACCGGCCCATTCGCCACTGTTTTCCAGACCGTCGATTTGGCCGGGTTCGAAGGCGAGACTCCGCCGTTCGTAATCCAACAGTATCTCAAATGATGCATTTACGGTATTCATGATATTTGGCCCCGAGGATTATGGTTTGTTGTCCCGGAAACACGGCTTAATGCCGATGTCAGTTTGCTGCGTGCTGCTTGACTGCGCCCAGCAACTCTTCACGTGTAAAGGGTTTGGTCAGGTACTGGTCCGAGCCAACAACCCTACCACGGGCCATATCAAATAAGCCGTCCTTGCTGGTGAGCATGACGACGGGTGTATCACGAAATTCAGCATTGTTTTTGATAATGGCACAAGTCTGATAACCATCAAGACGGGGCATCATGATGTCGACAAATATAAGATCGGGATGGTGGCGGGTTATTTTAGACAGAGCCTCAAAACCATTTTCGGCAGTAATGACTTCGCAGCCTTCATTGGCCAGCATGGTTTCTGCAGAACGACGAATGGTCGCACTGTCGTCAATCACCAAAACGCGTAGTTTTTTTTGCGCAGCAGTGGCTTCAGTGCCTTCTTCTTCTGTACTTAATTGTTCCTGGCTCATAATATCTTCCCTGGTTGTGTAACGTTAGCAGCGACTCCTTTCACCGCAATTTCGCGTGATATTGAGACCAAAACTGCCCTTTCCATTTCGGTTCAGGCAATTAGTTTACCCTTAGAAATGGGTTGTTTCCAGCATGTTGTAGTTTTTCAGGAATGTTCTTCATATTATTGAGCATCAAGGAGTTTAATGATTCATGGTATTTACATGGCTGGAATCGCAATGGCAAGCGCATGATAATGGGATGCTACCGAGAAGGGTGATTTATGTCTAAAACTGAAAAAACAAACCGGAAGGAATTGAAAACCGGCGTGGTCATGGACCCCATCGGTGAGATAAAAACCTATAAGGATTCAACGTTTGCGATGTTGCTGGAAGGGCAGCGGCGTGGTCACACACTGTACTACATGGAGCCTGGAGACCTTTTCGCCAAGGACGGGCGGGTGTTTGCAGGGATGCAGCAACTCGAAGTTCGTGACAATACGACAGACTGGTTCAGCCTGACTCCGATTGGCCACAAGCCACTGGATGAACTGGATATTGTGCTGATGCGCCGCGACCCACCTTTTGACATGGACTATATCTATACGACCTATATGCTGGAGTTGGCGGAAAAGGCCGGTACGATGGTCATCAACCGGCCACAAAGCCTGCGGGATGCCAACGAAAAATTCTTTATCAATTACTTTCCGCAATGTTGCGTACCGATGGTAATTAGCAGTTCTTCCACCCTGATCCGGGAGTTTGTGTCCAAACAGGGACATTGTGTGGTCAAACCGCTGGACGGCATGGGAGGGGAGTCCGTTTTCCAGGTCAGTGATACCGATATGAATCTGAATGTTATCCTTGAAACCATCACCCGTCACAACTCAAGACCGGTGATGGCACAAAGATATATTGATGAAATTTCCCAGGGTGACAAACGCATACTGGTGGTTAACGGTGAACCGGTACCCTATGCATTGGCGCGATATGCTGGCAAGGGTGATTTCCGGGGTAACCTGGCCAAAGGCGGTAGCAGTAAGGGTGTGCCGCTAAGTGAGAGAGATCGCTGGATTTGTTCACAGGTAGCACCGGAATTGAAAAAACGAGGAATCCTGTTTGCAGGTCTGGATGTTATTGGTGACTGGCTCTCCGAGGTGAATGTGACCAGTCCCACCTGTATTCGTGAACTGGATAAAGAGTTCGGGCTGAACATCGCCGGGCAGCTTTTTGATGGTGTTGAGGCAGTGCTGAAATAAAAATGTCCGCTATCCAGGCCAGCAATGACCGTTTCGCCGTCAGCATATTGATGGCGCTGGCCCTGCATGCGTTTATTTTGTTGGGTATTGGATTTGTGCTTGATTTCAAACCATTGACCCACCCACTGGATACACTGGACGTGGTGTTGGTGAACTGGCGATCCGAGTTGAAACCGGATGAGGCGGATTTTCTGGCCCAGGCTTCACAACAAGGTGGAGGTGAATCCACCGAAGCAAGCAGGCCGTCGCAGAACAACACCGGGGCATCGCCGGGTCCATCTGACGGTGACGATCCGCTGGATCAGCAGGAGCAGATGTCCAGCGTGGCCGATGCGGCCCGTGAGCAGATACTGATCGAAGATGATACGGCTGAATTTACCCAGCAAATTACCAGTATTGAGCAACCGGAACCACCGCTACCAAGTGCTGCCACGCTGATGCAGGAAAGCATGAGGATGGCGAAACTACAACCCGGAATTCAACGCGACCGGGAATCACAGTCAAAACTACCCCGACGCAAATGGATATCTGCCAATACGCGTGAATACGAGTACGCTGCATATATGCAGGCCTGGGTAGCCAAAGTGGAAAGGGTGGGCAACCTGAACTATCCGGAAGAAGTCAGACGTCTGCAGTTGACCGGTGACCTGATCATGACAGTGGGCATCAATCTGGACGGCAGCGTAGAGAGTATTGATATCCGGCGTAGCTCTGGAAAATCCCAACTGGACCAGGCTGCAACCCGGATCGTACGTCTCGCCGGACCCTACTCACCGTTGCCGGAACACATCAATGCCTCCGTGGATATTCTGCATATCACACGTACCTGGCGCTTCTCACGTGACTTCAAAGGATTGGATTGATGGCGGGTTTGAGTCGGGAGAAATTCATGCAATCAGTACCGTGCAGGGACCTATCTCAGCTTTTTCTTCCGGACGGTTCTGAAATCATCGCTTGTAAAGGCCGGAAACTGGACTAAAATTTGATATATGAGCACTAAATCGCAGAGTGTTGTCAGCGGTTATTTGCAGCAGCAGATGTTGATTGCAATGCCAGCCATGGCAGACCCCAATTTTTCACGTAGCGTAACCCTGTTGTGCCAGCATAATGAAGAAGGGGCGATTGGGATCACCATTAACCGTCAGTCCTCTTTCACACTGGGTGAGCTGCTGTTTCAGCTGAATATTCCCTGCGCGGATCAGAAAATCTCTTCATTGGTGGTACTGGAAGGTGGCCCGGTCAGTCCTGACCACGGTTTTGTGCTGCATACGCCTGTCGAAGGATTTGACTCCAGTATTCAGATAAATGATGAGATCATGGTGACCACGTCACGTGATGTTCTGTCTGCCATTGCTGCCGGTAAAGGTCCGGACAGGTTCCTGGTGGCGCTCGGTTATGCTGGCTGGGGTGACGGTCAGTTGGAGTTTGAGATGCGTCAAAATGCCTGGCTTTCGGTGCCGGCAGATAAAGGTATTCTGTTTGAATCGGCCCTGCCACAGCGGTGGGAGAAGGCGCTGGGTAAACTTGGCATCAACATCAGCGACCTGCATGGAATCGGCGGGCATGCCTGATGAGAACATCAAGCCATCGGGTACAATAATCGCGTTTGATTTTGGTTTCCGGCGCATAGGCGTTGCCGTCGGCCAAACGCTGACAGGTTCAGCCAATGTGCTTACGGTGGTACCGGTTGCGACCAAGCCGGATTGGCAGGCAATCGCCGGTATCGTTCATGAGTGGAAGCCTGCTGCACTGGTCGTCGGTTTACCACTCGCTGAAGATGGCGGCGAGACCGATATGTCAAAGGGTGCGCGACGATTCGGACGCCAACTCGAGGGTCGCTTCGGAATCCCAGTGTTGTTTGAAGACGAACGCCTGACATCATTCAGTGCTGAGCAACGTTTTGTAAATGCCCGGGCACGGAGTGGAATGCGGAAAAAAGATGCTGCTTTAAAAGATGCAATCGCGGCACAGATCATCCTCGAAAGTTGGTTACTGGCCAAATAAAAGAATCCTAGCTCTGAATTCCAGCAACGTTGTTCGCATTTTTATGGCTTCTCAGCTAAAAGTTGTGCACCCTGGTTCGGACACGGCGGACGCTTGTGGCCTGTGCGAACTTTGAAGGGCCGAGTAGCCGGACGGGTTAGGGACGATCGGGCAGGAAGCCCGATCGAGGCCGCCCAATACAGGATGTATTGTGAGGCCGGTCCCGTTAAGACCCGGCTGGCTGCGAGGGCAGTCCCGGATCCTGATCCGGGACCGCTGGCCAGAGAGCACAGGCCACAAGCGTCCGCCGCGTCCTCGCACCATCACGACTTAATCAGAACCATCTGTTTCGCGGGAACCACCAGGCATTGGTGTGTAACGTTGCTGGAATTCACAGCTAGCTAACCCTGGCCTGTTGCGGATATAAAAAACCGCTCCGCGCCGAAAGAGGGTTAACGGCGGGAGCGGCGGAAGCAAAACCAGGAGCGTCGGTCAGACGATGATCAGGGAGAAAATTTCCCGGCTTCGCTTATTCAGTACTTATGACGCATCAAACCTTCAATACGTTACAAGAATCTTCCATGACGTATGTCGTGTCATCACGGTTGTCATTATGGGCAAAGGCCTGAAAGCGTGGTTGTGTCCAAAGTCACGGTCTGCGGTGAGGGGACATTATCGGGAGGTAAAACGAATTTTAAGCAGTGCGAACGCATTTCCACAGAAATAAGGCCATGGTTTGTGTAGGAGGGTAAAGTGCTTTGTTTTCTCTGGTCCGGACTACTTAAATAGCTTGAGTTTGTCTTTATAGGTTCTGGAAAGTTTGACCCGGTGACCGGATTCGAGCGTCAGGAAATACTCACCATTGATGTGCGACTCCATTTCCCGAACCAGCCCGACATTGACAATGGTTGAACGATGGATGCGTTGCAGGATACTCCCATCCAGTTCCTTCTCTAGTTCTTTCATGGTCTTGCGCATGATATAAGTGGTGCCCAGGGCCTGCACGCACATATAGTCACCGGCCGCATCTATCCACTCGATATCATCCTGGTTCACCCAGGTGGTTCGCCCGCCGTCCCTGATGGCCAGACGTGAGGGTTCTTTTGGCACCAGGTCCGCCATGTTTTTCTCTTCCAATTCTGCAAAACTACTGATCGACTCACCGCTGATTTGACTGACCAGCTCAAGTAGAAGGCGTTTATGTTTGACCGCACGTTTTTGACTAAGACTGCCCCGTACTTTGTCGAGCACCTGGTGCAGACGTTCTTCGTCTATCGGTTTAAGGATGTAATCAAGGGCATTGGCCTCGAAAGCCTGCACTGCATATTCGTCATAGGCGGTCAGGAAAAGGATAACGGGCATGGTTTCAATATCGAGCTGTTGCACGACTTCGAAGCCGCTGATACCGGGCATCTGTATGTCCAGAAATACCAGGTCGGGGGCTTTTTCCCTGATAAGCCTAAGCGCTTCCCGGCCATTCTGGGCCTCGCCTACTATTTCAACGTCTGCAATATTTTTGAGGCGATGGGCCAGGCCACGACGCGCCAGGGATTCATCATCGACGATCAGGGTCTTAAGAATATGCTGGTTGCCTGTCGCCAAGATTTTGTTGATCCCTTAATATTGTTGAGACATGGCAGTACAGCTTATCACTCCTGACGGTCGCTGCAATATACATGGCGCTTTGAGGGCAAAAATTTCTACTAATAAGCATCCTTTGCCAAACTCAGCCGTCTGAATGCAATGGCTTCTGCGAGGTGCTCGAAACTTATGTTGTCGGCCTGGTCCAGATCGGCAATCGTCCGCGCGACCTTGAGTATACGGTGACAGGCGCGCGGTGACAGGTAAAGCTGTTCTGCTGCATCTTCAAGGAGTTGCAAAGTTCCATTTTCGATATGGCAATACTTTCTCAGCTCGCCATTGTTCAACAGCGCATTGGGTTTACCTGCCCGCCTGGTCTGTATCCGGCGTGCGTCGATGACGCGCTTGCGGACATCTTCCGAAGTTTCGATATTGTCTGTCGACGCACTCAGAATAGAGCTTTTAGGGCGTAATACTTCAACCTGGATGTCGATGCGGTCGAGTAGCGGACCCGAGACCCTGTTGCGGTAGCGTTGTATCTGTTCGGCACTGCAATGACAACGCCCACTTTCGTCACCCGAGAGGCCACAGGGACAGGGGTTCATGGCTGTTACCAGCTGAAAACGGGCCGGAAATCTCGCCTGTCGAACGGCTCTTGAAATGACGATGCTTCCGGATTCGATCGGTTCGCGGAGGATTTCGAGCGTATGCCGGCCATACTCGGGAAGTTCATCCAGAAATAAGCACACCGTTATGTGCCAATGATATTTCGCCGGGCCTGGGACGCGACCCGCCTCCCGCCAGTGCAACGCTGCTACAGGAATGATGTGGCGTTCTGAATGGACGAATACCCCACAGGTGATGATCCAGACCTGCGTGACTGACTGATGCGAGGGCGGCGACCTCAAGTGACTCACTTTCGGTCATCGGCGGCAAGATTCCCGGTAATCTCGATGCCAGCAAGGTTTTTCCGGTTCCCGGTGGTCCGGCCATCAGCAGGTGATGGCCCCCCGCAGCGGCAACCTCCAGTGCGCGTTTTGGTCCGGGAAGACCGATGACGTCGCAAAGATCGGGCAACTCAGGTAGTTTGCCCCGTGATTGAGTATTCACATGCTTCAAGTTGCTGGCCGCCGTTGATCCAGTTTGCGATTTCCAATAGTGAAACTCCGCAATATTTTTCACCACCTTTTACCAGGGCGGCCTCGGCGGCATTGACGGCTGGAATGACCAGTGTCCTGTTACTGTCACGGGATCGTATGGCCGCCGGTAGCACCCCCCGGACCGAACGCAGTTCACCATTGAGAGAGAGTTCACCCAGAAACTCACAATCATCGAAGCGTGTATCCGGTATCTGTTGAGACGCGGCAAGTATCCCAAGTGCGATCGGCAGATCGAAACCGCCACCTTCCTTGGGAAGATCGGCCGGTGCAAGTGAAATGGTTATGCGGCTTTGAGGCCACTTGAAACCGGAATTGATCAGCGCTGCCCGGACCCGGTCTTTGGATTCCCTTACGGCAGTTTCTGGAAGACCTACCAGGTGCATGCTTGGCAAGCCCCCGGACAGGTGAACCTCCACCGTGATCAGAGGTGCTTCCACACCTGCACAGCCTCGACTGTGTACCAGCGATAATCCCACAATCCACCCCCGACACGGTCCTGCATTTAACGGCGTCTGATTCAAAGACCTGATTTTGCATTGAAGGCAGGAGTTAAGCGTTGGTCCTGGTCTGAAATGTTTGTAGGTAATTGGACTCCAATTTGGCTCGCTCTATCGTTTTGCGGTGGGAAAAGACGGTCAAACTGCAAAAATTGTGGTCACAAATTACGGTAACGCTCCCAGGCATTTGCCAATTGAACCCGGCATACCCGTAGAGGAAGGAAGTGGTGCTTGCGGCATGGATACACTGGCTATAAAGTCGTATCTGAGCTGAAGAGGAATACCACTATGAAAATGATTATCGCGATTATAAAACCGTTCAAACTCGACGATGTACGTGATGCGCTTGGTGAAGTGGGTGTTCAGGGGATGACCGTAACCGAGGTTCGTGGTTTCGGTCGTCAGAAAGGCCATACGGAACTCTACCGCGGAGCGGAGTACGTGGTCGATTTTCTGCCTAAATTGAGATTGGAAATTGCGGTGCCTGATGATCGTGCCGAGGCCGTGGTTGAAGCCATTGTCGGATCGGCGGCGTCTGGACGTATTGGTGACGGCAAAATTTTTGTCCAGCCTTTGGAGCAGGCTTTACGGATCAGAACCGGGGAGGAGGGTGATGATGCCCTTTAAAAATTATGAATGAGCAAATCAGGGCAGGTGTAATAGGTTTGGGCGCGATGGGTGCGCCGATGGCAAGGCATCTTGCGCATGCCGGTCTGCTGGGCATGGTGTGGAACCGCACGACGGCCAGGGCCGGGGCAGTCGCGAAAGAAACAGGTGTGCTGGTGGCCGAGAGTCCTGAACAGTTGGCCAGCGTCTGTAATGTCATACTGACCTGTGTTTCCGCTGATCAGGATTTGCTGGATGTGATCGGGCAACTACTTCCGGGTGTTAAACCGGGTTCAGTACTTGTTGATACATCGACTGTGAGTCCGGCAACTGCCAGGCAGGTTTCAGTCAGCCTGCAGGAAGTCGGCGCCGGTTTTGTGGATGCCCCGGTTTCCGGTGGGGTTGAAGGAGCAAAGAAAGGCACATTGTCAGTGATGGCCGGTGGTGATTCCGCCAATATTTCGCGGATTATGCCAGTTCTGGAAGCTATATCTGCGACAGTTACACACATGGGCGCGGTTGGTTCCGGTCAGGCTACCAAGGCTGTTAACCAGGTGATGATCGCCGGTATTGCCGAAGCGGTTTGCGAAGCACTTGCACTTGCAGAGAAACTAAATCTTCCTTCGGAGCGTCTATTATCTATAGTAGGAGCCGGGGCAGCCGGTAGCTGGTTTCTGGAGCATCGTGGTCAGAGCATGCTGGAAAATAGCTTTGACGTTGGATTCAAGCTGTCCCTGTTACTCAAGGATTTACTGATTTGCCAGGAATTGGCACAAGAATTGGATATCTCTATGTCGACAGTAGAAGCTGCGATCAAGGATTACCGAAAGTTAGTAGAGCTGGGTGACGGGGATCATGATATCTCCGGATTGATTCGCCTGAAACGCGGCGCAGACTGATAGTCCGAAGAAGACGTGAAGGAAATATGAAACAGGGTCAGTCATTTTTATCTGCAGTACTGACGGAACTAAACCGTCGTAAAGTCCTGCGCACTGTGGGTGCGTACGCGGTGGCAGTGTTCGTGGCGCTGCAATTGATGGACGCGGCAGTAGAGCCATTACGGCTTCCTGATTGGCTACCGACCCTTGTTGTTATCTTACTGATCCTTGGTTTCCCGCTGGTGTTCATTCTCGCCTGGTATTTCGATATTACACCTGAAGGTGTTAAAAAAACGCAGACCGTCAGTTTACTGACACGTGCACAAAATACACTGCTTTTCAGCATGATGATGTTGGGTGTTTTCGGGCTCGGTTATGGCTTTTATGGCTATTACTCAAATGTGTTTACTACGGGCCCTGCGGCAGAGTTGCAAACACTCGCAGCACAAGAGCGTGAATTTGTTGCGCCTGAAAACTCTATCGCGGTCTTACCATTTGCCGACCTGTCAGAAGACAGCAGCCAGGGGTATTTCTCGGATGGAATTGCCGAAGAAATACTGAATGTACTAGCGAAAGTGAAAGGTTTGCACGTGGCTGCCCGTACGTCATCTTTTGCATTCCGTGCCCCTGACAAGGATATACGTGAAATTGGCCGTTTATTGAATGTCAGCACGGTGCTTGAGGGCAGTATCAGGAAATCCGGAGATCGTATCCGTCTGACCGCCCAGCTGATCAATGTTGAAGACGGTTACCACATCTGGTCAAACTCCTATGATCGAAAACTGGATGATGTGTTTGCCATCCAGGATGAAGTTGCCAGCGCAATTGCAGAAGCATTGGTTGATTCATTCGCCGGTCTGGAACAAAAACCTGCTTCCCGAACTTCGGACCTGGCTGCTTTTGAGGCCTATAGAACCGGGCGACTCCACTGGTGGCGCCGTTCACCGGATGAGCTTCAAAAGGCCATTACCTTATTTGCCAAGGCGTTGGAGCATGATCCTTCGTTTGCACCAGCCTATGCGGCGATGGCGGATTCATGGTTATTGTTGGCCATGTATGGCAATTTGACCAATATGAAAGCCACTGAGCGCGCCATGCCAATGATAGAAAAGGCCTTGGAAATTGATCCGGAATCTTCGGAAGCATTTGCTGCGCTGGGGCTCGCGCGCTGGCAGATAGGGCAAAGGGACGCGGCGGAATCTGCCTTGCGCCAGGCCATCAAGCTCAACGACGACTATGTACCAGCCTACCTCTGGTTGGGTGGCTTGTTGGGTGATCTTGGCAGGTTGCCGGAACAAAGTCAGATTCTTGCAGCAGGCGATGGTGATTGATCCGTTGAACGAGTTGCTGGCAATAAATGTTGCCGCCAACCTGACCAGGCAGGGGGATTACGAGGCAGGCAAGGAGTTACTGCAGAGCCTGGTTGCCTTGCGTCCGGATTCAGCAACCTTGCTGAGAATCATGTCGGGTCATGCGATGAGGAGCGGTGATCTGGTCGAAGGCTGGCAATACGCCAATCGCTCCTATGACCTGGAACCGGACAGCCCCGTGGTCATAGAAACGCTTGCAGGTGCATGGGCAAGTGTTGGTGTTATCGATAAAGCCGAGCGTTTGCTGCTTGATGGACTGAAAATCGCCGGCGATAATTTTGGTCTGCAATCCAACTATTTCTTCCTGTTGATCAAACAAGGCAGGCTTGAGAAGGCCGAGAGCCTGTTGAGCGAACAATTTGGGGATTCGATAGAGGATCTGCCGGAACAGCTACAGCAGTATTATTATTTTCAAAAAGGCATGATCAGCCTGGTAGCGGGTGATAAAAATGCGGCCAGGAACTTCTTTGAAAACGCAATCCTCGATGAGTCCGATCAGACATGGAATGGTGAGCAGGTATTGTATGCGACGATTTTATCCGCGTTGCATCTTGATGCTGGCAATACCGTGCTTGCCGAGCAAAGGCTCGAAAGTGCGGAACGCTCAGTGCGCCGCGCGCGTGTCAACGGTGTGGATGACGCCGATATTTATTACACAGAATCCAGTATTCATGCCTTGAGGGGTGAGTCGAGGGCGGCTCTTGATAGTCTTCAGATGGCCTATGATCGAGGTTTCAGAGCGGCCTGGCTGCTCGAATTCGATTTACGGCTGGAATCTATACATGCAGAGCCTGAATTTAATGCGATCAAGCAGCAAATTGAAAAGGATATCGTTCAGGCAAGGATCGAAGTGGAGTCATTTGCTTTAGCCATTCGCTAATTCAGACACCGGTAAATATGCGGGCTAGACGCCAGCGAAACGGGAAGCGTCACCTATCCAGCGACGAATCAATTTATCTGCCTGTTCAGGATGCTGCTTTAGCAGGTTATCAGCGACGGTGGGTATCATTTTAAGCAGCCCGGCATCGCGGGCCAGATCGGCCACCCTGAACAATAACATGCCCGTTTGACGGGTTCCCAGAACTTCCCCCGGCCCACGTAACTCCAGGTCTTTTTCGGCGATTTGAAAACCATCTACGGTTTGCCGCATGATCTCCATACGTTGTTTTGCAAGATCACCCAATGGTGGGTTGTACATCAACACGCAGCTGGAGTGCACGGCGCCGCGTCCAACACGACCACGCAACTGGTGGAGTTGTGCCAACCCAAGCCGTTCTGAATTTTCAATGATCATCAAGGAGGCGTTGGGTACATCCACACCGACTTCAATCACGGTCGTGGCAACCAGCAAGTGTATTTTGCCAATTTTGAAATCATCCATGACCTGTTGCTTATCGGCCGGTTTCATACGTCCATGGATAAGGCCGATATTCAAACCACTCAGCTCGTCTTTCAGACTCCTGGCTACGTCTTCTGCTGCCTGGGCTTCTATGACATCGGATTCTTCTATCAGGGTGCACACCCAGTAGGCCTGCTGTTTACCGGCGCATGCTTTTGCGACGCGCTGAATGATCTCACCACGGCGTTCGTTGGACATGACAACGGTTGTTACCGGTTTTCTGCCCGGGGGTAACTCATCAATAACAGAGACATCCATTCCGGCATACGCCGTCATGGCCAGCGTCCGGGGAATGGGTGTCGCCGTCATTATCAGCTGGTGAGCCTGCTGCTCAAACTTGCCGCCCTTTTCCAGCAGATTCATACGCTGGTGTACACCAAACCGGTGTTGTTCATCGACTATAACCAGGCCAAGACGACTGAATTCAACCCCTTTTTGCATCAATGCGTGGGTTCCGATAACGAGCTCGGCGCCGGTACTTATTCGTTGCAAAGCTTCGGTGCGTTTTTTGCCGGTGACTTTCCCGCTCAACCAGACGGGCTTGATCCCCAAGGGCTTCAACCATGCGCTGAAGACACGGTAGTGTTGTTCCGCAAGCAATTCTGTTGGCGCTGTGATGGCCGTCTGAAAACCATTGTCCGCCGCTCTCAGTGCGGCCAGTGCTGCGATCACTGTTTTTCCCGAGCCCACATCACCATGAACCAGTCTCAACATGGGCTGGTTCTGCTCCAGGTCTTCATGGATCTCCCTGGCAACCCGATATTGGGCTCCGGTTAACTTAAACGGGAGACCTTGTATGAAGTTGGTTTCAGATGATCCACCTGGTGGCATCGCGGGTGCCATTCTTGCCCGCTGTAAGCGGTGGATTTTCTGCATGCTCAGGTTGTGAGCCAATAACTCTTCAAGGGCAAGCCGTTTTTGTGTGTGGTGGTCTCGCTGAATCAACGCGGCAACATCGGCATCCGGTGGTGGGCGGTGAATATAGTCCAGAGCGTCAGCCAACGGCAGCAACTTAAGCTGATTCAACAGTGATGAGGGCAACAGTTCTTCGAGTTCCAACCTGCCCCTGCGCATCAGTGCCAATGCCTGGTCTGTCATTTTGATCCAGATTTTCTGACCGAGCCCCTCGCTACCCGGATACACAGGTGTTAAGCGGTCAGCGATCGGCTCTTCGCCCTGCTCACTGAGCCGCTGATAAGACGGGTGCACCATTTCCAGACCCTTGTAGCCGGCCCTGATTTCGCCGAAACAACGTAAGCGGGTGCCACTGGACAGTTGCCGTTGCTGGAAGACGCGAAAATGGAAGAAGCGCAAAGTAATTCGACCGGTTCCGTCGAACAGTACCACGACCATCATGGGACGTCGTCCACGCACGATGGCGGAATGTTCAATTCTTCCTTCGATCAATATGCGCTGGCCGGGTGTGCAGCTGCCTATGGGGTGGATACGGGTGCGGTCTTCATATCGGATTGGCAGGTGAAACAACAAATCTGCGACCTGGCTGATACCAAGTGCATTTAGTTTTTCGACAAGCTTCGGTCCTACGCCTTGCAGGTCTGTCAGTGCCATGGAGCGGGCGGGTATCAAGGTTGCAAGTTCATGGGAAGTCAGTCAGGCTCCCAGTATCGCATCCATTTCGACATTAACACCCTTGGGTAGCGCCGACACTTCAACGGCAGCGCGTGCCGGGTAGGGTGCAGTGAAATATTGACCCATGATGGTGTTGACCTGTGGGAAATCACCCATGTCGGTTAAAAAAACACCCAGCTTGACGATGTCGTCGAGAGACCCGCCGGCTGCCTCACAGACCGCTGAAAGGTTTTCAAATACCCGCCGGATCTGGGCTTCGATTCCGCCTTCGACAATCTCCATGCTCGCGGGGTCGAGTGGAATCTGTCCGGAAATGAAAACCAGGCCCTGGTGTCTGACGGCTTGTGAGTAGGTGCCGATGGCCTGTGGGGCCTTGTCGGTACTGACTATGTTTTTGCTCATTTGGGGTGCTCCTGCCCTGTTTGCTCTTCAGGCAATAATTCGGCTGACACGGGTCACGTTGCGGTTACGTCTCAGTCGCCGCATGACATGTGCCATATGGTCACGATCTTTCACGCTGATGATGAATAGCAGTTTGGCAATTTCACGATTGGATTCGGGTTGCTCGATCTTTTCAATATTACTGCCGGCTTCGCCAATGCTGGCCGAGATATTGGCCAATACACCCGGGACGTTTTTGGCCAGTATGTGCAGGGCCACTTCGAACATACCACGCCGGATAGGTGCCCAGGTCACATCAATGCAGTGGTCTGGATGTTTACGAAACTCCCTTACATTCCTGCAGTTCACACGATGGACTACCACCCCCTTGCCGGCGGACAGAAAGCCCATGATGTTATCACCCGGAACCGGACGGCAGCAGGCGGCAAACGTCATTGCACTGCCTTCTGAGCCGGCGATCGAGAGAGCCTCGGTCTGTTCGCCGGAAACAAGTGTATTGCTAACTTCCGGTGCCAGTTTGGCGGCCACCACGCTTGATAGCAGGTTGCCAAGAGCCAGTTCGGTCAACAGGTCTTCCTGACGTTCAAATTTGTTGTCTTTCAGGTATTGATCCATACGTTTTACGGGTACCGCATCAAGGTCCGAACCACGAACATTAAGTGCGGTATCAAGCAGACGCAGACCGAGCGCTACGGTATCTGCCTGCTCAAGACTCTTGATATAGTGACGGATGGCCGTTCGTGCTCTTGCCGTGTTTACAAATTCGAGCCACTCGGAAATGGGGTGTGCATTGTCGTCTGTAATGACTTTGACTGTTTGCCCGTTTTCCAGACGGGTCGATAACGGCACTTCAACCTTATCAATCAATATGCTGTGGGTGTGGTTACCGACACCGGTATGGATCGCGTACGCAAAGTCCAGCGCAGTTGCGCTACGGCGCAGGTCAATAATTTTCCCCTTGGGTGTAAACACGAAAATCTGGTCGGGGAACAGGTCCGACTTTGCACCGTCCAGAAACTCCATTGAGTCGGTGCTGTGCCGTTGTACTTCAACCAGTTGCATCAACCATTCGCGTGCACGCACCTGGGCCGTTCCCGTCGTGGTTTCACCGCTTTTGTACTGCCAGTGAGCGGCGGCGCCTTCCTCGGCCAGAACATCCATCTCCCGGGTACGGATCTGGATCTCAACGGGGAGGTTGAACGGGCTGTCGAGTACGGTATGCAAAGACTGGTAACCGTTGGCTTTTGGCAGGGCAATATGGTCTTTAAACCTTCCAGGCTTGGGGCGGTAAAGTCCGTGAACTGCTCCGAGGGCGAGGTAACAATGCGGTTCGGAATGGGTGATAATACGGAAACCGTATACATCATTCACTTCGGAAAAAGAAAGGTCTTTGGCCTGCATTTTCCGGTAAATGCTATAAGGGGTCTTTTCCCTGCCCTTGATCTCGCAGGGAATGCCTGCCTCGTTCATTTTCCTTTTCAGTGCTTTATGGATGTCCGCAATGATCTCACTGCGGTCACCGGTGACCGTGCTGATATGCTCTGCAATGGTGCGGTGCCGCCAGGGGTAAAGGTTGGCGAACCCCAGGTCCTGCAGTTCTGACTTGATGCTATTCATACCAAGGCGGTCGGCGATGGGTGCATATATATCCAGTGTCTCGCGTGCGATTCTGCGACGCGACTGCGGACTCATTGAGCCCAGGGTGCGCATGTTGTGCATCCTGTCTGCCAGCTTGATAAAAATGACCCTCAGGTCCCGTGACATGGCCAGCATCAGCTTGCGGAAACTTTCCGCATCCGCTTCGACCCGGGTGCGGAATTTCATTTTATCCAGTTTGGTGACACCCTCCACGAGATCCGCAATCTCGCCACCAAAGCGGGACTCAATTTCATCCCGGGTTAACGGGGTGTCTTCAATGGTGTCGTGCAGAATGGCGGCGGCAACACTGCCGTAGTCCATGCGCATATTGGCCAATATGCGGGCAACGGCGACGGGGTGAAGTATGTAGGGTTCACCGGTTTTACGGGTTTGACCCTGGTGTGCATTTGCGCCAACTTCAAATGCGCGAAGAATTATGGCGACCTTTTCCGGTTCCAGATAGGTATTGAGAAGGTCCCTCAGATCAAGAACCGGCTCCGGTATGTTCGTAAGGGTCGCCAGCATGAATGAATTCCGTCAGGGAGCTAGATCGTCCTCCATGGGATTCATATCGAAGACCTCGGCGGCTTCGAGTTTGGCCTGCAGAACGTCTACGCCCTCTGCGTCGATAAGACCTTCGGCAATTTCGCGCAGCGCGATGACTGTTGGCTTGTCGTTTTCTTCCTGAACCAACGGTTCAGCACCATGACCTATCTGGCGGGCACGTTTGGTGGCTGTCAAAACCAGCTCAAAACGGTTGTCAATGTTCTCAAGGCAGTCTTCTACGGTAATTCGTGCCATTTTTAAATCCTGTATATGTGTTAGACGGAACCGTGAATTTTAACTTCTTCCGAGCCGCTGTGCCAGAAGTTGGTGATTTTTATTTACTTTATGAGGTTTTCTATTACGGTGATCATTGATGATTGCGCGTAGTTCTTCAAGTGCCGCGTCGAAATTATCATTGACTACCAGGTGATCAAATTCAGCCCAATGGGATATTTCCGCCTGTGCATCACGCATCCTGCGTTGTATTACCTTTGCACTGTCCTGTCCGCGACCGGTTAATCTTTTTCGTAAATCTTCAAGGGAAGGAGGAATGATAAATATGGGGCAGCAATCCGGAAAGACAGTCCGCACCTGGCGCGCGCCCTGCCAATCAATTTCAAGTATCACATCGCGACCTTGTTCCAGTTGTGAAGCCACGGAGTTCCGGTTGGTCCCGTAATGGTGGTCAAAGACCCGGGCGTGTTCCATGAAATCGCCGTTATTGACCATATGTTCATATTCCGTTTCGGAAACAAAATGATAGTGTTGGCCATCAATCTCCCCTGGTCTTGCAGCACGCGTGGTATGGGAAATAGACAGAACCAGCCGGGGGTCATTCTTCAGTAGTGCGTTTACCAGGCTGGTTTTTCCACCACCGGAAGGTGCAGCAATAATAAACAGGCTACCGCGATTGGAATCATTATTCGACATTTTGTACCTGTTCACGCATTTGTTCTATCAGCACTTTCAGGTCCACAGCAGCTTGCGTCGTGCGCTGGTCAATCGATTTTGAACTGAGTGTATTTGATTCGCGATTGAACTCCTGCATCAGGAAATCCAGCCGGCGGCCTACAGGTTCTTCCAGTTCCAGCACCCGGTAAACTTCCTCAACATGTGCGTCCAGCCTGTCCAGTTCTTCATCGACATCAATTTTCTGGGAAAGCATAACGACTTCCTGTTCAACCCGACCTGGATCAAGGGGTAGTTTCAGGTCAGCCACCCGTTCCAGCATTTTTTGCTTCAGGCCAGCGCGAATTTCGGGCAGCCATAATCTGATGTTGGCAGTCAATACTGAAACAGCCGACAGTCGCTCCCGAATGGCGTTGGCCATCTGTTCACCTTCGCGCCGCCGTCCTGCTTGTAACTCCTGGGCTGCCTCAATCAACAGTTCCATTGCAGCTGCTTGGAGTGGCGCCGGGTCCGGGCGTTTTTCCTCAATTAGTCCGGGCCACTTGAGTATCTTGGCTGATATCGGCCGGCTGTTCAATTCCAGCCAGCCTGGACATTTCCCCGTGTACCACGAGAAGTTCTCTGGCCAGCCCGAGGTTAAGTTCCAGCTTGCTGGCAATGGCGCCGGGCTCTGACACGTAACGTAAGGAGGCTTCGATTTTTCCACGGCTTAAATACTGCCCGAGACAGGTTCTGATGTCGGATTCCAACGGACGAAACTCTTCCGGCAGACGCAACCCGAAATCAAGGTAGCGGTGATTAACAGAGCGCATTTCCCAGCTCAGCCGACCAAATTCGTATTGGCACTCAACCCGGGCGAAACCGGTCATACTTCGAATCATTGCTTTTTCCACATTGCAGACAGTGGCACAATGTTAACGGTTAGCCCGCTAGTAGGCTATCCGAGAATAGCGACCTTCGTAAGTTACCCCATTTTTAATGACCAGATAAACAGGATCAGCCAATGAGACCCAGTGGTAGAAAAGCAGATGAGTTACGCCAAGTCATCATTACGCGCAATTACACCTGTCATGCAGAAGGGTCGGTTTTGATTGCCTGCGGGAATACCAGGGTTTTGTGCACCGCATCGGTCGAAAGCAAGGTGCCCCCCTTCCTGCGGGGCAGTGGCGAGGGCTGGGTTACAGCGGAGTACGGCATGTTGCCCAGATCGACAGGTTCCAGAATGCGCCGTGAAGCCTCGTCTGGTAAACAAGGCGGGCGAACCATGGAAATTCAACGGCTGATAGGCCGGTCCTTGCGCGCAGTCGTCGATCGCAGTGCATTGGGTGAGCATACGATTACACTGGACTGCGATGTATTGCAGGCTGATGGTGGAACACGTACAGCAGCCATCACCGGGGCGTATGTCGCACTGGTTGATGCCTGCAGGTGGTTGCTGTCCAACAAAAAGATAAAAAAGGATCCCGTACATGGCCAGATAGCGGCTGTTTCTGTCGGGATTTTTAACAACACACCCGTACTTGATCTCGATTACCCGGAAGACTCCCGCGCGGAAACAGATATGAATGTTGTGATGAATGACGGTGGCGGATTTATAGAACTGCAGGGTACCGCAGAGGGTCATGCGTTTCGTAAAGAGGAATTAGATCAATTGATTGGGTTGGCGGAAAAGGGTATCCGCTCACTGATGGAAATGCAGTCTGCAGCATTGGCAAACTGAGCCTGGTCTATAAAAATCATGGATAGGGAATTCGTTCTGGCCACCGGCAACCAGGGAAAGCTTCGCGAAATGGTTGCGATGCTCGAGCCACTGGGTTTTGTCGTGCGTCCGCAAAGTGACTGGAATGTCCCGGAGGCAGAAGAGACTGCCAGTACATTTATCGAGAACTCGCTGATCAAAGCGCGACAGGCGGCAGGGTATACAGGCATGCCCACCATTGCAGATGACTCCGGACTGGTAGTTCCGTCATTGAATGGTGAACCGGGTATTTATTCCTCCCGCTATGCCGGGAATGACGCTGATGATGAAGCCAATAAACGTAAACTACTCGCTGAACTTTCCGGCAAGCATGGGGCTGACCGTAACGCCTATTTTTTTTGTGCCATGGTCTTGGTGCAATCAGTAGATGATCCCGCCCCGTTGCTGGCAACCGGTCGCTGGCACGGACAGATCCTGCCATCAGCGCAGGGCCAGGGCGGTTTTGGCTATGATCCCTTGTTTGGTATTTCCACCGGGTCGGGCAACGGCAGGCAGCGCTCGGCGGCTGAACTGGCTCCTGCAGAAAAAAGTCGTGTAAGTCATCGTGGCCAGGCATTGAGAGAACTGGTCAGGCAATTACGTGAGAGGGATGAAGGGTTTATTGCGTAACCCGCCTTTGAGTCTGTATGTTCACATGCCCTGGTGTGTGCGCAAATGTCCATACTGTGATTTCAATTCGCATACCGCACCTGACAAACTTCCCGCAGAGGAATATATCCAGGCCCTGGTGGCAGATCTCGAACAGGACCTGCCCCTGGTGTGGGGACGCCCTGTGCAAAGTGTCTATTTCGGTGGGGGCACACCCAGCCTGTTTTCAGCCGACCAGATCGCAACATTTCTATCCGCGGCGAGAGCCCGTCTGGATCTGAGGCCTGATGTAGAAATCACCCTGGAAGCCAATCCCGGTACTATCGAACGTGATAGTTTTTCTGCCTATGCAGAGGCTGGCATCAACCGGGTTTCATTGGGTGTGCAGAGTTTTGATGACACTTTGCTTGAGCAAATCGGCCGCATACATGGTCGCGAGGAAATAGAACAGAGTTTACAGTCTTTGAAATCGGCCGGAATCTCCAATTTTAATATTGACCTGATGTATGCATTACCCGGTCAGAGCCCCAACCAATCCAGACGCGATATTGAGTTGGCGATCGATGCCGGTCCGGCGCATATTTCTTTTTACCATTTAACCATTGAGCCGAATACAGCCTTTGCTGCAGAACCACCACAGCTACCGGTCGATGACATGGCCTGGGATATGCAACAAACCGGGCTGGATATACTGGAGGCAAATGCCTACATGCAATATGAGATCTCGGCATTTGCACAGACAGAAAAGCAAAGCCGTCATAACATGAACTATTGGAGGTACGGTGATTTTCTGGCCATTGGTGCCGGGGCGCATGGAAAAATTACAATAGCGGCCGAGGGCCGGGTGCAGCGTTTTGCCAAATACCGGCACCCCAAGCGCTATATGCAAGGATTGGAAAGTGGAGATTGGCGTGCTGAAACGCGTATATTGAGTGATGAAGAACTTGTTTTCGAGTTTTTTCTGAATCAGTTAAGGCTAAAAGACGGGGTAAGCATCGATGACTTCAGTGCGCGTACCGGCCTGCCCTGGAATGTTGTTGAGGCACGTGTAGTAAAGGCTGTTGACAAAGGCTTGCTGGAGGTCCGGCATGAACGTGTCAGCCCCACCGTATTGGGGTGGCGGTTTGTGAGTGATATCCAGCAGATCTTTTTGCCATGAATGGTCTTGCATTGCTTGGTGCAGGTCGTTAAACTAGCCGGCTCTTTAGCCTATTGAATACCGGAAATTGTCATGAAAGCTGACACACATCCAGATTACCGTGAAGTGGTTTTTCAGGATCTCTCATCAGATTTTGCATTCCTGACCCGCTCCACTGTAAGCAGTAAAGAAACTATCAAATGGGAAGATGGTAATGAGTACCCGCTGATCAAAGTGGAAGTCTCCAGCGCCTCTCACCCGTTCTATACCGGTAAGCACAAGTTAATGGATACCGGTGGTCGTGTAGACCGCTTTAAACGCCGCTACCAGAAGTAATCCCGGTACACCACATACAGGGCCCGGAATGGTTTTAATCATTCCGGGCTTTTTGTTGTGCGCACGAAAAGAAAATAATTACAAATTGTGAGATACTTACGGGCCGCAATATGCCGAGACATCTAAGTGATTCTCTATCGTACAACCTGCTAATTCACAAGGAGCGTTCCAATGTCCGATCAACGCGTAACAGTCACAGACGGGAGTAGTGGCAAAAGCCTTGAACTGCCTGTCATTAAAGGTACTGAAGGTGAGCCGTGTTTGCAGATAAAGGCTTTACCTTCAACATTGGGTTATTTCACCTATGACCCGGGTTTTACAGCCACCGCCAGTTGTACCAGCAAGATCACATTTATCGATGGTGGAAAGGGCATATTACGTTATCGCGGTTATCCGATTGAGCAACTCGCCGAACAGAGCACCTTCCTGGAAGTTGCCTATCTTTTGTTAGAAGGTGAATTACCTACCACTGATGAATTCGCAGAATTCGAAAAAGACATCACCTACCACACGATGATTCATGAAAGGCTGAGTACTTTTATCAGCGGATTTCATTATGACGCGCATCCGATGGCCATGATGGCCGGTGTCGTGGGTTCGCTGGCTGCGTTCTATCATGACAAAATGGACATGAAAAACCCGGAACATCGGATGCTGGCCGCTAAACGTATGATCGCCAAGATGCCGACTATCGCTGCTGCCTGTTACCGGCACCACATGGGTTGGCCGACCGCATATCCGAATAATTCACTGAATTACACGGAAAACTTCCTGGACATGATGTTCTCGGTTCCGACAGAGAAATATGAAGTCAGCCAGGTTGCCGCCAAGGCATTCGATCTGTTGTTTATCCTGCATGCTGACCATGAGCAGAACGCCAGTACATCCACCGTAAGGCTGGTCGGTTCAACAGGAGCCAATCCCTATGCCAGTGTCGCCGCTGGTATTTCAGCGTTGTGGGGTCCTGCTCATGGTGGTGCGAATGAGGCCGTGTTGACCATGCTCGGTGAGATTGGTGACGTGTCACGGGTGGGTAAGTTTATCGATAAAGCCAAAGATAAAAATGATCCGTTCCGGTTAATGGGATTCGGTCACCGTGTGTATAAAAACTTTGATCCGCGGGCAACCCTCATTCGTAAGGCCGCTTACGAGGTTTTAGAAGAGTTGGGTAGCACGGATCCGTTGTTAGTCCCTTGCCATGGAATTGGAACGTATTGCACTTGAAGATGATTACTTTATAAGCAAGAAACTCTATCCAAACGTGGACTTTTACTCCGGTATCATTTACAAGGCGCTCGGCATTCCGACAAGTATGTTTACCGTTATGTTTGCTATAGCAAGGACAGTTGGCTGGGTTTCTCAATGGCTGGAGCAAGAAGAGGTCGGCACTCCCATTGGCCGCCCGAGACAGGTCTATGCCGGACCGGCTGCACGTGATTACGTTTCGCTGGAGTTACGCTAAGGAATCTCTGATCTATTCATGAACTCGTATCTCGCCTGAGGGCGTCTACTCTCGGTGGTGAACCTGGACATTTTGATTCACAATCTGCTTCGCTCAGAATAAATAAGAGGTTCCCTAAGGTTTAATCAGGTACCAGCCAACAGGTATTCTACCTCTGACAAGGGTGCCCGTTTTTGCGGACGCCCATCTACCGGGCTGGGTGGTGCCTGGCGTAATTCCATGCGATTGAACAGGGTCAGTTCAACCTCTATGCCCTGCGCAACGGTGACCAGTAGCTGCACTTGTCTGTAGCTCCCGTCATGCCATCGAATTTTCCGTTGCTCATTGCGGAATACAAGACCCTTATCAAGAAGGTGAATGACAACCGCATCAGGCGGGTCGTTAAAAACGTGTATTGATACACGGGCATTTTCGTCTGCCGTGCCTTCGAGTACAGGTCCCACCAGTCGCGGGTAAAATGATTCGAGTGAGCGCATGACGCTCAATGCGACCCCCCGCATTTTTTGCAGGTGGCGAATATGTCGCTGACCACCGTAAATCCCCTGGTAAGCACGCAATTCACTTTCTACTTCTGCATTGCTGGGCATGGTTGTCCGCAGATTGATTCCCAGTCGTTCGATTGCTTTCTGCTTGGCTACACGATAGTTGAAAAGTGACTGTGTAGACATAATACGTGCTGCTTCGGCGGCGATGATGCGGCGAATCTGGCTGGTTTTTTTTGTGTTATTAGCCCGCATAATTCACCAGTCGGTACATTGCCTCACTGCATGTGTATGAATCAGTTGAGTTAAATGATGTTTTCATTTATTAGTTTGAGGGTCACTTTGTACCTGGCCCAGTGCCTATCCCGGCCCTGGCTTATGGTCCAGGCCAGCCTTCTCGACCGGTTCCCGCTTCTCTCACCTTCTCTCACTTCTCTCACCTTCTCTCAGCTTCTCTCACCTTCTCTCACTTCTCTCACCTTCTCCGGGATACTGCTGAAATATGCGGGTTAGCGGGAAATTTATCAGAAACTGTCGTATGGATCCTCTTCCTTAACGGCATCAGATTGATCTCCTTTTTTTTCATCCTCCATTGGTGGAAGACTTCCCATATCAAATATTTCCAGAATTGCATCACGATTTTCGATTCTGGCGAGCAAACCCGTTTCCGGATCAATGCGTGCCTGGGTTATACCTTCAGGTATTTCAAGGGCCTGATCCGGTACATCCTGCAAAGCGACCCGCATATACTTAATCCATATTGGCATAGCGGCCTTACCGCCAACTTCATTGCGTCCCAGCGGTTCGTGACTATCAAAACCCACCCAGACCGACGTAACGATTTCATCGTTGTAACCGGAAAACCATGCGTCGCGCTGCTCGTTGGTCGTTCCCGTCTTACCCGCGAGGTCGTTGCGTCCCAGTTCCATGGCTTTTTTACCTGTTCCCCGCCGGATCACGTCCATCATCATGGAGCGAATCAGAAAAGCGTTTTGCTTGGTGATAACACGTGGAGCGGATGTTGGCTTCGCCACCATATTTTGCTCCGGTGAGGTCTCCTGTTCGGTGACCAGAAGGTTCTCCTCAGTCTCAAGTTGTAAAGGTCTGAAGCTTGGCTCTACTTTTTTTACTATTTCAATTTGCTCTGCGCCTGACTCCTGGTCGAATTCACAATCTTCACATACCAGTTGGGGACTTGCAGCGAAACGCACTATACCCCTGGCATCTACTATCCGCGATATAAAATAGGGGTCGATCAGGTAGCCGCCATTGGCAAATACTGCAAACCCCCTGGCAATGCTGATGGGTGCAAGTGAGGCGCTACCAAGAGCCATGGACAAATTAGCCGGTAATTCTGCCGGATCAAAGCCGAAAGAACTGATGTAATCAGTTGCGTAAGGAATACCTATTTCTCTTAACAATCTGATTGAAACCAGGTTACGGGAATTGACCATGGCTTCACGTAAACGCGTGGGGCCGAAAAACTTCTCGCTGTAATTTTGTGGTTTCCAGTCTCTCTCAAGTTCGGTGTCACTGAAAACAATGGGTGCATCATTAACAATACTGGCGGTGGTTTTGCCCTTCGCCAATGCAGCCGAATAGATAAACGGTTTGAAACCTGAACCTGGCTGGCGGCGACTCTGAACTACGCGATTAAACTTGCTGCGTGTGTAATCGAAACCACCAACCAATGCCTTGATGGAACCGTCACGAGGGCTCAGTGAAATCAACAATGCCTCCGGTTCCGGTATTTGTGCCAATTCGCGCTGGCCCTCATCACGTAAACGGGTACGAATGATGTCACCGGTTTGCAGCACGTCTCCTACGCTCTCCGGTTTAAGCCCCACCCGTTCGCGGCTAACAAATTTCCTGGCCCACGCCATGTCGTCGAGCGTGAGCGCGATAGTCTGTCCATCGAGTTGATAAATCAGGGCAATATCTTCATCGACCTCAATTACCAGTCCCGGCACCAGTCCGGCCAATGGTTTATAGGGTCGAAGAATCTCATCCCAGGCTTGGGTGGTGGTGTTTTCTTCCAGGTCGAAATGCGCTTCTGCACCACGGTATCCGTGTCTGTGATCATACTCCTCAAGTCCGTCAATCACAGCCTGGTTGGCGGTAACCTGAAGGTTGGATTTTATGGTCGTATAAACCTCGTAACCACCGGTGTAAGCTGATTGGCCAAATCTCGCCAACATTTCCTTACGAACCATCTCAGCGACGTAAGGTGCTGAAACTTCCGTTGTGGCTCCATGGTAGAAGGCGGTGTTTCTTTCGTTTATAGCTTGTTGATATTCAGGGTCGTTGATGTATCCGAGCTCCAGCATACGCCCCAGAACGTAGTCACGACGTTCCATGGCACGCTCTGGTGAGGTTATCGGGTTTATCCTTGATGGTGCCTTTGGTAACGCCGCGATCATTGCACATTGGGCCAGGCTTAGTTCGCCAACGGGTTTACCGTAATACACATCAGCCGCCGCACCCACACCGTATGCCCGATGCCCGAGCAATATTTTGTTCAAAAACAGTTCGAGAATTTCATCTTTTGATAACTCTCGCTCTATTTTCAGTGCCAGAAATATTTCTTTTATCTTTCGTGTAAAAGTTTTGTCCAGCGTAAGAAAAACATTTCGGGCCAGAATTTGCGTAATGGTGCTTCCGCCTATCGACTTCTCACCGGTCGTTGCCAGGGTCCAGACTGCGCGGGTGATTCCCTGGTAGTCGATACCGGGATGATCATAGAAACGTTTGTCTTCGCCGGCGACAAAAGCGTTGATTAAATTCGGGGGCATTTCTTCGATTTGAACAGGGATTCTTCGCTTTTCTCCGAAAACACTGATCAATTTGCCATCTGATGTGAATACTCGCAATGGTATCTGGAGTTGTATGTCACGGAGGGTTTCAACGTCTGGAAGATCTTTAGAAACAACAAGGTAGGTGATGATAACCGTGGATAGCCCCAACACAAATGCGACGAGCAGAATGCGAAATATTGAACGAAGTACTTTTTTCAAAACTTTATCCTGCTATGCTTAGCGACATAAAATGGAATTTTAGTTGATATATCCTTCTCCGGATAGCGGGAGAAGGGACAGAAAGTTACACGCCGCATCAGACAGGGAAAGAGTCGGTTATGACGAGTGTTGACAACTCACCAATCCAGTCGTTCCCCACTGTAAGCTATTTGGCAGTCGTTTGCCGGTGTGTAAACATTTTATGCTCCAAAATGCCACAAGGTGTTTGAGTATTTCGGAGTTTTCTGTTAAAAACTGCTATAAGAAGTCTCACTAAACCATTGGCATGGAAAAAGAATGGGGGAGTCTTGAAACTGTTTGGAAAAAAAACAGATCCAGTTATAGGGCTGGATATTGGCTCGACAGGCGTACGTTTGTTGCAATTGTCCAGTCATGGGTCCGGATACAGGGTTGATCACTTTGCTGTAGAGCCTCTCGGCGAAGGCGTTGTGGTTGATAAAGCTGTGCAGGATGTTGAAGCAATCTCGACCGCCATCTTAAAGGCGATCAAGAGCTCGGGCACACGTGCCAAATCCTGTGCAATCGCGGTTTCCGGTTCGGCCGTTTTCACCAAGACTATCAGTTTGCCGGCAGATCTTGCCGACGCCGATATTGAAAGTCAGGTGCAAATAGAGGCCAATCAGTACATACCCTTTCCTCTTAATGAGGTCAGTCTCGATTTCGAAGTGCTGGGGCCTTCCCCACGTAACGCGGATCTGATTGATATTCTGCTGGCTGCCAGTAAGAGTGAAAATGTTGAAAGCCGTCAGGATGCTATTGATGCGGCAGGTTTGAAAACGAAAGTTGTTGATGTAGAGGCTTTCGCGATTGCAAACGCATTTGAACTGATTCGTAAACGTGATGGTGTAAACCGCGTTGATGCCGTAGGGCTGTTTGACGTCGGCTACGACCAGACTACACTACTGGTGATTAAGGGTGGTCAGGTCATCTATACCCGTGATCACCCCTTTGGTGGTCATCAGTTACTGGAAGAAATTCAGCGACGCTATGACATGACCGCAGAACAAGCGAGTTTTTTTGAGCGCGATGAAGGAACGCCAGAAGATTTTGAGGAAGAGGTGTTGGAGCCATTTCAGCTAAACATCGTTCATCAGATCAGCCGAGCGTTACAGTTTTATGCCTCCAGTAACGAGTACTCCAATATCGGTACAATTTACCTGTCAGGTGGAACTGCAGCACTTAAAGGCCTGGCTTCCATGGTTCAACAGGAACTTGGAATGACAACCCGGATTGCCGACCCTGTCACTGGCATGGATATTGCCAGCAATGTGTCGGTGAATACGCTAAAGCGTAATGCCAACAACCTGATGATAGCCATGGGCTTGGCTTTGAGAGGGTTTGACTGATGGCCAGAATCAATTTATTGCCATGGCGGGAAGAAAAACGCAGGGAAAGACAGCGTTCGTTTATGTCTTCCTTACTATTGACCGCCATTCTGGGTGTTCTCCTGGTATTTTTTGCGGGTTTTGTATTTGACCAGAAAATTTCTCATCAACAATCGAGAAATCAAAAGGTTCAGAGAGAAATCCAGGAACTGGAAAGCCGGATTACACGAATTGAGCAACTGGAGAGGACACGCGCGCGCCTGATTTCACGTAAACAGGTTATCGAACGCTTGCAGGCCAGTCGTTCCACGACAGTAGAATTGCTGGACAAGCTGGCAAAATCAATTCCAGTAGGCGTAACCCTCACCACCATTCGACAGCAGGGTAGTAACCTGACACTGGTAGGCACCAGCCAGTCCAACGCGAGGGTATCAGCTTACCTGAGGGAATTGGACAAAAATGATTTATTCATTAACCCCCAGCTTGATTATGTGCGGACATCGGCTAAACCGGTTTCCGCCACTGAATCTTATGAGTTCAGCATTAACGTGAATTTGCGCCCACCAAAATCTGCCGAAGAAGACAATGTCTTTGATGACCCGGATATTCAGGGAGAAGCGGAATGATTTTTGAAGACCTCAGAAATGCTGACTTTTCGGATCTTGGCAATGCGCCGGGAACGGTTCGGTACACTTTGCTTTTGTTCGCGCTGATCCTGCTTCTTGTCGCGGGTTACTTTCTTTTGATAGATGACAAAAAGATTGAACTGGAGCAATCCCGTCAGCAGGAGTTGGCGCTGTTGGCTGATTTTGAATTCAAGCAGCAGAAAGCCGCAAACCTGGAAGCTTATGAAAAGCAACTGGTTGATATGCAGGAACTGTTAACAACCATGTTCCGACAGCTACCTAACAGGACCGAAATGGACAAACTGTTGGTGGATGTTTCACAGACTGCGTTGGCCGCGGGTATTGAAGTACAGCTATTTGAACCACAAGCGGAAACTTTCAATGACTTTTATGCAGAACGGCCAATCGTTATCAGGATGTTGGGCGACTATCACGAGTTCGGAGAATTTGTCAGTGGTGTAGCAGCGTTACCCCGGGTGGTGATCCTGACCATGCATGACATTTCTTTGAAACGTGCGGGCGCGAGCCAGAGCCGTTACGGTAGTTCGGAAGGTCGCCTGATCCTGGAAGGGAGGGTTAAGACCTATCGTTATGTCGATGAAGAAGAAGTCGCTCAGAGAGCGGCGGAGCAAGCACCATGAAACGTATTGGTAAACAGGTACGATATGTTGCCGGCTTGGTGTTGATAGCTGTGTTGCTAACGGCGTGCACTGAAAAGATGAGTGATCTGGATAAGTATATCGCTTCAGTAAAAGCGCGGCCAGCCGAACCAATTCCGCCTATTCCACCGGTTAAAACTTATTCACCCTATGATTATGAAGGCCTGACTGGGCGTGATCCTTTCCATCAGTCGGCATCTGAAGGAAGCGACGACGTGCGTTCCACGAGTAGCACGGGGCCGAGACCGGATTTTGAGCGGCACAGGGAATACCTGGAACGTTACGAGCTTGATACCTTGTCGATGGTCGGAACGTTTAGCAATGACAGAGTCCTTCTGGGGCTTGGTGCGTGACCCTGAAGGTGTCATTCACCGCGTGCCGGTTGGTAACTATATCGGCAAGAACCACGGCAAAGTGGTTAAAGTAAGTGATACAGAAATAGATTTGAGTGAACTTATTTCGGATGGCGCGGATGGCTGGCTTGTTAGGGAAGCCTCCATCGCTTTGGGTGAAGGATAGTCCGGTTAGCGCATGGAAAAGCGCGACTTTGAGGGTACAGCCATGCACAGTAAAAAGGATATTAAATTGAAAGCGACACTGACCGGTAAGTGGGGACAGTTTATGGATAGCAGAAAGACTGGAGTTCATTTGGCATTGGCATTGGCATTGTTGGTATTACCAGCATTACCGGCTTGGGCATCAAGTGAAGTTACCGCAGCAAACTACAGCAGCAATGCGGCAGGAGATGTAGTTATCACCCTGTCAACTGATGGTGATGATCCGAATGTCAGCGTGTTTGCGACTGAAAGTCCGGCACGAATCGTTCTGGATTTGGCAGATACCAACAGTCAGGTTGATGCAAACCCTGTCACCATCGGGATAGGAGCGGTACAGAAATTCACGACACTGGCGGCCGGTGGGAGAACACGTGTGATGGTGGATCTCTCCAAACTGGTCACTTATGACTACCAGTCAGGAAATGGACAGGTTGTATTGACTATATCCGGAAACGGTGAAGGTTCGACTGCGCCGAGTCATAGCGGCACCGCAAAATATACAATTGAGAACATTGATTTCCGGCGTGGTGAAGATGGTCAAAGCAGGGTAATTGTCAGCCTGGATAAGGATAGCTCCAACATATCAGTTAATTCACGTGAGGGTGGTCTGTCGGTAGATATTTTTGATGCAAACCTGCCTGATGTACTTGACCAGCGTCTTGATGTCGTGGATTTTGCAACACCGGTACAAATTATTGATACTGATGTGTTGGGTAGTGCTGTACGGCTTGAATTGGAAGTAACCGGTCTTTATGAGCACATGGCATATCAGTCTGGCAATGACTGGATTATTGAAGTCTCGAAACTTAAGGCTGCTACGATCGATGCGTCCAAGGAAATAGTTGAATTTTACCAGGAGAAAGAATACGAAGGCGCCCGGGTGACTTTTAACTTCCAGGACATACCGGTTCGTTCCGTATTGCAGTTAATAGCCGATGTTTCGGATCTCAATATTGTTGTTGCCGACAACGTGGGTGGAAACCTGACCCTGAGACTAACCAATGTACCCTGGGACCAGGCACTGGATATCGTACTGGATGCGCGTAACCTTGATAAACGCGAAAATGGTAACGTTATCTGGATCGCACCCACAGCGGATATCGCGGCCCGTGAACAACAATTGTTACAGGCCATAAGAGATCGGAAAGAACTGGAGCCCCTGGTCACAGCCCTGATCAGCGTCAGTTATGCGACTGCCAAAGATTTGCAGGCATTGATCGATTCAGCACGTCAAAATTCTCAAGGGGGTGGAGCTGATGCCGGGTTATTGTCAGACCGTGGTTCCATAGCCATTGATGAAAGGACCAATACATTGATGGTAACGGACACACCGGGCAGGGTTGAAGCGATTCAAAAACTGGTACGGGATCTTGACCATCCGGTCCGGCAGGTTCAAATCGAGTCTCGTATCGTGATCGCCAGCAGTGAATTTGCCCATGCAATCGGTGTGCGTTTCGGTGTCACGGCTTTGCATAATAAGAGAAATATTCTTGCAGTCGCCGCTGATGGTGAGGGTGCAGACTTGCTGAATCCGGCCACCAACCCAAGGGATGATGGCTTGCTTGACCTGCCGGGTATCCCCCAGCGTTACAACGTCAACCTTCCCGTGGCCGATAGCAATGCCGGTTCAATAGGTCTTTCATTCCTCGCGGGTAACGTCCTGCTGGATCTGGAACTCACGGCACTTGAAGCAGAAGGTGATGGTGAAATCATATCCACACCCAGGGTTGTTACTGCGAATCAATCGGAAGCCTTTATTCAACAGGGTGTGGAAATTCCTTATGAACAAGCCGCATCCTCCGGTGCAACGGCTGTTCAATTCAAGGAAGCCGTACTTGAATTACGCGCAACACCACTGATAACGCCGGATAACCGTGTTCAACTGGAACTTGAAGTCAAGCAGGATTCGGTTGGTGAGATTTACCAGACCGGTCGTGGTGGTTCGGTACCATCAATTGATACGCGTGAGCTGAGTACGTCGGTACTGGTGAACAATGGTGAGACTGTCGTGCTGGGTGGAATTTTCCAGGATGAACGCGCACGCAAGGAAGACAGGGTACCTTACCTGAGCAGTATCCCGGTTCTTGGCCACCTGTTTAAGCGTCGTTCAAATGAATCCAAGAAACGTGAACTGTTGATATTCGTGACGCCTACCATCGTGGAAGAACGTCCCGTCGTAAACTAATCAATCAGGATTGATTACTCTAAAGCCCGGGCATGACCCGGGCTTTTTTTGTTGTTCAGTTGTTCGGCTCAGACCTGTTCCGGGATATTGGAATAAATTATAATTACCCGTGCCGTTGCGACTTCCTTGAGCAGGCTCCCGGGGCTGTTTTTTCAGTGGGCGTACCCGTCTTTCAAACAACATTTTCAATAGGTCATGAACTGTGAATAAAGTAATTGAATGCGTACCAAACTTTTCCGAAGGTCGTGATATGGCAGTGATCAAACAAATCACGGATGTCATAGAAGGTGTCCAGGGTATCCAGCTATTGGATGTGGACCCCGGCGAAAGCACCAATCGAACGGTGGTGACATTTATCGGCGCACCTGAACCGGTCAAGGAAGCGGCTTTTCGCGCAGTGCAAAAAGCGGCTGAACTTATTGACATGTCAAATCACAAGGGTGAGCATTCCCGCTTTGGTGCAACGGATGTTTGCCCATTTGTCCCGGTAAGTAATGCAAGCATGGAAGAGTGTGCTGAAATTGCCCGGCAGGTCGGGCAGCGTATCGGTGAAGAGCTTGGTATCCCGGTGTATCTCTATGAATACGCAGCGAGTAAACCCGAACGACAGAACCTGGCCAAGGTGCGTGCCGGCGAATACGAGGGTCTGCAGAAAAAGCTGGCTGATCCCGCCTGGAAACCGGATTTTGGACCCGCCGTGTTCAATCCGGGCGCAGGGGCAACAGCCGTTGGAGCCCGCGAATTTCTCATTGCTTACAATATCAATCTGAATACAACCGATCGACGCTATGCGAATGAAATCGCCTATGAGATACGTGAGCGTGGTCGTTGGAAAAGAATTGGCAATGTCGAGCCATTCTATTACAAAGGCGACGTCGTTTACTTCGAAGAAGGCAAGTATGCGGATGGCAATTCCGATTTCGTCGCGGGTTCATTCGAGGAGCTTGCAGAGTTTTACAAAAATAAATACGACGCAGACCTGTACAAACGCTACCGGTCGCTCGGACTTGATCCGGATGACCTTATCGGGCGACCGGTTTATAAGGACGGAATGTTCACTCACGTCAAAGGCATCGGTTGGGTCGTGGATGATTATAAGTGCGCGCAGATTTCCCTCAACCTGACCAATTACAATGTCACGCCCCCGGCTGATGTCCTGGAGGCAGTACGTGAATTAGCAAAAGTGCGCGGAATCGTCATCACCGGTTCGGAAGTTGTTGGGGTGGTGCCATTTGATGCGATGCAACAAGCCGGGCGGTTCTATCTGCGGCGTATGCAAAAATCCACCGGTATCCCGGTTCGCGACACGGTTACCACGGCGGTCCAGGCGATGGGTCTTAGTGATGTTGCCCCGTTTGATATTGACAAGAAAGTCATCGGCATGCCGGTACCCAAAGGACCGCTGGTAAACCTGACCATTTCCGAATTCGTTGATGAAGTTTCACGTGATACACCGGCGCCGGGTGGCGGTTCGATAGCCGCGCTGGCAGGTGCACTGGGGTCGGCACTGGCATCGATGGTGGTCAATCTTTCTGTCGGCAAAGGCGAGTTCGATTCACAATATGAGAAACTCTGCCTGCTGGCCGAGAAGGCGCAAACAATAAAAGATGCACTTATACTGGCTGTTGATGCGGACACTGAAGCCTTCAACGAAGTTATCGCTGGTATGCGTATGGCCAAGGACACTGTAGAGCAACAGGACTTGCGTTCAAAGGTGATCCGTGCCGGTTACAAATCTGCAGCCGAGGTGCCCTTAAAAACGGCAGAACTCTGCAGGGAGGTTCTGGATCTCTGTAAGGAAGCAGCAAACATCGGCAACAAGGCAGTGATGAGCGATGCCGGTGTTGGTGCCCTGATGGCTCTGGCCGGTGTGCAGGGTGCGATTCACAATGTGCGTATCAACCTGCCACATACCAAGGACGATGTTTTTATTACCAGGATGCAGGCACAACTGGGTGCGTTGATCTCCGAATCCAGGGAAATCTGCGATGCAATTCAGCAACAGGTTGAAAGCGGCTTTTAAGCTTTGAGTACCCTACCATTCTCCAGTGCTGCAGAACGAAATGGACAACCTATTGTTGACCGGTTGCAGGCCTTGTTGCCTGGACACGGCTCAGTGCTGGAGATTGGATCAGGGACGGGTCAACACGCTGTTTTCTTTACAGAAAAAATGACGGGTTTAAAGTGGCAGCCGAGTGACAGAGAAGAAAACCTGGCTGGGCTTGAAGCCCGTTTTGCCGTTGAAGGCAATGAAAACATTTTGCCACCGCTGAAACTGGATGTGCTGCGTGACCCTTGGCCCGGCTCTTCCTTTGATGCTGCATTCTCCGCCAATACGGCCCATATCATGCCATGGGATGCGGTGACTGCGATGTTTGCCGGGGTAGCGGCACATCTTCAGACCGATAGCAGGTTTTGTCTTTACGGACCGTTTAATGTCGATAATTGTTTTACCTCACAAAGCAATGCACATTTTGATGCGCATTTGCGCGCTGAGGATTCAGAAATGGGCATACGTGATATCGCGATGATTGAATCCCTGGCAAAACTTCATCACATACCCCTTGAGTTTAAGCTACCCATGCCCGCCAACAATTTTATTCTCGTGTTTAAGAAGTCATGACAGGTTCTCAGCAACTTTCCTGGAACCGCCTGGCTCAACAGGCGGAGGGTCTGTTGTGTGTGTCTTCGAACAGAATTTCAAATGCCGCAATCTCAGTGCACTGCTGTACCAGGAATTGGCCGATATCAGCTGGGTCGGTTTCTATTTTCTATATGACAAAACACTTATGCTTGGCCCTTTTCAGGGAAAACCGGCCTGTGTCAGCATTGCAATGGGTATAGGCGTTTGTGGTACTGCTGCTGCCTCCGGGGAAACGATGCGCGTAGCAGATGTTGAGACATTTGACGGGCATATCGTCTGTGATGCGCAAGCACGCTCTGAAATTGTGGTGCCTCTTTTCAAACGGGGTGAACTGCTCGGTGTGCTGGACGTCGACAGTACCCGCCTTGATCGTTTTAGCGAGGAAGATGAAGTGGGTCTTAAAACACTGGCACAGGTATACCTGTCCTCAATTGAATGAAAAGTCGTCTTGCCGAACCAGGTGAAGCAGATTGCCCGTTCGTGTTTGTCGTTTGAAGTTATCGGGAAACTCGACAACGGCAAGGGTCCCGGTGCCAAATGATTGAATACTGCGTGCCTGTGTTGCCTGCAATACATTAATCAGCATTTCAGCCATACCGGGGTTGTGTCCGACCAACAAAAGCCGCTCACTGTAACTAAATGCATCTTCGGCCAGGGTCAGCAGCATATTCAAAGAAGCGTTATACATCGAATCTTCATAATCGGTGGAGGCCAATAGTCGCGGCCAATTGGAGAGTATGGGGGCGAGTGTTTCACGGGTTCGTTTAGCGGGTGAGCACAGAATGGTTTCTGGAGGTAAAAGTGTTTCTAATGCCCAGGTGGAAAC
Source organism: uncultured Gammaproteobacteria bacterium (assembly GCA_963749115.1). Taxonomy (GTDB): domain Bacteria; phylum Pseudomonadota; class Gammaproteobacteria; order Xanthomonadales; family SZUA-36; genus SZUA-36. Next base: position 61,719 of record CAVVLP010000007.1, read on the forward strand.
CAGCCGGGCATGTTGGACACCATTTGAACTGAGCGATCTGGAAAAATCGTTTCCCAACGGATTCCAGGGTTCCGCTTCGGCATGACGTAACAAATAGAGTTGTTGTGTCATGGTGCTCTCAGTTCACGCTTATCACGTCTTGAAGGGCAGGTTTTCAAGGTCTACATTACCGCCACTAATGATGGCACCAACACGTCGACCGGAAAAATCGTCGGGGGACGCCAGGATTGCAGCGATGACGGTGGCGGATGATGGTTCAATCAGCATACGGAAGCGCTGCCAGACCAGTGCCATGGCCTCGACAATTCCCGCTTCGCTGACGGTAATCACCTTGTCTACATTGTCACGGATGATTTCAAAATTCAGTACGCCAACAATTGCGCGCAGTCCATCTGCAATGGTATCAACCGGAAATTGATCTACCCGCTTTCCCTGGCTCAGGCTCAAGGCCGTATCCGCTGCCCCTTCTGGTTCGGCTCCAATCACATTTACGTCGGAAATCAATGCCCTGGCAGCGATTGCGCTACCGCTGATCAGGCCACCGCCACCGACCGGAGTGAGGATGATGTCAATTCCCGGGATTTGCTCTGACATTTCAATGACGGCAGTGCCCTGACCGCAAATGATATGCCCATGATCATAAGGTGGGATAGGAATGCAGCCCTTTGCGACGAGGCTCGGCCAGACCTTTTTCCCTGGCTGGCTGGGTTGCGGGACAGAATATGATTTCACCACCATTGCGGCGCACGGCTTCGACCTTGGTTTTCACGGAGTTCTCCGGCATCACAACCCAGGCGCGTCGATTGTGGGTGGATGCAGCGAGCGCCAGTGCGGCACCATGATTGCCCGAGGAGTGGGTGGCGACATCACCCTGCCTGCCGGCCTCATCGAGTAAGGCGATTGCATTGCTGGCACCGCGGAATTTGAATGCGCCGGTATGCTGGAGATTCTCGCACTTCAACCAAAGTTCACAACCCAGGTCAGCATTCAACTGCGGGTCAGAAAGTACCGGGGTGGTGCGAATCTGCACCATTTATTCGTTGCATCGCAGAAATAATGTCCGAGATATCAGGAATTTGGTCTGCCGCTTTGTTGTCCATCAGCATATAATACTGGCCCTTTTAACCACTTCACCAGCGGAAATTCCATTAAGGAACAGGTTTATGAAAGACGGTTTATCCGAAAAGTCAATTTATCGCAAGAATTACACGGTTTACCCGTGGGATGTTAGTCAGCTGGATATTCATTTCGATATCGGCAGTGAAACCACCACTGTCCGGGCCGAGATGGAATTTCAGCTGAAGGACGGGACAAGGGAATCACAGGATATCGTACTCAATGGCAGTGATCTGCAGCTCATATCCCTGTCACTTAACGGCCGTACTCTGAGTGCTGATGACTATGTCGATTGATGGTGAAACGCTGACCATTTCTGGCGCACCCCCCAAAAGCGTGTTGAAGACAGAAGTCAAAATCCATCCGGCGAGCAATTCGGCACTTGAAGGTCTGTATCTTTCCGGTGATTTCCTGCTAACCCAGTGCGAGGCACAGGGCTTCCGTAAAATCACCTGGTTTCCGGACCGTCCGGATGTTATGACCGCTTACCGTGTAACCATGGAAGCCGATCGGTCAGAATTTCCGGTTTTATTGTCAAATGGTAACCGGGCAGAGGCCGGTGAATTGGCCGGTGGCCGTCACTGGGTTCGTTGGGAAGATCCCTTCCCAAAACCATCTTACCTGTTTGCACTGGTTGCAGGCGACCTCGAGCTGGTTGAAGATCACTTCACAACCCGGAGCGGGCGTGATGTTGTCCTGAGAATCTACGTTGAAACAGAAAACCTTGATCGCTGCGCACACGCCATGGAATCGCTGATCAACGCGATGCGCTGGGATGAGGAGAGATTTGATCTTGAATACGACCTCAATATCTATCATATCGTTGCCACCAATGACTTCAATATGGGCGCGATGGAAAATAAGTCTCTGAATATTTTTAATTCGAAATATGTCCTGGCACGACCCGATACGGCAACAGATGCAGACTACCAGGGTATTGAAGGTGTCATCGGACACGAGTATTTTCATAACTGGACCGGAAATCGCGTCACCTGCCGGGATTGGTTTCAGTTGACTCTGAAAGAGGGGCTCACTGTATTTCGGGATGAAGAGTTTTCGGCCGATATGCAATCGCGTGCAGTAAAACGTATCAGGGTTGTTCGTGATCTTAGAAGCAGACAGTTTCCCGAAGATGATGGCCCGATGTCACATCCGATACGGCCTGATCGCTATGTTGAAATCAACAATTTTTATACCTCTACGGTTTATCAAAAAGGCGCGACGATCATCCGTATGTACCACACCCTGCTCGGCGAGGCTGGCTTTCAGAAAGGTATGAAGTTGTATTTTGAACGACATGATGGACATGCCGTTACCTGTGATGATTTTCTTGCCGCAATGGCAGATGCCAATGGTATCAACCTTGAACGTTTCGGGCGTTGGTACAGTCAGTCCGGTACGCCGCAGGTACATGTATCAGATCATTACGATGCTGCAACTCAAAAGTACACACTGACGTTGAAGCAGCACACACCTGCAACATATGACCAGAAGGACAAGCAGGAGCTGGTCATTCCGTTTGCAGTTGGGCTACTGACAGCCAGTGGTGAGGAACTGCCATTACAATTGGAAACCGGGACAGATGTTGTGCAAGGGACACGTTTACTGGTGATGGAAGAAGCTCAGCAGGCGTATTCATTTGTCAATATTCCGGAACACCCCGTACCTTCTTTATTCCGGGATTACTCGGCGCCGGTTAAAATATTCTACGATTATTCGTCCGAACAACTCGCTACTTTGATTGCACATGACAGTGATGCATTCGTGCGTTGGGATGCGGCACAACGAATAGCACAAAACGCCATCCTCGAACAATGCCGGCGGCATGCGAAAGGCCTGGAAATGACGCTGGATTCATCATTGTTCAAAGCGTTTCGCGGTATTCTCTCAGACCGTTTGGCTGACCCGGCACTGCTGGCTGAGGCGATGATCATGCCGGATGAAGACTACCTTGCAGAACAGATGGAAGTCGTTGATGTCGATGGTATCCATGCCGCACGGGAGTTTATCAGGAAGGGTTTGGCCAATGGCCTGAAAACCCTTTTCGTTGAACGTTATACCGAGCTGAATGACGGTCAGCCTTATCAGAAATCGTCCAAAGCCATGGCTCGCAGAGCTCTTAAAAACGTCTGCCTGTTCTACCTGATTGAAACAGATGTGGGTGAATCCCTTACCGCCGCCCAACTCAAATCAAGTGACAACATGACAGATACCTTGGCCGCCATTAAAGGTTTGATTTTGATGGAATCACCATTGGCGGTTACTGCACTTTCGGACTTTGAGTCCAAATGGAAAGCGGATGCCCTGGTCATGGATAAATGGTTCATGATGCAGGCTATGAAACCCGGTCCGGGCACGGTGAACAAAGTGAAGGAGTTAATGCAGCACCCCGCTTTCAGCATCCAGAACCCTAACAAGGTACGTTCGTTGATTGGTGTGTTTGCCATGCTGAATCCAACGGGATTCCACGCTGCTGATGGCTCGGGTTATACATTTCACGCGGATCGCGTGATTGAACTGGATGGGCTGAATCCGCAGGTCGCTGCCAGGATGGCCTCGGCATTCAACCGTTGGAAACGATATGATGAAGATAGAAAGATGCTGATGAAAACGCAGTTGCAACGTATTGCAGCGGTCGATAATTTGTCAGGCGATGTGTCTGAAATCGTCAACAATGCATTACGTTAAGGCGATTATTTAAGGCCTTTAAGCGATACCTACTCTAATCAGGAATACTTTCATGCTGGTTTCTCATTCTTTGCTGTTGCACACGAGCTTACCTGATGCTTAGATTAGTCCTAACAGGCCTTGGCACACTATGCCTGTTTGCATGTGCAGTTGCGCATGTTGATGGTGCGCCGCCGGTTCAGATAGCAGGCATGGTCATGGAAAACCAGACCCAGATGTATGTGTCAGCGGTCAGGTTGCTGGTGCCGGTCACCGGAAACTTTGTCTCTTGCGGCAACATTCCACCTGGATCAATATGTTCAACGACGTTTCCTGAAGCGGCGTACACGGGAAACCCGGTCGAAATTACCTGGAGCCAGGGTGGCCAAATACATTCAACCGGTCAATTTGCTGTGCAACTTCCCAGTGATCTGAATAGAAACAGACCTGCCCAGGTTCATATTGTTATTTCAGGTCCCGGTTTGGCTGGAGCACTGATCGTTCAGTCTGCGGAATAATCTAGTGTCCTGTATTAAGTGGCGATTAATCGTCACTTAGTACAGGACACTACACAAGACTCAGCTTTCTTTAAGCGCTTTCAAAAATAGCTGCCGTTCAAAATCAGCGTCAGTACGGGTTGGAAACTTAACCGGAAGACGCAATTCACTGCTTAAAGTAATATTAAACTGGTAGCCTTCATTGTTGTCCGCTGCAAAAACCCGGCTTACCAGTGCTACTTTATCCAGGGCTATTGCAAAACCCTGCAGCTCGTATATCGCTCTGCCCATTAACCATTCTCCCTATGCTGAACTCAGCTTTTGTGATTGTACTTGTTTGGATGACCGGCGGAGGGCAAATTTGCTTGCAGCAACTATTATCCCGAATTCTGTTATTCTAGTTCTTAAGGTGCGCATTCTGCCGGTTAACCCGGTGGTGGAGAATGTATGAAAAAGCTGATTATCTTTCTATTGCTTGTTTTATTGACTGGTTGTGTAAGTTACTACTCGCCGGAAACAGCATTTGAAGATGGTGTTTACTACGCCGAAGACGATCCGTCCTATGTATTGAACTCAGGCGATTACTCAGGTGTTGTGTACTACCCGTGGTCGTCGCTGGATTATTTTTACCTGGGTTATAGGCCGTACCCGGGGTACGGCTATGGTTTTGCCTATACTTATCCTTTTGGAATAGGTTATTCACCATGGGATTACCCCAATGGTTATTACGGATTTCATTCACCCTGGTATTTCTCATACCATAACTACCCGTATTGGCGGCCCTATCGGGGGTATTGCTCGCACTACGGGCTTTGTCGTCAGTATAGCCATCGCGGTGGACATGATCGCTATGCCCGTAAAGGTGGTAAGCGGCGTGGGCGTGCGGGTGGTGATGAAGGGGATATCCGGGGTCAGGAAAGTGATGTTGGAAATGATGGTACCTCATCTGTCAGTCGTCATGTTTCCACAACTCCAGCCGGGTATGCCGGGAACCAGGGTATGGTGATAAGAAACCGTGAATCCAAAAAAGCAGGTCAAAGCCGTATTGAACCCGTCAAAACAGTGCCGTCAAAATCCGTTAGCGTGATACCGTCAACCTCCAGTAGTTCCGTACGCTCACCTGCAAGATCAACACGAGGTTCATATTCCCGGAGTGGCAGTCGATCAGGTTCGGTTTCTTCACGCTCAGGCCACCGATCATCCGTGGGCAGCAAATCATCACCTCGTAGAGATCGCGACTAGCTGATTCGCCATCTGCAGGGCCTGATGACGATTGGCATTCGGGATTTCCATTCAAAATGCACTAAACTAGCGCTTAGTTTTTCCACATCAGGGTTTTGACCGAATGGCAGATTTCATCACTGAGTTGCGTGATCGACGCATTTTGCCTGCTGTCGGTGTGTATGTTGCCGGTGTCTGGGTAGCAATAGAAATTCTCGACCGCATGGTTGAGCGATACATGCTGTCACCCTATGTGAGCGACATCGTGTTTTGGGGACTGTATTCACTGATTCCAGCCGTCATGCTGATTGCATGGACACATGGCAGACCGGGTAAGGACAAGGCAACCCGGCTTGAAAAAGTCGGTGTGCCGATTAACCTGATAGCAACCCTGGGGCTCTTGATTACCGTCTTTGGTGATAAGGACTTTGATCTGACTGCAACACAGATAACGGTCAACAATGAGCTCGGCCAGCAGGAAACACACTACATTCCCAGCGAGACCTTTCGCCGCAGAATGGCTGTTTTCTTCTGTAAGAATGAGTCCGGAAACCCGCAATTGGACTGGTTGCAGTACGGAATTACCGAATTGCTGGTGCAGGATCTACAGCAGGACGCCTTTGTGCTTGCGCGTTCACCCTGGAACAATTATGGCAATGGATTCTATTCAAGAATGCGGCGTGGCGGTTTCGATGATGGATTGAATGTTCCCCTCACGCTGATGCGAAAAATCGCAAATGAGGCAAACCATCAGTACTTTATTGATGGATCGCTAAATAAATCGGCCGATAAATATATTCTGACAGCCAGGATTTGGGATACGCAAACACTCAACCAGGTCGCGGAGATCGAGCAAAGCGGCTAGGATATTTACACGGCTACCGACCGTTTATCGAAGGACATTCGGGAAGCCCTGGATGTTCCTGAAAGCAGCAAACGTATCGCAGAAGACCTGCCGTTGACAGAAACCTATGGTGAGTCGGAAGAAGCACTGAAAGCCTATATTCACGGGCTGAATGCACGTTTGTTCAACAATGATTTTGTTGCTTCGAACGAATTCTTTGATCAGGCTACCAGCATTGATCCGGGTTTTGTCCTGGGCTGGTTTCTGAAGGCCGTTAATATGATCGAAAGCGGTGACCTGCCAGGTGCGCAGGAGGCTCTGACGAAGGCGCAGGAACTTGATTATCGCCTGCCATCACGTGACCGGGCGCAGCTTAAAGCGCTGCTCTACCGGCTTGCCGGTGACCATGAAAAGTTAATGTCATTCCTGTATCTACAGGCAAAAATACGTGACGATGCGAGCTTCCCACAACAGCCTGGCAAGGATGCTAATGGTCAGTGGTGAGTTGGAGGAAGCCAAGAAGGAATCTCTGTCTGGCATTGGAAAGAGATGCCTTGAATGTGGGTATCTATTTACAGCTGTCCACGCTTGAACGGGCAACCGGTAACATGGATGCGGCCATTGATTACGCCCGCAAGTACCAGGAGCAAAAACCTGAAGACATCGATGCCAACATTCAATTGGGTGATCTGTTACGCGATAGCGGTAATCTGGATGCTGCTGAACAACACTACAAACAGGCCCAGTTGTTACAGAACTCACCGGTCAGGCCTACATTGAAACTGGCGATCATCGCGTCACGCAAGGGCGATATCCACGCTGCCAGGCAGTATCTTGTCGGAGGCAGAAGGGTTTGCACAGACGCCAACGGACAAAATCCTGGTCAGGCAAGGTACTGCTCTTCTCGAACTTCGTCTCGGAAGGATTCAATGAGGCCATCAGACAGACCTATGCACAGGAAGAGTACCTGCGGCAGTCGCAAGGTCTGTTGGATCTGACACTAAGTATTTATACCCCATTGATTGATTTTTATGTCCTTTTGGATGATTTCAAGTCAGCCCACGACGCGCTCGATACCGCAACCGGAATGCTGACCCCACCGATGGACAAATTCATGGCTTTCAGTGCTGCAGATAATCCATGCCAGGGAAAATGATATTGATGCAGCCTAGGCCTCCCTGCAACAGGCCCGGGAAGTAATGGAGCAATTCCAGCTGAAGTTTCTGGACATCCAGGTTGCATCTGGTTGAGGCCATCATCAGTGAAGCAAAAGGTGACTATGCGGCAGTGGCTGATCACTGTATGAAGGCGATTGAGCAGATAAACCAATCGGTCCTTGGCAATAGTGCTGCAATTCGGTTTACCACAGATTTATGCCCAAATGGCAAGAGCTCAAACCAGGTTTGGCGACCTGGTTGCAGCGGAAAAATCGATCGAAGCCGGTTTCCGTCTTGATCCCTCAGAACCCATGTTGTGGGTTGAAAAAGCTCGTCTGCAGCAGGCACGAAACATGCCTCAATTGGCGCTGGCTTCGGTCAATTACGCATTGGCGATCTGGAAGGATGCCGATGAAGACTATGTCATGCTGAAAAGAGCACAGACATTGGCAGCAGAACTGCAAAGTCAATAAATTACATTTATCCTTTGATTTTCAGTACAATGCGCGATTCCTGTTGAATGAGATAAAGAACCCTTGAAGCAGTCAAATACATTTGATGTCATTGTGATCGGCGGCGGTCACGCCGGTACCGAGGCTGCGCTGGCCTCGGCGCGCAGTGGTGCGTCAACATTGTTATTGACCCACAGTATTGAAACCATTGGCCAGATGAGTTGCAACCCGGCCATTGGCGGAATCGGCAAGGGACACCTGGTCAGGGAAATTGATGCATTGGGTGGTGTGATGGCATCTGCGGCAGATGCTGCAGGCATCCAGTTGCGTACGCTGAATTCGAGCAAGGGACCGGCGGTTCGTGCAACACGTGCGCAGTGTGACCGTAATCTTTACCGCGCATACATACGCAAAGTGGTTGAGAACCAACCCGGTTTGAGCATTTTTCAGCAAGCGGTGGATGACCTTCTACTCGATGGTGACCGGGTAACCGGTTGCCGCACGAGCATGGGGCAGGTCTTCCATGCGAGCGCCATCGTCCTCACTACCGGTACATTTCTTGGCGGTAAAATTCACATGGGTGAAATCCAGAGCGCCGGTGGGCGCGCCGGTGACCCGCCTTCTATCTCGCTGGCAAAACGCTTACGTGAAATGCCGTTCAATGTTGGTCGACTGAAGACCGGCACACCGCCACGAATCGATGGCAAGAGTGTTGATTTCACGCATCTCAAGGAGCAGCCAGGCGATGTACCGCGACCGGTTTTTTCGTTTATGGGTACACATGAAGATCAACCCGAGCAGGTCAATTGCTGGATTACAAATACCACCGAAGAAACCCACGAAATAATTCGCTCCGCGCTACACCGTTCGCCGATGTATTCAGGCAAAATCGATGGAGTAGGTCCGAGGTATTGCCCATCAATCGAAGACAAGGTTGTACGTTTTGCTGAACGCAAAAGCCACCAGATATTCGTTGAACCGGAGGGTTTGAACACACGTGAACTTTACCCGAATGGCATATCTACCAGCTTGCCATACGATGTCCAGGTCGCGTTTGTCCACAGCATTCCCGGGTTTGAAAACGCCCACATTACCCGGCCGGGTTATGCAATCGAATATGATTTCTTTGATCCGCGCGGATTGAAATTCAGTCTTGAAACCAAGCCGGTCGAAGGCTTGTATTTTGCCGGGCAAATCAACGGCACGACCGGATATGAAGAAGCCGCTGCGCAGGGTCTTATCGCTGGTATCAATGCTGCACGCAGTGTGCGGGGTGAGGAAGCCTGGACGCCGCGCAGGGATGAGGCCTATATCGGTGTACTGATCGATGATCTCGTGACCCAGGGCACCCGCGAACCCTATCGGATGTTCACCTCCCGTGCAGAATATCGCCTTCAGCTTCGTGAAGACAATGCAGATTTGCGCCTGACTGCGACCGGACGCCGCCTCGGGTTGGTTAATGATCAGCGCTGGCGGGCGTTTGAAAGCAAAAGGGATGCCATTGAAGCAGAGCAACAAAGGTTGGGCTCTATCTGGGTCAATCCCGATAATGATATCGGCAAATCGTTAAAGGAGACACTCGGCGTGGCGCTTAGCAAGGAAGCGAGGGCCCTGGATTTGCTTAAGCGGCCGGAAATAAGTTATGCAGAGCTCATGACAGTGGCAGGTCTCGGTCCCGGTAACAGCAATGTGAAAGTTGCAGAGCAGGTTGATGTTCAGGTCCGTTATTCGGGATACCTGACACGCCAGGCCGGGGAAGTGGAAAAAAACCAGCGCAACGAAGACACCCCGATCCCTTCCGGTTTTGACTATGACCGGGTTAATGGTCTATCGGCTGAGCTATGCGAAAAACTGCAGAAAACCCAGCCGGAGAGTATTGGTCAGGCCTCGAGGATTCCAGGCATGACACCAGCAGCGATTTCCCTTTTATTGATATTTTTGAAGCGCCATCGCAGCGCCCGTCAGGTCGCCTGAAATTAATTTCTAACTATCACAAATAACCAACATTTGCTTTACATCTTTTTAACCTGCAAAAGGTATGCTTTACCTGCAAGTTGACTGTGCCGGTGCGTCGCTTCTCATGACAGGCAGTCCCCACACTTCTATGCCTTATGCGATGCACCATTTCAAACCCCGGCCCCTCGCCGGGGTTTTTTTATGTTCAGGATGAACGGTATGCCGCGGGCGCAGGACGCGCAGGAGCGGCGTCTCTCAGGTTAGCACTGCATAAGCGGATGAACGGTTATATTCAGGATGAGGTAGCCGCGGGCGCAGGTGCAGCGGACGAACGGTTATGTTCAGGATGAACGGTATATCGCGATACGAGTCCAGGGATGGACTCGGTAGAGCGAAGCAGGACGCCCGAGCCGAGAGCACAGGGACAAGGTGAGACCGGGAAACGGTCGAGAAGGTGGCCTGGGCCATGTCGCCGATTTCAGGCGTCAATGCCTGTGCTCGAGGTCCGGAAGTAAGGTACCGCACACCCTCTGCTATGTGCGTAAATACATGCCAGTGGTTTCTGATAGACGTACTCGGTTCGGTTGAAGCTGGGGAGGGGGTATTGCCTGCCAGGACCGTACGAGACAGGGATGTCGAGTAAGAGGCTACACGGACGTACTGGTGCCGTGTCCTGGTAGGCAATACCACCGCCCCAGCGCCCCTCCCATGAGCGAAATACCGTACATCCAAGGCGATTGTTTGACAAAACAGACCCCAATTGTAGTGACCGATTACCGTTATGGGATAGAATCCACTATCCCGTATATCTGACAACAGTTAAAAGGCCAATTCATTGAACGACGAGAAGACTCCACCTGTAAGCAATTTTATACGCAATATTGTCATACAAGACCTCGAGTCCGGTAAGCACGATAAAATTGTTACGCGCTTTCCTCCTGAGCCCAATGGTCATCTGCATATCGGCCATGCCAAGTCCATTTGCCTGAATTTTGGTTTGGCTGCCGAGTTTGGCGGCACCACCAATTTGCGATTTGACGACACCAACCCGTTGAAGGAAAGTGAGGATTTTGCCCAGGCCATCATGAATGATGTCCGCTGGCTGGGTTTTGAATGGAACGAATTGCGTCATGCTTCTGATTATTTTCAGCAACTCTATGATTATGCGGTCTACCTGATAAAAACAGGTAAAGCGTATGTCGATAGCCAGGATGCCGGAACGGTGCGCTCAAGTCGCGGATCATTCAATGTCGAGGGCACAGAAAGTCCATTTCGTGATCGATCGGTAGAGGAAAACCTGGATCTGTTTGAGCGCATGAAAAACGGTGAGTTCGCAGATGGTGAGCATGTTCTGCGCGCCCGAATTGACATGGCGTCAGGCAATATGCACATGCGCGATCCGGCCATCTATCGCATCCGTAAAGTTGCACATCATCGCACCGGCGATAAATGGAATATCTACCCTATGTACGACTGGGCTCACGGTATCTCAGACGCCATTGAAGGTATCACCCATTCTGTGTGCACTCTGGAATTCGAAGAACACCGGCCATTGTATGACTGGTTTTTAGACAATATTCCCGCACCGTGTCACCCACGTCAGATAGAGTTTGCGCGTGGTAATCTGGATTTTACTGTCATGAGCAAGCGTAAGCTAAGACAGCTGGTTGAAGAGGGCCATGTATCCGGCTGGGATGACCCGCGTATGCCGACCATTGCCGGTCTGCGTCGCCGTGGATATACGGCAGAGTCGATTCGCACCTTCTGGAAAGAGGCTGGTGTGTCAAAGGCCGAGAGCATTATCCCGATGGGAGTGCTTGAGAATGCCGTGCGCAATGACATGAATGAACATGCGCCACGTGTTATGGCGGTGCTGGACCCGGTAAAAGTGGTTCTGACCAACTACCCGGAAGGTGAAAACGAATGGATAGAAGCACCATCTCATCCACAAAAACCTGAAATGGGTACCCGTTCTGTTCCCCTGGGCCGGGAAATCTGGATCGAGCGAGGTGATTTTATGGAGGAGCCGCCGCGGAAGTTCTTTCGTCTGCGTCCGGGTGGTGAAGTCCGCTTGCGTAATGCCTTTATTATCAGGTGCACCGATGTTATCAAGGATTCCGAAGGCAATATTTCCGAGATTCATTGTGAGTATGACCCGGATAGCCGTAGTGGTTTGCCGGGTGCTTCACGTAAGGTCAAGGGTACCATTCACTGGGTTTCCGTTGAGCATGGCGTCAATGCCGAGGTTCGTCTCTACGACCGCCTGTTCAGCGTGGCCAACCCTTTGGCTGACAAGGAAAAGGATTATCTTGAGTTTCTGAACCCTCACTCGCTGGATATTGTTTCTGATGCGGTTGTAGAGCCGGCAGTGGCAGCGGGCAGTCCCGGGGATTTCTTTCAGTTTGAACGCGTGGGTTATTTTACTATCGACCAGGACAGCGAAGATCCGGAACGGCCAATTTTGAACAGGACCGTTTCACTTCGTGATTCCTGGGCTAAAATGAATAAATAGCGGGTGACTTGAGGCACACTCGTATGTGCCATGGCTTTGTTAGAATGCCAGATCAATCGGGCTGTATTTAAGTAAGGAGATTTATGATGGGTTGGATATTACTTGCATTAATTGTTGGTGCAGTCTTATTTGCGATTTCAATCTACAACCGTCTGGTTGCAGGCAGGAATCGTTTCAAGAATGCGTTCGCACAAATTGACGTGCAGTTAACACGTCGTCATGACCTGATACCCAACCTCGTGGAAACGGCCAAGGGTTATATGAAGCATGAGCGTGAAACGCTCGAAGCTGTCATCAATGCACGCAACACGGCGGTATCCGGTCTGAAGGCCGCTGCAAAAGATCCGTCTGATCCCGAAGCCATGAAGCAACTGGCAAAGGCGGAACAGGGGTTATCCGGGGCACTTGGCAGGTTGTTTGCTCTTTCAGAATCCTACCCTGATTTGAAAGCCAACCAAAACATGATGCAGCTATCCGAAGAGTTGACAACTACCGAAAACAAGGTTGCATTCGCGCGACAGGCCTATAACGATGCGGTCATGCTATACAACACCTTGCGCGAGTCCTTTCCGAACAACTTTTTTGCCGGCTGGTTCAGTTTCAAGCACGCAGAACTGCTGGAAATCGAGGATGAAGCCAAACGCGAAGTACCCCAGGTTTCATTTTAAGTTGTCACGGGATGCAATGGCTGCCCTATACGGGCAGCCATTTGTCACACGGGGGCTTAAGTGAATTTCTTCGAACACCAGGAGCAGGCGCGACGTCAGAGTCGATGGCTGGTTTTCCTGTTCATCCTCGCTGTCTTGGTCATTATCGTGGTGATTGATCTTGCCGTTTTGGTAGCGTTGGGTTTTATGAACACCGAGCAACAGCAGTTTGTATTCAGCGTTCAGACACTGAAAGCCAATATACCAACACTTTTAGGTGGCGCGGCAGTGACCGCTGCCGTGATAGCCATTGCAAGTCTTTTCAAGACGGTTTCACTGCGTTCGGGTGGCGGAAAAGTTGCACGGGATTTGGGCGGCGTCCTGGTTGAAGCGGATGCGCGTGACCCTTTACGCAGACGTTTGTACAACGTCGTTGAGGAAATTGCGCTGGCCTCAGGTATCCCTGTACCGGAGATCTACGTGCTGGAGCAGGAGTCCGGCATCAATGCGTTCGCAGCCGGTTTTTCAACCGGCAGACGCCGCAGTGGCGGTTACCCGGGGGGCACTGGAAAAACTTAACCGGGGTGAACTCCAAGGCGTTATAGCCCACGAATTCAGTCACATATTCAATGGGGATATGCGTCTCAATATCCGCCTGATGGGTGCCTTGTTCGGAATACTGGTGTTGTCGTTGATCGGTCGCCGGGTATTGCATGGTTCCTATTACGTGGGCCGTTCAAAAAACAGCAATGGTGGAGCCATTGTGCTGGTCGCTGTTGCAGTCATGCTGGTGGGTTACATAGGTTTGTTTTTCGGTCGCTGGATAAAGTCTGCAGTTTCCCGCCAGCGTGAATACCTTGCGGATGCTTCAGCAGTGCAGTTCACACGTGATCCTGACGGTATTGCAGGCGCGCTTAAAAAGATCGCTGTCTACAGTGATGCGTCTTATCTGAATGTGGAAACCGAGGAGGTTAGCCACATGTTGTTTGGTAGCGGAGAGCGGGTGAGTATGTTCTCGACCCACCCGCCGTTGAACGAACGAATTGGGCGTATCGATAAATCTTTCAAGCCGGATGACCTCGTACAGTTGGCCAAAAGTATTCAGCGTCAGGGTCAGGCCGAGGCTGAACAGGCAGCAAAACAGCAGAAAAAAGAGAAATCATCTCAAGGGGGCATGTTTGATGCTGACAACCTGATTGATCAGATCGGTAATCCGGATTTCTCCAGAATATTGATGGCGGCTGCACTGGCGGCTTCTATTCCGGAAGAAATCAGCCAGGCTGCACATTCCAACCAATGGGCAACGGAGGTGCTTTTTTATTGCCTGATGGACAAGGATGAGGAGATTCGCGAGCAACAATTACTGTTTGTCGCACAGAACATGGGGCAGTGACAGCGAGGCACGTGTACGAGGTTTGTTGAGTGCTGCTCCTGATTTGGCACGGGAACAACGTCTGCCTTTACTGGAGATTTCAATCCCGGAGTTGAAACGCAGACCACCTGACCACGTCAGCAAGGTTCTTGCCACTGTAAAACTGTTAAATGAAGCTGACGGGCAAACCGATGTGTTTGAGTACCTGATGGCAAAAATTATCGCCCAGCACTTGTGGGAATCCGTCAATCCTCACCAGGTCAGGCTCTCGGGCAAGGGTAACCTGACACAGGTGACCGACAAGGCGCTGGACGTGATCGCAGTGCTGGCCATGCATGGCAATGAAACCAGGGCAGATGTCAAAAGCGCCTATCAAGCGGGAAGCCGGATACTTGGAGCAGAAGTTCCAATGCCTGATATTGAAGATTGGAGTGAAGCTCTGGATGTGGCACTGCCAGCGCTTGATCAACTCAAACCGGCTGACAAGGGAAAACTGGTCAAGGCCCTGATAGCGACCGTGATGTCAGATAACAGGGTTGCCGTGGCGGAAATGGAATTACTACGCGTGGTGTGCTCGGTGATTCATGTACCGTTACCGATGATCACTGGTGGAGAATAGAATCCGGACACTTTCTCCTTCCCGATACAATGTGCCCCGCTTGTGACTCACTCAAATCGGGTATAGTTGCCTCAAAATGTACAAAACAAACCCTAAAAACTGGCAACTGCGTCTGCTGAAAGTCTCGGCATGGTGTCTGCTGGCCGCTTACCTGGTCACCGTCCCTGCAACCGCCCAGGTACTGGCTGATCCAAAGGCGGCAGAAGCAACTGAAGACACATGGAAGGCTCCTGACCTGGCTGCGCTGCCTTCGGATTGGTGGTCGGCGCTCGTGGGTGAATCAGCCGAGATAACCGATCAGCGTGTAAGTGAGTTCCTTGATGCGCTGGAGCAACGAACCAAGGGTCTGGATGGCGATGAACTGATAACGGCGCAAAACGGATTGGCTTACATCAGGAGCCAGTTCGAACTGCTGGCACTGGCAAGGCAAGGACCTCTTGATCAGCGGTATGACCCACCGCTGGCAAAAGATACCTATTTCATTGACGAATTGCTGAATCTCCGCTCCCAATGGCGTGCACTGGCAACCAACGCAACCCAGGTTGAGTTGCAGATCGATCAGTCTCAAAGAAAAACCAGCTTACTTCAGGATCGCAGGGACAAATTGTTACGTGATTACAGTTCCACCGATGCGGAGTCACCCTCAAGGATACTTGCCGGAATCAATCGGGTATCGGCCAGGGTCGAATATGAACTGGCGCAGATAAACACGGAAAATTCCCGGAAAACCTTAAAACTTATCGAGACACAAAGTCAGCTGCTAAATGAACAGCAGGCGTTTGCGCAGGACCATTTGGTCAGCACCGATGCAACTTTGGCCGACTTGCAAAAGGCAAGAAGTTGAAGCCAGTGCAAGAGTGACCGAAATGACAAAGAAAGTGGCTGCTCTGCAACCACAATTATTAAATGCCCTTTCAGCCGAGACCGTTAACCCGAGCCTGGAGTTGCTCAGGCAACAACAGCTGACACGAGCCTCGGCAGAGGCCGAGTTGGCGCAACTTCAGGCTTTGTTGGTCACTGCTAAAACAGACTGGTACCAATTCCGCGCTAATTTGTTGGAACCCGGATTTGATGTCCAGTCCGCTACGACACAGGCCCGCCGGGTAACTGATGAAGCACTTAAGCAGGTAGAGCTTTGGTATTCCACCAGTCAATCGACACTGATCACACCTTCGTCTGACACGAGTCTGAACACGGTTAAGAATTTTGAAATCGCCCAGTCCGTTGCTCGCGATACACTGGCACTTGATCGGTCAGATAAGGAGTACCAGCGATGATCTTTTGTTCATCCAGGAAATTCTTACGAAGGAATTCATCTCTGCACAAAGTGGTTTAAGTAAAACGGGTGCACGTCTGGGTCTTGCTCTTGGTAACGCGTGGGACCGCGTCAATGAAATGTCCGATTTTCATCTGTTTGATATTGGCGATACACCAGTCACCCCGGCCGGCCTTATTAAAATGCTATTTATCCTGGGTCTGGCAATCGGAATTTCCTGGCTGATTCGTCACCTTCTTGCCCGTGGTGTCCGAAAAAGGCAGGCCGCCCAAAGCCCGGCTTTCTATGCCCTTGGCAGGATATTGCACTATATTATCGTGATGGCGGGCAGCTTTGCTGCGCTCGGCTCGATCGGTATCGACTTCACCAGCTTTGCGTTGATTGCAGGTGCCTTGTCAGTCGGTATCGGCTTTGGCCTGCAGGCCATTGTCAGTAATTTTGTTTCAGGGCTTATCCTGCTGTTTGAAGGCACCATGCGGGTTGGTGATTTTATCGAGTTGGATACTAATTTGCGTGGCGTGGTCAAGGAGATCAATACCCGTGCCACCGTGATCACCACCAATGATAGCGTGGATGTCGTCGTGCCTAACTCCGTGTTGGTCACCACCCAGCTGACCAACTGGACTTTGCGGGAGACTTACGGGCGGATGCGGGTATCATTTGGTGTGGCTTATGGTACGGACAAGGAACTTGTCAAAAACCTGGCACTTGAAGCCGTTAAAAAAGTAGATTGTGCGCTGACTCACATGCCTGACCGGGAACCCCAGATCAGGCTTGTCAACTTTGGTGACAACGCATTGGAATTTACCGTCCTGTTTTGGGTAAGCCGGCAAGGTGTGCGTCGACCCGGCAGGACGCGGGCGAGTTTTATGTGGGAACTCGAAACACTTTTGGTTGAAAATGGTGTCGAAATTCCGTTCCCGCAAAGAGACGTCCATGTCAAAAGTGACTTCCGGGCATCGCTGGAACCGGCGCTGGAGCCCGGTTCGTCAGAGGACTAAAACGGTATACTGATTAACGATGGATAAAGGACTTTGATTTGACATTAACGCGAATATCCCTGGGTAACCCGGTTGCAGTGATCGTTGCAGGTATCCTGGTGGTTATTTTTGGCACCCTGAGCCTGATACGTCTGCCAGTCCAGATGACACCGGAGATCGAACGCCCCGAGATTTCCGTCAGAACGTCATGGCGTGCATCAGCGCCAAGTGAGATTGAGTCAGAGATCATTGAGCCCCAGGAAGATGTTCTGCGCAGCGTTCCAGGTCTGCTCAGGATGTCTTCAAGCTCGAGTTTTGGCAGTGGCTCCATTCAAATGGAGTTTGCCATTGGCACCGACATGAATCGTGCGCTCATCGAAGTCATGAACCGTTTAAACCAGGTTCCCAGGTATCCTATCGATGCCAATGAACCTCTGATCAGTGTTGGCGGTAGCAGCTTTGAGAAAGTCATAGCCTGGTTTGCCGTGAGTTTGAAACCCGGTAACGAGCGTCCGATTGAGTCTTACCAGGATTTCCTTGAAGAGAATGTTATTACCCGGCTGGAAAGGGTGCCAGGTGTGTCGAGAACCGGGGCCTTTGGTGGCCGCACTCACGAAGTGAGGATTACGTTTGATCCTTACAAAGCAGCAAATATTGGTCTGGACCTGACTTCAATTTCCGGCGAGTTGGGTTCGAACTCGAATGTTTCCGCTGGCAGTACCGAGGTTGGCCGACGCCAATTTACAGTCCGCTTTAGCGGTAAATATGAAGTTGAATCGCTCGGCGACCTGGTGCTTGAATGGCGCGAAGGTAAACCCATACGACTGAAGGATATTGCGCGTATTGAAATGACCATGGTGGATCCGACCACCATGCTGCATATGAATGGTGGAGCGTCGATTGCGGTCAACGTAACACCCGAATCAGGTGTCAACGTACTCGAGGTCATGACGGCCCTGAAAGCAACCGTTGCCGACCTGGCAGCCAATGAGCTTGACCGTGCCGGCTTGCTCATCAGTCAAAATTATGATGAATCCATATATGTCACCGGGTCCATCACCATGGTTCGCAATAATTTGCTGCTGGGCATGACGCTGGCCGTGGTTGTCTTGTGGTGGTTTCTGCGGAAATTCCGCGCCACGTTGATTGTTGCCCTATCCATCCCGTTGTGTCTTTTTGCCTCGTTCATAGTGCTCAATATTACGGGCCGGACACTGAATATCATCTCCCTTGCTGGTCTTGCTTTCGCCACGGGTATGGTTCTCGATGCGGCCATTGTTGTTTTGGAAAATATTTTCAGACAACGTGAAGCGGGTCGCGATGGCAATGATGCTTCCGAGCGCGGCACCGTTCAGGTCTGGGGTGCGTTGCTGGCGTCGACAGCCACCACGGTTGCCATTTTTATGCCGGTTGTGTTCCTTGAAGATGAAGCTGGACAATTGTTTAGCGACCTCGCCATTACGATATCTGCTGCCGTAACCGCGTCACTGATTGTTGCGGTGACAGTATTGCCCTCAGCCGCTGCCAATTGGATCAAGGGCAGTGCCATCAAGGACGTTCATCAGCACTGGTGGCGATGGATAAGCAACCACATCATGACCTGGACCGGTACACCCAAGCGACGGCGTATGTGGATCGCAGGCTTGACGATAATACCTATGGTTCTTCTGCTGATTCTTAAACCTTCAGCCGATTATTTGCCAGAAGGAAAGCGAAACTTCATATTTGGTTTCATGTTGTCACCGCCAGGCCTGGGTGTGGAAACTGCGAAAAAGGAAGTTATGGATGTTATTGATCAACGACTTGATCAGTACATCAATGGTGAGAACCCGCTTCAGATGGATAGTTACTTTCTGGGTGTGTCACCCGGGTTTCGGGACTTTTATCGGTGGTAGAGCAAGTGATTCAGCCGATGTAGATGATTTGATTGGTGTCTTCAATTCCGAGATTCTAACCGGTTTTCCAGATACATTCGGTTTTGCCAGTCGGGCTGCTATTTTCGGTGGTGCCAGGGGTGGCCGGCAGATCAATGTGGATCTGCAGGCCGACTCGTTTGAATCCCTGATCCAGGGTGGCCAAGCTGGTTTTCAAACCCTGAGGGAAGCCCTGCCTGGCGCAAATGTACGGCCACTGCCGGGTCTTGAACAGGCTGAACCGGAGTTGCGCCTGATACCGGATGATCGTCGTATTGCAGAGGTGGGCTGGAATCGTTCACGCATGGCCACTGTTATCCGGGCGATGGGCGATGGCGCGTTTATGGGTGAGTATTTTGACGGCACACGGCGTTACAACGTGATCATGCGAGCTGAGCAATGGGAGACACCGGAAGAATTGGCGGCGATGCCGGTTGCAACGGCCAACGGTGAAATTCAGACCATTGGTGAGCTTACTAAAGTTGTACGAACAGCAGGGCCTTCACAGATACGCCGTGTCGACCGCAAACGAACGTTGACATTGCAGGTGACACCACCCGGCTCAATGGCCCTGGAAGACGCAATAGGGATCATTGAAGAAAAGGTGCTGCCGGTTATCATGGAACAGTTACCAAGTGATGCATCTATTCAGTTGCGCGGCACCGCCGAAGCACTTGAACAGGCACTGAAAAGTATGGCCGGTAGTTTTTCATTAGCCATTGTTATTCTCTATTTGCTGATCTCTGCCTTGTTTCGCTCTTTCAGGGATTCACTACTCGTTATCCTGACAATTCCAATGGCAACTGTAGGTGGCATCATCTCCCTGCGTCTGATTGATTTGGCATTATTCGCTACCGGCGGCCAGAAAATGGATCTGTTGACCATGATCGGTTTCGTTATTCTGTTGGGCCTGGTGGTCAATAATGCTATTTTGCTGGTTTATCGGGCACGGGATGGTGAGCGGGAAGGAATGTCGCGACGAGATGCGGTAGAAAGTGCTGTCAGGCTGCGCTTGAGGCCCATTCTGATGAGTACAATGACCAGTATTTTCGGCATGTTGCCGTTGATGCTGATACCCGGTTCCGGCACGGAACTCTATCGGGGTATGGCTGCGGTAATTGTTGGGGGTATGCTGGTCAGTGCCTTGTTTACATTGATCCTGTTGCCCAGTCTATTACGCACCAAAGAAGATGAATATCCAGGTGCACTGGTGACGCAGTTATGAAGACCAAGAATATTTCTGATTGGATACGCGCACAATGAAAAAATTGATATGGTTGTTTCCACTGCTCGCCATTGGATTGGGGTTCATGTCTTCAGCATTGGCGCAGGGTGGCGCCCGGGCAGCCAATGTGCGTGTGGCCCTGGCTTCAATCCAGTCGATAGCACCGGAAACCGTTGTACCGGGTACGGTTATTAGCCGCAATGATGCCAGGCTTGCTGCGGAAGTGACCGGTCGCCTGATTGATGTCGCTGATGTTGGTACTTTTGCTGCAAAAGGTGACGTGGTTGCCAGGATTGAAGACACGATCATCATTCTCCGAAAGGAGGAATTATTGGCAGAGGTCGAGCGTGCCCAGGCCAGGTTGAAGTACCTTGAAAGCGAGGAAGGCCGTTATGTCAAGTTGGCGGAATCGAACCTGGCCGCTGCTACCAAGCTAGACGAAACACGCTCGGATCGTGATGTTTCGAGAGGGGACCTTCGGGTTGCAAGATCACGTTTGGCGCAGGTAGAAGACCAGTTGTCCCGAACCTCAATTCGAGCACCTTTCGATGGTGTTGTAGTTGAGCGCTTGTTGATGCCGGGTGAACGTGTCGACATCGGCGAAAACGTTGTACGTATGGTCGATCAACAGCATCTTGAGGTGATCGCAAGAGCGCCCCTCGAGTACTATTCCTATGTGAAACCGGGTCAGCGATTGACCATACAAACAGGTGACAACCTATCAAACGGCACCGTCAGAACGGTGGTGGCGGTTGGCTCTGAAAATACACATCAGTTTGAACTCAGGCTGGATATTGAAGGTGGCAGTTTTCCCGTGGGTCAGACTCTGCGGGTTTCTGTTCCAACCTCATATGCCAGGGATGCCCTGGTAGTTCCCCGTGATGCACTGGTGTTGAGACCGGGTAGTATCTCGGTATTTGTCGTGGACAGTGAGCAGAAAGCGAAACAGGTTATGGTCACAACCGGTATTGGTTCCGGTGACCAGATTGAAGTCAATGGTGATTTGTCGGATGGGAACACGGTCATCATCCGCGGAAATGAACGGCTACGTCCCGGTCAGTCAGTCTCCATCATGGAGGACTGACCCTTCTTTAATCTGATCAATATCCGCCACGCTGAGTGGCCACGTTTTCTGCTGGCTTTCTGTTATTTCTTTTTCCTGTTGGCCGGTTATTTCATGCTGCGGCCCATTCGTGGCACGGTGGCGGCCAATCATTCTGAATCCCTGCACTGGTTATATACGGCCACATTTACCTGCATGTTGCTGATTGTTCCGGTTTTTGGCTGGTTGGTTTCAAAATTCCGGCGTGGTCGTTTTGTACCCGGGATTTACCTGTTTTTTATCTCAAACCTGATCTTTTTTGCCTTCGCATTCAAAGGTGATGCAACCGGTGACTGGGTTCAGTACAGTTTTTATGTCTGGCTGAGTGTTTTCAACCTGTTCGTGGTCTCGATATTCTGGAGTTTCATGGCCGATATTTTCCACCCGGAACAGGCGCAGCGTCTGTTTGGCAGCATCATGGCCGGTGGCAGTCTCGGCGCGATTGCCGGACCCATATTGACGGCAAACCGGGTTGAGGCTATCGGTTCTGGTGGTGTCATGACGCTGGCAATTATCTGCCTGTTGGTGGCGACAGCGATGGCCATTATCCTCGGCAGGTTTGAACGGCACCAACACCAGGACCAGCCAGCCAGGATCATTGGCGGTAGTATCTGGGAAGGTGCGGTACGTGTCTTCAAATCAAAATACCTGTTGTTGATCTGCCTGTTAATGTTATCCCACAACCTGACATCGACCTTTTTGTATAACGGACTCGCGGTGCTTGTTGATGAAAATATCCTCGGATTTGATGAGCGCACCCGGTTTTTCAGTTATGTCGACCTGATTGTGCAGATACTGGCGTTTCTGTTCCAGTTTTTAATTACTTCAAGGCTGGTTATATACCTTGGTATGCCACGTACGGCGATTCTGCCCCCTATTATTCTGGCGGCCGGGTTCACCCTGCTGGGCAGTTCGCTTGGACTTGTTTTGTTCGCTGCTGTCGGGGTGGCGCAACGCGCATTGAATTATGGTTTGTTGGGGCCGGTCAAGGAAATGCTGTTCACCGTTGTCGATCGTGAGACCAAGTACAAGAGCAAGAATTTTATCGATACCGTGGTTTATCGTGGCAGTGACGTGACAGCCAGCTGGATATTCAAGGGCATGATGACGGCCGGTCTTTCAATCTCCCAGGTTGCATGGGTGTATATTCCGATCATGGCGATCTGGGCCATAGGTGCCTGGCACCTTGGCAAGGCTTATACCAAGCTAAAAAGCCAGGTGGATTCCGTGAGTCAGTGTCTTCTGATCTTTCGCCCTGATTGGCCCTGCTTAACCGCCGGGCAGGAAGCGCCTGCCTGCTGAGCTCTGTAATGTCTCTACCGGGCATTGATAAAGTCTTTCGAGGTTTTCCGGGTTTAATAACTCATTCACCGGACCTGCCTGCCAGTCGCCATCGCCAAACAACATGAGTATATGGCTGCAATAACGCGCCGCCAGGTTGACGTCGTGCAAGGCGATCATGGCACAACGCTGTTCCTTTGCGACCTGGTTCTCTACCTGGTTCATGATGCGAATCTGGTGCTTCATATCAAGATGGTTGGTGGGTTCATCCAATAGCAGAATGGCGGGTTCCTGTACCATCAGTGAAGCGAATGCCAGGCGACGTGCTTCACCACCGGATAGCCTCGTTACACTGCGGGCTTCAAAGCCCTCGAGATCGACCTCCCGGATTGCATCCAGCGCTTTTTGTTTGTCTTGTGGCCCTTCACGTTCCCAGTAGGACAGGTGGGGATGTCGACCGGTCATGGCCGTTTCGAGCACGCTGGCATCGAAAACATAGACGGTATGCTGTTGCAGCATACCCAATAGACGGGCAATCGCACGCCGGGGTAATTTGTCGATCACCTGGTTTTCGAGCAATACGGTCCCGCTATCGGGTGCAGATAATCCAGCCATGCATTTGAGTAGCGTGGTTTTCCCGATTCCGTTGGGTCCCAACAAACCCCAAAACTGTCCTGGTTCAAGCTCAAGATCCAGATTGCCGCAGATGTTTTTGCCGGCAATGCTGACATCAAGGGATTGGCATACCAACGAAGTCATACGCCCTTTAGCCTTGCACGGTTTAACAACAACAGGAACAGCGGCACTCCAAGTAAGGCCGTGATAACGCCCACCGGTAACTGTTGCGGGCTTAAAACGGTACGTGCAAGTGTATCGGACAATACCAGGAACAAACCGCCAAACAGTGTGGCTGCCGGGATCAGGATACGATGATCAGAACCCACCAGTAAACGCATCAGGTGTGGAACGATCAATCCCACAAAGCCGATGCTGCCGGCAATGGAGACTGCTGTTGCGGTCAATAGGGAGGCGAGCAGGTAGACCAGCCAGAGCATGTGACGGGTCGACTCACCCAGCAATCGGGCCGTGGTTTCACCCATTGCCAGCACATTTAGACTGCGCGCCAGGCCCAGTGTCAGGACGAAACTACCTGCCAGTACCGCCAACGACCATGCAGGCAGTGTGACGTAACTCAGGTCGCCCATCAGCCAGAACAGCATTCCACGCAGGCTGTTATCCGGACTCAGGGAGAGAATAAGGCTGATCAATGCAGCCCAACCGGAAGCGGTGACCACACCCGTCAACAACAAACGTGTACCGCTCCAGGGACCGGTTCCACGCGCAAGACCGAAAACCAGCAATATGGAAATCAGCGCTCCCAGCATAGCCAGCCATGGCAGAAAAGCCACTGCGATTCCAAATACCATCCCAAGTAAAGTCGCAAAAGCAGCACCGCCAGATACTCCAAGGACATAGGGATCGGCCAATGGATTGCGCAGCAGCACCTGCATCAGGCAGCCTGACATAGCCAGCATTGAACCGACCACCCAGGCGGCCATTGCGCGCGGCAACCGCAAACGCCAGATCAATTCACCATGCTGACTACCGGAATCCCGGATTGCGGCCAGCCATTCAGACCAACCCAGTGAAACCGAGCCGCTTGCACTGGCGAAAAATATGCTGCCTACTGACATTACCATCAATAAAAAGAGCAATGATCGACGTAATGTGGTTGGAATCATTTTGAAGGATTGATTAACTTGGTTTGGTTGATTAAGATTTAAAATTATCGCACGTATTAAGCAAGCTCATTACATTAACATCGACTTTGAACAGGTACAGAAGAATAAAACAAACATGATCGATTCGGACGGATTCAGACCCAATGTAGCCATGGTCATCATGAATAATGATGGCCGGGTATTCTGGGCGCAACGTTCAAACAATGATGGCTGGCAATTTCCCCAGGGTGGTATGAATACCGACGAAACTCCCATGGAGGCAATGTACCGTGAATTGCGTGAAGAAACCGGTTTGCATGAAAATCATGTTCAATTGCTGGGTTCAACCCCTGGATGGCTGCGTTACCAGTTACCCCGGCGCTTTCAAAGGTCGGAAAGCAAACCCTTGTGCATCGGCCAGAAGCAGGTGTGGTTTTTATTGAAGTTGCTTGATGACGATGTGCAGTTCAATTTCAAAACAACCTCCCAACCGGAGTTTCGTGATTTTCGCTGGGTAGATTTTTGGTATCCCGCTGATAACGTGATCCGGTTCAAACGCGGTGTTTACAGGCAAGCCCTGACACTGCTTGAACCAATGATGGTTTCAGGCTGACACAAACGACTCACCTGGCGTATAGCTTACGCACCCTGGTCAGTACTCTGATTTGTGCGGAATAGCACAACCGCTTTTGGGCCAGTAGGTGCTTCCGAGTAAACTTCGCAAAAGGCAGTAAAGCGATTTCTTAATCTAATTGACAATCATTCTCATTTGCATTTAGAATGATTTCAGGAACAACAGGAATGCTTTATGTACGTGTGTATCTGCAATGCAGTAACCGATTCTGATATCCGCAAAGCGGTTGATAGCGGCGTACACAATATGAAGCAACTGAGCCAGGCGACCGGTTGCGGTACCACCTGTGGTTGTTGCAGGGAAATAGCTGTTGAGATTTTGCAGCAGACCATGGCGGGCAATCGGGAAAGCCGGATTACGCTCCCCGTGATGCAAATGGCCTGACTTCAAGACACTCACGCAAGGTGCGGGTTAGCTCAACACCTGCTAAAATCACTTCACATTTTATGCATTATCCATTGGTCGAATTGGCTGGAATGATGCCCCTGTCTATTTAAAATCAGAGTTTCTAAAGGAGTCCGGCACAATGAAAGGCGACCAAAAGGTTATTGGGTTTCTCAATGCTGTGTTACGCAATGAACTGGTGGCAATTAACCAGTACTTCCTGCATTCACGTATGTACAAAGATATGGGTCTGATGGAATTGGCCGATCACGAACATGGTGAGTCTTTGGACGAAATGAAACATGCTGATCAACTAATTGAGCGGATATTGTTTTTGGAAGGACTGCCCAATATGCAGGACATTGGCAAGTTGAGAATCGGGGAAGCTCCGCGTGAAATGCTTGAGTGTGATTTAGCATTGGAAATGGATGCCTTGCCGGAGTTAAAAGACGCAATTGCCTGGTGTGAAGAATGCCGTGATTTCGTCAGCCGCGATTTGTTTGATTCCATACTGGCCTCCGAAGAAGAGCATGTGGACTGGTTGGAGACACAGTTGGCACTGATCGACAAAATGGGTATCAAAAATTACCTGCAAGCCAAGATGGGCTGAACGCATAAGCTTATGTTCAGCCATACCAGCCAACCTTGCCAGTTCGAACGGGACTGCGCCGTTGTGATGATCCCCGCCGGTGATGAATTAACCATACCAGCCGGAACCGTGGGATATATCACCCAATCCCTGGGTGGTAGTTTTACTGTTTTTGTGGATGGAAACCTGTTTCGCGTGGCCGGTATTGATGCTGACGCTATTGGCAAAGAGCCGGTATTGCCACCAGCGCTGCCGGATGATGCCAGTGATGATGATGTTGAGAAACTGGTCTGGTCACAGATGAAGACCTGCTATGACCCCGAAATTCCGGTCAATATCGTGGATCTTGGCCTGGTTTATTCATGTGAATTAACGAAGAATGAGCAGGGAGAAAGAGAGGTTGCAGTCACCATGACGCTGACTGCTCCGGGATGTGGCATGGGTGACATCATTGTTGAGGATGTACGCAGCAAAATCCAGATTATCCCCACGATAAGCAAGGTTGATGTTGAACTGACGTTTGACCCGGTTTGGAATTACCAGATGATGACCGAGGCCGCCCGACTCGAAACCGGAATGCTTTAGTCGCAGCCGCGTTTAAACCCTTACCAACCGCACAGTCATCCCCGCTTTCGCGGGGATGACTTCACTCCGAATCGAAAACCCTTTTAGGCCGCTTGATCCCTGACCTGTGCCGGGTCACCACTTGAACCCATTCTTAGGTAGCTGCTTTCGAACTCATCAACCGCGATGATTTCAGTGACCATCGCCCTGACAGCCGCCAGTTCCTTTGCCTCTTCTGCGGTAATGATGGATAGTTCAACAGCCTTTTCCAACTGATCCTGCATATCAACAGCGACGAGTTTACCGGCAACTTCAGCCTTGTGAAGACGACGCTCCAGTGGCTCAGTGGCAATTACACGGGGTAGGGCCAACTCCAGAATACCAACAGGATTACTGGCTTTATCGGAGATAAAGATACCGTCTGTCAGGCGTTTACGTGTCTCTGAAGGGTGACATCAGTAATTGAGACACCTTGTGACCGAGACGGTCGCCAGGTTGGCGCTCATGTCGTCCCAACGGAAAAATAAATGTACGCAACAGAATACGTACGGCACGGTTTGGGAAATTGTCGACAACAAGACCCAGGGCAGTCTGTATTTTGTGAATGGCATCGTGGAAAGCCCAGGCCAGTATGGGTTGATCCGCTGCGGGTCGCCCCTGGATCTCAAACCGTTTTAGCATGGCGGAGCAGATGTATAGCTGACTCAACACATCACCGAGACGGCCTGAAATTCGTTCTTTGTGTTTCAACTTGCCACCAAGCATAAGCATGGCAACATCAGATGCAAAGGCGAGAGCGGCGGAATAACGTGTCAGTTTGCGGTAGTAACGTGCAGTTCTACGGTCGGTGGGTACTGCTGCAAACCGGGCAAAACTCAGACCCAAAACCATGCTGCGAACGGCATTGCCGATACTGTAACCAATGTGCCCGAACAGGTGATTATCAAATGCTTCAAGACCCTGTTCCCGGTCTTCCATCCTCGCGGCCTGCATTTCCTTCAGCACATATGGGTGGCAGCGTATGGCACCCTGGCCGAAGATCATCATGCTGCGGGTCAGGATATTGGCACCTTCAACGGTTATCCAGATCGGGGACCCCTGCCAGCCTCTGCCGAGGTAGTTGCGTGGACCCATAATTATGCCTTTGCCGCCGTGAACATCCATGGCGTCGGTGATAACCTGGCGGCCCATCTCGGTGGCGTGGTACTTGGCAATAGCGGAGGGTACGGAGGGCTTCTGACCCAGGTCAACAGCCGTCGCGGTCATGCGCGACAAGGCAGAGATTGAGTAGGTGTAGGCGGCTATGCGGCACATCGCTGCCTCAACACCTTCAAAACGGCCTATCGGCAAGTTAAATTGTTTGCGGATACGTGCGTAAGCACCGGTTGTCAACGAGCATAATTTGACGCCACCGGCTGAAGATGAGGGTAGCGTGATGGCCCGGCCAACGGCCAAAAGCTCAATCAGCATCCGCCAGCCATTACCGGCCATCTCAACACCGCCCACCAGCGTATCCAGTGGAACAAATACGTCTTTACCACGTACCGGACCGTTGTGGAATGGTACATTCAAGGGCAGGTGACGTGCACCGATCTCCATTCCCGGGGTATCACTGGGTACCAGTGCGACACTGATACCGATATCCTTTTTATCACCCACCAGGCCATCAGGGTCATACAATCTGAACGCCAGGCCAACGATCGTTGCGACCGGTGCCAGGGTAATATAGCGTTTATCAAAATTGAGACGTATACCCAGTACCTGCTTGCCCTTGTATTCTCCTTTACAAATGATTCCGGTATCCGGAATGGAGGTCGCGTCCGAACCGGCGGTAGGACCGGTCAGGCCGAAACAGGGTATTTCCTCACCCTTGGCAAGACGCGGCAGGAAGTAGTTCTTTTGCTCATCTGTGCCGTAATGGACCAATAATTCTGCAGGGCCCAGCGAGTTGGGGACAGCAACGGTGCTGCCTGCAACCGCACAAACCGAACCAATTTTCTGAAGTACGGCGCGGTGTGCCAGTGCAGAGAAGCCCAGTCCACCAAATTCTTTTGGAATGATCATGCCGAAAAACCGGTTTTCTTTCAGAAAACTCCAGACTTCGGGTGGCAGATCAGCAAGTTCATGTGAGTTTTCCCAGGGATTGAGCATTTTGCACAATTCTTCCACTGGTCCGTCTACAAAGGCCTGTTCTTCCTTGCTCAGTTGAGGCCAGAATTCTTGCAGCAATGAATCCCAGTCCGGGTTGCCGGCAAAAAGCTCACCTTCCCAACCCACTGTACCGGCTTCCAATGCAACCTTTTCCGTATCCGAGAGCGTCGGCAACATTTTGCGATAGACCGCAAGAAACGGTGCACTTAACCTTTGGCGTCGCAATGACTTGAAGTTCAGTGGAACGGCGATGGCTGCAAACAGTACTGACAAAACAACGATCGCAAGCGTTGAAACATCGGTAAAAATGGCAAAGCCGGCCAGTAACAGGACCATACCGATCGTCCAGTTCAGCAGGTTGATACCACGATAGGCTGCGGTGATAGAAAACCCCAGCAAACCTAAAATCAGAATCCAGAACATTACTGTTACCCTCCGCGAATACTAATAGTTTGACCTGATGCGCTTTTTGTTGAAAAAAAGACCGCACAAGTTTGGACTGTATTATCAAGAATACGTTCCATACGTAAGAGTATGGTAAATGCTGTGCCTGGAGTCAACTGGTATCTAAGCTATATTGAAACGTCATAGTCGGTTATGCTTCACATTACATTTTATTAATGTCGGCTGGCGCTTGTGACTCAATCAGTATCGAAGAAAAAAGAGCGATCAACACTCAGCGCAGGCGACTGGGAGCAACAGGCCTTGGTCCTGATTGCTGAAAAAGGTATCCGGTCGGTAGCCGTTGAGTCGCTTGCCCGGCGAATGGGTGTTACCAAGGGTAGCTTTTACTGGCACTTTCACAATCGTGAAGCCCTGCTTGAGCAATCCCTGATTCGCTGGGAAAAACACGACGCGGCCAATCTGCAGACCTCATTAAGTGCTATTGATGACCCCCGTGAGCGACTAAGGTCGTTTTTCAGACGTAGTGGTCGAGAGCAACTGACTCACAATGTTTACAGCTCGTTATGCAATGCATCGGATCATCCACAGGTCGAGCCATTACTGGAGAGAGTGGCAAAGCGTCGAATGAAGCATATTGAGAAAGCTTTTGAAGAGATTGGCTTTGATCCCCAGCAGGCGTCACATCGGGCGCGGCTGACATACTCAGCTTACCTGGGTTTCCTGCAATTGCAGAAGCAACACCAGACACCCAGTTTGAGTTCGGAAGAGTTTGAAGCGTATATGACCCATGTTATTGCGACGTTAATTCCTGAAAAGTAATCTTGATCTCCATGGGTTTCACGTTTTAAGCGTAGTAAAACCAGTTGGTTTTTTAATTCAAGCAAAAAAAGGGCCGGATACATCATTTCAAAAATGTATCCGGCCCTTTTAATTCAATTCGGAGTTACGATTATTTAATTCCGTCTAATTGCGGACCTGAGGAGACCAGTGAGCGGCCCTCTTCGTTATCGGTAAACCCTGTAAAGTTATCAATAAACAGCTTGCCCAGCTTCTCTGCCTTGGCCTGCCACTCTGACACATCCCCATAGGTATCGCGCGGGTCGAGAATGCTGCTATCGACGCCAGGCAACGCCAGCGGAACCTCCAGGTTGAAAATCGGCAACATCCTGGTTTCTGCTTTGTCGATCGAGCCATCGAGAATGTTGTCGATAATACCACGGGTATCCTGAATCGAGATGCGTCTGCCGGTACCGTTCCAGCCGGTATTGACCAAATAGGCATCAGCACCGCATGCTTCCATCCGTTTCACCAACTGCTCACCGTACTTGGTCGGATGCACACTCAGGAACGCCTTGCCAAAACAGGCTGAGAAAGCTGGTGTCGGTTCGGTGATGCCCCGCTCTGTCCCGGCCAGTTTTGCGGTAAAACCGGAGAGGAAGTGATACTTTGTCTGACCGGGTGTTAGTTTGGATACTGGAGGCAATACGCCGAAAGCGTCCGCTGTCAGAAAGATGACCTTATTTGCGTGACCGCCCTTTGATACCGGTTTGACGATATTGTCGATGTGGTAGATCGGGTAGGAGACACGGGTGTTTTCAGTCAATGAATTGTCGTCATAGTCGACAGTTCCGTCATCTTCTACCGTGACATTTTCCAGCAAAGCATCGCGTTTGACGGCATGGAAGATATCCGGTTCAGCCTCTTCGCTCAAATGGATGGTCTTGGCGTAGCAGCCGCCTTCAAAGTTGAACACGCCATTGTCGTCCCAGCCATGTTCGTCGTCGCCAATCAGTGCGCGCTTGGGATCGGTGGAAAGCGTTGTCTTGCCGGTGCCTGAAAGACCGAAAAAGATTGCGGTGCTGCCATCCTCGCCCACGTTGGCGGAGCAGTGCATGGCAGCCATCCCGCGTAACGGAAGGAAATAGTTCATCATCGCGAACATGCCCTTCTTCATCTCACCGCCGTACCAGGTACCACCGATCACCTGCACTTTCTCGGTCAGGTTGAAAACGGTATAGACCTCGGAATTGAGACCATGCTCTTTCCATTTCTGGTTGCTCGTCTTGGAGCCGTTCATGACGATAAAGTCAGGCTCACCGAAATTCTTCAGCTCCTCGTCGGTCGGGCGCAGGAACATGTTCTTGACAAAATGCGCCTGCCAGGCAACCTCCATAATGAACCGCACCTTCAGCCGTGTATCGACATTGGTACCGCAGAAGGCATCGATAACGAACAAGCGCTTGCCGGAGAGCTGTTTGGTCGTCAGCGCCTTCAAATCGGCCCAGACTTCCGGAGTCGTTGGTTTGTTGTCGTTCGGAGCCTTGGGTGATGTCCACCAGATGGTGTCACGGGAGACATCGTCCATGACGATGTATTTATCCTTGGGAGAGCGACCGGTAAATTCACCCGTCATCACATTGACGGCGCCGTACTCTGTCACGACACCTTTTTCAAAGCCTTCCAGCCCTGGTTTCGTCTCCTCTTCGAATAGCTTCTCATACGAAGGGTTGTAGACGATTTCCTTTACGTCAGTGATGCCATATTTACTTAGATCCAGATTTACCGCACTCATTATTGGAAACTCCCATTTCTACGCTTATGTCAAATTAATAAATTATATCTGTATGATTATATTGGTGTTATATTTTGTAGTATACCCTCAACGATATAATATTTGCCTGAAATAATTATCAGCAATCACTTGCAAACAGATTCGGTCAGGATACAGCATGAATTGTTACCAGATAGTGACCGAAATCAACAAAAAAGACACAGCCGGGAATCTTTTCAAGATTGATGAGGCCGGTGATACTGTCATATGCTCTCACATCTTCAAACCAGTTCATGGCGCTTTTGATCGCCGGGGACAAATCGTCTTCATAGTTACTTAATCGGTTTGAAAAGGAGTTTTTCAACATTTGATTTGCCGCTACAAACCCGTCACGGTCACCTTCCCACGCTTTTTCCGGATTCAACATGGTCTCCGGGTAGCCCGTAAAACCGCATACTGATTCATAATTCCAATAGCTGTCCATATGCCACTTGAATTGGTAGGCCTTATCACTGTGAACCGCGGAGACAAATCGTCGCATCAATGTCAGGTTGAGCACAGAGGTGTCATTTTTGCGGGGTCCAAGAGGTAATGCGTTTAGTAACCAGCATTGGCTTTGTGCGCGTTCAAGTTTTTCGTATAAAAGTCCGGCATAAAAAGACTCCCGGTAAAAGGCCAGATCGCTATTGTAAAAAGGTATATAAGAGATAGTTGGGAACTCGCCGGATTGGGACGGCTTCCACTTCGATTCATACCCCAGCAAAAGAAATATTGCGGCTTGCTCCCGGGTCAGTTTTCCAATTGCCGGCAGTACACCCATCGAATCCTTTACAATAATGAAAACATGTTTTGGAAAAGCGGCAATTCCGCTCCTGTCGGCATGCTGCAAATGGGCTATGGGGAAAGACGCAATCGAGTGATATTCAGGGTTCTTTCTCTCAAATATAATATGCCGCTTTTCGTCGATCCCGGCATTTTCCAGAATGGTTGCAAATTTTCGCGTAGCCGAATATATCTCCGGGTCCATAATTTCATCAAGCCCATCGACCAGGGTTCGGCACCCCCACTCGATATTGGTGAAGTTGTCCTGGGTCCAGCCATGGCAGTCGTCCCCGAAAAATGCGTACCTGGTATTGAGGCAGAGACTGTTTTTCAGCGCATGGTCCTTTCCAAAAAAGACGGATAAGCTGCCATCATCACCTTTAATGGCGGAGCAGCGGACCGGTATCATGTCATTCTTTGGCAGGATGAAGCTCAAAGTAAAAAAAACGGCCTTTCGAATGGCATTTGAAGAGTTTGCCCCGACGATCAGGATCAACTTTTTGAGGAGGTTTATCAGGATCATGTTTTCCGATATATTCTCATCCGCGCCAGCACTGACTTTGAACTCTGGAACATGAATCAGCGTGTATTCAGGGAAAAACGACTCCATCTCCTCGCTGCTGACATGACGAAACATATGTCTTGCAAAAAGATTGGGCCATGCATCCTGGGTGATAATACGAAGTGGAATACGGCAGGACGCTTCCGATCCGGCATAGCAGTCCTGAATATAAACCGATTGATCTTTAAGAAAATCTTTCAGGCTATCAAAAATGCGGTGGTAGTCCTCTATCTCAACGGGCGATACCACGTCGCTCCAGTGGATATCATTTTCACTCGAGGGCTCCCTGACAAGGTATACGCCAATATCAGCAGCAGATTCAAACTCAACCTTGTTGATCACGACCGGCCCAAGATGGGCCAGTTCACCTTCACGCCGCCGGACGATCTCTTCCACGAGTTGTGGCGTCGAAAAGTTGTGGTAGACCTGCTTGATTCCATGCAGATTTATCAACTTGAGACCATAATCTCCGCTGCCAAATTCGATTTCCAGAAAGGAGTTGAAAGAAAAGGCACGTTCGGAGACGGTATTGGGCACCTGGATAAAGGGTACGCCATATTTTTCGGCTGAAAACTGGTCGACCTGGCTGTCGCCAATAAACACTGCGTCCTTAGCCTCAACCTGGCACTCATCTAAAATCTTATCAAGCCGCTTCAATTGGTCCCACTTATCGATATGCTCAGCCCCGTAGATCGCCTTTAGTTTATTCAAGATTCCGAATCGTTTGGCGATTCTGCTCAAGCGCGTTTTTTGACCGTCAGAGCTGATCACGATTTCGAGATTTTTCTGCACAACGAAATACTCTATGAAATTAAGGAATCCATACCGCAGCATCCAGGTGATACGCTCCTTTTTCATCGGGTCCTTGAAGATATCGGCTTGTGTCCGGCTTAAATCCGGCTGGAAAATCGTGTCATGGGCGTCAACGATAATTAGTTTCGTTCCGGGAGGGATTCTGTATGTCGATTGTTCGTTTACAGTGCTCATTGATACGATCCTATATTAAATGTCGCTCTGTTCCATGATTATTGTGAACTGATTTTCCAGGAAATCTATTATCGTTGCCGGTTGGTAGCAATACTGACCATTTTCGAAATGATCCAAAAGAAATCTTTCCGGTATCGCGAAAACAAGGCGGCTAATAACATGCAAATCGATTTTCCTGACCTTCGGCACAAGCTTGGCAATAGTTTTTCGGTACAGGTTGTCTGGGGCCAACTCTCCGATCTGCCTGAAATAATCCCTGAGTGCTGATGCCCTCGCCTCTTTTTGAGCGAGATAGTGCGACTCAAAGGGATCGAACATGAGCTCAGGAAACAGCATCTCTCCAAAATCCACCGTGAAGATCGGACCTTGCAGACCTTGTGGCAGGAGATAGTCATAGGGTTTGCGGTCTTTCGCCGCGCCAAATAGCTGATCCAGAAAGTCCGAAAGAATCAAATCGGTATAATTGCTACATTGAGCGATAATAAGATTCCCAAAGTCCTGCGAATCAGAGGTCTCTCTATTCTGGAAAAACTGCAAATTCAAAGGGTTTGATTCCTCCCGAAACAGAGACAGCCCCCAGGTAATATTTAACTCTCTGAACTTCTTATTCAGCACATCCACGAGGTATGGAGAGGGGTGCGTATCCTGAATAGCTCTGGATAGAACATATCGGTGATGACCAGGGCCGGCATATTGTTTTTCATCGCTGAATGCCAAGTTGAACCGGGTATCCTTATACCCAAAGTAATTGCGTGGAACCTGTACCCCCAGCAACTGCCCAAACACCGATCCCAGAACCTCGTGAATAACATCCCTGCCGTGGTGATTGAAGACATCGTCAAAAACAGAACCATCTTTTTCAACGAGCTTTTCTTTTCTGGAGAGGTAAAAAATGAATAACGCCCTTAATTTCGGGTCCTGGATGTTGCCGGGCTGTGTATCATCGGTAATACATTCGATGGCAGACAACTGCCGTTGAACGATTCCTTTCTCAAAATTGACCTCGGCCACCTCAGGCTCATCCAAAAAACAAAATTTTCTCTCCGACACAGAGCACTCATCGAATTGAAAGAGTGACAGTGAAAACTCAAGAAAATTTTTATAGCTCAATGAATAACGACTGGATATCCGTAAATAAACATCTTCGCCCTTAGCGTAAAACAAGCTGCCGTCAATACTTAAAATCAGGATGTCGTGGATGTGGCACTTCGGATAATTGGTGACGCCATACTTCGAACGGTCAGTTTTAAGCCACTCGATGCCCGGTCGATTCAGGTCGATAATCGTCTCAACCTGGTTGATAAGCCCACTGTACATGTCATCTTTATTTTCGATGTACATTCAGTGCTCCATTAATTCTGTATTGTCAGATTCCATCTCTGAGCTACATATTAAGAATCGTCAAACCGATCGAACCTTCCGATGATACCTTTTCGCTGAGGGTAGTTTAGCGCTGCCGTGATTTGGTGAAATGACATACCGCAAGTCAGAGTCAGATTACCCTGCAATCCAAAATATGCCAGCTCGGGTGACAAGCTACACTTGTGCACAGCTAACCAACACGCCTACATAACGCACTGGATCTTGCTGATAAATTGCCCCCGATCTTCCATGTGAACTGGTTCAGAAAGGATCAGGATGGAAATTGGATATGGCGAGCGCTTGCCGGCTCAAATGATTGAAGAGTTGGATAAGGTCACGGTTTCGTTAACAGAAAACGCTTGAACAAAATGAAGTGAATATCCGGGCTGCCCCGTTACAGGGGCAGCCGTTTTCTTTTTACTGGTTGTAAACAACCAACATCCCAGTCCAATGCGTGGTTCACTCTCTCAATTTCACTCTTCGAATTCGACGTTGATATCCGCCCCGGGGTCGACCTGATTTACCACGTAAACGACGGTTGTACCCTGGTACCGTGGTTGGTACCAGATACCACCACAGTAGTGATATGTGATTCCGCCTCTCACCCTGGTGGTGCATCCATACGGAAGGGTGGCAAGGGACATGCCGACATAAACACGACGGCGTGTACGTCTGCGGGTCCGCCGGCGCACGCCTGCAACACTGCCAGGAGTTGCCGGTCTGCCTACCCTGGCTTCAACCAGGCCTGCCAGGGGAATTGCCACAACAGCTACCGCAAGGGTGGCCATTGAGCGCATAAATTTTCTGCGTTCCATTTTCTTCTCCCGCGTGCTCATTGCGCTGATGCTCCCCTGATGAATTCGATTTTTGTGGCGTCCTGGGGCGCTTTGAATTCAAAGAGCCCCGGTTTGAATTCCGGACTGGTATCCCAATCAAGATTGGCAACAAAACGGGGTGAACCGCCTTCCCATTTCGAAGTGATCATGATCTTCCTTGTTACTGGACGGTCGCCTTCCTCTACCCATAACTGAACATCAACCTCCGCTCCGCGGATAGCAAGGTGATGACAGTCCGTATTACCCACCCGAGCCTTGTCGGTGAGGTACAAAATAGTCTCCCCTGATGTGAGCAGATGGGTTGATGCGTCTTTGTAAATCATATCCAGCAGTGGAGCCTCAATACCCAGTTCATCAAGTGCAAACTCCATCGCAGCTTCAATATCTTTCGGTATATCGGCCTGACCATAAAGCCTGGTTGCCGAGTTAAAAAAGGTAAACAGGCCGTCGTGAAAATAGAAACCCCTGGTCGCCTCACCGTCCGCACTGGTGATGAGCATTGAGCCGGGGCGTCTTATCGAAACGCTTACCTCTTCTGCGTTTGCAACCATTAATCCGGCACCCAGCCTGGCATCCGTGAATGTGACACCTTTAATAACAACCTGGTCCTGGGATGATTTAAATGCAGCCATCTGTTTCAGCACCTCGATGGCTTTGGCGTCTTGTTGAGCACCGTCCGCCTGTGCGGCAACGGTGCTGAAGCCCAATAAAACGGCAAGCACTACAAAATATGATTTAGCTCTGGTAGTCAATTTGTTCTCCAGTATTCTGGTTTGAGAATCATGTTCTTCCGAACTTTCTACAATAGTACTTCTATCGGTAAACATAAAGTATGTATGGCATACGCATTTTAATACATCAAATTTCCATCAATTCAAAAAAACCGGGTGAATAAATCCTCAACTGTTGTACCCGATGAATCAATCCAGGTAATTCATTCGCGTTGGATTGCACCGATAATTTATTTTTCAATGGCGGCAGAGACGCTTTACTTTAAAATGCTGGTCTAAAGCCATCATTTGATTCGGAGGCCTGATCATGAAGTTTTCAAGAGTCATCCATCAAGCCAGTCAAAGTGCTTTCGTGCGCTTTCTCGGTGTCACGCTGTTGATTTCCCTGGTTTCGGCCTGCTCCAGCATCGGGCCAAAAACCATTAACCGGGATCAACTGGATTATGGCCAGAGTATCGGCCAGAACTGGAAGAACCAGATGCTGGCCAACCTTGTGCGTTTACGTTATGTCGATATGCCGGTTTACCTGGATGTCGGCCAGATCGTGGCGGGTTACTCATTGGAAACGCAGGTGTCAGGTGGTCTGGGTTATGGCACGGCGTTTGATTCCAGTAACACGGCATCACTGGGTGCAGGCGGCAAATTCACTGATCGACCCACCATCACATACACACCAAAAACCGGCACCGACTACCTGACCAGCATGCTAAAGCCGATTGAGCCTTCAAGTTTATTGGCACTGATTCAGTCCGGCTATGATGCCAGGCTGCTGTTTACCTGGGCAGTAGAAGCTATCAATGGTCTTAAGAACTATTCAGTGACTGCCGGAAAAAAACGCGAACCGGACCCCGAATTTTATGAATTCGTGGAGCGATTGAGGGAATTACAGATCAGAGGCGGGATAGCTTTTGAGCAAAGTACTGATCCCGCCACAAAAAATAAAATTATTATATTTTTCAGGAATGTCTCGGCTTCGGAACATGAAATTGAGGAGGGAAAACGGGCGAGGGAAGTGGTCGGCTTGAGCACCGAGAGGGAGAAATTCCGTGTGGTTTATTCTCCTTTTGCCTTTGAGGATGACGTTCTCGCCATTCAAACACGATCCATCCTGCAAATCATGGGAGCTATGGCCGGTTTTGTAGAGGTTCCGGAAAGTAAGTCCTCCCAGGCAACCGAGGGTTATGAAGTACCGTCTGAAATGCAACGGCCTTTCTTTGTGTACTCAGGGCCGGACAAACCTGAGGTCAGTTTTGCTGCAACCCTATACGATGATTACTGGTACTGGATCAAACCGACTGACTTGCGCTCCAAGCAGGTTTTTACCCTGATGCTCTTCCTGACAACGCTTACGGATACAGGGGGCGAGGACAATAATCCGGTGCTGACCATCCCCACGGGATAGGATTCACTGGTTTTGCTGAAAAGTATTTATGGCACGCAGTCTGTTACCCATCAATCTCATACTCGAATTCTCTAAGAAATGGTTCCAGTTTCGGTAGTAACGGGGCAAATTGTTTGTGATAGTTTTTCCACCTGCCAATTGCGCGGGTGTGGACGGGTTCGGTCACTGCGACATAGCTTGGTGTGGCAATCACACGCTCTTTTGCACCTTGATGGAACTGCAAAATGTCGGGTTCCCAGTCAAGACCCAAATAATCAATGAGTCGTTTCGCTTCAAACTCAAAATTCTGAACGGTATCCTCATATCGAACAGTGATATGAGATAAGGAAATTATGTCACGAAAATGCAGCCATGCACCCATTACCTGTGTATAAAAATTCACGGTCCGGTCGAGTGCCAGAAAATGAATCATTGCAGAATTGAGTTTGAAGTCCTGCATAAAACTGCTGAGACAGCAATCACGAGGGTCTCTTAATGCGACAATTATTTTCGCCTCCGGGAATACAAGGTTAATTAACCCAATGTTCATGATATTGAGTGGTAATTTATCAATAATCATTTTTGATCCAATGGGTGACTGTTGATCTGCTTCAACTTTTTCGCGGTAGGTTTTGCGCAGTTGCAGGATAGATTTGGCATCAAGTTGGTCTGCCATCAATCCAAGATCCGGATTTGCGCCGACAATCCGTACCCATTCCATACGCACGTGTTCCATGTAGGGCTGTTCATCTGTTGTACATATACCGCTGTGGGCAGCCAGGATTTGTTCGGTCATTGTGGTTCCGGAACGGGGAAACCCCACGAGAAATGCAGGAGTCCATGAATCATCCTTAAAATCCACGGGCTTCCATTTCTTGAGCCTTTCTTCTGTCAACCCCTGGATATACGCGGCAAGCAAACTTGTCCTTAATCCAAGCTGGAACTTCTGGGTTTTGGGGTTACGGGCAGCCTCAAGTCCACTTTGTGCAAATGCCTCGTATGCCTGGTCATAGTCCTTGAGTTTGTCGAGTACCCGCCCTAGTTCACCAAATATCTGTGCTCTTAACTCAGGTTGTAAGCCGGGTGCCTGGATGGTTTCCCGCAAAATATCCCTTGCCCGTTCATAATCGCCATTCCGGGCAAGCAGTTTGGCTTCCTGGTAATTGAGATATTTAGTTTGAGGACTGGCAATTCGCGCCAGTCTATTTGCTTCAAGCGCATCATCTATCCGATGTAATTTCTCGTAACAGTTTGCGACAAACACGTAAGACCTGGCACCCTCTGGTCCCATTTTTACAGCACGCTTTGCCCATTCGAGAGATTCCTCTACTTTGCCTGCGTTAAAGAGCATCACGGTAAACTCGTTAATAAAGGTCAGGTTATCAGGCTCTAGCTTTAGTGCTAGTCTGGCCACTTCCAACGCACGTTCGCTTTGTCCAAGCTCTGCCAGGCACAGCCACAGCCCGGAAACAGCGCGTACTTCATGGGGCCGGGATCGAAGAAGTTCTTCATATATCTTTTTTGCCTCCTGATACCGCCCTGAATTGCACAGGTTCATCGCTTCTGTATACACCTGCTGTGAAGATGGTGCTGGATTGGCACCTGTCTTTGCAGCGACAACAGAAGATTGTGCCAGGTTCCCACAACACTTCTTGTACTTCTTCCCGCTGCCACAAGGGCAAGGGGCATTGCGTGAAATTTGTTTTTCAGACATCATTCGATAATTCCGAAACTGTTACCAAAAATAACAACCGGACCGCACTGATTTTCTGCAAGCTTTGCCAGGAACTGGAGAATGTTCATTGTACTTTCCTCTCGTGATGAATTTGATACGGTCTCCCGCTAACTATACGTATAACATGCACTACCGGTCTACTTAATCCGGAACCCCGTTGTATGAAGTAAAGTCCATGGCCCATGCCAGTTTCTCGAACGGTTCCCGGTCTCACCTTCTTGCACATTTTGTGCATGGGCATGTTAACTTTCCCGTATACAAGTTATTTTTTAAACCCTTTCTGCTGGTTTACATCTAAAAGTACATGGGAGGAATGCAAGCGGTGACATCGTGGCGGCACGACAAGACAGATTTGTCAGCTACCGAAAAACTTTGGGTCGATAAGGCCCGGGCTGGAGATCAGCTTGCATTCGAGAAGCTTTACCGCAGTCACTGCGACAGGATTTACGGGCTTTGCTGGCGTATGTGTGGTGGTGACAGGGCACTGGCGGAAGATATGGTGCAGGAGGCGTTTGTCAGGGCATGGAACAAGCTTCACCTTTTCAGAGGTGACAGCAAGTTCGGAACCTGGTTGCATCGGTTGGCTGTTAACGTTGTCTTGAGTGATCGCCGCATCCGGGTGAAGCGCTTGCAACGTGAACAGACGTTCAGTGATGACATTGAGCGTGTACAGGTTGGTGATCGCGACGTATATGCGGGTTTGAGGAAAGATCTCGAGGCCGCCATCGCCGGACTGCCCGAAAGAGCGAGAACCGTGCTGGTTTTGTATGACATCGAAGGTTACCAGCACAACGAAATTGCAGAAATGACCGGAATGGCGGTCGGTTCTTCCAAGGCACAGTTACACCGTGCGCGGAAGATGGTTCAGGAAATACTAAAGGACTCTGAAAGTATCTGAAGGATGTTGTGAGAGAAATGAAAGAAACAGAATTAACAAGCGCTATCGGGTCATTGCCCCGCAGCATGAAACCACAACGGGACTTGTGGCCTGGTATCAGCGAGCGGCTCGATACGGTTGAGCGGGAGAATAATGTGCAATACAAGGCACCGTTCTGGCGTACCCCGGCGATGGCTGCAGCAGTTTTATTGGCCCTGGCCACCGGTATTTTCATCGGTCGCGGGATGGATACGGGTTCAGCTGGTCAAATGTCAGAAACCGTGCAGGAATATGCCTTGATCGGTACCGTGAAAGCCACCGAACTGGAGTACCAGGCAGCCTTTAGTGAACTGGTGCCACTTGATTATTCCGGGTTGCGTCTCGAAGGCGAGGAACCGGATGCGCTGCGGGGAAGCTGGGAGGCTCTGTTACAGGCAGAATCCTCATTGCTGGCTGCTTTGCAGCAATACCCGTCAAATGTTTATTTAAATGGAAAATTACTGGATTTAAGATCGCAACAATTACAGTTCGTAAAACGACTGGCATTGCTTGAACAGAATAATTGGAGAAGGACATGAAAGTGGGATACCTGAAGTTAACGGCGGTTTTATTGATGCTTGCATCGGTATCCGCTTTTGCCGGGCAGTCTGTGGATGAAAGTTGGGATATTGATGCGGATGCCACGGTTTCTATCGAAAATATTGCCGGAAGTATTGAAATACAGGGTTGGGATCGGAACGAAGCCCGTCTGACCGGCGAACTTGGAAACAGTGTGGATGAGCTGGAAATCAGTGCGAGTGATTCCAGCCTGATAATCAATGTGGCCAACCGCAATGAAAGAAATGTAGATAACACCGAGCTGAAATTGATGATTCCGAAGGGTGCCAGTATTGATGCTGATGCAGTCAGTGCGGATATTGATGTTTCGGGTCTGGATAATGAAAAACTGACGGCTTCCTCGGTCAGCGGTGACGTGGACGTCAGCGCGTCAAGTCGTCGGGTTTCTATTGAATCTGTCAGTGGTGATGTTGAATTTAGCGGTCAATACGGTACGTATTTCCGCCGAATCAGTATCGGGTGACATTGACTTATCCGGCATCTCCGGGGAAGTTTCAGCCACCACGGTATCCGGTGACATGGAATTACAGGCCGGTCTGATTGACAGCGGGAAATTTGAGACAGTTTCCGGTGACATGACAGCAACCGCAGAAATTTCCGGCAACGGTAAGTTGACTGCCGAGAGTATGAGCGGTGATGTGACCATCATTTTAC
Source organism: uncultured Gammaproteobacteria bacterium (assembly GCA_963749115.1). GTDB lineage: Bacteria > Pseudomonadota > Gammaproteobacteria > Xanthomonadales > SZUA-36 > SZUA-36. The sequence continues at coordinate 104,120 of CAVVLP010000007.1, forward strand.
CGGCGTCCCAGTCCGGTGTGTTCAAAGCCGAAAGCTTCAGTGGCCGGATCAGCACTGATTTCGGTTCAGTTGATCATGCGAAACACGGTCCTGGCAGTCATTTGAAGTATGTGGCCGGTAGTGGTGGTGCTGAAGTCCGGGTTGAAAGTTTCAGTGGTAATATCAAGTTGAAGCATGACTAAAGATCATAACGCAGTCAGGAGTGATAAACCCCGGTTAGAAGCCGGGGTTTTTTTTGAGCGCCCCGATGAGTGTTCAACATCAGCAATCAAGCATGCTTAATGCCGCCAGTTCACGAATGGCTTTTGTCGTGAGAGGGTAGTTCTGACCAGGGTGGCATATCCGGGATTAGTCCGGTTTAACATTTCCACAAAGTCTATTTGTTAAGATGTTCGTTAATTCGATGTAAACACCCTTCAATGGGCGGTCATAACTTGCAAAAGTTGGATAATCAGGTACTTAAATGTGCCTGGGCTGCGGCTAAAAAAAGGGTGCTTTTTGAATTAAATTAATGTAAATTTAACATCTGAGACTATAACTTAAGCCTGAAATAGCAATCTTCCTGATAAGTTGTTGTTTTTATTGTTGTTATTTTAGGTAGTAAAAAAGCCGTCATTAGTTTTTGGGCGTAAGTTAACAAGAACCACTGACAAAAAAATTGTTAAATCTAGGAGAAATAGTAATGCAACATAAAAAGCTACTGAGTCTCGCGGTATCTTCCGCACTAGGACTTACAGCATCGTTGATGGCCACGGGAGTTGCCGTGGCACAGGAAGATCAGGATGAGAATGCTGAAGACTTGTTAGAAGAAGTGATCGTAACCGGTTCACGTATTGCGACAGTAGACGGCTTTGGCCGCACCAGCCCGGTAACTGTAGTCGGTATGGACGCAAATTGAGTCTACCGGTCTGACCCGTGTTGAAGATATTTTGAACAGCCTTCCCCAGGTTGAAACCGCCCTGCATTCATTTGATGCCAATGGTATCTCTGGTACCGCGTCAATTGATCTTGCGTGGACTGGGTTCCTTCCGGACACTGGTACTGATGAACGGTCGTCGTTTGCAGCCAGGTGGTGTTTCGGCCACATCTGTGGACGTTAACCAGATTCCTTCCGCCATGATTGAGCGTGTTGAAGTACTGACCGGTGGTGCATCAGCCACTTATGGTGCTGACGCTGTGGCGGGTGTTGTCAACTTCATCATGCGTCGTGTTACAGGTGTTGAAATCAGTGCCGGTATCAGTGGTTACCAGCATAAAAATGACAACAAGTACCTTACGGAACTGATGGATAGAAGGGATTTTGAATATCCTACAGGCAGTTCCGGTATTGATGGACAGGCCTATAACATCGATCTCGTTATCGGTGGTGATTTTGATGATGGCAGAGGTAATGCGACCGTTTACGCGACCTGGCGTAAAAACCAGGAATTGCTGCAGGCGGAACGCGACTATTCAAGCTGTGCATTGAACGGTGCAGGTACATCGTGCGGTGGTTCAGCCAATGCGATCGTTCCAAACTTTTTCATCGCCCCATCAGTCGATGGTGTATCTGATTACAGCGTTTCCGAATTCCTTTCACTGCAACCGGATAACTCGCTGCACGCCTTACGATGGCTCTAATGTTTACAACTATGCGCCCGTCAACCATTTCATGCGCCCTGATGAGCGTTGGTCAATGGGTGCGTTTGTCGATTATGAAATCAATGAACACGCCATCGCCTATCTGGAAACAAACTTTGCAAATGACCGTACCTTTGGCCAGATCGCCGAATCAGGTACCTTCTTCGCGACTGAGTATTTCCTGCCGGCGGACAACAGCGTATTTTCACAGGGATTCGCTGACTCGCTGCAAGAGTACTGGCCGGGCGCTGAACAGTTTGGTATCTATATCGGTAAGCGTAATGTTGAAGGCGGGCCTCGTCGCCAGGACTTCGACCACAGCGGTTTCCGTATCGTAGGCGGTCTTAAAGGCGCAATTAACGACGATTGGGATTACGATATCTCTTATCTGTATGGCTCGACTTCGTCCAGCCAGTCTTACCAGAATGACATGTTGACCGCTGCAATCGGTATTGCGGTTGACGGTGACGCGTGTGCCGCCACCCCGGGTTGTATACCTTACGAGGTATTTACCTACCAGGGTGTAACAGAAGAGGCAGCTGCTGCACTTCTTGGCACAGCCATTTCAACTGGTAAAACATCCACCCGTGTTATCAATGGTTACGTAACCGGTGATACCGGCTGGAATATCGGTAATGCAGATTCCATCATGGTTGCTGGCCGGTTGGGAACATCGTACGGAAGCTTACGAGCGTATTTCCGACACCACCTTCCAACAAGGTGCGTTGGCTGGTCAGGGTGGACCGACAACGGGTATTTCCGGTTCATACAATGTTTTGGAATTCTTTGGCGAAGCCAACATTCCATTGCTGACAAATGTAACGGGCGCCCAGGCACTTAACCTCGATTTGGCCTACCGCTATTCAGATTACAGCACCAGTGGCGGAACCAGCACCTACCGTGCCGGTTTTGACTGGCAGCCGATTGATATGGTGCGTGTTCGTGTTGGTTACAACCGCGCGGTTCGTGCTCCGAACGTTGCTGAACTGTTTGCGGCTCAGTCCCTCGGTCTGTGGACCGGTGCTGATCCTTGCTCCGGTGCTTCCCCAATTTATACCGAAGCACAGTGCGCCCTTACAGGTGTGACATCTGGTCAGTATGGCACCATTGTTGCAAGCCCTGCGGGTCAGTATAACGGCCTGTTTGGTGGTAACCCGCTGCTTGATCCTGAAAAAGCTGATACCTGGACCGCCGGTATAGTTATCAACCCGATGGATACCATGACGATTTCGGTCGATTACTGGAGGATCGATATTGATGACACCATCAGTAATATTGGTGCAACAACGATCATCGAGCAGTGTGGTTTATTCGGTGTGTTGTGTGACCAGATTAATCGTAATCCTTCAACCGGTGACCTCTGGAGGGGTACTTCTGGTTTTGTGGCTGATACCAACATTAACCTTGGTAGCAATAAGTGGGAAGGTATCGATTTGGCCTTTAACTGGTCAACCGATTGGGCCGCTGGTACCTGGACTACCAATATGCTTGGTACCTATGCGATGACCAAGGAAACCCAGCCATTGGCTGATCCCGACTCAGCCTATGATTGTAAGGGTCTTATCAGCGTACGTTGCTACCCGTCACCAAAATGGCGTCATACGCTTTCAGTTGACTATGACTCAAATGAGTGGTGGTCAGCGGGTATGAGATGGCGTTATTTCGAAGGTGTTGACTATGATGGTGGAACAGACGTAATTGCCCAGGATAACATGAGCAAGTCTCAGAACTACATTGATCTGAACGCTGTTTTCCGCTTCATGGAAAATAATGACATCGTGCTTGGTGTCAATAATGTGTTTGACAAAGAGCCACCAATGATCGGTGGCACGCTGTCTAACAATGCCAATACGATTGCAGGTTTTTACGACACATTGGGTCGTTACTTCTTCGCACAGGCAACCTTCCGTTTCTAAGTCATAAGAAACAAGCTAGAACTGAAAGCGGGCCATTGGCCCGCTTTCTTTTTGGCCCCACTTTATTTCGGCCGCACTTTCTTTCAGGTGGCAGAGAAAGTATTCTAGGTCACTTCTATAAAGGCTATTCCTCGCTTCAATGACAAAAGATTCAGATATTCGGTCACTGTTCAAACGCGCGGGAAATAACCTGTCAGCGATCGACCAAATTGCCAACCACCTGCACCAAAGCCGATTACCCCTGGAACATGCTCTTGGAGCCTATAAAGAATACCTGGCGTATAAGCCAGACTCGGCCAATGCTACGTTTAACTATGCCTACTATCTTTCCAAGGACGGTCAATTTGAGGCTGCGGTCGACAGGTATCAACGTGCGCTGAAGCTGGGTATAGATACTCCCGAAGAGGTGCATCTCAACATTGCCAACATCTGCATGGATCACCTTAAAAGTAGTGAAAAGGCAAGGACCCACCTGCAACAGGCTCTCAAGCTTAACCCCGGTTACGCCAGTGCGTATTACAACCTGGGCAATTTGTCAGAAACCGAAGGCAACAGGGATGAGGCGCACCGTTGTTTTGAGCAATGTCTGAAGTTGGACCCGGCCAATGAGTCCGCCTTGGCACGTCTGGCAGACGCTCACATTTTCGTTGATGAGGAAGACCCGTTGCTGGCCAGGCTGAGCGTGGTTGCTCAAAATAGCAAAAATTGTGACGTGCATTTCACACTCGGCCGGGCCTATGACAAGCTGGCTTTGTTCGAACGGGCATGGCAGCACTTTTCGATGGCTAATCAACTGGATAGACCAAGCTTGCCCACTTACCGGCAAGAAGTAACTGAAGCAGAGTTTCATCGCATCAGGTCGCAGTGTAGCTATCAATGGCTCTCGCGTTTTGAGGGCCTGTCCGATGAAACCGTCTTTATATGCGGAATGTTTCGGAGCGGGTCAACACTGCTGGAGCAATTTCTCGCCGCACATCCGCGTTTTGTTGCAGGTGGGGAAAGTGAATTTTTTCCGCGCCTGGTAGCGAAAGAATTTCGCAATTATCCTGAAGGCCTGGATAGTCTAACAACAGGGAAGGCCCATTCATGGAAAGCGCAACATGCCGCGCAATCAAGGAAGTTTTTTGGTGATTCAATCAGGATCACTGACAAGCGTCCCGACAATTTTTTGCACATTGGACTCATCAAGGCAGTCCTGCCATCGGCAAAATTCGTGGTAACAGAGCGCGACTGGCGCGATGTCGCTACCTCGGTCTATTCAACGCGTCTTGGACCAGGGCAAAGCTACGCTACAAGCCTAAGTGATATTCGTCACTACATTGCCCTTCAGAAGAATCTGGTTGACCACTGGCAGTCCATACTGGGTACTGACTTGATACGTGTTCGTTACGAGGATCTGGTTACTGAACCAAGGGATACGATAACACGATTATTGGAGTGTCTCGGAGAGGACTGGGACGAGTGCTGTTTGTCTTTCAACAAGTTGAAGAACACGGTACAAACCGCCAGTGTGTGGCAGGTCAGAGAACCGCTTCACACCAATTCAATTGGCCGTTGGAAGAATTACGAACAACATTTTGAGCATGCTTTCGGTGTTGATGAAGACTCCTGAAAGCAGGTACCCGGGCCCATCAGATGTGGACCCATGGTGCTCTTAACCGTTAGTTATTATCTTTGCGTTCGGGGTCTGAATCGGGATTGGAATCTGGGTCAGAATCAACCGGTACTTCACCCAACTCTTCCATCGTTACATTCGCTTTTTCATAATTTGTAGCTTCACGTTTCAAATTGAGTTCAAGCAATATTGTCAGCAATTCCGGGTCAATACGCTGCATCGGTTTTGCTTTTGCTGCCATCGACGAAGACCCGGCACCGACGGCGGCGCCCATAACTACACCATCCACCGATGAGGTGCTTTTTACAGAATCCAGCAAAGCTGCATTGCTATCCCCAAAGGAGGCACCCAGATCACGGTAGGTACCGCCCAGGTCAGTCACTGTCCAGTCGTTGATGTCCGGCTTCAATGTTGACGCTGACTGTAGCTCTGTTCGTTCAGGCTGTTCCAGGTATGTCAAAAAGTGCTTGGATAAATCTGATTTAAAATCAGGGAAAAACACCCTGTTACGATCATATAGACTGGATACTCGGAAGACTTTTTCATCCTTACTGTAAGTGCCACGGTTGGAATTAATAAACTCGTTGGCATTGTTCTTCAAGGCACGACGCACGTCGGGACCGGTATAGGCCTTTTTGCGGATGTTCGGACCGCCGATTATCCCCTGGTAAAGACCGTAAATGATCAATGGATCATTGTCATAGTTGTTTTTCAGAATGGTGTACTGGATATCGTCCAGGCTCAACGGTATCCCTGCCACATTAAGAATTTTTTTAGACAACACTGATTTCTTACCCACCAGCAACTTTTTGAGGTTGCGTTGTGGGTACACCTTGATAATCTCATTCAGGATAGTGACGTTATACAGGTTCAACCAGTAGGCCAGTTGCTCATCGCGGGAAAAGTATTCGAGGGGTGCCTCGGTCGGTAACTGCTCGAGACTTTTCTGAATGGCTTCAAGAAATTGTTGGGCCTCTTCATTGTTACTAAATGACTCGTAATAGAAACGGTTGCCCTCATTCGCGGTTGATCTTTTGACACTGGTCTTCATCCGCGTACCCAGGGATGCCTGGCTGGGTGCAGCTTTCTCGCGGGTAGACCGGCCGACATCAACGACCACTGTTTTCAACAAATTAGTCAGATCATCATAGTTGATCGTGTACTTCGAATTATCATCAAAGCGCTGGAATGGTTCGGGTACTGGAGACCCGGCGGCATTTGCCAGTTCGAATATTGTCAAAAATCCAAAAAAAATAAGTATCACTACAAGAGTTCGCTTCATAAGGATAACTCCGTATCTTGAGATTTTATTACATCACAAAATCCATCAGGAGGATACGTTTGACGAAGTTCATGACGGTCTGAAGAAAGAAATTCAGGTTAGATGCCAATAGGCGTATGCTAGAAACCGAAAAAAATAGAAAACTTAAATCACAATCAATACATACAAAATACTGATCAAATCGTGAGTATCTGATAACCTGTGCTGACAAATATGATCTTTTTTGTGGATGAAACAAACCAGCGGACCGGCTAATACCGGGTAGTATTTTCGGGAAGAATATTAGGAATGAAAACCTTGCTACATAAAGTTATCTCAGTACCATTATTAGGCATTCTATTTTTAAGTTTGGGGACATCGCAAACATTACTGGCTGATGAGCCCATAAATATTAGTGATATCAAAGGGTGTAGGGTAATTGAGGGCGAGACTGAGCGTTTGGCGTGTTACGACACGGTTAGCGGGGGTGGTATTTTCAATGAGCAGAAACTTAAGCAGGTACGGGTAGAAGAATTCGGAAGCAGTAAAATGAAGCCGGCAGCGCAACCTCAGCCGGAGCCGCCACCTGCCGTGGCTGCGGACCCAGGGGCTACATCAACACAGAAAACTGAACCAAAGCCGGCAACCGGAAAGGCGATCTCCGCTAACAAACTCGATGTAACCATCGTGCGTAGTCAAAAAGATAGTCAGAATATTTATTATTTCCAGACATCTGATGGTCAGGTCTGGAAACAGCAAGAGGCCGATCCATGGAATATAAAACCGCCCTTCGAAGCTTTTATAAAAGCAGGTGTGCTGGGTTCTTTTTTCCTTGTGCATGAAGGTAGTGTGTCAACCCGCGTTAAACGTGTGAGGTAAGTGTGTGGCAGATGCGTCCCCGGATACGGCAAACAGGGATTCTGACGGCATCATTGTTGTTTTTATTTGTTTCCATCGCTTTTGCTGATGAGGGTGCTTTGAGTGACAACCAGCGCATTTTCAGTACACATTTGGGTTATGAGTTGCAATACAGGGTATACAGGCCTGCTGATACATCGAGCGAGGATGAATTACCAACTCTGTATGTGACTGATGGTCAAGCCTACCTGGGGCATGGCAATTTTAAAGCTGTGCTGGATACCGCGCTCAATGGCGGCGTGATTGAACCGGTAATTGTGGTGTTTTTAGATAGCCGGAACCCGGACAATCTGAAAGAAATCCGCCGCAACTCAGAGTTTATGTGTAACACAAAGTTCGCCGCGTTTTTTGCCAGTGAACTCATTCCAACAATCAGCGGACAACAGCCTGTCAGTTTAGCGCGCGAAAACCGCGTCATTCTGGGTCTATCGTTTGGTGGGTTGAACAGCGCATGTTTTGGATTGATGCTTTCACAGCTCTTTTCAGGTATTGCCATGCAATCGCCGGCGAGTGGACAGCATCTTGAAGTGGTACGTGATCTATATGAAAAAGCAGAGCCTTTGCCACTCAAAATGTTTTTAAGTGTGGGTTCGAGAAATGATAATACAGGTGCTGTAAAACGATTCAAAAAGACCCTTGAAAGCAAGGGTTATGACCTGACTTACATCAAAGTTACCGGAGAGCACAACTGGAAAAACTGGACACCGCTTTTGGATGATGTGCTTGTAACATTTTTTGCGAAAACTGACAGTCCATAAGAATAAAACACAACCGGGACCGAAGAGCCCGAAATTAATTCAAATCAGGCTTACGATTGGAATTCGGGCCGGGAGAAAAAGATGACGGAATCAAGATCTGAAACAGAAAAAGAAGCGCTGAAAGACTGGTTCAAGCCATTGCTTGATAAGGTTGTGCAGGAAATGCTTAAGCGTAATGCCGTTACTGGTACTGCGGTGGAAGCCAGTCCTGCCTGGGCGTTTCCGAATAAAATATTAATCGCCAAGGTTTGGGGAATGGGGCAAAAAACCAGGTTTATCTGGACCATTTCGGGTGAAGGTGTGATCACGGACTACATCGCAGGCAGTATGGCAGCAACACCCAAGGATGCCGCCAAGCATTTTGCATTAAAGTGGCAGATGGATGCAGACCGGCTTCTTGCAGTGGGTAAGAACAAGGGACCAACACGGGACGCTCAATTGCAAATGGGTAACTATGCCAACAAGTTGATCAAGGATGCCGAGTCCCTATATGACCTGACAAATAGAGAAGAAGTTTGGCTTTAATAGGTGACACTGAACCAATCGTTCAGCCTAACTTGTTGCTTTGAACCTGCCCAGGATATCATGGCGCGCAGACTTCAAAATTGAATCTCTGTCCAGCGAGTCCAGGATTTCGTTGATTGTTTCCCTGGGCCCGGCCGAGCCCCAGGATTTCCCCTTCGCAAACCATGATTCTGCGGCTATGCCGGTCACATAGGTTGCGTACCAGGCCAGCGTGCCCTGCGCACCTGCCGTCAACGCGGCAGACATGCCGGCGCTGACGGTTTTCATGGCGGCCGAAACCATGTTTACACCCCAGTAGGTGCCCATCAACAACAACATTTGGGCGGAGATGGTGAAAAGTAGTTTAGTGGCGTCCCGCCGTGACAGCTGGAAACCGTAAACATTACCAAGATGCACGACCATCGCCACGTCGGTACCGGCTGCGGCCAGTAAATCAGCAGCGGGAATCGGGTTCACTGCGACCACGAGACCCTTGGCGAGGCAATAATTTCTGATGATTTTATCCGCCACGGTTTTCCTGGCGGTTACAATTTTGCCTGCTATACGGGCGTCCAGCTCGCTGGTAAACAAGGCGGCATTGAGCGCCGCCAGTGTTTTTCCTTCTTTTTCAAGGATTGTCCACAAACGCGTCTTGAGATCGCTGATATCGGGAGAGCGTGGACGAGTTGTTTTTTCTTCGTTACCGTTTTCATCTATTCGGATAACCGGTTCAGGCCGCGGGTCGGCACAGGCGGTCAAAACATTGCCAGGCTCGACATATGCTTCGCAACGGTTCCTCAGGTGATCCAAAAGGGACTGGATCTCAGACCTGCTATAGCGGTCTGATTTATTCAACACCAGCAATAACGGCCGTTTACGTTCGGCCAGGCCGCGCACAGCCTTTAATTCTGTTTCTGTCAGGTCGCCTTCGCAAACCATCAAAACAATATCGGAAACCCGGGCCACAGAATTGGCCATTTCCTCCCTGGCCTCACCGTCGAGTTCATCGATACCGGGCGTATCAATCAATACAACGTGGTCAGTATTTACAGAGTCCCACTCACTGCGTTGTTGGGATCGTGTCTCGCCATGCAGTGGACTGGTTGAAAATACCTCGCGCCCAAGCAAGGCATTCAATAACGATGACTTGCCGGTTCCAACGCGACCGAATGCTGCAATGTGAATTTCACCATGCTGCAATTTCTCCGAAATGGTTTCTATCTCGGCAAATTCGCAAGACAATTCATGCCGCACCGCGGCTGGGATGTCAGTATCACCCAGCAGAGTTTGAATTTGCTGGTCAGCGTCCAGCAGGTATTGTTCAGGCTTGTTTTTCCTTGCCTTTTTCAGCCAGGGCAAGTTTTGCAAAGCGGATTGCACCTGCTTCAAGATTATCATTCAGAATTTCCTCAAAGGCTTTTGCTGCCGGATAGGGACGTAAATCACCCCGGCTTGCAAGGGTTTGTGCAGCAGCTCGTCCCAAACTTTCGAAAATCATGCCATAGGCAACGGCATGAACCAGACCGCCGGTCAAGGTGCCAATACCCGGAAACGCCTTGAGTGCATTGCCGGTTATGGCCAGTGTAATGGCTGTCATTTTTTTTACCTTTCCCCCGGCCAGACGCAGAAATGAATCTATTTCCACTTCCTTCACGGAAACATCATAGACCTTGCACAACGCCTGAACCAGGCGTGTGGCAAGCAATCCCTGGATGATAATATCGGAACCTGGCGCGACTGCGGCCAGCGCGCCAACTATGGCCCTTTTGGAATACGTCGCCACTAACTCATCGGCCTGTCGTTCGCGGTGTTTAGCACGTGCATCAACCAACTTTTCCGAGGCCAGCAGCAAGACGGCGGTATCCCGTAACTGCTCCATCAGTTGCTGATCACTATCCAGCTTGCGTTGCAGGGCGGTTCGAAGCGGCTCTATATCCTGTGGGCGATCCTTGATAACGACTTCCTCATTGCCATCGCGCAACAACTTGATGACTTCTTCACGCCCACCCGTTTGAATAAAAACGATATCTTCCCTGTCTACACCGGTTCGCTGTGAAATATTCCCGGCGATCTCACGCGCTTCGGAATTTGAAAACCGGTCCATTTTATTGAGTGCAACAAGCAATGGCTTCCGTATGGAAAGCAGGCTTTGCAGTTGTTCCATTTGGCTGCGTGTAATATCACTGTCGCAAAGAAATATGACCAGGTGAGCGCGGCGGGCTTCCTCTAAAATCTGCGGGTTGCCGTCGAGATTGAAACCCGGCAGGTCGGCAATCATGACAGCGTCACCTGAATCAGCCTGCCATCGGTAGTGACTGACATGTTGGGTGGTACCGCCCCTGGTGTCGCTTTGCAAATCGGCCTTTGGCAGTAACGCCTTGACCAGGCTGCTTTTGCCGGTGCTTATCTCGCCAAAAATGGCGATAAAGACCTCACCGCTCTGTTTTCGTCTTTGTTGTTCCTTAATTTCCTGAACTGCCGCGCTGACATCAACTCCTGTGCCTGCCGACTCCACCAGTGCTTCCTGAAAGCTGGATGGGTCAATATGCATACTTTCACCCCTGACCGGGGATTTTTTGCGTGCAGGCTTTAACCAGTGCCATGTGAGCCACAGTGTGGCACTCGAGATCAACAGCAACACCAGTGTATAAGCCACCTGTAGCCAAAGCGGGGCTTGTTGTAAGCGTTGCCACACTGACAAGGCTGTGTCGGTGGCCAGAAGCAACAGGAATAGTGTCACAACCGCCACCAGCAGTACAACGATGATCAATAGCAGTCGAACGCGCATGTGAGTCTCCCGAATCGGGTTCATTCTAAAAAGTACGAGGGTAAAGAGCCAGTGGCAAAAGTATGGAATGGTACATTCCTGACGGGTTCCCCATTGGTTGGTTTAATGCGGCCGGCCGAAGTACAATCACCGCACTTAAGGTACCAAGACCAAAATACACATGCTTGAAGCTTATAAAAAAAACAAAACGCTCAGAGATCTCGAAACGCTTCTTCCGGAAGACGCTGAGGCTGTAAAACATACCCTTAAGAGTAGTTTTAACAAAGAGTCTTCTGACAGCTTTGCCATGTTGATTCTGGCACGTTGCCACGTGCTTTGTGAAGAACCGAATGAGGCAAAACACACGCTCGCGACACTGATCTCCCGGGAGCCGGATCATGTGCCTGCCAAAGTTGAGCTGGCGAATATTCTTTTCAATGAAGATGATCCCCAAGCTGCGATTGAGCTTCTTGTGAATGCGACCAGCATGAGACCTGATATTGACGCAAACTGGCTTTTACTTAGTGAATATCTGCAAAGCGATGGACAGCTTGAGGCAAGTAAAAACGCATTAAAACAGTACGATATGATCAAAGCCTTTAATGAAAATCTGAAACTGGCGGAACAGTCTTTTGAAAATGGGGATTTTGAAAAAGCGGATAAAATGTGTCGGCACTTATTGAGGCTGGTGCCCGCCGAGGTGCGTACACTCCGCCTGCTCGCCAGAATTGCGAAACGCTTCCATCAATTTGAAGTCAGCACATCTATCCTCGCGCAGTGTATTGAAACGCAACCGGCGAACCCAGCCCTGGGTCTTGAATATACCCAATCGCTGCTCGCTAACAGGAAGCATCGCGAAGCGCTTGAGCAATGTGAACATCTGATCGGGTTTGCGCCCGAAAATATTCAAATATACGAGCTTAAAGCAGAAATCCTGTATAACCTGGGGCGATATTTCGAGGCACTGGAGATTTATCGTGAACTATCGAATCTACATGAAAAACGTGCATTGGCCTTACTGCCCCTGGGCAAAGTCTTGAAAGCAGTCGGTGAGACCCCTGAGGCGATAAGCTGTTTTCTCGAGGCCATGGATGACAAACGCGTGTCGCCTCAAGCCTTTTGGGAACTGGCAAACCTGAGAACCTACCGGTTTTCAACAGATGAAATCACAGCGATGCAAGCTTTGCTGAGAGAATCTGAAATCACGGCCATCAGTAAGGTGCTAATTCAGTTTGCATTGGGCAAGGCCCTGGAGGATGAGGGACAGTTTGCAGAGAGTTTTCAGTATTACCATGCGGCGAATAACGCTTATAAAGAAATCCAGCCATTCCGCTACTCAAATCAGAACGCCAATTTGAAGTCATTTTTTACTGCAGAATATTTTTCCGGTAAGAATGATACAGGCAGCACATCTGATGCACCAATTTTCGTCGTGGGTTTACCACGCAGTGGCTCCACGCTGGTGGAACAAATATTGACCAGTCACAGCATGGTTGATGCAACACAGGAGCTTGCCGAAATTGTTTCAATTTCCCGGGAGCTGAATAATCCAATGCAGCCGGGCCAAGCACAATACCCTCAATCCATAGCAAACTTGAGCGCAAGCCAGACCCGGGATCTTGCGCAAAGATACCTGGATTATGCGCAGACCTTCAGACAGCAAGCCCCTTATTTTGTAGACAAGGCACCCGGGAATTTTCACCATATCGGCTTGATCAAAACGCTTTTCCCAAATGCAAAGGTCATCGATATAAGACGTAACCCAATGGCCAGTGGCTGGAGCCTGTACCGGTATTTCTTCGCAGACAGCTTTCGCTTCTCTTACGACCTGGCAACAATCGGCAAATACTACAAGGACTATATCGAGTTGATGGACCACTGGCATACGGTGCTGCCGGGACAGGTATTGACCATTAACTATGAAGAGTTGATCAACGACTTTTCCGCGACTGTTGCCCAAATTCTGAAGTATTGCGAATTGCCGTTTGAAGAAGCTTGTCTCAACTTCCATCTGAATAAACGTGCCGTGGCAACACCCAGTTCCGAGCAGGTCCGTCAGCCGATTTATACCGGTGCCCTGGATCACTGGAAAAACTACGAGGAGTTCCTTACACCGCTAAAAAAAGCCATTGGTAGTAGATGATTCCATGACTGGAATCAGCGTATTTCAATGCTTGATGAAGGCTCACTGCAATGAGTAAAAAGAAACGAAAAGTCAAAAAGCAGCTGCAGAAGGTGGTCAAGCCAAAACGTGTGCTTACCAGTCAACAAAATGCTCGCCTGCAACAGGCCGTTCATGCTCAATCCGTAGGCAACCTGGCATTTGCTGAATCCGAATACCGATCCCTTATCGCTGAAAAAATCCGGACACCCCAAATCTACTGCAATCTGGCGGCAGTTTGTGCTCAAACATCCCGGCGGAACGAGGCAGAGAGCTTGTGGAAACAGGCGCTGGCGATTTCCCCAAGGTTTCTTGAGGCACAAATGAACCTGGCTGATAGTTTGCAGCAGGCTGGAAAACTTGAGCAGGCAATCGATTTTTATCGACGAATTGTTTCAGATCATAGCCAGGTCTTTGTTGCAAAGTACTTATTGGCTAATCTACTGAAATCAAAGGGTAAATTTTCTGAAGCCAGTGATCTGTATCAACAGGTCATGGCTCAGCAACCAGGCTACACTCAGGCTCATTTTTCCTATTCAGGTATCCATCGATATCATGAAAAAACGGACCCCCATATCGGTGCGATGCTCGAATTATATAAAAAAGACGATTTGACGTCGGAGAATAGGGTCCACCTTGCATTTGCCCTGGCCAAGGCCTTCGAAAACATCGAGGACTACCCTGAGGCATTCAGGTTTTTAGAATCGGGGAACGATCTCAGGTACAAGGAATTCAATTATCAGATTGAAAGCGATAAAGAGCTGATCCAAAGTATCATTCGAAGCTTTAGTGTTGAAGCAATGTCAGGGGTTCAGATCACACCAGAATCTTCGAACAAACCTATTTTTATTGTTGGTATGCCCCGTTCCGGGACAACTTTGGTGGAAAAAATAATTTCCAGCCATTCTGATGTCTATGGTGCGGGTGAATTGGATTACATTTTTGCATTGGGCACCCGTCTTTTCCTGAAAGAATCTCTCCAGTTCCGGTTTGGCCCGCTCGAGACTTACCCAAAGCGGAATTTTGAATTATTTGGTAAAAGCTATCTTGAAAAAATTGAGCTACTGGATAGCCAGTGCAGTCGCATGACAGACAAGATGCCATTTAACATGATGATGATCGGGCTGATTAAGATCGCGCTACCCAATGCGAAGATCATTCATTGTGTCAGGGATGCAAAAGATACCTGCCTGTCCATATACAAGCAGAATTTCACGACTGGAAATTTTCGTTTTGCCTATGATTTAAAGACAGTTGGTCAGTTTCACAATCAATACCAGTTGTTGATGAATCACTGGCACGAAGTCATGCCCGGTGACATCTATGACCTGAATTACGAAGCGCTTACCCAAAACCCTGAAGTTGAGATACGAAAGCTGCTGGCTGCCTGTGATCTTGAGTGGCAGGAGGACTGTCTGAATTTTGATAAAAGTGCCGGTGTTGTTAAAACGGCAAGCGCATATCAGGCACGCCAGCCCATGTACACGAGTTCGGTCAAGCTTTGGAAAAAATACCAGGAGTTTCTGCAACCGTTACTTGATGAATTAGATTAAGTTTAAAGCAGAAACTCGACGTTCTCCGTATTGAAATTGATCTCGTACGCCAAGTAATTGGCGCGGTTTATCAAGTCTCTCACGATAGTTTGCTCTTTATTCGCCTTACGCGTTTAATCATGACCCAAACACTGGTTCACACCAAGCTGCATGTCAATGAATTCACTGAAACTATTCAACCTTCAGAAATCGCAATTTTGAATGCTTTAGGATGTAAAATCGTTACAAGGTTGAAATGAATGAGTTGAGTAAGTCCTGAACTCAACCACGAGGAGTTCCCGATACGCATGGAACAAGCAGAAAAAGACGCCGGTACCCTCGCTGCATTGATGCTTCATCTGGAGGAAGTCCGTTTGCCACGGGCATTGCAATTACTGGACAAAGTCAATGCCGGTGGTTTGCTGAGTGATCGCGATATCAGTTTTCTCAAAAAAGTGTATCAGGACAGCAGGGCTAACGAGTCACTGGTTGATCGTCATCCCGAGTATGACGGGATAGTATGCCGGTGTTTTAGTCTCTACACCGAGATTATTACCAAGGGCATTGAGAACGAAAAAAATCGTTAGTTTTTCAATGGTACCGCGCCTTTACAAGGGTAATTTCAATTCTTATGCCATGCCAGGCTGTGTTCACGCACACTTTCGGTGAGGACCGTCATATGATGAGGGTCTACTTCAGGTGTGATCCCATGTCCCAGGTTGAACACATGGCCATTGCCTTTTCCAAAGCTGGCAAGCGTCGCTTTAACCTGCGATTCGATAATCTCCGGGTTTGTTAACATAATGGCAGGGTCAAGATTGCCTTGCAGGGACACGCGGTCACCTACCCTGGCACGGGCTTCGGCGAGTGTCATGGTCCAGTCGACACCCAGTCCATCACAACCGGTATCAGCCAAGGCCTCCAGGTGAGCGTTACAACCCTTGCAGAATAAAACCACCGGTATGGTTTTGCCATCGTAGGAACGGTGCAGGCCGGTTACAATTTTTTCCAGGTACCGCAAGGAAAAATCTCTGAACATTTCCGGTGCCAGCACACCGCCCCAGGTATCGAAAATTTGTACCGCCTGTGCACCGCTTTCGATCTGTGCGTTCAGATAGTCTATGACGGCATCTGCAAGCTTGTCGAGTAACAGATGGGCCGTTTGCGGGTCACCGTAAATCATGCTTTTGATTTTTGCGAAGGCCTTGCTTGATCCACCCTCAACCATGTAGGTGGCCAGCGTCCACGGGCTACCACTGAAACCTATCAGTGGTACATCACCATCGAGGGTTTTGCGGATCAATGAAACTGCATCCATGACATAGCGCAACGATGTTGAGGGATCAGGCCGTTTTAGCTGCTCAACGTCTGCTGCGGACCGGACCACCTTTTCGAACTTGGGGCCTTCGCCTTCGGCAAAATAAAGCCCGAGACCCATCGCGTCGGGTATCGTGAGGATGTCTGAGAACAGAATTGCGGCATCAAGTGGATACCTGCGCAGAGGTTGCATGGTGACTTCACAGGCGAGTTCCGGATTGGTACACAGGTTCATAAAACTTCCTGCCTGCCCGCGTATCTCGCGGTACTCCGGCAGGTACCGGCCTGCCTGGCGCATCACCCATATGGGTGTTCTTTCAGTGGGTTGGCGAAGTAATGCCCTGATATATAAATCATTTTTTAAAGGTGAGTTCATGGGTTGTTCAGAGCTTTCCTGATTCAGTTATTGTTTGACTGGCTTTAATGGCCGCAGCAATTTGTAGCTTATCAGAGCCGCTGTCGATAATCCCCTGACCGGCTGATTTTACCAGTATTAGCCTGGTGGAACCGGCGATGACTTTCTTGTCCAGTTTCATGGTTTCAAGAATGTCATTTAGTTTCCAGGTTTCCGGGATAGCTCAGAGGCAGGTCAAAAGACTGAAGTAAATCACCAAGACGATCGCTGAATCCGGCTTCGCATAACCCCCTGAGTTCACTGAGTCTGCTTGCCACCATCATACCGATGGCAACAGCTTCGCCGTGAAGATACTGCTGGTAGTTGGTCAGGGTTTCTAGCGCATGGGCAAAACTATGCCCGAAGTTCAGTAGCGCACGGATGCCGGCCTCGCGTTCATCTTCGGCAACGACTTCGGCTTTGTTGGCTATGCTTCGCCTGATCATATTGGTAAGTACTGTCGGGTTCTCTTGCCATGATTGCCGCGCCATTATTTTCAAGCCAGCCCAGAAACCCCTCATCGCGAACGGCTGCGATCTTGACTACTTCTGCCAGACCGGCTGAGAACTCGCGTGCGGGCAGTGTTTTCAGTGTGTCGATATCAACCAGTACTGCGCCGGGCTGGTGAAAGGCGCCGATCAGATTTTTACCTTGTGGATGGTTAAAACCCGTCTTACCGCCTACGGAGGCATCCACCTGTGCCAGCAAACTGGTGGGTACCTGGATAAAATTGATTCCCCGCATGTAACTTGCTGCAGCGAAACCACCCATATCACCGATGACTCCACCACCCAGGGTGAATAAAGTTGTATCCCTGGTTGCGCGTATTTCGATCAGTTTGTCGATGATCTCGTGACCAGTATTCTGATGTTTTATAGGTTTCACCATCCGGAAGAATCAGGCTGTGAACATCTGCACCAGCCAATGAAGCCGAAAGACTGTCCAGGTACAAGCGGTGCAACAGTTTCATTGCTGACAATAAGGACGGTACTCCCTTTAGCGACTCTCAAATGCGGGATGTGCTTCACCGAGCATGCCGGAGCCGATGTATACCGTGTAACTGCGGTCTGCCAGGTCAACTTTAACTGTCTGCATGTGGTTCGCTCCTGACTGAGTATGTCCAGTTGTTCCTGGATGGCGGAAGAAAGTGCTTTTGCAGTTGCGTACACACTTGAGTTACGGGTACTGAATACGAGGTCAGCGGTGGCATCATAAAGTGGATTACGCACCCGGGCGAGATCCTGCAGACGTTGCATCCTGTCTTCAGCCTGTAACAAAGGCCGGCTTTTATCCTTCTTCAATCGGTTGAGCTGATTTTCTATACTGGTTTTCAGGTAAACAACCAGGCCATGCGAACGCAACAGGCGACGGTTTTCTTCAGTGCAGACGATGCCTCCGCCGGTTGCAATCAACACACCGGTTTTTGCAGTCAGTTGTTCTAGAAGATGATGTTCTCTCGAGCGAAAACCCGATTCACCTTCAAGATCAAAAATCAGGCTGACACTGGCCCCGGTCAGCCGTTCAAGCTCGTGATCGCAGTCATAAAAATCAAGATGAAACATTCTTGCCAGGTGCTTTCCAATGGTGGTTTTGCCTGACCCCATCGGACCAATCAGGAAAATGTTCTGGCCCGGTTTTTTCATTTACAGATAAATGTCAGCATAAACGGCGTGCAAGCCTGATTGGCTTTGGGTAACATTGCTGCGTTCCGCTTAACAGGGTTGGCGAAAGGCTTTATGCTTAGATTTTTTATCATATTCTCAGTATTGCTGATTGGGTTGTTTACGCTAGAACTTTTTCAATCAGCGGAAAAGTACATCATCCTGCCGTTTACATCAACGGTTGCGGATATCAGTGTCTGGATTGTGCAGGGTTTTGATGACAACGTCATTGCTACAGGTAACGTAATTCGCGACAAGGTTTCAGGATTTGGTGTGCGTATTGAACGGGGCTGTAACGGTCTTGAAGCTGTCATCATTTTATTTTCAGCCATATTTGCGTTTCCTGCACCGTTTAAACACAAGCTCATTGGCTTTGTCGCCGGATTCTTCGCCATCCAGCTTCTCAACCTGGTAAGGATCATAAGCCTTTATTACCTTGGCCAGTGGAATTACACCGCATTTGAATGGTTCCACCTGTATTTGTGGCAGGCCCTGATTATCCTCGATGCGCTGGTGGTCTGGCTAATATGGTTGAGAACCCTGCCTGGCTCGCGCAAACGTCCGGATGAACCGGAGCCGGAACCGGTGTAATGCGTGTTTTGATTGCCGGTTGCGGCGATGTAGGGAGTGTTCTTGCCACCGCATTGCTGCAGGATGGACATCTTGTTTATGGCTTGAAGCGTGATACATCCACCTTGCCTGAAGGCGTTTTGCCTGTCGTGGCTGACCTGTTGGACCCCGCTACTCTTACAGACCTGCCGGAAAATATTGATTGGCTGATATTTATGCCGACACCGGCCAGTCGTGATCAGGCGGCTTATGAAGCCATTTTTATCCAGGGATGGAAGAATCTGTGGGCTGGCTTGAAACAGACACCTGTCCGGACGCTGGTGGTTTCCAGCACCGCAGTGTTTGGAGAGGCCAATGGCGGTATCGTCAACGAAGAGACGAAACCCGATCCCACCGGTTTTAACGGCAAGGTGCTTCTGAAAATGGAGCAGCTTGCAAATCGTTGCACGAATAATATCGTGGTGGTCAGAATTTCAGGCATCTACGGTCCCGGTCGTGAGAGATTGATCAGTCTGGCTGCTTCGGAAGGACTGGAGGTTCAGCAATTTCCGCCACACTTTACCAATCGTATACACCGCGATGATGCAGCAGCGGCGCTGAAACACCTGTTGGAAATTGACAAGCCGGAAGCCCTGTACCTGGCGACTGACGATAAACCGGCACCGAAGTATGAGGTCGTTGAGTGGTTGGCAAATATGCAGGGATGCGCTCCACCGAAAGGTCTTGTTGATGAAAACGCAAGTCGCGGCAAACGCGTGAGCAACCGGAGATTGCGTGATAGCGGGTTCAGCTTGATCTTATCCGGATTACCAGACAGGTTATGCTGCTGTATTGAGACAGCGGCATCAGAAGTGAAAAATGGGTGCCCTGAATTTCAATTTGGCTTTACTCTGACTCCATCACTTCTGATACTCATGGTGTATAATTTTTCCGCCAATTCTATATCCGAAACAAACAAAAGCAGGCATTGGTGAAAAAAGCAGGGTGGCCTATGACTCAAAAGACTTTTATTGAAACCTACAAAATTGATTTGAAAGTCTGTGACAGAATTATAGACTTGTACAATTCAAACAAGCACCTCGCCCAACCCGGCAGACTGGGCAAGATCCCTAGAATTGACAAGAGTATGAAGGACTCGCGGGACATTTCCATTCCCATAAGTTTGTACGGACGCTTTGAACCCTTCTTTGAACTACTCAAAAAACATGTTGGTGAATATATCGATAAATACTATTTTGATGTAGGCGCGACCGACATGGGGCCTGTAGGTTATTCGACTCACTCAAGCACATCCTGTGTCGTTCGATACTCGGCTTCCTGCCTCGTACGGTCCTGATACTAACTACCCGCCCCTGCTTAGGCTGCAAACGGCGTACATTTATCAGAAACCATTGCCCTGTGATTACACACTTAGCTGAGGGTGTGCGGTACCTTCCTTCAGGACCGTGAGCGACATGGATGTCGCGACCGAGCGTACATGGATGTATTTACAGCGAGTCCTGAAGGAAGGTACCGCGCGATCTCGGCTACCTTGACGAAGCCTCTATCGGTTTCAATTGAAGTCAGCCTCCCCAGCGCCCCTCCAGTGAAACTGAAGTCACCAAGGCTTAAAACACCTGTTTTAGCAGTGAGTTTAAGGGAGACATCAGTGTGGTCAACCCGTTTATTCGGTATAAAACTGCTGTCTGAATTTTAGCTTGAATGGTTTGCTTTGACCTTCCGGTGTGATCATCACGCTGAAATCAAAGTTTTCCATGTTTCTGACGGACAATTCACCGATATAGTAAATTGCATCGTCACCTTCAATGACCTCTCTCATCTCTATCTTGCGGGTCTGGCCGGTCAGGTTGCGAGCGGAAGCGGTGACCGTAGCTTTCACTGCCGTCGGTAATTGGTTTTCACTGTTTTTTAAAACTGAGATATTGATAAGGGCACGGCTGTCAGAGCGCTGGATTCCATACACTTTAGATACTTCGGGAGAAATAAGACTCGAGTTCAGCGCATTGTAGTGAACCGTGTAATCTCCAAAGTTTTGTGCCTGCTGAGCGGCGGCGCTGACTGACAACATGAAGGTAAGTAGCGTCAGTGTTTTTAACAATGTTTTCATCGATCAATTCCTCATGGAAGCATCCGGGTCATTTTCAAACAACAACGGCGGCAGTAACTTTAAAATTCGTCACTAAATAATCTACTTACTACCATCCTAGCAGGAGCAGAAGAGCACGTAGTGCGATGAGTGCAAACAATGGTGATAGATCAATACCGCCCATTGCAGGCAACAGCTTGCTGATCGGTTTCAGTACCGGATCGGTCAGTTGATAAATCAGGGGGATCAGCGGATGTCGCGACTGGTTCGCGATCCAGCTGACTATAACCCTGGCAATAATCAATACAAAATAAGTCAAAAGGAGCGTGATCAGCAACTTCTGCACGGCAAACAGGAACAGGAACTGGAATCCATATTCCGTCTTTCCGATCAGGTTGATAAGAACAAGCTGTAACAGCTCCAACAGTAGCATGACCACCACTGACGCCGTATCCAGCTTGCCGATTGATGGTACCAGGCGGCGGGTCGGAACCAATACGGGGTTGGTGATCTTGATCAGAAATTGACTCAAGGGGTTATAAAAATCAGCGCCGACCCACTGCAATAGCAATCGCAGAAGAATCGCCGTTACATAAAGGTCCGTCAGTGTGCTTATAAGGTAAATAAGAGCGCCTGGACCGTTCATGATTGCGCCTCTTCATTTGCGAGCTCTTGTCCGCGCCTGGTTGCCGCTGCTATTGCCGAAGCGATCAACTGGTCAAACTGGCCGGCATTGAGCTGCTCCATTGCAGCTTCGGTGGTACCACCCGGTGTTGTTACCCGTTGCCTGAGCTCAGCGACATCCAGGTCACTATCGACCGCCAGGGCGCTGGCGCCATGGGCCGTATGCAGTGCAAGTTTGGCCGCCACTTCAGCCGGCAAACCCAATTGTGTTCCGGCGTTGCGCAGGCATTCAACCAGGTAGTAGAAATATGCGGGTCCGGAGCCCGACAAAGCAGTCACTACATCCAATAGGCTTTCCTTGTCCAGCCAGACAACTTCACCGGCTGACTCCATTAGGTTTTGTGTCAATTCACGTTGGGCGAGGGTGCAGTTTACACGGGCATACATACCGGTAATGCCCAGGCCGATCAGTGCGGGTGTGTTGGGCATGGTACGGACAATTGGCGGCCTGGACTTCAGATGCGCGGCGATCTGGCTGGTGGGTATACCGGCAACGATAGAAATTATCAGTTGCTGGTCGGTGACAAGATCTTGAATCTCATTGAGCACATCCGGTAAAACCTGTGGTTTGACGGCCAGGACGATGGCGTCCATCCCCTTGATGGCCTCAGAGGCCTGCTCATAGCAGGTGACGGGCCAGCGTTTTTGCAGATACTCTCTCGCCGCCACGCCGGGATCAGCAACCTGCACCCGATCAATGTTATGGCGCGATGCAAACAGGCTGCTGATCAATGCCGTGGCCATATTGCCCCCACCAATAAATCCGATTCTCATTTCTTATCCTTGTCAATGTATTTCATGATTCGCGTTTTCCAAACAGGTCTGTCCCAATTCGAACCATGGTACTGCCTTCAGAGATGGCTATCTCCAGGTCAGACGACATACCCATCGATAGTGTGTCAATGTCATGACCTTCATTTTTTAGCAATTCAAATAAATCTTTTACCCTGCGAAAGCTTTCGTGTTGTTCCTTTGAGTCATTTGTTAACCTGGGTATGGCCATCAAACCTCTCAGCTTTATATTATCGAGACCGTGTGAGAGTGCTGCCAATTGCAAAATTTCTTCGGGTTTCGCACCGGATTTTTGTGGTTCCTGATCGATATTAACCTGAAGACAAATATTGATCGGCTGCAGGGAATCCGGACGCTGCGCTGAAAGCCGCTCTAGAATTTTTTGCCTGTCGACACTCTGCACCCACTGAAAATTCTCTGCAATCGCGCGGGTCTTATTCGATTGCAGAACGCCGATAAAGTGCCACTGTAAATCCAGTTCAGTCAGTTCCTGTTGCTTTTTCAGTGCCTCCTGCAATTGGTTTTCACCAAAAGAACGAACACCCAGCTTGTTTAATACAGTGATTTTTTCAGCCGGATGCCACTTGCTCACAGCAAGCAAAGAAACCTCTCCAGGCTGTCTGCCGGAGCTGATACAGGCTCTTTCAACTCTTTGTCGAACCAAATTTAGTCGTTGTATTGATTCATTCATGTTGCAGCGCGCTTATACAGGGTCTATTGTTACAGTTGTGTTCATGCGAACTAGGGATTCGGTGATAGCATTTTTCAAATAATAAGTAGTTTTCTAAAAATGAGTCATAATATATTGTAACGCGACCAGCGTCCGTGCAAGGAGGGATAAATGGATATTGCTGAGCTGCTAGCCTTTGCGGTAAAAAACAAGGCTTCGGATCTTCACCTGTCATCTGCTCTACCACCCATGATCCGTGTGGATGGCGATTTACGTCGACTGAACTTACCCGCTCTGGACAATCAACAGTTGACTGAACTGCTTTACAGCACGATGAGTGATCATCAGCGGCGTGACTTTGAAGCCAACCTGGAGGTTGATTTCTCTTACGCGGTGCCGGGGCTTGCCCGTTTTCGTGTCAATTGTTTTCACCAGGACCGCGGTGTAGGTGGTGCATTCCGTACCATTCCTGCTGCAGTCTGGACCCTGGATGATATTGGTGCACCGCCGTCTTTCAAGGATATTATTAATGTTCCGCGTGGCCTGGTGCTTGGTAACCGGACCGACCGGTTCAGGTAAATCGACAACCCTGGCGGCAATGATTGATCATATCAATACCAATCATAGCCGGCCATATCCTGACGATTGAAGACCCGATCGAATTTGTGCATCACATCGCACAAATGCCTGATCAATCAACGTGAGATTCATCGCGATACCCATGGATTCAACCAGGCACTGCGTTCAGCACTGCGTGAAGACCCGGATATTATCCTGGTCGGTGAAATGCGTGATATTGAAACCATCCGACTGGCCTTGACTGCTGCGGAGACCGGACACCTGGTTTTTGCGACCTTGCACACAAGCTCAGCCGCGAAGACGATTGACCGTATCATCGATGTATTCCCTGCGGGTGAGAAATCCATGGTGCGTTCAATGTTGTCGGAGTCTTTACGTGCGGTGATTGCACAAACATTGATGAAACGAATCGGCGGAGGTCGTATCGCGGCCCATGAAATCATGTTGGCCACACCGGCGATCCGTAACCTGATACGCGAGGATAAGGTTGCGCAAATGTATTCCGCCATTCAAACGGGCCAGAATGTTGGTATGCACACGCTTGACCAGTATCTTGAGGGCCTGGTGGCCCGTGGTATTGTTGCGCGTCAGGAAGCCGCCAGGAAGGCTGTTGACCGTAAACTGTTTATGTAAGAAATACTTGATGTGTGCATTCGGTAACTGATTAGGGATTGATTTTGGAGATGCAGAGATGAGTGTTGTAGAAGGCTGGTTAAAAGAACTTCACGAAGAAAAGGGCTCTGACCTTTTTGTAACGGCGGATGCTCCTCCGTGTATTAAGGTCAATGGCAAAATCCGGGCAATTTCGACCGAGATCCTGCTACCGGATGAAGTCAGCGAAATCGTTAAAGGTATCATGACCAAGAAACAGATTCGGGAGTTTGACGAAACACTGGAATGTCAGTTCGCGATTTCGCTGGGAGAGGATGTACGCTTTCGAGTCAGTGCATTTTACCAACAGGCGCATATCGGTATGGTATGCCGGCGTATTGAAACAACCATCCCGACGTTTGAAGAGCTTGGCCTGCCGGAATTATTGACCGACTTGTCGCTGACCAAACGCGGCATTATTCTTTTTGTGGGTGCTACCGGTACCGGTAAATCGACCACACTGGCGTCGATGATTGGTTATCGAAACAAGAGAATGAGCGGGCATATAATTTGTGTGGAAGACCCGATTGAGTATGTGCACTTCCATGGTAAAAGCCTGGTGACCCAGCGCGAAGTTGGAATTGATACTGATTCATTCGAGGTTGCTCTGCGTAACACACTACGACAGGCACCGGACGTCATCATGATTGGTGAGGTTCGCACACGTGAGACCATGGAGTATGCCATTACATTTGCTGAAACCGGTCATCTTGTGTTGTGCACCTTGCACGCGAATAACGCCAACCAGGCGCTTGATCGTATATTGCATTTCTTCCCCGAAGAGGCAAAAGAGCAGGTGTTACTCGATTTGTCGTTCAATATGAAGGCAATCGTTGCGCAACAGTTGATTCCTTCTGCAGATCAGACCCGGCGCTGGGCGGCGGTCGAAGTCCTTCTGGCTACACCATTGGTGCAGGAAAGAATTCGTAATGGTGAAATCACTGAATTGAAGAAGATCATGAAGGAATCCTTACACCATGGCATGATTACCTTTGATCAATGTTTATTCGGTATGTATAAGGAAGGCAAGATCACTTACGACGAGGCCATCAGGCATGCCGATTCGGCAAACGAGGTCCGGTTGGCTGTGAAAATGTCGGAAGGTGGTGACGCTGATTCCCTTTCAGAGGGTCTCAAAGATGTCGAGCTTTTGGATGTCTAACCGCTGATCACAGATTCAGTAACAGTCTTAACGGAAAATTCCACTTTGGTTAACTAATTTTTAACGTGCGCAGGAATACACTTGTACACCACTTGATACTTCAGGTGAGAGCTTGACCGTATGAGAGTGCAGCTACTCCTGCTGTGAACACGTTAACAGGGCGTTTCGGGCCCAGGTATGGTGGTAAAATCATCTGCCTGGGCCTTTTCTGTTTCTGATCCATAAAGTAAAGGTATTGAATGTGCGTATTTTGATTGTCGAAGATAACCCTGATATCGCCGCCAATATTGGTGATTACCTTGATGAAATAGGGCATACCGTGGATTTCGCCGGAGATGGAATAACCGGTCTTCATCTGGCCATAGTCAATGAATTTGATGCCATCGTTCTGGATCTTGCACTGCCGGGTATGGATGGCCTGGAAGTTTGTCGCAAACTACGTCAGGAAGCGGGAAAAAATACACCGGTTTTGATGTTAACTGCCAGGGATCGTCTTGAAGATAAACTGGCTGGTTTTGAGATCGGAGCTGATGACTACCTGGTTAAACCTTTTGAGCTTCAGGAGGTTGAGGCGCGGCTGAGAGTTCTGACCACCAGGGGAATCCGACGGGCGAGCAAGGAAATCCAGATCGGTGACCTGGTATTTAATGTCGATACATTGATCGTCAGCCGAAATGACCAGGAAATAGACCTTAATCCCATTGGTCTGAAATTATTGCGCTGCCTGATGGAAGCTTCGCCAAATGTTGTGACCAGGGCGGAGTTGGAAAAAGAAGTCTGGGGCGAAGAAATGCCCGATAGCGACAGCCTGCGGGTACATATACACTCTTTACGTTCGGCCATCGACAAGCCGTTTGGTAGTAAAATGATCCAGACCCGGCACGGTATTGGTTACCGTTTATTGGAGTCAAATGCTATACAGACGTAGGCTCCGCAGCCGTATAATATTTTCTTTCTTGCTATTTGGCACACTGCTCAGCAGTCTTTTTGCAATCAGTACACTTTTTCTTCAAAGCAATCTTGAAGATGAACTGATTGGTTCGACGCTGAAGCAGGAGCTCGATGACTACCTGGTACAGTTACATAAGGACCCGACACTGGTGGAGCCGTTCCACACCCGTATCCAGGGGTTTATTACCAGGCCCGGAGATCCTAACCACAGTGTCACATCGCAAATCAGGGAACTCGACACCGGGGTTCACGAAGTTGAAACAGCGGAGGGTTATTTCAAGGCTGCGGTACGCAAAGACGACGATTTGTGGGCGTTCCTGATTTATGACATCACGGAAAATCAGCGCCTGACCAACCGGCTTATCTGGTCATTGGTGGCAGCTGTACTCGTATTTTCCCTGTTATCGCTGGCGTTGGGTTTATGGTCGTCCAGCACGGTTATGAAACCCGTTAGTGACCTGGCGGAACGACTAAGTCACTTGGCTGAAGAGACACCATCACCCGGTCTGGCCAGGTGGTTTCCGGATGATGAGGTCGGGCAGTTGGCTGCGGCATTGGATGCCTATGCTGCGCGTGTGCACCAGTTGGTTGAACGTGACCGGGAGTTTAATGCCGATGTCAGCCACGAATTGAGAACGCCATTGGCGGTTATTTCCGGTGCCACGGAATTGTTGCTGGCGCAAAAAGACATACCGGATAAAACCAGAAACCGGGTATTGCGTATCGCAAGAGCAGCGAGGCAATCGACGGATATCACCACCGCCCTGCTTCACCTTGTTCGCGCCGAGCAGGGCACCAACCAGGACAGCCAAGCTCACGATGTCTGTGATATCGTTGAAAAGCTGATACATCTTCATGAGCCTCTGCTGGACAAAAAACCACTCGAACTTAAAATAATCAGGGAAGACACGGTCAGCGTGATCGCACCGGAGTCGGTGATTGCGGTCACCGTCGGCAACCTGATCAGCAACGCCATCCGTTACACGCCATCGGGTGAAGTGGTATGCACCATTGGTAATGGACGTGTCCTGGTGGAGGATACAGGGCCGGGGATTCCGGAGGAGGAGTTATCACTGGTGATGAACAGGCATTATCGTGGTGAAGGCGTTTCCGGGAAGGGTTCAGGCCTGGGCTTGGCGATTGTTCAGCGTTTGTGCGAGTTGTATGGCTGGGCGATTTATTTCGAGAATCGGAAGACAGGTGGCCTACGTGCAGAAATTCGCTTTTTTGGCTAGTGATTGGTTCGAATGGGAGTGAGGTTCCCTAAATCATGGCCATAATTTCATGTCCCAAATGTGACAAAAACATCTCCAGTCACTCAATGTTATGTCCGTATTGCGGGTTTCAGCGGGGTGAAGTTGCCGAAGAGCAATTGATAGAGTTCCGTCGCCGCAAGTTAAGAGACCGTATTTATCATCTGAAGATGACCAGTTACGCAGCATTGGCGCTGTTAATTACAGCGTTTGGTTGGTACCTGGTAGATACGCCCACCCTTCAGAAATCACCATCCATCGGCCCATTTGTCTTATTTATCGCTGGAGCTCTGGGCTATCTCGTTATACGGATCTATTTGTACAAAGCCAAAGCAGCATTGAGAAAACTCAGTTTTTGAAACCCGGCTAATGCGGGCTAAAGAGCTGTTTTGGTCGTGAGTTACTGGATTCGCGTTACTGATACCTTGGGTTTGTGACCGACCAGGGATAATTTCCATTTTTTCATAAACCCTTTCTTTATTTCTATCTGCGGGTTTTCAACCGGTGGGATATGAAAAGAGTCGTCCTCGGTCATCTGCCAGATCATGCCATTGGCCAGTTTAAATAGCGTCCCCTTTTTCTCCCACCCTTCAAAGGTTCCAACAATGGTGCTGCGTATGACATCGTCTTCGGCGTTGCCCTTTGGTTGGTTCGGAAAGCCCCGCAAGTCTTCTGTGGAAGCAGCACTTGCCACCGCGGCGCCGGATGCTGGACGTGCTGATGCATTTTCGAGAGTGGCCACGGAATGACGTCTCAGCCAGTCATTGAGTGCAGCGAGCTCAGCTGCAGTCAGCTTTCCAAGCCCTGTTTCCTTGAACTCTTTACCGGACATCCGCTCTTCAAGTGTGGAAAACTCGTCAGCGGCCTGCGCTGCTAAGTGTATTGAAAGGGCGAGGATAAAAAACAGCAGATTTTTCATTTAACGATCTCGATATATCGGATGCATCTTGATTGACGGCGCAAATTTACAATCCGTTTTTCTCTTGCAAAATGCAGGTTGGTTAAAGGTATAAAAATCAGAGGTCTTGCTGGTACCTGACATAGGGAATACGGCCATAAACTGCTTCAAATGGGTCATTCAGGCCTGTTTCAGTCTTGCCTTTGTCCGAACCGCGGGCACCGAGCACGTTGGTGGTTCCAACGCTGAGGTTTGCATTCCAGGGAGCGCGCCAGGTGAAGTGGACATCAAACGTGGTTGAGCTATCAAGCTCCTCGCGATTCAGGAACTGGACCGGTTCACGATAGTAACCCTGGAGACCACCGCTGAAATTGCCCTTGCTCCAATCCAGATTCATCTTGGCGCTATCGAACGGATTGGAAATTGTCCAGTTTTGAAGACCCGGGGACAACGTTGATGTTGCCTCATAGGATGCGTCCATAAAGTGGGTTAACTGGAGACCGAGCCGGATATCACCAGCGCTGTCCATGGCAAAGCCAACCTGAAACTCAATATCAAGACCGGAAGTTTCACCACTCAAATAGTTAAGCGGTTGTCCGAGGCTCATTGCCGGGAGAAGCGGGTTGCCGCTACCAGACGTCAGCATTCCGGCACCCAAAGCCGCGCCGTTCATCGGCGTTGTGTAATTTACAACACCCGGCTGGCCGATGTTAGCTTCGCGTCTGAACATGCTGACCGCCGTGTTGAACTTACCTTTGCCATAACGCAAGCCAAGCGCAACCTGGTCTTGCTTTAACACATTAGCCTGGTTGATAAAGTGGCAGTCGGAGGCACGGAAGGAACCCTGGTCAAGCACACCATTCTGACAGTGAATACTACCCAGCGGCTGAAAAGAAGACTGGGTTCTTCCCGCGCCAAGGCTGGACGTGATGTCCAGGTTGTCGCTCAGGTGCATACTCAGGGAGCTATCGAGAAAAACAGAACCGACACCGGAGGATGATTTCAGTTGGTTGTTGTTGATGTTCAGCGTTATCGGTTTTGATAACTGCAATTCCAGCTTGCGTGACTCCGAGCCACCCAGATCAAATGCCAGGTTGGCCGGGGAATTTTCCTTTTGTAAGGGCAATAAGACCAGCGGCTGGTTTGCACCATCATTTTGGGTATAACCGAATAAGGGCGTAGCAGCTTGGGTTGTACTATCTGCGATCGCAAACAAAGGTGACAGGCACACAACAACAGCCATCAGGCTGCTGGAAAAATCCGAATTGCATGTTTCCGTTGTTGTTCCACTCTGGTCCTCACCAGTACCGCTCCTTTGGGCTAACTTGATTATAGAGTCCCCATCGGCGAATAAGTTCTATCTCAAGCATAGCAAATTTATCAACATTTTGCTCAAACAGTTTGACCCGACAGCCTGATATACTAAGCTTTTCACCGATTTGGAGTAACACAAATGGTTAGTTTGCAGACACCGGTATGTGATTTTGGCAAAAAGGCCATAGATTTCACCTTGCCGGGTGTGGATCAGCAGCAATGGACGCTGGAAAAATGTAGCGGAACACGTGGTTTACTTATTTTATTTATCAGCAATCACTGTCCTTACGTAAAGGCCATACGAAAAAAACTGGTTCGTGACACCCGCGAATTGATGGAACTGGGTATCAACAGCGTTGCGATCATGCCCAATGACACGGTGTCTTATCCTGAGGACTCTTTCGAAAATATGTTGCGGGTTTCAAATGAGTTCAATTTCCCCTTTCCTTACCTGCTTGATGAAACCCAGGAGGTTGCAAAAGCTTATGATGCGGTTTGCACTCCTGATTTCTTTGGCTACAACGCGGATTTGGAACTTCAATATCGTGGGCGTCTCGATGCAGCCGGTCCAAAATCTGATGATGATAGCCAAACCCGTGAACTGTTCGAGGCAATGAAACAGGTTGCAGAGACTGGCAGGGGCCCCCGGCACCAGGTGCCTTCGATGGGTTGTTCAATAAAGTGGCGCTGACAGTCATTGTATCCTGACTGGCGGATTGTGATTTGACCCGATGGTGCTATAGTCGTTGCTGCATTTAATTTCCGACAGGCTCCTGGGGTAGACTAATGAAACATTTCTTTATGGAGAAAGATTGATGAGTTCCGTGTTAATGGTTGGGGTTGACGGTAGTGAGTGTGGGGACAGGGCTGTCGAATATGCAGCTGCACGTGCCAGAAAATCCGATGCGAAATTGTATATAGCCTATGTCATCGAGTGGTCACAATTCACTTTCTCCACTGCCCTCGAAAATGCCGAGCGTCATAAACGGCGCGAGGAAGAAATCCAACGTGCGCATTCCGAAATCGTTGACCCGATAGTCGATCGGTTGAAATCCGAGGGGCTCGATGTCGAAGGTCTTGTTCGTCATGGACATGTAGCCGACACTCTGAATGCGCTTGCCAAATCAAAAGGTGCTGTCAATATCATCCTTGGCCGCCAGGGTACTTCAAAGCTCAAAGCACACGTATTTGGCTCAGTGGGCAGTCGGTTGGTACAAAGTGCCGAATGCGCCGTGACGGTTGTACCTTGATCCACCCATTAAACCGGAGATCGTTAATGTCAAAATTAAGAGTGGGAATAACCACCCTCGTTAGCCTGTTCGCCAGTTTTTCTGTATTGGCCGATACAGGGATCGATGAAAAAATAAATGTCGCAATCAAGCCTTTCGCGGATGCTGTTGCCGGGTTTGTTTTCTCCTCATTTCCTGTTGGGGGCGTGCAAATACCCTTCGTGTTGGTCTGGTTGATTGTCGCAGCAACCATTTTTACGTTTTATTTCAAGTTTATTAACCTGCGTGCGTTCAAACATGGCTTTGAACTGGTGCGGGGTGATTACCATGATCCGGAAGCTGCCGGTGAGGTGACCCACTTCCAGGCGCTTGCCACAGCATTGTCCGGTACCGTCGGACTGGGCAATATTGCCGGTGTTGCTGTTGCCGTGTCCCTGGGTGGACCGGGTGCAACATTCTGGATGATATTGGCCGGTTTCCTCGGTATGTCTTCCAAGTTCACCGAATGTACACTGGGTGTGAAATACCGTAACGAGCTACCTGACGGGACGGTTTCCGGTGGCCCGATGTACTACCTGACCAAGGGTTTGGCCGAAAAAGGTACGGGGTTTGCAAAGCTTGGAAAAGTGCTGGCCGTTATGTTTGCCATATTTTGTGTTGGCGGCTCATTTGGTGGCGGCAATATGTTCCAAGCCAATCAAAGTTTTTCGCAACTGGTCAATGTCACCGGTGGAGACGCTAGCTGGCTGGCCGATAAAGGCTGGCTGTTTGGGTTGGTCGTGGCCAGCTTGGTGGGTTTGGTCATCGTGGGTGGTATTAAAGGTATCGCCCGGGTGACGTCAAAAATCGTACCTTTCATGGCAGTAATCTACGTCACCGCGGGTCTGGCAATCATTTTCATGAACTATCCCATGATCCCTGCAGCCTTCGGTGCGATTATCGACGGGGCTTTTACCGCTGAAGGTATTTCAGGTGGTGTAATCGGTGTACTTTTTCAGGGTTTCAAGCGTGCGGCTTTTTCAAATGAAGCAGGTGTCGGTTCTGCAGCGATCGCACATTCAGCCGTGCAAACCAATCGTCCGGTGACAGAAGGGTTTGTGGCGCTCTATGAACCGTTCGTTGATACCATTGTTGTTTGTACCATCACCGCGCTGGTGATCATTATTACCGGAACCTGGGATCCGTCAGTTGATCCGAGCGCAGGTGTCCAACTCACTTCATCAGCATTTGAGAAAGCTTTCTCATGGTTTCCTTACGTGCTAACCGTCGCGGTGATCCTGTTCGCGTTCTCGACCATGATCTCCTGGTCTTATTATGGTTTGAAGTCATGGACGTTCCTATTCGGCGAAAACAAGTTCACGGATGCAACCTACAAATTGCTTTTCCTGTTTTTCGTGGTTATTGGCTCATCCATGCAGTTGGGGTCGGTGATCGATTTCTCAGATGCAATGATTTTCGCCATGGCCTTTCCCAACTTATTGGGCTGTTACTTCCTTTTGCCGGTGGTCAAGAAGGAATTGGATGAATATTGGGCAGATTACAAGTCTGGCAAACTGGTCAAAACAAGGCTGTCCTGATCTCGGTCAATAAATCCTCAAAAAGAGCCTGCATTTGCATACAGGCTCTTGCTTCATAAGGGTATCATCAGCGAAAATCATAGATTGTTTTCTATACTGGTCGGGGGGCCTTGATTGAACTCTCCGGCTGTCCAATAACCCAGGCTCAGGAAGTCCCAATGTCCTCTCGAAATGAACTCGCAAATGCCATCCGTGCCTTGTCCATGGATGCAATACAACAGGCTAACTCAGGTCACCCCGGTGCCCCCATGGGTATGGCCGATATCGCAGAAGTCCTGTGGAACGATTTTATGAAGCACAATCCGGCCAACCCGGGGTGGTGGGACCGTGACCGATTCGTGCTTTCCAATGGACACGCCTCGATGCTTTTGTATTCCGTGTTGCATCTGAGTGGTTATGATCTGCCGATGTCAGAATTACGTAACTTTCGGCAATTACACTCTAAAACCGCAGGACATCCTGAGTACGCTGAGACACCGGGTGTAGAGACTACAACGGGTCCATTGGGTCAGGGAATCGCCAATGCGGTGGGTATGGCGCTGGCAGAAAAAGTACTGGCTAAACGGTTTAACCGGAGTGGTCACCAGATTGTCGATCATAATACCTGGGTGTTCCTCGGAGATGGCTGTTTAATGGAAGGGGTTTCCCATGAAGCCTGTTCTCTGGCTGGAACGCTGGGGCTAGGTAAACTCATTGCTTTCTGGGACGACAACGGTATCTCTATCGATGGTGAGGTTCAAGGTTGGTTCACCGATGACACACCAGCGCGTTTCGAAGCTTATGGCTGGCAGGTGATTCGCGATGTCAACGGGCATGATCCGGTTGAAATCAAACAGGCGGTAACAACCGCCCGCGCAGAGACCGATCGTCCTACCCTGATATGCTGCAAAACAGTGATAGGTTTTGGTTCACCAAACAAACAGGGTACCTCGGCCACGCACGGTTCGCCGTTGGGTGCAGAGGAGGTAGCCGAGGTTCGCAAAGCCCTTGGATGGAATTATCCGGCCTTTGAAATTCCGGATGATATTTACGCGGGTTGGAACGCAAAACCCCGTGGCTCTGAAGCCGAGGCGGCCTGGGATCAATTGTTTGGGTCCTACCAGGAGTCCTATCCTGAAATGGCGGCTGAATATAGCCGTAGAATGAATCGCGACCTGCCTGAAAACTGGCAGCTGGAGACGGATAAGGCCATTGCAAAGTTGCAGGAGGCAGGCGCGACCGTGGCGACACGAAAAGCTTCACAAATTGCGCTGGACGCATTTGGTCCCTTACTGCCCGAATTAATCGGAGGCTCAGCCGATCTGGCCGGTTCAAATAATACGATCTGGCAGCAGAGTGTAGATGTCCTCGACGACACTGCCGATGGCAATTATGTTTATTTTGGTGTGCGTGAATTTGGTATGACTGCCATTTGTAATGGTCTTGGCCTGCATGGTGGTTTTATTCCTTATAACGCCACTTTCCTGGTGTTTTCAGACTACGCGCGCAACGCAGTTCGCATGTCTGCACTGATTCCGGCACATAACATTCATGTCTATACCCATGATTCGATCGGTCTTGGTGAGGATGGTCCGACCCATCAACCGGTTGAGCACGTGTCGAGTTTGCGCCTGATACCCAACCTCAGTGTCTGGAGACCTTGTGATACCGTTGAGTCAGCGGTCGCATGGAAATGCGCAATAGAAGAGAACGCAGAACCCAGTGCTTTGATATTTACACGTCAGAATCTGCCGCACCAGCAGCGCGATGATGAACAGGTAGCAGCTATCGAGCGTGGTGGATATGTCTTGCGTGGACAATCCGGTCCTTGTGATGCCATTATCATTGCAACCGGCTCCGAAGTCAGCCTGGCGATGGACGCAGCTGAAGGCCTCGCTGAAAACGATATCAATGTTCGTGTAGTATCAATGCCGAACCCTGGACGATTCATGGCACAGGAGCGGATCTATCGCGAGTCTGTTCTGCCATCCAGTTGTAAAGCAAGAGTGGCGGTAGAAGCCGGTGTTGGACACTACTGGTACCCCTTTGTTGGTGATCAAGGCCGTATTATCGGAATTGAACGTTTCGGCGCATCCGCACCAGCATCCGAATTGTTTGAATTATTTGGTTTAACAGTAACTAACGTCAGCAACGCAGTACAAGAACTGCTGAAATCTGACTAAACAACAACAGGAGTTATATAGAAATGACAGTGAAAGTTGCAATTAATGGCTATGGGCGTATCGGTCGCAATATCATGCGCGCCTTGTATGAATTGGACCGTACCGATGAGATCAGTATCGTAGCCATCAATGATCTGGGTGATGCGCATAGCAATGCCCATTTGACCAAGTACGATACCGCACACGGTACATTCCCTGGTACCGTAACTGTGGATGACGGTGACCTGGTAGTGAATGGTGACCGTGTAAAAGTATTCTCCGAACGCGACCCGTCAAAACTGCCGTGGGCAGAGCTGGGTGTTGATATCGTTATGGAATGTACGGGCCTTTTCCGTAGCAAGGAAACTGCAGGCGCACATATTACTGCCGGTGCCAAGAAAGTTATTGTTTCCGCACCCGGTCAAAATGTTGACAACACCATTGTTTACGGTGTCAATCATGATTCCCTTAAATCCACCGACGTCGTTATCTCCAACGCATCGTGCACGACCAATTGCCTGGCTCCGCTGGCGAAGGTTCTGAATGACGGAATCGGTATTGTAAATGGCCTGATGACCACCATTCACGCCTATACCAATGACCAGGTTTTGACCGATGTGCTGCACAGTGATCTGCGCCGCGCACGTTCAGCCACGATGAGTCAGATTCCTACCAAGACGGGTGCAGCTGCAGCTGTTGGTATGGTGCTGCCGGAGTTGAATGGTAAATTGGATGGTTTTTCAATGCGTGTTCCAACCATCAATGTATCGGTAGTCGATCTCACCTTTACCGCTAAAAGGGCAACATCAATTGAGGAAGTCAATGCACTTGCGAAAGCTGCTTCTGAAGGCACTATGAAAGGTGTGTTGGCCTACAATGATGAACCTTTGGTTTCCATCGACTTCAATCACAACCCGCACTCTTCAATTTTTGATGCGGGCCTGACCCGGGTTATGGAAGGCAAACTTGTAAAAGTATTGAGCTGGTATGACAACGAGTGGGGTTTCAGCTGCCGTATGCTGGATACCGCACTTGTACTGATGAAAGCATAGAAACCTATTGGGAGTAAAACCAAATGTCATTCCTGCGAATGGATGAACTTGACCTGACCGGCAAGCGCGTGATGATCCGCGAGGATTTCAACGTTCCGCTCGATGCGGGCAGGGTGACTTCGGACGCCCGGCTACGGGCTGCTTTACCCACCATCCAGATGGCTCTGGATGGTGGTGCAGCCGTGATCCTGCTGTCTCATCTCGGCAGACCGGTAGAGGGTCAATACAGACGAAGCGTTCTCAATGGCACCCGTGGCTGAACATCTGAGCGGTTTACTGGGCAAACCGGTGAGGCTGCAAAAGAACTGGCTTGACGGCTTTGACATCAAACCAGGTGAAGTTGTCCTGTGTGAAAACGTACGCTTCAACCCGGGTGAGAAAGGCAACGATAAAGCTTTGGCTAAAACCATGGCTGCCTTGTGTGACGTATTTGTGATGGACGCATTTGGTACCGCCCATCGTGCCCAGGCGTCTACCGAAGGTGTGATTCGCTATGCCCCAACAGCGTGTGCCGGACCTTTACTCAGCCGTGAGTTGTTTGAGCTTGGAAAAGCACTGACAACTCCGGAGCGGCCGATGCTGGCCATCGTCGGTGGTTCCAAGGTTTCCACAAAATTGACAGTGCTGGAATCCCTGATGTCACGTGTCGACGAACTCATCGTTGGCGGAGGTATCGCCAATACTTTCATTGCGGCCAGTGGTTACGATGTCGGCAAATCGCTCTATGAGCCCGATCTTATTCATGAGGCTCAACGGCTGATCCGATTGGCACACAAAGAGGGCGGTGAAATACCTATACCCAAGGATGTTGTTGTTGCAACTGACTTTTCAAAAGATGCCAGGGCAAAGGTGCGACCAGTCGATGAAGTCCAGGCTGATGAAATGATACTTGATATCGGCCCGCTCACGGCGGCGAAATATGCCACCATGATCCAGAATGCCGGTACGGTAATCTGGAATGGTCCGGTGGGTGTTTTTGAGTTTAAGAATTTCTCGGCTGGCACACGGGCCATTGCTGACGCGATCGAAATCTCCAAGGCTTTCAGTATTGCCGGCGGTGGCGACACACTGGCCGCCATTGATCAGTTCAATGTAGCCGATGGTGTCAGCTATATCTCGACCGGTGGTGGAGCGTTTCTTGAGTTTGTAGAAGGCAAGAAATTACCCGCGGTTGCAGCACTCGAAGCACGTTACAAAGACTGAAGCCATGTGACGGGAATCAAGCCGGCCCGGGGAACATAGCTCCGGGCTAGCCGAACATTTCACCAGTATCCCGGATAATGGCACAGGACAGGTGCGTCTCGGCGCCGGGCTGGACTGAAAGACGTAGCCGTAGTTACGTCTTGAAGGAAGCCCAAGCTGAGGCGTGCCTGAACCAGCCAGGACCGGGATAGGCACTGGCTCGGGGACAAACTGTATTTTCTGATTATGCCCGTAAAACACCATATTCCGCTTATTTTTCAATATCCTGAGAACAGAGCTAGCGCCGACTGGTGAAATGTCGGGCTAGCGCCGTCCCAGGCTACGCGAGCCCAGTAGGGTACCGAAGCGGAGAAAATAAATCGCACTGCGGTCTTCGCTCCAACCGATACCCAGGTAAATCGGGCCAAGTGGTGTTTTGTAACCAAAGTAAACACTGCCATTGAGCAGGCCGTCGGAAAAGATATCGCTTCTGTCCTCTGTTGCGTTGCCGTACTCCACGGTCATACCGACATAACCCGGCAATAGGCCGCTCTTGGCAACCTGGTAGCGGTAGCCAGCCAGTACCGCGCCATAATGCGGGCCAATCAGGGAGTTGGGTTCATAACCCGACATGTTAAAGAAACCACCACCGGTGTACAGCCCATATATCGGCACATTGTCGTCCAGGCTTGTATTGTATTGCCCGCCCCATATGAAATTATGAAACCCGAAGTATGACTGCCAAAAGCTGTGAATTCGAGTTGGTCAAATGAATTATCTGCACCCAGGCTCTTGATTGAGTCGGTATATTTCAAAGAGGAATAAACACCCTCGTGTAGGCAGGTAGCGGTCATCAAGCCGGTCATATTTAAGCTCTGCAAATAACTCACCACCATTAAAAGAGAATGGCTCGATATCCGGATTGCCAACGGAGATCTTCACGTTTCCCGCATAGCGTGCATAACCGACGGTGAACTTGGCATGCCGCCCAAACTCACGACCCAGAGCAAGGGCGCCACCGTATTCATCCAAGTCAATTTCAGCAACCGCATCGCCGCTTGCGAATCATAGATATATAACGGACGCCTGAAATAGTATGCGCTGGGTTCAAAGCTGTATCTTGAGACGATCATCCAGCGGTCTGAAATAATCCAGGAAGATTCCGGGTGATTCGCCAATCTGAAGCACGGCACGGAATTCAGAACCGCGGTCATCAAGACCGGTATTAAGGTAGCCACCCCTGAGGTTGAAAGCTGTACCACGGGCAGTGAAGGACAGATCAAGTCCGGTTTCAATAAATTGAGTCCCGCGCTCATCCTGTTGCACAGTGATTTCAATACCCTGGAGACCATCCTGTTCTATGATGCTGTAACGGGCCTGGCGGATAAATCCAAGTCCGTAAATCTGGCGCAGATCATGGTCCAGTTGGTCCAGGTCAAGTGTTTGACCGGGCTTGATGGTTATTAATTCTGAGATGACTTCATCAGAAAATCTTGATTGATTATCGAGATTAACAAAATGTACCTGTGGCGGGCCTTCCACACAGTTCGTCTGATTTGTTGGCGCCAGGCAAGGTATGCGCTTTCAGAAAGCGAATATTTTTGTAACTGGTCCTGCATTGCTTCAGTGGCAGCGTAGCCAAGAGGAATGGCTTCATCCAGTTTGCCGAAATCGGCAGAGCCGATTTTGTCACCAATATCCGGTGTGATTAACACGTCGCTCTCACCCAGAGTTTCTATCTGGTGTTGGTGTTTGAAACGGTCAATAAACCACTCATCTGGTAAACGATGGCGAGGGCACTGTTTATTTCATCTTTGCCCGCCAGTTTGGTGCCAACATCAACGGCGATGACCACATCTGCGCCCATGTCCCTGGCGACATCGACCGGCAGATTTCTTACCAGGCCGCCATCGACCAGCAGGGCATCATCCCGTCGGACCGGGTCAAAAACAGCGGGTACCGACATGCTGGCACGCATGGCCATGGATAGTTCACCCTGTGCCAATGACGACCATTTCGCCGGTGACTATATCTGTTGCAATGGCACGGTAAGGAATGGGCAGCTGGTTAAAATCAGTTGTATTAACACGCTGGGAAGTAACCGATTCGAACATAAAGATAACTTTCTGACCGGAAACCACAGCCTTTGGGCAGCAGACTGCTGTCTTTGCCGATACCGAGTTTGGGTCCATACAAACCAAGGTCGTCATCGGCTTTACGTCGGAAAGGCAGGTCTTCCCGGCGGTCTTGTCTTTGAACAGGTCATCCCAGTCCGCATCTCTTACCACCCGGGCAAGCTCATCTGACTCCATACCCGTAGCCAGAAACCCACCGACGATGGAACCCATGCTGGTACCCGCTATGTAATCGTAGGGTATACGCATTTCTTCCAGTTTTTTTAGCACACCGACATGCGCATAACCACGTGCACCGCCGCCACCGAGTACAAGCCCTATTTTTGGACGGTCCGTGACTTCACTCTCTGACGACATTGATTTACCGCCGCATACGAGGGAGTTGACGTGAGATAGTGATAGGACAAACAAATACGAACAAGTGAAAATAACTGGATTCGGATAGGGAAACGGATTGTCTTCGACATGGAATTGATTTGCTCCAGGGAAGTGGTCAGCGTGTCAATACTACACAAAAACCACTATCATTACGCTCCGTTCCAGAACCACCACAGGAAATCCATCTTGAACAGGCTGACTCACATCCGTTCTTTCTCATGATTGTTTTCGTTTTCACGTTTTGCAGCGGGGCCGACCTGTGCTGCACCCCGTCAAGGCGGCAGATGACACTCCCGCGCTGGACAATCTGACCAATTACCCGCGTATCGAACGATTTGAGCAAGGTAGCGTACAGGTGGACTTTCCAAGCCTGGAATCCTGGCCGGATTTCCGCTTATTAAGGGCCTGGTTGCCGGTGGAGGTTACGCTTAATGGTGACAGCAAGCCACGCGTGGGTTCGGCTTATGTTCAAGCCACGACCGATATCGATTTCGAGCAGCGTACGGTGGCCATTTCAGATCTGAAGGTGTTGAAAACCAAATTTTCTGATGAAGACGAGTCAGAAACGCGTGGGCAGTTAATATCCATGGCGTTTCAGGGGCGTGAAAGTATCGTGCCACTGGATGTGTTGTTGCGTTTGCTGCCCGATGATTTTGAGATACCGGGCCAAACGACGAATATTCCCAGCTTGAATTTTGACCCACCGGCGATTGTTGTCTCTGAAAAACCACTGAAGTTATTGTCAATTGACAAGGAACCGGTCAAGGCGCCGCTCAAAGGTACAGATCTCGAGTATGTGGTTAATACGAATTGGAATGTTTTTTACTATCGCGGCCGGACGAGCAATGGTATGTGCTCAATGAAAATGCCTGGCAACATAACAACTACCTGGCGGATGGCGACTGGACAACAACTGATAAACTACCGGCTGATTTCGATAAGCTAGCACTCAACGACAGTTGGCCGGAAGTTCAAAAAGCATTGCCTGCGCGTAAACCGCAGAATGCCACCATTGCCTTTTGTGATCAGCCTGGAGGAAACGGAATTGATCCTGCTGGATGGTGCACCACGTTTAAGTGTTATTGATGATACAGGTATCAGTTATGTCAGCAACACGCAAAGTGACTTGTTCAAACTGGCGGATCGCTGGTATTTCCTGGTTTCCGGCCGCTGGTTCAGTAACACTAAATTGAGTGGTCAATGGCAGGCTGTCAAAGATTTACCGGATGTTTTTTCTCAGATCCCTGCCGAGCATAAAAAAGGACACGTGCTGTATTCCGTACCCGGCACCCGGCAGGCGAAACTGGCATTAATCGAGGCAGCGTTGCCCCACCGGAATGCAGTTGCAAAAAGTTCTGCTGCGAAGCTTGAAGTCAGCTGGGTCGGTGAGCCCAGTTTCGAAGCTATTGAGAATACCCAGCTTCAGCGTGGTCTTAACACGCCATTCCAGGTCATCAAGCACAATAATTTCTATTACCTGTGTTATGAAGGTGCCTGGTACCTGTCTGAATCACCTAACGGTGCATGGAAAGTTGCGTTAAAAGTTCCCGATGAAATTTATCGTATTCCGGCTTCCGATCCTGCCTACAACGTTACGTTTGTCAGGCTGGATTCAGAGACACGGACCGACAGACACGCAGGACCATGTCAATTACAGTTACTCGAGTGGTTACAAGGGCAGCTTTTCAACCAGGGTGAGCGTGGTTTACGGCACGGGCTGGAATTATCCTTCCAGTGTTTACTGGGATTCCGCCAACGGGCCGGCCTACTGGAATCAT
The DNA here is from genome assembly GCA_963749115.1 of uncultured Gammaproteobacteria bacterium. GTDB lineage: Bacteria > Pseudomonadota > Gammaproteobacteria > Xanthomonadales > SZUA-36 > SZUA-36. The sequence goes on from CAVVLP010000007.1 coordinate 145,626, forward strand.
TGGCAGACTTACGGATATAACACCGGCTATCACCCTGTGGGTGCCTACTATGGTCATCGCGGGGGGTATTACGGCCGGTGGGGTTATGGACCCTACGGTGGCGGTGGTTATGGCCCGTATGGCGGTTGGGGTTACCCGAGTCGCACTACCGTGACCATCGAATCCCCCACGGTCAATTACACACAAGGTTACGGATCAGCCTGGGAGGGCCCGTTACAGACCACACCTGGTGACCCTTCAAAGACTGGAGAAAAGTCGCTTGAAAAATACCTGCCAAAGAAGAAAGTCGATGGTACAGAAAAGTTTGTTAAAACCAGCAAGGCTGATCAGGCAAAAGTAGCCAGGGTCTCGGCTTCATCACTGTACGCGAGTGCCACACTCTCATCCAACAGGTTTTCCGATCCTGACGGTAATGTTTACAAACATGAAGATGAGGGGTGGAGCCACTACAAAGATGGTAACTGGAAAACCATGCAAGCCATAGCACGGGATCAGCCAGTTGAACCACAGGCCGCAGCAAAGACCTGAGACTCAATATCGACAGGGTTTTATACCGGCACACAAACAGACTTTGAGCAGGTCGGAACTGGATCGTCAGGAAATGGCCCGTATTGAAGGAATGGATCAATACAGCAAGTACCGTATGCAGCAAGAAGCAAAAAATCAATAAGAACATGTGCGGCCAGGTCACGCAAGTTTGGTAGCGATGACATTGTTGACAATAGGACGCATGTTAATCGGCTGTTGATGTCAATTTACACGGTGGTCAATTGCTTGACTTAAAAGGGTATTGAACCAAATCATATAGACACAATCATATGTCTGGGCAACATGTTGAGGACAGAGCCATGCAATCCAGTTCAGTGTTTACAAAAATATCACAGATTGGTATCATTCGTGGCCGTAGCCCTGCTGATCGCCAGTTGTGCATCCAAACCCACTATCAAGACCGATTACGATCACACGATTGATTTCGGACAGTACAAAACTTACGCATTTTTTAACCCGATGGGTATTGAAAACCCCAATTACTCCAGTATCTACGGTTCAATATTCCGTGACGCTATCAGCAAGGAAATGGAGAGCAGGGGTTATACGAAGTCTGATAATCCTGATCTGCTGATTAACGTATCCGGCCGTCTGCAGGATAAAACCAAGGTCACCACCACGTCTGACCCTTACATGGCAGGTAGCTATTACGGTTATCGCCGGGGTGCTTATGGTGCCTGGGGTGGTTACGGCTATGGCACGCAGACACATGTAAGCCAATACACCGAAGGTACGGTTAATGTCGATATGGTAGACAGGGCGCAGAAGCGTATGGTCTGGGAAGGCGTTGCAGTTGGCCGGATTAACGAGAAGACAACGAATGATGAAAGGCGGGCAAATATCTACGCCGGAATCCAGGAAATGTTTGCTGGTTACCCGTTTCGCGCCGGTCAATAGAAAGTTCTTAATAGCAGGCCCGGCCGGTCTGGTCCTGCTGCGTGCTGTAGTTTTTCGAATCTCGGGTTAGCAATGAATCTCTGTTTTATGGACATAACTGTGTGTCAAAGTAGATTCATGACAAGACTGAAGGTAAAATGCCGCACTTTTATGGCAAGATTTAATAAGGCGTCCTGATGGTTTCATTTATCCGTGTTTTTTCAATAATTTGCCTGGTCGTCGCGCTGGCATCGCCGACAAGCAGCGAGGCGCTTTCTTCAGAGTTGGATACACAAGCTGATAAGCAGGCATCATCTGCAAAAGAGGCAGGCTCACAGAAATCCGTTGAGGAAATAGCACGTGAGATGGTCAACCCGCTTGCCCCGTTCTGGCGGTTTGACTACATTTACGAACGTAGAAACTACCAGGGAAGCATACCGGGTGCGGACGATCAGAGAGGCACGGTCCACAACTTTCAATTTACAATGCCTTTCAGGGAAAAAGATGGTAGGGGCTGGGTTTTCCGTTTTGCATTGCCTTATCATCCGGATCAGCCTGTTTACTGGGCTGATCGGGGTTATCCTGAATGGCTGATTCGACAGGAGGATCCGACCCCGCAGGAGGATGCCTTCTGGGACGAAACCCACTCGCATACGAATGACGTCACTTTTGACCTTACCTATGGTGGTGTCAATGAATCCGGCCGGATATTGAACTATGGTGTTGCCGGCATCCTGCCCACCTCCTCAGACACATCAAATAACAGGCAACAGTTCATCATGGGGCCTGCAGTGAATATCGGCAAAATAACCGATTGGGGTGTGTACGGTGTACTGGCTTCTCATATCATTGATCTGATTGAAAAGCGGGATAAAGGTGCACCGGATACGACCCAGACAACCCTCCAGGTATATTTTAGCTATGACCTGGGCCGTGGCTGGCAACTGATCTCCAATCCTGTGATTACCTACGACTGGGAAGGTGATACGGGCAATAAATTCAATTTGCCGCTCGGTGGCGGTATTGCCAAGACAATCAAGATTGGCAAGATACCACTGAGGTTTACGGCCGAGGCCCAATATTTCGTGGCAAGCACCGACCGCTTCGGTCCTGACTGGTTGTATAAGTTCAGCGTGAGTCCTATTATGCCGAGTAAGCATACACGTCACTAGTGTAGTGTCGCGGGTCCACAATCCATGATTGCACCCAACAAACTCAAGCATTTCGCGACCTTGGTCATTTTGCTTTGTGCAGTTCTATGGTTTGGGATGCTGGGTCAGCGTGATCTATTCGATCCGGACGAAGGTCGCTATGCCGGAATCCCGGCCGCCATGGTGGATACAGGTGATTGGCTTACCCCCAGGCTGAATGATTTCAAGTATTTTGAAAAACCCGTCCTGCAGTACTGGGGCACTGCGGTTGTGTTCAAAATATTTGGCAAGAGCAATGCCAGTGCACGTCTGTGGACAGCATTACTCGGGTTTGCGACGGCCCTGTTTTCAATGCTTGTTGCTTTCCGTTTATACGGCATCCGGCCGGCGATATACACTTTTTTGCTTGTTATCAGTTACCTGATGGTGGTGGCCTTTGGTCACTATCTTACTCTCGACATGGCACTCAGTGCATTTCTGGTTATGGGAATCGGTAGTCTCGTCATAGCGCATTCCAGTCGATCCGATGAAAGCCAGACGAGAAACTGGATGCTGGCCGGCTGGGTTGCCCTCGCGCTGGCCACGCTGACCAAGGGTCTCGTGGCTGTTGTTTTGCCGGCTGCAACGGTGGTGGTCTACAGCCTTTGGCAGCGGGATTGGGATCTGTGGAAAAAATTACACCTTTTCAAAGGATTACTGTTATTTCTGCTGATTACGGCACCGTGGTTTGTCATGGTCAGTATCGCCAATCCGGAATTTCCGGAGTTCTTTTTTATTCATGAGCATTTCGATCGTTACACCAGTGAAGTTCATAGCCGCGAAGGACCACTTTACTATTTCATACCCGTTCTGATGCTTGGTGTATCTCCATGGCTGATCACCAGTTTGCGATCGCTGGTGTCACCGGGTTTTAAATGGTCGCCCGACAAGCCGGGGCAGTTTGACCCGGAACGCTTCATGTGGACATTCGTGGTGGTAACTTTTTGTTTCTTCTCTCTTGGCCAGTCCAAATTACCCGGTTATATTCTGCCGGTTCTGCCGGTTATTGCGGTGCTCTCGGGAGGGCAGATTGCATCCAGGGGAGAAGTTAAGGCAGACCGCTGGGTGATGCTTTTCCTTGGTTTACTCTTCTCTGTTGGTGCTTTCAGCATTGAACTGCTGGCCAGTAAGCACTACCCGGCTGAACAGTGGGCATCCTATAGACCCTGGATCATCGGCAGTGGCTTGTTGTTCCTGCTTGCGTTCGTTGTGCTCAGCATCAGGAAGATTGCCCGGCTTCCCGCATTCGCCGGTGTTGCTGTTCTGTGCCTGGCAGCAGGCCTATTGATCGTGTCGGGAGCCAACTCCCTGGCCGAGAGTCGCTCCAGTAAGGTGATTGCCGATATCATCTCGGAAACATTGCCTGCCGGTGCACCCGTTTTTTCATTTCAGTACTACCCGGAAGCCGCCGTTTTTTATCTGGGCAGACCTGTCACCATAGTAGAATATGAGGGTGAGATGGCGATGGGGATCAGGCTTGAGCCAGAGAAATTTATTAAAACACAGGACGAATTTTTGGCAGTGTGGCAGAATCTTGATCAGGCGGCAGTGGTGCTCAAGTTGAACAGACTCAAGAATCTCAAGGTGGACGAACTGCAGGGAACGGTTGTTTATAAAGGCCCCAAAACAATGGTGATTATTAAATTATGACTGAATCATTAGGCCACGGTATGACGTGGGCGGCCTTCGCGCTGGTTTTAACCGGTGTGCTTTTAAATGCCGTCGCCCAGTTGGCTCTTAAAGCCAGTGTCAGTGACACGGGTATCATCAGTCTTGATCTGCAGTCCCTGCTCAGTTCGGCCGGTAGCCTGGCCTCCAATCTGTGGTTGTGGATGGGGCTTATCTGTTATGCCATCAGCGTTATTGTGTGGATACTGGCTTTGAGCCGGGTTGACGTATCTATTGCGTACCCGATGTTATCGATTGGTTATATTGTGAATGCCGTTGCGGCATGGCATTTATTCGACGAACCCATGAATATCGGTAAGGTCGCCGGCATTGGCATCATTATCGTGGGTGTCTATATATTGGCTCGATCATGAGCATGCTGCCTTTTACCCGGCCATCGCTCGGTGAGGAGGAGTTCAGCGCGGTTCAGGAAGTACTACAGTCGGGTTGGATCACCAGTGGGCCACGTGTTATTGAGCTGGAAAAAAATCTAAGTACCTATATTGGCGGCGGTGTCGATGTCCGTTTATTCAGTTCCGCCACGGCTGCAATGGAAGCAATTCTTATCGCCAAAAATATTGGCCCCGGTGATGAAGTCATCGTACCCGCCATGAGTTTTGTTGCTTCAGCCAATGTCGTCTTACGCACTGGTGCAACACCCGTTTTCGTAGATGTTGGTCTCGAAAGCCGCAATCTCGATGTAGATATGGTCAGCCCGGCTATCAGCGAAAAGACCCGTGCCATCATGCCGGTGCATTTTGCTGGTATGCCGGTTGATATGTCGCCCATCTACGATTTGGCAGCCAGCAAAAACCTGCTGGTACTGGAAGATGCTGCACAAGCCATCGGCACCAGCTACCAGCACCGGCAAATCGGTTCACACGGGAACCCGGTGTCATTCAGTTTTCATCCCAATAAAAATATGACCACCATTGAAGGTGGCGCGGTCGCTTCAAATGATCCGCAACTGATCAAGCAACTGGAGTCCATTCGTTTCCATGGGATATCCCGAAACGAAAAAGGGGAGATGCTGGTTGAAGCCTGGGGTGGAAAGATGAACATGCCCGACGTGAACGCCGCTATCGGCTTGGTGCAGTTAAGAAAACTGGATGGCTTCAATGCCAGGCGTCGCCTGTTGGCTGAGCATTACTTCAAGCAGTTGCCGCGTCACCCCGCATTGGTGCTACCGGCAGATGCACCTGGTCATAGCTGGCATATGTTCTGTATTTGCCTGGACTTTGAATCCCTGGATATGAGCCGGGAAGATATTCTCGATATATTCAAAACGCATGACATCTTGCTTGGTATGCACTACCCGGCGATGCACCTGTTTGGATTGTATCGTCAACTCGGTTATAAGCGGGGTGATTTCCCCACCGCAGAGCAGATTGGAGATCAGACCTTTACCCTGCCGCTTTTTCCGGCGATGACAATCGATGATGTAGACCGCGTGGTCACGGTTTTTAACAAGTTGCTGGTATGAGCAGACACACCGACGCAGCGACCAGCGCTGTCGTGTTTGCATATCACGACATCGGGGTACGCTGTCTCGAAGCCTTGCTTGAGCTGGGTATTGAAATCAGGTTGGTGGTTACACATCAGGACAATGAATCAGAACATATCTGGTTTGACAGTGTTGCAGAGGTAGCACAAAGGAACAAAATTGCGGTTATCACACCGGAAAATGTAAATTCGGCTACCGTGATTGAGCATGTTTCCCGATGTGACCCGGACTATATTTTTTCCTTCTATTACCGTCAGATGCTTGGGCAGAAGTTGCTCGATATACCAGCCAGCGGTGCTTTCAACGTGCACGGCTCCCTTTTGCCGAAATACCGCGGACGTGTACCTGTTAACTGGGCCATCATTCATGGCGAGAGAGAATGTGGCGTGAGTCTGCACAGAATGGAAATCAAACCGGACGCCGGAAATTTGCTGGCCCAGGCGGCCGTTTCCATCCTGGGCAATGACACTGCATATGATGTCTTTCAAAAACTCAAATGTGCTTCTGAAACCATGTTGATGGAGGTTATTCCCCAAATGCTCAAAGGGCGTGTTCTCGAAACACCGCTGAACCTGGAGCAAGGCAGTTATTTCTCAGGCAGAAAACCGGAAGATGGACGAATCGACTGGAGCTTGCCGGCAGGTGATATCCACAATTTAATACGTGCGGTGGCACCACCCTATCCCGGTGCTTTCTTTGATATCGGTTCGCATCGCATCGAGGTGCTCGGTAGTTATATCAGGGGTGAACAGGCTCGTTTCAGCAAACCCTGTATATATTTCGAAGATGGAAATTTTCAGGCGGATTGTTCCGATGGCCTGCGGTTCATGATTACACACCTGGTCATTGACGGATCAAAAGCTGACCCGGCCCTGTTCCTTCAGACTTTCGGGCAGCACTTGGAGCTTGACGGGGCAAACGGCTCATGAAGCAGGTTGTTCTAAAGGTAGATGTTGATACCTATCTCGGCACACTCCATGGGGTACCGGCACTGCTGGAGCTTTTTGAGCGTTTCAACGTCAAGGCAAGTTTCTTGTTCAGTGTTGGCCCGGACAATACAGGCAGAGCCATACGCCGGGTTTTCAGAAAAGGCTTTTTGCAAAAGGTCGGTCGCACTTCGGTTGTCAGCCATTATGGATTCCGGACATTGATGAATGGTGTGCTCAAACCGGGGCCACACATTGGCAAGAAGGCGGCGTTTGTCATGCGATGTGTCGCTGCGGCGGGTCACGAGGTGGGTATTCACTGCTACGACCATGTTCGATGGCAGGATTTCGTCGCCGCTAAGGACCTCAAATGGACACAGCGTGAAATGGATAAGGCGCTCGGGGCCTTCAAGGATGCTGTCCGGATGTCCCCTCAGACCATTGGTGCTGCAGGTTGGCAAATTAACCGTTTTGTCATTGCACTGGAAGAACAAATGGGTTTTAGCTATGCCAGCGATGTGCGCGGGCGCGAGCCGTTTTTCCCCAGCATGGAAGGGGTAAGTTCCAACTGTGTTCAGCTGCCCACGACACTGCCTACACTTGATGAAATCATAGGTTCAGATGGTATAGACTCTTCTAATTGCTGGGAAACCATCCTGGAAAAAAGCCGGGAACAACTTCCCCACGGACACGTTTATACACTGCACGCGGAGTTGGAGGGTATGAAATTGATACCGGTTATGGAAAAACTGCTTGAGCAATGGACCTTATCCGGATTTGAGTTTGCGACCCTGGAGCAACTCCATGCTTCGCTGGATCATTCAACGCTGCCGAAGCGGGAAATAACCTGGGATGAAGTCGACGGCAGGTCCGGTTTACTTGCTGTTCAGGCAACTTGAGTCAGGATCGACATTATCTGGGCACACGGGAGTTCTCAATTGAACGCTGATACTAAGAAAGACATACAAAGTCAATTGGTCGATCTGTCCGTTTTGATACCGGTGTACAACGAGCAGGAAGTGCTTGGCAAACTGTTTGAGCGTTTATACCCTGTGCTGGATGCGTTGGGACGTACCTATGAGGTTTTGTTTGTGAACGATGGTAGTTCGGATAATTCAACTGCCATCCTTGCGCAACAGTTCGAGGAGCGGCCTGATGTGACCCGGGTGGTATCCTTGAGCTCAAATGCCGGTCAGCATGCGGCCCTGATTGCAGGCTTTGAGCGCACCCATGGTAATTTCATAGTTACACTTGATGCGGATTTACAAAACCCGCCGGAGGAGATTCCGGCTATCGTCGCGGAGATGGACAAGGGCTTTGATTATGTCGGTTCCATCAGGGCATCGAGACACGATAAGGCATGGCGGCATGTGGCGTCGCGCATGATGAACTCCTTACGTAAAAAGATCACCAATATACATATGACCGATCAGGGTTGCATGTTGAGGGGCTATAGCAGAGATATAGCCCTGGAAATTGCCGTTTCCAACGAATCCCGCACATTCATACCGGCACTGGCATATTTGTATGCAGCCAGGCCGACGGAAATCACGGTCGCACACGAAGAGCGTGCGGCCGGACAATCCAAGTACTCCCTGTTCAAGTTGATCCAGCTTAATTTCGACCTGGTGACCAGTTTCTCATCCATACCACTGCAATTGATCTCATTTACCGGCATCGTTGTTTCAATGATTTCGCTTTTGTTCGTTTGCTACCTCGCCTATCGCCGCATATTCTACGGTCCGGAAGTCGAGGGTGTATTTACCCTGTTCGGTATCACCATTTTCCTGATGGGGTTGTTGCTGTTTTCAGTCGGTATGCTGGGTGAGTACATCGGGCGTATCAACGGCCTGGTGCGCAGAAGGAAGCGTTTCCGCGTTGCGAGTGTGCTGGAGGCAGGTGAGAGTGTAAAATCGCCTGGTGATGAAACAAAATCATCATCCAAACCGACTTAGGAAGACCATGAAAATTTTGATCCTCGGTGTTAACGGCTTTATCGGCCATCACCTGTCAAATAGAATTCTCGCAACCACGGACTGGGAAGTCTATGGAATGGACAGGCTGTCCGACCGCCTTGCTGACGAGATGTCACACGAACGGTTTCATTTTTTTGAAGGTGATATCACGATTAATCGTGAGTGGATCGAGTACCACATCAAGAAGTGCGATGTCATATTGCCGTTGGTGGCCATCGCTACACCGGCAACCTATGTGACCAATCCTCTCGGTGTGTTTGAGCTGGATTTCGAGGCCAACCTGGCGATTGTCAGGGCCTGTTTGAAATACAACAAGCGCGTGGTGTTCCCATCGACCTCCGAAGTCTACGCAATGTGTGAAGACGAAGCTTTTCACCCTTACGAATCGAACCTGGTGCTGGGGCCAATTGCAAAACCGCGATGGATTTACTCCTGTGCAAAGCAGTTATTGGACCGTGTGATTGCTGCCTATGGCCAACAGGAAGGTCTGAAGTACACACTATTTCGTCCCTTCAACTGGATTGGCAGCGGACTGGATAGCCTGCACACTCAGAAGGAAGGCAGTTCACGGGTCGTGACGCAATTCCTCGGCCACATTGCACGTGGTGAAGACATTAAACTGGTGGATGGTGGCTTGCAGAGACGCAGTTTCACCGATGTCTCGGATGGGATTTCAGCCCTGGTGAAGATCATCGAAAACACGGATGGGATTGCCGATAGCAAAATCTATAATATCGGAAACCCGGCAAATGATCTTTCCATCAAGGAATTGGCAGACCTGATGCTGGAAATGTCGTTTAACTACCCGGAATACGAGTCACAGGCCCGCAAGGTCAACATTGTTGAAGTGACCTCGACCGATTACTACGGGAAGGGCTATCAGGATATCAAGAAACGGGTACCTTATATTGGCAATACCTGTGAGGAGTTGGACTGGGCCCCGACGGTTGACGTAAAAATAGCCTTGGGCAAAATCATGGACACCTACCGCCATGAAGTCGCTTCTGCGCGGGCGTTGCTGGATCACAATTAGAGGAAGAACCGGCTTACACAGTTCGTCTATTTCCTGAACCACGAGTTCATGCTGAAGGTGATGGCGGTGAATTGACCGTCGGAACTGAACTGGTACCCCATGCCAAGCCGGTGAATATCAAGAAACCAGAGTTTAAATGGACGGTTACGCAGGCTCACCTGCAGGCCAAGCTCTACCTGATCCTGTATCGGATCAAAGGTCCCATCAGGCAAATTGAAATGGAGTTCATTACCCAGAAATGAGTACATGAAGGTCCAGTGGAGATCAACCGGCTCTCCGTGGAATGTCACCTTGTTCAGGGGTTGCCGTAACTCGGTACCAACCTGGGCGACAGCAAGGTGGTCAGATCTGCCTTCATCGGGTGTGTATCCTGCGTAATAGAGGCCCGCGAGCAGGGACCACTGGTATTTTTTTGCAGGAAATGTATAGCGGCTTTTGACTCCTGCGTAGTAAATCCATGCGGAATCATCGTTTCTCAGATCCGAACCCCAACCCACATGTGCGAGTGTCCTTAAATACCACCTTGGGTTGATGGGAATTTCCAGTTCGACACCGGGGGTCAGGCTTGCTGTCGCGAAATTATCATTTTCAATGATGCCCCCGAGGTCTTCAATGTCATGCAACCCGACCGTAACCGGGTACCTGATCTCCACCCCCAGCTTTCGTGATCCGGATTCGGTCAGCGAAGATGTCCGCAAGGTTTGCCTGATGGGAGCTTTTACTACGAATACAGAGCGGGTATCTTCTACCTGGTACCAGCCTGTTCCGAAAAAGGATGAATAGGCCCAGTGAACCGGCTCAAAAACGGTTTTTGCCTCCGCAGCGAGAGAGTCAGTGATGGAGATAAGCAGAAACATCAGGAATGTAAAGGCTTGTTGTAATTTTCGGCGGGGTGATCTCATTTCACGAAAAACCTTAGGTCATTCCATGCGCTTAAAGTAACAAAAATCAGGTGTTGAGGGTGAGGTTTTTATAGGCCAGTTGGGCAGCCAAGGATGTGCGGAATAACTTCAGAGTTGCCACGCCAATTATTCTTGATCGGTGGGGGAGTCGAGGTGATGTGGTATGTCGCTTCAGGACACGTCATAAACCCCTCCCTGGGGACTCGGTCGCGACGTCCTGTCGCTCACGGTCCTGAATCAACATACCACACCCCCTCGACTCAGTGCGAAAGCATAGAGTAATGGCTTCTGACAGATGCACGTCGTTTGACGCAAAAGCTGGGGTTATGTTCAGGATGAACGGTATGCCGCGGGCGCAGGACGCGCAGGAGCGGCGTCTCCCAAGTTAGCACTGCATTTCCGGAGAAGGTGAGACCGGGAACCGGTCGAGAGGCTGGCCTGGGCCATGAACGGTATGCCGCGGGCGCAGGACGCGCAGGAGCGGCGTCTCCCAAGTTAGCACTGCATTTCCGGAGAAGGTGAGACCGGGAACCGGTCGAGAGGCTGGCCTGGGCCATGAACGGTATGCCGCGGGCGCAGGACGCGCAGGAGCGGCGTGTGTCAGCCTGGCAAACTACTTTGATGGATTAAGCGGAACCAGAGAGTTTTTTGACTGATCAGTCTTTCGTTGATGTATCTTTCGCCGAGCGCTTTGCAAGGCTCCAAACAGGCCGTCTCCACGCCAATCACCCTCCGATGAGACCAGAGCCTCCTGAAGTCGCCTGAGTTCGGTTGCCAGGTGGTCGTCGTTAAGCATCCGGCCGAATTCAGTCAGTGTGGCGGGTCGTGTTTGTGAGCTGCTCGTGCTCGCCCAACTCGCTATCCAGTTGTGAATGGCTGAATGGGCTTGTGAGGCCTGGTTGTTCTTGCAGGCTTTTTGCAGTTCGGCAAAGGCCGATTTTTCGTCGTTGATTCTGTTGAACAGTGGGCTTGCGACCGAAACGCAGCCAAAGTATGCCGGCCAGGCCGGTCAGAAAAAGAAATAATACTGGCCACGAATTGCCGGAGCTCTGCTTGTCGTTTTTAACTGTCCCAACCACGGATTCTTCCTCCGATGGCAGGATATCCAGACTCAAGCCCGGGACGATCTGCTGTTTCAGTTCACGATTGTCCGGGTCCCACCATTGGAAACGAATACCCGGGATTTCATAGGTGCCAGGTTTTTCAACGACCCAGGTAATGCTGTCAATACGCACACCGGTGAGGTCGCCACGATCGGTCTTGTCGTTGATTTCAGGTGTCTGCGGATAGCTTGCCAGTCCTTCTGCCCGGAATACAGGTAGCGGTGGAAGCAACATGGCTGAAATGTCAACGGCACGTCGGCTGACCGTCAAGGTGACTGCATCACCTGTTTTTGTGATGGCCCTTGCCGGTTGCCAATCGTGCTCGAGGTCAAAAGAAGTGGTTGTCACTACCAGGTCACCCGGCTTTGCACCCGGTGGCAGTTTGACCGTCAGTTCCAATGGTTCGGTCTGAAACTCAAATGCCTTTTCTTCGCTGCCAAATCCTGCGGAAGTAGTGAAACGTACATTAATAGATGGGATTTCCAGTTGTCCCGCCTTTTGTGGATAAAGCGCCAGCGGGTAGCGCACAATTTGCCAGTCCTGACCGTCGATCTTCTCGGTCAACTTTACTGTCGTGGTATCGGTTTGCATCAGGAAGGCACCATCCACTTCCGGCAGGTTGAAATGCGAGTTGGAGAAGCTGAAGCCGGTCGTTTTCAAATCCAGGTCCAGAGTGACTTGCTGTCCAGCCCAAATATCCTGATCCTGTTCAACGCTGATACTCACACCAGCCCTGACTTCATTGTCCTGGGCAAGAAGAGAAAGCGGCAACAGCAGACCGCTCAGTAGAATGAATGTGCGCAAGTGCTTATTCATTACCGTCTTCTGCGACTTCTCCAGTTGAGGTGTTTTCTTGTTTTGCCAACTGGTAATTGAACCGCACCGCCAGGAAATCAGCCGGTCGTGTCTCCACTTTGCGTAACCACATCGCACGCATGGCATCCTCACCCATTTGCTGGTCCGCTGCATCGATCACTTGTTCGCTGGATGATTTATTGACCCGGCCGGTATCGTCAAAAACGATTTCATCGGCCTCCAGTTGACCGCCGGTACCTCCATAGTCATCTTCGGGTGGCGCCAGTGCCTCTTTTCGCAGAGATAGCGATTTGCAGGTTTTGTTCAGCCTCTTGCCAACCGGGTCGCTTGGAAAGCGCGTTTTGATACGCTTCAATTGCCGTTTCATATTGACCCAGCATGATAAAAGCATTGCCACGGTTGTAGTTTGCTTCAGCGCTAACGGAGCGGCCCAGTACTGAAGCGGCGCTTTCAAAATCTCCTGCCATGAACAGCGCCGTGCCGATTCTTTCAGGTGTTGTGAATTTGCCCGCCGCCTGCTGGTAATCACCCTGCTCCATGAGACGCTGGCCCTGTTGGTCGGGTGTAAACCACAGGTCTGCCCACTCGAAGGCCATTGCCGGCGAAATTTGCGTCAGCAATAGAATCAATAGGGGTAGCCTGATACTCATTTACTCATTCCAGTGTCACCGATCCGCCTTGCCGGAAAAAGGTCAATAAAATCAACGCGAGTAAAATCAACAGGTAATAACCTTCATCCTTCCATCGTTGTCCTTCCTGTGCGGGAGCGTTTTTTATACTGCTATCTATGCTGGCGGACAGTCTGTCGACGTCGCGCTTGTCCGCGGTCACTTCGGTGACTGTTCCATCCATGATACGGGCCGCCTCACGCAATGATTTCATATCCAGCGGCGGTGCTGGATAGCTGTCCGGCGGTGGAATCACTTCAGGGCCGGCCGCCATGGCCAGGATATGTACCTCGTAAGCGTTCTGCTGGTATAGGGCTTCCAATGCAGATAACTGTGAGGTGTCTATGTAATCGGTGATCAGGACAATCGAGCCGGGCACCGCGGCATTTTTAAGACGCTGGTTTGCGAGCGCAATGGCTTCGGCCGGTTCATCGCCGTCCTTTGGCATGATGCCGGGTTCCAATGCTTCCGCAAAATTGTTAATAACCCCGGCATCGGAGGTCAAAGGCATCACCAGGTGTGCGCTGCCGGCATAGGCGATCAAACCGGTGCGAACATCACTCTTGAGTTCGAGCAAATCATGGATCTTCATCACGCTGCGTTGCAGGCGGCTGGGTTGAATGTCCTGGGCCATCATTTGTGGCGTGACCTTAACTACGATGAATAATGCGGATTGGTCTTCACTGAATGGCGAAGCCTGCATCTGCCAGCTTGGCCCGGCCAGTGCAAGGATGCCAATAAGCCAGGCGAACCCCAGGATATATACCGGTCGCCAACGGCCACCTTCGCCGCTTTCATGCACCAATAAATGGTCGAGCAAGTGCGGGCTGATCAATTTTTTCCAGGCACGCAACGAATCACTTCTCCGATAAACGGACCAAACCAGGAATCCTGCCGGAATCAATAGCAGCAGCCACGCGGGACGCAGGAAGTGGAATTGATCAAGTGATACCAGGAAATCCATCAGATTACCGGTTCCTGCAGTCCGGCGCTTTCATCCTGTCGCTTGGACAAACGCAGACGTATTTCCAGAAACATGATGTAAAACAGTGTGAGTAACATACCGACCGCCAATGGCCAGTGATACAGGTCGGTCAGGGGCCGGTAGCTTTGGGTTTCTACCTGGCGCGGATTTACCTCATCCAGTTGGGTGTAGATGGCTTCCAGTTCCTCCCGGTCATTGGCATGGAAATAACTACCGCCGGTGATGCTTGCGATATTTTCGAGCGTTTTCTCATCCAGCGCCTGCTCCCCGGCAGAAGTCGGGTCGCCTATCGCGATCGTATAGGTAACCACACCGTTGTCACGCGCAATTTCCGCTGCCCGTTCGGGTGGTACCAGGCTGCCGGTATCATTGCCATCGGTGAGGACGATCAGGACACGTTCATCGACCTCGCTGCGTTCAAACAGGTTGATTGCGAGACCCATGGCATCGCCGAGCATGGTACGCGGCCCCAGCATCCGGATTTGCGCCTCATCCAGCAATTCCCTGACGACATCAAGGTCGTCGGTGAACGGGACTTGCACAAATGCTGCCGAGCCAAACAGGATCAGGCCGACCCGGTCGCCATCACGTCGTGCAAAGAAAGTATCCAGAACCTGTTTGACCGCAGTTAACCTGTCGACGCTATTACCATCGGCATCGGTAAAATCCTGTGCTTCCATCGAGCCGGAAAGATCCACCGCAACCAGTAAATCGCGCATTGGCAGTTCCTTGATGACGGGTTCCTCGAGCCATTGTGGGCGTGTGAGCGCTGCCACTATGAACAACCAGGTAAGACCCAACACCAGCCATTGTGACAACGGCCGCCTGGCCACCGCCACACCACTGCCGGGTTGCAAACCCGCAAGACGCGACAGACGTTGCAGGAAAGGCACCCGCACCGCCGCCTTGCGCTCATGATGGGCGGGTAGTAATGAGCGAACCAACCAGGGCAGGGGTACCAGCAACAAAAAGCCATGGGTGGGCAAATGTCAGCATGGTCAGGTTTCCAGGCCCGGCTTTTGTCGGGGGTCTGGCTGGTGGTGCTGCAACCAGTGCTTGCAGGCACTTAATAACTCATCCTCCGCTTTTTTATCTACCGTATTCAAAGTCGCCAACGGAGTAGGAGAGCGTATCCAGAAGACAGGCAGTGGAATCGGTGAACGATGCTGTGCTGACTTTTGAATTCAGAAAATCAAACCAGGTCTTACCTGTCAGCGAAGCAAGCTGGCTACGCGGGTAAACCGAAAGCGCGGTTCGTTTTAGCAGGACGGGTACCTGCCTGAGACCGGCATCGCGTTTTTCAGTATCCTCGATGTCTTTTGCAAGCAAGTGCAATTGATGCAAGGCCGCACGCCGGTAGCGGTTACTGTTCCAGCTTCGAATCGCCGTGTAAATGAACCAGGCCAATACAATCAGTAATATGCCAAACAAATAGTACCAGCCACTTGCCAGTGGCCACCAACCGACAGCCCCGGGCAGCACGATGTCATTGAGGTTTTGCAGGCTGGCGGGGTCCGGTGATTTCATTCCGAAGCTCCTCAAAACCGTATTGGTGGCCTGGTGATGGCCGAAGGCATCACGCATCTGGTCGGGCACGGGCCTGTTTGTATCAAGCGCGATCACGGGTATGGAAAATCGACGTGATGCCGATGCTATCCGTTCCAGTTTTTCTTCAAATTCATTCTGAAATGCCGATCGCAGTTTCCGGTTCGAAGTATCGGCCTCAAGTTGGCCCTCGTTATCTGCAAAGCGCAGGCGACCGGCGGCGGGCATACTTTTTTCCAGCGGGTCGTAAATCAGGGCTGTCAGCACATCGTTGTGCTCTGAAATACGGGTAATATGTTTGCGGGTTTCGGCGTTGATGCCATCGGCATCGGTTACCAGGCAGACCAGGCAATCGTGCCTGGCCAGGGTGCTGACCTGTTTCAAGGCCTCGTTGAGTTTGCCAGGGTCAGGTTTTAAGTCGGGACTGGCACTGAGTTGCCGGTTTTTTTTCACCACCTGCTTAAGTATTTGCATCACCCGTTCACGGCTTCGATGAGGTGTTATAACCGAAATTTCGGAATCATCAAATATCAGCGCACCGACACGATCCCCCACACTCAGTACACGCCAGGCTGATATGGCGGCCACTTCGGCCGCCACCACTGACTTCATACGTTGCTGGCTTCCAAAAAACATCGATACCCGCTGGTCAATCAATAGCCAGACTGAGCGGTCTTTTTCTTCCGTATAAACCCTGACATAAGGGGTGCCGGTACGGGCGGTCACCTTCCAGTCAATATTGCGGGTGTCATCACCGGGCAGATAGTCACGTAACTCCTCAAAATTCAACCCGCGCCCCCTCAGCTTTGAGGCATGCCGGCCACTCAGAATGCTGTGAACGGGTTGCCGGGGCAGAAAACTGAAACCTGATGACTTGTGTTGTAAGCGAACCAGGTCGTCGAGCTGGACATAGATGCCATTATCCCGACCGTGGTCTGCCCGCTTGTCAGTATCATCAGTAGGTGGGCGGCGTGGCATCGGCTTTACTATTGGTCATTCAGGGCAGGGTAGATTTGCTTCCAGTCCTGCGCCATATCGATCAGTAACCAGCCTTTTTGATCGGCCTCATCCAGGCCTCTGTCCAGACGACCTTCGGATGAGTCACGGTCGTATGCCCATTCCCTCTCAGCGTCGGTGTGATGCACAAGTAAACCCAGTCGTGCGCCATCACCGGATGTTGTCCACTCGAGCATCTCGAAATCACCATCTGAATTGCCGGCCGCCAGGATGGGTCGACGCCCAATGAAACGGTTTATCGCCACGGGTTTGGTGTCCTTGTCATCGATAAAGTGTATTTTTGGTTCACGCACGATTACCGGCTTGCCTTCACGAACTTCATAACGGGTCTCAACACTGCTTCCTACGACCTGATCGGGTGGTATTCCATACACCGACTCCGTCCAGGGCCGCATAAACTCGAGTCCGCCACCTGAAACAATAAATACCTTGAAATCATTCGCACGTAAGTAGTTGATCAGCTCCAACATGGGTTGGTAGACCATCTGGGTAAAGGCTCTGCCGGTTGTGGGGTGCCGGGTCGTCGCGAGCCAGTCCTTAACGATAAGTTCGAATGCTTCAGTGGTCATGCCGGCGTGCGTTGCTATCGTCAGCTCGAGCAGGCCATGCTTGCCCGCAGCCTTCAAAGCGGCCATGTCATTGTCGAGAACGGCCTTGAAAGGTTGCGTGGTTTTCCACTCGGGATGATCATCGGCCATCGATTTGACCCGGTCAATAATAAATAACAGCTGGAAGTAGGTCGGTTTTTCGCTCCAAAGCGTGCCGTCGTTATCAAAGGTGGCAATGCGCTCATTGACAGGTACAAAGGTGCTGATGTTGCTGTCGGTCACCCTGGCGACAAAATCAATGATGCGCTGTTTTGTTGTTCCGCTATTCCAGGCGGGCAGCGGGTCGGTTGCGATCTGCCCGGCGTTGGAGATATTAAAAACAAGGATGAAAATCAGTCCGGTTAACCACGGTAAAACGGTCTTTGTTTGTTTCATAATAGTCCTGTGTATTTATATTGGGTGCCTGATTCAGGCGACGGCCACCAGTTTTAAAATTTCATTGATCACATCGTTACTTGAAACACCGTCTGCATTGGCCTCGTAACTCAGGGCGATACGGTGACGAAACACGCCATGTACAACGGCACGGATATCGTCCGGCAAGACATGGTCGCGGTTGTTAAGCCAGGCATGCACACGTGCACACTTGTCGAGGCCAATAGCGCCACGGGGGCTCGCGCCGATACGTATCCAGGAGGCAAGCTTCTCATCGTAGCGTTCGGGATAGCGTGTCGCAAAAATCAGGTCGACCATGTATTTTTCTATGGCCTCTGAAACCTGGACCTGGTTGATTTCCTTACGCGCGTCAAAAATCACCTGCTGAATGACAGGTGCGGAATCCTCCGATGAGGCGGATGGACCTTCTTCACCACGCACCAGGCGGATGACCTGGGCTTCCGCCTCTTCGGTTCCATAACCAATATAGACATGTAACAGAAAACGATCCATTTGCGCTTCCGGCAACGGGTAAGTACCCTCCTGCTCAATCGGGTTCTGTGTCGCCATCACAATAAACAGTTCAGGCATCTTGTGGGTCTTGCCGGCCACCGTGACCTGGCGTTCCTCCATGGCCTCAAGCAGGGCCGCCTGTACCTTGGCAGGTGCGCGGTTGATTTCGTCTGCCAATACGATGTTGGCAAAGATGGGCCCGGCTTCAAAACGGAAGGTCGGTTGACCGGATTCCGTGTATAGCACCTCGCTGCCGGTGATATCCGAAGGTAGAAGATCTGGTGTGAACTGGATGCGTGAGAAATCCGCATCCATGTTCTTTGCCATGCTTTTAACCGCACGGGTTTTTGCCAGGCCCGGCAAGCCCTCCATCAGGATATTGCCGTTGGCCAGTAGGCCGATGAGCAGTTGCTCAATGACCGATTCCTGGCCAATGATGGATTGCCCCATCCGGGTTTGAAGTTTGCGGACTGAATCAAGTGTACTCATGCGCGAAAACCTGTTGAGTTAAAAGATACAGGGCACGTCAGCCCCGGATGAATAATTTGCTTTTACTGTACACGACAGACAAGAAATTTTGGCAAAAAAAAGGCGGGAGATCAAACTCCCGCCTTTGTACCATTTAGACTGTGTTACTGACCGGCCCGGAACGGGTAGCCCGCAAACATTTCGGCGACACCGGTCATGATGTCCTCACGCAAATTATCGTTTTTATCGTTGACACGACCGATGGCAACACCCTCCCACAACATACGCTTCAGTCTCGGGTCAACCATGTCGATGTTGACCGTGCCCTCGGTGTATTGACTGACATGGGTGGTGGTGCCATAACCGTATCCGCCCCAGGGGTCGTACATACCGCCGCGATAACCATAATAGCCACCACCGTACATACCCGGATTTTGCGTTGTGGTTACCCGGGTCTTGTCCTCCATACGTGCTGATACATTGAACAGCAGGTCGGGGTTGCTGGACTTGACATAACCCCTCTGCTTCATCTGAACATCAATGGCATCACGGAACATCTGTCCCAGCAGGCTGGAGTAATTCGGGTTTTCAATACCCATCGGGCTGTAATAGCCATAGGTCTTGTACTGACTAAAATCTACGCTACGGTCATAGTCAGAGTGGATTTTCGTGCTTGAAGCACAGGCCGCCATCATCGCGAATATCATCATTGGTATGACAACTTTTAAGAATCTACCCATTTGTTTCTCCTTGAATTACTTTGTTTCCGGGTCACAGACCCTTAAAACAGTGTTTCAATATAAATACTATTTCAACTTCAACTGGATCTTTTTCTTGTCGGCCATCAACTTGCCGATTTGTTTACCGGCGCTTTCAAAGCTCTTCTTCATTTTTGAGTATTCACTCCACTTTTCGACAGTATTTGCCCGGTACACCAATTCCTGGTCATCAAATTCAAATGCCATTTTTACGAACATGGATGAATTCTGATCCAGGTAAGCTTCAACCTGCTTGCGGTCAGCGTTGGTGAGCTTAACCTCTTTGTCGTCATCCAACTTACCCGTGATTACCGACGCGAGTCTGCTTAACATTGGCCAGGTTGTACATCGTTCCCTCTGTAAACGACGTTCTTGTCATTGTTGTAGCTCCTTGAGCTTGAAATGCAACCGGCAAGCAGGAGCATCGACAAAACTGACATGGCCAATACCAGTGTGCGGCCGAACCGGTGAGGCGTGATTGAAGAAGTTGCGGCTTTGAACATGTGAATCTCCTGATTACGTTTACTAAAGTAGTTTGATGGACCGTCATCAGCTTTTCCTGCAACCAGGCAGTTCGCCGACGGATTCGGGAATGATACCAGTATTTCTTGGCCGACAGGAAGCGTGTATCAAGCAATCCCACGAGCCTGGCGGGTCATTCGGACAGGATATTCAATTGATATACCCCGCGTGCTTTCATATAGTTCACTTACCATCAAAAGCAGAGGTATCAAAATGAAATCAATACCGAAGTCATCGCCTGATAAGGAACTGGTAAAAGTATTTGAAGCAGCCGGTGTTGTCGATTTTCTCGAATACCTGCAGTCCGGTAAGACGGATCATGTGGATCAATTTCAGGGCGGGCGTAGCCAAAGGGGTTGGGGTCACGGTTGGCATGACGTTTATTTTGGGTATTCTCATCTGGGTATTGACGGTGCTGGTGGATCTGCCGCTTGTCGGGGAATATTTTTCGGATGCCAAGCAATACGTGACTGAATATGCGGAAAATACGAACTACAAGGAAGACTTTTCCTTAATGAATCAGCAACTGCAGGAGATTAATGAAAACCTGGATAATGAATCCGAACCGGAACCACCACCTGTGGATTGAGATATCAGCATCACCCGGTGCTGCACTATTAAGCATGAACCTACCCCGGTTATTACCGTTCATTCTCAGGAATGATTATCATTTCAATTAAACTGGACCCTGAATTAGCCTATAATCGCGTACCTTAAAATTTTCCAACAGGCTCGAACATGCAGATTCGCCGTACCAAGATCATCGCCACCCTGGGCCCCGCCACCGATTCCAATGAAGTTTTGCGGGCTGTCATCGAAGCGGGGGCAGATATACTGCGGATCAACCTTTCGCATGGAACACATGAGGAACAGGCCGCAAGGGCTGCACAGGTCAGAGAAGTAGCCAAAAATTTGAGCAAAGAGGTAGCGATTCTTGCAGACCTTCGTGGGCCCAAGATACGTCTGGAAAAATTTGTTGACGGATCGGTCGAGTTACAGACCGGTGATGTTTTTACACTGGATGCCTCGGACGAACCAGCTCCAGGCTCACAATCCCGGATTGGTGTCACGTATAAAGGCCTGGCAGATGACGTTTCCAAAGGTGATCTTTTACTGCTGGATGACGGTCTGCTGACCATGCGTGTCCGGGAAGTCAAGGCGAAAGACATTATATGCGAGGTCGAATCCGGTGGTGTACTGGGAGATCGCAAAGGCATCAACGTACAGGGCGGCGGGCTTTCACTACCCGGTATCGCCCAACATGATATTGAGGACATTCCAAGGGCAGCAGCCATGGGTGCCGATTACCTGGCGGTTTCTTT
Source organism: uncultured Gammaproteobacteria bacterium (assembly GCA_963749115.1). Lineage (GTDB taxonomy): Bacteria > Pseudomonadota > Gammaproteobacteria > Xanthomonadales > SZUA-36 > SZUA-36. Next base: position 166,950 of record CAVVLP010000007.1, read on the forward strand.
CCCTCGCAACGCGGATGATATGAACGAGGCACGTCGCCGTTTGCGTGAAGCGGGAAGCGAGGCCAGGCTGGTTGCAAAAATTGAGCGAACAGAAGCCATTACCAACCTGGAAGAAATAATTGCTGCTTCCGACGCGATATTGATTGCCCGTGGTGACCTGGGTGTGGAGATTGGCGATGCGGAGTTGCCCGGCCTGCAAAAACTCATCACCACCAAGTCACTTGAACAGAACCGCCTGGTCATCACCGCTACGCAGATGATGCAGTCCATGGTGGAGAGCCCCATACCGACACGGGCGGAAGTGCTGGACGTTGCCAATTCGGTATTCGATGGTACCGATGCCGTGATGTTGTCGGCGGAAACCGCCGTCGGGCGTCATCCTCAAGTGGTGGTTGAAGCGATGAACCGGATTTGTCTGGGTGCCGAGAGGCACGATGATACACGGCCAAGCACCGACCAGTTGAATGTACAGTTTCAACGTATCGACCAGGCCATTGCGATGGCCGCGATGTACATGGCAACCAATGTATCGGTGCAGGCCATCGTCGCATTGACTGAATCAGGATCAACCGCGCAATGGTTGTCGAGGGTACGTTCCGCGGTACCGATTTTTGCGCTGTCGCCACTGCGGGACAGTCGCCGCCGCATGGCTTTATACCGCGGTGTATATCCGATTGCGCATAATATTCCCAGTACGAACGTGGAAGTGTCATTGTTCGAAGGTGTGCGTTTGCTGTTGCAACAGGGCCATATCAAGGTGGGTGACCGGATTATCCTGACGATGGGTCAACATACCCATAATGAGGGTGGCACCAATTCGCTGCGACTCGTGCAGGTGGGGGAAGATGGTTACCTGGAAAACAATCCTTCACTGAATGGCCATTGAGCGCAACGTATATAATGGAACGATAACAGGGCTGTGATTGATTGAAGCCCGGATAGCCTGGCTGGTATGTTGGTGCCAAAACACCGGTGCAGCGGGTGATCAACATGACTGCTTTTTTGTCGTGAAAGCGCAAATACATGAAAGAGAAAATCTTAAAAACTACGAGGCATAGTGAATGAACGTTGAGTCGTCTTTGCAAACGCAGGATGCCGATCCTGCAGAATCAAGTGAGTGGCTGGAATCCCTGCAAGCTGTCATCGAGCGCGCGGGACCTGAGCGTGCCCATTACCTGTTGGAACTGCTGGTAGATTTTACCCGTCGTTCAGGCGGTCATCTGCCCTATGACGCAACCACGGCCTACGTCAACACGATTCCACCCAATCAAAAGTGCGAAATTACCGGGCGATTATGAAGTCGAGCGGCGAATTCGCGCGCTGACCCGTTGGAATGCGCTCGCCATGGTTTTGCGTGCCGGTAAACGTGGCGGGGAACTCGGCGGTCATATCGCCAGCTTTGCTTCTGCTGCCTCCTTGTATGATGTCGGTTTTAATCACTTCTTTCGCGGCCCCGACCACGAGGGTGGCGGCGACCTGGTGTATATCCAGGGTCATTCATCACCGGGAATTTACGCGCGGGCCTTTCTGGAAGGACGGCTCAGTGTTGAACAGATGGACAGTTTTCGCCAGGAAGTCGATGGTAATGGTTTAAGTTCGTACCCGCATCCGTGGTTGATGCCGGATTTCTGGCAACTGCCCACGGTTTCGATGGGTCTTGGCCCGATCATGGCGATTTACCAGGCCCGTTTTCTCAAGTACCTGCACAACCGGGGTATCGCTGATACATCGCAGCGCAAGGTGTGGTGTTACCTGGGTGATGGTGAAACCGATGAGCCGGAATCACTCGGTGCTATTTCACTGGCGGGTCGTGAAGGTCTGGATAACCTGGTTTTTGTCGTTAACTGTAACTTGCAGCGACTGGATGGACCGGTACGTGGTAACGCAAAAATCATCCAGGAACTGGAAGGTGTCTTCCGTGGTGCCGGCTGGAACGTGATCAAGGTCATCTGGGGTTCGCGCTGGGATGCCTTACTGGCCAAAGACAAGGATGGCCTGTTGCGCAAACGCATGGATGAAGTGGTGGATGGTGAATACCAGAACTACAAGGCCAAGGGTGGCAAGTACACACGAGAACATTTCTTCGGCGCTTATCCTGAACTTTTGGATATGGTCTCAAATATGACCGATGATGATATCTGGCACCTCAACCGTGGCGGTCATGACTCACACAAGATTTATGCAGCCTACGCCGCTGCTACCGCCCATAGCGGTCAACCGTCCGTGGTGCTGGCCAAAACGGTCAAGGGTTATGGCATGGGGGAATCGGGTGAAGCACTGAATATCTCTCACCAGCAAAAGAAAATGGATGAAGAATCCATACGTTTGTTCCGTGATCGCTTCAAGATTCCGGTCCCCGATAGTGATTTGGCTGAATTGCCGTATTACCACCCGGGTGAGGACAGCGTGGAAATCAAGTACATGCAGGAGCGCCGGAAAGCTTTGGGTGGTTACCTGCCGCAACGTCGGGCTGAATCTGCGTCACTGAAAGTTCCTGAACTGGATGCGTTTGAAACCCTTCTCAAGGATACCGGTGAGCGTGAAATCAGCACCACGATGACCTATGTCAGGGCCCTGGCCATCATGCTCAGGGATAAGAACATCGCCAAGCATATTGTGCCCATCGTTGCTGATGAGGCGCGCACTTTTGGTATGGAAGGCATGTTTCGTCAGTTGGGTATTTACTCATCCAAGGGTCAGCTTTATACACCGGTCGATTCAGACCAGTTGATGTTTTACAAGGAAGAGACCCGCGGTCAGATTCTGCAGGAAGGTATTACCGAGGCCGGCGCCATGTCATCGTGGATTGCCGCAGCTACCAGCTATGCCAACAACCAGGTGCCGATGATTCCGTTCTTTATCTTTTATTCCATGTTCGGGTTTCAGCGTATTGGTGACCTGGCCTGGGCTGCCGGTGATATGCGTGCCCGGGGTTTCCTGATAGGTGGTACATCCGGCCGCACCACGCTCAATGGCGAAGGTCTGCAGCATGAAGATGGTAACAGTCATGTCATTTCCAGCATGGTGCCCAATTGTGTTTCGTATGACCCGACCTTTGGTTATGAACTGGCGGTGATTCTGCAGGACGGTCTGCGGCGTATGTACCAGGAACAGGAAGACGTGTACTACTACATCACCGTGATGAACGAAAATTACACCCATCCGGGTATGCCGGCTGGTGCTGAAGAAGGTATCAAGAAGGGTATGTACCTGTTTCGGCGGGGTCGCTCGGGCAAGCACAATGCGCAGTTGCTCGGTTCGGGGTCAATCTTACGTGAGGTGATCAAGGCGGCCGATATTCTTGAGCGTGATTATTCAGTCAGTTGCACCGTTTGGAGTACCACCAGTTTCACCGAGTTACAACGTGATGGTATCGCTGCAGCGCGCTATAACCGTTTGAATCCGGAAGCGGACCAACGGATCCCATGGGTGGCACAATGTCTTGAAGGTTACGCGGGGCCGGTTGTTGCAGCAACAGATTATGTACGGGCTTATGCCGAACAGATACGGCCTTACCTGCCGCAGTCAGATTACACCGCACTGGGCACTGATGGCTTTGGGCGTTCGGATACACGTGAGAATTTGCGTCGTTTCTTCGAAGTCGATAGCAAAAACATCGTTTATGCCACTTTGCATGCACTGTATGAAAAAGGCAGCCTGACGGTTGATGATTTACTCAAGGCTCGCAAGAACCTGGGTCTTGATCCTGACAAGCCAAATCCAATGAAAGTGTAAAGCGATGAAAATAGTATCTATAAACCGGATTGGTGGCAGACAGTGACGACACAAATTGAAATTAAAGTACCGGATATTGGCGATTTTTCTGATATACCCGTGATCGAAGTATTGGTGGCCGTTGGTGATTCCGTGGAAGCCGAGCAGTCTCTGCTGACGCTGGAAAGTGATAAGGCAATGATGGAGGTTCCTGCTCCGCTTGCCGGTGTGATAACCGAACTGCGGGTCGAGGTGGGTGATACGGTTTCAGAAGACCAGGTGGTGGCCGTGCTTGAGGCTGAAGAAGCTACCGAAGCGGAACCGGCTAAAAGCCCTGCCACCCCGGTTGAGACACAGGCACCAGCACCAGCAGCTGCAACTCCGGCACCTGCCCCGCAGCCTGCCGCAAAAGGGGCCAAACCCACACCACCATCCACCGGTAGCAGGCAATCACCACCGGTGCCGATGGATGCCAATGCAACGCTGCCGGCCAATATCCCCTATGCCAGTCCCGCTGTTCGTCGTTTTGCGCGCGAGTTGGGGGCAGATCTCTTACAGGTTGCAGGCAGTGGCCGAGGCGGGCGTATTGTTCGCGAAGACGTCACCGCTTTTGTCAAATCCATCCTGACAGGTGCGGCCAGGCCGGCTTCAGGCGGGCTGGGTTTTGATCTGCCGCCACAGCCGAAGGTTAATTTCAGTCGTTACGGCGATATCGAAGTACAACCCATTTCGAAAATCCAGAAAGTTTCCGGCGCGTACCTGCATCGCAACTGGGTCAGCATTCCGCATGTCACCCAGAATGATCTTGCTGATATTACCGATATGGAAATTTACCGGAAGGCCACGGCAAAGGAGCGGGGTATCAAGTTGACGCCGCTGGTATTTCTGATCAAGGCCACCGTGGCCGCACTCAAAGAGTTCCCGACCTTTAATGCTTCGCTGGATGCGACGCGTGAAAACCTGGTGCTGAAGAAATTTTTCCATATTGGCATCGCCGTAGATACACCGGACGGACTGGTCGTACCGGTGATACGCGACTGTGATCAGAAAGACATATTCCAACTGGCGACAGAATTGGGTGAAATGAGTGCGCGTGCGCGTGCCGGCAAGCTCAAACCGATCGAGATGCAGGGTGGTTGTTTCTCCATATCCAGCCTTGGCGGTATTGGCGGCACATCGTTTACGCCGATCATCAATGCACCTGAAGTGGCTATCCTGGGTGTGTCCCGTTCCAGCATGCAGCCAAAATGGGATGGTGAGGCTTTTCAGCCGAGGATGATGTTGCCGTTGTGTTTGTCCTATGACCATCGCGTGATTGATGGCGCAAATGGCGCACGCTTCACACGCTATCTTGCGACTTGCCTGGAAGATCTCGGAAACATGGGTTTGTAACTGGTAATGCCTGGTGTCTGAATACGACAGTAATCCGGATTCGCGCTTGGGACGGCGAATGTTGTGGGTCGCTGCCCTGGGTTTGCTGGGTGGTTTGTACCTGTTGTTTTCGATGCTTGAAAATGACACGGGCACCGTCAGTTCAGTGGACTCAAACGGTTCGGCCATGGTGGTGCTGGAGCAGGGTCGCAATGGCCATTACGAAGCGGAAGGTCAGATCAACGGTCAGTCGGTCACGTTCCTGGTTGATACCGGTGCAACCGATGTTGCCCTGCCCAAATCAAAGGCGCGTGCCCTGGGGCTTGGAGTTCGGTCCGAGGGTGAAAGTAATGACAGCAGCGGGTCCGGCAAACGCCTGGGTGACCCGGCTTGACGAAGTGACCATCGGTGGCCTGCGACGCAAGAATGTGCGTGCGAGTATCACCGATGGAGAATTTAACGGAATATTGCTTGGTATGAGTTTTCTTAAGCATTACAACCTGCAACAACAGGATGGCAGGCTGGTGATCAGGGAAGCGTCTGCCAATGACCAAAAAGAGTAATAAGTGATGAGTAATACAATAAAGATCTCCGTACCTGACATTGGTGATTTTATCGATGTCCCGGTTGTCGAGGTACTGGTAAAAGCCGGCGATCATGTGGATGCGGATCAATCGCTGATTACCCTGGAAAGCGACAAGGCCGTTATGGAAATACCGGCACCGGTTGCGGGTATCATCCGTTCCGTTGATGTCGATGAAGGTGATTTCGTTTCGGAAGGGTGGTTGGTCGCCACCATGGAGTCTGACGAAGAACCTGCTGCTAGCCCTGCAGAACCTGCGAAAGCCGTTGAAGCATCCGGTTGAAAAACCGGTTGAAGCAGTACAGGCAACGACGGTGGAAGCAGAAGAACACCACCCCGGATGTTGAATATGATTTTGATGTGCTGGTGCTCGGTGCCGGTCCTGGTGGGTACACGGCTGCTTTTCGGGCAGCGGACCTGGGCTTGAAAGTGGCACTCGTTGAGCGTTACCCGGCACTGGGCGGGGTTTGCCTGAACGTGGGTTGTATTCCCTCCAAGGCCCTGCTGCATGCGGCCGTTGTCATCGACGAAGCCGCCGCGATGGCTGACCACGGCGTGGTATTCGGCGAACCGGTAATTGAAGTGGACAAATTGCGTGGCTGGAAGGAAAAGGTCGTTGGACAGTTGACCGGCGGGTTGGCCTCGATGGCGAAACAACGGAAAGTAACGATTATTCAAGGTCAGTGGTGTGTTCAGCGATGCACATGAAATGACGGTGGAGACAGCGGATGGCAGCCAGGTGGTGAGTTTTGCCCGTGCCATCATCGCAGCCGGTTCACAGGCATTCAAATTACCCGGCTTGCCGTGGGATGATCCACGTGTCATGGATTCCACCGATGCGTTGGAATTGAAGGATGTTCCCAAACGCTTGCTGGTGATAGGTGGCGGCATTATCGGCCTGGAAATGGCCAGTGTTTACCAGGGTCTTGGCAGCGAGGTCACGGTAGTTGAATTGACCGATCAGTTGATGCCCGGTTGCGATAAAGACCTGGTCAGGCCATTGCAGAAAAGAATCACTGACCGCTACGCCGGAATTTTTGTGAAAACCAAGGTGACGGCGCTCGAACCCGCGGACGATGGTCTTCATGCGACCTTTGAAGGTGCCAAAATGCCCGAAAACACGGTTTTTGACCGGGTGCTGGTTTCAACTGGCCGTGTCCCCAATGGAAATCGTATCGGTGCAGAGATTGCAGGTGTAGAAGTTAGCGATCGTGGATTTATCCCTGTCGACAAGCAGATGCGCACCAACGTGCCGCATATATTCGCCATCGGCGATATCGTCGGCCAGCCGATGCTGGCACATAAGGCAACCCACGAGGCCAAGGTCGCGGCTGAAGTTTGTGCCGGAATGAAAGTTGCGTTTGAAGCACGGGTTATCCCGTCCGTGGCTTATACCGACCCTGAAATTGCATGGGCAGGCCTGACAGAGACAGAAGCCAAGGACCAGGGTATCGATTACAAGGTCGGCAGGTTCCCGTGGGCAGCCAGTGGCAGGGCGATCGGTATCGGCCGCACCGAAGGCTCCACCAAGTTGTTGTTTGATCCTGAAACACACCGGGTTATCGGTGCCGGTATCGTCGGTCCGCATGCCGGTGATTTGATTGCGGAATGTGTGTTGGCCATTGAGATGGGTGCTGAGGCGGGAGATATTGGTCTTTCCATTCACCCGCATCCGACACTGTCTGAAACCGTCGCGATGTCAGCCGAGGTGTTTGAAGGCACGATCACCGATCTTTACATACCCAAACGTAAATAGGGCATCCCTTGCCGGGGTGATTATTAAAAACGTATTTAATACAGGCCCAATAAAATGTTCAAAGTGAAAACCAGCAGGATGGTCTTCGCGGCCATGCTGTTTGTATCCCTGCTAGCCATCAATCTTCCAACTGCGGTTGCCGCAGATCAGAAAACCATCGCAGAAGCCGCAAGCGGCCTGAAGATGCGTAGTATCGGTCCGGCCTTGATGGGCGGGCGTATTGCTGATATCGCAATTCACCCTGAAAGAAGCAGCACCTGGTATGTCGCCGTCGGTTCCGGTGGTGTATGGAAAACCACGAATGCCGGTATTACCTGGACCCCGGTTTTCGACAGCCAGCCTTCCTATTCCATCGGTGATGTAACGCATTGACCCCAATAACCCCGATGTGATCTGGGTGGGCACCGGGGAAAACGTCAGCGGCCGTCACGTTGGCTGGGGTGATGGTGTTTACAAGAGCACCGATGCCGGCAAAAGCTGGACCAATATGGGTCTGAAAAAATCGGAACATATCGGCAAAATCATGATCGACCCGCGGGATAGCAATGTTGTTTATGTCGCGGCAGAAGGCCCTTTATGGGCCAGCGGTGGTGAGCGCGGTCTGTTCAAGTCGTCGGATGGCGGTGCCACCTGGACACTTATTCTGGAGATCGACGAAAACACCGGCATTACCGATATCGAGTTCAATCCCGCCAATCCCGATGTCATCTATGCGGCCGCTTATGAGCGCCGTCGTCATATCTGGGGTCTGATGGCCGGCGGCCCAAATGGCGGCATTTACAAATCCATCGATGCGGGTGCAAGCTGGCAAAAGAAAGATTCGGGTCTGCCTGCTGGCGATGTCGGCAAAATTGGTCTGGCCGTCACGGCAGCAAACCCCGCCCTTGTGTATGCAACTATCGAGGCAGATGACGAGAACAAGGGTTTCTACCGTTCGGAAGACCAGGGTGAAAGCTGGAGCAAGAAAAACCCGTATATTTCAGGTGGTACGGGTCCGCATTACTACATGGAATTGACAGCATCGCCGCAAACCGCCGACCTGGTTTACCAGATGGATGTATTCATGCGGGTCACCCGTGACGGTGGTGAGTCACTTTGACATTCTCGGCACCGGTCGTGAAAAACACAGCGACAACCATGCCCTGTGGATCGATCCGCAAGATGACCTTCACCTGCTGGCCGGCACCGATGCCGGGCTTATATGAAAGCTTTGACCAGGGCACCACCTGGCGTCATTTCCCCAATATGCCGATTTCGCAGTTCTATAAAGTGGCGGTTGATGATTCCCTGCCGTTTTACAACGTGATGGTGGGAGCACAGGACCTTGGTACCTTACTGGGGCCGTCCCGCACCATGATCACCGAAGGCGTCAGGAACCAGGACTGGTATGTTCCGCTGGGTGCCGATGGCTATGGTGTGGCTTTTGATCCGGCTGACAACAATATCGGCTATATGGAGTTTCAGCAGGGCTATATGTTCCGGCATCATCGCGACAGCAACGAACTGGTCCACATCCAGCCGCAACCCGCACCAGGTGACGCGCCGGAGCGCTGGAACTGGGATACACCCATATTGGTCAGTCCGCATGCTTCCTCACGCGTTTATGTCGGTTCGCAGCGTGTTTGGCGCAGTGATAACCGCGGTGATTCCTGGCAGGCCGTCAGTGATGATTTGACCACCAACCAGAATCGTTATGAACTTGGGTACCAGGGCCGTGTGTGGAGTGTGGATGACCTGCACGACAATGGCGCCATGTCAAAATATTCCACAATTACATCAATTACAGAATCGCCGGTTGCTGAAGGTGTGTTGTATGCAGGCTCGGATGATGGCCTGATTCACGTCACCACCGATGGCGGTAGCAATTGGCAGCGGGCGAATCCATTGCCCGGATTACCCGAGCGGGTATTTATCAATGATCTTGAAGCATCGCTTTATGATTCAGCCACGGTCTTCGCAATCGCTGACGCGCACAAGACGGGTGATTTTTCGCCTTACGTGTTCGTCAGTACCAACCATGGCCGAAACTGGCGTTCAATTTCCGGTGATCTGCCGGACGGCTTGATTGCCTGGGCCATACAGCAGGATCATGAAAACGAAAACCTGCTGTTCCTGGGGGCCGAAAACGGTGCCTGGTTCAGTGTTAATGGCGGAGAAAACTGGCACAAGATAGCCGGTGCGCCGACCATTGCATTCCGCGATATTAAGCTGCAACGCCGGGACAATGACCTTGTTGGTGCGACCTTCGGGCGTGGTGTTTATGTTCTTGATGACTACACCGCACTGCGCAGCATGGCCGCAGGTGATTTTGGTAAATCTGCAGGCCTGTTCCCCGTCCGTGATGCCTGGTGGTACATCCCGTCAGTCCCATCACAGGCCGTGGGTATGCCGACGCTGGGTAGCGATAGTTTCGCGACACCCAATCCGGAGTTTGGTGCAAGCTTCACCTATTACCTGAACGAGAGTTTTGAGACCAGCAAGCAAGCACGAAAGACACAGGAGAAAGGCTTACGTGAGGAAGGTAACAGTATTCCCTTCCCCGGTTGGGATCGTCTGAATGCAGAGTCACTGGAGACAGAACCCCGGGTCATGATTCGCGTCAGTGACAGTGAAAACAATCCGGTTCGCTGGATTGAAGCGAGCGCCGAAAAAGGAACCCACCGGGTCAGCTGGGATTTGCGTTTGCCGGCACCGGATGCCATTGATCTGACCACACCGGAATTTGTCCCGCCATGGGCGGGTTCACCGGAGGGGCCGTTGGCGGCACCTGGCGTGTATTGGGCAGAGCTATTTGCCCTGAGTGGCGAACGGATGAGGCCGCTGGGAAAAGCCCAAAGTTTCAACGTGAAGCCGGTTCGGGCAGCACTGGATGGTGCTGATTATAAAGAGATTGCCGCTTACCAGCAGAAAGCCTCGGCCTTGATAAGAGAAGTTGTCAATGCCGGAGAAGAATTGAAACGGACACAGGATCTGTTACGCCATATGAAGGCCGCAGCGGTCAGGGCGCCGCAGGCCGTGCCATCATTGTTTGCCCGCCTGGATGACTTTGGCGTTGAGCTGAGCAAGTTGCAGACAAGGCTTTCAGGTGACCCGGTACGCGGACGTCTGAATGAATCATCAACGCCTTCCATTGAAGGGCGTGCTCACAACGCTGCCAATAGCTCGGTTACAACCCAGGCGGCAACTGCAACACAGAAGGCCGACTTTGAAATTGCTGAAAAAGATTTTCTGGTTTTCGCCGCTGAGTTGGAAGCACTCCTGGCCGGTCCACTGGTGCAACTGGAAGCTGACCTTACGGCAGCAAGAGCACCAAGCTGGCGTTAGTGTGAACATCTGATAAAAAACACCCGCAATACAGACCAATGCAACGCGGGTGTTTTTTTTATTTATATTTTGGCTATACTTCAGCACATCCAGATTAACCCAAAACAGGAAATTAATATGTCACGTATTTTTATATCCATCATTTTATCCACAGTATTTATCGCCAGCGTGGCCGTTGCCGGCTCTGATCCGATCAAGGCCCGTCAGCATTTAATGGAAGACACCCGTGATGCTGCCAAGGTGGTCGGTGGCATGCTCAAGGGAAACACCGAGTTTGATGCCGAAGCCGCGATGGCTGCTCTGCAGACCTGGAAGAAAACTGCCACAGAGGCGGGAGACCTGTTCCCCGAGGGCTCTGAAACGGGCCATGACACAGAAGCCAAATCGACGATCTGGTCAGACCGTGCCGGTTTTAATGAAAAGATGGAAGTTTTCAATACCGAGGTTGACGCGGCCATTGCCGCCAATCCCGATAGTCTTGAAGCCCTGAAAGCGGCGGCAGGTCCGGTGTTTGATGCCTGTAAAGGTTGTCATGACGGGTATCGCGTAGAGAAAGACTGAGTCAACATCCACGGGGCTGGGAATAATGAAGCGACTGTTGATCCTGCTGGGCCTGGTGGCCCTGCTTGGTCTCGTATCGTTTAGTTTGACCCGGCCCGTCAGTTTAACGGCCGATGTTTTGCCGGATCACAATATTGATATTGCTAATGGAGAACGCCTGTTCCATGCGGGCGGGTGCAATTCCTGCCATGGTTCCCTAGACAACGAAGCTGGTTCTGAGGCACCCGTCCTCGGTGGTGGACTTGCAATGAATACACCTTTCGGCACCTTCCATGTGCCGAATATTTCACCGCACATCACCCGGGGAATTGGCAGCTGGAGCACACTGGATTTTGTCAATGCCATGCACCAGGGTGTTTCTCCTGATGGTCGTCATTATTACCCTTCATTTCCGTATGCGTCCTATACCCGTATGCGTTTTGAAGACCTGATGGATCTGAAATCCTATCTCGATACGCTGCCTGAAGCAGCACACATTAATGAAGCCCATGAGTTGAAATTCCCATGGAATATACGCGAAGGGATAGGTATGTGGAAATTGCTCAACCTGGATTCTGCGCCGGTAATTTCAGTGCCGGATGACAATGATCAATTGATTCGTGGACGCTACCTGGTCGAAGGCCCGGGGCACTGCGGTGAATGTCATACCCCACGCGACTGGACCGGTGGACTTGATTACGGTCGCTGGCTCGCCGGGGCACCGAACCCGGATGGTGAAGGCAAGGTCTCCAATATCACACCCGGATGAAAAAGGTTTGGCGGACTGGTCGGCAGGTGACATTGAATATTACCTGGAATCCGGTTTTACCCCCGATTACGATACGGCGGGCAGCTCAATGGTCGAAGTCCAGGAAAACCTGGCGCGTCTGCCTAAAGAGGATCGCGCAGCCATCGCCGCTTATCTCAAAGCCATACCCGCGCGTTAATCTCTTACAAACCTGAATACAAACCGGCCGGTAAGACGGTAACAGGGCATTTACGATGGTTGCTTGATTAGCTGCGGCGCAGTTCTTTTGGCGACAGGAAATCTGGTGTTGAAAAGACCGGCTTCCCTTGTGGTAATGGGTACGACGTTGTTCATTCACGTAAGGGTATCAAAAAAGGCAATTATTCATTGCAAATTAATACGGAAACCCTTAGATTCATTGGCTTGTTGTAATACGTCCTGACAGTGCTATTGAGAGCTTGATGCAAACAGTTTACGTCCAATCCACCAGCAGCTTTATCCGACGACTACGACGTCCTGGGTTTCACCATGCCGGCTGGGTTGCCGTATACCACTGAGAAAGACAAGATGAATAAGTAAAAAACCCAGCTAACGGCTGGGTTTTTTTGTTTGAACCGGAATCAATCCGGTAAATATATGGAGATTTGAAGTGAAGCATTTTTTGTCCACCAGTGACTGGTCGCGTGAAGACCTGGAGGCCTTGTTACGGTCTGCTGAGGCCTTGAAGAAGAATCCCATCAATTCCAGTCTCAAGGGTCGTTCGATTGCCTTGTTGTTTCTCAATCCGTCCATGCGCACCAGGACCTCTTTCGACCTGGGTATGCAACAAATGGGTGGTATCGCCGTTGTTTTGCAACCGGGCAAAGACGCCTGGGGTCTTGAGTTCAACACCGGTGCGATCATGGAAGGCGAGGCTGAGGAACATATCGCGGAAGCGGCAGGTGTTTTATCGCGTTATTGTGACCTGATCGGTATACGCGCATTTCCTAAATTCGTTGACTGGTCGAAAGACCGTGAGGATAACGTGATCAAGGCACTCGCCAGGTATTCATCCGTGCCGGTCATCAACATGGAAACCATTGTGCATCCCTGCCAGGAACTGGCCATGATGTTGGCTCTGAAAGAAAGGATCGGTAATGTGGCCAAGCGCAAGATGGTGCTGACCTGGACCTGGCATCCACGGCCCTTGAATACGGCTGTCGCGAATTCCGCCCTGTTAATCGGGACGAAGTTCGGTATGGATGTCACCCTGCTATGCCCCGAGCCTGCATTACCTGCTGGATTCGCAGTTCATGGACCAGGCAAAAGCCAATGCAAGCGCCAGCGGTGGTTCATTGCGGTCAGTCATGATATCGAATCGTCCTATGCCGGTGCCGATTTTGTGTACGCCAAAAGCTGGGGGGCGTTGCCTTACTATGGCAGGCCGGAGGAAGAATACGAACTGCGTAAGAACTACCGCCACTTCATCGTCAATGAAGAGAAGATGGCGCTGACCAATAACGGTCTGTTCAGCCACTGCCTGCCATTAAGACGCAACGTGAAAGCCACCGATGGTGTGATGGATGCACCTTATTGCCTGGCACTGGACGAGGCTGAAAACCGTTTACATGTACAAAAGGCCCTGATGATGAATTTGCTGGGAGCAGATCAATGAGCACAGAAAAAAAGACACCCATCGTACTGGCATTCTCCGGTGGGCTGGATACCAGCTATTGCGTACTCGAGCTAAAAGAGCAGGGCTATGACGTTCACACCGTGTTTGTCGACACGGGCGGGCTGAGCGCGGACGAGGTTAACTGGATTGAAGAGCGGGCGCTTTCCCTGGGTGCGGTCAAGCACCACCTGGTCGATGCCAGCCAGCTGATCTGGGATGAATTCGTGGTGCCGCTGGTGTGGAGCCAGTCGAGAATGCTCGGCGAGTACCCGATGTTATGTTCCGACCGCTACCTGATCGTCAGGCTGAGCCTGCAATTATGTGACGAGTTGGGTACCCGGCATTTTGCCCACGGTTGTACCGGTATGGGTAACGACCAGCTTCGTTTTGATCAGACGGTTCGCAGCCTGGGTGATTATGACATCCACGCACCGGTCAGGGATTTACAGAAACTACCGGGCAATATCAGGGAAATCGAAATTGGTATCCTCGAGAAAGCCGGTGTATCGATCCCGGTTAAAACCGGCAAGTATTCAATTAATGAAAACCTGCTGGGTGTGACCATTTCCGGCAGTGAAATTGATGAATTCAATGCACCGGGTATCGAAACCTGGCAAACGGTCCGGCCACGGGATGAATGGCCGGCAGAACCTTTACAGGTCGCAATCCGTTTTGAAAAAGGCGTTGCAGTTGCGATCAATGGCCAGGAAATGGCCGGCCCCGGGGTCGTGCAGAAGCTGAATGCAGAATTCGGTCGCTACGGCGTGGGACGGCACATCTATACCGGTGATGTCACCATTGGCCTGAAGGGCAGGATTGTTTTTGAATGTCCCGGTATTGATGCTTTGCTCACGGCCCACCAGGCACTGGAGGATTGTGTCAACACACGTTTCCAGAACCAGTTCCGTCACCAGGTTGCCCAGCGTTGGGCCGAACTGGTGTATACCGGGTTCTTTTACGAACCGCATAAAGATGACCTGCAGGCCTACCTTGCCAGTTCCCAAGCGTACGTGAGTGGTACGGTAACGTTGGAAACAACCGGTGGGTCCATGCATGCGGTGGCAATTGAGTCCGACTATATTGTGCAGGATCCAAACGCCGTTTATGCACAGAGTTGCAACTGGTCACCCACCGAAGCGGAAGGATTTATCAAATTGATTGGTCAGAGCTCCACAACAACCATGCGGGTCAGGAATAAAGCCTGATGAGTTTGTCCGGCGTACTGAATCACCTCAAGGTTCTGATTGCTTTCGATACGCAGAATCCGCCGCGTTCACTGGATGCTGATTCTCCGATATTTGCCTATATCAGCAATGCGCTGGGAGCGGAGTTTAAAATCGAGGTCACCGACCATGGTTTGGGCAGGGTCAGCATGCTGGCGGTGCGTGGAAATCCGCGGCTGTTGTTTAACGTGCACCTGGATACTGTACCGGTGATAGAAGGCTCACGTTTTCCCGCGCTCGAGATGACGCAGGAAGGCGATCGCATTTATGGCCGTGGTAGCTGTGATATCAAGGGGGCTGCAGCCTGCCTGCTGCAGGTTGCGTCTGTGACCGATCAACCCATGGCCATGTTGTTCACCACCGATGAGGAAGGTGCCAGCGGGGTTTGCGTGGCTGAATTTGTACGATCCGAACAAAGCGGGGTTTTCAAACAGGTGGTGGTAGCCGAGCCGACGGATTGCCTGGCCGTATTGAGCCACCGTGGTTACCTGTCGGTAAAAGGTGAGTTTTCCGGTGTGTCCGGTCACTCGTCAGAGCCACGCGCGCTGAAGGATAATGCCTTACACAAGCTTTCCACCTGGGTAGCAAAGGCCGTTACCGCTGCCGGGCAAATGGAACTCGAAGAGCGCAGACCCTGTTTCAATGTCGGTGAGGTGCATGGTGGTATCAAGTCCAATGTTATCGCCGACCAGGCCAGGCTGCACTGGAGCGCACGTTTGTCTCCCGGTGACAGCAATGAGGAGTTTCTGGATTTGATGACAGGTCTTGATGACAGTGACTCGGCAGTCTGGAAGGTACCATTTTCCGGTCCGCCTTTGCCGACCGATGGCCGGGATATTTCGCAGGCAAAGGCTTTTGTTGAAAGCCATGCGATTGAATCCGGTCCGGCTGTCAGTTTCTGGACCGAAGCGTCGTTATTTGCACAAGCCGGTATTCCGGCCATTGTGTTGGGGCCGGGTCATATTGCCCAGGCACATGTTGTTGATGAATGGGTCAGCCTGGAGCAGTTGGAACGGGCCCTGCAAATATATACAAAATTGGTAAGTAGCCATGACTGATGTACGCCAGCTCGTCCAAGAATTACTCGCTCAGCTTGGTTCAAGCCGCGAAGCGCAGCAGTACCTGAAAGAATACTCCGGTACCAACCGGGCACGTTTTGCGGTGGTAAAAGTCGGCGGCGGCATATTGCGCGACCATATGGATGAGCTGACCTCGGCACTGGCCTTTTTACACCGCCTGGGTTTGATACCCGTGGTACTGCATGGTGCGGGACCTCAACTGGACAAGGCACTGGCGGATGCCGGTATTGAAACCGAACGGGTAGATGGTTTACGCGTGACCAGCGAATCAGTCATGTCGGTGGCACGGCCATTGATGTACCGGGAAAACCTGCGCCTGGTCGATGCGCTTGAGGCCAAAGGGATCCGCGCCAGGGGTATTCAACACGGTGTATTCCAATGCAGTTACCTCGACCAGGAGAAGCTTGGTTTTGTGGGTGAAGTCGAGCATGTTGAACTACATGCAATAGAAGGCGCGGTACGCAGTGGTGCCGTACCGGTATTGACCTGCCTGGGCGAATCGCCATCCGGCCAGGTTTTGAATATCAATGCTGATATCGCCACCCGCGAACTGGTATGGAAGTTACGGCCGCACAAGGTTATTTTCCTGTCACCCACGGGTGGTCTTCTCGATCGCCAGGATCGGATTATTTCGGCCGTCAGTTTAACCAACGATTACGATGCATTGATGCAGCAGCCATGGCTGCATTCCGGTATGCGTCTGAAATTGCAGCAGATCAATGAAATGCTGATGCGGCTTCCGGATGATACTTCGGTATCCATCACCTCAGCCGCACACCTGACCCGTGAGCTATTTACCTACCGGGGTGCCGGCACGCTGGTCAGAAAAGGCGAGGCGATCAATGTATACGAGCATCCGGATGCTGAAACACTGGCGATTGTGAAAGATCTGGTCGAGCGCTCGTTTGAAAGAACCCTGCGTGATGACTGGTTTGATAAGCTGGATGAACCACTGGTGTTACTGTCAGAAACAGGCCGTGCAGCGGCCATAATGACTACCGGTGTTGATGGCATTGTGTACCTCGACAAGTTCACCGTTACCTCGGAAGCGCAGGGTGAAGGTCTCGGCGCAGCAATTTGGCAGGTGGTCAGGGCCCGTTTTCCGGCCTTGTATTGGCGGTCGCGCTATACCAACCCGATTACTCCCTGGTACTTTCAGCAGGCGGACAGCAGCAACCGTTCGGCAGGTTGGGTGGTGTTTACCATCGGTGTGGAAGAATTCACCCAAAGACAGAGTTGCGTTGAGGATTCGCTGGCACGTGATTCAGGCTGGGTCGTCGAATGAGTGGTTCACACGTCATCAACCTGGTAGGCGGGCGCGGTTATACGGGTTCCGAGTTGTTGGGGCTGGTAGCCGGGCACCCACAGATGAAACTGGGTATTGCCAGTTCCCGTAGCGAGGCTGGGCAAACATTATCCTCCGCCTGTGCAAGCTGGCCGGAAGATGGCAGGACTTTCACACAATTGGAGCCAAGTGGTGTTTCAGCTCACCCGGCCGATGCATGGGTGCTGGCCCTTCCCAATGGTTTGGCCGGTCAATGGGTGGAGGCTATCCTTGCTGAGTTTCCTGATGCTGTGATCCTGGACCTGAGCGCAGACTACCGATTTGATTCACACTGGACATATGGCTTACCCGAGCGTTACCGGGATCAAATCCGAAATGCGCGGTTGATCTCTAACCCCGGCTGTTATGCCACGGGTGCCCAGCTTGGGTTATTACCGCTGGTTGAAGATCTGCGATCTGACCCGCTTATATTCGGTGTTTCCGGATACAGCGGTGCGGGTAAAACACCATCACCGCGCAATGATCCGGAGGTGTTGAGGGATAACCTGATCCCATATGCTTTAAGCGGTCATGTGCATGAAAGGGAAATCTCCCATCAATTACATACTGCGGTCAGGTTCATGCCGCACGTGGCGGCTTTTTTTCGTGGTATTTCTTTGACCATAGCGTTTGAACTTGATCATCCGGTTTCAGTTGATGAGCTGGAGACAATTTTCCGGCAGGCCTACGCGGGTGAAAAAAGAATCAGGGTAAGCAGGGAAATTCCACAGGTCAGCGCCGTTCAAAATACGGCCGATGTCCACATCGGCGGCTTTAACGTCGATGCCCGAAACCCTGCACAGGGAAGCCTGGTTGTGGTGCTGGATAATCTTCTCAAGGGTGCTGCATCCCAGGCTTTGCAGAACCTGAACCTGGCTCTCGGGCTGGATGAAAACGCAGGAATCAATCCATGAAAGATCTGATCTGGAAAAAAGACGGTAAAGGTGATTCGGCAGACCCCGCAATCATGGCATTTCTTGCCGGCGAAGATGTCGAGCTGGATAAGGAGTTGCTGCTGTTTGATATAGAAGCCAGCGCAGCGCACCTCAAAGGGCTACAGCAAATTGATATTCTCAGCGCTATCGAGGCCGGCAAATTGCTTGATGGGCTGCGATCGATTGCGAAAGATATCCAGGATGGTACCAGGGAACTGGATAGTCGCTTTGAGGACGGTCACTCCGCCATCGAATCATGGCTGACGGAAATGCTTGGCGACATTGGCGGGAAAATCCATACCGGCCGAAGCCGCAATGACCAGGTGGCCGTTGCTTTGCGTCTTTTCATGAAAGACCGCTTAAAACAATTGCAGTCCACATGTATCCGGGTTGCCACCGTACTGTTGGGTAGAATCGAAACAGAGGGTGATCTGCCGATGGCGGGTTACACGCACTTGCAATCAGCAATGCCGTCTTCAGTGGGCTTGTGGCTGGCAGGGCATGCCGAAGCCTTTATTGATAATGCTGAGCTTGCGGCGCTCACTTACCAATGGCTGGATGCCAGTCCGCTTGGCACGGCGTCCGGTTTTGGCGTTAATCTGAAACTACCCCGTCAGCAGGTGGCCAGGGATTTGGGTTTTGCACGTTTGGTCGTCAACCCGCAATACGCACAAAACAGCCGTGGCAAAATCGAGTTGCAGGCGCTATCAGTGTTGTCAGCCTGTACGCTGGATCTGCGCCGGCTCGCCTGGGATCTGAGTCTGTTTACCACCCATGAGTTTGGGTTTGTAAAGCTACCGGCACAATACTGCACGGGCTCGAGTATCATGCCAAACAAAAATAACCCGGATACGGTGGAGTTGCTGCGGGCAGTTCACGGGATCGTTCAGGGTGCTCAAACTGAGCTCGCTTCCGTGCTCTCCTTGCCCTCGGGCTATCAGCGTGATTTGCAGGCAACAAAGCCGCCGTTGCTGCGCGCATTCGGAAAAGGTTTGCAGGCGCTTGATCTGTTACCGGACTTGCTCGCGTCATTTGAATGGCAGACAGAGCGGATGCGTGAATCCATTACCCCTGAAATGCTGGCCACCGATCTCGCCGTTGATATGGCGCGTGATGGAATTCCGTTTCGTGACGCATATAAGGCTGCGGTAGCCAAGTGCAC
>CAVVLP010000008.1:0-80307 GCA_963749115.1 uncultured Gammaproteobacteria bacterium
CTTACCCGTCGGTCAACCAGGAAACAGAGTCGTAGCCGTCAGGGTGTATCAACCTCCATCGGATTGTTCAGATCAGTGGTCCATTCCTGCAGGGAAGAAATATAAACGGCCACGTTGTTGTAACCGAGCCTGGTCAGGATGAAAGCATCGGACGAAGCAGAAATACCACCCCCGCAATAGGTGATGGTGCGCATGTCGCGATCGCCGTGGAATAAAGCAGCCAGTTCGTCATCAGGCAGGTAGCGACCCGACTCATCCAGTAAGGAAAAAGCAGGTGTGTTCGTTGCTCCGGGGATATGTCCGGGCCAATCATAAAGGACCATTTCACCCCGGTAATGGGACTCCGGCATGGCGTCGATGAGGTGGATATTGTCATTGCTTATGGATTCAAAGACCTCGTTGCGGTCGGCAATCAACCCGGGGCGCGGCGAGGGAGTAAGTTGCCTCACCGGTTGCTCGGCGGCCTGGGTTGACAATGGCCGGCCTTCCGCTGTCCAGGCGCCCAAACCCCCGTCCAGTAATGCCACGCGGTCAAACCCGACCCAGCGTAACATCCACCACACCCGCGCAGCCCACCCGGAACCGAAGTTATCGTAAAGGACCACCCGCGAATCGTCACCGACACCGAGCGCCCCCATCACGGCGCTGAACTTCTCCGGTGTCGGCAGGGCAAACTGGTAAGGGCTGTCGTTATCGGACAGGTCCCCCGTCAGATCTGCAAAACCCGCACCCGGTATATGTCCCTTTTCATAGGCTGAGCGAGCGCTCACGGAGCGCATACCGCCATTTTCATCCTGCTCCACCAGCACCGAACAGTCGAGCACGACCAGGTCGGCATCATCCAGGTGTTCACTCAACCACTGGGTGCTGACAAGTGTGCCAAGCTCCGGATCGACTCCAGCGATGGTTTCGGTTGGAAAGTCTGCGATGACGGACGAACTGAAGAAAGATACCGAAAGGGCGATAAGAAATCCCCTGAATGCGTGTTTTAAATACATGATTCCTGCCCGCCGTGATCCTGAACCTTCGAATATATTCTTCACTTGACCCGAATGTCAACAGGAGGCATAGGTCCGGACACCTGGAATGGGGACAAACCCCCGAGAGATTTTCAATGGCTGCTTTTGGGTCGAAATCTGATGTCCAAAACATAAATGTTTATTATCCCACTCTCATAAATATCAACAGACCTGTCCTGCGACATTTTCCTGCACGGATGGCCCGATATATTTGTTTGTCGAATCGCATGCAAGAACCCCGGAAACTCGTTAAGCTACGCGTGATAATGACATCGAGAACTTAGCATGAACACATTTCTGCGCGCCATGATGCCAGCAATTCTACTCACCACGACCATTGGTCTTTACGCCTGCGACAACAACACGGAAACGGCGAATACCAGTAAACCACCCGCCACCGCTATTGTTTCCACGACCGCTGCCGAACTTATCACTGTAAGCCAGCCCCGGATTCGGGCCACAGCGCCGGGACAAACTGTCAGTGGAGCCTTCATGACGCTGGTTAATAACTCGGCAACAGCTTACGCCCTGACTTCTGTCAGTTTCAGCGGCGCAAGCGTGGTGGAAATTCATGAAACCAGTATGAATGAGGACATGATGCGGATGCGTAAGGTCAGCCAAATCGACATCCCGGCCAATGGCTCTGCAGAACTGAAACCCGGTAGCTATCACATCATGCTGATAGGACTTGAGAAAGAATTGAAAACAGGCACAACTGAGACCCTGACACTGACGTTTTCCGACGATTCACAAAAAACAGTTGAAGCCCTGGTTGGCACTTTAAGCGAACAGCACAAGCATGAATAAAACCATAATCCTGATTGCTTTGCTGGCATTTGCCCTGGGCATCGGTATGGCGTGGTATTACCTGCCACAATCCAGCCCTGATCTTGAGATCAACACTGACGGCTACACAAAAGTTAAGGTGACCGAGGGTAAGTTTGGCGGTGACTTTACTCTTTTTCAGGGTGACAAACCGGTAAGTCTAAGCGACTTTCATGGCCAACTTGTGGTGATGTATTTTGGTTTTGCTTCTTGTCCTGATGTGTGCCCGACCACGCTCACCATTATCGCCTCCGCCCTGCGACAGTTGACACCGGAAGAGTTAGAAAGCGTACAGCCAGTTTTCATCAGTATCGATCCGGAACGGGACCAGGGCGAAAAGCTGGACGCATACGCCACTTATTTCCACCCCGGTTTCATTGGCATCACCGGTACTCCCGATGAAGTGCAGAAAGTCATCAACCAATATGGTGGTTTTTTTATCAAGGTAGAAAGTGATTCGGCCATGGGATACCAGGTTGAACATACCTCAAAAACCTACATCATCAGCAAGGATGGCCAGTATGTGAGCATACTGCCGCACGACATGACCAGCGATCTTGCATTGACTGCCATACGCAGCGGTCTGTAGAAATAGGGTCAGAGTAAAGTGCCAGGGTATACCGGCATGAGCGCTTGGGCTTGGCTGATGAAGAGTGAGGCAAATTACCGCTAATGATTTTGAGGGGAAGACCTCAACATTGGGTTTATCGTCCTGTTTTGGAGTTCACCTGGTGCCATGACGCCCTGATACTACCCGACCGGCATATCTGTACATGTCATTGTTTTACTCTGGCACTTTACTCTGACCCCACAGCCCCTTTTACTTGTCCGAAGCAGTGCTTCCGGAGATGGCCTCATCGAGCAACTCGACCAGCTGGTCACGACTATAACTGTAAGGCCCCCACGTGTTCAGCTGTACAAGCTCATTGACTTTCGTGCGTATGGTCATGGCCTGTTCATCTGCATTTGGAACAACCACGTATCGACGCAGTGGCTTGTCGTCGAATAGCGCATGCATGAATGCTTGTGAAACCTCATCAGGCTCCTTGTAAGACAGCTCACGCGCGGCCGTTTTGTCATAGTCCTCTTTCATCGTATCGGTCACTTCGCTGCCCGCAGCTTTGGTCTGTTCCAATTTGCGAGCCACGCTGCTGCGACGGATATTTGACTTGTAGTTGCCGGGTTCAACCACGCTGACGGTTACACCATGAGGTTCCATTTCCGTGGCCAGCCCATCGGTGTATGCTTCGATCCAGTGTTTGCTGCCACTGTAGGCACTAAAGCCCGGGAATGCTGAGATCGTACCCGCGATTGAACCCGTCGTCACGATGCGGCCTTTCGATTCCATCACCAGTGGTGCGAAAGCCTTGGTGGTACGGTAAACACCCTCCACATTGACTTTGTAGACGAACGTCTGGTCTTCAACCGGTGTTTCGATGACCTGCCCTCCGCCACCAACACCGGCGTTGTTAACAAGGCCATACAGGCCGGTACCTTTCTTCCGGATCATCTCGACAACTGCATCAACCTGGTCCTGTTTGGTCACATCGAGACTGACCGCCGTGACATTCCCTATCGCATTCAGTGCTTCGAGATCCTTTTCCTTACGCGCGCCGGCGTAGACGTGATAGCCGTTTTCAGCCAGGGTCTCAGTAAGATTTCGGCCAATGCCGGTACTGGCGCCGGTTACCAGGATCGATTTCTGTTCCCCGGCCACTGCGGCTTGTGGTACAGCGTAAAAAGCGATAACAGCGGTTAGGATTATGACGGTCTGGAGAATCTTGCTCATTGAGTTTCCTTATTATGGTTGATGGCCTCGCCACAAAGTGGGTGCAGGCAGTACTAAATCTATAGTGCCAGAAATGCCCGGGGACCGACAAGCGCTAAGGTCACTACTCATTTAGCGACCAATTTCATTTTGTGCTTTTAACTTAAAACGGCTCTGTCCCCTATTTTCATGGTGCTGTCGATACCCCCGTCGCCCGTTGAGTAACCACCCAATTGGTGTCCAGCGAACCAGAAGCAAGTAGCTTACGAAGCCAATGGCTAAGGTGCCCAGAGAAGCGCAGGCAAATTTTGTCCACAGGTTCCAGTTCACATCGAGAAGCAGGTACTGAACCATGAATAGAACAGGAAGATGAATAATGTAAACCCAGTATGATGAGTCCGCTACCAGACGCATGGCTTTATTTGCGCGATCCAGAAGCGATTGGCCCACCACCAGGCATACGATCGTCATATGCACCGCCACAATAGCCTCGAGTACGCTCATGCCGAGGTGCCGCCAGGAAAATGGAATGCCGGCGGTGGTTGCCATGGCCTGTTCCAGCGTTACCGATTTCGGGAACATTGAAAACAAAACTCCATATAGAACAATGCTCATAGCCAGTAGCCATGGCGCCCAGGGCTTCAGGCGGGTAATGGCCTCAGGATCACGAAACAGCCGGCTCCCTAGCAGGAAGAACAGACCGAAGAAGCCGAACGACCAGGCCTGTGGCATGAACTGTTCAGGTGCTGGTGCTGGTGCTGCCACCGTAAGCAGCGCCGGCACCATCAGCAGGGGTAAAGCTACCACGATGAATTTCGGCGTGGTCAGAATCCGGGTCCAGCGCCCTTCAAGCAGACCTGTTTTGCTCAGCAGGGCATATACCAGGTAAAACTGGAACAGGTTGTACAGGAACCACAGATACGTCGTGGTAGCCGGCGGTGGTGGTGCGTCCGGCACGGTGGCCATATACGAGATCAACTGCAGCATTGATGACGGGTTCTGTACATGAGTGATGGCCCATCCAATCCCGGCGCCAAGACTCCACCAGACCAGGGGCAGAAACAGTACGAAAGGCAGCGCAACCCGCATCATACGGTTCTTTAACATGCCGGAAACGCCCCTGCGGTCTACGAGGTAACAGGTGAAAAATCCCGCGATCAGAAAAAACAGTGGCATACGGAACAAATGCGTGAACCAGGCGAATGCATCCATCGCAATAGAAGTCTGAGAGTCTGCTGTCAGCCATAGCTGAGACAGCAGGGGTGAATAAGCGAGTGCGGCATGAAAGAAAATACCGGTCAGCATTGCCAACGCGCGCAGGTTGTCCATGTAGTGGTATCGAATCGGATTTGGAGTAGGATCTGCCGAGTAAGCGATCCCCTCACGCTGTTCTACGTGTGTCATAGTTTTGTCCTCTTAAAGGGAGTTCAGGTCAAATGTTTTGTCGACTTGAACTCATAAAAAATCAGTCTTTCTTGATTGCACCAAGATCGTGAGACCCACCAGGGCGATAATCAGGATTACCTCAATGGCGAGTATGCCAATTGCGGTGGTGTTCCAGACCGCCTCAGGCTCACCTAGAAATTCACCAAGCCCGGGAAATTTGGTCATGGTGATCATGAAAAGGGAAATACCGATGTTGCATATCGACATGATGACGATGGTCCATGCCAGCGACTCAGTCATCATGCCCACCGTCAACGTGAGCACAAATGCCACTGCCAGGTAGGTGAGCACGATCATATCGTAGGGCAGCATGCCGGCCAGCAGAAAGTCCCGGGTGTTAACCACCGCAAAGATACCCAGCACCAGCGCCAGCCAAAACAGGGAGAATGTTCCGATTGTGAACAGGAGCTTGCTCCAGGTGTATTGTAAGTAGCTGATCGGGAGGCTGAGCAGGAACGGAAGTGTCTGGTTAGTCTTCTCATGCATCATGCTTGCAAACACCAGGTGTGCCCCCACCACCGCCAGGGCGGATACCATCAACACCAGTCCGGCGTGAAAAGTTAAGGGGTGATTGATGGAAATGAAAAGCAATGCGAGGGCACCCATCGCCGCATAGCCCACCAAGGGCCAGCGAATCAGCCAGAAATCCTTGACTGCCAGACGCCACACGATGACGCCGAAGCCGGGGCGATTGATTGTCTTGTTAGTCATGTATTGTCTCCTTCACGGCTGCCCATTACCTCGGCCACGAAAATCTCCTCCAGGGTCAGACGCTCCACAGCATGGACAGTGGCACCATTCTCCTGCAGTGCCCGGGTAACATGCGGACCAAATCGACGGGTGACCATGTTGGCCAGGCGCCCATTCAGGTGCGATTCTGTCGTACCCGCCAACGCCGGTAGTTTGAAACCTTCGGGTGGTTCGAAACGGATACGCCGCCAGTTTTCGATGAAAATTTCTTTATCCTGCGATGCGATAATCCGCCCACGGTCGATAAAGGTAATCGTGTCAGACAACTGTTCAACATCTTTTGTGTTATGAGAAGAGAACAAGATGGTGCGGTCCTCGTCTGCCAAGACATCCATTAACTCGTTTAACACCTCCCTTCGTGCGACCGGGTCGAGCCCCGTTGTTGGTTCGTCGAGAAGCAGCAGTTGCGGGCGACGTGCCAGCACAAGTAGCAGACCGGATTTGACCCGTTGCCCGTGCGACATACCCTTGATTTTTTGATCCTTGCGCAGGTCGAACCGCTGCACCAGCATATCTGCGTATGCTGAATCCCAGTCAGCGTACAGGCCCTGCATGAACGCCATATGCCATTCCAGCGTTGCTGGCTGATAAAGCCGCATGTCTTCGGAGGCGAATCCAATACGCCACTTGGCGGCCACCTGCTCGCTTGGAATTTCCCTGCCCAGTACGTTTACGGTACCGCTGTCCGGGCGTACCAGGCCCATCATAATGCGTAAGGCGGTCGACTTACCGGCTCCATTTGGGCCGATTAAGCCCATGATGCTGCCACGTGCCACATCAAGGTCAACATCAGACAAGGAGAAATGCGGGTAATTCTTGTTTACGCCTGAAAGCCGCACCGCTGATTGGTTGTTCACTGTCAATTACCTCGCTTCTGTGCAGCAGCCAAATCACGCAGGCGCCTTATCAATTCATCCATATCCAAGCCCTGTGAGCGGGCGGTTTCCAGTACATCTGCCAATTTCAGTTCCAACTCCTTCTCCTGTAATCGGATACCGAGGCCGTCAACTTCAGCCACGAAAGAACCCTTACCCTGCTGGGTGAAGATCACACCCTCGTTTTCCAACTCCTGGTACGCGCGCTTGACCGTGATGACACTGACCCGGGCAGATACCGCAAGCTCTCGAATGGAAGGGAGCCTGAACCCCGGATTCCACTCCATTGCCGTAATACGCCACTTGATCTGTTCCATGATCTGCTGATACATCGGTCGACCATCGCTCTGCGAGAGAAGGAACTCCTGGTTCATAAATGTAAATATCCATTCACTGTATATAGTATGTATACACAGTATATACATATATGCACAGTTGTCAACAATGAACGTTAAGTTTGCAAACTTGTTCTGGAGAGGGAGGGATCAGCAAGTCTTTCACGCCAGCACGCGAACAGCAGCTTGATGCTATCCACGATCCACTTGGCGGCGGTGTCCTGGTTACTGGTTAATGATAACGACGGTTCACATTTAATGAATTTCAGGTATCGAACCAGTCTTTCATCCTTGCCAGGTAACTGCCCTTCATATGCCGCGACTGATTGACAGTGGGCATTTTTGGATCGAAATCCCTGTAAACCAACTTCGGCAACCCGGCCGGAAAGTAAAGCAAGGCCAAGGGGGTTCCAGGTCGAATCGAGAATACGCCTTTGCCCTGATCCAATTGTGCTTTTAGATCCGTGGTGCTAATAATCATGTTGATATTAAGTTTTTGTTTTAGTTTGTTATTTAAAGGCAGGATCCCCTCCATCGCCCTAAGTTTCCTGTCATTTTGCGGGGTGTAATAAAAGGAGTTGAGAAGCAGCGGCAAACAGGGTTCATTCGTGTGCAGGTAGCACCTGATCCCAATTTTCAGACTGACGTAATCGGAAAATTCAGACCCCATTTGCTGAACAAGGTTGTGGCCCTCAATTTCCAATTGCTCCTGGTTGGTAACGATCTTGAAATCTTTCGCTTCCTTGTCGAAAGCAATGTCAATTTGGGTGGGGCATTTGATCAGGAACGAGTTTTTGAAGAGAACGACAAAGGATGGACATACTGCCGCGGTTACATGCTCTCTTTTGCTTGCCTCCGCGACCCAGCCTGGTTTGTTTTTCCTGCATTCAACAATAAATTCGTCCGGGTTTTGAACGAGAAAACTGTTTTTGGATTCTATGGTGAGTTTCATTGACAAATTGTCCGGGCATCGATTTCAACGGGATAGGGTAAAGCGAGAGCATAAGACCGAATATACACTATATTGCTCAGAAAACAGAGGTTATGGACTAGCCTGATAACTCGGCTTTTTTCCTGCAACATCCACAATACTAATTTCCGTTGAAGGGCAGACGGGGTTTTTCCGGTCTATAAACTTGATGCCCATTAGTTGCAGCTTCAAAATTGTTTCGTCTGTGATATCGTTAAATGCCACATCTGTTTTAGCATAAGTGTCTGTACGTAATTTCATGCGACTTCTCACTTAATCAATTGAGTTCTCCTCGCATGGCTTGAATCGCTATCGGGCCAGATGTTCTTGGATTCTTGTTTGCAAACTTTTCGAAATAGTCTGGCGAATGGACAGCGTTCAGTAACGCAATATTAATGTAACAGTGGAGGGATTAAATGTGGCTGTCTTGGCTCTTTTTCCGGGTACACATGCAATTGTCTACAATCAATTCAATTTGGGTAGACATCTGGTTCGTGTTGAGCATTACCCTGATCTCAGGCTAGTGGTTCAATACGCTTAACAGTTCAGAAAGTTCAGGATTTCGCATGATGCGATGCTCGGGAAAACCTTTATCGATGGCATCGGCCAGCAACTCCAAGGCCCGGTCGCGTTGGCCCAAAGTCTCGTAACATTCCGCCGCCGCAGATAGTATGTAGGCGGAATCGGGTGACAATGTCATGGCTGTATCGACGCTCTGTTTGGCGTTATCTGTCTGCCCTAACTTTGCCTGGTAGAGAGCCAGGTCGCTGTAAATAAATGCATCCCTGGGATTCATTTCCCTGGCGCTATTTGCAAGCTCGATGGCGGTGTTAAATGCCTTTTCAGCCTCGCTATCCATATCTTCCATCCATGAATATACATAGCCAAGATTTCCCCAGGCGAGCCAGTCAGAATCGTCGATTTCCAGTGCTTGCTTGTAGGCTTTCACCGCATCCTCGAGGCGATTGGATCTAGAATAAGCCGTTCCCAGATTGACATAACCCATGTAAGTTGGTCGTATTGCCGTGGCTAGCTCATACATCGCGGCAGCTTCGGGTATGCGGCCGACCTCCTCCAGTGTGGCGCCAAGATTTACGAAGGCAGGATAATAATCCGGGGCCAGTGAAATGGCAGACTGCCACTCGGCGATCGCTTCATCATGCCGCTCATACTCGGCCAGAAAGTTTGCGTATTGGTCGAAATAGTTCGGCTTTTTTGAGTCGAGTGCTATTGCCTTTCGATAGGCATTTTCCGCATCGTCCAATCGACCCATTTTCTGGTAGATCCTTCCGAGTCCGATGTGGACCGAAGCATCATTCGAATCGATTTCGAGGGCATGCTGCAGTGCTGCGTGTGCGAGACCGATGTTCCCCATCGACAGGTAAACGCGTCCTAACGCAACCTGAACTGGCGTTAGCTCGCTGTTCAAAGAAGCCGCTTTGTTTGCTGCTTCGAAAGCTGCGTCGAGTATCTGCTCTTCGCCTGACAGTGCTGATTGGATGCGAAGTGCCTCTGCCAGCCTCGCCAGTGCAAGGGCGAACTCAGGATCAACAGACAGGGACTCACGAAATTTGCTAATCGCAGCATCCAGGTTGCCATCCTTGTCCCAGCGCTCCAGTAGTTGCAGCCCCTCCATATAGGGTGCGAAGGCATGGGGTTGGGTTGCGAAATTCGCATTCTCGCCGCTGTCGAGGTTGATCGTAGACAACGCGAACCAGATCGCGATTGACAGAACGATAGCGCCCAGAACAAAAAAGGAGGTTCCGGGCCTGGATCGGTTACGTTTGAACAACTTCGATACCGGGTTCGATTTGCCCTTGGCGGCCTCACCCAGGTGCTCCAGGTACAAGGTGTCCGTGTCCCGGAAAATAGCCTGTACTCCCCCGAAAACCAGGGCAAGTTCATCCGGCAGTTTGCAATTCTGCAAGTAAATTGGCACCATCTCGATCTCTTGATCAAGCGCAAAATGCACTTCTCTCATGCAATGGGCTGATTCCAGGGAGGCATCGGAAATAAAGAACAAAAACCTGTGTGCACCGCTGATGGCCGTCGCTATCTCAGCGCGCCATGAGGATCCAGCGGCAATGCCCTCGTCATACCAGATATTGACGCCCCGCTGTTTCAGTAGCTTCATGTCTTCGTAGACGATGTCGCTGTCACGGTGGGCGTAACATATAAAAACAAACGGCTCGGTGCCCTTGTATGCTGAGAATGGTTTCTCCACGCTTATGTCTCTATCACAGGTTCACCGTTAAATCCCGGGCAGTGCTGAACGCCTGTTAACATGCTTGAAATCCAATAAATGGGTCTGAACCTCCCCTCGACGGTGTGCCACGTAAAGTCTACGCTCTGGGTAAGGTGAAGCGTCTGCTAGTAATGTGCTAAGTTGCTAGACTAACAAAATAAGTTGTCTAAATCGATAGTGCCTGCTGAGTCTCCGAGATCTCAGGATAACAGCGTTCAATGAGTGGAGGAGGGCATAACGCCCATAAACTGCCGCAGGTCTGGCTGTGCAAACTTGTCAAAACCGGCGTCAGCACTCAACCTTGTCAGGCGGCACGGTGCACTGAATTATCGGTCATCAGCAGACTGCGAGCAGGCGGTTGTCTCCGGGCATAACACATTGATACAACGAAATGAATTGCATTTCTTTTGTGTACCCTGCAGTCCCTTTATTCGCCTGCCACGGTAAGCGCCAGGTGATCGACTAGCTGTTAAGCTATGGATTAATCCTGCCGGACCGCGTTCCCTGCTCAGGCATTGAAGGATCGTTATAATAATAATCCTTACCTGAGATACCAACGTGTACGGTTTTTGTTTCGCCCGCTGTAAATGCCATCGGGAATTGATTTCCTGGGGTAAACAATCCGGAGTCGCAACTCAGAGTTGTTCCTGCAGCTGTGCCATCTGCGTTGGTGACAGAATTTTGAATTGTAATATTGCTGCCATTTGGAGCGTTGATGAGGGGCTGGATCAGAACCAGAAATTAAAGTTAAATCTGCCATTAGAAATCTCCTTTCCTTTAAATAATTTATCTCAAAAATTGTTTTCAAAAAATTCTAGACGCCAAACACAATGCACAATCAAATATGGCAGAAACTTTTTGATCTCACGGCATGTCCTAATCATTGAACAGTCCATGCATGCTAGCGGATAACCAATGTCATGGGAAGCCCAAGCACAAGTTTTGCTCAAGTTGAGAAATCTACACCCAGACTGCTTATGCGCGAGTTCTAGCACTTGTCTCTCAGCGACTGAATCAGAAGATCGAAACTGCTCTCTCATAAGCGTTCTTCCGCACTCATTCTATTTCGAGCCTGTCAGCACGCAGAGTCACCACTTTCAGACGCTTGCCATGACTGCACTGGAAATGTCAAGGCTCGTTGATTTTTGTATTTCAATTGTACATGCAAAAAGATAGGCTACCGCCTTAACAAATGAAATCCTATTCTAGATAGAAACTATTGATTCATGACGCTTAACGCTGACTTGCAAAGGAGCATTTATCGATGTCTATTCAAAGACTTAAAGATCAAATTCAGGACATAGGCGCCGCCAATGCAATCATCTCTCTTAATCCGAAAGTACTGCAGCTGCGAGAGAGTGCAAGATTGCCTGGTACTGGACAAATCTCGCGACAGAGCTCCTTCTATCGATTCCAACATATTGTCTGAGCTGTCGAACCATTTTCAATTGGGCTGGGCCGACTTGCGCGAATCTCTGGCCATAGATTCGAAGGATTTAAGCTCTGTTACCCCAACTATTAGACGTCTATTGAGCGGGGACCAATCACAACAAGGCTCACACATGATCCATTTTCCTCATCTCGGCGTTGTTTATGGTGCAGTCAATCTGGAAGGATTACAGGCCCTGGAAAACCACCATGCTGTCGACAACATCCAGCACGCCTCGAATGAGCTAAGCCTGATCCAACCCGTCAACTCAGAGGCAAACAATGACGCACGCACAGATAAAATAGCCTGGGGTATTACAAGAATGAACGCTCCACAGATGTGGGAGAAAAACTTAACTGGAAGTGGTATTCTGATCGCCCATATGGATACCGGGGCCGACTCAACTCATCCGGTATTAAAGAATGCAATCACCAGCACCAGGATGATTAGCGATGATGGCAAGGAGTCTCATGAAGAAGATCCCTATACCGATACTTCAAGTCATGGCACTCATACCGCAGGCATCATTGCCGGCCGCAGTAATACCGGAGGACCCATAGTTGGCATGGCGCCTGATGCCAGCCTTGTTTGCGCCACGGTAATCAACGACGGTGAAACGTTTGCTCGCTTATTGGGCGGTCTGGAGTTCGCTCTTGAAGCAAATGCACGCGTTTTGAATATTTCGTTGGGAATTGAAGGATTCGATCCCTCGCTACAAGGGGTCATGAAAACCGTGAGGGCTAAGCAGTTGTTGCCTGTTGTAGCAATTGGTAACGACCCGCTCTCAAGCTATTCTCCAGGCAATTACGATACCGCGCTATCGGTCGGTGCTAGCGATAAGGGTGATCAGGTAGCGCCATTCTCCAGCAGTGCGAAAGCGGGTGGCCCGGGCGTCGGCCCGGTTTTATGTGCGCCGGGGAAAGACATTTACAGTTCGGTTCCAGGCAATAGATATGAGACTGATAATGGCAGCTCGATGGCAGTGCCGCATATAGTTGGCCTCGCTGCCCTGCTCCTCAGTGCCAAGCCTAATGCCAGTATTGATCAGATTCAGGAAGCACTAGTGGCTTCATGTGAGAACCGCACTGGAGCCGAGGAAAGCAGAATTGGAGCCGGGATTCCCAATGGCCTCAAGGCTCTCGACATTCTGGATCAAATCGTATCCTGATTATTCAATGCTCTGGAAGGTACCGACAAGTAAATTCAGTCAAATTGATCGAATTGGTGGATGAGAATAGGACAAATTATTGGGAACGGATATATCTTCTACGTTGTAGCCAATTTATGCCCCATCAGCTGTTATTTACCGGCACTTACTGACGTTTACCAGCACTGTTTGCTGGGGTGAATCCGCGGTCTCTGGCGATTGCTTGGCAGTGCCGCCGGATAAATTTGGGAAGAGGGTCACCGATCTGCTTGGGCAGACGGGGTTTTTCCGGTCTATAAACTTGATGCCCATTAGTTGCAGCTTCAAAATTGTTTCGTCTGTGATATCGTCAAATGCCACATCTGTTTTAGCATAAGTGTCTGTACGTAATTTCATGCGACTTCTCACCTAATCAATCGAGTTCTCCTCGCATGGCTTGAATCGCTATCGGGCCAGATGTTCTTGGATCCTTGTTTGCAAACTTTTCGAAATAGTCTGGCGAATGGACAGCGTTCAGTAACGCAATGTTAATGTAACAGTGGAAACCTTAATGAAGGCTTAAAAAAAACGGGGTGTTCTTTAGTTCACAGTTGATGTGAGTCAAATCGCCTACGACTGTTCGGCTTACTCTGTATAAGACGCAAGACAGTAACCGTCTTTGGGGAGCGCAATGATGAAGAGAACAACAATAAGTATCGCTATTCTGGTTTTGATGATTAGTAGCTATGCCTGTGCTGTAATTCCTACCAACCCCAAGGCTTTTTGATGCCATCTTTGGAACGGCTTAGTCTTGCAACTTTTGCTTGCTCTTTGGGTGCTGAGAGGAACGAACCAAATCCCTGCTGCGTCACCAGCTTCATCCACGAAACTGATCGAGGTTTATCAACTTGGCTTTGTACATAGCTATGCAAACTAAGTACCAGGCGATACATCATAATGGCAATTAAGGACACGACCAGCGAAAGCAAAAAAACTGAAGCGAGTGCGAGCATTTTCTTATCTCCTCAAATTCAGCCTGATTTTCAGGCTCAGTTAGTGATTCCGGATAGCCCTAATGGGAAATCTTAAAAATCACTTTCGGGAGACTATGTGTTTGCGGGGAGTCCGCAATCATTTCCTTGTCGGAATTTCACGGTCGAAAACCCGTGAAACTTCACCAATCATTGGCTATGTTATAAGTATGCAATAATCGAGCCGAAGATGAATTATTTAATAAAAATTACATAAATAATAAGTTAAATACCAATAAATACAATGTGATAAAGCGTATTTAAGATTTTTGTCTAAATTGGGTTTAGCGAAATAAAACTGCAAATATACAAAATTATGTCAGTAAAACTGACAATAATTGTCACTCTTCAAGAATCGGCTTTCTCTTTCCATTGGCACATATCAATATCCCTCGCCTGGTGTTTACCGGCTCAGACTCTAACCTGCCCAGACAATCACCGCTCTACTTCGGTTGAGAAACATGGGGGTCTGATCTTTCTTGTGATCTTTCTTTATTCCGGCGGCGTCAACTTCAGCAGGCGACCGCCATCCTTATCTTCGAGCACCCATAAAGCTCCCTCCGGGCCTTGCTCGACTTCCCGAATACGCGCACCGAGGTCAAAACGCTCGGCTTCATGGGCCGTATCACCATCGATTTCCACGCGGATGATGGCACGCGAGGCGAGACCGGAAATCAGTGCCGAGCCCTGCCATTGAGGAAACTGCGCGCCCGAATAAAAAATAAACCCGGCAGGCGCGATGGTTGGAACCCAGGCTACCTTGGGTGCTTCGAACTCCGGTCGCGTATCGTGATCGGGGATAGGATCGCCATTATAGTGATCGCCTTCAGATACGATGGGATAACCGTAATTACGGCTTTTAACAACCAGGTTCAGTTCGTCACCATGAAGCGGGCCCATCTCGGTATTCCACAAGCGGCCGTCTTGATCAAAGGCCAATCCCAAGGGGTTGCGATGCCCCAGGGTCCAAATCTCAGCCGTCACATCGCCGCGATCAAAAAATGGGTTGTCTCCAGGCACCGAGCCATCATCATTGAGCCTGACAATCTTTCCCAGGTTACCTGTCATCTGTTGTGCCGGCTCAAACTTCTGACGCTCGCCGGATGAAATAAACAGATAGCCGTCGGTATCAAAGGCCATGCGGTGTCCGTAATGGCCGTCATCGGTTACCTTGGGGTTCTGACGCCAGATAACTTCGACGTTTTCCAGGTGGTTGCCTTTGTCACCCATGACCAAGCGGCCACGGGCAACTGCTGCACCGCGTACCCTGCCTTTACCGGACTCGGCATAACTGAGGTAAATTATTCCGTTATTCGCAAAATCAGGGTGCAGAATCACGTCACCCAGGCCACCCTGTCCACGGTAGTCAACGTCAGGCACATTTTCAACGGGCCTCGATTTGCCGCCCTCCTGGGTCACCACGTAGAGACGCCCCCGTTTTTCCGTCACCAGCATTCTGCCATCGGGAAGGAAGGTCATAGCCCATGGTTCGTTAAACGTTGCCACGGGTGCTATCTCGAAAGGCAATTCGACTTCCTGGGCATTCACTGCAACTGACAGGGAGGCGATTATCAAAAAAATGACTGATCGGAACATGGTTTGAATCCTTACCAATAGGGTTGGAAATAGGCTGTGTTAAAGGAAGTATAAACTATTAATTTCAAAATTCAGTCGATCCGCCAGGTGAGAGCGAGCATACCCTGGCCAGGTCATTGACCTTAATGGTCCCGACTTTTCTGACCCGTCCCTGAATTTCCCTTTCATACCTACTATTATTAAAGCAATAACTAACTGTCTTTAGGAAAGAAAAAATAGTCTAGCCAAGGAGAAACCAATGACGATTAGTCTCATACAACTGTGGATACCGATCCTGGCCAGTTCGGTAATTGCCTGGTTAGCCAGTGGACTCATCCATATGCTGATCAAATATCACAATTCCGATTACCAAAAGCTCGAAAATGAAGATGAGGTCATGGCGGCGGTACGCCAGGGTTCTCCGTCACGGGTCTTCATCACTTTCCACACTGTGCAGACATGTCGGAGATGGCCAACGAGGACATGCAACAAAAAATGATCAAGGGACCGGTCGGAATTCTCGCGATGTTTCCGAACGGCCTGCCAAACATGGGTAAGTATTTGAGCCAGCAATTTGTGTTTTTTCTGGTCGGTAACACGCTGATTGCCTATTGCGCCACGTTGGTTCTGTTACCGGGCGCTGATTTCATGACGGTATTTCGTTTCTTCTCCGCGGTTGGCTTTATCGCCTACGGTTGGGCAAACATTCCATACAGCATCTGGTTCGGCTTCCAATGGTCCATGACTGCGAAGTATTTATTGGATGCGTTGATTTATGCCCTGGTTGTTGCCGCAACGTTTGCATGGTTGTGGCCGACACTAGATTAGAAAGAGATTACGCAATTGGAAGGAGAAGGAGAGTCTATGCAAGTCCACTATCTTGAGATCGTGACACCGGAAGTCGACGCCACGTGCGCGACCCATGAACAACTGCATGGCGTGATATTTAGCAAGGCAGATTCCACACTTGGTAATGCGCGCACGGCGACTCTGGCAAACGGTGGGATGATCGGGGTGCGTGCTCCGATGCACGAGTCGGAAACACCGGTGGTACGGCCCTATTTTCTAGTAAAGGACATTGATGCCGCAGTTGCTGCTGCCGTGAAGACCGGCGGTGAAACTGCGCACCCACCCATGGATATTCCCGGCCACGGGAAATTTGCGATCTACATCCAGGGCGGAATTCATCACGGACTCTGGCAGATGTGATGGCGATATAACATCGCAAGGCGCCCGGTAACGTGCACTTTACCTGCCTGACACAATTCCAGTACGCCGCTTAACTGGAGTGATCCGAGTATTACCGACACTTCTGGCCTATTCTACGAGCATAGGAGGAAGTGAATGAGCAACCAGCGTTATACACCGGAATTTAAAGATGAGGCCGTGAGGCAAGGCGTCCTGGAGTTGGAACTACCACCTGAAGTCTTTTGAGTCCTCCATTTCCCGCTTCCAGAATTCTTCAGTTTTATTACCGCCATAGAAAAACTCCACCCGTAGGCGGATACCCGGATTGAACCTGTAATTGAACTCATCTTCAAAGGAAACCTGGGGTATTATTTCGTAGTAAAGCCAGTCACGTTTGGTACGTTTCCTATAGCGAACCGCCAGCACGTATTCATCTACATGCGTGTCCGGTTCGGTGTGAAAAACCGTTGAAAACTCGTACTGTAAACCACTGACCGCGCCTACGCGTTGCGTCAGAAAGCTACTGATTTGGGTACGATAACCTTCTTCATCTGAGCGCTCACCACGCCAGCGGCCATCAAAAGTCTGGCGAAAAAACAGGCTGTCATTAATCACCCGGTTCAAATCAAGACGGGTATTGAATTGCCAGTAGTTGTTGGTCTGCCAGCGAACCGTTTGCGTGAAACGGTAAGAACCTTCCTGACCGAGCACGCCGATATAGCGCGCCCTCGGCCCAATAAAACCCGCAAAGTCGTTAAACTTGACACCAACGCTGAGACTGGTATTCCAGCGGCTTGATTCCTTCATGAAAAACTGAAGACCGATGATCCCGTCATCGGTAGAATCATCCACAGAATCATCAAACCCACCCTCATCATCGGCCCCGACCACCAGGCTGACTCTGCGGCCCATGTTGGGTAAGTTAAGGCGGGCTCGCACTCTCAGCCGGAACTTAAAGTCATCCTCTTTGCTGTAATAGAGTTCCGGGCGAATTCTGAACTGGCTGTTTGCCTGTTCCGCCTCGTAGTTGGGATCAACGAAAAAACTATCCACCCACTCGGATGCACGTTGAACCTGGGTATCAACATAGTCTTTGTGTCTATCCAGCATGCCTTTACGGTTGGCTTCTTCAGCTTCTTCAGCTTCTTCGGGGCTTACTGCTGTCTCGACCCCCTCCTGAGCGTGCTGATTTTCACCGGACTCGGACGCTGACAGCACGACTGGAAGCGATATCAGCAGCAAGCTTACAAAGAAAATCATGAACCAGACGCTCTTGGGCTTGGCTGCTTCATTGGTCGGTTTTTCATTTTGCCAGTCTCTTGCGAAACCTTCGCGCAGATCCCACTGCTCTTTACCAGAGATTTTCCCAAAGAGTTTTTTCAAGATTGACCCCGTCATTTCGCAGCTATTGTAATACCGGCCCAGACCGAGTTTTGCATATGAGTGGAGTAAAAAGCACGGCAGAGCCAAATGTCTTTTCCGCACGCCATCGAAAATGAACTGATGATCTCACCGTGGCAATTCCAAAGACTCTCAATCAGAGAGCCCGTGTGTCTTCTTGCACATGTGTAAACCTGGAAAATGAACTACATTTGCTAACAGGTCAGATTGATGTCAAATGAATTGGACTCATGGGGCAGTCATGAAAAAGTACAGTTTTGTTGTTACGTTTTTAATTTGTGGTTTTTTTTCGATCAATGCGATTGCAAACACCACGGTTTCCACTGTGCCGGAACCCTTCCGGGGTTTCGATGACAATTCCAAGTTGACAATCGATTATAGAGATCTCGATTCCCTGCTCGATACAGTGGTGTTGAACACCGGAAGATCAGACCGTAAAAAGGCCGCCAGATCTCAGTCGGAGACCGGTACCCGCATGAGGGTCACCGTTAACCGGGCCACCGTCAATGAAGGCAACCGTTTCTATTTTGAAGTATTTGATGACAATGCTGATAATCAGCAAACGCTCACTAAAATTCAAAAAAGACTTGAGAATATCCCCAAGGCAGTTCCACTCGAAAAGTTCTCCCGTGATGAGCAACTGGCCTACTGGATAAACCTGTACAACATCACCATGCTGAATGAAATCGTCAAGGTATATCCAGAACGTAAGCTCGAAGACCTGCTGGTGGGAAAAGACTCCGTTTTGTCAAAGAAAACCCTGATGGTTGCAGGGGTTTCGCTTAGCCTGAATGACATCCAGTTTACTATTCTGAAACAAAATTACGACAACAACCCACTCGTAATTTACGGTCTGTACCAGGGCGTTATCGGTGGGCCGAATATCCGAAAATCAGCCTACACAGGAAAGTATGTGTATGCCGACTTGATTGACAATGCCATGGAGTTCATCAATTCAAACCGCGGTACGGATAGCAAGAATGCCAAGGTTTTCCGGGTGTCCAGTCTGTATGAGCGCAACGCAGTATTTTTCCCTGATTTCAATGCCGACCTGACCGAGCATTTATTAACTTACCTGGAAGGGGAAGAACTCGACCAACTGAAGGCAGCCAGCAAAATCAAGACAGACATCAATGACTGGACCGTTACAGATCTATATGGAAGCAGTCGTGACCTGGGCGGAGCGCTGGCAAACAACAGCGCGGCTTTGGATGGTGCTGTCAGTGGCGGAAACTCGTCGAGGTTAACTACAAAATCTGCAGTCTTGAGCAAATATAGCCCGGCAGTGCTGCAACACCTGAATGCAATCAACCAGAAAAAGGCCGACCACAAAACGGGTACCGTAACCATTGAAGATATGGGCCAGGCACCAGATGAAACGGTCGCAACTGATCAAGTAGATAAGGATAGCCGTCAACCTTAGCGTGTTGTCGCCTGCCCTGGTTTGGAAAACAACCACGCCAGACCTTGTCGAAAGGCCTCCGGAGGCGCTGATAAATGTGTTTGACCCACCAGCGTGCGTGTCTCAAGTGCCCATGGCCTGGGTGATACTGCCTGCCAGTGCCCAATCCACTCCAATGCGGGTTCACGAAACACCGGGTCGTCGAATTCGCCACTTGAAACAAAAACCCTGCTGACCGGGCTCGTTATTTCCTTATCTCCATGCCAGGTGAGGAAAAACGGCAGGTTACGGTGCAAGGCCGGGTTACTGGCAATGTGCCCGAAAAACAGTTCAGGTTTCGTCAGCGCATTGAAGAGTACAAACTGGCCACCCAGCGAATGTCCGTATATAACTCTTTGCTCAGCGTCAGACCTGTAACCATTCTCGATCAGCGGCAATATCTCATCCTGTATCACCTTCTGGAATACGGCAGCACCACCCCAGAACTCCCGCTCCTCCGAAGGTGCCGTGTAATCAGTTGAGCGCCAGTTGCCCTCTTTAAAGGTATCAGCTCCGTAGGAAATACCCACCAGTATCGCCGCAGGGGTTTCGTCTCCAAAGCGCAGATAGTGATGATAGGCTGCCATGAGCGGAAAGGTATTGCCGCCATCCAACAGGTAAACAGTCGGGTAGCTTTGACCGGACTCCAGGTAGTTCTCGGGCAGATCCACAAAGATATGCAAGGAACGCCCCAGGGCTGATGGTTTCAACTCGTGGTATTTCACTTCACCAAGAGATTGTAAAAGATGTGTCTCCAGGCTGTCGGCCCATAAAACACAAGCAGATGCCATCAATAAAATAAACAGAAGTACTGAGTTAGCAGTTTTCATTGTGTTTGTCCGGTTACATCGCGTGAAGCCGGGGGATATTTACCCTGGAATATTTTTCCCGGATTTGTTGCTACTCAGTCGCCTGTGACTCCGCATTAAGTGCTTCACATAATGCAATATTATCGTTTGCGACGCGTTGAATCGCCACACTACCCTGCCGGTTAATCGATTTAATGTCATAGGCCACAAGGCCTGAATTGCAGTCCTCAAAGGTCAATGTGATTGTTCCGTCCGCACCTGTCGGTTCGGTGTGATCAACTTCACTTTGAGTGTCAAAAACACCACCGGAAGTGATATCAATGTTCATTACCGCCTGGTTACCGTTTATGGGTCCAAGTGCGGTAATCCATCGGTGACCCGGGTCACCGAGATTGGCTTGCGCACCTTCAGGCGGAAGCGCTGTGTCATAGGTGAACCATGCGAGCGATACTACATCCAGGTCCGGGAATACGGTAATGAAGAAACCCTGCCCATCTGTTCCAGGGTTATACCAGGCATCATTCAAGCCGGCATTGATGTGGAATTTGTGACAGTTACTCTCAAATACACATTCCGCCCATTCCGGGTGGTCTATGAACGGATTCCGGTTTCCCTGGAAGGATGCCACTGTCTCATGGTGGCGGGTTTCGATCAGGTCAACGGGGTCTTCTTTATGCCATTGCAGCAGAACAGAC
Source organism: uncultured Gammaproteobacteria bacterium (assembly GCA_963749115.1). GTDB lineage: Bacteria > Pseudomonadota > Gammaproteobacteria > Xanthomonadales > SZUA-36 > SZUA-36. The sequence continues at coordinate 20,929 of CAVVLP010000008.1, forward strand.
AATAAACCCATGTAACCCACGGCTTCATTTACACCGGTGACTGATTGGTTCATCAAATTGCGGTCGTCGGTCAGTATGAGGTCGGGTTCGGAAGAACCGGTGATTCCATGTGTACCACCCGCATAACGCACATCCATATACATCATGGCACGGGCCACATCACCACGCCGGCCTTTCCATGTTTCCCACCTTCCATCGGTGTAAGCACCTTCTGTCCAGTTGGAATCGCCCGGGTAAGCACCGCCAACGCCACCCCTGTCATTATTGGGCCGGGTCGGATAACCCAGGCAAACTGAGCCACACTGATCATAGGGTTTATTCGAACGGTTAAAGTTGTAATCGATATCGGAAAGGAACAGGTGGTGCATATCGGTGTAGGGGTAATTCAGACTGGCTCCATTGTCAGGAAATCCATACGACTTGGGCCAGGTATGCTCGCGGTTATAGAAGTCGTTGCCACCGTGTAGCTTCATGTAAGTGGCATTGCGGTAAATCGTTATGATGTTGTTGGAGTTGTCCTGGTCCTCGTCGGCAATCTCCAGGACATCCCATGTGTCCGTTGTACTTGATGTATACGGGAAACGCGTATGGTCATCAATGATCTGATGAAGTGAATCACGCATGGCCTGTGGAGTGGATTTGTCCACCGTGGCGTAATACTCAGAATCAGCCCGGACTGAGCTGAAAACGAAAGATAGCAAAGCAACAAGCACAACTGGTCGAATCACGATGACGTCCTATTATTGTTGTGGTGATTTTACTACGTTTCGCGGGAATCTAACCTACATTATTACCAGTAAATACAGTATTGCGGTCGTCAACATGAGTAGATTGGGTCCTGAAATGACAGTTTTACGGGTCAAAAGCGATAAACGTCCGTTTTCTCTGGTCAGTGCGACGGATGTTCATGTTTCCGGTTGGCATACAATGATAATTCTGACCAAAGCAACTCAAGAATCATGATGACGAATACAGGTACCGGCGAGTTAAGGCGTCTTTCTCAATTCTGGTTTATCCGTGTAATTGTTTGTCTATGCTGTAGCTTCATGCTGGAAAGGGCAGCAATTGCCTCAAACCAGGCATCGGACCATGATGTACAGATCCAAACGACAGCAAATCAACTGCTTGGTGAAGAGAATGCATCACGTTTTCAGAAAATACTGGCGCCTGATGAATCGATCAGTTGGGAAGTGTATATTCCAAAAAACGATTCGACCGAAGCGCCCGGTGTGTTCGTTTATGTGAGTCCGATGAATACGGGGCGCATTGATTCACGCTGGCGAGAGGTCATGGATCAGCAAAATCTGATTTATATCGCGGCCAATAAATCAGGCAACAAAATACCAACGAACCGCAGGATGGTTCTGGCAACCCTGGCGGTCAAGGCATTGGGTCAGCGTTATGCCTTTGATACCGGGCACATCAACGTTGCCGGTTTCTCTGGCGGTGGCAGGGTGGCCAGTCGCATCGCTACCCAGTATCCGGACGTATTTACGGGCGCACTGTATATATGCGGTGTGGATTTTTGGAAGAAGGACAAAACACCAAATGTCGAACGCCTGATCCAAAACAGGTTTGTATTCCTGACAGGCACCAAGGATTTCAATCGAAGGGAAACCCGGCAGATCCAGCAGCGCTATATCAAGGCCGGGGCACAGCACACCAAGCTTATCGTGGTCCCGAATATGGCGCACAAACACCCGGACGCGGCATACCTGACCGAAGCCATACAGTTTTTGCTTGGCCAGGACTAGTTATTGAAGATCATTTCGAATGCAGGTCATGCATTACAATACAAGAGACCGGACAGAACCTGACTTCGAATCACAATCACCATGAAAGCTAAATTTTTTGAGCAAGTATTCGCAATCATCATTTGTCTAATTGCCAGTTTCACAGTAACTGCCGGAAACAGTGATCCTTATCTTTACATTCTCGGTGTTGCCCAGGATGCCGGCTACCCTCAAACCGGATGTTACGAAGCGCATTGTATGCCCGGCTGGCAAAATACCAGTCTCAGGCGCAGCGCTGTATCGCTGGGGTTAATTGACCCCGACGGTCATAAAAAATATATGTTTGATGCCACGCCCGGTTTTCCCGCACAGCTTTACGAGCTTGAAATGGAAGCGCCATCTGAGCGATATGAATTGGCCGGAATATTCCTTACGCACGCGCATATTGGTCATTACACCGGTTTGATGTACCTTGGGCACGAGGCCATGGGTGCGTCGAATATCCCTGTTTTTGCGATGCCGCGAATGAGTGATTACCTAAAGGAAAACGGGCCCTGGAGCCAATTGGTATCCTATAAAAATATTGTTTTGAGACCACTGAAGCATGATAAAACCCTGTCGTTCGGGGCCCTCAGCGTGACACCGTTCCTGGTTCCCCACCGGGACGAGTATTCAGAAACAGTAGGCTACCGCATTGAAGGACCAAATAAATCGGCAATATTTATCCCCGATATCAATAAGTGGTCGGACTGGCAGACCAACCTGGCTGAACTGATCAAAACCGTCGATTACGCGCTGATCGATGCGACATTTTTCGCTGATGGCGAGTTGCCGGGACGCGATATGTCAAGAGTGCAGCACCCATATGTTGTTGAGAGCATGGCCCTTTTGGAGGGTCTTTCAGTCGAAGAACGCAACAAGGTGTGGTTTATTCATATGAACCACACCAACCCCTTGCTCAATCCACAAAGCAAAGAAAGCAAATCGGTTCAGTCCAAAGGTTTTAATGTTGCCGTTGAAGGAATACGACTTATTTTGTGACCGCTAAAGGCGTAAAATCGGCCGTTAATATTTGTAAAACAAGCTGTCATCCAGGAGCAAACCCCGTGACGCCAGATGCTTTCGTCGAACGACTTGGCCGTGAAAAAGCCAGCGCAATTTTACGCACCAATGACCAGGAAAAGGCTGCAAAAGCCATGGAAGCAGCGATACGCGGCGGCTTCAAAATCATCGAGTTCACGCTGACCATACCGGGTGTGTTTGAGCTGGTTCAGGATTTCTCCCGTCGTGAGGGCCTGGTGGTTGGTACCGGAACGGTAATGGATGCAGAACAGGCACGGCAATCGGTTGATGCCGGTGCCCGTTTTCTCGTTTCACCGGTTGTCGACGAAATTGTTATTGGTGCTGCAAACGAGCTGGGTGTGGCCAGTATGCCGGGCACCCATACACCCACCGAAATGTTACGCGCCCACCGTGCCGGTGCCCAGCTCTGCAAATTGTTCCCCTGTCCACATGGCGGGCCTGACTGGGTGCGTGCAGTGCTTGGCCCGATGCCCTATCTGAAAATCGTCCCGACCAATGGCGCGGATCAGCACAATGCCGGTGAGTGGATAGCCGCCGGTGCGTATGCAACGGGTTTCGTGGCGCCTTTGTTTGTGGCTGCAGATATTGCTGCCGGGCGTTGGGATGCTATCGAAGAACGCGCAAGACAGTGTCTTGCCGCGGCGCAGTCACGACCTTAGCAGCCGCGACAAACTAACGGCACGTTCATGTGCTGTCTTTAATGCGTTCTGACTCGTAAAGCCGGGTGACAAACGCGCTTGCAAGCGGGTATGTTTCAATCCAGCGCTTTCTGTCTAGCTGCATTGCACCAGGTGTACGTTGCAGGTCGATACGCACACCGTCAGCTTTTTCACGACCGAACTGCGGAGGTAGTAACCACAATGCCGAGAACGAAGCGAAGGTCATATCAACATAATTGATTGTTTCGTCACCAAGAATAGAACCCCTTCCATCGGCCAGGTAAACTTCTATTTCTGCCAGGATACTTTCGATGTGCTGCACAGATTTCGTGTAACGGGCATCGGTTATGCGAAAAGCCTTACGTAACAGAAAACACAAAACCGGGTATAAAGCGATAACGAGGTAACGTTGCCAGGCGGGTATCGATGGGCTGTTACAGCCCCAGGCGTGCAGCGTCAATTGACGGTCATTGAGAATATGGTAGTAGACCCAAACCTGCAGATCCACGCCATAACGGTCGAGTTTACGCTCCAGTTCAAGCCGCGCCGGCGTCGGCTCAAGGAATTTCGCCTTGTCACCCAAATCAGCCGCGTAGGCGCCCCACAAATAGCGCAGTATTTCAGGAGAATTACCGATACTTGAGCGTACCAGGCCGGTTCGGATTTTTAGCTCTGGAACCGAACGCCCCATCGAAAAAACACCCAGGACACCGACCCATTGACGCTCCGTGTATTCAATGCCGAGCCGGTCCATACACCAGCGTACTTTTTCAACAAAGTGGCTGGCAGCAATGGTTTCAAGCTCAATATCCGGAGTTTTTTCCGGTGCGAGAATCCCGCTTAAGGTAATTATCCAGCGCCAGGCAAGTGCGACAACGATCAATGCAATTGCACCGGCCACTGAAATACCGTACCAGGCAACGATAAGGGGTAACAGGAAAAGAAAAACAGAGTGAATAAAAAGACGTTTGCCGGTCATATCCTTATCCTGCTCACAATGCCATTGAACTTAAAATTGGGTATTTTTCCAGTCAAAATGAAAGTGACCTATTCCTTTTTAGGTTTCAAAAGATCCCAGATAAATACCGCTGAGAGCCCACCAATAACACCGGATACGTAACTCGGCAGGTTAAAATTGAACAGGGAATGCCAGAGAATTCCAACTAAAAAACTGACGGCCATCACGGCTACCAGGAGAATCAGTGAACGTTGCCAGAAGGGCATATCAATACCTCTCAGATTGATGTGTTTGAATCATACTACTCCATTGATACCAACATGGTAACTCCGTGCCCTATCACCGGCGAGCACAGCGCAAAACCTTCATTTGGAAATTGTCCGACAACTTATTGGTATATTATCCGGTGACGACAACAAACAAATCAGATCTCAAAAGGAGACCACCATGCTGGGGTTGATGCAGAATTATCCGTTACTTGTTCAGACAATCCTCGACCACGCGGCGTTAAACCACGGGGAGCGGGAGATGGTGACCCGCTCAATAGAAGGCCCCATCCGGCGTCGTAACTATCGTGACCTGAGGTTACGCGCGCTGCGTGTAGCCAAGGCCCTGCAAAAAGAGGGCGTCGTACTGGGCGACCGCGTTGCCACCATGGCCTGGAACACCGACCGTCATGTCGAAGTCTGGTATGGCATCATGGGCCTGGGCGCGATCAGCCATACGGTAAATCCGAGATTATTTGTCGAACAACTGGTTTATATAATGAACCATGCTGAAGACAAAATGCTGTTTGTCGATCTGACTTTTGTACCTCTCATCGAGGCCATCGCGGGCAAAATTCCAAGTATCAAGAAGTACATCATCCTGACCGATGAAGCACATATGCCGGCGACCAGCCTGCCCAATGCGCATGCCTATGAAACCTGGCTGGCAGCGTCAGATGCAGATTTCGCCTGGGCCTCGTTTGATGAAAATACCGCTGCGGGGCTGTGTTACACCTCGGGCACCACCGGCAACCCCAAAGGGGTACTCTATTCGCATCGCTCTAACGTCCTTCACAGCATGATGTGCAACCAGCCCGATGTACTTGGAGTGGATTCGAACGACAGTGTCTTGCCCATCGTTCCAATGTTCCATGCCAACGCCTGGGCGATTACCTTTTCCATTCCCGCTGCGGGTGCCGGCATGGTCATGCCCGGTGCAGGCATGGATGGAAAAAGCATTTACGAGTTGCTGGACAGTGAAAAGGTAACGGCATCCGCTGCCGTGCCGACCGTATGGCTTGGACTCATGCAATACCTTGCAGACAATGATCTGACCTTGCCTTATCTGAAGCGGGTTCTGATTGGCGGTGCGGCCTGCCCGCGGATGATGATTGAGACATTCGAAAACAAATACGATTGCGAAGTTATCCACGGCTGGGGTATGACCGAAATGTCACCAATTGGTACCACCGGCAAACTGAAACATGCTACTCAGCATCTGCAGGGCGAAGAACGTGTCAACCTTAAGCTCAAACAGGGGCGTACACCTTACCTGGTAGAAATGAAAATCGTTGATGACCAACACAATGACCTGCCGAGAGATGGTGTAACTTCCGGTCACCTGCTGGTGCGGGGCCCCGCTATTTCCAGTGGCTATTACAAGCTGGATGACAATATTCTGGATGAAGATGGCTGGTTCAACACCGGTGATATCGCCAACATCGACGAGTTGGGTTACATGCAAATCACCGATCGTGACAAGGATGTCATCAAGTCCGGCGGCGAGTGGATTTCATCCATTGAAATAGAAAATACTGCGCTGGGTTGTGAAGGTGTTGCCGAGGCGGCCGTGATTGGTGTCGCTCATCCCAAATGGACCGAACGTCCATTGCTGATCATTGTTCGAAAACCAGGTGCCCAAGTCAGCAAGCAAGACGTACTGGCTTTTCTCAAGGGCAAAATCGCAGACTGGTGGTTACCGGAAGCCGTGGAGTTTGTCGAAGAAATACCACATACCGCAACCGGTAAAATCCAGAAAATGCTTTTGCGGGAAAAGTTCGGCGGTTACCAGTTCAAGTAGGTGCAATGTTCGGATTGGTGTGAATTCCAGCAACTTTATACACACCAATGCCTGGTGATCCTCCCGAAACAGATGGTTCTGATGAAGTCGTGATGGTGCGAGGACACGGCAGACGCTCGTGGCCTGTGCTCTCTGGCCAGCGATCCCTGATCAAGATCAGGGACTTCCCTCGCAGCCAGCCGGGTCTTAACGCGACCGGCCTTACAGAACATCCTGTTCTGGGCGGCCTCGATCGGGCATCCCGCCCGATCGCCCCTAACCCGTCCGGCTACTCGGCGCTTCAAAGTTCGCACAGGCCACGAGCGTCTGCCGTGTCTCAACCAGGGTGCTCGACTTTCAGCTGAGAAGCTTAATAGTCCGGGTGGTAATCACTGCCCATTTATCCGCCTAGGACGGGATACCTACCGGGGCGCTTTTCAGGAAGAAAAGCGAGAGCTGCAGGTGCAGGGATGCACCTTCAGCGCGGTTCCGATCAGGCGGGATCCTGGCTGAGGGCAGCCCGCAGGGCCGGATTGGTATGGGCGGTGATTACCACCCGGGCTGTTGAGCGCACCGTCTGAATCGAAGCCATCAAAATGCGAACAACGTTGCTGGAATTCACAGTTAGGCATCCTGCGGCTTGACAAACAAACATAATTCAACCAACCTCCACCACGAGTCTGCAGGTGTCCTTTTGACTGCTCAGTCAGGGGATTAAACGGGAAGACGGTAAGCCAGAATCTGGCAATTCCGTCGCTGCCCCCGCAACGGTAGGCGAAGGTACGGGTCATTGCAGCCACTGTGTTTCGACATGGGAAGGCGACCCGTCATCGGCGATTTTAATATCGCACTTCGCAAGCCCGGAGACCGGCCAGCAGTTTTATTTACTTGTGCATTCGCGGCGGGCGGAAGCGTGTGAGCACTGCTTCCCCCGGTCCATCCGGAACCAGAAACAGCCTCCCAGCTTCAAACCACCGTAAACGCTACAGCTTTGTGCGTTCGGGTGAGATCGCGCGGGAAAATAAAACATGAAGAAGAGAAAAACTAAAACCATTCTATTTTTGGCCGTCTCGATATTATTCACAATACTCACCCATCCGCTTTTTGCCGCAGAGTCTTGGCAAACTGAACAAACTGCGGAAGACCCGGAACTTGAACACGTACTGGTTACAGCAAGACTCGAACCTATCTCCATCGGGGATATTGGAAGTTCCGTGACAGTCATTACTGCTGAGGAAATTGAGCAAAAACAGGTTAAATACCTGTCCGAACTTCTGCGTGACGTGCCAGGATTTTCAGTCAGCCAGGCCGGCGGTGCCGGTTCACAAACCCAGGTACGTGTGCGCGGGGCGGAAGCCAACCAGTTACTGGTGCTGATGGACGGTGTGCGCGCGAACGATCCCGCCGCCAGTGGTGAATTCCAGTACCAGTTTGCCCTGACATCCAATATTGAGCGAATTGAGATTATTCGCGGACCGCAAAGTGCCACATGGGGCAGCGACGCCGTAGCTGGCGTAATCAACATCATTCGTAAAAAAGATGTGGAAAACCAGTACCTGTCGGCCAACGTCGAGGCAGGTTCATTCGATTCGTTCAATGCAAGTGTCGACGGTGGGTATTCGGGCAAAGTGTTTCAGATCACTGGTGGCCTGTCCCACCTGGATACCGATGGTACAAATGTGTCGCGTACCGGTAACGAGAATGACGGTGCGCAGAACACCACCGGCAATATTGCACTTGAGTTCGATGCCGGTGATGCTTTCAGTTTACGTTTTTCCGGCCAATGGATAGATGCAACGAGTGAATACGACGATTTCGATTATTTTGTCACGGGGCTGCCCGAGGACGCAGACCGGGAAACAGAATCCAACCAGAACTTCCTGACCGGCGAGTTACGATACAAACCACTGCAAAACCGGTGGTCGGGTAGTTTTTCCGTGAACCGGATGGACTCTGACAATGACAATTTCAGCGATGGACTGTGGACAAGTTCAACTGCGGCAACCACCCTTGATTATCGCCTGCGGGCCGGTGTGGTCCTCGACGAAGCAAAACGCCATAGTCTAGGTTTTGCATTGGAGCATCAGGACATTGATTTTTCGCAACGTGGCGAGGCCACCATGTACGGCGACCCCAACCAGGATCAGTCTTACGATGTCAATGGTTATGCGGCGGAGTATGTCGGCAAGCCAATCACCGGGTTCACCTGGACAGCGAGTATCAGGCTGGACGATTACAGCGATTTTGACAATGCAACGACCTGGCAACTGGCAGCATCCTACCAGTTGTCACCCACCCTGCGCTTGCGTGGCTCGGCTGGAACAGGCTCAAAAGCGCCCACGTTTACAGAACGTTATGGCTATTTCGAGGATTTCTTTATCGGTAACCCCGATCTGAAACCGGAATCATCACGGGGCTGGGAAATCGGTTTGGATACCCGTTGGTCAAACGACCGGTATCAATTTGAACTGGCCTATTTTGACCAGGACCTGCGGGACGAAATTGACGGTTTTGTATTTGACCCGGAGACATTTCTGTTCACCGCTCAAAACAAGGATAGCGACAGTACCCGTAAAGGCATCGAAGCTGTTTTCAATGCGCGTCTGGGCAAATCATTCACGCTTGTTGCGACCTATACATACACGAATGCCAGGGAGAAAGACGCGTTGGGTCGATCGGTACCCGAGGTCAGGCGGCCCAGGAACCTGGCCAGCCTGTCAGCGAACTACTACTTTGCCGGGAATCGTGGCAACCTGAATCTGAACCTGAACTACAGCGGCTCACAACAGGATGATTTCTTCTCACCCGCCACCTACGTTGCAGAGCGGGTAGACATCGATCCTTATACCGTTGTGAACCTGGCCGGCGCCTGGAAGCTGACAAACTCACTGGAGCTGACAGCCCGCGTCAGCAACCTTTTCGATGAAGTGTACGAGGAGGTTCTTGGTTTTGTACGGCCCGGCCGGGCAGTGTATGCCGGCATAAAAGGACGCTTCAATTTCTAGGAGCTTATGAATCATAGGTGACGAGGTCTTTCAGAAGCCCGTTTTTGATATTGTAAATCCACCCATGGATATGAAGGTTTTGTCCTTCATTCCAGGCCTTTTGAACGATAGGTGTGTTGCAAACGTTGGTGACCTGCTCCTTGACATTCAGCTCACACAAGGTGTCAAGCCGTTCATGTTTGTCCAGACCCTCCAGTTTTTTGGCATTAAAGCGGTCAACATCCCTGATATGACGAAGCCAGTTATCGACCAGGCCATGGTCCTTGTCTTCCATCGCTGCAATGACCCCGCCACACCCATAATGACCGCAAACGATAATATGCTTGACCTTGAGAACTTCAACGGCAAAGTGAATCACTGACAGACAATTCAGATCGGTGTGAACAACGACATTGGCAATATTTCGATGCACAAACACATTGCCAGGTTGCAGGTCGATGATCTGGTTTGCCGGTACCCTGCTGTCTGAACAACCAATCCAGAGATACTCGGGAATCTGTTGGGCGGACAGGGTCTGGAAATACTCCGGATCATTTTCCGTGATAGCCTGCGCCCAAGCCATATTTCTCTCAAACAAGTGTTTTAATGTTTTCAAAGTCCGGAAAACTCCCTGTTGTAGTCTGATCTGTCTGGTAAAAGCCCAGTGTAAAGCCATCAATAACCCAATTCAAAATTCACGCTATGCAACAGGGGTTCCTGCCTGAGGAATCGATGGTAATTCTCGACAAAAATCCCGGCAATGTCGTCGGGAAAACTGATAGCCGCAGTATGGGGCGTGATGTAAACATTGGGTAGTTTCCATAACGGGCTTTCCCTGGCCAGGGGTTCGTCTTCAAACACGTCGAGTACGGCACCACCAATAATACCTTTATCCAGGGCAACAAACAGATCAGCCTCTTTGACGCTGTTACCCCGACCGATATTGATCAGCACCGCCGTTGGTTTCATCAGCCCGAGTACATCGGCACGGATAAAATGCCGGGTTTGCCGGGTAGCCGGAAGGGTGAGTACCACGTAATCCAGTTCTGCAAAAAAACTGCCTAGGTCATCTGCAGTATAGACTTTTTCAACCGCATCACATGGCTTGCCGGAACGGTTAAGACCCGTTACACGCATGCCGAAATGCCGGGCGGTCAATGCCACCTGCCGGCCAATCGAACCAAGGCCCACTATTCCAAGATTAATTTTGCTGGCAGGGCGATAAGACAATGGCTGCCACCGTTGTTCGAGCTGATTCTCCCGCATCGTAAAAAGCCGACGCTCAAGCGCAAATATGTAGGTCATCACATATTCGCTGATCAGCGAACCAAACATGCCTTTTGCGCTGGTCAGAATATAGTCCCGACCGTGATCCGTCCCGGCATAAATGATCAACACCAGCCCAGCTCGACTGCACCCACTCAAGCTGATCAGCAGATGCCAGCACGTCACTTACCAGCGGTGGATCACCCAGGACGATATTACACCCGGCGACCAGTTTTTTTGCAGATTCAACATCACCGGCCTTTCTTATCTCCAGTTGCGGTAAATCCGCAGCCTTGATTAAGACAGCATATTTTGCAGCATCAGCTGAAAGGATAAGAAGTTTATTCACAGAATCAAGCTAGCGGTGTTTTGATGGGTGTGTGACGTATGCTGGGTCAGAATTATAAGCTCCGGCCGCTGCCGTTGCTGACTAACACGTTTCCCGGCGTGCCAGCTCTTTTAGCTTGTCCGAATCAAGAATAGCCACTTTCTTCCGGTTAACGCGGATGATACCGGCACTTTGAAAACGCGCAAGAACGCGTGAAATGGTCTCCGTGGCAAGACGCAGGTTACTGGCGATGTCACGACGCGACATACTCAGGTTAAACTCTTTTGCAGAGTAACCCCGGCTCGCGAAACGCTTTGCTAGAGAACACAATAAGCTGGCGATTCTTTCTTCGGCGCTAAGATCCGCCGCACTCGCCTCAAGTTCGGAAATATGCAAACTCATGACGCGGAAAAGTTCATCCTGCAACGCTGGAAGTTGCCTTGCCATCTCTGTAACCGAGTCAAAACTGAGCCCGCAAACCGAACTGGTATCAAGTGCAACTACATTGGCCTTGTGAGTCTTCTCATGTATGGCATCAAAGCCGATGATTTCGCCAGGCAAGTAAAACCCGAGCACCTGTTCTTCACCATTCTTATCGATGACATAACTCTTAAAACAACCCGCCCGGACTGCCGCGATTGACTGGAATTTATCACCTGCACGAAATATGTGTTCACCGGGCTGAATTGGACGGGATTTATTGACGATATGTTCAAATTGCTCAATGCCAGCGGCATCAAGACTACGCGGAAGACAAAGATCACCCAATGTACACTGGCTGCACGCAACCTGTACACGTTCGGGAAAATATGGCTTTTGTTGACTATCCGTACTCATTAATCGCTAAATCCAATGCCATGACTACAAATTAGCAGTGGATTATAGCCTAACAGAAAGACTAAATGACTTTTGAGTAAGATTTTCCTTGCAGGTCGTTGATCAGATACTCGTCAAATTTCATCGCGATCACACGTAACAGAAGCAGCCCGGTTGGCGTAACCTCAATGGTTCTTTCGGAAAGCTCAATAAGACCATCGTCCTCCAAAGGCTTGAGCAACTTCAGTTCCAGTGCAAAATGATCATTGAAATCAATCCCGTATTTTCGCTCAAAATCTCCGAACTGGACAAAACCCTGGCACATAATTGCCGAGATAACTCCCCGCCGCAGCCGATCTTCACCACTCAGGCTCAGACCCCGCCACACCGGTAACTGGTCATTATCAAGCGCTGCCTGCCAGTCGCGTATATCCTTCAGGTTTTGCACAAAACTATTACCAACCTTACCTATCGCACTGACACCCATGCCAACCAGGTCGGTTTCACGGCATGGTGGAGTATCCCTGGAAATTACGCTGCAGTGTTCCCTCTTCCATTGCAATCGACAACTCGTCATCAGGCAATGCAAAATGATCCATACCGATGTAAACATAACCTGCATCCACCAGCTTCCTGATCGTTGAGGCAAGTAATTGCAGACGAACTTCAGGTGCCGGCACCTGCTCTGAACTGATCATGCGCTGGGCACGAAACAGGTGGGGTAAATGGGCATAGTTATAAACCGACAAACGATCTGGACGTGAAGTCAATACCGAATCAATCGTTCTTTCAAACGACTTTGCAGTTTGCAGGGGCAATCCATATATCAGGTCCACTGACACCGAGTTGAAGCCGGCCTTCCGTGCATCATCGATCAGTTTCAGGGTCTTGCCTTCATCCTGTATGCGGTTGACAGCTTTTTGTACGGCAGGGTCAAAATCCTGGATACCCATGCTGACCCGGTTAAAGCCTATGTCTGCAAGCTGGGCGATTCTCTCTGAGTCGACAGTCCGTGGATCGATTTCGATTGAAAATTCACGGCTGGCGGACCGGCTCAATTGGAAATTGGCGGATAGCTTCTCCACGATATGCCTTAACTGCATATCGTCATAATAAGTAGGTGTGCCACCGCCAAAATGTAACTGGATGACCTGCCGGTCGCGGTCAAACAAGCTACCTTGTAGTTCGATTTCCTTATCAAGGTGTTGCAGGTAAACCTCTGCGAGCTGGGTGTTTCGTGTCACCTTTTTATTGCAGGCGCAGTAATAACAAAGCTCTTTGCAAAACGGCAAATGTACATACAAAGATAACGGTCTTGGTATCAGGTCGTCATTGCTGCTGATGACATGCCGGCGATAGGCTTCCGCATCAAAACCCTCATGAAACTGTAGGGCGGTCGGGTAAGATGTATAGCGCGGCCCGGCCAGGCCATACTTGGTGATGAGTTCCGACGGAAATGACGTAGTGATACTCATGGTGAAGGTTCCTGCGCCATTCAGGCAGACAGGCGTCTACCTCCCATTGTTGAAGACAGGTCCAACATTGCTCCTGGTGCATTTTTCTGAGTCTGTACGAACCCTGTCATCTAAAACCTACCTGCGTGTTCCTCTAGTTGTGCATCGCACGGTAGCATCGCCTCAGTAAATGACAAATGACTCAGGTCAAGAATACTCAAGGAACCAATTCACGGCTAGGACTCAGGAGTATTTGCAAAGAAAGAAATAACAAATACGTGACTTGAGTCATTTTTGCAATCCGGACGGCATTGCCATATACCCTATAATGAAGTTATCAATCACCCTGGAGCAATCAACTTGATCATCAGACAAATAGTTGTGATTTTGACCTTAACACTTTCCATCACCGCCTTTGCGAACGAAGGAAACCCACCCGAGGTTACCGTGGATGGTCTGCACCGGGTTAAAGATACCAAAATGGCACTGGTCTATGCCAAGCCGGATGTTGATCTTTCCCAATACAATCGTATCTACCTGACTGAGCCACAAATCGCGTTCACCAAGAACTGGCTGCAGACACAAAACAGCATACCCAACCAGACTGTTCGCAGGGAAGATATGGAGCGAATCAGAACCGAGTTGGCGGCATTATTCATGGAAGTATTCAGACAGGAACTGCAGAACAACGGCGGCTATGTCCTGGTTGATGGTATCGCTGATGACGTGCTGATCGTGCACCCGGCCATTGTAGATTTGGACGTATTTTCCCCCGATACGCCCGGAACCGCCGGTACACGCAGCGCAATACCATCGGTTGGTACCATGACACTGTACATGGAGTTAATTGACTCCGTGACTGGCGACATGCTGGTAAAGGCCATCGACAATAAATACGACCGGACCCGCACCCATATCCAGGCCCAAAACAGGGTTCGCAACGAAGCCGCTGCCAGGGAAATGTTGGGAGACTGGGCAAACCTGCTACGTCTTGCACTGGATGAAGCCCGCAGTGTGGTGACTCAGTAGCCAGGCAAACCGGGACTGGATAACAGTGCCTATCTGCCTTTTGGGTTAAAGACCTTTAAAAAGCCCCGGCATTGATCCAGAAATGTACCGCGATACTCGCGGCATAACCCAGTGCAATCGCCCATGCCCATTTCAGATGCGCGAAAAATGTATAGATACCACGTGCCTGTCCCATTACAGCGACTCCGGCGGCCGAACCGATGGATAACATTGAGCCGCCGACACCCGCTGTCAGGGTGACCAGCAACCACTGCCCCTGGCTCATTTCCGGATTCATTGCGAGCACTGCGAACATGACCGGGATGTTGTCAATCAGGGCCGAAGCAACTCCTACCAGAATGTTTGAAACGGTCGGACCCAGCCCTGTGTAGAGAAGCTCAGATCCTATCGCAAGATACCCAAAAGCGCCAAGTCCGCCTACACAAAGAATCACACCATAGAAAAACATCAAGGTATCCCACTCGGCCTTTTGCAGGTTTGTGTAGATATCATAAAAGCTCTTCTTGGAGTGTTCGCTATGATCATGCATAGCCGCGATGGTCAGGGCCGAACCTTCGACCAGCTTTTCTGCATGCCTGGCCTGATCCCTGCGTTGCAGGTAATAGCCAAACAATTTTAGAAAACCAAGACCTGTCATCATGCCGATAACGGGGGGCATATGCAGGAAATTATGCATGGAAACTGCCATTGAAATGGTCAGAATGAACAATGCCACAACGACCCAGGCACCATGTTGCAGATGGGCCTTTTCCTGCATTGGCTCAGGATTTCCCTTAGCAATGGCAAAAGACAATATACTTGCCGTTACCAGCCAATTGACTATCGACGGTACGACCAGTGCAAAAAACTCGGTAAACTGCAAGTTTCCTTTTTGCCAAACCATCAAGGTTGTTATGTCGCCAAAGGGACTAAAGGCGCCACCGGCATTGGCAGCTACTACAATGTTGATACAGGCCAGCGCCACGAATTTATGGTTGCCGCTGCCAACGGAAATAACCACGGTAGCCATTAACAATGCCGTCGCCAGATTGTCAGCGACAGGCGACATTAAAAATGCAATTCCACCGGTAATCCAAAATACCTGCCGTAAAGAAAACCCCTGGTTGACCAACCATGCACGCAGTACTTCGAAAATACCGCGCTCTTCCATGGTGTTGATAAAAGTCATCGCGGCAAGCAGAAACAGGAATAACTCCGCAAATTCAAGGATATTATGACGAACCAGCTCTTCCGCGGTATGCGAATCACCCGCAGCCATATAGGCAAAAGCTACCAGCATCCATATAAAACCAGCAGCAACGATCATAGGTTTGGATTTACGCAGATGAATATTTTCTTCGAGTATCACCAGCGCGTAAGCGAAAATGAATATCGCGATGGCCAGTAGTCCGGCCCAATGAGTCGTCAAGTCCATGTTGTTTATATTACCTGTAAGTGGTGCTTAGGTTTCAAATACATTCAAAATCGTTCAAACCGGTGGGACGGCAACGATCCGGCCAGCCATTTTTTCGCCAAAACTCCACGTAGCCCAGTGCTCTTACCCAGTCTTTGAAACGCGGATCCCGACGAAATTCAACCGCCCAGTTATTCCAGATTTGTGCATGAAGTTGCAGGTTTTTGACATCCCTGAGAGGATCAATTCCCAGCTCAAAAGCACCTGGCGAACCCAATATCAGCAGGGATTCAAAGCTAACCAGCTTATCCAGTTCCCCCGTCTCAGCCGCAGCGATAAGTATTTCAACAGCCTCTTCTTTACTGGATGGGTTTTCCAGCGCATCAATTACTAAATCAGCATAAACCGCGGGCATTGTACCAGAGCGCATCTTGACATCTCTGAGCAACTCGCGCGCGGTATCATATGCCCCGGTATAGATCGAGGCAAGGGCAAGGTAATAATCACGATAGGAAAAGTACTGTAGTTGCTCCAATATGACTATGGCCTGCGCCGGTCTGCCTGAATAAATCAGGGCATCCGCCAGTGCCCAGGCAATATGTTCGTTAAGAGGATCAAGACGATACACCCTGGATAGCGAGAGAATCAATTCTTCAAAGTAACCCAGGCGGGTGTGCAGGGTGGCTTCCCAGGAGATAATATCTGATTTACTGCCGTCGATAGATCTAATGCGGTCAAACAAGCCCGCTGCTCGCTCTAAATCACCTCGCTTGGAAGAAACCGCCGCCAGTGCGCCCAAGAGCTTCGATTGATTCAGGGTCAATCTCGAGAGCGAATTTCGCGCTCGCTTCAGCTTTCTCATACCAGACTTCTCTATCCAGGGAAACGTCATAGGAAGTCAACAACCAGTTAACACTGGCAACACCTGCATGAGCGCGAGCAAACTTCGGATCCTGGACGATAGCCTGATTGAAATAATCCAGGGCTTTATAAAGACCCACGGTGCGCAATTGGATACGGTCATTCAGTAAGTCACGGCCTTTGAGGTACAACTTGAAAGCTTCCATGTCAGCAGTCATCGACTTGCGGGAATCCAGTTGCTTGCGTTCATCCAGGGTCAGTTTGAGCGTCTGCGCAATATTGAAGGCTATATCATCCTGAACTGCAAAAACCTCATCAAAATCACGATCATAATTTTGTGACCAGATGTGAAAACCGTTACGGGCGTCAATCAGCTGAGCTGTCACACGAATTCGATCATCGGTGTGCCTGACACTGCCTTCCAGAATAGAGCCCACCTTCAATCTTGTAGCAATCTCCACAAGCGTTGCAGGTGTTTCACGAAATGCGAATGAGGATGTGCGGGCCGCGACCTCCAGACCATCCATGCCTGCCAGCAAATTAATGACTTCCTCGGCAACACCGTCACCCAGGTAATGGTGAGCCTGGCTATCACTCAAATCAACAAATGGCAAAACGGCAATGGACGTCTGACTATACACCGCCGGAATTGCCACAAGCTCGCCAGGTGAGTTTTCTTCTGGACGGGGCTCAACCGGTTCAATAGAAGTATCCCGAAACCCTTGAAAAAGGGTCAACACTGCAACGATACCGAGCAACCAGAAGGAGGTCGTGCGGATTGTGGCTGCATTGCGCTGGTACCAGTTTTGCGGGCTTTTTTCTTCCCTGGCCAACTCGTCAGCAATGCAATCGATACGTTCAACAGGGACAACCAATCGATACCCTATGCCACGAACGACAGCGATATAGGGATCATCAGCCAGGTCTTTACCCAGTGACCTGCGCAGCAAAAGCAC
This sequence comes from uncultured Gammaproteobacteria bacterium, assembly GCA_963749115.1. Taxonomy (GTDB): domain Bacteria; phylum Pseudomonadota; class Gammaproteobacteria; order Xanthomonadales; family SZUA-36; genus SZUA-36. The sequence goes on from CAVVLP010000008.1 coordinate 38,495, forward strand.
ACGTTTGTTAACCGTACCGCGGTCAACCACGAGCCCTTCCCAGACTTCGCTTTCCAACTGCTGTGTAGTGACAACATTGGGTGCATGACGGGCGAGTGAAAGCAACAACTTAAAAGAAAGTCGCGGTACCGGCAAGACTGTTCCGTCGCGGGTGACTTCCTGTGTTCCTGCATTCAGTAACAGGTCTCCGATGCTATAGCATTCAAAGCCCACTGAAATAATTCCACATATAATTTATTCAGGCTAATCTAGTTTCAAGAGTTCAATCCTAACCTATCTGCAAACGTTCCGTAAATGTTCTGACAATATTCCGGTGGGGCATTATCATTATTCGTCGAATTTAATTATATTTGCAGTGCGCACTTGGGGCTGTACTGACATTTCCTCTCTGGTGCCCGGGTATCAATTGGCAAATTGCGGGGTTTGAACTCGTTGAAACCAAACTAAACACTGTGGTCTGTCCTCCGAAATCTATCACAGTTATTTTTTTGGAATGGGAACTGCTCCGCAAATCCGGGTAGCGTTAAGAGGAATAATCCTGCGACTGGAAATATAATAATTTACCAGTCGTGCAATCCAGGCTCGCTAACAATAATAAGAAAAGTTGGGATAACTGCAATTAATTGCAGTTATCCCAAATTTAAAAGCTGATTTCCATCCGGTTCCTTTTGGCTGGTTTACCCCCCCCTAAACCGACTTATGAGGGAACCGGGTTTTTAAAAACCCGTTTCATGCCGATAGTGGGTCGACATTATGTTGATCTGTTCAGCATCCTTTTGTCTATCGGTTTATAATTCCGGCCTTTGAAACCAGCCAACCCGACTGACGTGAAACAAAACAACACACGAATAACGATAATTTCCCTGGTTTTGCTATTGTTGGGCGCATGCTCCTCGGTCATGCAGTCGGCAACCAATGACATGGCTGCCAATCTCAGTTCAGCAATAATGAACCAGGATGACCCTGAAACCGTTCGTGATGGCGCACCGGCTTATCTCTTATTGCTCGACAGTTTTATAGCAGGATCGCCGGACAACCCGGCTATGCTGGCAGCGGCTGCAGAATTGTATGCGGCATATGGCGTAATATTCGTTGCAGAACCGCAACGCGCCGATCGCCTCACGCAACGCGCCCTGACCTATGGTCAACAATCCCTGTGCGCAAGCAACAAGTCAGCGTGCGGAATTCATCAGCTGAGCTTTCAGGAATTTGAAGCTGTGCTGGCAAAACTGGATAAAAAAGATGCCGCCAGTCTTTATACCTACGGTCTTGCTTCGATTGCTTATATCAAAGTTCACAGTGATGACTGGGGGGCAATGGCCAAACTGCCACAAGTTGAAACCGCGCTGAAGCGGGTACAGACACTTGACCCGCAGTACCAGGCTGTCCAGGTTGAGCATTTTCTGGCCGTACTCAATACCATCCGGCCACCGGCCTTGGGTGGGGATTTCGAAGCAGGGAAGGCGCATTTCGAACGCGCAGTGAGCCTGTCAAACGGCAAGGACCTGTCAATCAATGTGGATTACGCCCGCTACTACGCCCGCACGCTGTATGATCGGGAACTCCACGACCAATTACTGAACGATGTCATGTCAGCGGAACCTAATCAGGACGGCTACACTCTATTCAACACACTGGCGCAACGGGAAGCACAGGAATTGCTCGATGCGGCGGATGACTATTTTTAAGATAAAGGAATGTTAATGAACCCCTGCCTTACCAAGAGAGTTTCCGGTTGGACAAATTGCCGGATTTAATCGCCATCGGATTGATATTGCTCTGCCTGATGTCGACCGCCAGCGCCCAAACAATAAAACTGGCTACCATAGCGCCTGAGGGATCCAGTTGGATGGATTCAATGCGGGCCGGCGCCACAGAGATCAAAGAGCGTACCGAGGGACGGGTAAAATTCAAGTTCTATGGCGGTGGTGTGCAGGGCAATGACAAGCAGGTACTGCGAAAAATGCGTATCGGCCAGTTGCATGGTGGCGCTTTTACATCCAATGGTCTTATCGATGTTCAGAAAGATAGTCAACTCTACGCGCTCCCCATGTTATTCAACAATCTCGAGGAAGTTCGGTTCGTCAGGGAGCGGATGGACGACAAATTGCGTGATCTGATTGAACAGGCCGGCTATGTCAATTTTGGTTTTGCCGGTGGCGGCTTTGCCCGCATCATGTCAAACCAGTCCATCGCCAACCTGAATGATCTGCAAGGCCGGAAAGTCTGGGTGCCGGATGGTGACAGGATTTCATACGAGGCGAGTAAGGCACTTGGTATTTCTCCGGTCATCATGCCGCTGACCGATGTTATGACCGGTCTGCAAACTGAACTGATCGATACCATTATGAGCCCGCCTGCCGCCACAATTATCTTGCAGTGGAATACGCGGGTGAGCTACATCACCGAACTCCCCCTGTCTTATATTTTTGCAATGATCGCTGTCGATAAAAAATATTTTGACCGTATACAGCCTGCTGACCAGAAAATCGTGCGCGAAGTGATGGAAAAAATTTACCAGGAATTTGACCGACAGGGTAATGAAGACAATCAAAAAGCTTATAAAGCATTGATTGACAACGGTATGACACCCGTGACTCCTGATCAGGGTCAGATTCCTGAATGGCGCAGAGTTATTCAGGACTCCAACCGCCGGCTTGCGAATGAAGGTGAAGTTGATGTTCGACTGCTCAATGAGTTGGAATGTTACCTGGCTGATTTCCGCGCGGGCAACCCGGCGAAAGCCTGTACCCAGTGAAGCGTATTGCCTCAATTTTCAACGGGCTGGAAAAAGCGGGAACCCATGCGGAGGACGCCTTGCTGCTGGTCATTCTGATCAGCATGATATTACTGGCCGGTACGCAGATAATTCTTAGAAATTTTCTTGACACCAGTCTTTTTTGGGGTGACGAGATGTTACGCCTGATGGTGCTTTGGTTAACCATCGCCGGTGGCCTGGCTGCCAGCCGGATGGACAAGCACATCAGCATCGCAGTAGTGGATCGCTTCCTGCCAGCAAAGGTCCAGCTTATCACCAAGGTCATAATAGATTTATTCACGGCATCCATCTGTGCTTTGTTTGCCTGGCAGAGTGGCCGTTTTGTCATGGGCTCTTACGAGTTTGGCGATACATTGATGCGAAATGTACCCGCCTGGACTTTGCAGATCATCTTGCCTATCGGTTTTACCCTGATGGCTTTTCGTCACCTGATTCTTGCGGTCACGCGCCCGCTGAATCTCGACTGATAAATCGGCTGAAGGGGTCAACGATCAATGATGATCATCGGGCCACTGATGGTGATATTGATTTTGCTCGGTGCGCCACTGTTCGCCATCATCGCAGCAGGTGCGTTCTGGAATTTTTACCAGGCCGATATTGATCTGCAGGCTATTGTCATTGAGTTTTATGGTATTGCAGAGATGCCGATTCTGCTCGCCATACCGTTGTTCACATTTGCCGGTTACCTGCTCAGTGAGAGCAATGCACCCAAACGCCTGGTGCGCCTGACCAGCGCCTTGCTTGGCTGGATGCCGGCGGGTCTGGCCGTCGTATCACTGGTCGCATGCGCATTTTTCACCGCGTTTACCGGTGCCTCGGGTGTCACCATCATCGCACTGGGTGCGATATTATTCCCTGCCATGCAACAAGCGGGGTACCCCGAAAAATTCAACCTGGGGCTGGTCACATCAGCGGGAAGTCTTGGCTTACTGTTCGCGCCATCCCTTCCACTGATTCTCTACGGTGTTGTTGCAGAAGTGCCAATAGAGAATCTGTTTCTGGCCGGCCTGATACCCGGGTTCCTGATGCTGGCCACCCTGTCGGGTTTCAGTATCTGGAAGAATCGCGCAATACGCACACCGCTGGGCGATTTTTCCTGGCATGAGGTTCGCACAGCCCTGCGCGAATCAATGTGGGAAATACCATTGCCCATCGTTGTGCTGGGCGGGATTTACAGTGGATATTTTGCAGTTTCCGAAGCGGCTGCAGTGACTGCCTTATACGTGCTGATTGTTGATGTGGTGATACTCAAAGAAGTGTCTTTGCGCAAACTTCCGTCAATAGTTCGGGAATCCATGATTCTGGTCGGGGGAATCATGATGATACTGGGTGTTTCGCGGGCATCCACCAATTTCATGATAGATGCCGGTGTGCCGCAACAGCTATTACAATGGATCAGCGGTTTTGTTAATGGCGAGATCGCATTCATGGTGATGTTGTTGCTGTTCCTGCTGATACTCGGCGCAATCCTCGATATTTTCTCGGCGATTGTGCTGGTTGTTCCATTGATCCTGCCAATCGCTACCCAGTTCGGTGTACACCCGGTGCACCTTGGGATGGTTTTCCTGGCCGCGATGCAACTTGGCTACATCACGCCACCGGTAGGTCTTAATCTGTTTATCGCCGGGTATCGATTTGACCGGCCTATCGTGGATATCTATTTATCCACATTGCCATTTTTTGTTATTTTGATTATTTCCGTGGCACTGATTGCTTTCTGGCCCGCGTTGTCACTGATTTTGTTGAACTGATATCGCATCAGGGCCCCAACTACCGACGTCAATGCACTTCGCAGTCAATCGCGGCGGTGATGGCAGCCCACTCTTCATAACAGGTATCAAGAATCCGGAAGTCCTCCTCATCGTCTACATCCAGACTTAAACCACCATACGGTGTGATAACAACCTTGACCGGGCCTCCGAGCACTTCGCTAACACTTTTTTCCACCCGTTTGCGGGTATTACCTTTCTTGAGTCGCCTGTACCAATAGCCCTTACCCTTTGAGAGCATCAAAGTAAGCTGAATACGAATGGTCAACCATGCTGCCTGCCAACCACCGTGGCTCTTTGAAAAAATTGAAAGTCAAGGCAACGACATTGCGCCAGTCTTTGGCCTTACGATAAGAAAATCCGGTCTGAAGGAACTCCTGGTTGGCCAGGTTCCGTGGTCGGCCGACATAGATGTTGGCCAGTCGCAAACGCCCGAATTCAAGCTCTACGAAGGGACGCTTGATACCGGGCTTGTCCCGCTCAGGATGGAAGGGCCTGACACCGGGCTCATCAACGACTCCGGCAAGCAGGCCGTAGGGTGTTTCAGATGCGTTATCCAGGCGCGCACAACGGTAAATAAAATCGTCAATTGAGCGTGCCGTCACCAGGGGCAGATCAGAGGAAATGATCAGTAACGGCCTTTCGTTCACCGCCACGACAGTATCATGTCTGTGGTAATCCTCAGATGCCTCAATACCGGCCCAGCAATTGGTTAACATTTTTCCGCGCTGGGCAATGACCCGGACCCTTGAAGAATAACCAGCCAGTTCTTCCAGCAGTTCTTCGGTAGGTCCTACCACGAAAATCTGGCCCACCCTTTCAGCGGCCAGCAAAGCGTCAACCACGTAACGGATCAACGCTTTTCCACCGACATTGAGAAAGGCCTTGTTACGACCTGCAATCAACCGTTTTGTATTTTGGTGTGTACCAGCAAGAACTACGGCATCCAGTGGAAACGGATAAGTACTTGAACACCGCGACGACTGACCGGGGTCACCTGCTTGCGTTGTTTTCGTTTTGTTCTGTTTCAGGGTCCATTGTTGCCTGTCATTTCCTGCATCATTCGAGGTGGAATCTTCAAAGCCGCGACGTTCTTTAGCAGCCGCTGTATCCTGTAGCTGGGCTGCCTTCTCAACTGATTTTATAGATTCCCGTCCCAACTTGAAACACTAAAAACACTTTGTATCCATCGTAGTTCAATACAGTTTCGAACCGCAATTTTCTGAATGACCTATTCTGCTGTACCCTATCAAGCATCACACTTGTCACAATAACCTCCAAAGGGAGAATACAATCGTGGAGCTTGCCTTACTTAGCCAAAACTCTTTGGCCTTTCTGCTGCGTTGGGTACACCTGCTGGCCGGTGTAACATGGGTTGGATTACTGTATTACTTCAATTTTGTCCAGGGTGAATACTTTCAAAGAAGCCGATGGGGGCGCCAAGTCCGATGTAATTCAAAAAATGGTGCCCAAAGCCTTGTGGTGGTTCCGTTGGGCTGCCATGTTCACTTTTCTGAGCGGCCTCTATCTAATCTACTACTGGAAGCTCACTGGCATGGGGATCACCATCGGTATAACCATGGGCACGATCATGTTCCTGAACGTGTGGCTGATTATCTGGCCCAGCCAGAAGATCATTATCGCATCGGCAAAACAGGTCGCGAGTGGAGGCCAGGCACTGCCGGGTGCTGCAGTTGCACTGGGCAAAGCCGGCCTGGCGTCACGTACAAATACCCTTTTGTCTGTCCCGATGTTATTTTTTATGGCCTCTTCCAAACACCTTCCACAAATTCAGACCTCAGTGCTCGAAGCAAGTACAGCGGCGCTGGCCGTTGTATTCGGCCTGATTGTTGTGCTGGCGCTGAATGGTGTGATTGGCAAAACCGGACCGTTGACTTCCGTTAAAGGTGTCATTGCCAGTGGGTTTGTACTCACGGCCGTTTTATACCTGCTGGTAGAGCTTTTGTAAGACAAACTCAACAACAATATCAAGACGAAACCCGGACCCTGTTTCCGGGTTTTTTCTATCAGAAAAACACGATGGGTTATTTTTAATCAAAAATATTCGCTTCGTCGCAAACTCAAAAAAGACCCGAATTCAGTGTTGTTCTTTTATTCAGACACTTGGAATTTTTTAGTGATATTTACGATGAGATAAACATCCTAAATATCACTCTACGGGCTTTGACAATTTACCTTCATAAGAGTAATTTAACTCCCCCGTAGACAGAAACCTACCAATCGCAAGATTGGAATCGCAGGAAGACGGAGAAGGTCGAAAGACCGGAAACGGACGGAGAAAGTCGTAAGACTGGAAGCGGTCGAAGAAGATCGAAAGATCGGAAACGAGCGCAGAAGATCGACAGATTGGAAACGAGCGGTGAAAGTCGTAAGACCGGAGACGAACGCAGAAGGTCGACAGATTGGAAACGGACGGCGAAGACCGTAAGGTCGACGACCAACAGAATGCGGATTTACTGGAAGGCCGACCCGCCTGAAGGTAGAGAAGGTGGAAGAAAACGGTAAGCGTCCAGACGGTACAGGACGCGTCACCCAGACCGGGTTCTGCCAAAAGAAGCGGTCGTACCATTAGGGTGACTCGATGGGGATGCGCGATTCCCTGAGATAGACGTGAAAGCGTCGATAAATAAAAACGGGAGGAAGACCCGTGACCAGAAACCGAAGGGCAGAACTGATCGGAACTGGACAAAGTTGGAAAGGCCTAGGAGGATCTGCAGTCCACCACAAGCGGAGTTCCTACACTTCTACGACGAGGGAGACGCAAGTCTCCCTCGTTTTTTTTGGCCTCGAAAAAGATGCAGCTCAGCAAGCAATTAACCCCCGCACGGTCCAAATTCATATTACAATCAAGCTTGTGAAATAGGATCGGACATTTAGCGGTCAATAACACATTAACATCACAAAACAGACCGGTTAAAGGGACGAAGACTTGAAAGATCCGATAATCCGCATTCGAAACGTAACATTTCATCGTGATGACAAAGTCATACTGGATAACGTCAGTATGGATATTGAGCGTGGCGGTATTGAGGCCATTATGGGTCCCAGCGGTGTTGGAAAAACAACCATCCTGCGTTTGATTTCCGGTCAACTGCAACCTTCCAGCGGCAGCATCGAAGTCAATGGAAAAGAAGTTTCTGCCATGTCACGGCGTCAACTATACGAGTGCCGGAAAGATATTGGTGTGTTGCTACAAAACGGCGCCTTGTTTACCGATTTGACTGTTTTCGAAAATATTGCGACACCCCTTGAGAGAACATACCGACCTGCCGGAAGAAGCTATCCGGGAACGTGTGTTGGCCAAATTGGAATCCGTCGGCCTGCTGGGTACAGAAGAACTGATGCCACACAGCCTCTCAGGTGGCATGGCCCGTCGTGTTGCACTGGCACGGGCGGTCATATTGAATCCAAAAATCGTATTATTTGATGAACCCATGACCGGGCTCGACCCGATCGCCATGTCGACCGTCAGCCGCCTGATACGTGAAACCAACGATCAACTGGGTCTGACCAGTGTCATTGTTACCCACAATGTCCACCAGATGAAGAAACTGGTGGATCATTGTTATATTCTCGCTGGAGCGAAACTGATCGCGCAAGGCAGCCCGAAAGAACTGATGCACAATGAAGACCCCGCTGTTGACCAGTTCATGAACGGGCGCGTCGATGGTCCGATTTCATTCAGATACCAGAACGCCAGGAACAACTCGACTGCAAACCCGTCCTGATCATGAATAATCCCAAGACAAAAAGAATCAAGTTGCTAAACCCAATCGCCGAAACCGGGCATTGTGGTCTTTTCCTGGTTCGCATGCTCAGCAGCATACGTCTTGAGCGTGGCCTGTTGATGAGTACCCTGCAGCAAACATACCTGATTGGCGCCCGCTCACTGGTGATCATTATGATCTGTGGCTTTTTTGTAGGCATGGTGCTTTCCCTGCAGTCCATCAATGCGTTGGAGCAGTTCGGTGCTTCTGACCAGGTCAGCCTGTTGGTCGGCAAGTCGCTATTCCGTGAATTGGGCCCGGTGCTGACCGCTTTGTTATTTGCCGGACGTGCCGGCACTTCAATAGCGGCGGAGATCGGTCTGATGAAAGCCACCAGTCAGATCGATGCCATGCAACTGATGGCTATCGATCCGGTACAGCGAATAGCATTACCCCGCTTCCTGGCCGGGCTACTTTCTCTGCCTTTGTTAACCGCAATGTTTAACGCCTTCGCAATCCTGGGAGCCGTGATGTTCTCTATCGGCGTCATGGGGCTTGATCCGGGAATTTTCTGGAGCAAATTGCAAACTGGCATATTATTCGGAAAAGATTTTATGGGCGGGGTTTGGAAAAGCATCGTGTTTGGCGGCCTGGTCAGTCTTATTGCTGTATATTTCGGCTATTATGCAAAACCGACCGGTGAAGGCGTAGGAACCGCCACCACAAGAACGGTGGTAATGAGTTCGGTGCTGGTGCTGATTTTTGATTTTATTTTGACTTCATTTCTAATCTGAAATGATATTGACCTCGAGGTATTGACGGAAGAATCATGCGTGCGAATTACAAAGTAGAACTGTCATCAGGCATTTTCTTGCTAGTGGGTATTGCAGCCTTGTTATGGTTGGCCACCTCGGCAACGGATTACGGTATGCAGGTTGGCAAAGATACCTACAAGGTATCCGCCCGCTTTACCAATGTGGCTGATCTGAAGGATCGTGCGCCCGTTAAAATCGGCGGGGTTACGGTAGGCCTGGTAGAAAAAATTGTCCTTGATCCGGTTGAGTTTGACGCCGTGGTTGAAATGAAGATTGACCAAAGGTATTCAGAAATTCCGAATGACAGCAGCGCTTCAATTCTTACCAGCGGTGTACTCGGCGACCGTTACATTGGTCTGGATCCCGGTGGCGCGATGGAAGCACTTGTAGACGGAGATGAGATTTTTATCACGCAATCGGCCGTGGTGCTGGAAACACTAATAAGCAAGTATCTGTTTAACAGTGATAAAGGCGGCGAAGAATGAAATTTGGCATATTTTCGGTGTTTGCCCTCGCCTGCATCTTCAGCGGCAGTTTATTTGCCCAGTCACAGGCAGATGACCCGGTATCCCTGGTTGAGAGTATCACCGGCAAAATCTTTGCTGATGTGACAGAAAACCTCGAGGAATACACTGAAAACCCGGAGGCTTTGGACGACCTTGTTCGCAGGGACCTGATGCCATTGCTGGACGTTAACTATTCGGCACGCCTTATATTAGGCCGTGCCGGGAGAGGGCTTGAAAAAGAAAAAATCGAGGAATTTGCCACCAGTATGAGCAACCTGCTGGTCGATCGTTACTCAAAGGGCCTGCTCCAGTTCAGCAGCAAGATCAAACTACAGGTGCTGCCCCAGCGCGGCGAATTAAATGAAAAGCTCACCCGTGTAAAAACCCGTGTTAGCTTGCCCGACGGTGGCGAAGCCCCGGTAGATTACGCATTCCGTAAAACGCCGGAAGGCTGGAAAGCTTTTGACGTGGTCGTTGAAGGCATATCCTATGTCACCACCTACCGCAATCAGATCATGCCCGAAGTGCAGGCCAATGGAATCGATAGCGTAATTGAGCGACTCAACTCGGGTCAGATGCAACTGGCAGAATAGAAAACCCGATGATGAATAAATTTCGCTCATTAGCTGGTATTGTTGTTCTCGCCTTGTTGTTAGCAGGCTGTGCAGGAACCCAAAGCCGTAACACCGACCCGGAAAACGACCCCTGGGAAGGTTATAACCGCAAGGTATTCGCCTTCAACGAGGGGTTGGACAAAGTGGTCAGGCCGATCGCGGTGGGTTATGACAAGATCACGCCTGATCCGGTGCAACGCGGGGTCGGAAATTTTTTCAGAAACCTGGATGCACCGGTCACCTATGTCAACCAGGTGCTCCAGGGGAAATTTAAACAAAGTATTTCCACTATCGGTCGTTTCGTGGTCAATTCAACTTTTGGCCTGTTAGGATTTTTCGATATCGCCAGCCAGATGGGTATACCTTTCTATAACGAAGACCTCGGCCAGACACTGGCAACCTGGGGTTACAATGATAGCCGGTACCTGATGTTCCCGTTTTTTGGTCCCTCAACTTTCCGGGATGGCACAGGTGCTGTGATCGACACCTTTTATTCTCCGGTTGGCCAGGTATTTCACGGTAGCAATCGTTGGGGGCTGTGGATTGTCCGCGGAATCGATACCCGTGCACGATACCTGGACCAGGATGCCGAGCTTAACGATGCCTATGATCCCTATGTGCTGTTGCGTGATGTCTGGTGGCAAAACCGCCAATTCCAGATCTATGACGGCGACCCGCCAATGCAGGACTATGACCTTTACCTTGAAGATGATTTTGAAGCTGAGGAACCTGCAACTGCAGGCGGTCACTAGAACAGGCAGATTTTCGCTCGTCCCGGTCAACTTTGTTCGACCACGTAATCTGCACACGATTTCGTTTCCGGGAAGTACATTAGCTGCGATGCGCTACCTGCAATTGGCGCATTGGGTCTCACTGGGATAAGCTTCTGCTTCTGATATTTTCAATAATAATGCGCATCCATCGGGGCAGAATGCTGAAAAAACTCCAAATCGTATTTCCGTTGGTACTTCTGATACTTGTCAGCTGCGAGCAAGCGCCATCGACCGATAGTGGATTGCCCGCAAAAATATACAGGCACGCCATGGATGGCATACCGGGCTCACTTGACCCCGCCCAGGCAGCATCAATATATGCCAAAACCATAGTGATCAACCTCTACGACACCCTGTACAGGTACAAATACCTTGCCCGTCCATACCAACTGCAACCCAACCTGGCAGCTGCGATGCCGGAGGTTTCAGATGATGGGCTGGTAGTGACCATCCGTATAAAGAAAGGCGTGTATTTCATTGACGACCCTGTCTTTGAAGGCGCAGTTGGACGGGAGGTCAAAGCCCACGATTTTGTCTATTCCATCAAGCGCCATTTTGACCCCGAAACCCGCGCCCAGGGTACCTGGTTTTGGCAGGACCGGATTGAAGGCCTGGATCACTGGAAAACAGAAGGCTCGGACTACGACACCGAGATTTCGGGGCTGCGTGCGCTCGATGATTACACGATACAAATTACACTCACAAAACCATTCCCGCAGTTCGTGCATACCCTGACCCAGGGCTATGCCGCGATCGTAGCGCGCGAGGCCGTAGAAAAATACGGCCAGGTATTATCCAGCCACCCGGTGGGCTCCGGACCATTCAAGTTGATCTCCCGCGATGGTGTGCGTGCGGTGTTGGCAAAGAACCCCGGTTTCCGCCAGGAGCCATTTGATCTTGAAGCGGAAGGATATGATCCGGCCCGGAAGTCCAGCCCGGTCATACAGAAACTTACAAGGCAAAATACCCCCGTTTATTGACCAACTCGAATTTGAGTTTGTGCCCGAAGGTGCGGCACGCTGGAACGCTTTCTCAGCCGGCGAGTTACATTTCATCAAGGTTCCTGTGAGCCAGTTTGACAGTATTCTGAGCCAGCGTGCACCTATCACCCTCAAGCCCCGATACGCGGACTTGTTCGCCTTCGAGGCATCACCGGAATCCGGTTTTGTTTATACCAATTTCAACATGGCCGACGAGCGTATTGGTTACCACCCCGACCCTGAACAGAACCGTCGCAACCGCGCGCTGCGCTGCGCCATGGTAAAGGCCTTCGACTGGAAGAAGAACAACGAGATATTTTTCTACAACATCGGGCAGGTTTTCCCCGGCGTCATACCACCCACGGTACCCGAATACGATGCCACGGGTGATACCAGTTACATCCAGCATGATCTGCAAGGCGCCAGGGAACTTTTGCAGACAAATGGTTGGAATGAAGACACGCTGCCGACACTCGAATACGGATTCCCCAACGGAGTGACAGAAAGGCAGGTGTTCGAGCAGTTCCGCAACTTCATGATGACCGCAGGCTACCCCGTGGACAAAATCCGTCCACTCATATTCGCCACTTATGGTGATTACCAACGGGCCTATTCGCAGGGTAAGGTAGCCTTGATAAACAGCAGTTGGACGATGGATTATCCCGACGTCGAAAACCTCATGGCCCTATATTACGGGCCCAATGCCGCACCGGGTTCAAATTCTGCCAGTTATAATAACCCGGACTATAACCGTCTGTATGAAATCAGCGCGACCATGAATGAATCACCCGAAAGAACTTCAATTTACCGTGAAATGAATCAAATGTTGATGGATGATTGTGCAAGCTTCACCGGTATCTCAAGAACCCTGCTGTTTCTGTGGAATAAAAAATTCATAATGAAGCCGGACCGGTCATTTGTCGGCGGTTATTTTATGCGTTTCGTTGATATCGCGGAGTCTGCAAGCACGACGCCATGAATGGTGCCTACCTTACCCGCAGGCTTCTGTACGGTATTCCATTGGTGCTGGGCGTGACTTTTATCAGCTTTTTGCTGATGGTTTATTTTGGCCCTGACAAGACCTATGAACTCATCGGCAAGAACCCCACCGCAGAGCAAATCACCGAGGTACGGCATGCACTGGGTTACGACCGCCCTTTCCTGCTCCGCTATGGCGAGTACCTCAGGGAACTGATCACGCTTGACCTGGGTATATCCGATTCCAACGGCGAACCCGTATCCTCCATCCTCATACGCACACTGCCCGTATCCATTGCACTCGTTGTACCGGGTTTTGTGCTTGGCAACCTGTTTGGTCTCGGACTGGGTTTGCTGGCCGCCTGGTACCGTGGGAAATGGCTGGATAAACTGGTTATGAGCGCCTCGGTGGTGGGTATGAGCATCAGCTTTCTTGTCATCATCATCGGGTTGCAGATCCTGTTGTGCACGCCCTATGGTCTCAATATGTTTCCGGTACGTGGATGGCAGGTCCACGATCCCGGTTCCTACTTCTATTATGTAGCCGTGCCCACGCTGGCGCTGGTCCTCGTGACGCTGGGCTACAACACGCGTTTTTACCGGGCGATCATGGCGGATGAAATAGAACGCGACCATATCCGCACTCTCAGGGCGTACGGTGCCAGGCCAACAGAGCTTCTGTTTAAACATGTACTCAAGAACAGCCTGATCCCGATACTGACACGTATCATGTTTTCAGTTCCATTTGTCCTGATATCAGGCAGCCTGTTACTGGAAAGCTATTTCGGAATTCCCGGTGTAGGACTGGTGACTTTCAACGCGATTACCAGTGGTGACCAGCCCATACTCAAAGCGGTGGTCGGTCTCACCGGTGTGCTGTTTGTACTGGCACTCACGATAAACGACATACTCTATGGCGTGGTTGATCCCAGGGTTACAAAAGGGGTCACGACATCATGATACGGGACACCTGGAAGAAGCTGAAATCCGACCGCTATGGTATGACCGGTCTCATTGTCGTGATGATTTTTGCGATGATCGCCCTCCTTGTCTGGAGTGGCCTGCTGGGTCAGGGCTGGTCAGATGTCACCGGCAATCGATTCGAGGGTGTCAGTTCAAAGCATTTGTTCGGCACCAACCTACTCGGACAGGATATTCTGCAACGCACACTTTTCGGCACGGCGACTGCATTTGAAGTGGGTCTGGTGGTGACGGTCTCCTCCACCCTGCTGGGTACGGTTCTGGGTGGTCTGGCTGGCTGGTACGCCCACGGCTGGCTGGATGAGATCATCCTGTGGTTAAAGGGTGTACTGGACTCAATTCCATTTTATCTATTTGCCGCAGCCGTGGCGTTTGCGCTACAGGGAAGCCCATGGGCCATGCACCTCGCCATGATTGTTACCTTCTGGACGACAACCGCGCGTATCATCCGTGGGGAAGTCATGCGGATAAAACAACGGGAATTCATCGAGGCTGCCCGTGCGATCGGTTTGCCGGGGCTTAAAACCGTGTTTCGCCACGTTTTACCCAATACGGTTCACGTCCTGCTGGTTCAGGGCACCATCGTATTTGTGGCCGCTATCAACACCGAGGTCATTTTGAGTTTTCTGGGTCTTGGTATCCAGGATGGTGTCAGTTGGGGCCTGATGCTGGCGGAGAGTTCACAAGAGGTCCTGGCTGGTCACTTTGGAAACTTTTTCGCTGCCGGTGCTTCCTTGTTTCTGTTACTCATGGGTTTCAACCTGCTGGCCGATGCCCTGCAGGATGCGCTGGATACCCGCAGGGCGCTGATATGACCACCCCGGCCCTCAAAGTAACAAATCTCAGCGTCTGGTTCGAGAACGGTTCCAGTCGCTTAACGGTCGTGGATCAAATCAGCTTCAGTATCAACGCGGGAGATGCCACCGGCCTGGTGGGAGAATCCGGCTGTGGAAAAACAATGACGGCGATGGCCATTCTGGGCTTACTCCCGGAATCCGGAGTCAATGTCAGGTCTGATGGTATCGAGATTAACGGCAGGGATATTTCCACCCTGAATACCGGTCAGAGACGCGCCGTTCTGGGCCGCGACATAGCGATGATTTTTCAACAACCCGCCACCGCCCTTGACCCGGTATTCACCATGGGCCAGCAGATCAGTGCGGTGTACCGGCGTCATACCGGCGGCAGCAAACAGCAAGCCAGGAAGAGCATGCTCCAGGCCCTTGAAAGCGTCGGTTTCAGCGATGCTGATGATATCGCCGCCAGCTACCCGCACGAGTTATCAGGCGGCATGCGTCAACTGGCCATGATCGCCATGGCAACGGTATGTAAACCCGCGGTGATCATTGCGGATGAACCGACAACGGCACTGGATAACAGCACCCGGGCGTTGATCCTGGAACAACTGAAACATCTTCGAAAACTGCACCGGACTGCCATTTTATTTATCAGTCACGACCTTGCAGTGGTCAGGCAGATCTGCCGGGATGTCATGGTGATGTACTGCGGCCGGCTTATGGAAAAAACGGATTGCCAAAGCCTGTTTGCCCACGCCCGGCATCCTTACAGCGCCGGTTTGCTGTCGTGTATTCCGCAAATCAGCGACACGCAGCCACCCCCGATCAAATCGATACCGGGCCAGATACCGGCACCTGCCGACTTGCCGTTGGGCTGTCACTTTGCACCCAGGTGTAACAGGGCAGAAGCGCAATGCCGGACATCGATCCCGCAACTTGATTGCGATAACGGCACAGGCGCGGCCTGCTTCAGGCCACTGTGATGAATACGTCCAATCTGGCCAACACACCACCCTTGCTCGAAATACGGGATTTGTCCCTGAGCTTCCACCAGCAAGCGCAAGTCGCCGTTGACCGTGTCAGTTTAAACCTGGCAGCGGGCCGCACCCTTGGCCTGGTTGGTGCATCGGGTGCAGGTAAAAGTAGTATTGCGCGGGCTATCCTGCGACTGGTGAAACCGGATTCAGGTGAAATCCTGTTCAAAGGTAAAGATATTTACCGGATGAATCCGCATGATTTGAAAGCAACCCGTCAACGCATTCAACTGGTTTTTCAAGACCCGTCTGTTTCTCTGAGCCCCAGGCGCACGGTGGAACAGACATTGCGTGAGCCGCTGCAGCATTTTGCCATCGGCGATGCTGATCATCAGCGCCAAAAAATCCGGGGAATTTTACAAACTGTCGGCTTGGATCAAGGTGCGTTGAATCGCTACCCGCATCAATTTTCCAGCGGGCAGCAGCAGCGCATCGCTATCGCGCGTGCGCTTATCACAAATCCGGACCTGCTGATTGCCGACGAAGCGGTTTCTTCACTGGATGTATCCATACAGGCTCAAATTCTGCAATTAATCCAAATGCTGCAAAAAGACTTTGGTATCAGCATCCTGTTCATATCACATGACCTTGCTGTGATCCGGCAAATTGCGGATGATGTTGCGGTGATGTACCAGGGCCAGTTACTGGAGCAATCACCGGCGGATCAGTTTTTCAGTGGACCCAGCCACCCGTACAGCAAATCCTTACTGTCTTTTGCACAAGGCAAAACCCCGTCAGGTTGGCCGGACGATAAATGGTACTTGGAGCGAACCCGGCAATCGACCGGCGACGCATCAACTTGCGTATTCAGCGGATATTGTCCGGATAAAATGCCGGTTTGCGAACGTCTTGAACCGGCAATGCACGACATTCACCACAAAAACCAGCACGTTTTAGGGCCGTATTGCGTAAAATGTCATCTTTATGATGAGGTGAAAATAAATGACCACTGAAATACCAATTTGTAAAAAATACCTTGTATCAAGCCTGCTGGTGTTAGCGCTTATGTTCAGTGCAGCCTGCGGGACAAAGGTCGTGCGTGGTGCATCGCCGCTGGTGCGTATGACCGAGCTAAGCCACCAGGACAACAACATCAGCCTCCAGGTGAGTATGCGTAACCTCAATGGTGTTGACCTCGACATCCTGAGTATCGACATCCGTCTGACTGTCAACGAAAACGAAGACGAGTTATTTGTCTACAGTGGTCCGGTTGACACCAATATTGTCGCCAATGGTACTGAATCCTGGTCGGTGGAGGTCGAGGAAAGCAAGGCCAGTCGTGAACTTTTGGAATCCCTGGAAAAAGGTGAAATCAAAAGCCTGCCTTATGCACTGAAAGGATCAGTCACCAGCAAGGATGACGGCACCCTGCGTTTTGAATATGAAGGGCATATCTACCCCCTCCCTGGTAAACCCGGACACTTCCGCTAGCGAATTGGAGTTTGACCGTTAGCGGTTCGCCCGCTAGGCTGTAGGCTAAGGAACTTCTGATTTATTCAGAGCGAAGTAGATTGTGAATCAAAATGTTCAGATTCGCCAAGAGTAGGCGCCTTCAGGCGACAAACGAGTTCATGAATCTATCAGAGGTTCCCTAAATCAACCGGGGGCGGAAACAGCACATGTCTTTATTTATTAATTTCAGGCTCAGCCAGTCAGATCTCGAGTTTTTCAGTGGCGTAATGCGACAGGCACATGAAAAAGCCAAAGGTACTTCACAGCAACAAATCATCGCCGACGCCACACAATTACTGGATCAGGTAAACCAGTCCGATGCGTCAGATTTTATCCGTGACCACATGGGCCAGCTTGACACGCTGATCAGCATGGTCGTCGATGAAGGCTGGGGCTTGATTGAAGATGACCGCGATCGCGTTCTTTCTGCATTGTCTTACTTTTCTGAACCGCATGACCTGATACCCGATAATACCCCCGCTCTCGGATTTCTTGACGATGCGATAATGATCGAAATTGTCTGCAAAGCGCTAGAGCACGAAATTCAGGCTTACAGAGAGTTTCTGATATTCCGTGCCACCGAAACCAACCGCCGTGGAAAAGACGAATCTCCGTTGAAGAGGGCTGACTGGCTGGAGCGACGCCGCCAGCAATTGCATGCACGGATGCGCCGCAGACGTGATGGTCAGGCCAATAGAACCAAGTCGCCATTCTCATTGTTCTAAATCGGATTAAGTGATTTTAGAAAGGGCACCTTCTACATTTGCATTGGAATATGCGGAATTCCGTCTTCAAGAAATTCATCCCCGCAAACCTGGAAACCCAGGGCCAGCACCAATGAAGGTCCGGATACGCCGGCACATTTTGTTTTACGTTTTTCATATCCGGATTATCACTTACAATGGAATTTTAAACACGAACCCTGCGCCATGACGTCGATCCTGCATCAATATATCCTGGTTGGCTTAGAGACCGACCCGACCCGCTACCATGGCGAACACGCCAGCCGGCCGGCCTTGCTGGAGCGGGCCGCAGCAGAGCAGGTACTGGCGCATATCGCGGCCGATCTGACCAGCATGTTTCCAGCCATCAACCGCTGTACTTTGAGCATGGCCGGTGCCTTGTTTGATCAAACCCAGATATTGCAACCGCGTCTGCCTGTCTACTCCGCGCTGGAAACACTACAGAAATCGAGCAACCCCGGCACTGAATTCCAGGCGCGCTTACTGAGCATCGGTGCCAACGAAGGAAAAATGCCGTTACCGGAATTACAGCCTTTTGAGAATATCCCGCTTGGTTTACTGCAGATCCTGCCTTTATTGATTACCGGTCCCGCTGAATACGTTGATGAACTGTCTACAGAAATGGAACATCGTTTCCTTGAAACAGGCCAGGTCTCGGCCCACTCTGCCAAAGCACTGGAAACGCAATTTCAGGTCTCTGTCAATCACGCGCGATTCATGACCATCACCGACCTCAATGCTCTATTGCGGCTACAACTGGAGCACTACGGTTTTTTGCCACTGTGGGAATTGTTGGATGCAGCCATGAATCCACCTGCCGACACACTCGAAATCAGCACACCGGGCGGACTCCGGTTCAAATGGCAGGATGATACCGTGCACAGTTTTTTTGAGTCCTTTGACTGGTGGGCCCAATATGGTGGCGGTGCTGAACAACCAGCCGGCGATCAGCAATTACAATCTGCCTATGCCGATTGGACACGGGAATACCGTCGTTACCTGACCATGCTAACCGCCCACGGCGTCAGGGTAAGCCAGCATCTGCCAGGTCTGGAAGATGCTGAGTTAACAAACACCTTTCTGCTGGAGGAATCCACCAATTCTCCGCAACAGTCCGCGGCAGGGGTCACCGCACACAGTGCTGATGACGTGGGTACGATAGCGGTCACCGTCGTCAGCGGTGCGCGGCAAATGAACTTCTATCCGCTACAAGCCAATGGACTCAATGACCTGCACCAGTTCATACGGGACCAGGGATATAGCGCAGACATCGCTTACCCGGGACGGCTTTGTTATGATGAGAGCTCACGCCAGCTTACTGCGGAGCCCTTGCCGGATTAGGCACCTGGTCTCCAAAGCAGTAATGATTTTGTTAATAAAACCAGGCTTGGCGATTCACAAAACTTGATACTCTGCTTTTAGCACCCCATGTAAACCCTCACACAAATTTTATTACTTTAATCAACTGGAATTCTGAACAATGACCCTGGAAGACAGCACCCGCGAGAAAATTGAAAATATTATTAATCAGAGCCGTGTCGTTCTGTTTATGAAGGGCACGCCGAAAGCGCCCATGTGCGGTTTTTCGTCAAAAACCGTTGGTTTACTGGATTCAGTTCTCGATGACTACGAAAGCGTAGATGTGCTCGAAGATCAGGAAATCCGCGACGGTATTAAAATCTATGGTAACTGGCCAACGATCCCGCAACTGTATATCGACGGCGAACTGGTAGGTGGCTGCGATATTGTTACCGCCATGTTCAATAGCAGTGAACTGCACGAAATGCTGGGTGTTGAAGCTCCGGATCGTACTCCGCCTGAAGTAACTATCACCGATGCCGCCGCAGAGAAAATTCTCGAGGCCATGGCCGGCCACGAAGGTATTGGTCTGCATTTCGCCATTGATGCCGGCTGGCAGTCACAGTTCAACGTTGCACCGGCCGAAGGCCATGAAATAATGATCGAAACCAATGGTATCACCATGTATTTCGATCTGGCCTCTGCTCAACGTGCCAATGGCGCAATCATTGACTGGGTGGAAACACTACAGGGCTCAGGCCTGACCATTCATCTGCCACAGGCACCTGAGCCAGTGAAGCAAATGAGCGTGCCGAGCTAAAGGATCACCTTGAAAACAATAGCATCATACTGATTGATGTACGCGGAAGCGAAGAGCGCGCACTGGCCAACCTCGAAGCGGCCAAGCCAATCGACGCTGAAACCATGCAGGCCATTGAAGCCATGCCAAAAGACACCGCACTGGCCTTCATCTGCCATATCGGAAATCGCAGCCAGGTAGCCGGCGAACATTTCCGCAAACAGGGTTTCACCAACGTCAGTAATGTTGTCGGTGGCATCGATGCCTGGTCAAAAGAAATTGACCCTTCAGTGCCTCAATACGGCGGCTACAAATAAGCCACAACCAGTCAAAACCAATCAGTTGGGACAGCAGTCACTGCTGTCTCACTTGGTTAGAGATTTACTCGTTCCCAGCATGGGAACGCTGGAACTAACTACCCACCCCAGCTTAAGCCTCCAACAGAGTACACCTATCAGAAACCACTGGCCCATGACTTTGCACATAGCAGAGGGTGTGCGGCACCTTACTTCAGGACCTTGAGCGACATGGACAAGGTGAGACCGGGAACCGGTCGAGAGGGTGGCCTGGGCCATGTCGCGCCAGAGCCCACACGGACGTGCTTGTGGCGTGTCCTGAAGTAAGGTGCCGCGCGACCTCGGCTACCCTGACGGAGCACCAGTTGTGGGAGCACACCCTCCGATAAGAAAATTAGACAAATCTAATAGAATTCCGCGATTGCCGGGGCGTGGTCGGAAGGCCGTTCCTGACGTCGGGGCTCCTTGTCGATATAGGCAGCGCTGCAATTGTCTGCCAGGACCTTTGAAGCTAACACCAGGTCAATCCGCAGACCCATGTTGCGTCTGAACGCCGCCATGCGGTAGTCCCACCAACTCCAGGTTTTTTCCTCCTGCTCAAACAGCCTGAAGGTATCGGAAAGGCCAAAGTCAAGCATTTTCTGAAGTGCCTGACGTTCCGGTGTGCTGCAAAGGATTTTCTCGTGCCAGGCCTCGGGATCGTGTACATCGCGGTCTTGGGGTGCAATATTAAAATCACCCAACACGATGACCTTGCCAGATTTCTGCATTTCATCCGCAACCCAACGGTTTACCTGTTCCAGCCAATGCAGTTTATAGGCATATTTCTCTGACCCCACTTCCGAACCGTTAACCACGTATAAATTGATAATACGTATATCACCGATTGTTGCGGCCAGAATGCGTCGTTGCGGATCATCCAGACCGTCGATATCGGTCACGATATCAATGGCCGGTTCACGACTAAGAATGGCAACACCGTTATAGGTTTTTTGACCGGAGTAAACACTGTGATAGCCGGCATCCATCAATACATCAACCGGGAAACGATCATCGGTCAGCTTGGTTTCCTGTATTGCCAGGATGTCGGGCTGCGCGCTATCACACCAGGCCAGCACGTGGGGTAGCCGGACATTCAGTGAATTAACATTCCACGATGCAACTTTCAGCACATTATTTCCTCATGATGATTGTGTTTTTCGATAGCCGGATTGTTGTTACCGGTCATCTTACGCATAATACCAGTTGGCAGGACATAAGAAAAAAGAGTCCGGCAATGAGTGTAAAAGGAAAAATGAACCTGACCCCTTTTTTTGAATTTTTGGAGTAGAAATGAAAAGCCTGAAGTTATTGGAAATGATACCGGGATCATCCCCGGGGAAGTCTCGAGCATGAAACCTGGACTAACCGGTATCACAAGAATTATGGCGGCTTCAAAAAATTCGCTCAATGGCATTCGTGACTGCTGGCGCTATGAATCCGCATTCAGACAGAATTCTGTTCTGTCGATCGTACTGTTGATCCTGTCGTTTTACCTGGCACAAACCGTGGTCGAGTGGTTGATCCTGGTATCTGCCGCTATTCCTGCTGGCCATAGTTGAACTGCTGAACAGTGCCATCGAAAATATCGTTGACCGCATTGGTCCCGAACATCATATACTGTCGGGCAGGGCCAAGGATATGGGTTCCGCAGGCACCATGTTCTGCCTTATCCTTATCGCAACCGTTTGGCTAAGCATGACCTGGAGCAGATACTTTGCATAAACACTTTCTGAAAGCCATGGGCGTTTTATCCGCGACATTGATACTGCTTGCCGGCTGTAGCGACACCTCTGGCGAACCGGTTGAGCCGGGTAAACCCATTAAAACCGTTGAGTCTGCAGTATCAGAAGTAAAGTCTGAAGAATGTCTGCTCAAGCCACCGAAAGAGCCGGTGGCCTGCACCATGCAGTATGATCCGGTCTGCGGTTGTGACGGTGTAACCTACGGCAATGCCTGCATGGCCCGTGGCGCCGGTGTGCCGCGCAGCAAGCCAGGTGCCTGTGAAGAGAATTCGAACAATTGATAAATTATTTAATGAACCTGTGTAACTTTTTCGTTTCCAGTATTCGGAAACATAAACCCGGAAAAATCAAATCATGAAATTGTTTCTGCGAACCATTGTAATACTTGGCCTGACCGCCTTAATCACCGCCTGTCCGAAAACCAAGGAAGAAACAGATCTCTCTGATACCCTGCTGCAATACGATACAGTCATTCGCTGGGCCCAATGGGATGCGGCTGTTGACTTTATTGCCCCGGACTACCTGGAAGAGCACCCGGTTACAAGACTGGACCTCGACCGCTTAAGGCTGTTTCGCGTTACTCAGTATATGGTTCGCTCAGCAGTCCCGTTTGATGAAGGTAAAGGCCTGATACAGGTTGTAGAGATTAAAATGTTCAACAAAAACCAGGCGCGTGAGCGCAGCATAATTGATGAACAAGAGTGGAAATACGACGAAGAAAGGGAACGCTGGCTTTTACATTCCGGCCTGCCCGATCCAACACAGAGCCGTTGATCGGTAACCGTTCTACAATCCACATAAACAGTGCGCTGCCACGGTGAACTTGCCCTGCTGGGCTGTAATAAACTGCAGGTCATCAAGCATGCCTTGCAGCCAGGAAACCGGGAGACTCACAGGCCTGCTGACAGAAATATTTAACTTTGAAACTGCACCGGTCATGAAATCCATGACCAGCCGGTCAAGTGCTGACTGTTCGGGTTCAATCCATTCGATCTGATAATTGTCCCCCAGGCCAGCAATACGTGCACTGGCTTTGATGGCGTCCTGAAACGTTCCGGTTTTATCAATCAGTCCACGCTCGACGGCCTGCTCACCACTCCATACCCGACCCTGTGCAATCTCATCAATTTCCTCGAGCGATTTACCACGTGCCTGGCTGACCAGGCTGATAAACTGTTGGTATATCCTTTCTGTACTGGACTGGAATACACGTGAGATACCCGGATCCAAAGGCATATCAAACCTTAATTTGCCAGCCATTTCGGTTGTCCCGAAACCATCGGTATGCACACCGATTTTATCCAGCGTCGCGCCAAATGTCGGTAGCATCCCGTACACACCGATTGAGCCGGTAATCGTCGCCGGACTGGCCCAGACTTCATCCGCGGCCATGGCCATCCAGTAACCGCCGGAAGCAGCGACGTTGCCCATGGAAATGACCACCGTCTTACCCGAATCGCGCACTTGCTGAAGCTCAAGCCGCAAAACCTCGGAGGCGTATGAATCACCACCCGGGCTGTTAATACGCAAAACAACTGCAGCCACTTTTTCATCACGGGCTGCCCGGCGCAATTGTTCTGCTGTCGATATCGACCCAATCCGCCCGGCCGGGTGATTCCCGCTAACGATTTCGCCCTCAGCGACTACGATGGCGATTTGCTTTGCAGTGCTGTATTGCTTTTGTGATTCAGTCAGATCCAGGTAGTCGAGCATACCGACGGCACGGTAACTATCACCAGCCTGATCCGGAGTCCCGCGCCTTGCCAGTTCCTGACGCGCCTGGGGTGCCGTCATCAACCGATCCACCAGGCCAAGGTTCATCGCATATTGTGCGAAGTCACCGTCCACGCTTTCAATCTGGTTGGGCAGGTCATCAATGGATTCCTGCAGCGATTCCAATATCAGGCCCCGGTTCTTGGCTACTGTCTCAAGATACTGTTGCCACAGATCGTTCAGCCAAAATCTGCCAGCCTCCTTCGATTCCTCTGACATATCATCACGAATATAGGGTTCCATCGCTGATTTGTACTTGCCAACCCTGAACAGATTAATCTCTACCGCCAGTTTCTCCAGCCCTTCACGATAGAATTGCCGATAGCTTGAATAACCGTCAATCCAGATCGAACCATTGGGGTTGAGCCAGATTTCATCAGCCAAAGAAGCCAGGTAATACTGATTCTGACCCAGGAACCCCGCCAGTGCGATCACCGGTTTCCCGGTGGACCTGAATGCCTCAAGTGCGTGACCAAGATCATTCAATGCAGCAAGACCAATGCTACGCAAATAGTTCGGGTCAATAACAAGCTGGGTGATATCACTATCACCGGCAGCACGATGAATGGCCTCCAGCATGTCACGTAAACGGGTTTCAGACTGCTCCTGGTTGGTGGCCTCCTCTATGGCACGATCCAGGGCAGTCGTTGTGTATTGCTCAACAACAGTACCGTAAGGACGGATAACCAGGGTAGAGTCTGGCTTGAGGCGGAATGTTTCCGGTGCCTGGAAGGCCATAAACACAAAGTAGATAAACAATAAAAACAGCAGGTTCAGAAAAACCTTTCTGCTGCCGTTGACAAAATGCCATACCCCGAGTGCAAATCTAACCAGGAAAGAACGTTCGTTAGCCATGCTGTTGCCCGTGTGAAAACCGTGAGTGCTATTGTATGAACAGTAACCGGTAATCACAATCGTTCGAAGGTAACAGGCTGCACATGCGGCGGCGCTGCTAACCCGAAGTAATGTCAAACAGGATGGTGAAAAGGCCAACTGTTTGCCAAAAACACCACCTCCCTTCCCCACAACTACACCTCTTATTCTTTATCTTATTGTTTTTATTACGTTTATTATCATGGCATGAATTCTGCATCTATTAAACTAAACCACACAACGACAGGAGACTGAATAATGGGATCTTTTTCTCGCCTACGCTATGTAATCGCCGCAAATGTCAACTCACTGCTTGAGAAAGCCGAAGACCCGGAAAAACTTTTAAAGGCACTTATACGTGATATGGAAGATGCCTCCGACGACGCACGTCTTGCCAGCGCCGACCTTCTCGCTGAACAAACCCACCTGCAGCGTTTGAAGGAACGTTACGAGCGGGAGATTGAAGAATGGGCTGCGCGGGCACAAAAGTCCGTTGAAACCAACCGGGATGATCTGGCCCGTAGCGCATTGAAGGCCAAATCTGAACTTGAACAGGCACTTCAGTCAGCCATTGATGAATCCAGGAACCTGGAGGCCCGGATTACGCAACTTGAATTCGACATGGCCCAGTTGAAGAATAAACTGGCCGAGGCCAAGACAAAACTGAAAGATATCAGCACGCGTCACACACCAACCGGGAAAGGGCATGCTGGCCATACCGAGCAGGAACTCTCACCTGCAGAGCATAAAATACGCCGTGCAATGGGGCGTTTTGACCGTCTGCAATCACAGGTAGAGAGGCTTGAAGCCCGTGTACGCTCTTATGAAATCGGTGGGGAAGCCACCAATGCCTGGGTTGCGGAGGAAACCCCTACTGACCCGGCAATCGAAGACGAACTGCAAAAACTGAAGAAGCGGCTTGCACCCGCTGCACCCACTGCACCGGAAGTCGCGGTTGAAACCAAAACCGATACTGAAGCTTAAAGAAGGCTCAACCATCCCCGCTTTCGCGGGGATGGTTGTAGCTTTGATTAGCTAGTTTCTTTCAATCGAATTAGCTGACGGCTCTTGAACAAAAAGCGTCCCAAAAGTAATACCGCACCAATCGACAGGCCAACGATCATACCGATCCACATGCCAGCTGGCCCCATGGCTTTATTGAAGGTCAGGTAGTAGCCGACACTCAGGCCGACCAGCAGATAAGCCACAATATTAATAAACATCGGTACTACTGTATCCTTCAGTCCACGCAATGCACCGGCCGCGCAGATCTGGATGCCATCGGCGTATTGGAAAATGGCGGAATAGAAAAGCAAACTAACGGCAATGGACGTAATCGCCAGGTCATTGGTATAGATTTTCACAATGAACTCGGGAATAAGCAGCATCGTTGCCGCGCTTAGCGTTTGTGTAAACAAGCACAATTAACAGACCGATCAAACCCGCATATCGCGCGGCCTCCGGCTCACCCCTGCCGAGCGCATTTCCAACCCGGGTGGTGACCGCACTGGCAACACCCAATGGCACCATGAACATCAGCGCAGAATAATTGATAGCGATCAGATGCGCTGAAGCCGGCAATGCACCGAGACGTGCAATTAGCAGTGCCGCACCAATAAACAGACTGCCCTCCACGAAGATTGTGGTCCCAATGGGTAAACCGATTCTGAGTAGTTTCAATATCGCGTCCCACTGCGGCCAGTCCCAACGCCTGAACAATTCAAACTCTTTGAAATGTGCATGCCAGCGGACATAAAAAAACATCATCAACAGCTGTGCCCAGATCACGATCGAGGTGGCATAACCACAGCCTTGCTGCACCCAACGGGGGTAAACCCAGCTTGCCAAACATCAATATATAGTTGAGTGGAACATTTAACAAAATACCCAACAAACCCATGTACATGGTCGGCCGTGTATAACCACTTCCCTCGCTGAAAAAACGCAGCATCAACAACAGGCAAATGGCCGGCGCGCCCCAACTGATTGCGTCCATGTATTTAACCGCGGTCGGGACAATATCTGCACCCACGGCCATCCACTGCAACATGTGTCCACCTGAACGCAGGATAAGCACGAAAGGAATTGAGACCGCCAATGCAATCCACATCCCCTGGCGCGCCGCGGTACCGCCTTCAGCACGGTTACCGGCACCATCAAGTTGGGCGACCACTGGCTGTAAGGCCATCAGAAGACCCAGAATAAACATCAAAACGGCCGACCAGATTGCCCCACCGGTCGCAATACCCGCCAGGGCTATTTCCTTATCCGGCAACCTGCCAGCCATCAGCGTATCAACAAAGTTCATGCTAAAACTGGCGACCATGCCCACGACAACCGGGATAGCTAACTGCAAGGTGCGCAGAATCTCAGCGGGGTGATTTTTTTTATGTGTGCTTATTGTGGTCATTGGCTACAATCTGACGTGAGCAGGCATTGTAGTACAAGGAGATAAAAACAACATGATCAGATCAATGGGCCCGGAGGTATGTTGAATTGAATCCAGAAGAAACAACCGCAGCGGAAACCAGCCCGGCAGATCAGGCACTTGCTATAGTTGGCGAACCGTCGCTTGTCACTGAGTGCAAAGAAGCTGGCGGGTTCTGTCCAATGCCTGAATTGCGGAACCGCACTGAAAGGCCCATTCTGCTACTTCTGTGGTCAGCCTGACCGTAATTTCATGCGTTTCTTCCCGGTCCTGCTCAGGGACTTGATGGAGGATTTATTTGATCTCGATTCACGCTTCATGCGCACCATGAAACCTTTGCTGTTTAAACCGGGCCGCTTGACCCGTGACTACATGCAAGGCCGGCGTTTTCGCTACGCACCACCCATGCGTCTGTATATTTTCTCGAGCATCGTGTTTTTCCTGTTGGCGGCATTGCTTTCTAACGATTCGATATCCATTTTCAAAAACACGCAGGAAAACAATACCGCCCAGGTTGTGGAGGCCCCTGTTACAACACAGGAAATTATCGAGTCTCCTGGCGACCGTCACCCCGACGCGCTCGAAGAAACTGACTCAGACACAGTCATCGTCATGAGCAATGAACAGGACACCGATGAGCCCCTGTTCAAGCTCGATGATATTTCGTTCAATGACGAACCCTGGGATCGCGAAACCAACCCGGTAGATATCAATTGGCTGCCGGACTGGCTCAATGACCGTATCAATGACGAGATCGAAGGATCACCGCAAAAGGCGAAACTGATCAATGAAAACCCCAACCTGATCATCGACAAGGCTTTCGACATCCTGCCAGCCACCATGTTCGTGTTATTGCCGGTGGTGGCCCTGATTTTCAAGTTCTGGTATCTGTTCGCAAAACGTTATTACATCGAGCACCTGATTTTTTCATTACATAACCATGCGTTCTTATTCGTCAGCCTGACATTGATATTGCTGGTAAATGTGGGTGAAACCTTTTTCCAGACAAACAACTACTCCACAGCGGTTACTGCTGCGGAGTGGGCGATAATCCTCATCAGCATCTGGATTCCACTCTATTTGCTGATTTCATTGCGCGTGGTCTACAAACAAAACTGGCTAATGACCACGGGCAAATTCGTCATGATAGGCATCAGCTACATGACACTACTCGGTATCGTCACCACCGGGGTGGCCATCGCCAGCTTTGTACTGCTATAGAAACGGTTTGAACGAATCTCCTATGCGCTACGCTCCAGCAGTAAGTGCCGCGTGTAGGGAATCAAACCACCCGCATCGATGATCGCCTGGCGTGCCTGCGGCAAGGGTTCGATCGCGAAGGACTGACCGCTAGTCAGGTTCAGGACCTCTCTGCCCCTGATTTCCAATTCATCATTCTCCCCAGCCTCGATCCCCGGGCAGATAATCATTTGCAAGCCCGACGTTGATCGAATTCTGCAGAAATATCCTGGCGAAATTTCGGGCAATGACCGTGATCTCGTAACCCTTGATACACGATGCAGCCTGTTCACGGGATGAACCACAACCAAAATTGTCTCCGGCCACGATAAAGCTGCCTGCGGGTACCTTTCCATCATTAAGTACCTGGTTAAACTCCTTGTCATCCGCAAAAGCGAACTGGGGTGTTTCCGATGGCAGCACCGTCGCCATGAAACGGCCCGGGTAGATGATATCTGTCGAAATATCGTTTTCCAGCTTGAGTACGACTTTTCCTTTGGTCATTTCAATTCTCCTCTCTAGTGTAGTGTCCTGTATTAAGTGGCGATTAAGAGCCCCCCAAAAGATTCAAGTCAAGGCGCAGCCTGCAGTTAATGGCCGCTCCCTTAACAAAGGCTGCAACGCAGGATTGGAGCTTTTGTGGGGCTCCCTTCGGGCGAGACGAGAAGGCATCATCTGCTGCGTTGCGCCTCTTGGCAAGGACCAGCCATTCCCTGCGAGACGCGTCTTGCAACTAATACCTTCTCGTCTCGCTTAATCGTCACTTAATACAGGACACTACACGAGGATCGGTAATGGTGCCGGTCAGCGCGCTTGCTGCCGCCACGGCTGGTGAGCACAGGAATACCTCGGCACCCGGATTACCCATACGGCCCTTGAAATTACGGTTGGTGGTGGCGAGTGCAACCTCGTCATCACCCAAAGCCCCCTGGTGAATACCCAGGCAGGGACCACAACCGGGATTACAGACCACGGCACCGGCCGAGATCAGGTCACGCAGGTAACCGGCCTCCATGGCATCGGTGTAAATACGCCACGATGCAGGAAATACCAACATACGAGTGCCTTCCGCCACCTGTTTACCTTTCAAGGTTCGCGCGACAATCTCGATATCATCAAGACGGCCGTTGGTGCAGGAACCCACCACGATCTGGTTGATCTTCTTGCCCATCACATCACCGATTGGCTTGACGTTGTCCACCGTGTGCGGACAGGCGATTTGTGGGACAAGTTGTGTAGCATCCACTTCCACTACACGCTCATAAACCGCGTCCACGTCCGCAGCAAACAGATCCAGTTCGTCCTGAACACCGGCTTCGTCCCGCAGGTAACGGACAGTCTCCTCATCTGGTGGAACAACACCGGCAGTCGCGCCGGCCTCAACCGACATGTTGCAGAGCACCAGCCGACCCGAGGTTGGCATTTTGCGAATGACATCACCATGGAACTCGATCACCTTGAAGTTGGCGCCCTCTGCACTGAGAAGACCGACCAGGTGCAGTATCAAATCCTTGGCGTATACACTATTCGGAAGCTCACCCGTGACCACGACCTTGATGGTACCCGGCACTTCAACATTTAGGATGCTGCCCAATGCCCAGACCGCGGCCATCTCGGTGGCGCCAATACCGAACGCAAAGGCGCCGAGCGCACCGTGGGTGGTCGTGTGACTGTCTGTACCCACCAGCACCTGACCTGGCCGCACATATCCATTTTCCGGCAGGATTTGATGGCATATACCACCCACATCACCACGGACATCGTGAAACTTGGTGATACCCTGCTGGGCGACAAACTCACGGGTTCTCTTATGATTGCTCGCGGTCTTCGCGGATTCGGCGGGCACGCGGTGGTCAAAGATGATCGCAATCCGATCGGGGTCCCATACGCGTGTATCCAGTCCGGTATCCCGGTATATTTCCTTGAACTGGTTAATGACAAGTGCGGCATTCTCGTGTGACATTGCCAGGTTTACCGGCAACTCGAGGATGTCACCGACGGCAACAGTATCCCTGCCGCACGCCTGTGCGAGCAGCTTTTGTACATATGTCATACCCATATCAATATCCTCCACGGTCGTCAGATGACGTTCTTCGTCTTCAATTCGGCCAGTTCATTCGCGGTGATGCCGATACCAGCCAATACCTCAGCAGTGTGTGCTGATAGCCTCGGTGGCGGGGATGTGATATCCCCCGGCGTTTGATCAAATTTAGCAGTCAAATTAAACAATGGAATGCTGCCAATACCATCGACAGTTACATCTTTCAGGGTTTCGCGGTGCTTGACCTGTGGTTGTTGCAGTGCCTCCCTGAGACTCAGGATCGCACCGCTGGGCACACCGTTCGCGTTCAGTAACTCTACCCATTCATCGGTTTTGCGCTCTGCCAGCTTTACTTCCAGCAGGGGTGTTAGTTGTTTGCGGTTCTGCTTGCGGATATCACGCTTCTCGAAGCGCTCATCGGTCTTTAATTCCGGCAATCCCAACACATCACAGACCGATTCCCACTGCTCCTGTTTATTGGCCGCGATATTGATATACCCATCTCCGGTACTGAATACCCCGGAAGGCGCGGCGGTGAAATTATCGTTACCCATTGGTACCGGTTCCCGATCCGCAATTAGCAGGTTTGCGGCGACCCAGCCCATCAGGGGCATGATGGAATCGAGCATCGCGATGTCGATAAACTGGCCTTCACCGGTGCGCTCACGGTGATAAAGGGCCGCCATGATAGCGAAGGCGCCATTCAAACCGCCCACTGTATCGCAGACCGGGAAACCGGCCCGTAACGGGTTCAGGCGTTCGTCCCCATTAACCGCCATTTCACCACTCAGGCCCTGGATAATCTGATCATAGGCTGGTTTCTTTGCATCCGGTCCGGTCTGTCCGAAACCGGAGATTGCGCAATAGATCAAACCGGGGTTGATCTCCTTCAAAACGTCGTAGCCGAGTTCCAGCCGGTCCATGACACCGGGACGGAAGTTCTCGACCAGCACATCCGCATCCTTCACCAGTTTCTTGAAGATGGCCTTACCCTCCGGGGACTTGGTGTTAAGGGTTACCGACTTCTTGTTTGAGTTCTGTGCAAGAAAGCTGGTCCCCATCAATTGCTCGTTCAACTCCGTCATCGTACCCAGTTTTCGCGCAAGATCGCCGCTGCCGGGTCTTTCAATCTTGATGACCTCGGCACCCAGCAGTGCGAGATGTAGTGTTGCGAAAGGCCCCGCCAGAACATTCGTTAGATCAAGAACTCTGACGCCCTGCATAATCTGCTTGTTCATGCCGCCTCCTTGTTTCGTATCGATCCGGTTTTGTAAACGCAGCCGGGCATCTCGCGTTCAAAATATTTTGCAACGTCACCGGCCACACCGATCAACTGGCCGAGTTCGATATCTTCGCGCAGTCCCTGCAATTGCAATGCATTGACGAAGTCCTCGGTCGCCACGTTACCCGCAGCAACCTTTGTGAATGGACAGCCGCCCAAACCAGCAAATGAGGTTTCAAACGAGGTTACACCGACACGCAATGCGGCCATGATATTCGCCATACCAAGACCATAGGTGTTGTGGAAGTGACAGGTGCATTCAACATTTGAATCGAGCTTGAGTACGGCCGAAAACAGACGTTCGACCTGTGCCGGATGGGCATGGCCTGCGGTATCGGCGAGACTGATGTTAAACAGACCTGCATTCACGTAAGCGGCGGCCATCTCGAGAACACGGTCCTCGGAGATCGGGCCTTCAAATCCACAACCGAAAGCGGATTGCACTGAGACCTGTACTTTCTTGCCGGCAGCCAGGGCCTTCTTCCCCGCGTCAATAATACGGCGCGTGGCATCCATACTTGCCATACCGGTATTTTTCATGCTGTGGGTTTCGCTGGCGGAAGCACCCAGGGCGAACATTTCCACCCCGCACTCCAGACCACGCTCCATACCTCTCTCATTCAAAGCCAGGCCGGCGAGAATTACCGGTGAAGTCTTGTCTTTCAGCAAGCGCCGGATCAACTCATCTGTATCCGCCATTTGCGGAACCTTGACCGGATGGACAAAAGAGCCCACCTGCACAATATCCACGCCGGATTCCATCGTGCGGCGGATCCAGTCCTCCTTGGTGTCTGTCGGAACGACCTGCCGCTCCATCTGCAACCCGTCACGGGGGCCAACTTCATGGACGACGATATGTTTCATGATTGTCTCCGTCTATAGTTTGCCGGCGATGGCTTCAGCCATCTCAAGAGTCGTGGCTGTACCACCCATATCATAGGTTTGTACTTCGCCTTCGCTGATAATTGCGGCAGTGGCATCCTCGATGCGCTGTGCTGCTTCGGTCTCACCCAGCCAGTCAAGCATCATCTTGGCCGTCAGGATGGTGGCAATCGGATTGACCTTGTACATACCCGAATACTTGGGTGCCGAACCATGTGTGGGCTCGAACACGGCGAGTTTCTCACCAATGTTGCCGGAGCAACCAAAACCAAGGCCACCGACCATTTGCGCACAGAGATCAGACACCACATCGCCGTAGAGATTGGGTGCTACCAGCACATCATAATTGAACGGGTTTTTAAGCAACCACATCGTGATGGCATCGATATTGGCATCGTCCATGGCGATATCCGGAAAGTCCTTCGCCACCTTGCGCGCCGCCTCGAGGAACAGGCCATCGGTAGCACGAACCACGTTGGCCTTGTGTACGACGGTGACCTTTTTACGTCCAAACTTGCGGGCAAATTCGAAAGCAGCGCGGATGATACGCTCTGAGCCCTTTTTCGTATTGATCTTGCAGGAGACTGCATATTCGTCACCGGACAGAGCTTCGAAAGCCTTGAAGGCCGGCGCTAGTTCTGAGAGCACATCACTCAACCTCTCAGGCACGGGGTTAAATTCAACGCCTGAATACAGATCCTCGGTATTCTCACGGAAGATGACCAGGTCGATACCTTCATGATAATTCAGTGGGTTATTTGGGTAAGCCTTGCAGGGTCGCAAGCACACGTACAGATCAAAAAGCTGCCGCATACGAACGATCGGCGAACGGTAGGTCAGGCCCGTGCCCTGGAGTTCCGGTATCAGTTCCTTTTCAGTCTCTTTTACGGGCTTGGAAGTGATCGCACCAAACATGGCAGCATCGACATTATTCAAAAGATCAATCGTTCTGGCTGGAAAGGCATCGCCTTCGGTGCGCCAGAATTCCCAACCAATATCACCGTGTATATATTCCGCATCCAGACCAACGCGGTCGAGAACGATCCGCGCCGCTTCCATAACTTCAACACCAACGCCATCACCAGGCAACCACGCGATCCTGTACTTCCTGTCCATAGCTTGAACTCCCGAGCTTTTGTGAGCCACCACCGCCCGACGGGCGGGGCACCAAAACCCGTCCGGGCAGAACCCGGAAGGGGTCTCAGGCGTGAAGGTACTCCTCTTAACCGGACAGGTAATTGACTATGATCAAGTGACTCGTGTAAAGCTTGAATCAAGACACCTTTTTCGAACCCTGGCCCTGGTGAAGACCATTCGCTGGATTCCGGGGTATGGACAATTTTGGGGCATGTTCATGTGATCAGCTGGGGCGTCGAGGTCGTGCAATACCTTACTTCAGGACTTACAACCGGTTCACTTTTGATCAGTCAGGAAGCCGAGGGGGTGTGGTGTCTCGTTTCAGGACATGCTGTGAACCCATCCATGGGCGCGCGGTCGCGACTTCCTGTCGCTCACGGTCCTGAAACAAGACACCACACCCCCTCGGCTTTGTGCGAAAGCATACGATAGCGATTTCTGATAGATGCATGTCGTTTGATACTGAAGCTGGAGTGGGTATTAACTCATCAGGACCTTGAGCGACATGGATGTCGCGCCAGAGCGTACATGGACGTATTCACAGCGAGTACTGATGAGTTAGTACCCACTCCAGCGTCCCCTCATTTCGTTCAGAAGCCAAAGTCGTTTCAAAGCTTAGACCATGGCGCCATCTGCTGGATGACCAAGAAAAATGCTTTCAGCAATAACGCTTCTTCAGGTAATGGAATACGGCCCTGAGGCCCAGTGCCTCGCCGCCGATCGGCCGACCGGGCCGGGCTGTCTGGTTCCAGCCATAGGTATCGATGTGTACCCAGTCGGTCTCTGCGGTAACGAAATGTTCCAGGAAAAGAGCTGCGGTGATACAACCACCAAATGGGGTCTTGCTCATGTTATTCAGATCAGCAATTTGGCTTTTCAACAGTTCCTTGTAGGGCTGGTAAAGCGGTAATACCCATAGTGGGTCTTCTTCCTGTTCGCCCGCTGCCGTAATCTCATTCGCGATGGAAATATCATTGCTGAAAATTGGGGGCAGATCGGCGCCCATCGCGACCCGTGCAGCACCGGTTAAGGTCGCAAAATCAATAACCAGGTCGGGTTCGTGTTCACAGGCGTAAGCCAATGCATCCGCGAGTACAACCCGTCCTTCAGCATCGGTATTTCCTATTTCGATGCTTAAACCCTTGCGTGTAGAAATCACGTCCCCCGGACGATAGGCATTGCCGGATACTGAGTTTTCCACTGCCGGGATCAGTACCAACAGACGCACGGGTAGTTTGGCTTGCATGATCAACCGCGCCAGCGCCAATACATGTGCTGCACCACCCATGTCCTTTTTCATCAGCGCCATACCGGCACCGGCTTTCAGGTTCAAACCGCCGGTATCAAAACACACACCCTTGCCACAGAGTGCCAGTAACGGGTGAGTCTCGTCTCCCCACTCCATTTTAAGCAAGCGTGGTTCACGGTCCGAGGCCCTTCCGACCGCATGGATGGCGGGGAAATTCTCCGTCAATAAATCAACGCCACTAACCACCGACATGCTTGCGCCAAATTGATCTGCCTGCGTCTGCATGGCATCGGACAGCTGGTCCGGACCCAGATCTTCGGTTGGGGTGTTGATCAGGTCACGAACCAGTGATTGCGCTGACAACAGCCGTTGCGCACCGCCGGCAATATCTTCATCCAGCGCCAGTGACGGCGCCTCATTTTGTGGTTTGACGTATAAACTGAACTGGTAACAGGCCAAACCCCAGCCAAGACTGGCCTGCAAGCGTTGAGCAGGACTCCAGTCTGCCACCAACCGGTAATGACCGGCTGTCAGTTTCGCCGGAAGAGGTGCAAGCTGGTACAACCAGCCCTGTTCCGCCATGCCAAACGCATAACCGTGCAACTCACCGTTGCTATCGGGCAGGCTACACAACTCACCCGCTTTCGCCTGGAAGCCTGACGCCTTTAACCATTTCTGCTGCACGCCTGGCTGGTTGGCCAGCCACTGCTCGTAGTTGGCCGGGTTCACTGCGTAAAGTGGAATGCCATCCTTTTTATTTGTATAGCTCATCATCAAGACCCTGTTTGAATTTTCACATCAGTTTATTGCAAACGTCATATACCGGAAAGCACCAAGTGACCCTGATTCCGGTGACATGGGAACCTATCAATCGACCCGGACGACATAGGCTCTGCCCCCTCGAACGACTTGCAGGGTTAAAGGGTTTCTTTTTTGTGCAAGAACTTTCTTCAAATCCGCCAGGTTATCAACTTTTTGGCGATACGCGCCGGTGATGATGTCACCCACTGCAAGACCCTGGCGTGCGAGCCGGCTACGAGAATCAAGCTCATCGATCAAAACACCGGCAAGGACGTGTTGTTTATGCCTTTCAGTCAAATCCGTAAAACGCGCACCTTCCAACCGGTAATCGAGTTCGGCGCCGCTTAAAGCCGGTACAGGCTGAATCTCCAACCGGGTTTGACGTGTCTTGCCTTTCCTCAGATATTCAACCTGCAGCGCGTCACCTATCGCCACACGGCCTTCGGCGTTACGAAAATCCTGTGCACCGTTAATCTCCCGTTTTGCCATGCGGACAATAATATCGCCTGGCAGTAAACCCGCTTCATCGGCGGCTGACTCCGCTGCAACCTCTGCCACCAGCACACCCTTACCCAAATCAACGGAAAATGCACCAGCCAACTCGGGGGTCAAATCCTGTACAACTAAACCCAGGGTGCCTCTACGAACTTCGCCAAACTGGGTTAACTGATCCATAACATAGCGGGCCATGCTGGCCGGAATGGCAAAACCGATACCCACATTGCCACCACTGGGTGTGAATATGGCACTGTTGATACCCACAAGTTCACCACGTAAATTTATCAATGCACCACCGGAGTTCCCCGGGTTGATAGAAGCGTCGGTCTGGATAAAATTCTGGAATTGAAGACCGCGTAAGCCGGTGCGTCCCAGGGCACTTACAATTCCGGATGTCACCGTCTGGCCCAGGCCGAATGGGTTGCCAACCGCCACCACAAAGTCGCCGACCTGTAACTTATCGGAATCTGCCAATTGCAAAGCAGTCAGGTTTTCGGCCGGGATTTGAATCACTGCCAAATCGGTATCGGGGTCAGTGCCTATCAGTTTTGCCTCAAGACTACGGCCATCCTTGAGTCCGACAAATATTTCGTCTGCACGGGCTATGACGTGAAAATTGGTCAATACATAGCCTTTTTCAGCGTCAACAATGACGCCGGAACCAAGGCTTTGCGATATCCGTTCGCGCGGCGTATTAGGTACATTGAAGAACCGTCTGAAAAAAGGATCATCCATCAGCGGACTGCTAACGCGCACCCGGGTCTGGGTATTTACATTGACCACCGAAGGCATTACTTGCTTGAGCACAGGTGCGAGCGATGGCAAAGATTCACCATTGACGGCCACGGGTAAAACAGCCAATGCCGGACCGGGCCCAAACATCAGGGCCAAAAACAGAAAGATACCGCGTAATACCATTTTCACACTTAACTCCCGATCAAAACGATGCGATTGAGACAACACTAACAGCTTACAGGTTCGCACTAATAGAGCCCGACCAAACCAGCGAGTAGATTCATGCACAAATTTTCGCTTGCGATTGTTTCCAAAACAATATAAAACACGATATACGGCGATGGTGTGTGAAACAACACTATATCTTGTGCCAACGGCTATTTGCGACCGAATCGATAAACGAAGTCATGAATTTACAGCAACGGGTTCTACGCACAGATGTATCCGGCATGCCCCTGGAGTGGGTCGGATACCAGGACGCAGTCAGGCTGATCACGCTTGACCAGGTGTCTTACTCTCTTGGAAAAACGCTTTACCACGTGCACGGCGGTATCAATGCTATCAGCTGGCCTTCAGAGCATGGTCAGTGTGGATGCCATTATCGCCACGCTTGGACGACATCCCCACAAACATCTTTTCTCGTCGAGTTATGTCCCACCATTGAGTAACCAATCCCTGTTCCGTCGCGACCAGAACCTGTGTCTGTACTGTGGTCAGCAGTTTCCGAATTTTCTGCTTTCAAGGGATCACGTCAACCCGTTGAGCCAGGGCGGGCAGGATCGCTGGGTCAATGTCGTCACGGCCTGTAAACGATGCAACAATCACAAGGCCGGCAGGACCCCGGAGCAGGCGGGTATGGAATTGCTCGCGATCCCCTTCTGCCCAACCCATGCAGAGTACATCTATCTGCAGGGACGCCAGATTCTGAACGATCAGATGGAATTCCTGCTGGCACATTTCCCGCGCAATAGTGTTTTACGCAAACGGGTTGAACAAGGTGAGTCGTTACTGGCGTAATGACCGCTTCTTCTTGCTAACGGATCGGCGAACCCACAACCAGGCTTTGAAAGCACAAAAAAAAGGCGGGTTCAGGCCCGCCTTTTATTAAATATTCCAAGAGATTCTATTCGATTTCTTCAACCTCTCCGTCCGGGTCAACATCCTCTTCAACTGTTTTGGGTGCAACGACCGGTGCTGCTTCAAGCACTTCAACTTCGACGGCGGCCTCTTCAACCGCTTCAACATCGACAGCCGCTGCAGCTTCTTCAACCACCTCGACCTCAAGCTCTTCCGTTGCAATGGCCGGCATTTCTTCAACCACTTCAACGTCCATCGCTTCGGGTGCCATGACCGGTGCTGCTTCAAGCACTTCAACTTCGACGGCGGCCTCTTCAACCGCTTCAACATCGACAGCCGCTGCAGCTTCTTCAACCACTGGGCTTCAAGCTCTTCCGTTGCAATGGCCGGCATTTCTTCAACTACCTCAACGTCCATCGCTTCGGGTGCCATGACCGGTGCTGCTTCAAGCACTTCAACTTCGACGGCGGCCTCTTCAACCGCTTCAACATCGACAGCCGCTGCAGCTTCTTCAACCACTTGGGCTTCAAGCTCTTCCGTTGCAATGGTCGGCATTTCTTCAACTACCTCAACGTCCATCGCTTCGGGTGCCATGACCGGTGCTGCTTCAAGCACTTCAGCCTCGACAGCCGCTGCAGCTTCTTCAACCACCTCGACCTCAAGCTCTTCCGTTGCAATGGCCGGCATTTCTTTAACCACTTCAACGTCCATCGCTTCGGGTGCCATGACCGGTGCTGCTTCAAGCACTTCAACTTCGACGGCGGCCTCTTCAAGCGCTTCAATATCGACAGCCGCAGCAGCTTCTTCAACCACCGCCGAGGACTCGGCAGGTTGAACCGGCGACATAGTAATTTCCGTTGGATTTTCAGCAGCCTGTGCAATCACGATGCTGAAAAATAGAGCAATGATACCTACATATTTTGAGTTAATCATGGACTGATACCCTAAGTTGGGGATTTGGACGAGTAGTATGAGCGCATTCGATAAATACACAAGTAAAATGTTGTCACAAAACTCACCTGGCGCATCAAGAGGACGATTTTCTCACCCCGTGCGGCACCACGATCATGGCAGGTACAAAAGTGAATTGTCATCCGGTTGGTTCGATAACCGCCGAGACTTCTCCACGACCCCGGAGTTGATCCGGGGTCGCCTTGAAGTCTTAAATGAAGCGCCGGAAACCGACCAAACCGATACTCAACATGAGCAGCGCCAAAATGGCAATGCCGTATTGGTTCAGTGTCGGGACGGCCACGTAATAGAACGTGATGACGCTGTCAGTGTTGTTTTCGGGGGTCGGGTCTTCGCCGTTACTACCATCGTCCGCGATGCTGACAATATTGAGCACACCCTCCGCTCTATCTATTTGCTGCGCAACCACCACCGCGTAAGCCACTGTTGCCACCGGACCGCCCGCGGCCAGGTCGCCGACCGCCAGTGTGCAGGTGGAACCAGCCGTTCCATCGGGTAAACAGACCCAGCCGGGCGTGCTGTCGGCCGCAATAAACTCAGTTCCTACGGGAACAGTTTCGGTAATCACCACACCGGTGGCATCCTGGTTACCGACATTCTGGTAACTCAGTGTATAAATCACCGTACCACCCGGTCGCGCTGAATAACCGCCATCAACCTTGCTGATCACCAGGTCAGGTGCAGCATCGACCGGCGTGGTATCGCTGTCGGTGTTGTCATCCGGGGTCGGATCGTCGCCGTTGGTGCCATCGTCGGCAATTACCGCGGTGTTGATAACCTCGGTTACCCCGGTTGGCAGTGGATTATCCACCACCACCGCGAAAGTCGCGCTTGCCGCCACGTCGCCCGCGGCTACATTTCCGATCGCCAGCGTACAGCTGGAACCGGCCGTGGCGTCCGGCAGACAAGCCCAGCCAGGTGTGCTGGCCAGTCCATCAAACAACGTAT
Source organism: uncultured Gammaproteobacteria bacterium (assembly GCA_963749115.1). Classification (GTDB taxonomy): domain Bacteria; phylum Pseudomonadota; class Gammaproteobacteria; order Xanthomonadales; family SZUA-36; genus SZUA-36. Next base: position 78,557 of record CAVVLP010000008.1, read on the forward strand.
TGAGCGGTACCGTTTCGGTAATCACCACACCGGTGGCATCCTGGTTACCGACATTCTGGTAGCTCAGCAGGTAACTCACCGTATCACCCGCAACCGCCGTGACATCGCCATCATCCTTGCTGATCACCAGGTCAGGCACAGCATCGACCGGTGTGGTATCGCTGTCGGTGTTGTCATCCGGGGTCGGATCGTCGCCGTTGGTGCCATCGTCGGCAATTACCGCGCTGTTGATGACCTCGGTCACCCCTGCGGCCAGTGGATCATCCACCACTACCGCGAAAGTCGCGGTGGCTGCCAGACCACCCGCGGCCACATTTCCGATCGCCAGCGTACAGCTGGAACCGGCCGTGGCGTCCGGCAGACAAACCCAGCCAGGGGTGCTGACCAGGCCATCAAACAACGTATTGAGCGGTACCGTTTCGGTAATCACCACACCGGTGGCATCCTGGTTACCGACATTCTGGTAGCCCAGTGTATAAACCACCGTGTCACCCGCAACCGCCGTGACATCGCCATCATCCTTGCTGATCACCAGGTCAGGTGCCGCATCGACCGGCGTGGTATCGCTGTCGGTGTTGTCATCCGGGGTCGGATCATCGCCGTTGGTGCCATCGTCGGCAATAACCGCGGTGTTGATAACCTCGGTTACCCCGGTTGGCAGTGGATTGTCCACTATCACCGCGAAAGTCGCGCTTGCCGCCACGTCGCCCGCGGCTACATTACCGATCGCCAGCGTACAGCTGGAACCGGCCGTGGCGTCCGGCAGACAAACCCAGCCAGGTGTGCTGACCAGGCCATCAAACAACGTATTGAGCGGTACCGTTTCGGTAATCACCACACCGGTGGCATCCTGGTTACCGACATTCTGGTAGCTCAGCAGGTAACTCACCGTACCACCCGCAACTGCCGTGACATCGCCATCATCCTTGCTGATCACCAGGTCAGGCACAGCATCGACCGGTGTGGTATCGCTGTCGGTGTTGTCATCCGGGGTCGGATCGTCGCCGTTGGTGCCATCGTCGGCAATTACTGCGCTGTTAATGACCTCGGTCACCCCTGCGGCCAGTGGATTATCCACCACTACCGCGAAAGTCGCGGTGGCTGCCACGTCGCCCGCGGCCACGTCACCGATCGCCAGCGTACAGCTGGAACCGGCCGTGGCGTCCGGCAGACAAACCCAGCCAGGGGTGCTGACCAGGCCATCAAACAACGTATTGAGCGGTACCGTTTCGGTAATCACCACACCGGTGGCATCCTGGTTACCGACATTCTGGTAGCCCAGTGTATAAACCACCGTGTCACCCGCAACCGCCGTGACATCGCCATCATCCTTGCTGATCACCAGGTCAGGTGCCGCATCGACCGGCGTGGTATCGCTGTCGGTGTTGTCATCCGGGGTCGGATCATCGCCGTTGGTGCCATCGTCGGCAATAACCGCGGTGTTGATAACCTCGGTTACCCCGGTTGGCAGTGGATTGTCCACTATCACCGCGAAAGTCGCGCTTGCCGCCGCGGCACTCGCGGCCACGTCACCGATCGCCAGCGTACAGGTGGAACCGGCCGTGGCGTCCGGCAGACAAACCCAGCCAGGTGTGCTGGCCAGGCCATCAAACAACGTATTGAGCGGTACCGTTTCGGTAATCACCACACCGGTGGCATCCTGGTTACCGACATTCTGGTAGCTCAGCAGATAACTCACCGTACCACCCGCAACTGCCGTGATATCGCCATCATCCTTGCTGATCACCAGG
>CAVVLP010000009.1:0-78739 GCA_963749115.1 uncultured Gammaproteobacteria bacterium
AGAAATTTGAAGTTCAACGTGAGACAGTCAAGAACGAACGTGGTCAGCGGGTCGACAACCAGCCCTATGGCCTCGCTTTTGAAACATTGAGTAAAGCCCTTTATGAACAGGATCACCCCTACTACTGGCCCGTCATCGGCTGGCTGGAAGACCTCGACCGCGCTAATGTCGATGATCTGAAACGTTTCTTCCTGCGCTGGTATGGCCCGAATAATGCGGCCCTGACCATCGGTGGCAATATCGACCCGATGTTAACCCTTGAAATGGTCAATAAGTACTTTGGTTCCATCCCTGCCGGACCGGACGTCGAAAACCTGCCGAAGCAACCCGGGCAACTGGACGCAGACCGCCACGTCACACTTGAAGACAAAAATGTCCATCTACCCGCAATTGCCATGATCATCCCGACCGTCTACGCCAACCACGCTGATGAAGCGGCGCTGGATGCTGCAGCCAAAATCATGGGGCAGGGTCAGGCCTCATTGCTATACCAGCGCCTGGTCCAGACCGGGCGCGCCGTGCAGGCCAATGTTAGTCACAGGTGCCGTGAATTGGCATGTGAAATGATGTTTATCGTTATTCAAAACCCGGCTTCCGGTGAAACACTTACCGAAATGGAGGCTGCCGTTCGTGAGACCCTGGAAGAGTTTGCCAATCGCGAGGTCTCGGAAGATGACCTGCAAAAGTTCAAGGCAGAATATGAATCCGGAAGGGTTTTCGGTCTGCAAAGCGTATCCGGCAAGGTTTCCACCCTCGCAGCTTTCCAGACTTACACTGGCAGCCCGGCAGGTATCGGTGATGAAATTCAACGTTATCTGAATGTAGAGATTGATGATGTCAACCGTGTTTTCAGCCAGTACATTGCCGGCAAGCCTGCGGTGATATTGAGCATCGTGCCTTTTGGCAAACCCGAACTGGCAGCAGCGGTACAGAACTACGACGCTCCTGAACGTGACATCCCGGAAAGCCTTTCCAATGGAGACACGGAACTGGCATTGCGCCCAGTAACGGATAATTTCGACCGCAGCCAGCAACCGGTTCCTGGTATTAACCCGGCAGTTGAGTTGCCCGCCATCTGGGATACCACACTTTCCAATAATATCCGTGTACTCGCAGTGCCCAACACAGAAACACCGACGGTTACAATCCGTGCAATCTTTGAGATGGGCCAACGTGACGAACCGGCCGGCAAAGCCGGTTTGACCGCGCTTACAGCGGCTTTAATGGGTGAAGCCACGCAGCTGCGCAGTGCCGCAGAATTTTCAGAGGAACTGGAGCGTATTGGCGCCAGCATCAGTGTGAACCCTGGCACCTATGAAACGACGGTAACCATGAGCACGCTGACCAAACACCTCGACAAAGCCATGTCCCTGATGATGGAGCGCATACTCAAGCCGGCCTTTACCGAGGAGGATTTTGAACGTATCAAGAGCCAGACCATCGAAGGCCTGATGGCATCACGCAAGACACCGCAGGGCCTGGCAGGACGTGCTATCAGTTCCGTGTTGTATGGTCCCACGCATCCACTCTCTTATCCTTCCGCCGGGTTACCATCGACGGTGGAGTCTTTAACACTGGATGATGTTAAGGCTTATTACGCGGCACATTTTCCTTCACACCTGACCGGTATCACCGTCAGCGCCGGCATTCCCCAGGCTGACATCATCGCTGCCCTGCAAGGTTTTGCCACGCTTGAGGTGACCGAGGCTTTCCGTGCACCAATCGAAAACCTCCCCGAAATCACAGGCAGAACCCTGTACGTGGTCAACAAGGAAGATGCGGCACAGTCGAGTCTGCGTACCATCCAGCCATCAATCAAATATGACGCACTCGGTGATTTCTACAAGGCCGGACTGGCCAACTTCAACCTTGGCGGCACTTTCAACAGCCGTATCAACCTGAACCTGCGTGAAGACAAGGGATACACCTACGGAGCCCGCAGCGGTTTCAACGGCAGCCAGGAATTTGGCAGTTTCGGTGTTTCCGCCGAGGTTAACAAGGAGGCCACTGCTGCTTCCGTCACCGAGGTATTGAATGAATTGGAAAGTTATTCAGCCGAGGGCATGGATGAAGCGGAGTACGATTATATGCGTTCGGCTATCGGTCAGAGAGATGCTTTGCAATACGAGACACCGGGTAGAAAACTGAGTCTTGTTGAACAATATCATGCGCTATGACCTGCCATTGAACTACCGTACGCAGCAGGCCAATATCCTGAAAGAAACCGACCGGGAAACACTGAATGCACTGTCCAACAAGCTGATCCAGCCGGACAACATGGCGATTGTCATCGTCGGTGACGAAGCGGTGCTGCGCGAGGAACTGGAAGCTCTCGGTATGCCGATCAAGCGGCTTGACGAAGATGGTTTTGAAATAGAGTAGTTTGTTGAACCGGTTATTTGGAACCGGATGTTTGGACTATGCTTTCATTTGGAAACTTAATGGTGCTTCGTCAGGGTATCAGAGGCCATGGGATACCTTACTTCAGGACACGGCGTTAACCCATCCATGGGGCCTCTGTCGCGACGTCCTGTCGCTCAAGGTCCTGAAGTAAGGTACCCCACACCCTCTGCTATGTGCGAAATCATGGGCCAGTGGTTTCTGATGGTTGAACTACATTGAGATTGAAGCTGGGGTGGCGGGATTGCCTGGCAGGACCGTACGAGACAGGAAGTCGAGTATCGAGTGACACATGGATGTGCTTGAACGAGTCCTGCCAGGCAATCCCGCCACCGCAGCGCCCCTCCGCTTTCAACATGTAACAAGTGGCCTAGACACTATAGGGCATACTGGTGCCGTGTCTTGCTAGTCAATACCGCCACTGCACCGGCCCTTCAGCAAGCGAAACCCATACATTGCTATGACCATTTAGTAAACAGCACAACAAAGCAACCCCAGGTACCAAAACCATACCGGGGTTCTAGATAACCGCAGCTTTAAGCGCAGCCTTGGTATCCAGCGGAGCAGACAGGAATTCCAGGCAGGCAACATTTTCCGTTTCATCAAAGAATGGGTAGCCGGTTTCTTCGAGGAACCGGTGAAACGCAACTTCGTCCTCGGCTGGCACAAGGAAACCCGCGAGAATCCGGGCATTGGCCGCAGCGTGATTTCGATAATGAAACAGGCTGATAGACCAGCGTCCTGCCAGTACTGATAAAAACTCGAGCAAGGCACCGGGACGCTCTGGAAACTCGAAACGGTACAGTCTTTCACGCTCACCGGAGGGCAAGCGGCCACCGACAAGGTGACGCATATGCAACTTGGCAACTTCGTTTTCGGACAGGTCCTTAACGCCGTAGCCACCTTCAATCAGTCTTTCCTGCAAATGCGTGGAGGACTCCTGTAAACGCACACCGACAAATATATGTGCGTGTTTTCTGGAAGCAAAACGGTAATTGAATTCGGTGACAGAAGACTCGCCCAGTATCCGGCAAAATTCAAGGAAACTACCCGGTCGCTCCGGAATCGTGACGACCAGCAAGGCTTCGGTTCCCTCACCGAGTGCACAGCGTTCCACGATATGACCCAGGCGGTCAAAATTGACATTGGCACCGCTAAGCAAGGCGACCCAATCACCCTCGGGCACACCATTTTCTGCATCAAGGGCCGCGTAACGTATGGCGCCGGCCACAGCCAGTGCACCGGCAGGCTCAACGGTCGCCCGCACTTCTTCGAAAATAGACTTCACCGCGGCGCAAACCTGGTCAACGCTCACCGTGATCACCTCATCGACCAGTTCACGGCAGAGTTTATAGGTCAGGCTACCCACTTTACGTACCGCCACGCCATCCGAAAATATGCCGGTGGTGCCGATGTCCACCGGCCGACCTGCTTTAAACGCGGCTTGCATGCTGGCAGCATCTTCAGGCTCAACACCCACGATGCGAACATCCGGATAAACCGCCTTGACCGTTGCCGCCACACCGGCGGCCAGACCACCGCCACCGATCGGTAGAAAAATGACACCGGGTGGTGTCTCAAGCTGCTGGGTTAACTCGATACCCAGGGTTCCCTGCCCCGCGATCACCTCGGGGTTGTTAAACGGGTGAATAAAATAGCCGCCGCTTTCCTGGCTGAATGCAATCGCCAGTTCACAGGCCGTATCGTAATCATCACCACGGAGTTCTATCGTCGCACCCAGGGCTTTTACTGCCCGGACCTTGATATCAGGTGTCGTCAGCGGCATGAAAATCGTCGCTTTGACACCCAGTTCACGGGCCGACATTGCGACACCCTGTGCATGGTTGCCGGCCGAGGCCGCAACCACACCTTTACTGCGTTCTTCATCGGACAGTTGCCGGATGCAGTTGTGTGCGCCACGCAACTTGAATGAATACGTGTTTTGCATATCCTCGCGCTTGAGCCACAGCGTGTGACCGATGCGTGTGGATAAAGTTGGCGCCTTGTCCAACGGTGTCCGACGCACCAGGTCATACAACGGGGCAGTCAGCGCACGTCGCAGATAATCCTGTGCGATCTCAATCATTTACAGCCCGTGACATCTTATTCACAGCCAGTCTTTCCCTGACCGCGGAACCCGCCTGGGAAGTGCTCAGGGTGCCACCCAGGTCCGGTGTACATTCACCGTCAGAAATACAATCGGAGATGGCCTGATCAATCTCGTCTGCGGCTTCTTTCATATCCAGGCTATAAACAAACATCATGGCAACCGATGCCAGCATTCCGAATGGATTGGCAATACCCTTGCCGGCGATATCGGGTGCGGATCCATGAATCGGTTCATACAAACCAAATTTGCCGGCGGCCAGCGAGGCCGAAGGCAACATACCCATCGAACCGGCCAGCATGGATGCCTCGTCCGTCAGGATGTCACCAAACATGTTTTCGGTCACGATGACATCAAAACGAGCCGGGTTGGAGATCAGGTACATGGCTGCGGCGTCTACCAGGATGTACTCGTAAGACAGGTCCTGAAACTCAGCCTGCATGATTTCTTCGGTTACCTTGCGCCACAAGCGTGACGTGGCCATGACATTGGCCTTGTCAATCATCGTCAGCTTGCCGCTGCGCTGCCGTGCAATGTTGCCGGCCATTCTTACAACACGCTCGACTTCTTCACGTGAGTAAGTACAGGTATCGGAAGCAAAATCATCGCCTTCCACTTTTTCACCAAAATAGCTGCCGCCGGTCAATTCCCTGACCACCATCAGGTCTACACCTTCCAGGTATTCGGGTTTGAGCGGGCTGGCGTCCACCAGTTTCGGGTGCAGACGAACGGGTCGAAGGTTGGCAAACAGACCCAGTTCCTTGCGTATCTTCAGCAAACCCTGTTCAGGTCTTACTTTCAAATCAGGATCAGACCACTTGGGACCACCCACCGCACCGAGAATCACCGCGTCGGCCTCGCGGCAGGCCGCCAGTGACGCATCCGGCAGAGGGTCGCCGGTGGCGTCGATCGCTGCACCACCAATCAATTCGGTCTGGAGTTCCAGCTTTACACCATGCGCTTGTGCCACGGCATTGATCAGCAATTCAGCTTCGGCCGTTACCTCGGGTCCAATTCCGTCACCGGGCAACAGGACAATCCTTGCATTCATCGGTTTTCCTCGTACGCCACGATGGCGTCTTCCGCCTGGTTTAAAAATTCAAATCTGTCCAGTCCACGCAACAGGCAATGACGCGCGAACGGATCAATGGAGAACGACCAGTTGTGTTCAACGCCATCTGCCGTTCTGGCGATCACTTTGCACGCTTCGAGGTCGACCGTGATTTCTTCACCGTCCATCTGCATCAGTGCAGCGTGCTGGTCTGCTTCAAGCACCACCGGCAACAGACCCACGTTTTGCGAGTTGCTTCTGAAGATATCGGCGATCTGCGAACTGATCACCACCCTGAAACCAAAACCCAGCAGTGCATGCGGGGCATGTTCACGCGATGAACCACAGCCAAAGTTGTGGCCACCCACCAGGATGGGACTGCGACGCGCACGTGCCTCATTCAATACATGACCGGGCTTCGGTTCACCATTGGCATCGAGCCTCCAATCGGCAAAAAGATGATCACCAATACCGTCAAAATCCGTAGCGGTCAGGAAACGTGCGGGAATGATCTGGTCGGTGTCGATGTTTTCCTGTTCCAATACCAATACCGGGCCGGTCAGTTTTGTTATTGCCTTCATCAATTGACCTCCGCGGATTCAAGATCTGAAACTTTCGCGACATGGCCCATTACGGCGGAGGCTGCCGCTGTTTCAGGACTCGCCAGCAAGGTGCGTGAACCTTTTCCCTGGCGGCCTTCAAAATTTCGGTTGGATGTTGATACGGCTGTTTCACCCGGCGCTACCAGGTCGCCGTTCATGGCAAGACACATGGAACAACCCGGCAAACGCCATTCGGCGCCGGCTTCGCTAAAGGTTTCGTGTAATCCTTCGCTTTCCGCCTGCCTGCGAACACTTTCCGAACCGGGCACCACCAGCATACGTACATGCCCGGCAATACTTCGTCCGCGTAATATATTCGCCGCAGACCGTAAATCGCTGAGTCTTCCATTGGTACAGCTTCCGATGAATACCACGTCTACCTTACGCTCGCTCATCTGCTGCCCACCCTGGAACCCCATGTATTGCAGAGCTTTTTCATGGCTTACGCTGTTAGCCAAAGGCACAGGCTCGCCGATATCCACAGACATACCGGGGTCGGTACCGTAGGTAATAGACGGATGCATCGTCGAGGCTTCGAGTGTTATCTCGCTGTCAAATACCGCACCCGGATCAGAGGCCAATTGCAGCCATTTTTCTGCAATCTCATCAAAGGCCTCACCCTGTGGTGCCTTTTTACGTCCGCGCAAATAATTAATGGTGGTTTCATCGGGCGCAATCATGCCGGCACGCGCACCGGCTTCAATCGTCAGGTTGCAAAGCGTCATTCGGCCTTCCATATCCAGGCTGCGAACGGCTTCACCGGCGTACTCGATAACAAAACCCGTTCCACCATTCATACCCAGGTGGCGAATGATATTCAGTGCCAGGTCCTTGGCGGTGACATCTTTGGGAAGCCTGCCATTGACATTGATACGCATGCTTTTTGGCTTGGTCTGCAACAGGCATTGCCTGGCCAGCACATGGCCGACCTCGGTGGTGCCGATACCAAATGCCAGGGCGCCAAAGGCACCGTGTGTACTGGTGTGGCTATCACCGCAGACGATGGTCATACCCGGTTGGGTTGCACCCATTTCCGGGCCCATCACGTGGACGATACCGCGATAGGGGCTATCCCAATCATGCAGTTCGACACCAAACTCCTGGCAATTGTCACGCAGGGCTTGAACCTGGCGTTTGGCCTGTTCCGTGTAATAGGGCCGTTTGCCGTCGCTATCGGCTGGCAGGGTCGGGGTCGAGTGATCCAGTGTGGCCAGCGTCCGGTCCGGTCTGCGGACACCGATACCTTTTTCGCGTAACAGGTCAAAACCCTGTGGGGAGGTCACCTCGTGAACGAGATGTAAATCGATATAGATAATCGCGGGGGTGGACTCGCTTTGCGCCTGTACCAGGTGCGAATTCCACAGTTTGTCAAACAGGGACTCAGGCGCGGACACCGCTCACCTCCCGCGATTCACTGCAATACCTGTTGTTTACAAACATGTCTTGTACCATTAGCCGTTTCCTTTCTCAGGCCACTTCTGATTGTCTGACCTGATCGGCATTACGAATCGCACGATTGACGATTTCCAAAAGCGCCTCGGCGCAGGCAGCAACGATGTCGGTCGACAGACCGTGACCGCTGTATTCCACGCCATCGACCTTGGCCCGCATATTCGCCTCACCCTGTGCATCTTCACCCAGCGAAATACTGCGCATGGCCAGGCTGAGTACCTCTATCTTGGTTCCGGTGACCAGTTCAAGGGCTTCTACGATTGCATCGACTGGTCCGTCACCATCGCCCGTGTGGGTGCTGGTGGTGCCGTCTTCATGCGCAAGGGTCAATGAAGCGGATGGTGTGGTTTCGCCATTGACGCGACTGACAACACTTAACCAGTTCAACGACCAGGGGCCCATGGTGCTGGTCTCAAAACCGGTGATAATGGCTTCGAGATCCGAATCGAAAACCCGTTTTTTCACATCCGCAAGGGCCTTGAAGCGCTTCATGATGGCCTCGACCTCATCGTCTTCAAGCTCATAACCCATTTGCTTGGCACGATCGACCACCGCATGACGACCACTGTGCTTGCCGAGGATCAACTGGGAATCCTTTACACCGACATCCTCCGGTTTCATGATTTCGTAGGTTTCACGGGATGCGAGCATACCGTGCTGATGAATACCGGCCTCGTGAGCAAAAGCATTTTCACCGACAATTGCCTTGTTGCGCGGTACAAAATTACCGGTCACAGCGGCCAGCAAGTTGCTGGCGGATGCCAGTCGCGTGGTATCAACACCAATTTCAACACCATAGTGATCAGAACGGGTACGTAAGGCCATGACAACTTCTTCCAGGGCGCAATTGCCAGCCCGCTCACCAATACCGTTGAGTGCACATTCAATCTGGGTTGCACCACCTTCAACCGCCGCAAGTGAATTGGCGACTGCAAGCCCCAGGTCATTATGGCAATGCGTACTCATGTGTACATTTTCTATACCGGGAACCGTCTTGCTCAACCAGCTAAACAAATCAAACATCTCTGTCGGTGTTGAATAACCCACGGTGTCGGGAATATTCACGGTGGTGGCTCCGGCCTCAATCACCGCCTGCAATACCTCGGCGAGGTACTCCCTTTCAGTTCGTATACCGTCCTCTGCTGAAAACTCGACATCATCACAGGCAGACCTGGCCAGTTTCACAGCGTTAACAGCGTGACGTATAACCTCGTCAGGGCTCATCTTGAGCTTCAGATCACGATGGATCGGGCTGGTCGCAATGAATGTATGGATACGTGCATTTTCAGCAGGCTCGATCGCCTGGATAGTGCGTTCGATGTCACGCGGGATGGTACGGCACAGGCCGGCGATCACCGGTCCGCGAATCTCCTTTGCAATTGCCCGGACAGCTTCAAAATCACCCGGGGATGCTGCTGGAAAACCCGCTTCGATGATATCCACCTTCATATCAGCCAGTACCCTTGCCACCCGCAGCTTTTGCCCCAGGCTCATACTGAAACCAGGACTCTGTTCACCGTCTCTCAAGGTTGTGTCAAATATTTTAATTCTGCGGCTCATTTAAGTTCTCCTGGTAACGGGGCGAAGGCCCGGTGTGCGCGGTTTAATCGCCGCGACCGGCTTGAGTTCAACATGAAAAACGTCGTGAAGTCGTTCCAACTGGCGCTTGAGCAAATCACCGGGGCGGGTGGATGATACGCTAACTTCCATGACCCGGCTGTTATTTTCAATTTCGCCAACTGAACAACGTATCGAGGCTGAATCCCCTGCGTTCAATTAACCCCAGTGTTCTTATCACCGCTCCTTCGGAGCCACTGAGCTGAATAGTTAAGGTGTGATTCATATCTGCTATACCTGCCTTATTAAGTATTTGACCGCATCATCTTGTGATTGGGTTTACCCGGTGGGACCAGCGGCCATACGTTCTCCATCGAGTCGATGGACACATGCAGCATGGCAGCGGTGTCGGTGTTAAGAAGCCATTCGAGTGCATCGCTGACCTCTTCGGGCTCTTTTATGCTTCGTGCCTGGATACCAAAAGCCCTCGCCACACCGGCGAAATCCGGGTTATCAGTCAGATGAACTTCGCTGTAATTACCATCGAAGAAAATCTCCTGCCATTGACGCACCAGCCCCAGTGCCGAGTTATCGAGCAACAGGATCTTGACATCAATCCCGTAACGTTTGAGCGTGGCGAGTTCCTGGATATTCATCATGATGGAACCATCACCGGAAACACAGACCACGGTCGCATCGGGTTTGGCAACTTTGGCACCGATAGCCGCAGGCAAACCGTAACCCATCGTACCCAGTCCACCGGAGGAAATATGCTGCAAGGGATCGTTGAATTTACAGTGCTGCGCCACCCACATCTGGTGTTGACCGACATCACAGGTAATGGTGAGGGCACCGGGGCGCGCATTCGACAAATCACGCAATAATTTTGGTGCGTAAATACCTTTGACCGGCGCGTCATAACGCCAGGCGAACTCTTTTGTCCAACCGGCACACTGGGCACGCCAGCCCGGGTTGGCCTTACGTTCAGGCCGTATACCCTCCAGCGCCGGTGCCAGTTCACTGACAATGGCAACATCTGCCTTTCGCAGTTTTGAAATCTCGGCCGCATCAATATCGAGATGAATAATACGTGCCGCCGGTGCAAATTGTGCCAGGTGTCCGGTCGCACGATCATCAAAGCGCGCGCCAACCACCATCAGCAGATCACAATTCTGCACGGCATGATTGGCGGCACCGTTGCCATGCATACCCAGCATACCGACGTAGTTCGGATTATCTGCCTCAATCACACCCAACCCCTTCAGGGTGCTCGTTACCGGCAGTTCGGTGCGTGAAATAAATTGACGGAACACTTCAACCGAATCCGATATGGCGATGCCGCCACCGGCAATAACGAGTGGGCGACGGGCTTGTGACAACATCTCACCGGCTACCCGCATCGCCTCGACATCCGGTGGACTGGCTTCGGGCAGTTTTACCGGTTCGGCGTAAACAGCGGTGCCCATACCGGCAGAAATATCCTTGGGTAAATCGATCAAAACAGGTCCGGGCCGGCCGCTTTGAGCAAGCTGAAATGCCTCGTTGACGATACGCGGAATATCGGCAACGTCCCTGACAATATAACTGTGTTTCACTATGGGCAGCGTGATACCGAAAATATCGACCTCCTGAAACGCATCGGTACCCTGCAGCGCAGATGGAACCTGCCCGGTAATGACCACCATCGGTACAGAATCCATAAACGCATTGGCAATACCGGTGACCAGGTTGGTGGCACCGGGACCGGAAGTTGCGATACACACCCCCGGTCTTCCTGGTGACCCGGCCATAGGCATCGGCGGCCAGGGCAGCACCCTGCTCGTGGCGGCACAGGTAGTGCTTTAAACCGGACCCGACCAGTGCATCATATACCGGCATGATGGTGCCGCCCGGATAGCCGAATATCTGCTCAACACCGTTACGTTCCAAGCGCCTCGATGAGTATTTGTGACCCGCTGCGTAGCTTGGGAGCTAATTGCGTCGATGGTTTCATGGCAGTCATTTCTCTGGTTCTGTTTTCATTACTTGTAAAAATTATTTATTAAAAAAAACCCCGCTTCCTTTCAGTTGCGGGGTTTTGCTGATTCTTTTCCTGTGTTCTAGGCGATCAATGCTACCCCGCTGAGTGTCGGAATAATTGCCAGGCCTAGTAGGAGAGCGCTATTTGCGTTCAACACCTTATCACGTACAAGCAAAGCAGCCTCAAGGCCCGCCTTGTTTGTATCTGTCCTGAGTTGTCGCAAATGCATAAACATGCAGGCTTTATCCCATTCTAAAAAAGCGCTGTCAACCCCTTTTTAGGTTTTTCATCAAAAAGCTCCTGCGGTTACACCGCGCCTCACTAGCCGGTAATTGCCCAATGGCAACGGTCACGAGATGCCTGTATTAGCGCAATAAGGTACAATTGTTTGCTAACTCCCGCTGGCTGCAGGTACAGCTTGTACCCGGTGCGGATGCCGGATTTTTACTGCTGATTTGCGTGCTTGAGTGCCCCATAATGGGCAAGCGACATCATTTCTCATTGGCGTGCGCGATTAACGGCGGTCAACCAAATTTAACAGGCCAACGATATGCATGTACAAATGCCCCTAAGCGAAGAACTGGAACTGCTGCGCGACACCGTGCGACGCTTCGCAGAGCAGGAAATTGCACCACGCGCCGCAGACATCGACACAAATAATACCTTTCCACAGGATTTATGGCCAAAACTGGGTGAGCTTGGTTTGCTTGGCATGACGATACCGGATTCGCTGGGTGGCTCAAACCTGGGTTACCTTGCCCACGTGGTTGCGATGGAGGAAATCTCCAGGGCATCCGGCTCGGTTGGTTTGTCCTATGGGGCGAACAGCAACCTGTGTATGGATAACCTGAACAAGAACGGTACTGACAGCCAGCGTCATAGATTCCTGCCCGGTCTGTGCAGCGGCGAACTGGTCGGGGCGCTGGCCATGTCCGAATCGGGTGCGGGCTCTGATGTGGTTGGCTCAATGACTTGCCGTGCTGAAAAGCACGGTGATCACTGGCTCGCCAATGGCTCAAAAATGTGGATTACCAATGGTCCGGAAGCTGATGTGCTGATCGTCTACATGCGCACAGCAGGCAAAGAATCGGGCTCATCAACCATGACCGGCTTCCTGGTTGAAAAAGGTATGCCCGGCTTTAGCACCGAACCGAAAATGGATAAGATCGGTATGCGTGGCTCAGATACCTGTGAACTGGTTTTCGAGAACTGTGAAATACCGGCTGAAAATGTCATTGGCGAAGTCCACCGGGGTGTGAAGTTGCTGATGGGTGGTCTGAATACGGAACGCCTGGTGCTGTCCGGTGGCCCCCTCGGGCTGATGCAGGCCTGTCTCGACCTGGTTTTACCTTATATGCGTGAGCGTAAACAGTTTGACCGTGCGATTGGCTCATTCGGCATCATGCAGGCCAAGCTGGCTGATATGTATACAGACCTCCAATCAGCACGGGCCTTCGTCTACAGGATCGCTGAAGACTATGACGCCGGCAAAAAGTCGCGTATTGACCCGGCAGCCTGCCTGTTACAGGCATCCTCAAGCGCCGTCAGGGTTGCTCTGGAGGCGATCCAGACCTTAGGTGGCAATGGCTATATCAACCAGTATCCGGCAGGACGTTTATTACGGGATGCCAAGTTATATGAAATCGGGGCAGGTACCAACGAGATCCGCAGAATGCTGATCGGTCGGGAACTGCTGGGTCTGTAGAAGTCCCCGGAACCATACGCCGGAATATTTAGTGAAAACACAGATGGAGTTTTAAGAAATGAATAACAAAGTCGTCATTGTCGGTGCCAAACGCACCCCTATCGGCTCCTTTCAGGGCCAATTTTCAACGGTTTCCTGTGACGAACTCGGCGCAGCTGCCATTACCGGGGCACTCGAACAGGCGGGTCTGGCACCCGATGCGGTCGATGATGTTCTGATGGGTTGCGTATTGCCGGCAGGTGTTGGCCAGGCCCCTGCCCGTCTCGCTGCACGCAAGGCAGGCATACCAACTTCTGCGGGTGCGGTTACCATTAACAAGGCCTGCGGCTCCGCCATGAAGACCATCCAGATTGGCCATGACCAGATCCTGGCGGGCTCCTCGGAGATCGTGGTGGCCGGCGGTATGGAAAATATGTCACTCGCGCCTTACCTGCTGCCCAAAGCCCGTAGCGGTTACCGAATGGGTCATGGGGAAGTCCTCGATCACATGTTTTATGACGGTCTGCAGAATCCGGACGACGGCTTGATGATGGGTGTTTTCGGTGAGCGTTGTGCCGAGAAATATGATTTTACCCGTGAGCAACAGGATGCTTTTTCAATCGCTTCAATTGAACGCGCTGTAAAAGCAATGGAAAGTCAGTTCAAGGATGAGATTACCCCGGTCACGGTCAAGTCCCGTCGTGGTGACACGCGTGGTCAGCGAAGATCAGGAACCACCGTCATGTAACGTGGGAAAAATCCCCACGCTTCGGGCCGCATTCAAGAAAGACGGCACGGTCACTGCGGCCTCTTCTTCAAAGATTTCCGATGGTGCTGCCGCCACCGTGCTGATGTCTGCACAACAAGCCGCGGATATGGGTATCACACCGTTGGCCACCATTGTTGCACATTCAACTTTTTCACAGGATCCTGAATGGTTTACCACCGCACCCATCGGTGCTATCGAACGGGTGCTGAAAAAAGCCGGCTGGAGCATTGATGAAGTCGACCTGTTCGAGGTCAACGAAGCGTTTGCGACCGTCACGATGGCTGCGATGCACGAGCTCAAAATTGATCACGCCAAAATGAATGTGAATGGTGGTGCCTGTGCCCTCGGTCACCCCATTGGGGCTTCCGGTGCACGCGTGGTGGTGACATTGATCAATGCATTGCAGCAGCGTGGTCTTAAAAAAGGCGTTGCAGCGCTGTGTATCGGTGGTGGAGAAGCTACTGCTTTAGCCATCGAACTGCCATAATCCGACCATGGCCATCATCCAATCGCAGATCGATATAAGCAGCAAGGAATTTGCTGCCAATGATACCCATATGCGTGAACTGGTTGCAGACCTGCAAACGCATCTGGACCAGGTTGAACTGGGTGGTGGGGAAAAGTCCCGTAACAAGCACACCCAACGCGGCAAAATGCTGCCGCGTGAGCGCGTTAAGCAACTGTTAGATCCCGGCACACCGTTTCTGGAACTATCTCCAATGGCCGCTTTTGACATGTATGACGGCAAAGCGCCTTCGGCCGGAATCATTACCGGTGTGGGCCGTGTCAGCGGACAGGAAGTTGTCATTATTGCCAACGATGCGACCGTCAAGGGAGGTAGCTACCTGCCAATCACGGTGAAAAAACATCTACGCGCCCAGGAAATTGCGCTGGAGAACAACCTGCCCTGCATCTACCTGGTTGATTCCGGCGGTGCCTTCCTGCCACTACAGGACGAAATTTTTCCGGATCGGGAACACTTTGGCCGGATTTTTTATAACCAGGCCCAGCTATCGGCAGCCAATATTCCTCAAATCGGTGTTGTAATGGGTTCGTGTACCGCTGGTGGCGCCTACGTCCCCGCAATGAGTGACGAGTCCATCATCGTTAAAAATCAGGGTACGATTTTTCTGGGCGGCCCACCCCTGGTCAAAGCGGCGACCGGCGAAATTGTCGATGCCGAGTCACTGGGTGGTGCAGAAGTGCATTGCTCCAAATCAGGTGTGACCGACCACCTTGCCCTGGATGATACGCACGCCTTACAACTTGCACGTGAAGCGGTCTCATACCTGAATCGTAAAAAAGACAACCCGCTTGAAATGTGCGAGTCGGTCAGTCCGGCTTACCCGGTTGAGGAAATTTACGGAATCGTGTCGCGTGACACCCGTTACCCTTACAAGGTGCGTGAAATCATAGCCCGCCTCATTGACGGAAGTGATTTTCATGAATTTAAAGCCCGTTATGGCAGAACCCTGGTCTGCGGTTTCGCCCGTGTACACGGTTACCCGGTTGGTATTGTTGCGAACAACGGAATCCTGTTTTCTGACAGTGCTTTGAAAGGAACGCACTTTATCCAAATTTGTAACAAGAGAAATATTCCGTTGATATTTCTCCAAAATGTTTCTGGATTCATGGTTGGAAAGGCGTCCGAAAATTCCGGAATTGCAAAGGATGGCGCCAAGATGGTCACCGCCGTTGCCACCTCCCATGTACCCAAATTTACCGTCATCATTGGCGGCTCCTTCGGTGCCGGAAACTACGCGATGTGCGGACGGGCATACCAGCCAAGAATGATCTGGATGTGGCCTAATGCACGTATTTCCGTAATGGGCGGGGAGCAGGCCTCATCGGTGCTGGCGACCATCCGCAGGGATGCAATTGAAGCCTCCGGCGAAAGCTGGACACATGAGGATGAGGAAGCTTTCAAGCAACCGATCCGCGATAGTTACGAACGTGAGGGACACCCCTATCACGCGACCGCAAGGCTTTGGGATGACGGTGTTATCGACCCGATTGATACACGGCACGTGTTGGGTCTCGCCTTATCGGCCGCCATGAACGCACCTGTTCAACAAGGCAAGCACGGCATCTTCAGGATGTAGAGCGAGGACAACCGGGTCAAGAACTTATGCGTACCATAATTTGCAGTACCGACAAGCGTGGTGTCCTGACCTTGTGCATGAACCGGCCCGAGGTGCATAACGCATTTGATGCGGACATGATTCGGGAACTGACCGCGGCACTGAAGGCGGCGGATCAGAACGACGCGGTCAGGATGGTCGTGATCACCGGAACGGGTTCCTGCTTCTCTGCCGGTGCGGATCTTAACTGGATGCGCAGCCTGGTAAAGGCCAGCCAGGATGAGAATGAACGCGATGCACTGCGTCTTGCAGACCTGATGCGTACGCCTGAACTACCTGTCAAAGCCGACCATCGCCAGGATCAATGGTGCAGCATTTGGCGGTGGGGTTGGCCTGATCGCAGCCTGTGATATCACCGTTGCCGTTGATAATGCCCGTTTCGGCCTGACCGAAGCACGTCTCGGCCTGGTACCCGCCGTTATCTCACCTTATGTGATTCGCCGTATAGGTGAGACCCATGCACGGCGTTATTTTCTCAGTGCCGAGAGATTCGACAGCCAACGGGCATACGACATCGGCCTGGTACAGCAAACAGCGACGCGCAGAACAACTGGACGAAGTTGTTGAAGACACGATCAGACAGGTCCTCAAAGGCGGTCCGGCGGCAGTGTCGCATTGCAAACAACTGGTTTTTGAAATTGCCGGTCACAACGCAGACACCCAAAAAATCACCGATGAACATGACTGCCAGACTGATTGCCAGCTTGCGGGTTTCCCGCGAGGGACAGGAAGGCCTGGCTGCTTTCCTCGAGAAGCGAAAACCTGACTGGATCAACGACTAGATAGCTATGAATGATTTCGTAACAATGGTTGAAGTCGGTCCACGTGACGGCTTGCAGAACGAAAAACTTAAACTCTCTACATCAGTAAAAATTGAACTGATTGAACGCCTCGCAAATTGTGGGATACCCGTTATCGAGGCTGGCAGCTTTGTCAGCCCCAAATGGGTACCGCAAATGGCTGACTCCGAAGCCGTCATGAAGGGCCTGAAGCCATTACCCGGTACACGCTACCCGGTGCTGGTACCAAACCTGAAGGGTTATCAGCGCGCCGTTGATGCCGGCGCAACGGAAATTGCCATATTTACAGCCGCATCAGAAAGCTTCAGCCAGCGTAACACCAATTGCAGTATCGCCGAGTCCATCACACGGCTCGAACCGGTTATGCATATGGCTATAAATTCCGGAATTAAAATTCGTGCTTATGTATCCTGTGTACTGGGTTGCCCCTACGAAGGCGCGATTGAAACTGAAGCTGTTTCAATGGTTTGCAGGCAACTAATGAAAATGGGTTGCGACGAAATCTCATTGGGAGACACCATCGGAATTGGCACACCGGCAGCGGCAAATTCACTGATCAATGCGGTCAGCTCAGAGGTACCTATCGGGCAACTCGCTGTACATTTTCATGACACCTATGGCCAGGCATTGGCAAATATTCTTGCCTGTCTTGATGCCGGTATTCGCACAGTCGACTCGTCTGTTGCCGGACTGGGTGGTTGCCCTTATGCAAACGGTGCTTCTGGCAATGTGGCCTCCGAGGACGTGATCTACATGCTACATGGACTGGGTCTGACCACTGGCGTTGATCTGCATGAATTGGCCAAAACCGGCGACTGGATTTCAAAACAACTGCAACGCCCCAATAACAGCAAGGCGGGTGTTGCACTCAATTTGTCAAAATGACACAAACAGGAGTTTTACATCATGCAATTGAATGAAGTCAAAGCACTGATAACCGGCGGAGTTTCCGGTTTGGGACTGGCCGTCGCACGCAAAGTGGTGACCGGTGGTGGTCAGGCAGTATTGCTCGATATCAACGATGAGGCAGGGGCTGCGGTAGTGGCTGAATTGGGTGGTGCGGTCAGCTACGTTCGAACCGATGTAACCAGCGAACAGGGTGTTACAGACGCCGTCAAGCTGGCTGTTGATCACATGGGTCTGATCAATGTTGCGGTGAACTGTGCGGGAATTATTGGCGCAGGCCGCGTACTTGGCCGGGAAGCACCGATGGCACTGGATTTCTTTTCAAAGGTCATCCAGGTTAACCTGGTCGGCAGTTTCAATATCATCAAGGCGGCCGGGGCTGCAATGGAATCCAACCCGCCTAACGCCGATGGTGAACGTGGCGTGATAATCAGTACCGCGTCGGTCGCGGCCTTTGATGGTCAGATCGGTCAGGCGGCATACTCGGCATCCAAGGCCGGCATTGCAGGTATGACACTGCCAATCGCCAGGGAATACGCCCGTATTGGTGTACGTGTAAACACCGTTGCACCGGGTATATTCTGGACACCGATGGTCGATGGTATGCCCGAACATATACAGGAATCGCTAAGTGCATCAATCCCCTTCCCGAGCCGATTGGGCAAACCGGAAGAATATGCTGAATTAGTCGCGCATATCGTGGAAAATGGATACCTCAACGGTGAGACCATTCGTTTGGATGGTGCCGTCAGGCTAGCGCCAAAATAAGGAATAATGCATGGAAACTTTTGCCGAAGTAAGAAAACACGTTATGGATAATCACCAGTTGTTTATGGATGAACCATTCCAGCTCGGGTTCGAACTGCTCAATGGATGAGCAGCGACAGAAAACAAAGTGTTTTCCTTGCTGAATTGAAATCTGCCGATAACCGGCGCTATCTGCGTGTGGAAACGCTGATTTGCCCGCTTGAGGATTTTGATGCGGAAAAATGTTTGCGTATCAATCTTGTTCTCAGGGTCGGTTACCTGGCAGTCGGTGATCTCGATGGTGTGGCTTATGTGAAAATGTGTGCCAACCTGGCCTACTCTTCACTGGACGCTGATGAACTGGAATACGTGATCAGTCACATGGCCCCGATGGCAGACCGCATGGAACAGGCACTTGAATCACATGGCGATATCGCTTGATTTGCCATGAAATCAACTTGGAGTAAGAAATATTAATGGACGTAATCAAGGACTATATAACAAACCCGGATTTTATCGAGATGCTGACCAATGGTGCGATCAACCTACTGATAGCCCTGATCATATTTTGGGTCGGCAAATGGGTCGCACGCCGTGCGAAGCGTGCACTTGAGGCAATACTGAGCAAGCGGGAAGTTGATCCCGTACTGGTAGATTTTCTCGGTACCATCACATTTACACTGATTCTCATCGCCGCTGTCATAGCGGCAGTCGATACGCTTGGTATTCCGGCAACATCGTTCATAGCCATTCTGGGTGCAGCAGGTCTGGCTGTCGGTTTGGCATTAAAAGATTCCTTATCCAATTTCGCCTCAGGTGTCATGCTGGTATTGTTCCGCCCCTTCACCAAGGGCGATTTTGTTGATGCGGGCGGTATCCTGGGCACGGTGGAGGAGATACACCTGGTCAGCACCATCCTGATTACACCTGACAATAAAAAGATTATTGTTCCCAATGCCTTGATGTACACCAGTGCAATAACCAACTATTCGGCAAATGATACCCGCCGCGTGGATATGGTCATTGGTGTTGGTTACGGTGATGACCTGAAAGTTGCTGCCGGTATACTGCGAAAAGTGTGCAAAGATAACCCCAAGGTGCTGGACGCTCCGGAAACGAAGATATTTATCAATAACCTTGGCGATAGCAGCGTGGATTTCGTTGTCCGGCCATGGGTGAAAAGCGAAGACTATTGGAACGTGCTTGCCGAAATCCTCGAGACCTCCAAGGTAGAACTCGAAGCCGCCGGTTGCAATATTCCTTTTCCGCAAAGGGATATACACCTTCACCAGGTGTCTACCTGACAACGAACCCTATGACAGGAGAAAAGCATGTCAAATGAAGGCTATCACGAACCTATTTCAGAACTCAGCGACGAAACACGCGATATGCATCGTGCCATTACCTCGCTGATGGAAGAACTCGAAGCGGTTGACTGGTATAACCAGCGCGTCGATGCCTGCAAGGATGATGAATTGCGTGCCATCCTCGCACACAACCGGGATGAGGAAAAAGAACACGCCGCGATGGTGCTGGAGTGGATTCGCAGACGAGACCCCGCCATGGATCACGAACTGAGGGACTACCTGTTTACTGACAAACCCATTGCGCATAGCTAACCTGAACATTGCACCATCATCAGGGATACTGGCGCAATGTTCGGGCTAGGGGTTATCCTGCCTGTTGGTATTGCTGCTGTCACAAACGACAGCGGTTTCACAGGCTGCGACTTTAACCGCTTTCGCGGTATTGCCCGCAGATACCTTTACGCCCGGACCTACATCCGGGCAGTTGATTGAAGCGAAAAACAACCGCCACCCGCCATTCATCGATCAACAGCCTGTGCAGGGATTTTCCGCTCTGATTAAAGGTGAAAATGGTTCTTATATCGTCCTGAGCGACAATGGTTTTGGTGCCCGCATCAACTCTTCCGATTACCTGTTGAGTATTTATCACATCGCCCCCGATTTTCGAACCGCGACGGGAGGCACGGGCACCATCCGGCTCAGCAGTATCATTAACTTGAGCGATCCGGAGCACTACCTGCCCTACCCCGCGGCGCGCAGTACAGACCACCTGCTGACGGGTGCAGATCTTGATCCTGAATCATTCCGCAGGGTTGCAGATGGTAGTTACTGGATCGGCGAGGAATTCAACCCGGCACTGCTGCACTTCAGTGCCGATGGTTTGATGCTGGCACCGCCTTCAGACTGGCGGGTCTGAATTCAGAAGGCAACCCATCAGGTGAGCAGGCTAACCTGCCACGTTCTCGCGGTTTTGAAGGCATGGCCATGTCAACCGATGGCAAATGGCTTTACCCGATGCTGGAAGGGGCGCTGGAAGGAAGTGGCTGCCGGGCTCAATATTTACACTTTCGATATTAATGAAAAAATGTTCGTGAATAAAAATGCGTTAGATCCCAGTTTTCGTTACAGGCTGGAGAAAGGCGCCAGTGCGATTGGCGACTTCACAATGTTTTCAAACACCGGCTGGCCTGGTTATCGAAAGAGACTCAAAAGAAGGCGAAAAATGCCTTATTAAAGAAAGTATTCCGAATTGATTTTAACCAGTTGGATAAGGATGGTTTTTTACATAAAACCCTGGTCGCCGACCTGCTGAACATCAAGGATCCGCATGACCTGAACCAGGATGGCAATACAGCTATTTACATTTCCATTCTGGACCATTGAAGGTCTGGTCGTATTAAATGCAACAACACTGGGCCTGGTAAATGACAATAACTACCCGCTTGGACAGGCACGTGATAATAGCGGAACACAACCGGACAACAGTGAGTTTATCCTGATCGAAGTGGATCCTTTATGGGATTGAGTCACAGGCTATAATTAACCATCAAGATGATGGGATAGTACGACACGACCCATCCAAAATATTCCCGAATATGGAGTTGTAGAATATGAAATCACGCGCTGCTGTAGCCATTAAAGCCGGCCAACCGCTCGAGGTTACTGAAATTGATGTTGAGGGCCCGAAACAAGGCGAAGTCCTGGTACGCATGGTGGCCACCGGTGTTTGCCACACCGATGCGTTCACACTTTCAGGAGAAGACCCTGAAGGTATTTTCCCGGCGGTGCTTGGCCATGAAGGCGGTGGTGTTGTGGAGGAAGTGGGCGCCGGGGTAACCAGCGTCAAAGCGGGTGATCACGTCATTCCCTTGTATACACCGGAGTGTGGTCAATGCAGTTTCTGCACGTCCGGCAAAACCAATCTGTGCCAGGCCATCAGGCTCACCCAGGGCCAGGGCCTGATGCCCGATGGCAGCTCACGGTTTTCACTTAATGGTGAGAACGCTTTACCACTATATGGGCACCTCAACATTTTCGGAATACAGCGTGATGCCGGAAATTTCGGTGGCGAAAATCAATCAACAGGCGCCTCTGGACAAGGTTTGCCTGCTGGGTTGCGGTATCACAACCGGCATCGGCGCAGTGCTGAATACTGCCAAGGTAGAAGCCGGTGCCAGTGTCGCGGTTTTCGGTTTGGGTGGTATCGGCCTCAGCGTGGTCCAGGGTGCTGTGATGGCGGGTGCTTCCCGCATCCTGGCGGTTGATCTTAATGAGGACAAGTTTGAAATGGCACGCATGCTCGGCGCCACCGATTTCGTCAACCCGTCAAAGTATGACCGGCCAATACAGGAAGTTATCGTTGATCTGACCGATGGCGGTGTTGATTATTCATTCGAGTGTATCGGCAATACCAATGTCATGCGTGCTGCACTTGAGTGCTGTCACAAGGGCTGGGGCGAATCTGTCATCATTGGCGTGGCCGGCGCCGGCCAGGAAATCAGCACAAGACCGTTTCAACTGGTCACAGGGCGGGTCTGGCGCGGCACCGCTTTTGGCGGTGTACGTGGCCGTAGCGAACTGCCGGGTTACGTGGATAATTACATGGCCGGCAAAATCAATATCGACGATATGGTCACCCACACCATGGGGCTGGAAGATATCAACAGGGCTTTTGACCTGATGCATGATGGTGAAAGCATTCGTTCGGTCGTCATTTTTTAGGAGCCTTACATGACGGCAATTAAGGAAATTTCGCGAAACCGGGTACATGGCGGCCAACAATTACGTTTTCAGCACCATTCCACGGTGCTCAACTGCGAGATGATCTTTGGCGTGTTTCTGCCACCACAAGCGGAAACCGGACCTGTACCTGTTTTGTACTGGCTTTCAGGTTTGACCTGTAACGATGAAAACTTCGCTCAGAAAGCCGGTGCACAGCGGTTGGCGTCTGAACTGGGTTTGGCCATTGTCTGCCCCGACACCAGTCCACGTGGCACTGACCTGCCCGAAGAACACGATCACTGGGATTTTGGCTCAGGTGCCGGCTTTTACATCAACGCGACGCAGGCTCCCTGGTCCGATCACTACAACATGTTTGATTATGTCAACAAGGAGTTGCCTGCCCTGGTTGAAGCCTCGCTTCCGGTGACGGACAAACGCAGCGTCAGCGGTCATTCCATGGGCGGTCACGGCGCCTTGATGTGTGCATTGAAAGACCCCGAGCGTTACCAGTCGGTTTCAGCGTTCGCGCCGATATGCCATCCGTCGGAATCACCCTGGGGCGTTAAGGCTTTTAGCCACTACCTCGGTGATGACCGTAATCTTTGGCGTGAATGGGATGCCACCCAACTGGTTTGCACGGTTGAGAACCAGCTACCCATCCTGATAGACCAGGGAGCCGATGATAATTTCCTTGGTGAAGAGCTAAAACCAGGAAGCCTGGAGCAAGCCTGTATTTGCACCCATCACCCGCTGGAAGTGCGTATGCAGGCGGGTTATGACCACAGTTACTTTTTCATCGCGAGCTTTATTGACGATCATTTGCGTCACCATGCAAAGGCATTGGGGCTGTTGGACTGATCACGCTCAAAAGGTGTAGGCGAGTTTAGAAGAAACCCTTTTTTGGCATGCCTGTTACTCTTGATCGGTTTGGAAGCCAAGGTGATGTGGTGTCTTGATCCAGGACTCGCCGTGAACCCATCCATGGGGGCTCGAGCGCGACCTCCTGTCGCTCACGGTCCTGAATCAAGACACCACACCCCCTCGGCTTTGTGCGAAAGCACAGAGTAATGGCTTCTGACAGATACGCGTCGTTTGATACTCTACTCTCACTCGGCACTATGCGAACGCATGGGTAAATGGTTTCTGATAGATGCACGTCGTTTGATACTAAGCTGGGGTGGGTATTAACTTTTCTGGACCTTGAGCGACATGGATGTCGCGACAGAGCTTACAGGGATGTACTTGCAGCGAGTCCAGGGAAGTTAATACCCATCACAGCGCCCCCAACTTTGCAGATAAGTAATGGTAAACGCTGGAACCGGTCGAGAGGTTGGTTTGGGTCATGAAGCCGCCTTCTATTGGTCCTGGTTCAGCCACGCCCTGACCTGCAGGCCGATTTTGGTTGAATAACCTACCGATCGGCTGGCGATTTTGCCGTCGCCATCAATCACGAAATAGGTTGGGAATCCGCGTATTTGCCAGTCTTCAGAGGTTTGTGGTCCACCCAGCAATACCGGGAGATGGATTCCCGTTTCGTTGATGAATTCCCTCACGTCATCAAGGCTCTCATACTCAAGCGCAACCACCCTCGCCCAGGCCAGTTGTCCGCTGGATACCAGTTCGTCGAGGTTATCGATGCTCTTGCGACAGTAGAAGCACCAGGGGGCAAAAAAGTACACGACACCCGTTTCTCCGGGAACCATCACGGTATCCGCACGCATGTCATCCAGCCAGGCGAGTTCCAGTGGCGGTGTATGCTCGTCATCGGGCAGGTTACGGGTCTGCCACATACTGATTAGCACGAAGACCGTAATCATCAATGCGACATCAAAAGCCAGCGAGCCCCAGAAATTACCGCGTAGCGCTTTCCATGCGGTTCTAAGCCTGTTGATCACAAATCGTCCTCGCCCCATAGCAAGCGGTCTACTGCGCCACGGTAGCCAAATTGATCGAGGTTAACCTTGCCTTCTCAAGAACACAACACCCTCTTCTTCGAGTTTGTTCTTTTGTTTGATCCAACCGCTGGAATCTTCGGGAAAGGAGATTTTCCCCTGCGAGTTGATCACCCTGTGCCAGGGCACGTTCAAGCCACGTGGCGCGCGCCTCAGGGCCTGGCTGACGCGACGTGCAGCCCTCGGCATACCTGACAGGCGGGCGACCTCTCCATAGGTCAGCACGTGGCCTGATGGTATTTCCGACACCACCTTCCAGACACTTTGGTGCCAGTTTCCTTCATCTGTTTTTTTGACTTCGGTATTCGAATTCACGCGAGCATCCCGTTAATAAAATAAAGTAAGCATTTAGTCACCATGATAATGACATCAAGTCGTACGACAAGGTAGCATGTTGCTTATCGTTGTCACATACCCAGAGACATTTATGACCCAAAAAGTTGATACAAAATTCAAACGGGAAGCAAAACGCGGTAGCCATAATTTCAAATTGGCCTGTGAAATGCTTGATGCTGGCAAAATTTGCCATGTGGGCTTCACGCTGGATGAACAGCCTTACGTTGTACCAATGGCTTATGCCCGTATGGGTAAGCAATTACTGATTCACGGGTCGGTCGCAAGCCGTCTGATAACCAACCTGGCAGCCGGTTTGCGCTGTTGTGTAACCGTAACGCACTTCGACGGACTGGTTTATGCGCGATCTACATTTAACTCATCAATGAATTATCGCTCGGTTATGGTATTTGGAACCGCGCAACCGATTGTCGATACGGATGAAAAGCGAAGGAGTATCCAGACCCTGGTTGATCACCTGATGCCCGGGCGCAGGGCGGATTTGAGAAAATCCACCATCAAGGAGCTCAATGCCACCAGTTTGCTGGCTCTTCCGATTGAAACCTTCAGTACCAAATGCCGAACAGGTCCACCCTCGGACAGTAAATCTGATCTGGATGCACGGGTGTGGGCTGGTGTCGTTCCATTAGCCCTGACCGCGGGCGAGCCGGTAGACTCACCGGATATATTACCGGGCATCAACCGGCCGGATTATCTATAAATCGAACACACTACTGTCCCGCTTAATTCAAGGCGCAGACAAGCTGTCTTAACAGTTTCCGGCTTCGCCTTCAGATGGGGACGCTGGGGAGTAAAGTGGCCAGGGCCATGTCGCGACCCGAGCCCACACGGACGTGCTCGTGGCGAGTCCTGAAGTAAGGTACTGTGCGACCTCGGCTCCCACGTAAATAGTAATTTTAAAGTCAAACAATCCCCACCACACAAAAATCCAGCGAAGGACCTTAACTTGGAGATGCAGGAATTTAGATTAAGTCAGACAGCAGTGAATCGCACTGCATAAATGAAGACATGTCATGACCCCGGGCCAGGAGATGCTGTCCCGGGGTCATGAGGTTAAGATTGATCAGTGTCCGTAATTACTTAGTTCCCGGTCTGCTTTTCACTGAGAACTTCGTCACCTGAAGTCAGTACAACCTCGCCCTCGTCAAAGAGCTCGATTTTGCAATCACGCGGCTCAAAATTCAGATGCAGCTTGTCGTCGGCTTCAGGACTGCGAAATTCCAGTTCACCCGGCATTTCGGATGCCACCACTACTCCGCAAACTTTCAGCGTGTAAGTGCGGTCCGGAAGATTTTCGACCTCAACCTTGAAATCAGTCCGGTCGGAACGTTCCCAGAACTTTGCCTTGCCACGGCCACGTGCACTATCGCTGACAGGATAAAGGCCAACTTCCATAGTCACTGGCTTACCATGTCTTGGCGTGTCATCTGAAATACCACCACTGCAACGTTGACGATAAATACTGCTGATGCGTTTGATAGGAAATTCACCCATCTCAGCATCAACCGCTACGTCGCCTTCCACTGCATCGAATTCATAGTCAGCTTGCCCATGGTTGCAGTTTCTGAATTCAAGATTCAAAGCACCAACCGGTACAACAGAATCATTACCTTCCAGGTTGGCAGCCATGAAACCAATATCGGACGCGGTATACAGTGTCATGTTAATGACATTGCCAGTGACCGGTCCGACACCAAGAAACCATGCGCTGTTCAAGATCCGGCCCATAGGTAAACCAGTAGGCGATACCTACCTTTTGTTCTATCCCTTCTTCATCAAGCTGCTCACCAATCTGCAAAATAATGCCCTGGCTCTCTTGCTCTGGCTGATCCCAAATACCAGAAAAACTACTGGTAATCAGTGGGTTACCTGCAAAAACTGATGTGCTGAGAAAAAGTGAAAAAATGAATGAATAACCGAAAAGCTTATTTATAGCGCGTGAAGAATTCATGTGTTTCGCTCCCTTTTTAATAACAAACGATTCCTTTCGCCCCTAGACAACTGACTTCCGACAACGATTAAATCAGTAACAGATGCTCAGTTCAAGACAATGTGATCTTCTTTAATCATTTCTTTAGATTAGGTGCAAGTTGGTCGACCACAACCGGATGTCCATAGAAAAAAACCTATCCTGAGCCCGCACTTTCGGGTCACTTACTAGTCCTTTTTACCGGCAGACCATTGTGATGCCGCCAATATACCCCGTAGTATGTTGATTTCATTCTGATCCGGCCGCGCACGATTGAATAATCGACGCATGCGCGCCATCAGGCGCTTGGGCTGTTCCGGGTTCATAAAACCGATATCCAGCAAGGTCTGCTCGAGATGAACGAAAAACATTTCCATCTGGCCGGCATCCACCGGTTCCCAATCCGATGGGGCCAGCACGGCGCCCGCACCACCAATCACCGCCATTCTTAACTCATACGCCATCAACTGAACAGCCTGCGAGAGATTCAGAGAACCAAAGTCGGGGTCGGTATCAACATGTACCAATTGGTGACAACGCTGTATTTCGTCATTGGTCAGACCGGCACGCTCCTGGCCAAACAAGATCGCTATATCCTGACCATGGTTTTCTGCCAAAACGCTTTGCGCAGCCGAGCGCAAGTCCATTTGCGGCATGGGCAGGCTGCGTAAACGCGCGCTGGTACCCATCACCAGGCTGCAACCGTCCAGTGCAGATTCCAGCGAATCATGAACGACTGCCCGTTGCAGCAAATCATCGGCACCGGAGGCCATCGCTGTTGCTTCATGGCATGGAAAAGTCTTCGGATTCACCAGGTGCAGATTCGCCAGTCCCATGACTTTCATGGCCCTTGCGGTGGCACCAATGTTGCCGGGATGACTGGTATTGATCAATACTATGCGTATATGTGACAAACGTGCTGCCACCTGTGCTTCGCTTCTGGTATCCTGTGCCGCCTTCGAGTTCATAGATTCATACTCAATTAAGGTTTTATAGCCATGGCCCATCCAACAATCAACATCGCTATCAATGCAGCCCATATCGCCGGCGACCTGATGCGTCAGGAATTCCCCAAAGTGGCCAGCATTCCCGTGACCCAAAAGGCACGGCATGACTATGTTACTGAAATTGACAAGTCCAGCGAAGCGCAAATTGTACGTGAAATTAAGCGTTATCACCCGGATCATGCGTTCCTCGGAGAGGAAGGCGGTTCACAGGGTGAAAGTGACCATGTCTGGATTATTGATCCACTCGATGGAACCAGTAATTACCTGCATGGCATGCCGCATTTTGGTATCTCCATTGCCTTACAGGTCAAGGGTCGTACCGAACACGCGGTCGTTTACGATCCCATGCGCGATGAAATGTTCAGCGCCAGTCGTGGTGGCGGTGCACACATGAACAATACCCGTATCAGGGTATCAGCACGCATTGTCTCTGGATAGCGCCATCGCAGCCACCGCATTTCCATTCCGTCAGCGTGGCATGATGAGTGTCTACACCGGAATCTTCAGTGATGTGTTTAAAAAAATAGAAGACATTCGGCGAAATGGCGCCGCATCACTGGATCTCGCCTGGGTGGCCGCGGGACGGATGGATGCCTATTTTGAGATCGGTTTAAAACCCTGGGATGTCGCCGCCGGTGCATTACTGGTCAGGGAAGCCGGTGGTGTTGTCACCGATTTCGATGGCAATGATTCAGTGGAGACATCACACTCAATCCTCGCGGCACCTTACAAACTGATGACACCGTTGCGTAAAATTATCGAGCCACGCTGGGCCAAGGCAAAAAAATAGGACTCGTACGCAACAGCATTCCTCCCCCGCTCTCGCGGGGAAGACACTTCTAGAGGTTCATTTAATTCGCGGGTACCTGGGAATAAAATTAGGGCCTGGCGTCGATCGTCGCGCCCTCTTTTTCCACTTCCATCAGGTCGTACTTGCTCACACCCAGCAACAGCAGGGCAGAACTCGCAACATAGATGGACGAGTAGGTACCCACTACGACACCGACAATCAGCGTAAACGCAAAACCGTGAATGATCTCACCACCGAAATAGAACAAGGCAAAAAGAACCAGCAAGGTGGTGGTTGACGTCATCAGGGTGCGTGAAAGCGTTTCATTGATTGAGGTGTTAACCACTTCAATCGGCTGACGTTTACGGTAACGCGGGAAGTTTTCGCGAATACGGTCAAACAACACGATGGTGTCATTCAGCGAATAGCCCACTACCGCCAGGATGGCCGCAACGACAGTAAGATCGAACTCGATTTGCACCAGCGATATGATACCCATACTGATGGTAATATCATGAAACAGGGCCGCCACAGCGCCTACTGAAAAGCGCCACTGGAAACGGAACATGACATACAAGAACACACCAACCATCGCATAGATAACCGCCAGTATGCCCTGCTCTGCCAGTTCTTCACCCACTTGCGGTCCAACAAACTCGACGCGGCGCATTTCAATTTCACCTTCAACACCCTGGCTCAAAGCCGCCAGCACCCGGGTGGATAGTTCGGCGCTGCTTTCTTCCATTTCGGAGGGCGGGATACGCACAACGATATCGGTTGCGGCGCCAAAAGTCTGTACCACCGAGTCAAACCCCGCATTGGCCAGGTTTTCACGTACTTCATTGGTATCCGGTGCCGACGGGTAACCGACTTCAATCAGCGTACCACCGGTGAAATCCAGTCCGAAATTCAATCCGCGTCATTGTCAGCGAAGCAATTGAAACAACAATCAGGATGGCTGAGAAAACCAGCGCAATATTACGCCGGCTCATGAAATCGATATTGGTTTTGCGATTCAGAAATTTCATGCTAATACCTTAAATTGCCAACTTACGAACACGTTTCTTACCACCATAAATCAGATTTATGACGGCCCGTGTGCCCATAATTGCAGTAAACATTGAGGTAACGATACCCAGTGACAGGGTAACCGCAAAACCCTTGACCGGGCCCGTTCCAAACAGGAACAAAACAAATGCTGCGATCAATGTCGTGATGTTGGCATCCGCGATGGTTGAAAATGCTTTTTCATAACCCGCCCGGATACTTGCCTGTGGTGTATTGCCATTGCGTATCTCTTCACGAATACGCTCGAAAATCAACACGTTGGCATCAACCGCCATACCGATTGTTAATACGATACCCGCGATACCCGGCATGGTCAGGGTTGCGCCCAGCATCGATAACAGGGACATCAGCAGAACAAGGTTTGCAAACAGTGCCAGGTTGGCGACCAATCCAAAAACCCTGTAATAAACGGCCATCAGGACCAATACCAGGCAAAAGCCGATGACGACGGCTTTGAAGCCCTTGGCAACGTTGTCTGCACCGAGGCTTGGGCCGACTGTGCGTTCCTCAACAATTTCCATCGGTGCCGCGAGTGCGCCAGCCCTGAGTAACAGGGATAACTGCGAAGCTTCCCGGATAGAACCCAGACCGGTGGTCTGGAAGCGTTTACCGAAAGGCTCACGTACTACGGCAACACTGATCACATCTTCAATCTTGCTGCCATTGGGTTTCTGTTCGATGTAAACAACCGCCATGCGGTTGCCCACGTTATCGCGTGTAAAGTCCAGCATACGTTTTGAACCCACACCATCCAGGGTCACGCTAACCGAAGGCTGCCCGCTTTGCTGGTCAAAGGATGCGGACGCACCGATCAACTGGTCACCGGAAACGATCAGGCGCTTTTTCAGCAGGATCGGATTGCCGTTATCATCGGTGTACAAACGGGACTCAGGTGGGACACGGCCGGTTTGTGAGGCGGTAAATGCATCATTGCTCTCATCAACGGCTCGATATTCCAGCGTGGCTGTTGCACCAATGATCTTCTTGGCTTCAACCGTATCCTGTACACCCGGCAACTGTACGACCACGCGGTCAGCACCCTGTTGTTGGATGACGGGCTCAGCCACACCCAGTTCGTTTACACGGTTACGCAGGGTGGTTATGTTCTGTTTAAGGGCGGTCTGCTGCAATTCCAGCAACTGCTTTTCCTGCACCGTGGCAGAAATACCAAAGGTTTCACCTGCCGGCAACTCGGTGATATTCAACCCCTGCAGGCTCTGATCCGTTCGCAGGAGATTCAAGGTCCGGTCACGATCTTCAGCGGAGCGTAGCATCGCCAGCAGTCCGTTACCTTCATGGCGGACAGATACATAACGTATACCATTGTCACGCAGCACTGAACGGATATCATCCACGTATCGATCCAGTTGCTGGCTTCGCGCTGTATCCATATCGACCTGCATCAGGAAGTGCACACCACCCTGTAAATCAAGACCCAGCGTCATCGGCTTACCGCCGATCGCGCGCAGGCCATCAGGAGTGGCGTGGGCAAGATTGAGCGCAACCACATACGAATCACCCAATGCCTTGCGAACCACATCGGCCGCTTTGATCTGATCTTCAGCGTTTTTGAACCGATACAACAGGCGATTACCCTGCTGTTCGCTACTATTGAAGCTGATTTGCTCAACCAGCAGTGCATCATCGATATTGGTGGTCAACTCTGCGGGCAGTTCAAAGCCACGTGCTGAAGTGATCTGCAAAGCAGGGTCTTCACCGTAAAAATTGGGCAATGCATAGACTATGCCCACTGTTACGACAATAAGTATCAGCAGGTACTTCCAGATGGAATACTGGTTCATGAATCAGTCTCTAATTTTAAGTGGTAAACGCTAAATATCAGGCGGACTTGATCGTGCCCTTCGGCATGACATTGGCGACAGCTTGACGTTGCAGCTTGATTTGTAGATTGTCGGCCAATTCCAGCGTAACAAAAGAATCCGATACGTCGGTGATTTTCCCTAACAAGCCACCATTGGTTATCACTTCATCACCCTTGCTCAGCTGTGAAACCAACTGCTTATGTTCCTTTGCGCGCTTCATCTGAGGCCGGATCAGCATAAAATAGAACACGGCAAAAATGACGATTAACGGAAGAAAACTCATCAGGCCACCCGGTGAAGCAGCGTCCTGGGCATATGCATTTGAAATAAAGAAGTCCATGTTTACTCTCTTTTTTATCCCTTGGGATTTTCCCAATATTATGAACAGATTTGGATTGTTACCAATCTAAGTGGGGCCCCTGTTTCAATTTTCAAACAGTCCGGCCAAAACCCAACGCGCAATTATAAGCCATGCGGAAGCATAAAACCGCCGTTTTTGTTGATATTCTTTTAGGAATATGATTCCAGAAACTGCGTGGCATATTCAGCCAGGGTTCCATTCTCAATCGCCCTTCTCAGACCTGCCATCAATTGCTGGTAGAAATACAGGTTATGAACGGTAGCCAGGTGAGGCCCCAACATTTCCCTGCAACGATCCAGGTGCTTCAAGTAAGCCCGTGAGTAATTCTGACAGGTATAACAATCACAGTCCTCATCAATGGGCCGGGTATCCATGGCGAAACGCGAGTTGCGAATTTTAAGCACACCGCGTGAGGTAAAATAATAGCCGTTACGCGCATTGCGGGTTGGCATGACACAATCGAACATATCGACACCGTGAAGAACTGCCGCAATAATGTCCTGTGGCCGCCCTACCCCCATCAGGTAGCGGGGTTTGTCTGCTGGCAATTCCGGCAGCGTATAACCCAGTACCAGTTCACGTTCATGTTCCGGTTCACCAACTGACAGCCCACCAATGGCGTAGCCATCAAAACCGATCCCTGTCAGCGCCTGTGCCGATTGCTGACGTAATCCTTCGTACATACTGCCCTGGACGATACCAAACAACGCAGCACTGCTTGTCGCCATGTGCTTCGCGGCAACGCTGCGCCCAGCGCATGGACATCTCCATGGACTCCGCTGCCTGCTGCTCGGTGGCCGGATAAGGTGTGCACTCGTCGAAGCACATCACGATATCTGATCCAAGGGCCGCCTGCACTGCCATTGATTCTTCCGGGCCCAGGAACACCCGGGCCCCATCGACAGGCGATGCAAACGTTACACCCTTCTCGGTAATTTTCCGCCGTTCGGACAAACTCCAGACCTGGAAACCGCCGGAATCCGTCAAAATCGGTCTCTTCCACTGCATAAAATCATGCAGATCACCGTGAGCCCTGATGACTTCGGTCCCCGGACGCAACATCAGGTGAAAGGTATTACCCAAAAGAATTTCAGCACCGGTATCACGCACCGCCTTTGGTGTCATGGCCTTGACTGTGCCGTAGGTACCCACCGGCATAAATGCAGGTGTTTCGACACGACCCCGGTCAAAGGATAGACGGCCACGCCGGGCCTTACCATCGGTATTCAGTAATTCAAATTGCATCGGTTTCCCGGGGTTCATTGAAAGCGGGTTAATCGCATATTCTGACACTCAAACCCGTATATTGCACCAGCACTGAAAATCCTGGCGCAATACACGAACTTCAGTCAGGTAAGCAGCATCGCATCGCCATAACTGAAAAACCGGTAACCTTGCCCAACTGCATGCCGGTACGCTGCCAGTGTTTGCTGATGTCCGGCAAACGCACTGACCAGCATCAACAGGGTGGACTCGGGCAGATGGAAATTGGTGATCATTGCATCCACAACACGGAATTTGTAAGGCGGGTAGATGAATATTCTGCTATCACCGGAAAACGGTTTCAATGAACCTCCCTGCGCGGCGGTCTCAAGACTGCGTACTGCAGTTGTCCCGACTGCGATGACACGCCCACCACGAACCCGTGTCTCAGCAATGGCGTCACAGGCGGATTGAGAAACCTCCAGCCACTCGGCATGCATCAGGTGATCTTCAATATCATCCACGCGTACGGGTTGGAATGTCCCGGCACCGACATGCAATGTGACCGTTGTGGATTGAATACCCGCATCTTTCAACTGGTTCAGCAGGACCTGATCAAAGTGCAGTCCCGCTGTAGGTGCTGCCACGGCGCCGGGTGTTTCGGCAAATACGGTCTGGTAGCGACGCCGGTCGGCCTCATTATCTTCGCGTGTAATATAAGGTGGCAAAGGCATATGGCCGAGACTCTGTAGCAGAGCCATCAAATCAGCATTGACAGACTGCAGATGGAAAAAACCATCCTGCCGCCCCAGCACCAGCAACTCACTTCCGTCTTCCAGCACCAGTTTTCCACCTGGTTTCGGGGATTTGCTGGCCCGCACCTGGGCCAGGCATTCATTTTTGCTTAACAGGCGTTCGACCAGGATTTCTATCCGTCCACCACTGGCCTTAAGGCCATACAAGCGTGCAGGAATGACCTCTGTGTTATTGAACACCAGCAGATCACCCGGATTCAGCAAGGCTGGCAGGTCATTGAACTTTCTGTCGCTTAACTGGCTGGACTGCCTGTCAAAACATAACAGGCGACTCGAACTGCGTTGCGCCAGTGGTCGCTGTGCGATCAACTCCGCCGGTAATTGATAGTGAAAGTCTGTGCGCTTCATTAATATCCTGATTGTCTCAAAGTCATAGGCTGAACCGGCCATTGTCTCCTAAATTTTAAATGTGTCGCTATTATCCTTTAAAAGGATACCTTGCCCCACCATAATGACGACGCAATTCTGTTTTTAAAGTACCGAGAGAAAATTTCGATGAACAACAACCTCGAACAGGCGCAGGAACTTGACCGGCGAGATACCTTAAGTGGTTTCCGCGAGCCAGTTCTGCATTCCCAGAAAAGCTGATGGCAGTGAGCAATTGTATTTCTGCGGTAACTCCCTGGGCTTGCAACCAAAAGCAGTCAGGGCCGCCGTGCTCGAAGAACTTGATGCCTGGCAACATCTGGCCGTGGAAGGTCACTTCAAGGGTCAACGCCCATGGTTGTCATACAATGATTTACTGCGCGGGCCAATGGCCGAATTGGTCGGTGCCAAACCGCGGGAGGTGGCTCTGATGAATTCACTGACCGTCAACCTGCACCTGATGATGATCAGTTTTTACCGGCCAACGGGTCGACGCAAGAAAATCCTGATAGAGCAGCAGTCCTTCCCGTCTGACCGCTACGCCGTGGAATCTCAAATCCGCATGCATGGGCTTGACCCGGCCGAATGCCTGGTTGAAATCGAACCACCAGCCAATAGCCGGACAATCGACGAGACAGCCATCGAGGACTATCTTGCCGAACATGGCGAGCAGGTGGCACTGGTACTGTGGCCCGGTGTGCATTATGCCAGTGGTCAGTTTTTTGACCTGACCCGTATTGCAAGGTCAGCTCATTCTGCCGGTGCACTTTGTGGTTTTGACCTTGCGCATGCGGTGGGAAACGTACCGTTGAACCTGCGTGAATGCGATGTCGATTTCGCTGTCTGGTGTACTTACAAATACCTGAATTCGGGTATGGGATCAGTGGCAGCTTGCTTCGTGAATGAAAGACATGGTGAGCACGATGACCTTACCCGTCTGCATGGTTGGTGGGGCGCCCACCCGGAATCACGCTTTCTGATGGGGCCTGAATTTGTGCCCGCCGAAGGGGCTGAAGCCTGGGTCTTGTCCAATCCACCTATCCTTGCCATGGCACCGATAAGGGTTGCGCTGGACATGTTTAAACTGGCAGGTATGACCGCATTGCGCGAGAAATCTGTCGCCATGACAGCTTATCTGGAACAACTGATCCGATCCGAACTGGACGACTCGCTTGAGATCGTTACACCGGCGGAGCCTGAACGACGTGGGTGTCAACTTTCCCTGCGTGTGCTGGCCGGGCGTGATGCCGGAAGAGCCTTGTTTGAGCAACTCGAAGCGGCAGGCACCGTACCCGACTGGCGCGAACCGGATGTGATCCGGGTAGCGCCGGTTCCGATGTACAACCGGTTTGAGGATTGCTGGTTACTCGTCAAGCAGGTCAAGGACTTTACCTGTAAAACCTGACCGGGCTAAACGCAGCTTTGCCCGCAGCATTTGCCGCGAAGGTCCCGGACCCGGCGGCCTATTGGCAGGCTACCGGTGCTGTCAGTTTTATCGTGTCATCAGTACGATCAACAGAACCACTCAAAGGCGATTGCAGGACGTAATCCAGGTTCCAACTCATACTATTTTCACTCGGTAATATCCCTGGTAAACAGGCCTACGGTATCAATCGTGATGGCTTTTTCTGCACATACCGCACAAAAACCATCGAACTGGAGTAAGCCTGCTTCGGGATTGGTGGAACTTTGCGGTTCCGGTGCGCCAATCAACCAGACCGGTTTACCGGAATCATCATAAATGTAGTGCACAAATGCCTGCGAAGTCTTGTTTACAACCACCGTGGCGCCACCGACACCATCCGCTGTGCGAGACCAAAGCCCGTTATAACTACGCTCGGTACCATCGACTTCCGGGCAGATCTGGGGCAGGCTCGGACGCTCCCTGTCGCTGCCATTTTTTCCAAATAATACAAAGGAAAAAATTGAATCATCCTCAGCCAACAGGGTGACCGACACATGACCCACGGGAGTCGACTGTTGCAATAATCCGTCGTTGGTAAAACGCAGCAATTCCGCTACCCACACGTTACCTACCGGCTCCGGAGCGGAAGCCAGGTACCAGGCAGGTTTGCCATCATCGTCATAGGTATACCACAGGAAAGCGCGGTAACCACCACTCGATGAGTAGTCATAACCCTGGCTTAGATCCTCCCTGGAAGAGGCCTGCCATAAGCCGGCCCGTAAGGGTATGGGTGTGCCTGAGAAGTCTAAATCTGCCCTGATTTCAACACTCGCGTGGGCGTTGCTGCTGTTCTTGAGCACCGCGAACCATCGACCTGGAACAGCATTGATGCCGGTGGACGTCAGCGTGGGACCCGTGTCGCCTGAACCGGTAGCCGAGGCCAGCGGTCCGCCGCTCATATCAGGCGCAGTAACAAAGGGCGCATTTGTAAATGCGTCATCGAAGTCTACCCGGTACAACTCGAGCGCAAGGGCCGCGTTTTGTCCGCTATCGGCACCTGTTGCAGATGTCGAAATAGTAAATGACTCTGTCCCCGGTGGTATATCGAAGTAAATGCGGTCATGCGTACCGCCGCTTTCGACTGTTAGACCACGATTTACGCCATCCATCAATACAAGCGTTTCCGGGTCCGCTATACCCGGGCTTGAAAAAGATGACCGGAATAATACCAATGTTATTTGGCGTTTCACGACGTGTTCCGATACCAACGGCACCGATCAGTTCAGTACCGGGTACGGCACCCACATTATCCCAGGACACACGTACTTTCTGGCTTGCGCCGGCGGCCACGATTCCGCTGCCACTTGCCGTCAAAGGCATAGCTGTGTCATGACTCACCACTGCGGATTTCAGCGTGGCCGCATCCTGTGGGAGCGTGGCTTCCCAGTTCTGAACCATGACCCAGTACTCACCGGCGACGGGACTGAATAAATCGCATAACTCTATATCCGTTGGGGAGGTACTGGCGCAGAGCTCTTCACTTTCCTGGGCTTTACCATCGCCATTGGCATCCAGACCAACAAACAGGTCCAGGTCTGCAGATGTTGAAGGCAGTGTTTCAGTGTGCAGCCACAATGTACCTTCAGGTACCGTGTGCCATACCGTCATCACACCTTCACCACCATCATAAGGATCGTCATCGGTCGGATCCTGGGGCAGGAATTCTACCGTTTCAGTCGGAACAACCAGGCCGCCACTGGTGAAGGTGGCATCCGGCATGGCGGATAGCCCACTCAGCTCAAACTCCTGCCAACCGGAGATATCATCGCTGTTAATTATCCATTCAAACGGCAATTCACCGCCATCTGCAAAAACCGCCACGGGAAATACGGCATCGGGGAGCCCATTTGAACTGAGCCGCACCTCACCATATACCCATGCACCCACCAATTCGGACTGGCTCAGATCAATGTTTATAGTCAACTCCCGGCTGGCGTCCTGCGCCAGCGTGAAATTCGCCGGTGAAACACTGACAGATACTCCGTTGGCAAACCCTGTAGTCGTTGCACTCCAGGACGCGCCACCTGCCAAATCGGTAACGGTGCGTTGAAAAGCGCAGGAGGTGCGGCAAACCGAATCAACAAGACCCGGCAAATTCAAATCCCTGGGGTCGCCACCCTGATCGGGATCTGCCGCAAGAAAATCACTTTCGGTTTCATCCAGGTACAAACCCGTATTCACCGCTTGATCCAGACGCGGTCTGCCGGCACCGCGTTTGAAGGTTGTCGCTTCTGAGCCGTTAAAATCAATTGCCAACTCCGGTGTGGCGGTCATCATCAATGCCGATGAAATCATCGATGGTGTCCAGTCAGAATGAACGGACTTGAGCAAAGCGGCGCCGCCTGTTACATGTGGTGAAGACATTGAAGTGCCTGTCAGGAATGCAAAATTGTTACTAACACTGCCGGCACCCAGTATCTCTGTGCCCGGCGCAATGAGATCGGGTTTCAAAACATTCTGGATGGGTGGCAGACCGGGCCCGCGTGAACTGCTATTGGCTATTTGATCGCCAGCTTCCGCGATATGGAATATTGAAAAACCACTCAGGCCGCCCTGGTGATCGGATCCGCTTGCCAGCCAGGTGCGCAATTCATCACTGTTTTTAAGACCCAGGTGGGTCGCCGCCAGGCAATGATCATCGGCGACAATATCCTCACCCCAATCATCGGTATTGGCCAGGATATAACCGCCGGCCCCGGCCAGTTGAAGGTTTTTTCCCTTCTCTACACGACCGTAGGTGCCTCGATCACAGACCACGATTTCACCACTAAATGTTCCGGGCGCAAATGGATTACTCAAGCCGGTATTGCTGGCACAATCCTGCCCTGACTGAGGTTCCCCGGTACCGCAAAGCGCGTTTCCGTAATCCTTTGCATGGACGATTTCTCTGACACCAATGCCATCTGTGAAGCTGGCACCAATCAGGGCGTTGGGGGGTGGTGTATCACCACCGCTGAGACTTTCTAATGCGCTTGCAAATACCCGGTCATGGGTGGCATTTCCGACCGCGGTAATCCAGGGTGCATTGGCCGGTGATCCGATAGTACCGGCATTGGGGCCTGCGTTGCCGGCAGATGTTGCGACAAAAATACCGGCCGCCCTGAGATTGAGAAAAGCCAAAGTTGTCGTGCCGTTACGCCACGGGTCATCTGCCTCGGTGCCTATGGAGTAGTTCACCACATCCACCTTGTCGATGATGGCCTGTTCAATCGCACTGAAAATTGCAGAGGTCTGGCAACCATCATCATCCGGATCTGCTGCATCCCCGATAAAACAGACACGGTAGCTGACAATGTTGGCATTTGGAGCAACACCGGCTATTACGGTGGGAACGTCATTGAGGGTTACATTGAGAGGGTTACCAACCGCAATTGACGCAACATGTGAGCCATGGCCTGAATTGTCCTTGCCGTCTGTATTTTCTTCGGTCTCAACTGTTCCCGGGTCGTCTTCAACGAAATCGTATACCCCGACAAGCTTGTCGTTACAAAGCACTTCGCTCTTGGAGCACAGGCCCAACTGAATGATGTAAGGATTGACGTGGTCCCAACCGGGTGAAGAACCTTCGCCTGCATCTACAAACGAATTATGATCCCAGTTAATACCGGAATCGATCAAGCCAACGACAATACCTTCACCGCCGCTTGCCGGGAACGGGCCTGCACTTCCGTTATAGATTTTGTCGGCACCAATCCAGTTCGGACCCGAATCAGTTTCCAGTTTTTGAATTTCGTCGGGTAATACAGACTTTACTCCGGGGATATCACGCAGGGCTTGTACTTCGGCGTCGCTAAGCTCGGTTGCAAAACCATTCAGGGCATTTCGATAACGGTGAGTCGCTCTTAGCTGCCGGCCCAGTCTGAGTACCGATTCACCGCGAACAGATTCAAACCTTTCATCCAGAAACCTGAGATATTTTTTTGAATCCGGTGAATTGACATCCAGTTTTCGCGCACCGGTAAAGTGGTTAGCCGTTGCCTGGAAACGTGTCAGGTCCATCTCCCGCTCGGGTGTATGCATGATGCGACCGTCATAGGCCGCAAGAGGCGGGTCATCAAGAATGACGATATACCTTTGCTTGTCGCTGCCAGGCGCAGGTTCTGCAGTACTCTTTGCGAACACCGGTGTAGCAAGGATCAGTGCTGTAAGAACTGCGAAACAAAGCACTGTACTAAAAATTTTCAAACGCTCATCCATGACTTATTCCTTCATCCCTTTACCGGTACCCGCATGGTTACCAGTTCCTCTGCCGCGGTCGGGTGTATGCCCGTGGTGAGGTCAAATTGTTTTTTCGTAAGGCCGGATTTTATCGCAACTGCAAAACCCTGCACAATTTCAGGCGCATCCATACCGACCACATGCAAACCCACCACCTTGTCAGATGAAGCCTGCACCAGCAGCTTCATCATGGTCTTTTCCTGTCGGCCGGACAGCGTGTGTTTCATCGGTGTGAATACCGACTTGTAAACATCGAGTTGTCCATAATGAACAGCTGCGTCCTTTTCCGAAAACCCGACGGTAGCAACCGGCGGGTGCGAAAACACCGCCGATGGTATAAACCTGTGATTAACAGGTCGCGGTTTCCCACCAAATTCACTGTCTGCAAATGCATGACCTTCCATTAATGCCACCGGCGTCAGATTAACCCTGTTGGTTACATCACCAACAGCAAACACATTCTGCAGGTTGGTTTGCGAATATTCATTGACCGGGATCATGCCACCCGGCAATGCATGTACACCGGCATCCTGCAATCCAAGACCCCGTACATTGGGTACTCTCCCCGTGGCGAACATCACGGTATCAGCCTGCAACTCATTGCCATCATCAAGCTTTAAAGTTATGTGACCCTCCGACTGCCTGATCAGTTCAGTCACATTGATGTTCAAACGTATTTCGATACCCTTTTTCTGCATTTCGGCTGCCAACGTATTCTGAACATCGTGGTCAAAACCGCGGAGTATCTGTTCGCCACGATAGAGCTGAACAACTTTGGAGCCCAGACCGTTAAATATACCGGCGAACTCACAGGCAATAAATCCACCTCCTATCACGGCAACACGCTTTGGAAGTGATTTGAGATGAAATGCCTCATCTGAAGTGATGCTGTGCTCAACACCTGGAATTTCCGGTTTCCATGGGCGCGCTCCGGTTGCGATCAGTATCTTGTCAGCGCTGACAATATCTTCCCCAAGCTGAACCTGGTGTGAATTCAGCATTTTGCCGTGTACTGAAAACAGTTTCACACCGGAATTTTCAAGCAACCCCAGGTAGACCTGGTTAAGGCGGTCAATTTCACGGTCTTTATTTTCAATCAGGCGGGACCAGCTGAAACGTGTCTCGCCGACATCCCAACCGTAGCCCGCAGCATCCTCGAATTCTTCGTGGAAATGAGCGGCATAGGACAGGAGTTTCTTAGGCACACAACCACGGATGACACAGGTACCCCCAACCCGGCTCGATTCACAGATACCAACACGGGCGCCATATCCTGCAGCAATCCGCGCAGCACGTACACCGCCTGAGCCCGCGCCTATGACGAACAGGTCAAAATCAAATTCACTCATGGCCATCCTTGATATTGGTATTTTTCGGGATCGAATTACTGATGTAGCGCTTGTTGATGCGTATTGCAATGGTGCTCAGGGCAATAAACACCAGACCCAGCAAAATAAGCACCAGCGGCCATCCCAGGGAATCCTGGAAATGCTCGGATGTGAAATAACTGATGTAGGCGAGTATTGCGACTGTACTGGTAAAAAGAAGCGTGCGGCTGCGTACCCAGGTGCTCAAGAATACACCGCCACAGGCGGCGCCGAGAAAAACAAGTTCAATCGCGGTGTGCTGAATCAATTCGAACAAGCCGTATAAAAATGAGGACGATCCCAGCAGGTACCAAAACGGATTCAAACCGCTGTACGGAGTTCTCTCAAGACCGAGACAAAGACCCACGGTCGAGGCTCCCAGGATCAAGGCGATGATGTCGTCATCGACTTTAAGCAGATCAAGTGTGACACCAAAAAACCAAAGCGCAAAGAATACGGTTGTAAACAGTAAAGTCGTATCCCGTTTTTGCCAGAAAACCGCCAGCTGCTGTACTGTCATGATCCCTGCCGTCAGCATGGCCGCATGGTGCCAGTTGCCACCGCTTGAAAACTCATCAATTGCAACCAGGATACCCACGGGTTGCAAGGCGGCTGCAATCAGGTAAAGCGGTGTTTTAACCCGGGCATAACGTTCATCTCCGGACGCCACCAACGCCATGATAAATACCGCGATTCCAGAACCCAGCGTGACGATTATCCGCGCTGCGGTATTCATGGCATCCCAGTTCAAAGCGATAAATATGCTGAGCCCGGCAAAAATGAAGATTCCACCAAGATAACCCAGAATGCGCCCCAGTATGCTTGAAGATGGTTCCGCACTGTCACCGGCCTGCTTGAAAGCGGTTTCAATATCCACCGCTGTCAGGCCATGTTGACGCGCGATCGAGAGGATCTGTTCGATGGCTTCGTTCCTGCTTTCCATGTCATTCTTCCCCGTTCAATACCCAAGCTACGAATCGGGCGTCGTTGTACCAATAGTCAGAAGTCGGTAAACGCACTCGGATAACAACCCCGTTTTTTGAAATTCTCACATCATTGCGATGACGTGATCCGCCAAACATTTCCATGATGAATCCACCGCCCCTTCGCCTCCCACCGAACTCGTAGCCGTCGGGCGCCTTCAGTTTGTCGCTGACCCTCACGCCGGCAAGCTCCGGTATGGGTAGATCCGTACCGTCTTTGAGTTCAGCAATATTCTCAGGAATCGGAATACTGATTTCCGAGATTTCGCCGCTCGAATGGTGGTAACGAAACAAGCGGGGGTAATTGTCATAATAGGTATTATCAAGTGGGCTGGTGACTGCCTTGAGTTGCCCATCAATAACGGAGAGGTTGATTCTGACCTGCGTGGTCTTTGCGGTGGCCCTACCCTGGAACGAGAGCAGAAGATCATGTGCTGGTGGAGTTGAATACAGACCTGGCAATATGCTTGCCAGGGCAAAAAACAGAACGACCAGAAGCGGCAAAGCGATGCTGACCACGATCATCATATTTTTACGTAAAAAAGTTCTCATGAGTTTCTCTTTTGGCTGCAGTGCCAGCTGGCCATTCTAGTTGATAATCACTCTTATTTGTGTTCTGGCAACCGAGACACTATATTAATCCCCTACAAACGCTGCGCGGCTCAATAAATAACCATTTTACATGACTAAAATCATTCAAAGTGCAGTTTTGCTACGTCATAATCGCCTGCCATTGCATTAACGGCCAATGTGCCCACATAACTAAACCAACAAACGGAACACGCGGATTTGCCAAATAATTCTCACATGCTTGCAGTATCTGAACTCAGTTTTGAACGATACTTCGAACGGGTTTTCGAGCCGGTCAGTTTTGAACTGGATGCGGGTTCCCTGTTGTTGATTACCGGTTCCAATGGCTGTGGCAAAACCACCCTGTTAAGACTATTGGCGGGATTACTCGAGCCCAGTGAAGGCAAGATACAGCAAAAGTGAACAACCTTTGTATGCCGGTCATTTCCCGGCCATCAAGGACGACCTGAGCGTGCAAGAGAACATCCGTTTCTGGATGAAATTTATGGGGACACGCAAATCGGGCCAGATGACCGGATTGTGTG
Source organism: uncultured Gammaproteobacteria bacterium (assembly GCA_963749115.1). Classification (GTDB taxonomy): domain Bacteria; phylum Pseudomonadota; class Gammaproteobacteria; order Xanthomonadales; family SZUA-36; genus SZUA-36. Next base: position 43,121 of record CAVVLP010000009.1, read on the forward strand.
AACAGGTTATTGAAGAGATCGGTCTGACACCGGTTGCATTACAGGAAGGGCGAACACTCTCCGCCGGTCAGCGTAAACGCTGCTCCCTGGCGCGCTTGCTTTTCTGTGATGAATCCCTGTGGTTACTGGATGAGCCATACTCGAACCTCGACCCTCAGGGCATCGCCATGCTGGACCAGATATTAAAAACACATCTGAATGCCGGTGGTGCCTGCATCATGACAACCCATGGCAGCTTGCGCCCCGAGGGGTTTGATTTGCAGGAATGTCACATGATCAGCGGCCGTGAACGCTATGCCGGGGCAGCAGCATGAGCAGGCAGTCAACGGGTACGGCTTTTGTAGCGTTGCTTCGGCGGGATTTTCTGCTCGCCTACCGGCGTCGTGCTGAACTGCTGCAACCACTGGTATTTCTGTTGGTGGTCGTGACTTTGTTTCCCCTTGGTGTCGGTCCGTCACCGGCTCTGTTGGCCAATATTGCACCGGGTGTTATCTGGATTGCGGCCCTGTTGGCCACAGTACTGTCACTGGATAGTTTGTTCAGATCGGATTTCGAGGACGGAACTCTTGAGCAGATGGTGTTGTCTGGTCAATCACTTGCCTTGATTGCACTGGCAAGAACCGTGGCGCATTGGCTGGTGGCCGGTTTGCCCATCGTATTGTTATCGCCTTTGCTGGCAATGTGGATGAATCTACCTGATGAAGGTCTGTTAATTTTGATAGAATCGCTGGCTATTGGTACCCCGGTGCTGAGTTTGATCGGCGCGATTGGCGGCGCACTGACAGTCAGCCTTAAACGGGGAGGCCAATTATTATCATTATTGGTATTTCCTTTGTATGTACCTTTGCTGATCCTGGCAACCAGCGCTGTCAGTTCAGCCGCTGTTGACCTGCCGTACACCGGCCAGCTCGGTTTGATGCTTGCAGGTTTAATTGCGTCGTTGACACTGGCACCTTTTGCAACAGCGGCGGCGCTGAAATTGAGTTTAAGTTAATGAATCCAATATATTTATTTTTTCACAAGACCGGTTCACCACCGTGGTTCTACAAGTACAGCGGAAAGCTGATTCCATTTCTTTGGGCCATCTTCCTTGTACTCACAGCCTATGGACTTTACCTGGGTCTGGTGGTCGCGCCGGCAGATTATCAACAGGGTGAAAGCGTCCGAATCATGTATCTGCATGTTCCATCTGCGTGGATGTCCATGATGATTTACGGTCTCATGGCCATCATGGGATTCATCGCCCTGGTGTGGCGCATTCGTATTATGGAAGTCCTGGTCATATCCAGCGCCCCGGTTGGTGCGGCGTTTACCGCCATCGCATTGATCACCGGTTCACTCTGGGGACGCCCGACCTGGGGAACCTACTGGGTTTGGGATGCACGCCTGACGTCAGAGCTGGTATTACTGTTTCTTTATTTTGGTGTGATCTTACTTTACAACGCCTTCGATGAACCGAGAAAAGCGGCGCGGGCGGCCTCGCTGATGTCCATCGTCGGTGCAATCAATCTACCGATTATCTATTTCTCGGTTGAGTGGTGGAATACCCTGCACCAGGGTAGCAGCATGGGCTCAGATGGCCCCGGTATTCACCCCAGCATGCTGTTGCCACTGTTGTTAATGGCCACAGCCACCAAGTTTTATTACGGTGCAAACCTGTTAACGCGTGCAAGACTTACCCTGCTAAAGCAGGATCATCGCAAACGCTGGGTGCAGGACCTGCTATCAGAGGAGAGTCATTAATGTCGCACACACCTTTTATTGTAGCTGCCTACCTGATCGGTGCCGTGGTACTGTTTTGGGCCGCCATGGCACCCGTACTCAGCAAACGTAGCCTTCTTCGGCAGTTGAAAAACCGTCAAACACGCATGGAAAAATCACAATGACCCCAACTCGTAAACGCAGACTGATCGGTGTACTGGTTATTATTGTCGGTGTCAGCATCGCCGCAGTAGTAGCCATGCAAGCACTGAATGAAAACATGCTGTTCTTCGTCAGCCCTACCGATGTTGAAGAGCAGGCACTGCCAGCAGGAAAACGCTTCCGGCTGGGTGGGCTCGTGGCAGATGGTACCGTGAGCCGTGCCAGTGACAGCCTTGCGGTGACCTTTGTCGTCACCGATGGCGCCTATTCTGTCGATGTCAGGTTCGATGGCATTCTCCCGGACCTGTTTCGTGAGGGCCAGGGCATTATCGCCATTGGTGAACTCAGGCCTGGCGGTCACTTTGAGGCCGACGAGGTACTGGCCAAGCATGACGAAAACTATATGCCGCCTGAAGTGGCCGATGCGCTTGAAAAAGCAGGACACGTGGAGAGTGAGCTATGACCGTTGAACTGGGACAGATTTCCTTATTGGCAGCACTTCTGACTGCCTTTGTACTGGGCCTGGTTCCAATGATTGGTACCTATACCGGAAACCGGCGTTTTATGGCGGTTTCAACCACGGCTGCACTGATTCAATGCCTGCTTTTAATTATATCGTTCGGTATTTTGACTTCCGCGTTTGTTATCCAGGATTTTTCTGTTGAGTACGTGGCCCGTAACAGTAATTCCCTGCTGCCCATGCACTATCGATACTCTGCCGTCTGGAGCGCTCATGAAGGTTCATTGTTGCTGTGGGAATTGATCCTGGCCGTATGGATCGCCGCGGTTGCGCTTTTTAGCAAAAGACTCCCCGAAGTTTTCAGGGCCAGGGTACTTGCAGTGTTGGGCTGGATATCTGTAGGGTTTCTATTATTCATCCTGCTCACATCAAATCCATTCGGGCGTCTGATCCCCTCCGCTGTTGAAGGTCTGGATCTCAACCCCTTGTTACAGGACTTTGGTCTGATCATTCATCCGCCGTTGCTTTACATGGGTTACGTAGGTTTCTCAGTTGCGTTTGCATTCGCGGTTGCCGCATTGCTCGGCGGTGAAGTCAGCCGTGACTGGGTGCGCTGGTCGCGACCCTGGACGCTGGTGGCCTGGGCATTCCTGACCATCGGTATCGCATTGGGCAGCTGGTGGGCCTATTACGAACTGGGTTGGGGCGGTTACTGGTTCTGGGATCCGGTCGAGAACGCTTCCTTTATGCCGTGGCTGGTGGGAACCGCATTGATCCATTCACAGGCCGTGACTGAAAAGCGCGGTGCTTTCGGTAACTGGACATTACTGCTTGCCCTTTCGGCGTTCTCACTGAGTTTGCTGGGCACTTTCCTGGTGCGCTCCGGTGTATTGACATCGGTTCATGCGTTTGCATCCGACCCGACCCGTGGCGTATTCATCCTGGTCTACCTGGCCGTGGTGGTTGGCGGTTCGTTAACCTTGTATGCCGCACGTGCACCCAAGATGATCCAGGGTGGCGGTTTTGCCGGAACCTCCCGTGAATCTTTCCTGTTACTCAATAACCTGGTATTTGCCGTCATGGCAGCCATGGTGCTTACCGGCACCCTATACCCTTTGCTCATAGATGCATTGGGCGCCGGTAAGATATCGGTAGGCCCTCCCTATTTTGGCTTGCTGTTTACCTGGTTGCTGGTTCCATTGGTGCTTGCAGTGCCTTTCGGTATTTACAGCAGATGGCAACAGGACTCCGGCAGCAGGCTGGCTGGCATGCTGCGCTGGCCATTTTTGTTATCGCTGCTGGTAGGTGGCGGTGTATGGTTTATGCAACCTGAACTTGGCTTTGTTTCCGCTGCCGGTGTGACCGGCGGTGCCTGGGTCATTTTGGGCAGCCTGTTCTATGTTGCACAACTGCTGAAAAGGAAGAACAGCTTAAAGATACCTGCCAGCGTACTCGCCATGACGCTTGCTCACGTCGGTTTGGGTGTATTTTTGATAGGTCTTAGCATGGTCAGTACCCTGAGCTACTGAAAAACACCTGCGAATGGAAGCGGGTGATAAGTACCAGATGGCGGGTTATACCTTTGAATTCCTGGGTACCAGCATTGTTCAGGGTCCAAATTATTCCGCGGATCAGGGTGAGTTCATCGTTCAGCAAAGGCGACCGGGAAGTCACCCGGCTTGTACCCGCAGAAACGTCAATACGCTCAACGTGGCAACACCATGACTGAAGCCGCTATCGATCCCGGCTTCACACGTGATCTTTATGTATCACTGGGCGAACCCCTTGATCAAAATGGCCGGGCCTGGGCGGTTCGTGTCTACCACAAACCTTTCATTCGCTGGATCTGGCTGGGTGCGATACTGATCATGTCCGGCGGATTTCTTGCCGCTGCAAACAAACGCTATCGCCGCAAAATGCCCGCTAAAGAAGCTGTACAGACTGAAACCAAAGAGGTAACCGCGTGAATAGTCGCATTTTCCCTCTGCTGGGATTCATGTTGCTGGTGGTATTGCTGGTTGTAGGCCTGAAAATTGCCGATAAAAAAACCAACCTGCCCTCACCATTAATCAATAAGCCAGTCCCTGAATTTGACCTGCCGGTGCTTGCACAAGCAGGTCAGACAATGTCCCGGGAGTCACTCCTGGGCAAGCCTTACCTGGTTAATTTCTGGGGTAGCTGGTGTGTTACCTGCCGTGCTGAACATCCCGTGGTCACTCAACTCGCCAGGCTCAACGCCGTGTATATTGTTGGTATGAACTTCCGGGATGAATCGGAAGACGCGGTTGCCTGGTTGAATCGCTGGGGTGACCCCTATGATGTCAGCCTGGTTGATTACGATGGACGTACCAGTATTGATTTTGGTGTTTACGCCGCTCCCGAGACCTTTCTTGTCGACCCATCGGGCACCATTGTGTTTAAACACCTGGGTCAACTGACATGGGAGATTGTCGAAAACGAAATTCTCCCGCGTGTCGCAAGTATGGAGTCAGGCAGCTGATGAAACTTAATAATATTCTAGTGTCGGTTTTGACTTTATTCCTGTCCGTTTCAGTTCTGGCACAAAGCGCACCTGTTCAGGAACCGATGATATTCGAAAACCAACAACAGGAAGACCGGTTCAACCAGTTGACACAGGAGCTGCGCTGCCTGGTCTGTCAAAACCAGAACCTGGCAGATTCGGACGCGCAACTGGCGCACGATCTGCGTGCTGAAGTACATGAGATGTTACTGGCAGGCAAGAGCGATGATGAAATCAAGACGTTCATGGTTGAACGCTATGGTGACTTCGTGCTTTACCGGCCACCGGTACAGGTAAACACTTACCTGTTGTGGCTGGCGCCACTGGTGTTGTTATTGATTGGCGCCCTGATCCTGCGTGTCAACATCAAAAAGCGTGCAACTCTGCTTGAATCAACGCCAGACGAAGCGTCTGAAAACCGTACCGAATAAAAATTATTCGACCAAGAGAATAAAGAATGAATTTCTGGATATTTGCTATTGCCCTGCTCGTAGTGCCCGCCGTCATTGTCAGTTGGCCACTTTTTACCGGTCCTGCGAGGGACAAAATTACAGGTCTGTTTATATTTTTGATGATACCGCTGGCAGGCGTCCTGATGTATCAGAGTATCGGTACACCCGAGGCCATTGACCTGCCGACGGGTAACTGCCGCACAACAATCGAACCAGCAACAAACAGCACACTCAGAACAGCAAGGCCAGATGGATGAGCTGGTTGCATCCCTGCAACAGCGGATGAGCGAAAACCCTGACGACCCGGAAGGCTGGATCATCCTTGGGCGCAGTCTTAAAACCATGCAGCGTTACGCAGAAGCTGAAACAGCACTGACCAACGCCAACCGCCTGGTGCCCGATAATCCGTCCATCATGGTGGAACTGGCTGAGACCATGTTATTCACATCCGGTAAACCCGAGGTTGGCGGTGAAGCCCGTCAATTGATTGAAGCTGCGCTGGAGATAGACCCCAACCAGCAAAAGGCGCTTTGGATCATGGGAATGGCCTCTGCCCAGGATGGTGACGAAACACAGGCCATTGCCTACTGGACGAGACTACAGGAGCAACTCGATCCTTCTTCCGGTCCTTACCAGGCGGTTACAGAACAGATTCAGGGCGCACAGGCAAGGTCGGGACAGCCCGTTTCTGCTGCTGAAGTATCGTCTGCCGCAGAGAAATCCGTCACAGCGCCAGCGATGATCAACCCAGCCACTGCCAAACCGGCGGTAACCGAACCTGCCGCAGCAGGTTTTGGAATCCCGGCGACCATCACCCTCGGCGATGGCCTGGGTGGGGCTTTTCCTCCTAATGCCACACTGTTTATCTTCATCCACCCTGCCGGCGCTGCCGGTATGCCCTTGGCAGTCAAACGCCTTGCCCCACAAGGTTTTCCGATGTCGCTGAACTTTACCGATGCCGATCTTCTCCAGCCAGGCGGGTCACTGCAGACCTTTGATTTATTGGATATCAGCGCACGCATCTCCATGGCGGGAGTTGCCAACGTCGCATCGGGCGACATACAGGCGAACCGTGTTACGGTAAACACAAAAAATGTTTCAGCAATTGCACTACACCTTGATCAGCGTGTACCTTAGGAGGTCCTAAGACGATAGATCAAGGTCAGGACTATGAAACACCTGCTGTTCATCGCAATACTTTTTGCCTCGATCAACAGTTTATCCGCACAGGACAAACCGGTTGAATTCACGACGTTTCAACTCTCCGACACGGTTTACATGCTCAAAGGACGTGGAGGCAATGTAGGTATCTCGACCGGTGAGGATGGTCTCTACATCATCGATGACCAGGTCAGACCGGTAACCACCCAGTTATTGCAGGCCATCCGGAAAATCAGCGACAAACCCATCAGGATTGTCCTTAATACGCATTATCACGCCGACCACGTTGGCGGTAACGAAACCATCGGTGATGGCGGTGCGTTAATTATTTCGCATGACAATATCCGCAAGAGAATGACCACCGAGCAGGTCAGTATTTTCATGCAGGACACTACACCGCCCTATGCAAAAGACGCGTTGCCGGTGGTGACTTTCAATGACCGTCTGTCATTGCATATGAATGGCGAAACTGCGACTGCGTATTACGTTGCCAACGGTCATACCGATGGTGACAGCATCATACATTTTCCGGTCAGTAACGTTATCCACATGGGTGACATGTTTTTCAATGGCCTGTATCCCTATGTTGACCTCGACGCTGGCGGCTCGATGCAGGGATTGGTCGATGCAGCAGACCTCGCCCTTTCCATGGCTGATGAATCCACACGTATCATTCCCGGGCACGGACCACTCGGGGTGACCGAAGACCTGAAGAACTACCGGGACTACCTGATAAAAGCCGGTGCAAATGTGCAGGAACTGATAGACAAGGACATGGACCTGCAACAGATAATCGCGGCTAAACCAACCAGTGAGTGGGATGAAGAGCTGGGTAAAACCTGGATAACACCGGCTCAATTCGTAACGTTTATTTACAACAGCCTCAAGGGTATCCATCGTTACACACCACCCAAGATGGTTGAGACTGAAGCCCAATAGGCTATTGACCGGACAACCCGGATTATAAATGCCGGATCATTATTGATTCGGCCGGGATAATCTGAAGGCTTGCGTGTGCCGCGCAGCGATATGAACAGAAAATAGTGGCTGGCCGCGTTCGAGATACTTCTGCTCAAATGGTGTAATACCCTTATCGGGCTCAATTATTTTTACACTTATATCAGCCCCGGTTGCGATAACCGATGCTTTTGCAAACTCCCGGGCGTACACATCCCAGTTACAACGCATTTCTATCTCACCGCCCAATGCCAGGAGCTGTGGAAATACCGGGTGTCCATGCCAACGCCGCGATAAATGACCTGGTTTGGGCCAGGGGTTCGGGTAGAACAGAAAGTGCCGCTCCGGTGATAAACCACTTTCAAGCAGCAAGCGCCAGAAGGTAGCCAATTCGGCTCTTAACAGGACGCAATTGTCAGTGCGCAAAAAGTTGGATTGCACACCGCTTTTGGCAAGACGCGAACGCGACTGGTCCACACCGATCACAAGGTGACCGGGGAACATCTGAGCAAGCCGCTGCGTACTTTTGCCCGTCCCGCAACCGGAATCCAGAATGACCGGTTGCCCCGCGGAAAAGACCCCTTTTTGCTCCAACAGACAATATGTTTCTATTGTGGGACGATGCAGGGGCTGCAGCCAGGGTGATTCGAGGTGCTTACGAACACAGGATTCAAGAGCCGGGTGAACACCGCGCTGCTTGCTGGTGACAAGCCCTGATTCACTGATGTTTTTGCCGGTTTTTGACTGTTTCAACTCTGTTTCCACGCGCAATCCAGTGATCCACAGGCTATCATTGTAGATACTTTCAACATGAATAGAACCTTATGCCATCAGCAACGAAGTTTTTGCATATAACTGAGCCCTTGCTAATGAAAAAAGGCGGTAAGTTGCCTTCCTTCACACTGGCTTATGAGACATGGGGAACACTCAACCCGGATCGATCCAATGCGGTGTTGATATTAAGCGGTCTGTCACCCAACGCACACGCAGCGTCCAGTGAGGCCGACCCCTCCCCCGGTTGGTGGGAAATGATGATCGGACCCGGTGCGCCGATCGACACCAATCGTTTCCACGTGATCGGCCTGAACTCATTGGGAAGCTGTAAAGGCTCAACCGGGCCTGCCAGTGTAAACCCGGAAACCGGTAAACCTTACCGCCTGGACTTTCCGGACCTGTGTGTCGAGGACATCGCCAGGGCCGCCAACATGCTCATCACACACCTGGGTATTGAGCAGTTGTGCACCATGGTCGGGCCATCCATGGGTGGTATGAGCGCCCTCGCCTACCTGCAGCAAAACCCGCAGGGTGCGCGTCATTTCCTGACCATATCGAGTTCGTCAAACTCGGCACCCTTCAGTATCGCCATACGTTCATTGCAAAGAGAGCTGATCGTTTCGGACCCGGCCTGGAATGAAGGCAACTACGACGAGAAACACTGGCCGGTAAAAGGCATGCGAATGGCGCGCAAACTGGGGATGTTGTCCTATCGTTCAGCCGAGGAATGGCGAACCCGCTTCGGGCGGCGCAAGCAGGATTATTTCCCGACCGAATTATTCGGTATGAACTATGAAGTGGAATCCTACCTGGAAGCTGCTGCACGCCGTTTTGTGCATTCATTCGACCCCTGCAGTTACCTGTACCTGTCTCGCGCCATGGACTGGTTCGATGTGGCAGATGACTACGCGGATCTGCCTTCTGCACTTGCTGAGATCAGTTTAAAAACCGCCTGTGTGATAGCTGTGGAAACAGATATCCTGTTCCCTGCCTACCAGCAAAAAGAAATCGCCGACGCGCTCCGTGCAAATGATATAGACACGAGCTTTACAAACCTTGAATCATTGATGGGGCATGACGCCTTCCTGGTGGATCACGCTCTTTTCAATCCGCATGTCATGGCCTATTTCGATCGGATCTGGTTTGACGATAAACTTTAAGAATTGTGACTTAAATACTGGCGTAGCACCCGATGCAAATATATACTTTGCGCCTTGCAAATCCTGCCGGAGTGGCGAAATTGGTAGACGCGCTGGATTCAAAATCCAGTTTTGGCAACAAAGTGCCGGTTCGAGTCCGGCCTCCGGCACCATTCTTACTTCTCAAGTCTAAAAACCCACCAAAAGCTAAACAAACCAACGTTTGGATCGCCGTCTCCAAGATTGAGGAAAACGGCTACGTGGACTACACCTACAGTTGCGTCAGGCGGCAGTCTTTCTGCATTTATCATCCGCTTGGATAATTCTCAATACGTGCTGGGTATTGTAGGATGGGGATTAAATGGCTTTCTTTGCTGCGGTTTCACAAATGTTTTGGACCTTTCAGGGAACGGTCATTGGGTTCTCAGGATTCTTGGTCCATTCCTGGAGTGAACCCATGTATACAGCAACATCGCTGTATCCCAGTCTGTACATGGTAAAAGCCACTGTAGATGCGGCTACACCACCGCCACAATAAGTGATCGCGCGTGCGTTGCGGTCACCATCATGCATCATATCGAGCTCGTCGTATGACCTGAAATAACCGGATTCATCCACCAGGTTTGTGGAGGGCATATTGGTAGCGCTGGTGATATGACCGAGTCGGTCATACATCGTAAATTGACCATTGTAGTGGGCATCGTTCATAGTATCGATGATTGAAACCTCATTATTATAAATGGCAGCCAATACTTCATCCTGATCGGCAATGACATTGGGCCGTAACGACAAGTTAAACTCGCGTTCAGGGTAGGTGGCCGGTTTCACTGACAGTGGCTGGCCTTCGGCGACCCAGGCTTTTAAGCCGCCATCAAGTATTGCTACCTGGTCAAAACCTGCCCAACGTAACATCCACCAGAGTCGTGCCGCCCAGGCAGGATAATTGGCACTGTAAAGTACAACCCGTGAATCATTGCCAACCCCGAGTTTGCCCATCGCATCCCGGAACTGCTCAGGTGGTGGCATGACAAATTCCATTGAACTGTTTTTGTCTGAAAGAGCGCCCAGCAAATCCGCGTAAGCTGCTGTCGGAATATGGCCAGCCTGGTACTCACTGTGAGCACTGGCGCTGCTGAATTTTCCGTTTTCGTCTTGTTGGACAAGTACCGTTGTGTCTAACACCACAAGATCGGGATCACCCAGATGCTCTGCCAGCCACTGCACGCTAACCAGCAAATCCACTTTTCCCTGTGGCGGTTCGTCAGCAAATGCTTTGATCTGTACATGGAACATAACAAGCAGAATTACCGCAAGTAGTGGAATGACGGAAACTCTTTGTACGCTCATGCATTTGTCCTGATTGGCGGAAGGGGTAATTCGATTGTATGAGTGGGTAATTTTAAAAACAAGTTAGCAGTGCAGAATGGCCAAATCAGTTTAACCGCCATCTAGCGAAATACACTATTGGCAATTGCTGCCAGGAATAGGGCGTAAAACGAAATATAGGAGAAAAGTGAAAACACCCATTACGACCGCTATCCTCCCAGGCAAATTCAGTTCAGGTATTACTGAACGGTTGTACTTTGAATTTCACTGAATCATGATTCGTATCATGTCCAAACCCAGAATTCATGTAATGAGACTTTTAATTGCCATCGTGCTGGCGCTGCCTGTCCTTATTCCAGCCCCTGCACTGGCAGCTGAAGACTGTGCGGCAGTGACGGGAGCCTGGTTCGATCCGACTCTTGACGGCGAAGGTTTTTATTTGCTGGAGACCGATGCGGGACTTGCGATCACCTATTATGGTTACATCAATCCTGAGCAGCGACTTTGGCTAATCAGCGAAGTTCTGCCCGGCCCCATAACATTCGGTACGGATCTCAGTGTCGACATGCTCATCGGTGATGGTGGTGATTTCCAACAACCGGCACCACCATCAGAACTGACACTGTGGGGAAATTTGACCATGAATTTTTCCGACAGCGCTCGCGGTCTTTTCCTGCTTTCCGGCACGCATGGTGACAAGCGTTCCGAGGTGGTTAAACTCGCCGGCGTTCGGCGTCAGGTTTGCAATGCAGCACATTGTGATATTCCCACTGAAGGAGCAAGTCGCCTGAGTTTTGCGAATGATGCCGTACATGGTATTTTCGACCCATCGCTGGACGCTGAGCCAGGCACCAGCGAGGTATGGCTGAGCTATTCAACAGTTTCCGCCTCACTCCGGTGGTCACCGCAAAACTCGTTGGTGGTCCAGACCAGGCTGGCACGCAGTACGGACGCCGGTCTCAATTTCAGCTTCGTCAACGAAATTAACCCGGTGCTGGATGTAACACTGGACCTTGCCCCACCAAACAATGCCGGTACCTGGATCAACGAGGTATCCTCACTTGCCTATGACATGGCGGCTGCCCCTGAGCAGCGATGGAAATTGATCTGGCACCACTACCTTCAAATTGATGGTGTGCGTCATTTTGAGCATGGGTGGCTGGGTTATCGTTCAGCGGCACAACCTGAGCAGTTGAAAGATGCCACTGAAATCAAGCTTTTTGGCAGTGGTATTTATGATCCGGTCAACAATGACACTGATGGCATCACCCAAAGTCCTGTGGGCGGTAAGCCGTTGATTGACATTCGCGACCTAAGCCAGGAACTGGAAAATTGTTCGGTGCTGAGTGAACCAGGGTGGATGAGTAACGCTGATGCTCTTTACCTGTCGGTATTATGTGTCCAACTCGAGCCACGTGAAAATCGCATTGTCCTGCTGGCCTGCGCACAGCCGTGCACCGTCACAGACCCCCAGGCCTGGCACTTTGTTAAAACCCTGTTGGTGAATTCCGATGCACAGGCGTTGGGATACGGTCAGTTTTCCGCACCTGACCTGTTTAGCACTCACGGTGTGACCTATTTGTGGGTTTCGCCGGTCAGCGATAGCCCCTTTTCAGACAGCTACCATGGTTGCCGAGCGTATCGATTTACAAATCTCTCCGCCGGTTCGCTACAGGCTAACACCGATGGACAGCCTACGCCGGCACTGGCGCTGGACGGATTGCCTGACACATTTAATGGTGCCTGTGCCTTGCACACCGCTGCAGGCGACCAGTCTTTTTATTCACAATTAATGACGTCTTCCAAAGAACTATTCCAGATTTTCAGGGCTTCTACCGACCATTGCCTGTCAGCGGCAGACTAGCCTGAAAGATGGTGCTGTAAGACGCACGCCTGGTGGCGACGCGCCGAGAATGCGGAACCGGAGTTGACGCGTAGAAAAGTGATATGCATAGCATCGACTGCTACCAGGTAAAGGCCGGAAGTCAAATTAGGTTCACGGCGAGTTTTACGTAAGAGTCGAGGGCTATCCTCACCCCACTGAAACCGCTCCTGCACGGGTGCTTTCGTGCCGCTCTGTCACAGCGAAAATAGTCTCAGCGCCGTCGAAACGAACCACGTTGATCTGATATCGTGCCGTTGTTCAGGTATTTCCTGGTCACGTTCGCGCGCTTACGGGCATTGGTCATAGGGCTTCTCCCGTAGGTTTCACGAATCACGAGATAGGACTTGATGAGTTTGCCCTCCTCTTGTGTACCCCAGCCCGCGGGGTCGGGTAGCCCCGTCTGTTCCAGCGCCTTGGCAAGGCAACGCCTGACGTAGGCCGGGCGGTTGACGTGATTGTCAAGGATCAGACCGACACCATACTCCGAGGTCACCAGGTCTGAGACCTTGTAATCGCCGACTTTGTAGCGATCGGTGCTGTAGAACTGCTCCAGCCGGTCCAGGGCATGCTTGATTTCCATCGCCTGTACCAACGGGTCTTGTCCGGCGCGCCAGAAATAGAACGCCCATGGCGGCAATCGGAGTTGTGCCTTATCCGCCGCTGACCTTACCGTTTTCCCGCGCAACGAGAAGCGTCCGGTTAACGGACCTGTTTTTGAAGTCATCCAGTCGGCTGGCATAATGTCTACTACATCGAGCCCGTGCTGCCCGCAGTACTTGTCGAAAAGATCACGGTCTTCATGCTTAACGCGCGCGAGCAAAGCCGGCAACTCGCCACGCGCCGATTCCTGGCCGGCAGTCCACTGGAAAAGGCCAAATGAAAGAAAAGCGCTATCCCAGGTATTGATGGCGTCCAGGTTGCCTTCATTCTCGGCAACCGCAATCATCACGTTCAGTTCCGACTGCGTTACACCCAGTGTCCGCAACAGGTCGCCATGTGACTGCACGAAACCCAGGGGTTTCTGATCACCCGTGGTGAAAAGACCCTTTCTGAACTTTTGAAATCTCTTCCTTCGGAAACCGTCGGATACCTCCAGGAACTGCCGGTTATTCTGGCCGACAACCGACTTGATACTGAGAGAGCCGGGTGCCGGGGCCGCCGCATGCCCGAGGTCGTGCCAGTTATCGCCATACGTGGGTCCCAGCTTTGCGACGATGCGCTGCGCGAGGGGAAACGTAAGCATAGTACCGTCTCCATCCAACTCCTCGGAACGCGCGAAAGCAACTATCGCCGCACGGGTCGAACGCCCGAAGTCGCCATCGGCACCCCACTTCGCCCAATTAAGCTGTTGGCCAAAGCCAAGGTCATTCAGCAAGGTTTGCATGGATGCGATTCTGACCCGATCGCCACCACCCAGGCGATATTCCCGCTCCACCCGCTTTTTGGCGACGTCACCGGCGAGCTGTTTCAACTCTTCCAGGGAGTCGTAACGCGCGAGAATCTTCTCTGCCAGCACGGCGGTAACACGCGCGCCCTTCGCAGTATTGCCATTGCGCCGGGCGAACTCCGCTACCGCAGCGACGGTGGCCTCACCATAATCGCCGTCAGCGCCGTAGGTGTCCCATTCCAGTTGTTGGTCAAAGCCGAGCCAGTGCATCAGCGTTTGCAGGGCGACGATCGCATGATGGGCCGAAGAGTTCTTGTGTAGGGTCTCAACAACCGTATCTTCATCGATTAACGTCTGTAGGGTCTCTCGCTCTCTCATGGTTAGGTTTCCTATTTTGAATTTTCGGTCATGGCAGGCTCATCGACCGACGTATAGTGATTGCCGACGTAATGGTAGGTTCGGATTTTCTCGGAAGGTTTGCAGTCTCCATCGATATGCAAGCACTCCACGCTCTCGCTAATCGTTATGGTCTTCGGCCAGGAATTGCTCAACTCGATCCTGCCACTTTGCAATTTCGCCGGTGGGTCGGGTGACTCATACCAGGATTCCGCAGTGATTGCCTCAAGGTAGCGCACAAGACGGGAATCCTCGACACCCCAATATGAGGTAGAGAACCTGTCACCGCGATGCGTGCCAGGACCGCACCAGCCACCGGCGTCCCGCACCTTGATGGCATCGCGGTCGGGCGCAACCAGGCTCTCGACACTCAAGCTGCGCGCAAACCCCAAGTGCTCCTCGATGCAGGGTTGTTCGCCACTTTCTTTTTCGTGTGACAGATTCATCACCAAGGGAACAATAGCTGTTTTCAGTGCCCGCGAGCGGGCGTAGCACCAGTGCACGCAGCGTCTCCGCTCCGGCGGCATTGCGGAACTGGATGGCAACCAGCATATCGGGTACTTCACCACCCCCGCGCCGCAGACTGGTGATGTCGACAGCCACCAGGCTCATCACGCCCTGCGCCGGCGTCAATTCTTCCATCGTGCGATCAGGCAAAGGCCTAAGCCCCAGCTCACCAAGTAAGGCTTCGTAGTCGGGTGCGATGTCCGGATATTTTTCGGGCTCCTCCTCGTCAATGGGCCAGTGAGCCATGCCCTCAATTGCCTGCTTCCAGGCCGCAAGCTCAACGGCGACGACTGAACCCTTGGGGCACGCTGTGGTATTGGTCGACAAAGGCATGGTGACGCCCGCGCCCGGCGGCTCATCCCGTCCATTACAGCCATTGACAACAACTGCCAGCAGGGCGATCAGAATCCAGTTTTTGGGGTCAGGTCTACGCATCACGCGACTAATTGTCCAAAGCTATTTGCCGCCTAACATCATTGTCCAGTCAGAGCAGGAAAAGCAAGGTTCCTTTACATGAAGCCCACTGGGCTTGAGCGGCCATTGCAGTTTTACCTTGAAAAAAATTCTGATAATAATTTGGTTATTGAGTCCTGAATGATTCAAAATGCAATTACAGTCTCAGGCACTATCAGTTCAATGAAAAACCATTCCTATTTATCTATCTGCCGTTTCATAGCCACAACATTTGCCTGCGTTGCACTCCTCGAACATAGCCCTCATTCATTCGCATGGGGACATGATGGGCATACAGCGATCGGTATACTGGCAATCAACCAGTTACCACCAGAAACCCTGCGGGAGTTGGAAAACATCGTCAACCCGCTGACCAAACAAGCCATCGCAGAGGCTTGCAACTGGCCGGACGTCTTGCGTGAATCCGAAGAAGGCGAGTGGAGCGGACCACTGCACTATATCAATATCCCCCGGGGTGATGAGGTTTACACGGAGTCCAGGGATTGTCCTAAACAGAAGCATCCCGCAGGACGACCGGCACAATATTGCGCGCCAGAAGCGATCAAACATTACGCCGCCGAACTGGTCAACCCACAGGCTTCCGGAAAGCAGCGCTGGCGGTCATTTGCCTGGCTTTGTCACCTGGTCGGTGACCTGCATCAACCGATGCATGCGGGTTTTGCTGATGATCGTGGTGGTAATGATGTCGAGGTTGTTTTCGGAGACTGGCATATGAATCTGCACCACTTTTGGGATTCTGCATTGATCAACCAACGGGCAGGCAGTTGGCAATATCTGGTTGGTCAGTTAAGTGAGTTTCCACCTGTTCAGGCGGGTTCTGACTGGTCACCGTTAATGGTGAATGATTGGACAAACAGCTCACACTCACTAGCCAAAGAGAGCGCTTATCCTGCGACCGGGATTATCGATGAAGCCTTTGCACAACAAAGTTGGGAGCTGATACAGGAGCAGATACGCCTGGCGGCTACCCACCTGGCATTGATTATCAATTCGGAGTTAAAACCTGCACCCGGTCAAGCGATCGACGGATTGGACTGAAACAGGGCTAAAGATCCCGTGCGATTCTGAAACCGATGACCGGGCCATAACTTTGAGCTTTGACAGGAAACCGGTACGCCGCACGGCTTTGCTCAGGCGCACTGGCCCAGTAGCCACCCCGCACAACCTTCCGTGCGCAGCCAGGGTTAAACCAGGCCGAACCGTCCGATGGTGCCTGGACATAATTCTCATGCCAGCAATCTGCCATCCATTCGCTGACATTTCCGGCAATATCCTGCACACCCATCGGATGAACCAGGGCATCGTTGGTCAGTGAGCCAGCAGGTGCAGGCCCCCAATGACCATCACCATATTTATTGAAATAGGTAGACCATTCCCGCTTTATGGTCGATTTGTCCCGTTCACCCGTCAGGTTTTCCACCGCTTCAGCGGGTGATTCTTCACCCCACCAGTATGTTCCGCTGCCACCTGCCCTCGCCACGTACTCATATTCGGCCTCGGAAGGCAACCGGTAACGCTTTCCTGTTTCATTGGCCAGCCACTCTACATATGCCTCGGCATCAATCGCGCTTACATGCAAAACCGGCATACCGGGTCTAGCCTCTTTACCCTTGTAATCGTGCTTCCAGTAAACTCCTTTGCGTTTACTCAGTCGTCCGGCTGCTTCATCATAAATACTCGACTCGCCAGCTAATTCTGCCGTCGTCCGGTAGCCGGTGCGGGCGACAAATAACTGGAATTCAGCAACGGTCACTTCTCTCACACCCAGGCCAAACCCCCGCTTGATGGTAACCCGGTGTCGCGGCTCTTCGTGATCGCTGACGTTATCGGAACGTCCTTGCGAACCCATTAAAAAACTGCCGGCGTCGATGATAACGATTTCCGGAGTTTTACCCCCGGCACTCAACTCATCACTGATGATCTGACCCGCTTCGAATCCGCCGTAGATACGGGCTTCTTCAAGCTGCGCCAACAGGGATTTAACCTGGGCCTCATGTCCGCCCAGCGCAATCAGGTCAATGATTCTGAAATCTGCCACTTCGAAATCACCTGAATAAATCGCATCCAAGACTTGCTTCTCTAAATCAGCTGCCCGCTCCCGCTTGAATTCGGCAATTTCAAACCGGGCATCCTCAATAGGTTTCTGATCCTCCCGAACTGTGGATGCTTTCACCAACCAGACCTCGGCGGATTCAAAGTCAAGTTCCCGGGCCAATTCCAGGGCCCGCTCAATCAGCGCGTTCTGCACTCGCTCCAGGCCTTCTCGGGCCGACACGCTTTGCGGGTCTTTCTCCAGCACCTGGCTGTAAAAATACACGGCACTGGCATGTGTCGGTTCAAGAAGCCGTCCGGATAACAGTGCGTCTTCACCAGCCTCCAGCAATTCATTTGCTTCTTTTAAGGTTTTCAGACGTCTTTTTGCAGCACTGAATCCAGCAAGACCCGGGTTTATTGACTGAATCGGTGGAAATAGTGATTCGGCCTGGTCGAGTGATCCGGCATCCATCAGGCTGTTGGCCTGGTCCAGGACATCTGCCAATAGAGCATTTATCTGTGCAAGCACACCGGTATTGCCCGGGTTAGCTGCCAGCCTTGACAACAGTGTTTGCAGTTTCTGATTCTGCTCCTCATCCGGTAACACAAATTCGCCCATATCCGGAGAGACGGGTGCTGCTTCGCTGGGTAAGCTAAGATCCATTTCCCACTCATCTGTACTCACTTCACCCAATCGCTCAATTCTGCGGTTGTCAGTTGAACCCGCTTCTTCCGTTTCCTGTTGAGCCTGCGAATGAGCCACCCACAACAACGCGCTGAGCAGAATCAGCATGCGTCGAATATTTGAGGGTGTTATTAAAGGCTAACATGCAATTTCCCTTGCCTGAATCCTCCATCATGTTATGGTTCGTGCTGCGGAATCAGCGAACCCGTACATTATTGCCAACTCTAACCCAGAAGTCTTGTGACAACAAGTACAAGAAAATACAACAAAAACCTGAAATATCAATCTGTATGCATCGGTTTAAAAGCGAATTATCTCTCTCTTAATGAACAATCAAAATGAAATCAATACGGCGCTCACCGCTGCCGATCAACCCATTATGGTCGAGTCAGCCAGGCAACTTGAGCAGGCCGTCAATGACTGGTTACAGTGTGAATTAATTGGTATCGATACAGAATTTGTCCGTGAGAGAACCTGGCGAGCCGACCTCGGACTGGTGCAACTATCTGATGGTAAAACGGTTTGGTTGGTAGACCCTCTTAAAACCGGGCCTCTCGATCCGCTATCTAGCCTATTTAACAACCAGGCAATTACAAAAATTCTGCATGCCCCATCCGAAGACCTTGACGTTCTTCTGTATACCACGGGTGCGGTTCCGGAGCCGCTTTTTGACACACAGATAGCCTGTGCGATGTTGGGTCAATCCTTGCAGATGGGTTATCACACAACGGTCGAATGGCTTCTTAATGTCACCATCGACAAGGGCGAAACACGCTCCAACTGGTGTCACAGGCCATTGCGAGCTGCACAGATCCGATACGCAGCACTTGATGTATGCCTGTTGCCCATGATGCAAAGACAATTGCTCGCAAATTTAAAGGCCCTGAACAGGGAAAGCTGGCTTGCTGAAGACTGTGCCAGTTTGTTGCGCAAGGCCCGGACACCCGCTGATCCGGAACAATCCTGGAAAAGACTCAATGGTAATAACCGGCTTGATGGTACCTCGCTGGCGATATTGAAGTCGCTCGCCACGTGGCGGGACGAGGAAGCGGAAAGACAGAATCTGGCTCGTGGTTTTGTTATTAAAGACAATGCCCTGATGACCATCGCTAACAAGAGACCCGGTAGTTTAAGTGAATTATCCAATCTGGATGTCTGGCACCCAAAAGCGGTACAGCGTCACGGACCTGCCCTGATCGCCCGGATTGATGAAATTCTGCAGCAGGGGCTGACTTCGCCGATCCCTGATTCATTGAAGCCGGAACATCGCAAGTTGATGAACAGAATGCGGGAACTGGTGCAACAAAAAGCAACAGAACTATCTGTGGACCCCGCCCTGCTCGCATCCCGGCGTGAACTCGAAAGCCTGATCCTGTCACCGGAAGGCGAACCCTTATCCGACCGGTTTCTCGGTTGGCGTGAAGACATAATCACAAAAGATCTGATCGCTCTGAAGGAAGCGTTTTCATAATAAAAACACCCGGCCAAATTGCTCTGGTCAGCGATCATCCGTAGTTGGTTTACTGAAACCTGTACTCTAGTTTCAGACCGTATGTCGTAAACGAAGACGCACCCAGGTATACGCCGGTGTCATCACCGGAGCCGGCAAGACCATTCGGGTAGGTGTCATACTCGGCATTGTAAGACGGTCTCGCCTCGAACAGGTTGCGGGCGAAGACAGATACGATCCATCTTCCGTCAGGGTCGCCGAGACCTGCTTTCAGGCTCAGGTCACCGTGCTCGTTGTACTTGACGATCTTATCGAAGCTCTCAACGTCAAGAATGTAACCATCTGAAATATAACCGATCGCGTTAAGGTATAACTGGTACTTTCCAAACACCGGTATGCGGTAGTCTGCTGACATCACGAATTTCCAATCCGGTGTACGGGGTGCCTTTGAGCCCGTACGATCGATGAGCCCGCCTTCACTGGGGTCATCAGGGTCAAACGGGACACAGCCTGAGTTCGGATCAACCAGCTCAGCCGCGGTGCAGCCGGCGCGTTTGAAATCGGTCATTACCCCATCCATGAATGCACCCGACAGGCCCAGTAACAGTTGATCATTCGCCGCGTACTGCATTGAAAACTCCAGGCCACGGACCCGCTGCCCTGCATTAATGCTCGCTGTTTTCTGGTCCGGGTCCGGGGAAAGCGCGTTGGTTTGCAGGTTGGGAATTTCAAGGTTGAACAAAGCTGCGTCATAGGCAAATCGTCCCTCCAGCAGTGTACCCTTGATACCCAGTTCATAAGATTCGGCATCTTCGGATTCATATCTGAATTCATCAATGTTATCCGGTATGGATGTTTGGCCGGTATCAAAACCACCGATCTTGAACGCCTCGGCATACCGGGCATAGATCGACATGTTTTCATTGGGACGATAGCGCAGGGTCACCTGCGGGCTGAATTTTCCCGCAGTGAACGACTCGGCCCACGGCCCACCGAGCCTGCTTGCGTTATAGTCGGGTGCGGTCAGGCCGATGGCCCTCGCGTTCACAGCCTGCCATTCCATCGGTATGTTGCGTGACCCACGGAAAGGCATGTACCAGAGACTCGCCCCCGGCGTGGGCGGAAGATAGATCCGGGCTGCTTCCAGCGCATCACCGGTGAGCTCAAAATAATCATCACCCAATTCACCCGCACTGACGGGTTCAACGTCATAGACCCACTCGGCACCATAGGCTACGGCGGTGGTGAACTTGTCGATGTCGGCGTAACGCCCGCCAATATCGATTGACGCCTTGTCGTTGAAGAAGTTAAACGTGACCGTACCAAACAGGTTTTTGTACTCAACCTCTTCGGTGATCTCGTTATAGCGCTGCATCTGACGCACATTGGCACGCATGCTTGACGACCATGCAAACAGATCGGTTTTCTGCCAGCTTGCACCAATCATCCATTCGATCGGGCTATCCGGTGCCGAGTTGAATCGAAGCTCGGAGCTCTTTTGGTCATAATCCTCTCCCCTGGCCTGGAGGTTCATCAAGAAGGGTGAATTGCTGTTGTCCAGCGCATAGTCGCGATCGTAATTATTCCAACCACTCAACCAGTTTGCCGTGACGCCGTTTTCAAAACTGTAAAACAATTCGAGATAGCCGTTATTGGCGTCGATATCCTGGTAACCGGACGTACTCTTATTTCTGTCACCCCGGGTAAATGCTTCAGCCGCCTCCCTGATATCAAGCGCCCCGAAATTGGAATTCTCCTCGCGGATATTGGCAGGCGGAACGTAGTAGGGCCCACCATTGCTGACACCCTTGTTACTGCTAAAACAGTCTGTATCAAGCGGGGTGAATGTTTCCGACCAGCCCGATCCAACCGGTGGGTCCGCCCAGACACTGCGCTCATTACCCGGTGGCACGCCGGGATCGTCTGTCGGCCCATTACGGCCGTATAACATTGGCCCGTCCGTACGGCAAAGATAGGTGGTTTCTCCATCCCTGCGAATTTGCGATGCCCCCACTTTAAAAGTGATCTCGAGAGCCCCGGTGGGCTCCCATTGCAAAATCACCCGGCCACCGGTATTTTTGAAGGCTCCGAGGTTTTCGTGCGAAATGACGTCTTTCAAATAACCGTCGGTATTATCGTATTTGCCGGAGACCCGGATACCCCATGTATCACCGAGCGGTCCGCCCGCACCGAAATCGACCGCTTGGGTATTGTTGTTGGCCAGTTCGACATCGAGGTTTGATTGCCAGGTTTCAGTTGGCCTGCGGCTTCGGATATTGATCGCGCCAGCAGTTGCATTCTGACCGAAATACACGGGTTGTGGCCCCTTCAGGACCTCGACACTTTCCAGGTCCATGAACGCCATCAGTATCTGTGAGGACCGGCCGAAATGTATGCCATCAATAAAAATCGGCACGGCCTGGTCAAGTGTCAGGGCGTTACCCGTAGTCCCGATGCCACGTATTGAAATATCCTGGTCCTGGACGCGGGGCAATATCAGTACCGTCGGTGAATAATTCGCCAGCGCATCCATGTCGCGGAAACCCTGTTGCCTGATGTCAAATCCGCTATAAACCTCGATTGATATCGGTACATTCTGAATCGGCTCCACCCGCCGTTGTGCCGTCACGACGACTTCTTCGAGCGCAAGCGATTCGGCTTCCTGGGCTAGTAAAATTACCGGATTCAACAGCAGAAATGACGTGATGCTTACATACAACAAACCTGATATTTGCCTGGCGTGAGAACCCACTGCGACCCCGTTTAGGGGCTTCATTCATGCTCCCCGTCTGCACGCCACTTCGCTACGGCTTTTTCAAACTCTTCTTTAATCTGTGGCAAATCCAGCTCCTTTTGATCTTCGAAACGCAGACCCAGGTTGGTCACAAGGTTGGGTGCATTGATTGCCAGGTAACGGGCCGGCTTGCCAGCCGGATTCAGGTGCTGGTGGTACCAGTAAATCGGTGGCACGAAGATCGTACCCTCATGCCAGTTCACGCCGACGCGATCTTCAAAACGCCCTTCCGGCCATGTGAGCGAATAACCTTCACCGGAGAGCAAAAGGATAAAGGCATCACTGCTGTGGCGATGTGCTTTCTTATATGCACGGGGAGGTATTTCCGAGACATGCAACTCGATCATGGTGTTACCGGACATGTCCCAGTGCATATTGGTTGAACCTTTACCCCGGTGATCATATTCGTCCAGTTCCAAGTCAAGTGCATCGGGTACCAAATTGGTGATTGTATGGTTTAAATACGGGTGTTCGCTGCGTTGGAGATAGTCTTCTTCGGCATCGTACCGGTCGCGGAATTCGAATGGGTTATCAAAGATAAACTTCTCGTTGTTGGTGGAATTCATCATAAACGGAAAACTGGTAACGGCGACGACCCTTAGCGGCTCATCGCTATCATTGAAAAGTTGGTAGCGCGTATTAAGCGGAATCGAAAACAAACTCCGGTATTTGAACTCAATTCGCAGGGGTTGCTTCTGTTCCTGCTGAATAATAATGTGGCCCGGACCACCAAAGAAATACATGCCAGCCTCGAACATATGGCGCTGTGGCTTTGTTTGACCCTTTGCGGGAATTTCAAGTATCCAGCCATCGGTAATCTGGTAGTCTGCCATTTTAATATAGAGACCATCGACACCGAACCCTTCCCAGGGTTTCAGAGGCTCCGTCCGGGCGTCCTGGATCACAAGACCTTCAAATGTCGGTATCTTTTCCTTGGCTTTCTCAAACCACAACTCGTAAGGTGTATTCGTCGGACGCACGCGGGACATATTCGCGCCGAGTTGCTCCATGATCTTCGGGTTTGGGTCACCACCGGGGATTTGTTGCGAGTTCAGCTTATCAACAATTCCAACTGAAAGGATCATCACGATAAGTACTGAATTTTTGACGTTCACTGTTAATCTTCCCCGGATGTTATTCTCTGCATAAACTCAGAAAGGCCAAAAACTTCCAATCAGTTAATGAAAGGCAGTCTGCCAAGCTGAAGTTAAATGAAACCACTGACACTCAACAATCATGAAAGAATCAGCGATTAAAAAAACCAGTATCGCGATCATTTTTTTTACTGCGCTAACCGCCCTGGCATTATACATTGATGTTCCGGGCAAATTCCGGACACCTGAGGCAAGCGATGCTTCAGGTGATGCGCCTGTTTCCTTTCTTGACGGGGCCGTATTACAGTGGATTATCCCTAACAACCCCGGCGGTGGTTACGACGAGTACGCTCGTCTTGTTGCCCCCTATATTGAAAAGTACAGTGGTGCACGTGTTCGTCTGAGAAACATCCCCGGTTCAGGCGGAATGCGGGCCATGGGTGAGTTGTTCAAGTCACCTGGCGATGGCCTGACAATCAGTATTATCAATGGAACCGGCATGGTCACCAGTCAAATTGCCGATATCAGCAACTCGGACTATCAGATAGGTGAATTGTCATACCTCGCGAGGATTGCTACCGATACCCGTGTACTGATACTTTCAGTGCAAAGCCCACATAGGTCATTTGCCGATATCTTAAACGCGGAGGTGCCACTCAAGATCGGTGCAACCGGCTTTGGTGGCAGTACCTTTGTCGATGCGGTAGTCAGCCGGGATCTGCTTGGTTTGAATGTGAATGTCATTCACGGGTTCAACAATTCAGCTGCGATGCGACAGGCGCTGTTAAGGGGCAGTATTGACGGTACATGGAGTTCGTGGGGAAGCGTAATAGATCAGGTCACATCGGGCCATGCCAGGATCGTGTTACAAGGCGGACGGACAAGAACTGCCGCTTTACCTGAAGTGCCGGCAATATTCGAGTTCCTTGATAAAGTTGCTGACCGGGAACCTGCCAGGGACATACTGAATGCATGGTTGGCCTTGCACTCGGTTGGCCGCTGTGTTGCCGCACCACCCGGTATACCAGCCGAAAAACTTCGAATTTTAAGGGAGGTTTTCCAGCAGGCACTGAACGATCCACGGTTTCTTGATGATGCGGCGAAAGCCAGGCGTGCCGTAAACTATGCACCTGGAGAACAAATGGAGCTACTGGTTACGGAAACACTGGAAATGCCTGCTGAAATTCGGCAGTTTTTTATAAATGCCGTACGGAGCGAGTTGTAGTGATTTCATCTGCTGGCCAGCAAGTTTTCTAATGGGTATCTTCGAGGCCCTTGTCAGTGGGTTTTTGCAGGCGACCAGCCTGCAGGTGCTGCCCTATTTGCTCGGTGGAGCCATGTTCGGCTTGATCCTTGGTGTGATTCCCGGATTGGGTGGTCATTTTGCGATGGCGATGGTCATCCCGTTCCTTTACAGCCTGAGCCCCCCTGCGGGTATCGCTTTTCTGCTGGGTAGCCACTCAACCGTTGCACAGGGCGGTGGTTTGACCGCCATACTGTTCAGCACACCCGGTTGTGGACAGAATGCAGCCACATTACTGGATGGCCCGCCAATGCGAAACAAGGGCCTGGCAGGTCTCGCCGCAGGCGCCTCGTTGACCGCTTGTTTTTTGGGTGCCTTATTTGGTGTTATTGCACTTGCGCTGTTGATACCGGTTTTACAGCAGGTTGTATTGATTTTCGGGCCCGCTGAGATATTTGTGCTGATATTCCTGGCACTCACTTTTGTTGCGGTACTGGGCAAAGAGGACATCGTCCGAAGCTTGATCGCCGGCCTTGCCGGTCTTGCCCTGGCCATGGTTGGGCTGGAGAACATAACGAACCAGGAGAGGTTTACATTCGGTTTACTGGGTCTGGTTGATGGACTGCCCCTGGTGCCGGTTATCCTCGGCTTGTTCGCGATTGCAGAGATGATTGATTTGTGGGTAGAGGGTGGTTCCTTGTCCGGAATACGCACACGGCGTCTATCAGCAAAAGACACTCAAAAGCAGATCTTCCACGGGATGGCAATGACCTTTAAACATTGGTGGCTGGTCTTGCGCTGCAGTTCCATTGGCACCGCCATGGGGCTCGTACCCGGTCTGGGCAGTACGGCTGCTGCTTTTGTTGCTTACGGACATGCCAAACAAACATCGAGATCCAGCGAGACCTTTGGCCAGGGAAATATCGAGGGGGTCATAGCCGCCGAATCTGCAAATGACTCGGTTGAAGGAGGTGCGCTGGCATCCACCCTGGCCTTTGGAATACCTGGAAGCTCATCAATGGCGATCGTTTTGACCGGGCTTTTTATCCTTGGTCTGCAAACGGGGCCAGCGATTATCAGCCACCACACCGACCTAATATTTGTCATGATTTTTACGGTGATCGTCGGCAACCTGTTTGGAACAATTGCGGGCATTTTCCTGGTCAACCCGTTGGCCAGACTGACGTCACTACCGGCTTCGGTGTTGGTTCCGGTGCTCATTTCGGTTATTTTTACCGGGGCATATGCTGTCAATAACTCAATTTTCGATATAGGAATCGTCGTCCTGTTTGGGATGATCGGTTATCTGATGAAGCACCTGGGATATTCAAGATCATCCCTGTTGATTGGTTTCGTGCTGGGTGCCGTTCTTGAAAAAAATATGTTTCTCGCCATCCAGATTGACGGGCCATACTTTATTCTGGAACCCATTCCAATGGCACTTTCGTTTGTCACCGTTGGTTTCCTTCTCTACAACCTGTGGACCATCTCCCGCCACAAAGCAGAAGCTGGTAAGCAAGCGTCGGTAAACCGTGGTAGGCCATACGAAATATATTTTATTTCTGCAGCAGGGATAGTCTTTACGATGGCCTTCCTGGGTGCATTGAGCTACGACTTTGTGCCCGCAAGAACGCCTGTTTTCATCCTTTTACCATTGCTGTTATTGACTGCTTTGCAAATCAACCGCAGCCGGATTCTAACGGTTAACAGACACGTTTCAGCAAAATCGGCCCGACCGGAATTCGCCAGGAAAAACCACCTGGGAAAGGTGCTGCAAATCATCATCTGGACAGTTCTGTTATTGGGCCTGATTGTGATTGCCGGGCACTACGCCGGCATACTTCTATTCATGTTTCTGCTACTGAAAACTGTATCGAAAAGGGAAGCAACACTGGCCCTGGCAATCGCTGCCAGCGTGACACTGGTGTTGTACATACTGTTTGAAATTGTTTTCGATATCGAGCTTTATCGGGGCCTGGTTTACCGGTTTATCAACGGCTATAAACTGTTCTGAACACGCCGTTTTAGCTGACCGGTTTCCTGGCCAGTATACGCATACGATGATGACCGGGTTTTGTGGGGGTACTTGGCAGGTCCTTTTCGAGCTGTCCCTGGTCTGGTGGCGCAAACTGTTCCAATTCAAATCCCTGGTGTAAGAATAGCTGGCGTAGTTGTTCGCTGTCCCGAAACACGTAGGTTGATCTCCCTGCCGCATAGTCAACGGCGAGCCGGCGAGCCAGTTTTGGCGCTATCCCAAGCCGGTCGAACTGCTCCTCTGCCCGGTCGTAGGCACGCTGACCCAGGGCATCAGCCTGGGCGTCGGTAAAACCATGCCGGCTGGAAGTGTCACTGGGTCTTGTTCTTTGAGCGGTTAATACTGCACCACCCGGTGACAGACAGTCCCACCAGACACCAAGAAGTTTCCTGCGCTCATCCATGTTAAAGAAAGGTAAAAAGGAATGCGTGCAGACCAGGTCGAAATGGTCCGGCTTACGATAATTCAGGATATTACCTTGAAATATATCGACATCCATACCCGTCCGGGTGGCGTACCAGCGATTTAATTTCAGCGGCGTTTCACACAGGTCCAGCAATGGTTAGCCGGGGTGTTATCTTGTGTCTTTTAGCCACGGCTGCAACGCGCGCCTGTAAAGCATAATCCGCTGCACCTGATATCAGGATTTTCGTGGCACCACCGCCTATAGCAATATCCAGTTGAGTGACCAGAAAATCGTCATCAGAGCGCATCGAGTTCAGTACGCCCAGCAGCCTCAGGGTTTGCCAGGCACCATGATAGGATCCGCAACCGCGACATAGTGTTTCCGACCACTGTCGGGCCAGCGGTGCACTTTCGGCAAGTGGTTCCTGGATATCCAGAGACACCATGTCCAATTTTGCCTGGAGTGGATTAATTTGACCTGCCATAATTCATCGGCGTCCAAAGTCGGTTTAGCGGATAAGGGCAAGGATGAACCACCCGCCTATCTACGAGTGGCTAAGTGTACACGAGGAGAATAAAAATCTCTTTTGTCAGAATGGCCAAAGGATCGGGTATTATCCAAGTCAACTTGGGAATGGATTGAAGCATGCCGGAAATTTTGTTTTTCCCGTATTTTGGCCCAAACCGGCACTCGGAAAAACGGGTCATTGAGTTTCGCCTGGATTTTAGCAACGAGGATATCACCGAGCTGCTTTTACAGGTTTCGGATATCCGTCAATCACTGCTTGATGCCGGTGTTCTGAATGAGGCTGAAGTCTTCCCTATGCAAGCACTTGAGGAAGACCGGATCAACTGGTATTCGTCCCTGCTCACGCAAACAACCCTGCTACTCCAGAGCAAAGCAGGTCATCGTGTAAATTTTTCATCGGTGATCCCGGACCATGCTAAAAAACGCAGTATTGCATTGGTGGAGCACGAACATGCCGACGTTGGGATGGCTGCAGCAAAGCTGGCGGTTGAGCTATTTGCCCGTAAGCCCGTTTCATTTCAAGTAGCCTGGCGCCAATTCTCAGAATTTGCCCGCGAACGGATTTTGCCATTTGAAACTGAAGCAATCATCAACGCTGCCCGGCAGCGCCACATCCCATTCTTTCAATTTGAGAGACCTCCTTTAATCGGTTGTATTAAAAACGATTTCCAGGTACGAAAAAATGGATTGCTCAGCCTGGGACACGCTGTTAACAGCGTTCTCCTCGATGGAACTTTCTGCTTAAGCCGGGCGGGAGACTTTTTGAAGGCCCTGCTGAGAAACCCGGATCAACGAGTGGCGCTTCTGAAGCAGGCCGGCGTACCCGTCGATCGGGTTGGGACGGTTAACAGTGCAAATCCGGGGCTGTTTCATCTACTTATTATCAATGGCAAAATTACCGCTTTGCTGGAGAAACCTGACGGTAGCAGGCATCTTGTCCAAAACTTACATGACTCCATAATTGAGCAGGCACTTGCGGTTAGTGAAAAAGCAGGTTCTGCACCCATTGTTATCACTTATCAATCAACGGATATCACGCAATCTCTCAATCAAAGCGGTGGGGCGGCCGTTGATTTTGAGCTTGGACCGGATCTGTACGGACTTTTTGAAAAATGTCCGGAAGGAAAGAGATTACTGAACTCCGCGGCGGGTGACTTGATTGATTGGTGTTTCCCCGACCCAAAATCAGCGTGCATACCCACCATCGCTGTTACAGGTACCAACGGTAAAACCACAACCAGCCGGATGATACACCACGTATTCCAATACAAGGGCTACCAGTCAGCCCTCGTTTGTACAGATGGTATATTTATCGATCAAAAACAATTATCAGCGGACGATCACAGTACATTCAGAGGCCACGCCCTGGTCCTCAATAATAAGCAGGTGAACGCCGCCGTGCTGGAAACACATCATCGTGGTATCGCTGTGCACGGTTTCGCATTCTCACATTGCGACGTTGCGGTCTGCCTCAATGTCACCGAGGAGCACCTGGCAATCGGTGAAATCGAAACCGTTGAAGAAATGGCAGTGATCAAACGTGCGCTGGTTGAACGCGGTAGCCACGCGGTTGTTTTGTTCGCCGACAATGCCCACTGCCTGGCCATGCTCGACTTTGTCAAAAGTGAACAAACCTGCCTGGTGTCGTTGCAATTCAGCGTTGAACAACTGACAGAGCAGGCCAGGGGGAAACCTGCATCATTTTGTGTGCTGGAAGCCATTGCCGGTGAAAGCTGGATCACTCTGCATGATGGCGAGCAGTATTTACCGGTCTTGCCCGTGTCTGATATTCCCGCAACTTTTAATGGCACCGCCGTGGTTAATGTCAGCAACGCGATGCACGCGATCGCGGCATGCTACTTTGCAGGTATTGATATCGCGTCGATCAAGTCAGCAATAAGTACATTTTGTGCAGATCAGGAATTTACACCGGGCCGGATGAACGAATTTGATGGCCTTCCCTTCCGGGTCATCATGGATTTTGCACACAATCCGGACGGTATTCGGAAAATATGCACATTCGCTGATCTGCAAAGCGTGAAAGGCCGCAAGGTAATCGCTTTTTCAGGATTGGGTAAACGAAGTGACGCCCTCAACAAAAAAATCGCTCAAGCCATCGCCGGACACTTCGATTTCTACTATTGCAAGGACATCGAACCGAGCAAACCACCCAAACGCAGGTTTACCGGACCCTTCATGCAGAAGATTCTTATCGAAGAAGGTGTGCCACGGCAGGCAACCGCCGTATTGACATTTGGCAGGGATGTGATTTTCGAGATTCTGGACAGCTGTGAACCGGACGACCTGTTGTTATTGCTGGTGGGTCATTCCGAGTCACGCAAAATTCCAGGATATATCCAGGAATACAGGGAAAGAATAAATGACGGGTCAATGAATGGTGAGTAGCACTGACGCATTTTTGCTATCCGCTAAGTATTACAAGGCGAGAATTTCATATTCAGATAAGTTCTTTGAAAAACTCGCGCACGCTTTAAAGATTACCCAAAAGACCAAAGTACTGGATTTGGCATGCGGCGGGGGCGAAATATCGTTCGGTCTATCCCGATATGCAGGACAGGTGGCGGGTATCGATAAATCTCTTGCCATGTTAAAAGACGCGACCAGTCAAATAACACCGAATGTGACTTTTTATCGGCAAGACCTGAACCAGGCACCGGTCGTTACCGAAACGAAAGTCAACCTAGTGACCATCGGCCGGGCAATTGGTTACCTGGACCCTGCAATCCTAAAGGGTACCTTTACCGGTTCATTAAAACGCGGGTGTCCGGTTATTATTTGTGGCGCGGGAATCGGACAGAAAACGCCCTGGATAGCCTCATACCAACAGGTTCGACAAACCGTCAGGCAAAAAAGAACGCATGTTGATTTTCAAGGTATGAAAAAAATGAAATCGATTGGCTTTTCTCACCTTGGCACGATTGGCCATACCACCAAGGCGAACTACCGTTTCAATGACATCATTAATTACGCCCTGTCATACTCCTCCCAGACCCAGGCTATTTTGGAAAACATTGAAATGTTTACGGCAGCTTTGGAGAGTGCTTTGGCTCCCTTCAGGGAATCGGACGGAACATTCTCCGCACACGAGGTGTCATGGGGGCATGTATTTCGCACCAATGATTAAACTCGAAGCCGGTGCAATCGATTTTCCCGCTTTTTGAATGCGCCGGTATGCGATTCACTTGATTTATTCTCAATAGGCATACTCAAACCGTTAAACAGCGGTTAAAATGCCATTTCTTTAATGCGCCCGTAGCTCAGTTGGATAGAGCACCAGATTCCTAATCTGGGGGTCACAGGTTCGAATCCTGTCGGGCGCGCCAAAATAGAAAGAGACCACATGGAAACTACACCCACAACTCCATCTCAAACCCGCTCATTCACCACGATTTTCCTCATCGAAATGTGGGAACGCTTCGGCTTTTACGGTATGCAGGCGCTGATCGTCTACTACATGGTGCAACGACTGGGGTTTCCCGACGAACGCGCCACGCTGGTGTGGGGCGCAGCAGCGGCACTGATCTACGTGGCACCGGCCATCGGTGGCTGGATCGGCGACAAGATCCTCGGCACCCGGCGCACCATGCTGCTTGGCGCCGTGGTCCTTACCATCGGTTACACGCCTGATGGTGGTGCCAGGCCAAAGTGTCTGGTTCCTTTTTTTCGCGTTGAGTGTCATCGTCGTTGGCAATGGTCTGTTCAAAGCGAATGCCGGCAACCTGGTCCGCAAGATCTATGAGGGTGATGATTCGAGGATCGACAGCGCATTTACCATTTATTACATGGCCGTCAACCTGGGCGCGATGATCTCGCAGTTACTGACCCCGTGGTTAAAGGACTATGTCAACGAACAATACGGTAATGAACTCGGCTGGCATGTCGCTTTCGCTGTGTGCGCCATCGGCCTGTTGTTGGGCCTGGTCAACTACTGGTTGATGCGCCGCACCATGGATCACATCGGTTCGGAGCCGGACGAACTGCCACTGAACTGGGGCAAGCTGGGAGCCGTTCTGCTCGGCAGTGTCGGTTTCATATTCATGTCTGCCTACATTCTGGAGAACCAGGGTGTCGCACGCGCCTTCGTGTATCTTGCCGGCCTGGTGGTGATCGGTATCTTTGCATACCTGATCAGCACTGGAGAACGCAATGAGCGCGCAGGTCTGATCGCGGCACTTGTTCTGACGGTGCAGACGGTCTTCTATTTCATTTTCTACCAGCAAATGTCAACCTCACTCGCGCTATTCGCTTTGCGCAACGTCGACCCGGCCTTCATCGTGTTCGGCGTGCACTTGTGGGACTGGTCGCCGGCCCAGTTCCAGGCTTTCAACCCGATTTGGATTTTTATACTCAGCCCGATCTTGGCGTGGGCTTATACGCGTGCAGGCAATGCCGGCAAGGATCTATCCATTGCGGCCAAGTTCGCGCTTGGTTTCGTGCTGGTAGCAGGCGGCTTTTTCGTCTACGGGGCCTCGGGTCACCTGGCAGATGCCACGGGTAAGGTTTCCTCGTGGTTAATGGTATGGGGCTATGGCGCCATCTCGCTGGGCGAACTGCTGGTCAGCGGTCTTGGCCTCGCGATGATCGCACGCTACGTGCCGGCGCGCATGGGCGGATTCATGATGGGTGCCTATTTTGTGGCCTCCGGTGTCTCGCAATATCTCGGTGGCCTGGTCGCGACCTATGCCAGCGTGCCACGCAATATCACCGATCCACTCGAGTCGCTGCCGATTTACACAGCCCTTTTCAACAAGCTGGGTATCGCCGCGCTGGTTTGTACGGCGATTGCCATCGCGGTGTTACCGCTGATGAACCGTTTGTCGCAAACCCATCACGGGCATGCACAAGGCACGGAAACCTGATTGCAGACCGGATACTGCGGGCACGCTTTCAGGATTCATCTATTCGGACCAGGAGCTTCCACGGTACCTGCCGGGGTTCGGCTAGCCCGCCAGCGATCGCGTTAACAACTCAATAGCGATCTCGATCTCCTCGGAGGTCGTTGTCCTGCCCAGGCTGAAACGCACTGCCCCGGCGCCAACTTCCGGCGAAACACCCATTGCTCTCAACACGGGTGAAATCTCCACACGACCGGCATGACATGCCGAACCCGTTGACACCGCGATTTCGGGCAGTCGCGCCAGTAACTCGTTACCCATATGCCCCAGGAAAGAAACATTGAGTGTATTGGGCAATCGTTCCTCTGGATGGCCATTGAGCACGACACGATCACCACAGCTTTTCTTCAACGCTGCCCAGAGTTGGTCTCTTAGAGCCTCTATTCTTGGCATACCGGAAAGGTCTCGAGCGAGTTCGCAAGCCTCACCAAGGGCTGCTGTCAACGAAGCGCTTTCAGTACCAGCGCGGCGCCCGAGCTCGTGGCCCGCCCCGTGAATTAGAGGCTCGAGTTCTGTCCCTTCGCGAATATAAAGTACGCCAATTCCCTTGGGGGCATAAAGCTTGTGCCCGGCGATAGTCAGGAAATCGACGCCGAGTTCATCTACTTTGGTAGGTACTTTACCGACAGACTGGGCAGCGTCTGTATGAAATGGTATTCCGTTCTCACGTGCTATCTGCGCACAATCCTCGATAGGTTGCAGCGTACCGACCTCGTTGTTTGCGTGCATGATGCTGATCAGGATTGTATCCCCGGTAATGGCCTGGCGAAGGTCACTTGCATTCACCCGCCCTGTTGCATCGACAGGTAGCCAGGTGATTCTCGCACCCAAACGCTCCAGAAAACGACAGGGTTCAACGATGGCGGGGTGCTCAACTGCGGTCGTGATGATATGTGCATTTGGAGTGTTGCGAGCGAAGAAAATGCCTTTTAAAACTTGATTGTTGGACTCGCTGCCACCGCTGGTGAATACAATCTCACCGGGCTTGCAGCCCAGTGATGTTGCAACCTTTTGCCGCGCAGACTCCACAATGACCCGTGCTGGTGCCCCCGCCCAGTGAGGGCTTGACGGGTTGCCATAAGCACTTTCCATCGTCTGTCGCATGACCAATTCAACCCTCGGGTCAATCGGCGTGCTCGCATTGAAGTCAAGGTAGATCTGTTGTCTGTTTTCTAAACTCATGTTCCTTTCTCAAAAATGCCATTGGCAAAGTAACGGCCAATGTGCCGGTTGTCACCAGGGTTTTTCGTATTCCGTGATGTTGATTGGTTAAAAAATACCCGGCAATAACCATTTACTGCGATTTTTATACGCTTCCCATTCCGGGTAACGCGAAAGACTGGCCTCTTTCATCATCATGTTGACCGCAAACAGACCAACCCAGACCCAGGCCAGCACCAAAACCGGTAACCAGTGCCAGACCATCAGCGCAAAACTGGCATAAATCAGCATTTCACCGAGGTAATTGGGGTGACGGATATAGCGGTGCATACCCGTGGTGATCAGACCCCGTTGGAACTGCAATGTGTAGAACTTCTGTGCATCGGCCGCAATCATGATCACACTGCCGATCATGCACATACTGATACACAAGGCATACCAGGCACCATCGGCAACGGATAGTCGGGTGTTGATACACCGGAAATCAATAGCCAGCCAAATACCCAGTACCAGCCCAGCACGCCGAGAAAGGCATTGATACCCCCCCCAATGGTGATTCTTTTCTGCCAGCCAGGGTCAGGGAATGCCATGTCCTTGATAAACCAGATGACGCCGTAACTGCCTTGCAGTGCGAGGTAGATCCAGGCGGCGGTGGAAAAATTCTGGTAATACCACATCAGGAAACCAAGAAAGAAGAAGGTTCCACATTTCTGGAAATTGATCACCCAGGAAAACTTCCAGGGCCGCGGCCCACCGCCAAAATCATTGACGGCGTAATTCGTAAACCTGTTCAGGGTTGCAACCCACACCGGAACCGTCTGTTTATTCACCCCGTTTCCTGTTGGTCCGCTAGTCACAAGCTTCAGATTACTTTAATTTCCATTGACCAAAGTTTTGACGTATTGCGAAGTTCAATATACGCTGATTTATGGTAATACACCTTTTATGCGTCCTATACCCCAAATTTATGGCAAAATAGCGTTAATGCTTCTTATACTCAGGGTGAATTATGAATTTTCCCATTCCTGTACTCTTTTTTGCATTACTCCTAAGTTTTACAGTTCATGCGCAAAGCAGAAGCGCGATCGTTTTCGATGGATTGGATGATTACATTGAAATTGCGGATACTGGCAATCTGGACTTCGAAACCGGTGATTTTACGATCAGCGCCTGGGTGAAGACCAGCCAGGCTCCGGTTGGCGGTAATTTCCCGATGATCATCAACAAGGAGCATGGATCGCTCAATCGATCAGGTTATGAGCTGTTCCTGCAACCCAACGGTGGTCTGAATGGAAAAGTGGTCTTCCAGATCGTCTCAAATTTTAACTTTGCATCAATCCAAAGTACCTCGAACGTCAATGACGGTGCCTGGCATCATGTCGCGGGTGTAAAAAGGGCAACAGAAATAGAACTCATCATTGACGGTATTTCCGAAGGAACTACTGCCCATGCGGTTGGATCCCTGTCCAATGACGTGCCCTTTTCTTTGGGGCATGCGGCGGCCCAGAACTCATGGTATTTCGGCGGGATGCTGGTTGAGGCGCGGGTTTGGAGCGTTGCCCGTTCCGCTGCTGAAATCATGGCGGACATGAATGATACCCTGACCGGGCTCGAACCGGAGCTGGTCGCCTACTGGCCCTTGGAAGAGGAAAAGGGACAATCAGTCACCGATCTCGCCGGAGCCAACGACGTGTATCTGGGCTCGACGGAGACGGCGGATATCAACGACCCGCTTTGGGTGTCACGGGTATTTCCACATGATGCGGCAGGTGAAAATGCGCTCGTTTTTGACGGCATGGATGATTATGTCGTCATCGCCAATTCTGAGGAACTGGATTTTGACACGGAAGACTTCACAGTCAGCGCGTGGGTTAAAACCCGGCAGTTTCCCGACGGCAGTTATTGGCCCATCATCCTCTCGAAAGAAAGTGGTCTTTCGACCGTCCGTACCGGATATAACATGTTCCTCCT
>CAVVLP010000010.1:0-346155 GCA_963749115.1 uncultured Gammaproteobacteria bacterium
AGGTGCAGCATTGATCGGTACGATGGTTGGATCCTGCGGGCCAGGTACATCCGGATCATCACTGAGAACCGGTGGTAATTCAGTTGATGTCAGCAGCGCCTGGTTGACCACCTCGGTAACACCGCTGGGCAGTGGCTGGTTAATGACAACATCGTAGGTGATGGTGACCGATGTATCAGCCGCTATCGTCCCCACCGCAACCTCAATGGTGGTATCACCAGGGTTGTTGCCAATAGCGACGCTGCCCTGGGGGCTGACCACGCTGCCGACAACCAGTGCCGTGTGGATATCAGGAGCATCTTCCAAGACGATGTTGGTGGCGTCACCGGCCCCCTGGTTATTGATCACCAGCGTGTAGCGCAGTGTATCGCCGGGTGAAACATCGCCGGAAGAATCGGCATCCACCAGCAAGCTATCATCCTTGCTCAGTAAGCAAATCAGGTATACCAATCTCCGCTATATCGCTGTCCGGAGGCAGATCACGCTGGGCCGGGTCATCACCCGGCAGTGTATCGGCCTGATCCAGGTCCGCCAGGTTGACAACCGGATTCGGCACGGGTGGCAGAGCTGCCAGCGGAATGTCAAATACCGCACTGACCGAAGAGCCTACCGGAATGGTGCCTGCCGGCGAGATTGCCAATGGATCGCTACTGAAGGTGAGCGTGGTCTGACCGGGAGCCGGGCCCGGTGTAGCTTGCAACAGGAAACCCGTTGAAACGGATACCTGCGACAACGCCGAACTGTTCCAGACACTGTCTTCCAATATGTCGGTGACATTGATGTCATAGGCTGGTGCGGTGCCGCTACCGGTGTTCTCTACAACGAGGCTGATCCGCACCACGGTATCAACAACCGGTCCCATTGATTTGGTCAGATTGAGCACCGGCTCGACCACTTCGATATCAGCATCATCAGCCAGGCTGCCGCCGGTAAAGTCAAAACTCGCGTTATTGACGAGTAGGTCACCGTTGGCTATTGTCTGCAACGTCGGCCACCCGGCCCACTACCTGCATGACGATACGGTCGTTTTCATCGCTCACACCGTCGGGTGTGTTAGTAATCGTACCAAAGTCGAAAATGACACGATCGTCCAGCCCATCGGCAACCTGAAAATCATCAAGCACCGGTGTTCCTGGCAAGGAGGTGGAAATATTGCCACCCACCGCACTTACCGAAGCACCTATGGCCTCGATAAAGCCTGCACCCGGTGGCAGCGCCGGCATCAGGTCGGTAACCGTCGCGTTCAGAACGGTCCCTTCCGGCACCACGATAGTCAGTTCATATGTGATGGTTTCACCAATGGCAAGATCCGGCAGTGCCGGGTTGAACTGGCCACTACCGGTATCCGCCACATTGCTGACCGTCGCCACCTTCACCAGCGTCGGCGCCAGTACCGTGACCTCGGCCGTGCCCGATCCCGTCAGACGGCGGGTTTCGCCATCGACGAACACCGGCGTGCTGTCGTAATCCATCTCGGCTGTGTTGGTCAGCGTTTGTGCAGGTTGTGCAATGAGTTCTACCGTGGTGTCGTAACTGATCGTGCAACTATCGGTCAACAATTCGAATTGCGGAATCGTGAATACGATAAGCGGTTCACCAGTATCATCGACAACAAGGCCTGGACAAGTACTTATGACGTTATCGGCCCATAGCAGTTCCGGACCGGGCAAAGTATCGTTAATGACCACGTTGTAGGCATCAGCCGTCGAGAGATTGGTATGGTCGATGGTCAGTGTGTGGGTGACGGTATCGCCGGCATCGACGAAGCCGCTTACCGGGTTGCTGACGACCTTGTCCAGCGTCAGTGCAGGCGCCACCAGGTCAACATCAACAGTACCCGAGGCACTGCTGTTGCTGGACGTTACCGTGGCAGTATTGGTTTGCGTGACCACACCGCTTTGGTTAGCCGGTTGATCCAGCACCACGGCCACGACTTCAAACAGCAGTTGGTCTGCCACTGTATCAACACCATCGGGTGTGTTCAGTAAATCACCCAGTGTCCAAACTACACGGTCATCGAACGTGTCGGCGTTTGTATCACTGGCCACACCGGGATCGCCCGGTGCCGGCAGACCCGCACCACTGATATTTCCGCCAATGGATACCAGGCGCGAACTCACCACTTGCAGCACAGAGCTGCCGGTGGGTAATTGATCAGTCACTACGACGCCATTGGGCGAGCCCTCCGGGAGAACCACGGTGAACTGATAGGTGACTTCCTCACCAATGGTGAGATCGGTTTCCGGGCCAAATTGGCCGGTGCCCGTGTCATCTTCACTGGTTGCGGTAATGACTTTTGTAAGGCCAGGCGGTGTAATCGTAATACCATGGTCATCACTGGCATTGCCCTGCCGGTCGTTCGGGTCGCCATCCCCCGGAAGGCTTGTCCAATCCACCGTGGCAGTGTTGGTAATCACTTCGCTGGGCATCACCACGGAGTCAACCGTTGCCTCGAAGCTAAGGACGGAGGTGTCGACCAGGCCAAAACTCACCCAACCCGCCGAAAAGCCATTGCCAGCTATATCTTCAAGCAAGGCATCCGGTGCCAAACCTGAAACAGACGTAAGTGTGCCAGCCACCAGGGTCAACCCGGCCGGCAGGTCATCGCTTAGCACGACATCAAAAGCATCAGCCGTTGAAGCCGCCGGGTGACTGATGGTGAGTGTAAACGTCACCGTGTCGCCGGCATCGCCCTGGGTAATGTCGCCGCTCTTGACGATAGCCAATACAGGTGCCACCGTATCAACCTGGGCACTGGATGATGCATCCAGGCCGGGACCAAACTGCACCAGTGCCGTGTTGGTTAACAGGTCACCGGATTGATTGGGCGTCTGGTCTAGCAGCAGGCCTGTTACGCTTACCCTGATTTCGTCCTTCTCATCGCTCACACCGTCAGCGGTGTTCACGACCTGGCCAAAATCGAAGCTGGCGGAATCGTTGACACCGTCAGACAGCTGTAAGTCCGTCAAGGTTGCGGGCGATGGCGGTGTCAGCACCGTGGTCAGATTTGTGCCCACCGAAACGACAGTCGCGCTGACTATTTCCATCACGCCGTTGGTCCACGGCATCGTGTCGCTGATCAGCACCTGGGGTGTTGTACCTTCCGGTATGGTGGCGATGATCTCAAAATCGACCGTTTCACCAATGGTCAGGTCATCGAGGGTCGCCCTGAACTGGCTGGTGCCGGTGCTCAACTGGGACGTTCCTGTCACAGCCTTATTCAACTGCACGTTTTGCACATCAACCGTGGCAGTATCGTTCTGGGTGTAATCGTTGGTGCCGCCCTGGCCGTCGCTATCGTCACGTTCACCGTCATCACCGCCAGATATGCCGGGGGTGGACGAACCGGTGGGGTTGGTCGTTGTGCCGTTCGGTCCAGGCAAGCTGGTCCAGGCCGCGGTCGCGGTGTTGGTAATCAAGTCGCCGGGTGCCACCGTCCCATCCAATGTCGCTGCTATAAACAACTGTTACGGAGCAACCGGGTTCCATTTCCACGAATGAAATATCCAACAGGGTGGCCGTACTGTTGTCTACTTCTCCAAGAGAAGCACAGAGCAGTGGTGTGATTGATGTGACACTGAAACTGACCAGACGCGGATCAAGGGGGTCTGAGAGCTGCACATCAAACGCGCTGCTGACGTTATCCCCGGTGGAATTGGCCAGCACAACGGTAAAAGTAATGACATCGCCCGCATCACCGGCCGTGGGACTGGCCACTTTATTGACCGAAATGTTGGGTTCCGCAATACGCACTTGCACACTGCCGGAAGTAACCAACGGGACGACGCCATTGAGAATGTCAAATAGATTGTCGCGATTTTCACCGGCATCGTTACTGCCGGCAGCACTGTTATCTACAAGAGCATTGAATTCGACCACCAGGTATTCCGCATCGTCATCGTTGTCACTGTTCACAACCGTGCCAAAAGCAAAGTCCGCAGTTGTGGCCGGCACGTCAGAAACCACCAGGCTGGACGGAACCGCCGCCAGCGGAAGGATCGTTGCCCGAAATATTGGTAATGGCTACAGCGGTAGAGGTAACGCCGCCTCCATTGCTGATGAAAGCCGCCTTGGACGTGCCATCATTCAGGAAAGTGAGCCCGACCGGGTAAGGTATCGCTCAGAGTTCAGGTCATTGACGGTTCCTTCCGGCAATTCCGCCACCAGGCGATAGCGGATAATTTCGCCAATGGTCGCGCGTGGCGGGCTCGCAGCGTCACTGGTGGTCGCCTCCGAAGTGGCCACAAATAGCTTGCTGGCATTGACATTGGCAATCGTTGTGGTAGCGATATCCGTGACCGCTGAAAATCGCCTGCACCGGGTTGACTTGCCCAGACGGCAGTGGCCTCGTTATCTATCATTTGTAGTGGCTGAACTGCAATGTCGACCACACAAGTGAAGCTGATGATTGCTGTATCGGTACCGTAAGGCGCTCCGCCGCCGACAGGGTTGCCATCGTTGCCGGTAAGCTCGGTAATAACGAGCCCGGCGTTGAACAAGTCACCGGAATCTGTCGCCAGGGCGCCACCGTTACCGTCAACAACACTGAGAAGTGCACAACCCGTAAGGCCAGCGGGCACATTTTCGTTTACCTGCACATCAAAAGCGGACGCGCTGCCGATGTTTTCCACCGTTAGCACATAGGTCAGGATATCCTGGGCGTCGCTATTGCTGATATCACCATCAACCGGTAACACAGAAGGCAGCGGGCTGATCACGCTGTTGGGATTAGTGCTGGCACTTATTCCCTTGGTGATGACCAGTTCAGGTGCACCCACCAGCAACTGCACGATGGCATCTTTAACCGCAGCAGCTATTGCTGCGAATTGTTTGTAGATGCGACTCGGCAATATTGGTCAGAAACAGGTCGTCGGCAAACGGGTCACTCAGTAACCAGGGCGTCTATCTCCACGGCCAGCACCTCGGCCGTATCACTGCTTATATCGGGCCAGGCGATCTCTATCGTATTGGTCGCAGAATTCGCGGTGATACTGGTAGGGGTCAAGACCCAGGTTGTCGCCTGGACCAAGCCTGATATCTTCATTCCAGGTCGTACTGATGTCAGCCACATTGAAAACCGGTAACGGCAAAGCGTCGCTTAATTCGTACGTTGCGCGTATCCCCTGAGGGCACGTCAACGCAAGTCGAAATGTAACGATCTCACCGGGCACATAGAAAGGCTGTCGGGTTGTAATGCTCTTGGTCAGGGAAACGGGCCTAATGCCAACACTGGCGTCGCTGCCTTCGTCGCAGTCGACGGCTCCCTGGACAAGATCATACACGGCGTTAACAGTGTTGTTCAGAGCTGTCACTGGCCAATACCGGTAAACCGGTGTCGATATAGCTTTGCTGAATATCCGCCGTGTAGCTGAGTGAAATGGCACTGCCTGCGTTGATCAAGGGTGCAACTGCGCCAATATCGTAAATTACCGTGGTCGTGCCATCGATGTTCGGCGTGACGCTGGGCGTGATCGAGACCGAAGAACCGTTGATCAGCAGGCTGCCATGGGCGTTCCACAAGGTGCCGTCGGGCAAGGTATCGGTGAGCACCAGGGCATTGACGTCGGCAGAATCCGAGACCTGGAAACTTAAGCTGTAATCAATGGTAGCACCGGGAATGGCCGGTATTTGTTGTCGCCGCTTTTTGCAGGGCCACGTGTTTAACTATAACAGTGGATTCTGCGCTCAATTGTGGCAGTGGCAACATGCTGTATTCAACATCCAGGGATGCCGAATTGGTCCGTGAAAGAGTACCGCAACTGGTTTCATCCAGTGAATCTGTAAAATAAGCCGGGTAACTGACAGTAACATCCGAAGCGCTCGTGGTGCCGGTCGCGCTGGTGCAATCCACTACCAGGGTACCACCGGGACTAATGACAGATGGGGACGTAGTGACTGAACAGCCCACGCCGCCCGTGATGGTTGCCGGACCGACAAACTGCATATCTGCTGGCAACACATCGCTGAATGACAGGTTGGTAACGGTCGCGGTATTGGCGATATCAGCGGTAAGCGTATAGGTAATGGGCCAGGTGGTCGAAGGTGGCCGCTCACGACCCCCAACGTCATCCGGTGCACCGTTCGCCTTGTCAAAGCGAATAACGGTAGGTGTTACCGGCTGGGTATTGGCCGTTCCCACAATGGGACCGTTGACACCGGTTGCAGTATCACCGAATTCATAAACGGGAACGAGCGAAACAGGCAGCGGTGTACCCACTACCGCGAAGGACTCGATCGTCAGACAGATATTCGTGGTGAGGTTTGGCCCACCCGTGACGACACTACCAACAGGTAGCTTGATAGTGGTCAGCGAACCACCCGCGGGACCGGTGACCGGAAGGCCACTCAGAGGGTCGAGAATTTGATTGCCGGGCTCGGCCGGAAACACGCCCAATTCATCAATAATGGCGCTGCTACCAAAAATTGTTGCCCCATCGAACTTGAGGCCGGCCGGAATCACCAGTTGCATATAGGGCCCGAAACCCGGGCTGCCGACGTTGGTGAACTGCGTATCAAAACAGAATTGTTCCCCGAGGAAGGATTCTGCCGGTGTGCTGTTGCTGTTTACCGGTACTTGCGCGTATGCCTGGAAGGAATGCAGCATCCCAAACATCATCAGGACACCGAGGAGAATGCTTTTTATTGAGCGTGGCAGCAATTGATCCTGATTCACAGGATAAACTCGATCTTCCATAATCTTAACCCCAAATTTTTAGTAATCCCTACTATTGTGCAGGCAATTTGTCTTTTTGTCCTAGTCCTGCCGCGTGACTTTAACATCATTTAACAATTCGTAACAGCATGACTTTATTTTCGGAGTCCAGTAAACGATGCCCGTTTATGCCAGGTTTGTGCCCCCTTTGAACAAGGTAAATCCTGACTGGTGTAAGATAGACGGCTTATGAGCCTGCAACCTGTTTACCTTGTCGATGCCAGCATTTATATATTTCGTGCCTGGTTCTCAATTTCCGATGAATTCTCCAACAAGGCCGGGGAACCAACCAATGCGGTCTACGGGTTTACCGGTTTCCTGTGCAGCCTGCTTGAGCAGACCAATGCCGAACATATCGGTGTGGCCTTCGACGAGTCCTTGAGCAAAAGCTACCGCAACGAGATTTACCCCGAATACAAGGCCAACCGCGATCCGGCCCCGGAAGAATTGAAACGCCAGTTTACGTGGGCCAGGGACATAGCCGAATCAATGGGGCTGAGCTGTTTTGCCGACCAGCGCTATGAAGCCGACGACCTGATTGGCACACTGGCGGCGCATTGGCGGGAACGTGGACACCCGGTATGTATTATCAGCAGTGATAAAGATCTTACCCAATTGATTGACAAAAATGACACCTGGTGGGATTTCACACGTAACCAGAAACTCAGCCATGCAAAAATCAAGGACAAATTCGGTGTCTATCCCGAGCAGATCGCAGATTATCTTGCATTGACCGGCGATGCGGTTGACAACATCCCCGGCGTGCCGGGTATCGGCCCTAAATCCGCTGCCGCCCTGTTAAGCCACTTTGATAGCCTGGATGCAATCTGGGAACGGATTGAGGAGGTTCAGCACCTGAGCATCCGCGGGGCAAAGTCAATACGTCAGAAACTGGCTGAGCACCGGGGTGCCGCAGAACTTGCACAACGTCTGACGATCATTGAAACCCGGGTGCCATCAGCACTGGAAAACCCGGGCATCAGCCGCAGCCAGGTCGACGAAGCACGTCTGAACCGCCTGTTTGATGAAATGGAGTTTGGCGGAATGCTTCGGCGACGCTGCCTGCAAACAGGCTAGTTGTTCTTTTGTTTTTGTTCCCGCTGTTTGGTTTTTTCAGCTTGTTGTTCCAGGAATTTCTGCATATCCGGTTGTAGCAATTCCGCACCTGAGTCCAACGGTGTACTCAAAACGGTAACAGGTTTTTGTGACCCTGGATTACCCATACGCTGGCTGTTGGCGAAGTAGTACAGGTTTTCACCTTCGATCGTCCCAAAACTGGGGAAGTCAAATTCAGGTTGTGCGACTGCCAGTGGGCGCACAGATTCCACCTTTGTGCCGCTTGCGTCGAGTTGAAGACGCATTACGCGCTGTGGCTTGTTACCGTTCTGAATCACAAATAGCCGATTGTCCTTCAGGTACAAACCGTCTATGCCACCAAGGTTGAGTGTGTCGGGCACTTCCAGCAAACGCGCCTGCCTGGCTTCAAGATCAATAACCATAATGCCCATCTCGCGATCAGCCACGTACAGTATTCGTCCATCAGGCTGCATCGCAATACCACGCTGACTTATCATTTCCGTCAAAGCCAGTACCGGTTTGATTTTTTGTTCACCCGCGGTCTTCTTGTAGATGAGTGGCAAACTACGGTCCGCGATAAAGATATCGCCATTCGGACTTAGCACCATGCTGCCAAGAATATGCGACCGGCCATCAACCGGAACCGGATAGCGGTGTATCAACTCCAATGTGTCCAGGTTGAATTCAAACAACGCAGACCGGCCTTTATCGATGGGGTCATACCGCGAGAATCCCGGCATCGGATGCACTGG
The DNA here is from genome assembly GCA_963749115.1 of uncultured Gammaproteobacteria bacterium. Taxonomy (GTDB): domain Bacteria; phylum Pseudomonadota; class Gammaproteobacteria; order Xanthomonadales; family SZUA-36; genus SZUA-36. The sequence continues at coordinate 8,542 of CAVVLP010000010.1, forward strand.
TGACCCACAATCGATTGCGCGCTTGATCCACCAGGATATCGAAAATCGCCCACAGTCCGTTTTCATCGTTGGCCCTTAGCAGTTCACTGGTCTGACCGTCCTTGCCAACCGCAAATATCTGGCCCTCAGCTACAGTGCCGATCAGGAACTTCTGCCGGCTTTCATCCCAACTGATAACCTCGGGCAAAACCACGTTTTCAGGTAAAACAAATACCTGCTCAGATTCACCCACCGGGTCCGCAGCCATTTTCATCAAGTCATTGATATGATCAAAAACCTGGGTCCCTCTTATATTTACCGTGTCATCCGACGCCATGAAATCATAGGCAAGACCCTGTCGTTGCATATTATGCATCAGGTTATAAGCCTCGGATTTCTCATTCAACAGGGCGTGGGCAATCACCAGCTGGTACGTGTATTGAGCGTTGTTGGGTCTCAACCTGTGCAAACTCTTGAGTGTCTCGCGAAATGACAGGTAGTCCTTGGCAGCGTATGCGGCATTGGCCTTAACCAGCAGGGCAGGTACATTTTCAGGTACGGTTTCCTTCACCCCGGTTTGTGCCGACAGCGGTGAACCGCTCACGGCAAGAGCAAACGCCACTACGCAGATAACAATTGATTTATACAACATGCTGGTCCTTTCTTTCCACTCTGCCAATTTCCGCTCACTATGAACTGCTGGTCAGACTTTGGTTCCGTCTAAAGTTGATCCATTTTATGGGGTTGACACCGTGGTTGGGATACAATCGCGGCAGTTTATCAGAGCATCGGTGATCCTGTGGCAAAAAATGTAAAAGTTCACTACCGTGGGCGTTTTCTTGGTTTACAAGAACGCGATAGTTGGGAGTACGCTTTCCGCACCAACGCCAGTGGCGTTGTCGTGCTCGTACCGGTAACAGATTCAGGTGAACTGGTACTTGTAGAACAACACCGAACTCCGGTCAGCAGCCGGGTTATAGAACTACCCGCCGGACTCGCAGGTGACACCGGTAACCGCGATGAAAACCTCAAAACAGCAGCCCAAAGAGAGCTGATCGAAGAGACCGGCTACCGTGCCGGTTTTCTGGACGAATTATTAAGCTGTCCAAGTACACCGGGTATGAGTGATGAAATAATCACCATATTTTTCGCAGGTGACCTGCAACGGGTGGCTGCGGGTGGCGGTGATGGTGACGAGAATATTACCGTGCACCATGTACCGCTTGAAAGCGCAACCCAATGGCTGGAAACGCGAATGACAGAAGGCATTATGGTGGATCCTAAAATCTATGCCGGTCTGTTCTGGGCGGGACAGCGGTCATGAGCAAGGTTTCAGCAGATTCCAGGGTCGCCATCGTCATTCATGGCGGCGCCGGAACGATAGCACAGACGGACATGACCGATGACAAAGAAGCCGAAATCCGCGCCACGCTGCAACAGTCCATACAGGCCGGATACAAGGCCCTTTTGAGCTGGAGACAGCAGTACAGAGGCTGTCATTGCCGCCATCAAGGTGATGGAAGACTCACCCTTGTTCAATGCCGGTAAAGGCGCTGTATTCAATGCTGCGGGTAAACACGAAATGGATGCTTCCATCATGGAGGGTGCAGGTTTGAATGCCGGTGCCGTGGCATCAGTCTCCGGCATAAGAAATCCGATAGACCTGGCATCCAGGGTAATGACAGAGTCAGAACACGTCATGCTGATGGGCCACGGTGCGGAAGAATTTGCCCGCCAGCAAGGCTTCGACATGTTGAGCCCGGACTATTTCTACACCGACTTCCGACGCCAACAATTGCAACGCATCAAGGCCAAAGAACTGGCCAGGGCGGATCAGCAGGACCAGTGGTTTTCTACCGTGGGCGCGGTAGCCCTTGACCGGCACGGCGACCTGGCGGCCGGCACTTCAACCGGCGGGACCTGCAACAAACGTTGGGGACGTGTAGGTGACTCACCCATCATTGGTGCCGGCACTTACGCGAGCAATAACAGCTGTGCGGTCAGCGCAACCGGACATGGTGAGTTTTTTATTCGTTACGTGGTGGCCTACAACATATGCAACCGTGTTGAACTTGGAACACCATTGGCGGACGCAGCCGATACTGTAGTCAATGACATCCTGGTTAAGGCCAAAGGCGAAGGTGGTGTCATTGCCATTGACCATCAGGGCAATATTGCCACACCGTTCAATTCAGAAGGCATGTATCGCGCAAGTATTGATACCAAGGGTGTGATGGAGGTTTCGATTTATCGCGAGAACAACGATACCGAAGGTGCTTTGACAGGAAATGTAGATCATTAACGCCGGCTGCGTAAATGTTACGCACCTCACGGATTCAGCTGCAATTTACAGGTGCAAATTAAAGGTGGTTCAATCTCTGCCACAAACGCATGGTCGCATTGGCACGGTTCAGGGTGTAAATATGCAGACCAGGGGCACCACCGAGCAACAAGCGTTCACATAACTTCGTTACCACGTCCAGACCGAACTCACGGATGGAAGCAACATCATCACCGTAGGATTCCAGGCGTCTACGCATCCAACGCGGTATTTCGGCTCCGCACATGGCGGAAAACCTTACCAGGCTGTCATAATTTGTGATCGGCATGACGCCGGGCGTGATCGGGACATCAATACCATTGCGGTGGCAATCGTCAACGAACTGGAAATAGCAATCCGTGTTGTAGAAATACTGTGTGGTAGCACCATCGGCACCCGCATCCACCTTTTCCTTGAAGTATTTGAATTCGGTTTCTGGTGATGCAGATTCCGGGTGAAACTCCGGATAGCAGGCCACTTCAATATGAAATTCGTTGGGGAATGACTCCTGCACAAACCTGACCAGGTCACTGGCGTACTGAAACGGTCCGGGTCCACTGACACCCTCGGGCCGGTCACCACGTAACACGACCAGGCGCTCAACACCGGCCTGTTTGTAGGATTCCAGCAAACGCAGAAGCATCTGCCGGTCACTGGCCATGCACGAGATATGCGGTGCCACCGGAACACCGGATTTTTCCAGTAAATCGGAAACCGTATTCAGGGTGGCATCCAGCGTCGAACCACCCGCTCCGAATGTCACGGACAGGTAGCGCGGATTGAGCCTCGAAAGTTTTTGCCAGGTGGCGTCAAGCACCAGCTTTTGTTCATCTGAACGTGCCGGAAAAAACTCGAAGGAAATGGGTACTCTTGATGTTACCATTTTGAGGAATGCAGCCCGGTGAGTTCGTATTGTCCCGGGAACAACCCGGGACAACACGATTTTCTCAACCTAGTAGCGGTAATGATCCGGCTTGTAAGGGCCATCTGCATCTACGCTGATATAACTTGCCTGTACATCGGTCAGACGGGTCAGATTGGCGCCCACACGCTGCAAATGCAGGCGTGCAACTTTCTCATCGAGATGCTTGGGCAGAACGTAAACGTCATTCTTGTAGCGTTCCGGATACTTCCACAATTCAATCTGTGCCAACACCTGGTTGGTAAAGGAGTTTGACATGACAAAACTCGGATGGCCGGTTGCGCATCCCAGGTTTACCAGGCGACCCTTGGCCAGCAGGATGATGCGTTTGCCGTCCGGGAAAATGATGTGATCCACCTGCGGCTTGATATTTTGCCACTCGTACTGTTCCAGGCTGGCAACATCGATTTCATTATCAAAATGACCGATATTGCAGACGATTGCCTGGTCTTTCATCGCTGCCAGGTGGTCATGGGTGAGGACATGATAGTTACCGGTGGCCGTTACGAAGATGTCTGCTTTATCCGCTACTTCATCCATGGTTACCACACGGTAACCCTCCATGGCAGCCTGCAATGCACAAATGGGATCAATTTCGGTAATCCATACAGTCGCACCGAGTCCACGCAAAGACTGCGCAGAGCCTTTACCAACATCACCATAACCCGCAACAATCGCAATCTTGCCAGCGATCATCACATCGGTGGCGCGCTTGATACCGTCAACCAGTGACTCGCGGCAACCATAAAGATTATCAAATTTCGATTTGGTCACCGAGTCATTCACATTAATGGCCGGGAAAGGCAAAGTGCCCTCTTTGGCCATTTCATAAAGACGCTTCACACCGGTCGTGGTTTCTTCGGTCACACCCTGGATCTTCGACAGGGCTTTCGTATACCAACCATGTTTTGTTGCCAGCCGTTTCTTGATCGCGTTGAACAGTGATACCTGCTCTTCGCTTTCGGGATTGTCGAGTACCGACGGATCCTTTTCGGCCTGAGCGCCAAGGTACAGCAACAGGGTCGCATCACCACCGTCATCAAGAATCATGTTGGCGAAATTCTCATCACCTTCACCGTTGCCCCAATCGAAGATACGGTGGGTAAACTCCCAGTATTCATCAAGGTCTTCACCTTTGAAGGCGAATACCGGTGTACCACCCGCCGCAATCGCAGCAGCAGCATGATCCTGGGTCGAGTAGATATTGCAGGATGCCCAGCGGACTTCGGCGCCCAGCGCCTCGAGAGCCTCGATCAGCACGGCAGTCTGGATGGTCATGTGGAGACTACCTGCAATTCGCGCGCCCTTGAGCGGTTGATCGGCGCCAAACTCCTCACGCACCGACATCAAGCCGGGCATTTCCGTTTCGGCAATCGCAATTTCCTTGCGGCCAAAATCGGCCTGCCCGATATCGGCAACGTAGTAGTCGTGTTTGTTTATTTCTTCAATTACTGCATTCATATGTATTGTTCCTTTTGTTTACAGACCGGCTGCTTCGCGCAACTCGTCTGCCTTGTCAGTCTTTTCCCAACTGACGTTCAAATCTTCCCGGCCCATATGGCCATAGGCGGCCAACGGGGTGTAAATCGGCTTGATCAGATCCAGCGCCGTAATGATGCCGTAAGGTGTCAGGTCAAAAAACTCCCGCACCAGCTGCTCAATACGCGTCGGCCGGAATCTTCTCTGAACCAAACGTATCAATACCAATTGATGTCGGTTTAGCTACTCCAATGGCATAGGAAACCTGGATTTCAATACGGTCTGCCAGGCCTGCGGCAACGATGTTTTTTGCCACGTAACGCGCGGCATAGGCGGCGGAACGATCCACCTTGGAGGGATCTTTTCCTGAAAATGCACCACCACCGTGACGCGCCATACCACCATAGGTATCCACGATAATCTTGCGACCGGTCAGACCGGCATCACCAACCGGCCCGCCAATTTCAAAGCGACCGGTGGGGTTAATGTGATACTTGGTATTACTGTCCAGCCAGTGTGCCGGCAAAACAGGTTTGACTGATTTCTTCCATCACCAGTTCGCTGTATCTGTGCCTGGGTCGAATCCCTGTGATGCTGGGTGGAAAACACAACGGCATCGATTCCAACCGGCTTGTTGTCCTGGTAGCGAAAGGTCACCTGGCTCTTGGCATCCGGGCGCAAGTGGAATTTACCTTCACTGGTAGTGCGGCGAACATCCGCCTGCTTCTTGACCAGCTCATGCGCGTAGTAAATTGGCGCCGGCATCAATACATCGGTTTCATTGGATGCGTAACCAAACATCAGGCCCTGGTCACCAGCACCCTGCTCTTCCGGAGCCTGGCGGGAAACACCCTGGTTGATATCACTGGATTGTTTACCGATGATATTGACAACACCACAGGTATGACCATCAAAACCAACCTCGGAAGACTCATAACCGATTTTCACGATCACTTTACGAATAATGTCTTCCAGGTCGACCCATGCATCAGTGGTGATTTCCCCACCAACAATGGCTACGCCGGTTTTGATAAAAGTCTCACAAGCCACGTGGGCAGCGGGATCTTCCTTGATAATGGCATCCAGCACTGCATCCGAAATCTGGTCCGCGACCTTGTCGGGATGTCCCTCGGAAACGGATTCCGAAGTAAATAGGTAATTACTCATTTTTGATGAACTCCAATGAAATATATCTTTCTATTCGAATTAAGAGATATATTCTAAAACAAGTATTTCCAAATTGCATCTTTGGATGTGAAATTAATAGTTGGGATACCTGTTTGATCATCGGTCTGAAGCCACAGAACTAAAGTTACCCACGAAGCCGAGGTGATGAAGATACGCTGTGCAAAACTGACACACACCGCTCCTGCGCTTCCTGCGCCCGCGACATACCGTTCATCCTTGGACGCTGTGCGAGTTGGACACAATCGCGCCGCACATCCATGTGCTCACCCGCGATATACCGTTCATCCTGAACATAAATTGAGAAAAATACGCGGTTCAGTGCATAATAGGCGAAAACCTTCACGGGTCTTACGGACCATATCCACCGGGAGAGATTAAAAAATGACAGAGTTGCTTGTCATGAATGACGCGATGATGATTTCCGCAATCATCCTTGCCATCACTTTTATCGGTATTTTCACAGAAACTTTTCATGGCTTCCATCGCGCCAAGTTCGCGATGATGGGCGCCATCATGATGATCATCGCAGGCCAGTATTACGGCTTTTACGATTCACATCTTGCGGTTCTTGCGATCGACTGGAACGTCGTTTTCCTGCTCGGCTGCATGATGGCAATCGTTTCTATCATGATTCCCACCGGCGGCTTTGAGGCCATGGCCAATTACATGGCCAGGATCAGTAAAGGCAGGCAATTCATGCTGATGGTATTGCTGGGAACCTCTGTAACCGTGCTTTCCCTGCTGCTTGATAACGTTACCACGGTGGTTATTTTCGGCCCGCTGATTATTCTCATTGCACGGTCCATGAAGGTCACACCTATCCCATTCCTGCTGGCTGCCGCCCTGCTGTCTGACACCGGTGGTGTCGCGACACTGGTAGGAGACCCGCCCAACCTGATGATCGGCTCTGCCAAGGGTATCGACTTCAATACCTTCCTGTTTCACATGGGCGGTATGACATTTGCAGCATGGATCACCGTGCTGTTTATGCTGCGTTTCCTGTTCCGCAAACAACTGGCAGTTAAACCTGCAGGGCGAATATCACAGCAAAACTGAATACAAGGATAAAAAACTCTGGAACCAGTCGCTGTTGGTGCTCGGCGTGATGGTTGTCCTGTTCACAATCCACCATTCCATCGGCTGGGAGCCCTGGATGGTTTCAGCATTGGGTCTGACCCTGCTGGTGTTTATTGCCAGGCGCGTTGAAATGGATCATGCGATGGAAGATGTTGAGATTCCATTGCTGATCTTCTTTATTTCCCTGTTTATCGTGGTCGGTGGTGTAGAACACAGTGGATTCCTGCGCTACCTTGGCCAGTTCATCATTCCCTTTGTCCAGGAAGACCTGCTGACCGCGACCCTGGTGTTGTTATGGGTGGCTGCCATTCTTTCTGCAGCGATTGATAACATTCCATTCACCGCGGCCATGATTCCGATTCTGCTCGGTATGGAAGCCCAGGGCATCCATGTCGCGCCGTTGTGGTGGGCGCTGGCTGCCGGTGTTGGTATGGGTGGTAACGGTACGCATATCGGCTCCACCGCCAATGTCTATATCGTAACGATTTCGGAAAGACTGGCAAAACGAGAAAACGACCCGTCACTGGCGATAACACCCTGGATATGGTTTCGATACGGGACACCGGCGATGATCGCCACGCTGATTATGTGTAGCCTGATATTCTACTTTTTCTTCGATTTTTACGATCAATCTGTCAATCGCCAGCACGACCACCGTCGTTGCGCCGACACACTAGGATTTATGCAGACTTATAGAAAGAGCCCGGTCATGCCGGGCTTTTTTGCGTTGAGAAATGGCCCTTCCAAACACAAAAAATATCTGATCTTATGACCGAACCGACACATCGAACCATACGCAGTTTTGTATTGCGAAAAGGCCGTTTGACCATTGCCCAGCAACACGCCCTGGATGAGCTATGGCCACACTACGGTATTGAGCGCAGAGAAACCGTGCTGGATTTCAACGATCATTTTGAGCGCGCGGCCGAAGTCATCGTGGAAATAGGTTTTGGCAATGGCGAATCCACCTGGCGTATGGCGCAGCAGGAACCCGAGAAAAACTTCATTGGAATTGAAGTTCACGAACCGGGTGTCGGCCAGCTGCTGATGGCGCTGGAAGAGCACGAAATTGAAAATGTCCGCATTGCCTGCGAAGACGCAGTGCCGTTTCTGCAAAATCGTATCGCCGACGGCAGCCTGGCAGGTGTCCGTATTTATTTTGCTGATCCATGGCCAAAAAAACGTCATCATAAACGACGAATTATCCAGCCGGAATTTGTTGGCGACCTGGCACGATGTATTGCCAGGGGCGGTATTTTGCACCTGGCGACCGATTGGCAACCTTACGCTGAACACATACTGGAAGTCATGCAATCCAGCCCGGATTTCGTCAACCTTTCGCCCACGGGTGACTATTGCGAGACACCCGATTGGCGGCCGCATACCAAGTACGAAAAACGTGGTGAACGACTCGGTCACGAGGTAAGGGATTTGCTGTACCAACGAACTTGAGCAGGTTACGATAACCAATGCAGTGCATCGAATAGAACATATATTATGGAAACCGGCCTAACACTCACAGGCGACATGATGCTGGTGCTGGCCGTGCTGGTCATCACCATTGCCCTGTTTGTGTTTGAAGTTGTCCGGGTCGACGTGGTTGCGTTGTCGGTGATGGTGCTGCTGGGTTTGCTCGGCCTGGTTCCATCAGACCAGTTGTTCAATGGCTTTGCTTCCAACGCCGTCATTTCCATTATCGCCGTCATGATCCTTGGGGCCGGGCTGGACCGGACCGGTGTGATGACGGTGGTTGCGGCGTTTATATTGCGCATCGGTGGCAAGACCGCCAACCGGATTATCCCGCTGATCTCCGGCACGGTGGGTGTTATTTCCAGCCTGATGCAGAATGTTGGTGCCACCGCCCTGTTTCTGCCGGTCGTGTCGCGTATCTCGGCGCGTACCGATATCCCGCTTTCCCGTCTGCTGATGCCGATGGGTTTTTGTGCCATCCTCGGCGGAACGATGACGATGGTCGGCTCTTCACCATTGATCCTGTTGAACGACCTGATAGCGGCGTCCAATGCCTCCCTGCCTCCCGGGGCCGAAACACTGGGCCAGTTTGAATTGTTCGATGTGGCACCGGTCGGCCTGGCATTGCTGGCAACGGGTATTCTGTATTTCCTGACCGTGGGCAAGTTGCTGTTGCCGGACAACAAAATTGAATCCTCCGCTGTACCGGCCCGCACCAAGACCTATTTTGCCGATACCTACGATATCAAGGGCGACGTATATGAGCTGCTGGTCACGGTAGACAGCCCGCTGGTGGGCATGCAGGTCGGTGACGCCGAAAAACTCGAAGGCACACCACGTCTGCTGGCCATCCGCAATACCGACGAGCCACGCATGGCACCGCCCGCCGATGAAATGATCTGGGTCGGCACCATACTCGGCGTTATGGGTAGCCGTGATGAGGTTGGGCGTTTCGCACTGGATTATCACTGCCGTCTGCAACCCCGGGTGAAGACCTTTGGTGGCCTTTTCAACCCCAGCCGGGCCGGTATCTCCGAAATCGTTATACCACCCGGCTCCAAGCTGATCGGCCAGTCTATCGGTGAAGCGCGGTTGCGCAAGCGTTATGGTATCAGCGTACTGGCCGTCAACCGGCGTGGTAACATCATCAACGAAAACGTTCGCGAACAGATCCTCGAAACGGGTGACTGCCTGGTAAGCCACAGTACCTGGCGGGACCTGTCGGCGTTGCAGACAGAAAGAAAATTTATCGTTGCAACCGATATTCCAAAGGAAGAGCAACGCCCGCAGAAGGTAGGTCAGGCACTCTTCTTCTTTGCGCTATCCATCAGCATGATCATATTCACCGACTTCAGGCTGTCGATTGCGCTGCTGGTCGGTGCACTCGGCATGATCCTCACCCACGTGCTCACCATCGATGAGGCCTATAACTCGGTCAGCTGGAAAACCGTGTTCCTGGTAGCCAGCCTGATCCCTATCGGTCTTGCCATGGAATTGACCGGTACCGCTGCATGGATCGCCCAGAAGGCCATGGTGCTGCTTGGCGACATGCCTGAAATCGCAGTACAGATTGTTATCGCGGTACTGGCTACCGTGTTCACCCTGGTCATGTCGAACGTGGGGGCCACCACCATCCTGGTGCCCATTGCGATCAGCATCGCCCTTGCGACCGGTGCCAACCCGACCATGTATGCCCTGATTGTTGCATTGTCTACATCCAACTCATTTATCCTGCCCACCCACCAGGTCAATGCCCTGATCATTGGTCCCGGTGGTTACCGCGTAGCCGATTTCGTACGGGTCGGTGGCGGAATGACCGTCATCTTCCTCGTGGTTATGCTGACGATGGTTAACCTGGTATTCTGATTTCCGGTCGCAAACTGGTGCCAATCCTTGTCATCCCGCAGATCCGGCCCAATATGGACAAGCATGCCTTATTACATTAGCCCCCCGCCGCAGAACCCGCTGACCCGTATATTTACGGCAATTATCGCCGTGTTTGCGCTGGTTGGGTTTTTAATGCTCGGTATGGTCGCACTGCTGGTGGTAGCAGGCGTCGGCCTGATTGGCGGTCTCGCACTGTGGTTGCGTGTTGCCTGGATTAAGCGTCGATCTACAAAAAAGTGGCGTGGATTTCAGCTCTGTTTCGGCTAATCAAACAGAATCCGGGGATGTAATTGATGCGGAATATACCGTGATATCCGTCCAGGACAATCAGCAGGACAAATAAAATCTCAAATCCACGTTGAAAAATCAAGAATACCTACTAGACTTAATAGCACTCAGCTCAAATCGGTTTAACACGATGTCAAAAGTCTCTGAAATTCTCGAACATAAAGGCGGGATGGTGCTATCCGTCGACGTCGGCGAAACTGTCTTTGCTGCCATCAGCCTGATGGCCCAGGTAAATATTGGCGCCGTTCTGGTACAGGAAAACGATACCATTTCCGGTATTTTTACCGAACGTGATTACCTGCAGAAAATTGCCCTGCAATCACTCTCGTCGAAAGACACAAAGGTTGGCGATGTGATGACATCACCGGTGATATCAGCTGATCCGGACTGATTCCATACAAAAATGCATGGAAACCATGACAACCTGTCATTGTCGTCATTTACCCGTGGTGGAGGACGGCAAGCTGCTTGGCATTGTCTCCATCGGTGACCTGGTGAAAAAGATGCTGGATGAAAAACAAAAAGAAGTCGAGAAATTTGAACCAGTACATTACCGGCACTTATTGATTTTTTGATTCTTACCCGGACCCCTGTCCCGCGAACCTATTCGCCCGATTGTTGCTGCTTCGTTTCCTGGTGTGCTGCCTGCAGAGCTTCATCGATCTCCGCCTGTGCCCTCGTGCTGGTGCCTGCGGCAAGGTACTGCTGTTTCAGTGTTTCTTCCACCTTTATGAACAGCGCATCGATTGAAGCAGCGGCATTGGAGTTTTCCGGCGCTTCATGATTACCGAAAAGGTTGATCCATTGTTCCGAGTCCCGGCCCACCTGGATCACCTGCTGAAATTCACGGTCAGGCTGATCCCCGCCCCTGAGCAGGCCAATGATGGTTGCGATAAGTGAAACCGGCAGCAAGACAAGATCACGAAAACCATCAGCCATCAGTTTGAGTTGAAACACCACGGAATTACGTATCAGTTCACCACGCTTTGAAGTATTTGTATCAGCCATGCCGGGACTCCGTATGCATTAATGTCACAGCTTAATCGCTGAAGGCCCGTTTTGAAATAGCCCCAAAGTCACCTTGCCATGGGGTCGCATTCAACTTAGCCTTCAGGGTATGAAACTGTCGCAGGGGTTCGAACCGGTTGCTCGCGGGGATGCACGTATTTTGATACTGGGTTCGATGCCCGGTGTCGCCTCACTTGAAGCCACCGAGTACTACGCGTTTTCCAGGAATGTGTTCTGGAAAATCATGGGTGATTTATTTGGCGCGGGCCCGCAACTGGACTACCTGCAACGACTGCAAAAGCTCAACGAAAATCATATCGCCCTGTGGGATGTTATCGCCGCATGCCACCGGCCTGGCAGCCTGGATTCCGCTATCTCGAATGATGGTCTGGCAACCAATGACTTCGACGGCTTTTTCAAAAAACACCCGCACATAAGCCACGTCTACTTCAATGGTCAAACGGCCGCCAAGCTGTTTAAAAAGAAGGTGGCCCCTGATTTGACCGGTCAGTACAAGTACGCTTGTACTACCTTCAACCAGCCCTGCCAATGCCGCCATCAGCTATGACGCAAAACTTGAGGCGTGGTCGGTACTAAAGGGCGGTGTTAACGCGCCAGTCATCTAGCGATCGCGATGATCCAGCCAGAATTCAATACCCTGGGTATTGAGCTTGATGTCAGAACCCAGCAGTTCCTGACACCTGTCATAGCCCAGCGTCACACCGTGTTTTTCGAGCCCATCCATCAGCCAGTCGCTCATGGCTGTCTCGATTTTCTGCGTGCGTGATTCGTCATCCTTGTACTGCTCTGCAATCCTCACCATGGTATCGACCCCATCTATCATCATCTTTGCCAGCCTCGGTACATCGTCAACCCGGCCATAATGTGTCAGGTACATGTAATCCGGTTTAACGGCGATGAGTTTTCCGACCGACGCCTTGAGTGGTTCAGGATCAAACTGGATAGGTGTCGTGGTAGGCAACAGAAAAGCACCGTTTTGAGTATCGAACTCACGATATGACAGACCAAAGGTATCACCGGTAAACCAGCCATTGGTGAGGCTGTCATACACGCAAAAGTGGTGGCGGGCATGACCCGGTGTATCCATGAAGCTTAATTGACGATTACCCAGAGTAATCGAATCCCCGTCTTCCATGATCCGCATGCGTTGCTCCTCAACGGGAATCAGCTTGCCATAGACGCTATCAAACAATTCATCGCCATACACCCCACGCGCGCCGGCTTCCAGCTTTGACGGGTCTATCATGTGGCGGGCACCGTAGGGGTGCACGAGGAATGTCGCATTGGGTAACAACTGCATCAGGCTGCCGGCACCGCCTGCGTGGTCGAGGTGGACATGCGTGACGATGACATGAGATACATCCCCGGGTTGCCATCCGCGATCCTCGAGGACCTTCATCAGGCGTGGTGTGCTTGAATTTGTGCCCACCTCGATAAAAGCCACTTCCGATTCAGCCTCCACCAGGTAACAGGCCGCCATGTGTTCGCGGTGAAAATCGGCATCGATGGCATTTACACCACCTTCGTATTCAGTAACACTGATTTGATCTTCTGTAGTCATAATAAGCTTCCGTATCGGACTCACCTCGGGCAACATATCACAATGTTATGGAAATGGGTTAACACCGGCACACAGGTCTTTATCCTCGACCTCGACGGCACCCTGATGCCGAGCGCTGAAATTGACAATGAGTGCTTTTGGCAAGCCGTTTTCGAATCCCTTGGCGAGCGCGATCATCTGCCCGACCTGCATCAATTCAAACACGTGACCGACAGCGGCATTTTGGATGAATGGTGTGTAATGGAGCTGGGCAGATCGCCCCGTGTAGAGGAAACCAGGCAGATCAAGCAGCGCTTTGGTGAGTTGCTTGAATCTGCGTTCAGGCTCCAGCCAGGGCACTTCAGCCCTTTGCCGGGTGTCGATGAGTGGCTGGACGCCGCCGTCAACCATGATCACGTCTACGTGGGCATAGCCACGGGTGGCTGGGAGCACAGCGCGCAATTGAAATTACGGCTATCCGGGCTCAACCGTTTCGGCTTGCCCCTGGCGAGTTCGGATGACGCCATCAAGCCGCCCCGAAATCATGCAAATTGCAGTACACAGAACACTCGGTTACCAAGCCGACGAACAGGCCGATTTCACCTATGTCGGCGATGGCGCCTGGGACCTGAAAGCCAGCCGGGAACTGGGCTGGAAATTCATAGGCATCGCCTCCGGAAAGCGGGCAAATCAACTCAGGCTGGCGGGTGCGGATCAAATATTTCAAAATTTCTGTCAATCCGGTTTATAATCCATTCAAGCTGATCATGCCGCGCTAAAAACGGCCAATAGAATCAGATAAATAAGGGAAAAACATGCGTAAATACCGCAGATACACACAGTTTGTGTATGCCTCATTGGTTGTGTTCACCATTTGGCTCATCAACCCGGTCATGGCCGGTGGCGGCGACCCCGAAAAAGCAAAGCAGGCCTGGCCGATGATCCAAAGCGGTGCTTTACTGGTTGATGTGCGCTCGGAGAGGAGTTTGCACAAGGACACCTGGACGGCGCGATCCATATTGAGTGGGATCAAACCGACGCCCTGGTGGCAGCTATTGGCAACAACAAGCAACGGCAGGTGGTTTTTTATTGCAGAACCGGCAACCGGGTTGGTAAATCCATAGCCGTGCTGGAAACCATGGGTTACACCAATATTTTCAATGCCACCGGCCTCGAGGCCCTGCTGGAAACAAAACCTGCATCACTAAACCCTTAGTGCTTGTTAACCGGTGTTTTTTGGAGGTCAGCAGCCAGCGTAAGGTGACTTCTCCCACATGCACAAATATTGAATTTTTCGTATGATGATTCCACGCTCAGGAAATCACATGAAAAACTATCTCACTTTTATTGCCCCGTTGTGTTTCGCCGTTTTTGCAGGTAACGCGATTGCAGCAAGCCAGGCTTCTTCCGCGACATGGGACCGTAGCAGCGCCATGGCCGCCGTACGTTCGGTAAATATCGATATTGCCGTTAATGAAATCGGCAACGCCGCTTCGCTTGCCGATGGCAAAGCCACCTTGGAACGGCTTATACAGATGGAGGCCCGCAGTGACCTGCCCTTGCCGGCGCGGGAGGCTGTGCTTTATGAATTCACACGGTCGCTGGGCGGGTTACCCAGGTCTGCCGTGGCTGTCGAGGTGATGGAGCATTTGCAGAATTACCAGGCGCAAACACTGGTGCCACACGAAGACCATGCTTATACGCTGGTACCTCTCTTCAATGTTCGCGGCGCCGCCGCTGGTATTGAAAATGGCTGGCAACGGTCGGAGTACACCATCGAGGCAATCGAAATGCTCAAAACTGACCCCGATGCCCTGGTTTCCGGTTTTATCAGCTCTTCCAACCACAACCAGCGATCCGGCTACCTGGACGCCCTCCGGCAAGCCGAATTGACCGATGTGGAAGCGGTGCAAAATGCGGCCCTCGAACAGTTCGATCGGCAAGCCGGGCTAACACGGCTTGTTGCGCTCACGGCAGTTATCACGATGGATGCTTTTAGCATAGAGCGACTATTGATCCACGGCCACGGAGCGGGGCTGGCAGCGGCCCTCAGGCAACTTGATGAACAACTGCAAACTTCCCAGGCAGCTGCCTTTCTTAGCTATGCAATACAACGGGCGCCGGTTGAGAATGCATCCCTGGCCATCGCGGCCTGGTGGCCACGGCTAAGACATGAAGCCGATATACGTGATCTGCTGGTGGACAAACTGGATGACCCGGCACTCGGAAGTGCCGCCGCTCTCGCATTGGCGCAGAGCCCTGATATTCAGACGATCAAAGTATTACAGGATACCGCCGGTGGCAACTCGATAGCGGCCCGGCGGGCACAAATGGCCCTGGATATGAACCGCGACCGGTTGATCGAGGGGGTGCCACAATGAAACGCCTCCTTATCCTTAGCTCTATTTGCCTTCTGTTTATCAGCTTTCAGCTCAATGCCCAGGTACTGACCGAGTGGGTTGAAACCGACCCGACCAACGACCAGTTCAAAATCACACTGGGATACCCGGTACCGATACCTGTTGATACACCCGCACCCTTCGACGGTTTCAGAACCTATGCCGGTTTGCATATGCGCCACCAGGACCTGGCCGCCACCACACCATGGGTGCACCCGGAGCCAATTGGCACCACCCACCACGGCCGGACCGTCTGGGCCTACCGGCTGGGTGATGATGACCTTGTGACGGTAGATGGGTTACCCGAAGCGGCGACGCTGACCAACGGCGGCATACATGCGCGCGAATGGCAGACACCGGAAATCGTCACCGGTATTCTCGAGTTGCTCGCAACGCACGAATCCGACAAGCACTTTTATGACTACCTGCGTGATAACGTCAATATGATTGTTATCCCGTCCATGAATATCGATGGCCTGATGCAAACCCAGCGTTATCCCAGGCTCAACTACCTGCTAAGCGACCCGGAATATCCGAACGATTATCCCCGCGATGGCCGCATGCGCCGTAAAAACATGCGCGATACCGATGAGGATCTTTTTACGACCTTCGACCACCTGAACGGTATTGACCTGAATAGAAACAACAGCCCTTACTGGTCTACCAACCCCAACCGCTCGTCATCAGACCCGCAATCGATCGTCTATCATGGGGAATCAGCCGCCTCTGAGCCGGAAATACAGGCACTGGATGTAGCGGCACAACTTGGCCCCATTGACCGCTTGCGTCTTTTTACCGACGTACACTCTTACTCGATGGTGACTTACTGGATGCGCAACAGCGATTTCACCCTCACCCGTGGAGAACGAACGGGTGCAGAACACTTTCAGCGATCACCACCGCGAATTTCCCGCCGAAGTATGGTACGCCGTTCCCCCTTCTAACCAGGTAGCAGTGAATAGCGGCTTTGGAATGACCAATGAGTACTTCACAACAGTCTACCGTATACCTTCGTGGGGCCTGGAGGTTGAACCCAGTGCCGGGCAGACCTTTCATAGCCCGTTGCCGGGTGGTGGAGCAGATTATGGCGGCACCAATGAAAATGGCCATGACGGTTTCATACTCCCCGACTCAGAGATTCGCCGGGTTCGCGAAGAAGTGGCCCAGTCATTTGCGGCGGCCTATTTCAGGCAGTCAGGACCACCCTCAATACGTGCGTTGAAACTGATCGACACGCTAACCGGCGCCGTGGTGTTCGAAACCGAGTGGGACACCGTGGACAGCCAGACCCGAACAATGTACAGCAACCAGATACAGCCACTTCAGCTCAATCATCAGTATGAAGCCTGGATGTCTTTTAACAAACCGATGCGCTGGCGCGAGAATGGCGAAGTTGCGCGTTTTCCGGGGCAGCTATTGTCGACGCTTGATCTCGAAGCCGATATTCTCGTCAACGACATGCCGCTGACCACGACCCTGGAGGCTGCCGACTGGCTCGACCAGCCAGTGGCTGCACCCGACGGCTATATGAACTACGTGTATGATGCGCTGAAAATTACTTTCACTTTCCCCGCAGACGAACAAAACCTTGGCATCGTCACCGGTTTGGCCAATGCGACCCTTGCAATTGACACAACCGATATGACAGGTTTGAGCCTCGACGCCAACCCGGGAACCGTCGCCAACTGGGAAGATGGCAGATGGCGAAAATATGAAAATGAAACTGGATTCGAGGGAAGTTCCGGCGGTACCGACTACGACGATATCATTCGAGGTGACCAACGAGGTACTGCCACCACCCTTCTTACTGGAACCCGGCATTACAGCAGCCTGGTTTGACCCGACACATGACGGCGAAGGCTTTCTGACTCGAAATGCTGCCTGATAACGCCGCAGTTATGTACTGGTTCACCTACAACGATGTGGGCGAACAGGACTGGTATATCGCCGTCGGTGAAGTCAGCGCCAACCGCATCGTATTTCCGAGCCTGCTACGTGTATCCGGTGGCGAATTCGGACCCGGCTTTGATCCCGAAAAAGTCACCGAGGAAGTTGTCGGCTCTGCCAGTTTTACCTGGTCCGATTGTGACCGGGGAGATATGAGTTACCAGATCGGTACACAACACGGGCGTATGGAGCTTTACAGGCTCACCCGCCTGATGGGTATCGACTGCGGCCGTATCATACTGCCACCGGAGCGCCCGGAGGGTGTCTTGAGTGGTTCCTGGTACGATCCGAGCCACACGGGCGAGGGCTACAACGTAGAGGTGTTGATCAACGGCCAGGTGGTCGTTTACTGGTTCAGCTTCGACCCCGAAGGCAAGCGCCGCTGGTTTTTCGGCCTCGGTGAAATCCTTGAAGGCAAACTGGTCTTCGATGACATGCAAACCTCGAGCGGAGGTATATTCGGGCCGGACTTTGACCCGGATCTGGTCGAATACAAACCCTGGGGATCACTGGAACTGGACCTGACCTGTGAAGGCGGCACCGCGACCTACAGCAGCACCGAAGAGGGTTTTGGCTCCGGCACACTCAACGTCGTGCGCCTGACCAACATCGACCAGCTGCCCTGTCCGTAACGGGCAAGAGATCACCGGCACGCAAACAGGCAAAACCCTTTATAATTGCCGCCGTTTAACAGAATCGAAGGAAACCTAGCCGTGAGCGATAGAGAAAGTCATAACGAATGTACAAATAGATTTATTGACCTGGCCAATGAATTAAAAAACGAAGGCCACGACACGCAGCTGATTTCCGCCGCCCTGATGGCAGCATCCGGAATTTACGCAACCTTCATCTCGGCCGGCAATGACGGCGGGCTTCAACCCTCCGGCGTCGACAAGGTGGTCATGATGTACCGGCGCAACCTGGAACACATCCAGGAACGTAAAAAAGCGGAAAAAGAGGCACTGGAAGACGCTTCAGAAGTATAACCACGGGTAGTTTGCACTGTTTTTTACGCAAACCACTTCTCAGTTACCACTCCGTCGAAGGTACAATTGCACCCCGCACAAATACGGGCCCATAGCTCAGCTGGTTAGAGCACTCGACTCATAATCGATCGGTCGTAGGTTCAAGTCCTACTGGGCCCACCATTTTTTTACAGGTGCTTTACCGGTCACATAGGTAACAGTTTATTCCGAGGACCATGGGTTACAGTTTTGGAGCAAATGGGTTTTTCCCCACTGGCTCCACCCTGTTCTCATCTTGATCAAAGAATCCTAGATCATTATCCACAAAACTGATGCTTCAGAGTTAATCAGCGACTTGTTGACACCCTAGACTCTTGCATGTGAATCATGGGGTCTTCTCTCTTTTCACCAATTCTTTACACTACTTCTTCTCTGGCAGAGTTACAGCACCCGAAAACTCGATTGCATTTTTTGATTCGGCCTTTTTGGCACTCTCACCAAACTTAGACCTGACAACATTATGTGATCCACCAAACGTAATTGGCGGATGATTCAAACCGGTGCTCAACTCGTGGAACTCAACAAACCTGTAGTGATATCCATTCGTTGCAATTGTCAGTGTGAGCCTGGGAGTTTTGACTGGTGGCGCTCCCTTCGCTACAGGAGCTATTGGGACAGGAGGCGTTGGTTCTTTCAATCCCAGTTTGTCGACCAGGAATTCTTTGAGCGGAATCATGTCCGCAAGTTTTGAGGCATCGACCGAGCTTGTGGCTTCAGTTAATGTTCCGTCTGCTGCAAGTTTTATGGTTGCTGAAGCAGTTCCAAACGGCGGTGTTCTTGAATTGAAATAGTATTTTGTGGAATAGTCCACCCTGGTAACGAACTTCGATTCATTTGCAATCATGGTTTCCAGAAGATCCGCTGTAGTTTTTTGGTTAGGATCCGACTGGCTGGCAACCATTGAACTACTGAGCAAGCAAGAGCAAGATCGAGTTCGCTGTGCAACTTCTGTCCTAAACTTGGAAAACGCCGCATTGAAGCCGTTACTCAGCTCAGTCAATGCCTCCTCATACGCAGCATATGCCACAAGACGGTTAAAACTGGCTGGTGAGGCGTACATCATTGCCCTCTGGTTTCCCAACTCTTTACCCTCGCCATCCACCTGGGCGAACTTGAGGTCAATTTCTATCCAACTTCTAGAGTACTGGGTTACTTGTTCAATCATTCCGGTCTTGACGTAAAAGGGGACACCTTCCCTTTTTTCAGTGCCCTCATGAACACTCAGAGCAGAGCATCCAGCCAGCAACACTAAAAATGTTTAGGATAAAGTTCTTCATTGGTTTCTCTCCTGCTGATTAAATTTAAGTCCAAGCATTTCTCTTAACCGCATGTACCAATCGCCGAGCTATCACTCACCAAGCGACAATATGAAGGACACAAGCGGTCGCTTAAATCACTGTTGGAAAAAAGTGAATCACCTCGTGCGCTTTCACTTACTCTCTTGCCCCTATCATCGGGGGCATTGACCGACAGCGGTATGTAAACCCCAGAACCATCGTGGATAGGAACTAAAATGCCCGATCTTTTCGAGCTTGATTTCCGCCTGCCGAGCAGCATCGATATTTCCAATTCTGGCCAGTAATTTTGCCTGCAATTCGATCCATTCCGGGATCATTCGAGTTATGCAAATTTGTTTCAAGCATGCTCAACGCGGATTGCCATGAAGCGGTGGCAGCTTCCGATTGGGAATTCAGATGAGTAATATCGCCGAGGGTTAACAAAACCATCACCATGAGCTTCCACGTTTCCCGGTTTTGCGGTGCTTGTTGGATCGCCGATTCCGTTGTTTTGACCACATCCTCCACGAGGCTCGTGGCACGGCCGTACTCGCCTGAAGCGGCGGTTTGCCAGGCAGCCTCCAGCTTGCTTAGGCCGAGTTCGCGATTCCACTGCGCATTGTCAGGGTTGGCCGCAGTCAATTCCTTGAGGTCGGAAAGTGCCTTCTCAATGTGCATGGCGCTACATCTGTAATCGCCCATCATCCGGCAATTCGCTGCCTGCAATCTATGTACTTCGGCCCTGCGCTGTCGTTGCGGCGTCATCGCCGGATCGGCTTCCAGCAACGCATCAAGAATAAGCAGTGCAGCATCCGCCTCTTGCATGGACTCCACCAGGGCGCCGCGCACGCTGAGTATCTTCGCGAGCCAGAAACGACTACCTGCCAGGTACTCGCGCCACAGGTTGTGATTCGGGTTGTTCTCGACCGCGCTTAGCTTGATCTCCAAGTCACGACGATAGTGTTTTTCTGCCTCGCTCAGGAGTCCCATCGAGGTCTTCAGTTTCCCCAGGTTATTGTTTGCAAAACCCACTTCCAGCAATGTATCCACATCAGCGGGTTGCAGTACGGCCAGGCGTTGGAAAATATCCATAACCGTCTCGTATGCTTGCAGTGCTTCTCCTAACTGGTCGTTCAGCTCGAGAATACGTCCGTAATTCGTCCAGGCATATCCGCTGTGTGCAAGTCTTTGGGTATTGCGTGGTTCCGCCGCAGCCAGGTCATCCACAATGGCTAACTGAAGCTGGAATTCGACAGCGGCCCTGGCGAGATCACCGCGCTGCCAGTGTACTTGACCGACATAGAAGTGACCCTCAGCCAACATCAGGTTCCAGTCCAAGTGCCCGGGACTCTTCACCACAAGGTGTTTTGCAGTCACAAGAGATTGATCAAATGCTTCCAGGGCACCCTGCATATCCCCCTGGTCCAGCCTGTTACTACCGATTTGGAGCAGGGCTCTTGCCCTCTGAGCCCGCATTTCATCAGTGGCACCGTCTTCTCCGAGAGAACGAAAATACTCCATCGCCTTGTCGGATACGCTATCGAGCAAATCCAGACGGTGGATGGCACGAAGATCCCTGCGTAAATCACCCAGCATGAAACCGACCAGGTTCTCGGCATCTGCGCGGCGACGTTCGGCCTCGGCCTGAGCGAGGAAGGCGAAAGCCGTCAAACCAGCCATGACAACAGCGAGAACAACCGCGGCGGCAGCGATTGCAATCAGTTGCCTGGTCCTGCGGTGGCTGTCACGTTGAAGCAACTCATCAAGACCGATACCCAGCAAACCTGCTATCAACATCAGTTTCGCGTGCCGGCGATCGTGCTTGCCGCCGCGCAGATCCGCTGCAATGGGTTCTTCCGAAGATTCAATGGGTTGGCTGGTAGGATCAATCGGGCTTCGAAGCGCCTCCGGGAAACACTCCTGCCCACCGCCTGAATATGGCTCTCCGTCAACGATCACACAGAATATACGCTCGTGGCGGCCCAGTTGCTGAAACGTGCGTATCTCTTCGTCTACCCACTGCGAGGCAACCGCTGAGGGTGAACAAATGACGATTAGCGATTCTGAATCGACCAGGGCATCGTGAATAACGTGCGGCAGACTTGACCCGCTGGATAGTTCGTCGCGGTCACGGAAAACCGGGCGTAAATTCCGCGGCAGGGATTGCTCGGAGCTAACCGACTCGCGCAAGCGCGACGGCACACGATAACGTTCGAGTTCGCGATGCAGCCAGTCGGCCCATTTACGATCGCTATGGCTATAGCTCAGGAACGCACGGTATTTGTGCTCATCAGGCACGATGCTGCTCTTCAGTCCCCGCGGTTCGTGTAAATGACTAGTTCCGAATTACCGGTTTGTCATCACCAGGTCCGCCACCTTCTCTTGTAGAGTAAGTGTTTCCACCAGCCTCGACTTCGATGGTATATACCCATTCCCCTTTTCCGTCCTTCGTATCAAATTCAGGGTTCGCCACCGTAATTTTCTTATTCTTGATATCTGGCTTACCAAAAGGATTGGGGTTTCTGTCGAATGTCAGATCCTTGAAAACAAAATCGGCAGATTCGGGATCGGGCACCCACACTAACTTGGACTTGCCCCAGACCATCGAATCCACTTTTACTGCGGGCCTTCCACCTGCGTTTAATAAAACGTCGATCTTCTTTTCTGCGAGCATTTTAACTGTCATGGTTTTCTCCTCAATTTCCGAAGTTGAAAACAGATGCACCTTATTTTCGGTATAGCAAAATATAACGGCGCGTTTATGTATGTACTCTCCCGGTCACGGCTCAGGGCAGGCTATTAATAATTTTCAGCAAATCCGGCATGAACCCGATACCATCAGCGGCGCCATTATTCGAATGCGTGCTGAGACCGGGTGCAGACAGTTTCTGACGCATTTCTTCAGGACTCAAGCGGGTATTGTATTTTTCCTGGACAACGCCTTGAACGGCCAATGCCGCACCGGCAACAATGGCTGAAGCTGCCGAAGTACCGTGAAAATTGTTGCTCCATTCGTCGAAACTGTCACCCCAGTAGTCACTGGATAAAGTGACCACACCTTGGCCTTGGGCGAAGCAATCAACACGGTCGCCATGACAAGAGCTACTAAGTGGTATCCATTGTGGGTCTTGGGTGTGCGGCCATGCACTGCCAACAATGATTGCGCCCGAGTCCTGCGTGTTACGATCAAAAATAAACACACCGTAGTCGTCGACCACACTGTCCAGCTCCTCTTCACCGTTACCCGCTGCAGCAACCACGATAATGCCGAGGTACGTAGCCACCCAGACCAGGTCAAATACCGCAGGCTCGGCTTCCAGGGGAATACTCTCATAGTCAAACATATCGGTTTGTGCTTCCAGCAACATTACATCACCAACTTCCAGTTCGAGAATAGCGTCCAGGATTGCCTCGTCTGTCACCCGATCGTCATTGGGGCGCCACTGTCCAACGGTCACGATGGCCGCCAGGTTGGGGGTAATTCCGACACAAAGCTCCTTATTATCCTTCGCCGCGATGACACCGAGAACCTTGGTGCCATGAGCCAACGATTGGTAGAAACCGGGTGCGATGCGTTGGTGAAATTGTGGCCTGCCATGTCAATATGCCCGAGATTCCAGCCATACTCAATGTCAGCCAGTCTTTGGCCTTCACCATCACCTCCTGCAAACGTCCAGGCGTAGCGCGCATTGATGCCCCAAGGGGCGGGATCGAGGTAAAGTTGGTCTTCAGCCAGCACGTCATCATGTGCATAGACCAATGGTGGCTCGACCATGCCTGGATGCAGATATGCTGTTTTTACGTTCTCCAGTGCAAGCAGTTCGCGAGCCAGCCATTTACCCTGCTCGTCGTCTTTCACCACAGCACTGCGATAGGCTTCCAGCTTCGGCCAATCGCCTTTCTGCTCATTGTTGATGACATTTTTGAATCGGCTATCGACGCGTTTAAGCGCATCTGCGTTGAAATGGGGGTTGAGTTCAATCCCATCTGCGCGCTTTGCCGCATCCGCCGAGTGCTGAGCAAGTATCTTGGAGACCGGGAAACTGCCTTTGGGTAAGTGGTCAGTGTTCCTGAACTTGACAATGACCTTGTACTGGGGTTTTGGGGTCTCCAATCCCCGAGGATGTTCCCGTTCGGGTGAGATGGGCTTTTTCAACCGGATATTGTTTTTTTTCGATTTGGTTGAACCCTCGGAACCCGATTGTGATGTTTTCCGAAAAACGTTCATATTTAATCTCCCAAATCACGAGAGTAGTCCTATGATGAATTTTTCACTTTACTCTCGTTTCGCCAAACTTTTGAATGGTTTTCCCCCCTGCCAGTAATCCCAGAACGGTGACTACGGAGGAGGGTATCTCTTGTAGTTGACAATTTTTCAAACTCAAACATATCCAGAAGAGCAAGACGATTAAACTCCAGAAAATAAAAATAACTCTGGTTGTCGAAATTTTTGCGTTTATATCTTTGGATTCTTTAAAAAGTCCTGAAAATCTAGTCATGTGCTTCACCCAAACTTCCCAATTCGATTGATTCGAATCATTTGAAGATTGTTTGCCTTCACTATTCATTTGAAAATCTGTATTTGTACTCTTTTAATTATAGTCGAATCTCCAGAAATTTCTGGCCAACGGCACGTAAAGTGCTTGAAAACAAACCGATAACCCGCTAATCAAGTGTCGTCCCCCCAAATACCACAATTGTGTAACATATGTGCCCGAGTGAATAAGGTGCAACCTTTGTGTTGTGAAGCTCATCCAGTGAGTTCCTATCACATAGATTAGAGTTTCAGAGCGAATGGGTTGTTACCCACCGGCCTGGCCCTTTTTTCGTTTCCTTACGGTTGGAAAATAGGGCGTGAATCGGTCATCAGCCATCGTTGAGAGTGATAGAAATCGAATTCTCATCCGGGGCTGGAAACCTAAGTCTTTGCCGCCGGTCCGCAGAGCGATTCAGTACTTTTCTAAATCCCGCAGTGTCAAAGTCATGGTAAATTCTGGACATCCATGACTTTCCCCAAGGAAATTTAATCCACTCACCGCCAGATTCATCAGTTTCAGTTCTGGTCACAGCAAGTACGCTGGGAATTTGACAGGTGACTTGAAAAATCGAGTGTTTTAGGGTCATGGGTTGCAGATTAGCTAGATTCCGCTAACTGCACACAGCCTGAAACTCAGGTTGGTAAAAATAACTCCTGATGCTTACTACACCCTTTCAGGGCAGAGTCTGTTACCGAACGCATGTCCCTTGATAAAACTTCGGCCCACCGATTTGGCAAAGGCTTTTAACATGCTGATCGGTCCCAGTGCACCAAACGATGGGATATCATCTTTTGCAAGATAATCCAGCACCGGAGAAGCATCCATCTTCTAGCCGTGCGAGTATGGGAGGTGAGCTGGCAGGGATATAACCCCGCTTGTTGCATTTGATCTCCCTGCCGCCCCAGTCCACCAGTTCCAGGTAGTCCTTAAGATTGAAAGGAATGCCGTTTTCTTCTTTCTCGCTAAATGGTCTCAGGCAACTGTTCTCAGGGCGCTCAATACGCTCCTGGATTGAGGTGTAATCCGAAGTTTCGGGTGTTCTTGCCATCGCAGCCCGGATGGGATTCAAATCAACATAGGCCATACAGGCCAGCAACGCTCTTACATCCAACAGCGCCTGAGACTTAAAACGTCCCTCCCAGAACCTGCCGCTGCAATGGTCTTCACGGTTGGCCATCCTGGCAATGGGTTCATTGATGCAACGCATAAACCAGGACAGATCACCGAGTCTTTCACGCCAGGTGGCCAACAGATCAGCAACGCATTTGAGTTCGGTGTTGGTCATACTGGCATTCATCAAATACTGGTGCATTAGCAGGGGACCGGAAAATATCTGCATCCATCTGCGGGCGACTTCCTCATCAGACCACTGTTTTACTTCATCAGCGTTTATTCGCACCACGATGTGGTAATGGTTGCTCATGATCGCGTAGGCACAAAGATCTACGGAAAATACCGAACACAGCAGCTTGATACGATCGACGATCCACTGGCGGCGGTGTTCGAAGTCAAAGCCTGTCAGCGGATCAGAGCCACACAGGAAGGCGCGTCGTACGCATCGGGAGATGCAGTGGTAATACGGTGTGTCTTCGATTGAGATTTGGCGGTATCTTGGTTCAGGCATGTGCCCAGATTAACCAACTGACGGATTGGGTACGATGGCAAAAGCTGTTGGGTGTTGTAGGTCAGGGATTAAATATGGATGTCCAAGCTTCGATTCATGACTGTCTTGGTTTTTGTGCTTCTAAAGGCAAGGATTTTTAGTGGTTTTTGCTTTCAAACCGTGCGTGTCGCGATTTATATGCGTTATTGATGCTTGGAAATTATTGGGACCTAACGTGATATTCAAACCAACCACCGCTGCCATTCGTATAGTAGTACTGGTAATTTCCAACAATGTTCCCTGACGTCGCGTACGCGGTAATACTAAACTTGTGCTTGTAATCTGAGTTATTTGGGACGCGATGTGTATAGGTTGTATCTGTCACGGCTTTCGATTCGTAGTTGACTCGATCGCCATTTGCATCCTCAGTGATAAAACGCAGTTCATAACGGCTGGCTTTCGGAACGGCTTCCCAACGAAATCGAACCCGCAACCCGGGAATATGAAATGTCTCTGGCTCATCTCTTGTTGATCTTGTGCGATTCTGATTATCCTCAGGGTTAAGCAAATGGATGACGGCGAGGACTTTCAAGTCCCGGGTAATGGCAGTCGAGTTTGGCGGAACTTCAATAGGGTCGTTGTAGCCACTCAGGCGATCGTAGTAATCACCTCCAGACTCCTGATCGTAAGGATGACCGGATTCTATGCGTACAAATGCATTGTATTTGCCGCTCGGAACACCATTCAGTTCGTATGTTGCCGTGTTTGCATCGTAGTTTAGTGAGATTGGAATTCTGTCGCGATTCTCAGAATCTAACAGCGTAATCTCGGCAGGAGCATTTGAATAAGTTGAAATTGGTTCGCCTTCAAAAAGAATTCGTCCCTTTATTGTAGCGCCTGCTTGAGCGGCATTGTCGGTTTCCGCAGTCGGTGCCGTGCGGGGAGGCTTCCTTACTGAGTTTTGGCCTGGATTGATAAACTGCCAGGAAACCACTCCTACTACAACCATCGCCACTGCCAAAACGCCGGCACGAATCCACGAACGGCTTTTTTCACGTGGTTTGTCTGTTGGCAGATCGTCCCGTTTGTCCGCCGCTGTTTTTGTATGATCTGAGGTTGGAATATGAGTCCGCACGCCGGCGATGAGTTTACGAAATTCATCAGATTCCGCATTGCCGTCCCACGACCGCAAATTAACGGTATTGAATTGCCGAAAGCGCCGCGGTCCATTTGTGTCGTCCAGTATCGCGGGGACGAGGATTCGGCGCTCTCGTGCCTCATCGGCTTCGCCTAACACCCAGTCCGACTTGATCGAACTCTCGGACCATAGCACGACAACACATTTTGCCGCTTTCATTTCGCGATCGACCATCTCTTCCAGAATCGCCCCGCCCGCGCCTTCCTTGTCCCACCACACACTCCATCCTTGCGCTCTAAGTGCTTCGACAACAGGCAAGACTCGTTTCCTGTCAGTCTGCGAATAACTTACGAAAATGTTTGCCATGCGTCCTTACTCTAAGTTGGAATTTCTGATAAGTCATGGGCGACAACGTATTGGATCGTCTCAGGGTAGTTACGAAAAAAATATTTTGTTCTCCATTAACTGATCCCAACCTTGACAGATTGAAACCAAGAGAAACTTTGTCGACTAGTAATTTTGTAAGTTCGTCAATATTCTCTACTCCCCGAATCGCAGCCTTAAGTATTGTGTAGATGTTCGATTATTTCAAACCCCATCGAGGAATTCTTGCAGGAATTCTTGCCACCCATAAAATTATAGACTATTTATACACCTTGACACGGTTGGCCTCTGACCCCACCTACCAGGAGCGGGCTTGCCATTACGGGATGGCGGATCCCCGTAGATTTCCGGAAAAAACCTTCTATTTGTCCAATACTTATTGTGAGCCAAGCCAAATGCGCTAACATCTCAGGCTAATGGGCACAGATGTGCGATCTTGGACTCGCGCGCCGGGCTGCGCTGAATGGCAAAACGCCATATGAACGTCTACACGAGAAACTGGTAGCATAGCTGTTCGCCGTCCTGTGAAGTTGTTACCAGCACAAAATTGCGGTAAAGGCTGCGGTCGGCTATTCTCAAACGATCATGACTACTGAAGACGACATACGCAAGGTTCTGTGGAACGAGGAGTTTGCTGATTCCGGGAGCCTGCTCGAACAGTACAAACTTTACGTGGAGATGGCCGACCGCATCAGCCAGCGTCGCGGTGCAGCCAACACCTTCTTTCTGACGTTCAACACAGCGGTCGTTGGCGCACTGGCGGGATTTTACAAGGATGTGCCACCCGATGTCTCGGTGGCCATGTATGCCGCTGCAGCCGTGCTTTCAATCGCCTGGGGCGTGCTGCTCCGTTCCTACCGCAACCTGAATACCGCCAAGTTTAAGGTCATCGGTATGCTGGAAGAACGCCTGCCCGCGAATCCTTACTACAAGGCAGAATGGAAGGCTCTTGGTGAAGGCAAGGATTTGCGACGGTACATTCCACTCTCGGCTATCGAAACCGTGGTCCCAGCGGTCTTTTTCCTGATTTATATATATCTCTTTGTAGTTACGTGGTCTCAATGAGGCAGGGACGCCTGCGCAGACCAGTTGGCTAAAAACGTTTTTTCTCTCTGAGACTACGATAGTGCTCACCTAGCGCGGTCAACTTGCACGACTTGTTGCCCATAGCAGCATGCCACATGTGCGGTGCTCCGGATGGCACAACGAGATTCACGCGGTTGTATTTTTGCAAAATTGCGAATTTCGCCGTGTTAACCGGATCGGGTGCGGGTAAAGTCAGCATCGTCACTGCTCCTAACCGGCTCGTAGGTCGGATCCAGCTTGTATTCGAATCGAGGGGAAGGAAAAAACTCGGTAATGCGTCGAAGTTCGGGCAAGCTGATGGGTGGCTGTACTTCGCGCAGGGAGACGAATTTCTTCACATTGGCTTTGAAGACCGGCCTCTGCTCCCAGGGGCCGAGGGACTGATCAATATGCGCGTAAATGCTACCGGGTGTGACGTTCCCCACCAGGTTTGCTGCAGAGCCTTCCAGAGCATCAACAAAAAGTGACGTAAACACTCCGGAGCCGTTCTTCTCGTTTGCATACTGATCCTTGGTGGACGCAGTAATGATCGTGGTCCCTTCTTTTAGCTCTGACATTCTTGATTCGGAGGTTCTCGACCCGGCAACACCGGAATGGCAGCTGTCGAGTACGATGATTCGATTGTTGGCCGGAGAGTTGTTTGCCCAGGTCAGAACATCCGCAAGTGGAATACCGTCGTCGCCACTTTCAGCATCGCTGGCGATCAGGTAACCGCCAGTGTCTTCCACATGTCCATGTCCGGCGAAATAAAATAATGCCGTTTCAATTTCTCCTGAGAACAGATTCTTAATCTCGTTTCTGAGGTTGGACTTTCTGATGGACGTTTTCGGATCGATACCCAGCATGGTCCTGACGTCAAAATTTGGACCGCCGTCGCCGTTTGTCTCCAATACCTTTTTTACTGCTTTTGCATCATTAACGCAGCCGTACAAATCAGGAACATGTTCAAAATAATTGATCCCAACTACCAGGGCTTTCCGCATTGTCTTTCTCCAAGGTTAGCCATCATCCCACACCTCTTTCAATTTACATTATAGCTTGTCAGTGCCTGGGCAGTTATGGGGTGATCAGAGGAAAAAGGGGTGGAAAAATGGGGGAAAAGGGAAAAAAGGCTATGGAGGACATGGGAATGGGTGGGCAGTATACTCACATTGTTGAAACCTCTATCCCGCCCTGGAGGCCTCTCATGGTATGTGAGTAGACTTGTAGCCAATCGAGATGAAACAAAAATTGTGGGTGCAGACCAGTAGCAAACTACTAACGCGTGAGCGTTGCCCTGTGAGGTGATATGGAAGAAGGCGTTATAGAGTATTTACCGGGGTTAATAGCCGGAATCCTGATAGTTGCCACTCTGGCAGCGATTCCGCTGTCCTACCTCGTGTCGCGTCGATACACGGCCGCGGTCGCCCGCACCATGAGGCAGGGCGAGAAGGCTTCCGAGGAACATCAGACGCTACCGGCACCCGCCGCTCCGCCGCCACTACAAATCGAGATTGTGAGCACATCCGATGGCAAGATTGCGGACTCCGCCACCGAGCTGCTGGCGAGTCTCTACGGGCAGTCTCGTTCCCTGGCTCGCATATACTTGCTGGCGGGTATTGTCTACGCTTTGGTTGCAACACTGATTCTTCTGCCAGCCAACGACATCCCTTATTCGGTTCTTCGAATAATCGCCGTGAGCTTTGTCTTCTTGTGGCCCACGGTCCCCATGGTCGTCCACGTCGCAGTGGCGCGACGCAGTCTGAAGATCGTTGGCCCGATCATGTTCCTGGCGTTGGCGCTTCTGATTGGCGTTGCAATTGGCGATGGCATGGCGACTGGCATCTTCCTTTTCTGGGCTGTAATTATGGTTCCACCGACCTTGATGCAGTTCGCAATTTCACATCGGCAGATTCGCAACATCGGACCTTTCGTGACCGCACTGCTGGCGGTGCTGCTTATTGGACTGTATTGCACACTACACCTGATTTTGATGGTGGGCATTTCGGCCAACTGGTTCGTGATGTTGCTGTTTTTCTCTGGCGTAGGAGCCGCAGTATTTCTCGCCGTCCGACTGGTACGCTGGGTTGCCCGGGCCTACGCAGCCAAGCGTTTAAGCGACCAGATGCTACTGATCGATGTGTGGTGGATGATCTACACGCTCTGGTTCTGCGTATCGCTGGCGATCAGCAACGGAGCCTGGGGTGTTATTTTAGGACTAATACCGTTGGCGGTTGCACGTGTAACCCTGATTGTTGCAATGCGCTGGCTGCGAGCGCGGGCGGTGAATCGTCGTCCGACAACGCTTTTGCTGCTGCGGGTGTTTGGCTTCAAAAAGCGCACACAGCGTCTTCTCCAAGACCTTGGACACCTTTGGCGGTATGTCGGCAGTATCCAACTCATTGCAGCACCGGATGTTGCACAGTCTGCGTTGGAGCCACATGAATTGCTCGAGTATGCCAGTGGTCGTCTCAGCCGGGCTTTTATCAAGGATGAGCAAGAACTCAAGCAACGTTTGTCTGAGATAGATGAAGCGCCTGATCCCGACGGTCGATTTCGAGTAAACGAGCTCTTTTGCCATGAGAACAACTGGAAGCCGGCATTAAAACAGCTCGCCTCCTCGAACGATGTAGTCCTCATGGACTTGCGTGGCTTTTCGCCGGAAAGCAGTGGATGCATTTACGAGATCGGTCAACTCATCAATATTGTTCCCACGAGTCGCTTCCTTCTTGTGACGGACGAAAGCACAAATTGGCCCTTCCTTGAACAGGTACTGCACTCATCTTGGCAGCAGATGGAAGCGGCCTCTCCCAATCGCTCACCGGGAGTAGGAAAATTGCGAGTACATCAGATATTGGATGAAAGCCCTGATGAGATTCAGCGTCTCATGGGTAGCTTGTGTGAATCACAACCTCGCTAACTCCTGAAGCCCCCAAAGCAATGATACTTGAATTTAGAGAAATCCAGTTGAGCGGTCTCTCCGCTGAAGTTCGCCTTAAATAGGTACACGGACTAAATGTGGTAGTCCTGACTTGTACTATACTTAGTCTGCTACGCTTTCTAGGCAGCGGGGTATGTCACGAGCCCTCCTGGAGTTTGCTATGTACGACAATCTGAACGAATTCCTCCAGGATCTGCTGGGCGACGACCACAGCGTAGGGAGACTCGTCGAGCTCCTGGAGCGGGACGGCTTTCTCTCATCGCCTTTGGTAGTCGGGCTTCAGCGACCGACAGGTCCGCGTTGCATTGATCGACATGATGGGCAGGCTGGGTGACGTCTCGGCGTTGCCCACGCTGGAGAAGCACGCCGGTCTGCCATCATTCATGGGAGGTGAGCTGGTGGCCGATGCTGCGAAGCGGGCGATCGCGGCGATCCGCGCGGCAGCCACCGGCAGCGCCGGTCAAGCCGTTCGCCGAGCAAATGTTCGAGCAGTCGTTACATCGGGCCACTGATGCCCTCAACGCCGTCCTGACCGCGCCTAAGCCGCCTTCGGAACTCGAGGCCGCCGGACTGCGGGGTCGAGATCTGCAGCGCGCGCTGTTCGCGCTCGATGAGGCTGGCCCGCTCCCCACCACGGGGTCAGGTGGCCTGACGCAGGCCGCCGAACGAGTGCTGAAGGTATTGCGTGATATCGACTGCGGCGAGGACATTGGCAGCGAGGTCGCACGCCTGTTCTCCGATCCCGACGACGTTGACTGCTGGTTCGACGTAGCAAGCTTGCTGCGGCAGCACGGTTGCTTTCACGGCGCCCTCGAGGCCTACGACCAGGCGGTGGGCCGCTTCTCGACCGAGGTTGACTCGATGTGGTGGTCGAACCGGGGCTGGCTGCTGCAGCTGTGGGAACGCTACGCCGACGCGATCGCCAGCTTCCAGCGGGCGCTCGAGCTCAACCCGGCCTACGAGCGGCCCCGGATCGGGCTGCAGGACGTGCAACGCTTGTTAGCTACGCTGGACTCCGAAAGCGCCGTCCTCGGCGGGTCCCGTGACGCCGATGACGGACGGGTCCCGCAGCCCTACGAGTCCCGAAGGCTGCATCGGATGACGGGCAAGGGCGGTCAGGAGCGGACGCGTGCCTTCGCATTGCTATCTCCCGCCGGCCTTGCCATCGAAGAGTCCGAATCGGACGGAGCCTCCTTCGACGCGATCTCCCACACGGGGCTCAGGCAGGTAGACGCGTCGGGAGCCGGACGGCTCCGGGACGACGACGTGTACTTCATCTCGTATCGTTGGGAGAACGTGCCACATCGGCAATGGGTCTTCCGGTTCGCAACGGATCTGGAGCACCGTGGCTACCGTGTCATCTACGACCAATTCGAGAACCTTGATGTTCGTGAACGGATCGGGCCCGCGCTGCGGCCGGATCGCATGCAGGACGAGATCCCCAGAATGGTCGAAGACATCGGCCGAGCCACCGTGTTCCTGCCCATCCTCACCGAAGGATATCGGCGCTGTGTGGAGCCACCGCGCACCGGCGATCCAGCCGCCGGGGTCGACCATCTTTCGTGGACGCTGCGCGCAAGTCCGAACGACGGCTGGGTCTTCGACGAATGGCAGGTCGCCCTGCGCCTGCGTCTGGCGGCCAGATTGCGCTGGCAGCCCGTATGGAGAAGCGGACCGGTCGTGCCACCCCCATTCTCACGCGACCGCGTCGCCGACTTCCGCAACGACGATTGTTATGCGGCGATGCTGGAGACGCATTTTCCCCGCCGGGGTGCGACGTCAATCGACGATCGCTAGGCACCGGCGAAAATTATGTCGCCCTCCTTTTCCTTCGCAAGTTCATGCATGCGTGCCGTGCTCAGGACCAACATGGTCTTGTTGATGTTCCTGAGTTCACGTAGGGCCTCGATTATCTTGGCAAGGTCGCTGGTTTCCATGGCGGCATTGAGCAGTCCCGCCTGGACCATATACAAACCATTTTGCGGATCCAGGATACTGTTTAGCTTCTCCTGATCCTCCCGCTGCGGGAAGCACTTCTCGATCCGACGTGGAGAATCCACATTCCGGTTTAAGGCCTCTAACAGGATCGATCCGTAGGCGAGTTTGAATTTCTGCACCTTGCGGCGCACGTCATAGACCGACGAGTTGGGCCCCATTGATTGCAGATTCAAGAAGGTTTCCAGCCAGTCTTCGATGATGCGCTTGCGAAAGGTGGAGGCCAGGAAGAAGAGGTTGCAGAGCAGACCGAACGGAGAGTCGTCCTGTTGTTTTGCTGACGGCTCGGGTTGATAAATCATAAATTCGAAACGGTAACCTTCACCCAGACCCTTCTCGACATAGGCTGGCACGAGGACTTTCGGCTGGCTGGTCGCAACGAGGCGAACCGGTGGAATGATCCACAGATCGGGATAACTTGCTATGATCCGCCGCAGGCAATTGGCTAGATGCGGGACATAGAAGCTCAGGGCGAACTTGAAGTCGGATCGTTCTTGAAAGTCGGCGACGGTGATTTCATCACCTGGCCCGAGCCCAAGCTCTTTCAATGCCTCGGCTTCGCCAGAGAGACGGGCTTCTCCGGGGAGTGTGCCTTGTTTCAGTTGCGCCAGGGCATCAGACCCTCTCAACGTAACCCAGAGCCGGGGACAGAGGGCTTGTCGTTTGACCGGTTTGAGGGTCGTGAGAGTGAATTGGATTAATTGGTCCAGGGTCTTGGTATGCTTCCGTTCGAAGAGATCGGGCCGGACCGGTTTGGCCGGATCGCAATAGATGGCCTTCAATAGACGTTCCACACCGCGTTCAGTTGCCTCCAACCGCTGACGGGTTTCCAATGGGCCTGGCAGCGAGCGTCCTGGATTGGTCACGCAGATCAATTTGCGGCCCGTCTTCTCGAAGTAACCGGCTTCATACAGGCACCAGTCCATATCCAGGCCCTCGACCAGGTAGAGCAGAATGAACAGATCCGCAGTTTCAATCTCCTTAAGCGTTTTCGGCCGCCACTTTACTCCCGGACTCAATGCCGGAGAGGCGAAGATTTTGAGCTTGTCGGGAGCGTAGTTTTCCAGTTCGTGTTTGATGGCCTCAGCCGCTCCGCCGTGCCCGCTGACCTTATGGCTGATAAAAACGCGGAATGGATACGTTGGATTCGGAACCTGGGTGGTTGACATAGTCGATCTCCTTCTGGCTTGGGGACAACCAAATTCCTGGAAGTCCGCAGATGACGAAGAATGGTTGGCTGGATCGCGCTCTTTAGTTGCCAACTCTATATATTTATAGTGTACCAAAAGCGAATTTTATCTCACCAGATTTCCAGCCCGATAAAACCAACTTGTAGCTCAGGTTCTCGCTATTCGGAGGGAACTCGATAATGACCGAGTCATTTAATCGATCAGTCGTAGGTTCAAGTCCTACTGGGCCCATCATTTTTTTAGGTGTTTTCTTGGCACATAAGTCACAATCACCTATCAAGCCACGCTCCTTGTGACTTGCCATACTCAGTTTTTGCATCGTATTGTTTCACTTTCTCTTTGTACTCTCTTAACGTTTGATAACCGATTTCGTTCCCCTCGACTCCCAAGTCATTGCAATTAGTCATTTCAGGCAAAGAAAGAATCTTCCGGTCAATTGTCGCCGCTGCTTTCTTGCCTATCTGGCAGTGACCTAACTCGTGAATGCGAAGAGCAGACAGGTACTTATCGAATTGATCCCTTTGTTTGGAGGTCGCCCCAAGTAATTTAGGCAACTGTATATTGCATGTCAGCTCCGTCGTAACACTCGAGATCTTGCATCTGCCATCTGGTTTTTCAGACCAATGAAAATACCACTCAACTTGCCAATAGGTATATCCATGAAAGTAATTCCCATCTTTTCGGATAGGTGTTGAAGAATTCAATATGCTTAATAATGAACGGGAAGGATCTGCATTCGCATTGTAATAATCGTATTCAAGACTTTCATTAACGTCTGCCTTTAAAGGCCACGCCACTACCACCCACATGGCTATAAAGAGTATGCGCAATTTTTAGTTTTCCGATATAGCGCTAATCAAAACTCAACAACAGCCCTTCCCCATCTGCCCCATATTCCGTCACATAGTCATACATACCGCGCCAGTCATCATTATCCCACCAGCCATTAAACTTACTGGGAACATTAAATGAAACCTTTGTCGGCCGCACCTGGCTGTAACGGATCACCCTGGCAAGTGCGACAGGATCCGGGTGCCTGAATTGCGTGCCGTCTGTCGAGAACACCCAGTTGTCACAAACAACGCTCTCGACCAGGTCGCGAAATACATTTTTCTTGCTTCCGTGGTGGGGTAATTTAAAGGCATCGACATGCAGTGGCTGGTCAAGTCCCAGCGACCCGATCGCATCCACGAGGTCGCTGGAGAATGCATCGCCGGATAGGATCACCCGGCGGTCGTTGTATTCAAGCAACATGGCGATGCTGCTACCGTTGGCTTTGCTTCCATCTTTGCTATTACTGGTTTCGGCAAGAAACTCAAGGTCCAGGGGGTCTTCCAGGATCGGGGGAACTTTGGGTCCCATTGATTCCAATCCCGGTGATACATCGGTCAGCGTACCCTTCTGCAGCGCCTACTCAACCTCATCCTTCCATGTGGGAATAAAGCTGCTGAGCCGTTCCGGTGTGGGCCCGAGGATTGTCAGCTTCAGTCCATCATGCAGGGTCACCGTGGGAGGCTGTTCATCGGGTACCCGTTGCACCGGGCCACCGCGAAACTCCTTGTTCCACACCTGCTGGCGAAGCCAGGTGGACAACCGTTCACCCTGTGCCGGGCCCATCGGCTCGAGACCGGTTTTCACTGAACCGCCGCTCAGGTGTTGGAACCCGTTGAACCAGATATCGTTCACACGGAAGCCGGGTATGGGGTCAGCCTCAGCGAGGCAGGTGAGCAAACCGCCAATATGATCACGGTCAACATGCGAGACCACCAGCAAATCGAATATGCGTTCAGATTCAGGTAACGCGAGAATCGTATCGCGGATGTTTTTGCCGATTTCTTCGGTCCCCATATCAATGATCATTTGATGCACAAACCCGGTATCGCCCCAACGTATCCAGATCGCGTCACCTTGCCGGGCAGGTAACAATTTGATTTCCAGCATCAGGTATATTCCTCCGGCCTGCCATAACTCAGGCAGATGGACTCCCAATCAACAAACGGGTTCATCGTGGCAAGAGACTCGATGGCTTCGGTGCGTTCAGAACGATACGACTCGCTCGGAAAACGCCGCAACAGGTCCAGAAGCAGGGAGAGATTTTCACTGAACAGCATACGTTGCTGGCTGGCTGCCAATGCCAGTTCCATGGCCGCATCCTGGGTTGATGGATCTTCACATAACAACGTCGCCAATAGGACCTTGCCATCTGGTAACCAGTCAAAATCTCTTGCCAGGTTTTCTACCCAGCCCTGCAATTTGTGGAGTCGGCCGGTCTTGTGGAGGATCAACGCGCCCAGTACCGCGCCGGTAGGGTCTGCATATTTATCCCGCAATAATTCCACAGCTTCATCAGCCACACCGGCAGCTTCTAAAACGTATCCCGAAGAGAGCATGTTCTGCATCGCATTTGCAACCGTACGTTCCGGTGCTATCCACGCGTGCGCGTGGGTGCCCGTGCGGTTTTCCTCGATCTTCACTGCGCAGGCTCCGGATGGCGTATAGACTTCCGGGCTGATCGGCAAGCTGATCGTCATCGTTTTGTCGTCAATTTTAAAAACGGCCGATGCCACGCTTGTCAGTGATGAAGCGCACTCGAAAATCCACATGGTTCGGGTTTCGCGCAGCAGCGAAGCACCCTGTGTCTCGATAAACTGTGCGGGCCGCGTTGGGTCTTGATGATCTTCAGACATCAACTTTGCCTCGGATCGTTTCGTGAACTGCGGGCGCTGATAGCTTGGCGCCCTGGTTTTCATTTCCGGTGATATTGATCGCACTTTTTGGGGTGCATCCTTTGCTCCCAGCACAACTTGTGTTGGAACATCTGCTTTTATTTGCACCAACTCATCGTGCTTGTGCCCGTCTTCGAGTACCGCACTGATTTGGTATAGGCCCTCAGGTAATTCGAATTGTCGACCACGGCCGGACTGTTGGACCAACCTCATCTGGCTATCGCGAATTTCAATAGGGACGTTATGATTGAAAAACACAGAATCTGATTCCAGGTTAACCTTTATTGTGCCCATCGGACGTTGAATCTGCTTCTGGTTCATGTCTCTACGCTAACCTCTGTACTTTTTTCTGGTGGCACGAGTTGCAAAATTTGATCACGGTTCGTGAATGGCGCTTCAGCCTTTACATTCAGCAAATACAAACCGGCATCCAGTTTTTCATGCATCGGCCAGTCTGCGAAATCTTCGATAACCGGAATGGTTGCGTCCCGCTTCAGCGTGCCTGTACAGCTTGTTTTGGCTTCACTGGGGATGAGATCAATTGACAGGTCCACCTGTGGTGCATCGGGAAACTGGTGGAATATGGCCTCGTGAATTTTTCCGGCTATATCTACGGATTGATCGGCGGATTCGGCCAATGCCAGCGATTTGACTTTTTCCGGCAAACTCTTGATCAGGTTTGTCACGGGTATGTGCCACTTGTCGATACCATTATCTTCAGGTCCGGTCGCCACACCACCCTTGAGGGCCCACATGAGCGCCTTGTTGAAAACCGTGACCCCATCCACAAAGGCAAATGCTTCCTTACCGGTGGTTGCTGCCAGGAACAATGGCGATGCTTCCGTGTCTCCCACCGGCACACTCAATTTAAGTGCGCCTTCAAGTGATTCGAAGCGCCGCGCAATTAGCGGCTTTTGGCGACAGGAATCGACAAACCAGAATTGGGTTTTCGCCGTATTGGGGTGATTCATACCCGCGTGCACACCAGCCATGTCAATGGCCCCTTCGAGTTTGTTTAAATGTGCCGCTGCCCCGAAATCATTGAGTAGCACAATTGCCCCGTTCTTGGTCAGCTGAACGCCATGCCCGGCAACGTAAACAACAAGCGTGTTATCCAGGTGCGTATCAGCTGCAGCCTTGAAGCCGGCAAGCTCAGCCTTAACGTTGGCTATCGTCGCAGCGCTATCGTCGCCAAGCAACGCGGCGATATCGGGTTGAACCTCCTCGCCATCCGATGGCGACAACAACACCCTGAGACTTTTTAGCGGTGCTGTATCACGGCTGTATTCCTGCAATAACCAGGCGGCAAACTCCGACGCCGACCTGGCAGCGGCTGTGAGTTGCTCCATACCGGTCTCGATACCGTTTGGTGTTGGATCGATTCCATCATCAAAATGCCGGTATGCACTGACACCGATCACCAGTGCATGTGTGCCAGCAGCGCTCAGATCTTCAGGTATTAATGAGGGCAAAATGTCAGTATGCTCCCTTGCTTGGACGAAACCTTTCATGTATAGGCAATTTCCTATTTTCTTGAGCGCTTTTTTTGCTTCGGAGTGATCGTCATTGATCGCCAATGCCTGTTGGAAATGTTGCCTGGCCTGCTGCTTGTCGCCAAGTTGCTGGTAAACCAGGCCGAGACGGTAGTTCGCCCAGTCCAACCCGGGTTCGTCGGGCAATGGGGTGTATTCGAGATAGCTCGTTAATGCAGACGCACCACGCTCCAGGTATTCACCGGAAATTGAAGCGGTGCGGCCCACCTGGTAAGTGATACTCATGTCCGTAGGGTTTCTCACGAAGCCCTCGTCGTATGCCTGCATCGCTTCGGCATAGCGCTCTTTGTTGGTCAGGAAAATACCCAGCACCAGGTAAGCATCCATTTCGTCGGGGGAATCCTCGATCGCAGCACGAAATTCACGCTCGGCCGCCTCGTCATCACCCTCGGTCTGAAAAACACTGGCCATTGCGAGGTGGCCCCGGAATGTGTCTCGGCTGGCGATTTCCAGCGCTTGTTCCCGGGCCTTTTCGGGGCTGCCGCCGGCGATTCCGGGGGCATTCACATACCAAGTCACGAGGCCGGCTCTTGCGTCGATATTCTCTCCGTCAAGCTCAACCGCCTTTTCGAAGGCGCTTTTGATCTTTCCCGACACGCTCGATCTGTTTAAAGAAAGACACGTTTTGAATGGCGGAACCGTAAGCCTCGCCCAGCGCCTGGTAATAAGTTGACTGCTGTTGGTCACGCTCCACTGCCTGTTCAAAGAGCTCAGCCGCCTCCAGAAACTCACCGCGTGACTGTTCGATCAACCCCAGGTAGTAATAGGTGTCGGCTCTACCTGGGTCGGCACTTTGCATACCTTTGAATTGTGATTCTGCCGTATCGAGTTCACCTTGCTCGTAAAGCGTTACAGCCCGCGGCAAGGTCACGTCAGCGACGGCCAAGCTACTGAAGAAAGCACAAAAAACCCAAACTGAAACTTGCATGCGACTACCTTTTCCGCTGTATGTGATTGATGAAGAACCAAGACAAGAGAATACATGGATGAAGTGGTGAATGCCCTGTCTCTGTTCGCTATCTCCTTTTTCCTCACTCCACCAAAGCCCTTCAAGGCGTAAACTAACCCGCCGGATACGTTCCGCCCAGCTTTGCAATTACCCTATTGAATACCGTTGTGCCTTCATCGGGTTCTTTATCAGCAGCATTCCTTTGAAGAGTTGTTTTAACCTCACCATACTCATTCCAATCCAGTGATGCCGTGTAACACTGCAATTGGTGCAGTACCTTTGTCATCGTTCTGAATCTTCCCTGTCTTGTCGCAGACTTGAGTCCATTAAAATAGCTGTCTCTGTGAACGATGGGGATGATCAGTTTATGCAGATCCTCTGAAACCAACTCGGAGTTTATCATGATGCGGGCAATCCTGCCGTTTCCATCATCGAAAGGGTGTACTTCGCTGATCATAAAATGAATGAAAATTGATCTTTTCAAGCCAACAGGAAGGGACGCATAAACATCAAAGCCCTGAACCAGGGTGCCTTCAACCAGGTCTGGTAATACGAAGTCTGTTCCACCGGCTTTATTGGGTTTTATCTTAAATTCTCCGGGTCTTTTGTCCGGTCTTTCCGCCAGGAGCAAACCGTGTCTGACTTTGAGAATGTCGATCAATTCAGCGGCATTCGCCGGAACCCTGTGCATTTCGGACATATCGCCCGATATCTCAATGTGGGCCAAAATATCATGGCTGTCTTCATGAAGTGCTGGCTTTTCGCCAGGTGAGTTTGGCTGTCCTGCTTTTTATCGAAACGGGTCGCTATTGATGGCTGTCAGTCTATAGGTTCAGGGATTTGTTGAAGAGTCACTCGAGCCAGGTATTCATGTAACTGGCTATTCTCGCGATAGTTCTGTATGGCTGCTTCATCGCAAACTCTTGACGGCACCCATCGCGATCTCACTTTGTAATTCTTGATCTGTTTCTCCAGGCTCCAGGAAAAGCAAAGGCGGTAGCCTCTTAGGGCATCTTTGAAATCACCAAGGTCAAACCGCTGGACGGGCTTCACTATTCCGTGCACTTTTCTTTCGCTAAACTCGAATCCCCGCAGGTCATAGGAATCAAAGTAGGCGTAATCTTCATCGACTGGCAGTTCGCCCGCGATCGGCGAACCGAGGATATGCCACGCTTGGACGCCGGCAGCCACCCCTGATTTGCTGAGAAACAGTGTGAATCGCTGTCCCTTGGCATATGGAGTAATCCTCGCTGTAAAAAACTCTGGCAGTGCCGTCTGTTTCACCAGAATGGGACCGGAGAAGTCATGATGCGATAAATCTTCCTCGACATGAAATACGAACCGATCCTCGAAAACGTCCTCTACGGCACCTACGACAATTAACTCAGCAGTGCCAATGAGCCTCTCCAGTGGAACGGGATTGATGTCAACTAATTGCTGCTGCCCGTCGTTACCTTCGTCGAGGACGTGCACGGCACTGGCTGCCGGCTCCTGATCGCCTGGCCTGCCGCCTTCTGTGACAACATCACAGGCAGCAAGAGCGAATGGCACTACCATCAGCACTACTCCAGTAATCCAAAGGCGATTGCTTGAAATTTCCGTTCCCTGCTCATCAAATTCTAGTGGTCCATTGAGCCGACCAGAAGCCCGTTGGCAGTGCTCCCGGACGGTCCAATGATTCTATTCCAGTATTCAGCCTATCCGGTAGTCTTGCGCCTTCCGAGATACATCATCAGAATGATCAGGATCAGGATCAGCCAAACCACGTACACCCACCACGGCAAGATTGGGGGTGGCGGCTTTTCTTCCTCATCGGGTTCCTTTTGCAATTCTGCTTCGTCAACAACACCATTCTCGTTCTCGTCGACGGAGTTGCCTTCCCGGATGTCAATCAGGTCATCGACTCCATTATCGTTGAAATCGGGGACCATACCGACAAACTGGTAAAACACTCTTGATTCCAGTGGACCATTGACATAGGCCTCAGATTCCTGGTCAAAATACCGTGCGTCCGGATCTACGATGGTCGCCATAACGTAGATCGTTGTTGACGGGAACAGGCTCAGTGAATTGCCTTCCATGCAATACTTCAACGAGCCGCCTTCCATATCCGCTCCGACCATCGTCACGGTGCCCAGGTCACAGTCGGAGGCATCGTGGATAATATCCACGAACCGATCATCCGTGAGATTGCCAAGGTGGAATTTCCTGCTGTTACTGAGACTGAAATCTCGCCTCGGTTGGCAACGC
Source organism: uncultured Gammaproteobacteria bacterium (assembly GCA_963749115.1). Taxonomy (GTDB): domain Bacteria; phylum Pseudomonadota; class Gammaproteobacteria; order Xanthomonadales; family SZUA-36; genus SZUA-36. The sequence continues at coordinate 50,701 of CAVVLP010000010.1, forward strand.
TTGGGGTCGCAGCTGCCATGCGGCTTGACCGGAATTCCGCGGACATCGCGTAATACCTCACCAACGATCATGGAATTAATACCCACCATTCTTGGCAGGTATTGAATGCTCATGCCGCTGATCGTGAGATCGCCGGCGGACGAGTTTGTATTGAACATCGCCATAGCGAAATCTCCGCTCGACAGATCAGCGGCCCCGCGGTCGAATCCCGCCATACGGGGGTGCAACGTGAGGTCTGAACCGCTGCTGTCCTTGAGTTTTGTGTCCCAAACGATAACCGCATCCGACTCTGCAAAGCCGGCACCTATGTGAAACTCCGCCCCTCCAGGGACGACGCCATCGGCCCCGCCGGTCCAGCTTTTGTCAACGCTGAAGATGCAGGACAAACTTGTTGTAGCTGCTACCCTGGAATGTCTGACAGTTTGAACATACGCTGGAAATTGTTGGGTCACGCCAGGGGCTTCTCGAACCATTCCACCATGTGCTCAGGCTTAATGAAGATGCACTGCTGATCAGGGTGATCTCGAGTTCATGGGCGTCCCCGGCATTCGGGTTCATGAAGTCCCAGTTGTAGACCGTCATGATGTTCAGGCCAATATTGTGAGCCAGGACCTGATACCCCTGGTCACTGAAGTGGCGGCGATTGCCCGCCCTGTCAAAACCATCGACCGTGTCGGTATAGGAACATCCCTGGCCGTCGACACTCCCGGTATTCATGATGTGGTTTGTCGCTCCGTCTTCACCGGTAAGGGGACCGGCTGCGCAATGTGTCACTCCGTAGTTGTGGGCGGCTTCGTGCGAGGTCGTGCTCCCGATCGCCCTGGCCCAACGCTGCCAGGGTAGAGTTCGTACCATTGAGAGCTTGGCCGGTACCGCCGTAGGCATCGTCGAAGAGAGACCGACCATACCCCTGGTGTAGTCCTGCGCATCCGCATCATTGGTATTCGAGCCCAGTGACGATATGCCGGAACAGGTTGCCAGTTCCCCATGCTTTTGAATCGGATCCGATTCCCACGATTTGCCAGCGGGTAATACCCGTTGTCGAGGGAGCGGTCGTAGAGTCGTTGACGTCAACGTTGAATTCACAATAATCCTCCGTGACAATCTCGATAATTCGGTTACGTAACTGAGCCGTAGTACCGATGCCTGAATCCAGGTCAGCCACATCAAATGGTTCCAATGGAGAAGTCGTGACACCGGATATCGAGGACTCGAATGATGAGTCCGAGGCGGTGGGAAAATAGAGGAAAAGCGAATTGCCCTTGGCGGAGGTGGTGGCTCCGTGCGAGCACTCCTGGCTAAAGGCAAGCTGTAACGGCGCCATCGCCAGGGCAAAAATGGCAAAGTAGATTTTGAATCTCATAGTCTGTTGTCCTTTCAGAAAATCCCTTAATTTGCAAAATTAACCATTGACTTCCATGCGCTTGGCTAAAGCGTTCGGTTTTCACCTGGCAATGCAGGTGTATCCCTCAGTCAATGCAAATGAAACATTGGAATCGAGCGTATTTGCATTGCCAAAGTGAATATATGCGCCCTCGTTCCCTGTTAGGAAATCAACCAGTCGATCAATATATAGGTGATTGAAGGCCGTGAATTCTCTCACCTGGAGTAATGGGATCCACAGAAAAGGCGAGGACAAAAGGGTGCAGGGTTACTCTTTCAGATGGTACACGGTCTATTCCGGCCACATAGGTAACAGTCTATTCCGAGGACATGGGTTAATGTCCAATCCGACACTTTTTACTCAGAGACTGTCAGCGCTTGATTTTTTTGACCGGGCAAAATTGACCAAACCGGGATTTTTCTTTACAAATGGACTATAAAGTAAATATATGCAACGCACTTTATCAGGAGCTGTGATCTTGGTCGCAAGCCCCTGGCTTCACGATGATTAGCAGGGGATATAAAGATGAAGGCCCAAAAACCGCAGATACAAAACCCGCTGTTGATGCTGACCCTGATGATGCTTTGCAGCTTCAGTGCATTCGCACAGCAAGACGCTACAACAACCGCGCAAGTGGCCGAAGCCGGCACCAGCCGGCATTTACACGGAATCGATTGCCGCACTGACCAAGCTGTTCGTACTCGCCGTTTTGGTCGAAAGCGCTCTGTCATTGATATTCAACTGGCGGGTCTTTCTCGAATTTTTTAACCGGCGGGCCATCAAGACCGTGGTGATGTTCATCGTTTCGTTAACCGTGGTGATCACGTTCGATATCGACATAGTCGCACAACTCATGAAAATCTACGACGAGGGAAGCAATCCCGGTAGTTTGATGAGCACGGTCCTGACCGCAATGATACTGGCAGGAGGCAGCAGCGGCGTTAACAACCTGTTCGTGGCGCTGGGTATTCGTTCCCGGCAAACCGAGAGCGCGCCGCAACCGCCGAGCAAAGAGGCTTGGATTTCCGTACTTGTTCATCGTGACAACGACGCCACCGGCGAAGTGCTGGTGCAAATCAGCGAAGCGGCCAGCGGCACAGACGCCACCTACGAAGCCATCGCCGGCTCGGTCAACGCCCGCAAGAAGCTACGGGACCTGTTTTTCCCCAACCGGAACCGGTTTCCGAATAGCGGCGGTTACAAGGTGGAATCGGGCAAGGTATACACAATATCGGTAACGGGAAAGGATAAGTCCGGGTCGGTGCTTACCGGCTTGGGTGACACCTATTCTTTTGCGCCGAGGGCGATCGTTGATCTGGACGTGGAGCTTAGTAAGGATTGAGCGGTCCCCGGGATAACCGGTGGGATTCATAACTTAATATTCTATACATATCGGAGTACAAATTTTATGCTGGAAATGCCACCCGACATATCCTACGAGCGCGCAAGCACACTTTCAATCGAAGACCATTTCGATCGCTCAAGTGGAAGCTGGAAACAGCCTTTCGAGGGACCGCTCTGGTCAGTGGTTTTCCACGCGCATAAAAAAGGTCTGAGGGGCAAGGACCGGAAGGTGGCCATTATCGACAGTGGATTCGATCTTGGTATCAAACGCCTGAAGGACGCCGCGCGCGGTTCCTGTATACAGGAATCACGATTGGGCGGGGCAACGGCCCATGGAACAATGGTTGCCTTGCTGATAAACGAAATCGCGCCGAAAGCCACTCTCGACCTGTATGAAGTATCGACGGGTGGCAAACCCGATGCGGCGCTGCTCAAAAAGGCTCTGCGGATGGTAGAGAAATCCGACGCGGATATCGTCAATCTGAGCCTTGGCCACAGCACGGTACAAGGTGATGGTGAAGTCTGTGAGTGCCTGCTGGCGGCGGAAGTTGCGCGGCTTGCACAATCAAATAAGCTGGTGGTCGCTGCCTGTGGAAACGAGGTTGGCCCACTGAAGTGCCCTGCGCAACTGAAGTCTGTACTGTCGGTTGGGTATAGCAACGAACGGCGGGAGATAAAATGGGATGGTGAAGTACCGGTGCGCGAGGTTTCGATTGCAGACCGGCCCGACTTCGGCCAATCCATGTTGGCAAACGCGCTTGTCCGTCAACCACCCGATATAGCGGGCAGCAGTTTCGCGGCCCCCATGGTCTGCGGTCTTGCCGCGCTTTCTCCTCCTCTTACCCACCTGGCTGAGTGGAGTGATGTCCTGCACCGGGCGGCATTTGCCAGTGACGTGATGGCTCTTGGCGACCCGAAGCTTCAGGAGAAGTTTCCATGGGAGCAACCCATCACCGCCCTGGACGCATTACCCGCGGCTGGAACCAGTCCTCTGCTAAGCTGGATGACTCACTGGGTTTATATCAATTACTCTCAATACCTGATGACCCAGGATTACGCCCGGGCACTGGAGCAAGCGCAGAAGGCCGTCGAGATTGCACCCTGGAGTGACAGCGCCTGGTCTTCGTTTGCAGGAATCAACATGCACCTGGTTGATGCCCTTGATCTTTCGAAGCAGGATCATCTGGCCGCGGCAATCGAACATTTACAAAAGGCCGTCAACGCCTATGACCGGACATTGGAGATTCGTGAAAACCACGAGGTATACAGTTATTGGCGTCAGCACTGCCTGAATCGACTGGCGGAACTGACGGCTTGAGAAAAAACGCAATTACGAGTCATATCTACTTTAATTCCTGGCCTGCTTTAACTCCTGGTTTCTGAATAAAAGCTCTCGTTCGACCTATACTGGTATAAGACATTTGAAAGAAACAACGGAGCAAGGATGAAGATCACACGCAATCTTTCGATTTCGATGCTAGTGATATTGCTTACAGGCCTGTCAGGGGATGCTTACGCGCAAAGAGGCGATCCAGCGTCACAGCAAAAGGAGTTGCAGGAGGCCATGGAGATGTTGAAACAACAAGGTATGGACCCGGAGCAGCTAAAGCAGCTTGAACATCAACTAAAAAGTATTCAATCGATGGAACAAAAGCGTAATGAAAATCAAGAAAAAGCTATCCAGGAAAAAAAACAAAAAGAAGCAATTGCCAAAGAAAAACAACGTATCCAGCAAATTCAATCGGTGAGGGCAGAGGCTGGAAAAATGAACATAGGCATTGGTGACGAACGCGTTCAACTTGATGTGGAATTTTGCAGTACCTCACCCAACGCACCGGCAATTTACTCGTACTTGCCAAGGTATTCGCCTCAGGCACGTTTCGTGGATCCCCTGCGCTCAGTAAGCTCAGCAAAAGTCATCCGGTGGGTAGCCCCAATGCTCAATTTCAGCAGATGGAATTTTGGCTTACTGAAAGAGCTGATGATGAAAAAGGGATGGATGTTGAGCAAATTCTGGCTAAAAGAAATCAAGAATTCAACGCTTGGTACAACGCAGAACAACAGCAAATTACGCAAGCGTTTCAAGTTGATGATGATATGTCGTTGGATCAAATGAATGCACAAATGAACGCCCAGCAAGAAGCGACGAGCGTGTTAAGAAAACAAGCAGAGGCGAGGCGATTGCAGCGTGCGATTTCACACGGTGAAGTCAACATAAACGGTGGTATTCTCAAATTTGAAAGTCCACGGTTATCCCCCACAAACAGTGGCAAGATACCGGATGCATTTTTTGATATAGAGACTGCGCAATTGTATGCCGTGGCTAGTTGCAAATTAGTCTGACGATCGCTGACTAATATGTACTTCAGATCACCTTCAACCAGATTTGGCTCGCTATTTTGCACATTATTGTTCGTGACTTTGTACTGGACGCCGCACGCATTTGCGGCTAAGTGGGGTATCACGCAATACGAAATTGAACAACCCGATGGTCAATATTTTAGTGATCAACAGGTCAATGCCATCGAAAGCTATATGAATCGTGTTGCACAATATTACGAAAAACAAGGCTGGCCACAGCCACGACACGAAGCCATCAATGATTCAAATAGTGCATTTTTGGTTGAGGTTGCAGAATATAGTAATGGAGCCGGACCACCCAGAGCGTTAACGGACTGCAACAATCCCGCTACGAAGACAAAAATTTATATTGATCCGCGCGAATGGGGCCAGACGCCAAGAAAGGATTGGCAGGATCTTGCCCATGAAATGTTTCACACGATTCAATATAACTATCCGGCTTTTAATCGCGATTGTAATAATGGACAAGAGCCGGGGCAGTGGGTGCTTGAAGGAACCGCGGAAGCTGTAGGGATCGAGGCCGCTCGTGTGGTTGGCGGCGTAAACCCATATCATTTTTGTCAAATTGGTATGCGTGACTACGGCAGTGCCCTGTATATAAAAAATAATAAGAAGGGAGAGCTTTGTCCTTCCGAGAGCTACGCCACAAAATCATTTTGGCAATTTCTTGGAGAGTGGAAAGCCAAAGGCGCCTATCCCACCCCGCAGAAATTTACTCCACCGGACTACACTTATCTGGACAAACTGTTTCGCAAAAGACCGTCAAGCTTTGGTGCCAAAGCCGAGTACCAGTGGCTCGATGAAAGTATAAGGGAGTCGTTTGGATTTGATCTGCGTCGTGCCTATAGTGGGTTTGCAGCTGCGTTTTCCGGTTATTACGAACATCGCAAAATCCGTTATCCGGCATTGAGTTCCAGCAGCATTGAGGGTTGGCACAAACAAATCTATGGTGAATGCAAGGGAGCAACAATTTCATCAGCAAAATTTAATGTGGCGCTTTCCATTGAAGCCATGGCTTCACGATGTATCAAGGCGCATGTTCTAACTGCCGGGCAGCACAATATTGAAATGGTGGCCAACGGTAATGTCGAACAACTAAGAGCGTTAACTATTTCTATGGGTAATGGTATGCAGCGCATTGAACCCATCATGAAACCGGCTGGAAACCCGACCAGGGCGCATTTTAACTTCGTGATCAACATTAACTCACCTGGTGTGCAATATTTTGTTGTAAGCAATGCCGCAAATAATCCGCAGAACACGGTAAAAACCAATATCTTACTGGATATGATATCAGCAACAAGCAAATCAACTTCAGCGAGTCCTGCTCAAGCGAATCAGACCAGCCAGAATACGCCAGCCGCTAAGAAGAAAGCCGACTCGACCGAGGCCTATGCAGAGGAATACGAACAAAACATGAAGTCCGAGAGCTGGCGAGGGAGTGTTGAACAAAGATCAGCGGATAGTTCCTGCGATGGTGCCTTTGTAAAAACAATCTGTGGTCCTCGCACCGAAATCAGCTTACAGCTGGTATCTGATGAAATAACTGCGATGGCTGAAGCCGCTGAAAATGCGTCGCTTGGGACTCTAATAAAACGTGGTGAAGCCTTGAAGAATCAAAACGGTGTTATGGAGTTAGTGGAACAATCAAACAGGTTGGCTGACATAGAAGGCTCCTCAGTCACCATTGTTATGCCGCGTATTGAGTTTGGTTACAGTGGCTCAGTCAACAATGCCTATATCAGAATGAACAAACCGATCTCAGATAAAGAAGGCGCCGACCATTACGATACCAAGGGACCGAAATGGGAGGGTGACTGCGACGACGGCTATCATGCTTACAGTGGGCAAGTGACTATAGAAGAGGCGACTGAGTTAGGTACTAAGTGGTACGTATCAGGCAACGGTTGTCGATCCGGATTTACGCGGAAAATACTTTTGTCGCTCAGTACCCGTGTATAAAACAATCAGTGGCAGTTTTGTCATTGCTGATCCATCACTTGGGGATAAAAAAGAGGATGGTGAATTGGCAGAAGGGACCGGGGACTACATAGTCAATGAAATAGCAGAACAGGTTCCAGGCCTGATCTCACCAGAGATGCGCGAACTCATACGAGCAAAGGCGGAGGCTGCCGAAGAGGCCAAAGAACAGCGACGTAGAGACAAGGCGGCAGCGGCCGAGCTTATTAAGAACACCTGCGATTGCTCGTGTCTTCAGGCTGGCGTAAATATACAAAAGACGGGTTGCTATCAACAGTGTGAGGCTGAGTATGAGCACTGTACTACGCCAACGGCCGCTCAAATTCAGCAAATGTATGATATGACGCGCGAACCAACCATCGGGGAAACCGCTCATCATGATCAAATGCGTAACGAAATAATCGAATTTCTTGCTACCGAACCGAAACGCTATGTACGCGAATCCTGGCTCCAGCAATTTGATCAGGCACCGCCCGTTATGAAACAAGCCGTCTATGACAATGTTAAAGCGCGTTACAGTAAGTAGGCTTTTCGAATACCGGGGACCATCCCCTTGCGGCCCCTTTTCCTGCCATTTCCAAATACGTAGGAAAAGCGTAAACTTGATTCAGTTGGATGAGGAGTACAACTCTTTTCTAAACCGTTCATGGAGACGGGGTAGAACACCTGAACAGACCGTTGTGGAAACACAACTCAGGAGCACCCAATGTTTAAACTACAGTATCTCGCCATTACCATATGGCTCTTTGTTGGTTTTGTAGTTCTGGCACACCCAAGCCCTATAACCGCTGCAAATAAACCACTCCAGCAATCCCAATCAAAAAACAGTACACCAAACCAATCATATGACCTAAACCGTCATGTAGAACCTGGTGAAGTACCCGATGGCCTGTCCAGCAGAGATTGGGCAAATATCCAGACTCAGTTTCAAGAGTCGAGATATCGTGCCTTCAAACACGAAGAAGGTGGGTTTACCAGCGCAAACCCTGCTCACAACTGGCAGATTCATTACCGCCGAAACGGCTCAACCACGCTGATGCCACTCAACCAGAAAGCGGGCGCATATCAGCTGGAGTTCAAACTGAAAGCGGTTGGCTACGAACAGCTTGAAGCCTTCAATCACCCGACGCAGGTCAGTGCCAAAAACAACATGATAAGTTATCAGTGGAACGAAATTCTGCGGGAATTCTGGATTAACCAGGAGAGCAACCTGGAACAATGGTTTGCGCTGGAACGAAGACCGGCAGATGCAGTTACCGGGTTTCCACTAACGCTACAGTTGGCTTTGAACAGCGATCTGGTCAGTTCCCAAGACGGCAATACAGTTTATTTTACAAGCCAGCCTGGCACCTCTTTTACCACCAGAATCAGTTACGACAAACTCAAGGTTTGGGACAACACAGGTTCTGAAATTCCTGCCAGGATGCAATTGCAAAACAACATCCTGTCACTGGTGATTGATGACAGCCTGGCGCAGTATCCCATAACCATAGACCCTGTTCTTGCACAACAAGCCTACCTTAAAGCTTCAAACACGGAGATCGATGATAGTTTTGGCGAGTCGGTTGCGCTTTCCGGGGACACGCTGGTGGTTGGTGCTCATCAGGAGGACAGCAATGCCACGGGCGTGAACGGGGATCAGGCTAATAACTCAATCCTGGATTCGGGTGCAGCCTATGTTTTCATCCGCGAAGCCGGAGTTTGGCGCCAACAGGCCTACCTGAAAGCCTCAAATACCGGGCTCAAAGATCATTTTGGACAGTCGGTTGCCATATCAGGAGATACGCTGGTGGTTGGGGCTGAAGGTGAAGACAGCGATGCCAGGGGAATTAACGGGGATCAATCCAATAACCTGGCCGAAAAATCCGGAGCAGCTTATGTCTTCATCCGCAAACAAGGTGTATGGAACCAGCAGGCTTACCTGAAAGCTTCAAATACCGAGTTCTCTGATCAATTTGGCTGGTCGGTCGCCATTTCCGGCGACACGCTGGTGGTTGGAGCTCATCAAGAGGGCAGCAGTGCAACAGGGGTGAATGGGAACCAGGATGACAACTCCGCATGGGACTCGGGTGCTGCTTATGTCTTCACCCGCGAAGACGGAGTTTGGAGCCAACAGGCTTATCTGAAAGCTTCAAACACTGAAATTCTGGACCGTTTTGGTGAGTCGGTCGCCGTTTCAGAAGATACGCTGGTAGTTGGGGCCGAAGGTGAGGACAGCAATGCCACGGGGGTGAACGGGGATCAGGGCAACAACCTGGCTGAAAATGAAGCCGGTGCGGCTTATGTCTTCACCCGCACAACCGGTGATTGGAGCCAACAGGCCTATTTGAAGGCTTCAAACACAGGAGTTGAAGATGAGTTTGGTCATTCTGTTGCCGTTTCAGGTAATCTGCTCGTGGTGGGGGCGCATCGTGAGGACAGCAATGCCGCGGGGGTAAACGGGGATCAGGACAATGACCTGGCTGAATCGGCAGGTGCAGCCTATGTTTTCGGCCGTGAGGAAGGTGTATGGAGCCAACAGGCTTACCTGAAAGCCTCAAATCCTGACAGGGACGATACCTTTGGCAATTCTGTCGCCATTTCAAAAGGGTGGCTGGTGGTAGGAGCACGTAGGGAAGAGAGCAATGCAACCGGGGTGGACGGGGATCAGTCTAATAACTTCAGTTCGGATTCAGGTGCCGCCTATGTGTTTACTCGCGCCACAGGTGTCTGGGATCAACAGGCTTACCTTAAAGCGTCAAATACTGAGGCCAGGGATAATTTTGGCAATTGGGTCGCCATTTCCGGGGATACACTGGTCGTTGCTGCCCATCATGAGGACAGCAATGCCACGGGAGTTGATGGGGATGAGACCAATAACCTGGCTGGATATTCAGGTGCTGTATATATGTTTGAATTTTTTGATTTGATATTTGCTGATAGCTTTGAAGGTGAGGGGTAACAGCTGGCTTTTAACAACGGAGTCCGACTCTTTTTTAACTTATCCATAACCTGCCAGAGAAACCCCTGCCCTGCGAAGGATGATTTTTGAGACGGCCCACAGGGGTTGGAAAAGTGGGCCGCGCCTTCCGTACATGGAGAAATACACTTGTGCGAGACTACCCCGCAATTGGCTTGCGCTACGGCCATGCGTGTTCTTGAGAATGGAACTTATGTAGCGTTGGTGAAGTTCCGCGCTCAATAACACGCAGGGAAGCTGTGCATGATCCATTTCTCCCACACCACTTTTTGAACTTACGCCTATATCGCGCAAATGATTGAACTCGACGATGTGATGTGACTGCGGAGTCTGGGTGACCCAGTATTGCTTTACATTCTCCTTGCGATCACCAAGCCGGTTGACCGGCGGCTCTCCCGGGCGTACCGGACGGGCCAAAGTGTAATTCCGCTGCCCGGTGAAATCATGATGAGCATTGATACCCTTGATCAAGGCACCATAGCGTTTGACACGCTCAAGATCCACAGGCGGCCTGTCCGATTCTCGCACGCCGAAACGCACACGGGATGCAGCAACATAAGTCTGCGTTGAATCGACACTGCGCAGCGCGGTGGCAAGCTTTGTTTGATCTTTATAACGGCCAATCATCCAGAATGATGGTTCCAGATTGTCAATACCCGGTACCGGCAGGAATAGCACTTCACCGTAGCCGCCAGGCGCAAAATCCGAACGGCAGCCTGGAATTTTTTTGATTTCTTCCCACATAGCTCTGATCCAGACCCATTGCGCTGACAAAGACTTTCACTTGTGGATTTCCCGGCATCCCTGCTGCGGCAACGTCACTTCGTTGCGGTGAATCTCCTCAGGTACACAGATGACCAGTCCATGCCTCAGTATTTCTAATATTGAGTATAGTTCGGAATGGCATTTACATCCTCGGCCATTCAATACCGTGGTACAGAATGTGAGTAACCTCGCCGGCCGCGTTACGCCGGAAGCTGACTTCGTGGCCATCCTGGTCGTCGCTGCGAATCGTGCGGAAGCGGTCACCCTCGATGTGCTTCAGCCGCACCATGTTGGCCAATGGGTTCATGGTCGGCAGGTTGACCATGGCCAGACCGTCCTTCCAGCGGAACACCATGTCTTCACCACCCCAGGGCCGGATGTCGTAGTTGCCGACGTAGGGCTCCAGGTCGATGGCGGATTCGTTTTCTGCGTCCGTGTTCTCTTGGGGCGTGCCGCCCGCCTCCAGGATATCGAATATCTTGGCGGCATAACCACACACGTTCACGTTGTTACGGTTGGCCATCGTAATGACGGCATAACGGCTGAGAGGGTCCAGGAATAGACGCGTATTGAAACCCGGGCAGTCACCGCCATGACCGGTCAGCGTGCGGTCACCAACGCGGTAAACACCAAAAGCGAGACCGCGCGCGACACTCCAGTCCCAGTCCATCCACTGCACACGCTGCATTTCACGCAAGGTGTTGGCCTGCAGAACTTCTTCGCTCTCGCCGCCCAGCAGACGGAACTGCCACGAGGCGAAGCGGGCCAGGTCCAGTGCCGTGGATGCAAAGCCTGCAGCCGGCGTGATGCCACGTGCGTCGTAACGCGGCATCGGCGGTAACGCGCCGTCGCGACCGGAGTATCCGTAGCCGGTGGCGATACGCGATTCCCGTTTATCGGTTGGAAAACCGGTCGATGTGTCCGTCATACCCAGTGGGCCGAGGATGTGCTCGTCGACGTAGGCCGTGTAGTCCTGTCCGGATTTTTCAGCCACGACTTCACCCACCAGGCTCAGGCCGAGATTGGAGTACTGGTGATAGCGATCGGCCGCATAGATGGTGGTCTGCCCGCCCAGCAGTTCGCGAATCTGTTCACTGGTTGGAAACGGGAAGTCGGGCCCCACCCAGTAGGGTGTGTCGGCTTCGCGCGGCAGGCCCGAGGCGTGTGTGAGCAAGTTCCGCAGGGTAATCTGCGGACTGCCATCGAAGCCCTGCTGCAGGTTAAACCAGGGCAGCAAGGTCGATACGGGATCATCCAGCTGCACTTTGCCCTGGTCCCTGAGTTGCATCACCGCGATACCGGTGAACAGCTTCGAGATCGAGCAGATACCGTAGATCGTGTCAGCGCTCGCCGGCCTCTGGCTGTCGAGATCAGCGAACCCGGATGCACCGCTCCATACCAGATCCTGGTCGTGCACGATGGCGGCGGAGAGACCGGGCACGCGATCGTATGCGCGCTGCGCCTCCAGCCAGCTTTCCGCAAGGATAAGTTCGTTGGTTAACTTGTCTGCTGCGATCGACGGCAGGCTGATCAGAAGGATGAATGTGCAGAGAAATATCCGGGTCATGGCATGGCTTCCAGTGTCGTTCCAGGAAACCATGTTACCACCTCGTGCCAGCCTCATTGGCTGGTGCCTGGTTCGGAAATAGTGTTAATTGACGACCATGTCGTTTCAGAGACTTGCATCATGCCGCTAATCAGGCTAAGCTCTAACTCGTTCCATCCCGGGATCATAAAGCGGCCTGAATGAGACGATGACAGGGTAAGTTTTTCCGGCGATTTCAACTTCCCACTTTCCCTCATCAAGATAGGCCTGGTTAACCACCTCACCTTCAACCATCGCCAGACCCACGGCGCCACCGAGGCGTGTGGCCATAGGAAGCCGCACGGACATCACCAACAGCAATTCCATTGCGGAGAACGATCTCGGCGTGAAACATCTGCGGCTCCGGATCTTTCACCAGCACCTGCACCAGGCGTTTTGAGTAAGGGGCCTCGGCCTTCTTTTTGACGCACTCGGCCTTGCCAATGAAATCACCTTCCTTGTTCAGGTTCACCGCAAAACCCAGACCGACCTCGTACGGGTCATCGGTGTTATCAATATCATGCCCGTAATCACGATAGCCCTTTTCCATACGCAGGCTGGCCAGCGCCTTCAGCCCGGCATGACGCAGACCAAATTCCTTGCCCTTCTCCACGATCAGGTCATAAACATGGCGTCGCCTGCTCAGCCGGAATATTGAGCTCATAGCCCAACTCACCCAGATAGGTAATCCGCACACAGGTCACCCTGGCGAGCCCGATATCGATTTCCTTCACGCTGCGAAATGGAAATGCTTCGTTGGAAAGGTCCGCCGTGGTCAGCGACTGGAGCAGTTCTCTCGACCTCGGGCCCTGGATATTCAACTGCCCATAAGCAGAAGTAACATCGGTTACAAATACGTGCTGATCATCACCTATATTTCTTTTCAGCCAGGTTTCGGTATGCCGGTGCGCGGTATCGGATGCAACAACCATGTATTTTTCGTCGTTGAACTTGATAACGGTCAGATCGGCTTCGAGTTTGCCGGTGTGGTTCAGCCACTGCGTATAGGTGATCATGCCCGCTTCGCCATCCACTTCGTTGGCGGAAACGTAGTTCAGGAACTTGCCGGCATCGCGGCCCTGCACCAGGAACTTGGCCATGAATGACATATCCATGGCGATCACGCCTTCACGGCATGCCTGGTGCTCAGCGGCCCACCAGGGGAACCAGTTTTGCCTGCCCCAGGAGAGCTTATCCACTTCGGGCTCATGACCCTCTGGTGCGTACCAGTCGGGTGATTCCCAGCCGCTGACATCCCTGAAATAGGCGCCCTGTGCAGCCAACCGGTCATGAAACGGAGATTTTTTAGCACCCCTTGCTGTTTGCGGAGAGCGTGTTGGGTAATGACATTTATACACCATCCCGAGCGATTCCAGCGCACGTTGGCGACGGTAGTCCGGGTTGCACTGGTAAGGGTGAAAACGATCGATATTCATACCGGTGATATCAACATCCGCGGTGCCATTGAGTATCCAGTGCGCCAGCACCCTGCCGAGACCGCCACCGGTAATAATACCGACCGAGTTCAGACCCGCTGCCACCCAGTAATTTTTAAGTTCAGGTGCCTCGCCAACAATCGGGCTCAAATCGGGTGTAAAACTTTCCGGGCCGCAGAAAAACTTCCTGATGCCAATATCCATCGAGACCGGCACCCTGCTCATCGCGCGCTCAAGGAAACCACCCATTCTGTCCCAGTCAGGTGGTATCTCATCAAACGAAAAGTCGTCGGGTATGCCACCCACCCTCCATGGCGCGCAGTCCGGCTCAAACAGACCAATCATCAGACCACCGGTTTCCTCACGGTAATAGGCATGACAGGATGGGTCTTCCAGTATGGGCAGGTCTTTAACCGCACCGTCCATGTCGTCGGTGATCAGGTAATAATGTTCTGCGGCCTGGTTGGGGATGTGCACACCGGAAAGCTCCCCAAGCTGCCTGGCCCACATTCCGGCACAGTTAACAACGATCTCGGCTTTAATATCGCCCTTTTCAGTGCTCACCCCGGTTGCGGCACCACGATGGCTAAGCACACCCTTCACAGGCGTGTTCTGAATGATCTTTACACCCCTCAACCTTGCTCCTTTGGCCAGCGCCATGGTCACATCAACAGGATTGATGCGGCCATCGGTCGCGGTATAAAAACCCGCCAAAATATCGTCGACTTTCGCCAACGGGAAAAGCTCCAGGATTTCGCTGGGTGATATTTCAACTACATCAATACCATGCCAGCGGTTAAACGCTGCAACCCGACGCTGTTCTTCAAGACGGTCGGCGTCTGAGGCCACCTCGATAAACCCACAGGCCTTAAAGCCGGTGGCCTGGCCGGTTTCCTCCTCGAGCCCCGCATACAACTCGCGCGAGTACTTACGCATTCCAATCGAGGTTTCAGAAGTCGAGCCATAGGTCGTCATCAAGCCTGCAGCATGCCAGGTGGTGCCCGCCGTGAGTTGGCTTTGTTCCAGCAGCACAACATCCTTACAGCCCATGTCAGCAAGGTGATAGGCCACTGAGCAACCAATGATTCCACCACCGATAATGACCACTCTCGCGCTTGTGGGAAACTCGGAATTAGACATGATGATTCAACCTTATCGGGGATGTTCGGCGGGTTTCATTGTAGCGGACTTTTAGGCTTTTCTGTCTCCATTACGTTAGAATATCAACACATTCCCACGGGAATGCCTGAGGGGCGGCCAGTTGGCCTGAGATGTCCGGGAGTTAAACCCAAACGGACGGACCCTTTGAACCTGATCCGGATCATACCGGCGTAGGGATAGGGCGCAGTTTACTGTTCAATCTCTCCACCTTCCGGGTCTCCACACGAGGAGCCTGTCGTATTTAACATGTAAATCCGACAGCCCCCCGGGAGGCTTTTGTGTTTAAAAAAATTGCTGGCTTAGTGTTGCTGGTCACGACGGGACTGGCGCCTGTGCACATCAGTGCGCAGGAATTAGCCGAGGCCGAAGGCGATCTCGAAGAAGTGATCGTGACGGCTGAATACCGTCCTGTATCTGTTCTGGAATTACCCACCAGCATCACTGTTTTTGACCAACAGGCCATTGACCGGCGCGGTGCCGTGCACCTGGAACAATTGCTCAACCTTGCCCCGAATGTAAACTTGTCATCCGGTGCATCGCGCGGACGCTTTGTGCTGATTCGTGGCATCGGTGAACGCAGCCAGTTCGTCGAGCCGATCAATCCATCGGTGGGCCTGATCATCGATGGTATGGATTTCACCGGTATCGGTGGTGCGGCCAGCACACTGGATATGCAGCAGGTCGAAATTCTGCGCGGGCCGCAAGGCACTTTATTTGGTGCCAATGCCCTGGCCGGGTTGATCAACATGGTTTCGAACGGCCCGGAAGATGAAATGGATGGCTATGCCAGCCTGACCGTTGGCAACTATTCCCGCCTCACAGCCACGGCTGCCGTGGGTGGTCCGCTGTCACCAGAACACGGGCTTCCGCCTGGCTGTGCAGGGCAATAAAAACGATGGCTTATATCGACAATATATATCTCGATCGCCACACCAACGACATTGATGAGTTCACCGCACGCGGAAAATTTAGCGTGGGAAGCCAGTGATGATTTCTCCCTTGATGTCACGCTGTTTTACAGTGATGTAGACAACGGCTATGACGCCTTTTCACTGGATAACACCCGCGAAACCTACTCGGATGAACCCGGCCATGACCGGCTGGAAAGCTGGGCGGGAGCGCTTCGCGCCAACTGGCAGGCCACCGACACGCTCTCACTTGAGGCGCTGCTGAGCCATGTGGATGCCGATACCGAGTACGGCTACGACGAGGATTGGAGCCACACGGGAATTTGCGACAGCACCGCCTGCGATTCCGACATCTGGGGCTTTGACTGGTGGTACTCATCAACGGATAACTACATCCGCAACAACAAAAACACCACCGCCGACATCCGCCTGGTCTCCAACAAGGGTACCGACATGGCATCGTGGGTTGCCGGTGTCTATTACCGCGACCAGGATCAATCCCTGCTACGTGAGTACACCTACAATGCCGGCGATTTCAACAGCCAGTACGACACTAAAAACCTGGCCGCCTACGGTCAGGTGGACCTGCCATTTGCGCAAGCGTGGACCTTCATAACGGGGTTGCGTTATGAATCACGTGACTGGGATTATGATGACAATGTCGAAGGCGATAGCCGCTCCTCGGATGACGAGAGTTTCTGGGGCGGAAAGGTGGCCCTGGAGTACCGCACGGCGTCAGGCACGCTGCTCTATGGCCTGGTATCACGGGGTTACAAGGCCGGTGGATACAACTCCGCCCTGGCCAGCAAAATCCCCGATCTCGAACAGGATGGTATTTTCGTACCACCCGAAAACCTGGTGTTTGGCTCAGAAACGATGTGGAACTACGAACTCGGCCTGAAGGGCAGTTTTCTGGATGACAGCTTGACACTCAGCGCCGCCTTGTTCTACCAGGACAGGGACGATATGCAGGTCAAGCAATCTATCGTGATACCGATGGATCCGACATCATCGGCCTGCCCCTGCAACTTCATTGACAGCTTGCAGAACGCTTCCGGCGGCACCAATAAGGGATTGGAAATTGAAAGTCACTGGCAGGTCACTGAAAACATCAAGCTCTTCGCTAGCCTGGGATTGCTGGATACAGAATACAAAAACTACCTGAGTTATTCACACGCGGATGCCGATCTTGAAAACGGTATTCCATACGATTTGAGTGGCCGCGCCCAGGCCCACGCACCGGATACCCAGTACGCACTCGGGGCACAGTTCTTTTTTGCCCAAAACTGGTTCGCACAGGTAGATATCGAGGGCAAGAGCTCGGCCTATGCCTCTGCCAATCACAATGAAAAGCTGGATGGCTACACCCTCTTGAATCTGCGCCTGGCCTATGAAACCGAACGCTGGAGCATTGCTGTGTGGGGGCGTAACCTGACCGATCAGGATGTTCAAACCCGTGGTTTTGGCGGTTTTGGAAATGACCCTCGCAAATTGTATGAAACCGAGGCCTACTATCAACTGGGTGAACCCAGGGTTTATGGTTTGGATGTGAGATATGAATTTTACTAAGCAGGCAAGCTGCCCATGAGTGACTGGCTACAGTCATTGCTCACGGCTCAAGCCATGTCTCCCTGGGAGGCGGTGGCGGTTATTTTTGCCATCGCTTACCTGTTGCTGGCGGTCAGGGAAAATATACTCTGCTGGCTTTTCGCCTTGCTGAGCACCGCGATCTACACGATCCTGTTCTGGGATGTCAGCCTGCTGATGGAATCGGCATTGAATGTCTATTACATGGCGATGGCCGTCTATGGCTGGCAACAATGGACCCGTGGCGGCAGCAACGGCGGTGATGAACCACACGCGCTTGGCATCCAGTCCCTGTCAATCCGGCAACATGTCCTGGTGATTGCTGCAATTGCCATTCTCAGTTTGGTTTCCGGCTACCTCCTTGGTGAGCACAGCTCAGCTGCGTGGCCCTATGTTGATTCATTCACTACCTGGGCCAGCGTAATCACCACCTATCTTGTCACCCGTAAGTACCTGGAAAACTGGCTCTACTGGATAGTCATCGATACGGTATCAATTCCGCTATATATCGATCGCGGCTTAAACCTGACTGCCCTGCTATTCGTCGCCTATGTTGTGATCGCTGTAGTCGGTTACTTCAAATGGCGTGATCACTTCCGTGCCAATGGCCAAGTTGTTGCAGCCTGAGAGCATAATTGATGGTTGGTCCGATTGGAGTGCCGGGCTTCACTCCAGACCGGTCCTTATCGGATGAGTTAAGCGGTGGACGAAGCAACCGAAGTTTTCTTCTGAATTCCGATATCGGCAAATTGGTGCTGCGTATCAATGGCACGGGCTCGTTATTGCCCGGTGCGGGCCGCGACAACGAAATCAGAATCTGGCAGGAAGCAAGCAAACAGGGAATAGCACCACCGCTGGTGTTCGTCGATTCCAAAAACCAATACCTGGTAAGCACCTACATCAAAAACGAACTGCCACCACAACCGCAACTCAACCCGGCCTGTGTTGACCAGGCTTTCAACTCTGCTGGATCGCTGTCACCAACTGGATATCAACGCACCAACCATCAACTATTTCGACCACATCGAGCACTATTGGCAAATCATCGAATCCGGAAACAAATCCTCCAGCCCAACTTTAATCAATCAACGCAAACCGATGCAGTTATTGCTCGAATCACTCCTCAACAGCAACACCCCAACCGGCCTTTGCCACCACGATCCCGTGATAGCCAACTTCGTCGGCACCCCCGACCGCCTCTACCTGATCGACTGGGAATACGCCTCGAACGGACTGCAAATCATGGATTACGCAGCGCTGGCAACAGAGTGGAAACTGGACGATGCAGCCGTTCTGGAACGCACGAATTTCGAACCTGGATTGCTTATCAAGGCTAAGCTGCTGTATCGGTACCTCTGTTTACTTTGGGAAGACGCGATCACTTAGGCTTTGTTGGGGTAGCCAGTAAGCTGTAGTAACCCAGATTTGAGTTTTATAGACTTTCTCAGTCAGATCAGTTTAAGTCGTCCGCTTATTGCCACGAAGCAACCAATCATGAAACATCTTTTTCAATGTGCTGACGTGGCGCTATCGGCCAACTGCGGTCATTCGCGAATCACGCCCGCATTGGAGATGTTGGCTCGGTTCGCGTCAGTACAGGGAGCACTTTACTTACGCTAATTTGAGAATGAAGCCATTGTGTGCACTTAGACCACAAACGAAAACTTCCAGTATTTGTTTGAACTATGATCTTCACGAATGTAAAAAGCCCGAAATAATGCTTGATTCAAGGGAGGCGTCCATATATGTCTTCACTCTTTTTTTCCTTTTTCCTGTGCACTAATCTGTTTGTTTAATCTGAAAATAGACGATATTGGCGCCCCCTGAATTCCCCGCGACAATATCAGGCAGTCTGTCACCATTTATATCGCCAAGACCCAGTGCATAAGTCATGTCTTCGGCCGATCCAAACTCAGAAAGTAGCGTTAACTGGCCCGTACCATCGTTTAAAAACACCCGATTCTTGTCTTCGACATTGGCAATGACAATGTCAATATCCCCGTCCGCGTCCAGATCGTCAGCCAAAATCGCATAACTGTTTCCGGTTTCTGCTCCAAACTGTTGGCTTAGTTTAAACACACCCTCGCCCTGGTTGAGTATTACGCCATTGGGCTCTCCAATGTTTGCGGTCACAATGTCTGGCCTGCCATCGCCATTCATGTCGGCAACAACCACTCCACGGGTATCATCCTTGCCCGAGCCAAACGGGATTGCGTTACCGAATTTCAAATTGCCCTCTCCCAGCAGAATTTTATTCTGACCACCGTCCCGGTTGGCCAGGATCAAATCAACCTGGCCGTCCTCATTCATATCAGCGACCTTGACGGCCAAAGTACGATCTGACAGATCGCCAAACGTCGTTGGTTGGGCTGTTTTAGACTGATCCATACCAGGGAAGCGCCCGCCACCATCATTAACGAACAACTGGTTTGGCGTGCCCCGGCAAATCTCCAATATATCCAGGGCTCCATCGCCGTTAAGATCAGCGATTTCTATGCTGCGAGTATTGGACTGAATATCACCAAACATGTGTGCTGGGCCAAATTGGCCTGTGCCATCATTGAAAAAGATTTGATTTTCCTGTTTGTCAGAGGCTTGAACTATATCCAGATCGCTGTCGCCGTCCATATCTGCCAATTTAACAGTGTAGGCTGTCCGTTCATAAGCACCCAGTTTTATCCGTTTGGTCAAGCCTCTGTTTTCCGCGTTAAAGTAGATGTAGTTTGCCTGAGGCCAATGACGGCCGTTGGCCTCTACCATGTCCAAATCCCGGTCTCCATCAATATCGCCGAGCGCGATACCCGCAGTGAAAAAAGGCTCAACTGAAATGGGATAAGACCTGCTGTCGGAATAATTGATGCTCTCGGCAGCGAACACTACGCTCTGGCAGGACAGCCCAAGCAAGCAGGCAAATATCCACAAAAGAGTGGTTAAGCATAAACTCATCGTTTGTTGCATAAGAACCCCTTCAGTCAATCAGGAAAGGTTCCAGGTGCACTGGTATCACAACCCTCGATTCCGGTGAAATTTTGGCAACTGTCTTTTGGAACGGAATGAGCTTGCCTTCCACGCTCGCTTGCTGGGAAAAACTGTACGGCAGGTTATACCTATCCCAGTGGGTAGGTATGATGATAGCTGGATTTCCGGTAACTTCTATGAGTCTTTCGTCATAATTGTACAGGCCCAGGCGGGAACCATTGACACCGGCCAGAAGTATGTCGGGATTTATGCCTTCCAGCTCTCTTTCAATAAAGTTCATTGAGCCCATCGTCATAATGCTGCGGTTGCCGAAGCGGGCCAAAAACATAAGCGAGCCGCCTTCAATAAATTGATTAATGCGCAGCGGCGCTGTTAGTTCAGTATTGCGATCATATCGCCTCGAATCGAAATAGTGTTTGTTATTGAGAGCGGAGTGAATCGAGGGAATAACTCGAACTGAAAAATTCTCAAACTGATAATCCTCTCCACCACCCACGGCATATAACTGTTCGTCGGGAATGCCATAAGCCCGCAAAATAGTGATGGTGGTTTCTGAGCCAATGACCTTGGCGCCGGTTTTCTTTGCAATATACGGAACATCACCTAAATGATCGTAGTGCCCATGTTGCACCAAAATGAAATCGGCTTTGGTAATCAAGCTGTCAATCAGCCCGGTATCTGAAACCCCCGCTTCATCGCGAGCGTACTGGCGCCTGTCATCGTCAGGGTGATTGAAGTCGGTATATTGAAGGCGAGAAATATATGGGTCAACTAACACCGTGATGTCACTGTCGGAGATTATCCAACCAGCTGCACCCAAATACGTGAACTGCAAACCGGTTTTCTCGTCGACTTGCTGGGCAAAAGTTTGCGAGGCCATTGTCAAAAGGCAAAATAGAGCAAGGTTTTGAATAATCGTTTTCATTGGTATTTCCTTAAGTACTTCAAAAGCTAATTGGTCAGTCAGGCGGCCGGCGTACAAATGGCATACATTGCACTATCGAAATGTACTTTGCACACTGCATTAATCATGCGGTCGACATGAAATCCGATAACGGTGCATATTGACCGATCTACATGCACATCGTCTACTCCAAACATGAATATTAGCTAGTGTTTATTTATTTACGTTACTATTCGAACATAAAAATTAAGCAGAATTTATATATATGGCATTATCAATATTTGAAGAACTAAAACGACGCAATGTATTTAAGGCAACAACTGCCTATTTGGTACTTGCCTGGGTTGTGATTCAGGTCACTGCTGAAGCAGTGCCAGCACTGAGCTTGCCAGAGTGGGTTAATACTCTGGTGTTTTTTATGGGTGTCATGGGCCTACCCTTTGTCATCTTGTTTTCATGGGCATTTGAGCTCACTCCTGACGGCATAAAAAAAGAAGCCGATGTCGACCGCTCAGATTCCATAGCCTCTAATACGGGTCAGAAATTAAATTAAGTCATAATCTTATTATTAGTTGTTGCCATTGGTTTAGTTTTGTTTGGCAAAAACACAGCGTATAACTCTCAACCATCTCAGGTTGCATCTGAACCTTCCGGCCAAACATCAGCTACGAATGGCAATATAGCCTCAATAGCTGTTCTACCCTTTATAAATATATCGAATGATGCTGATCAGGAGTTTTTCTCCGATGGTATTACCGAAGAGTTGCTTAATGTCTTGGCAAAAATTCCAAAGTTTGAAGTGGCATCCCGCACCTCGAGTTTCAAATACAAGAACACCCAAGAGACGATTCCCGGCATTGCCAAGGATTTAAATGTTCGATACGTGGTCGAAGGCTCAGTTCGAAAGGCCGGTAAAACGATTCGAATAACCGCTCAGTTGATTGATTCAATCAATGACCGTCACCTATGGTCCGATACCTTTGATAGACCGTTAACCGCTGATAATATCTTTGTGATTCAGGATGAGATTTCACAAAATATTGTTGCGGCCTTGTCAAAAGAACTGGGTCTTGATGAAGTGATTCAGGTCCAAACTACGCACACCACTGATAACCTGAATGCCTATGAGTTATTTTTAAAAGCACGAGCTATTCAAGCAACACGACAGGGTTTAGATGAAGTAACAAAGTTACTGGACGAGGCGCTCGAGCAAGACCCAGAATATGCAGATGCACTGGCACTGGCTGCAGTAAATTATGGGCTCATGGCACTCTATGGCACTGAATTACCTTTCACTAGGGATGAACTCAAAGAAAAATCTAATGAATATGCGCATCGTGCAATAGAGTTGGACGAAAATTCAGCCAATGCCTATGCAGTACTTGGCTTAAACCTTCACCTTACAGATAGAGAAGTGGAGGCGCCTCAGTGGGCAAAAGCCTTTAGCTATTATGAAAAAGCCATCGCATTAAACCCTAAAAATCCCCAGGCACTGAATTGGCTATCCGTAGGTAAGATGACGCTTGGTTATTTTGACTATAGTTGAGTACGACATTACATCAATCAACAGGGAATTGTGCCTATACAACGTGTTGCCAATGACAACGTCGTGATTTGTGAGTCGCTTAACGGAAACTAAAATCCAGTACAATTGCAGTTTCTTTTTAGGCCGCTCCTGGCTGCTACCTGCTATACGCCATGACAAGTGCCGAGGGGCCGGTGTTGCCCAGTAAGCTGCCGTAGGATTCGCGCAATTTCCATCAACGCTAATAGCCGGACCCGGCCAAGAGGAAACTTGCAACAAAGGCATCCAACCCTTGTATTACCGCATGGTAATGTTGCCACGGACATGAATAGAACACATCAGGTACGGGGTTGAGACTCATTTCGTCATTTGTTCAACTCATCACCTATACTTACATATGCGGTATCAACCGCTATTTCATCGTCAGATTATTCATAAAAGTCCGCAAAAAAGAATCAAATAACCTCCCGATCCAGTAGCAGTTGTAGCCGCGATCAAATCTGGAATTCAATTGGCCAATTGAAGGAGGTAACAACATGACAGACGACAGGCTTTCCATATCCTACAATTCCTCGGCAGATGGCATGCTTGCGGTGTACGAGGTTTTTCACAGCAAAGGAACGCATGAGATCGCACGATCCACTGCAGATAATCTGGGCATCAAGGGCGAGATACAATCTCAGGAAGGTATCCATCTTCTGGCCGTTGGCCCGCAGCGTTTGGCCGTTTACGAAGAGACTGGGACGATTTGGTATAGCGACACCGAGAAGATTGACAATGAGACCTACGAGGCCGAGTTGCCATCGCGTAAAGAAGCAAAAAAGATGGCCACTGCATTCCTGCGCAAACACGGATGGCTGCCTGACAATTACGTGGCCGATAGCGTCGTAAAAGGTCAGAGCGAACGGATCGAGGGCCATGACAAGCGAAAACGTACCGCGAGCGAAACCCATATCTGTGTGAATTTCCGGCCCCGAATCGGCGAGGTCGAAACCTATGGGCCGGGTGCTAAAATCAAGGTGTTTCTGGGCCACAAGGGCGAGGTGATTGGCCTATTCCGGGCTGACGCCGAGACAAAGCGTTATGCACGGTACCCGGCGGTACCGCAGGAAGAGGTTGAAAAGACGCTCACGCGCAAGCTGGGCCAAGCTCTGGACAAGTTTAAGCCCACTAGCGCACGGCTCATCTATCATGCTGAATCAAGCGTGAGCGCCACCAGATTTCTGCAACCGGCTTATTTGTTCGAGTTCGAGACCGAGGTCGAGAGCCGGAAATCCGGCGAGAAAGTGACTGTGCCCTTTGAAGTGCGGCCCATTCCCGCGACACGCTTCGCACCAATTGTCGTCATCAATGCCGCGCGGCGCGATATGGAGATCGTGCGCGGGAAACGGCTGCAACTGCGTTGCGAGATTGAGGGTGGAACGGAACCCTACGATATCCGCTGGCACAGCGACTTCGACGGTGAAATCGGGTCTGGCTCGGTGCTGGAGCGAGCCGAACTGTCGGTGGCACACCGCCAAGGTCGAATCATTCCGCACGTTATTTCGGTCACTGTGACGGACCGCAACGGAATGAGCGATGCCGACATGATCTGGGTAACCGTGAAGCCAAAAAGCGCAAAAGAGTCGCTACCGCCAAGAGATGGGGAAAAAGGACCGGACCCCTACGTGGGGGTCGAATGGTGCAACGTCTACGGTTCGCCCGGTCTGTCCAACATCAGTGGCACGGATGACAGTGCCAAAGGATTAGAGAACGGTATTGCGGCACTTCCGGGATGGTCCAGCCGGTTCGACTGGGGCGATGGCGCAGCCTGGGAGCAGGATTTCAAGGTTACTGGCGCACCGGGCGGCGGCACCGACACGTTCTGGGCCGATAACGTGCATTTCGCCTTTTTTGCTGGACACGGCAGTTCGGGACGGTTCTGGTTCGGGTCAACGGTAGATGACCATGAGATGCGCGCGCAAGACGCCGAATGGGGTGATGGGCATCTGAACTGGATCGTGCTGCATGCCTGTCAGACAATGCGAGCAAATTTTGAGTGGGATGTATGGTGTGACGCATTCAACGGCCTTCATCAGATGTTCGGATTCCACACCAATACTCAGGGCTCGACCCCGCCACTAGGAACGCGTTTTGCGCTGTGGAGCAGCTTCCGCATGTGGCCTTTGACCGATTCGATCTTCACATTGCGTGAGGCTTGGCGGATCGCCTGCCAGGAATGCTATGACGCCAGCCGCGAGTATTCCATGATCTATGCAGGGGAAAGCGGCACTGACACCGGCCAGCGACCACCTTGCCGGCTACGGGTTCGTAAGTGCCGATCCGACCAATCCCAATTATTGGGTTTACTCAAGAGGCACATGCTGACCAGATAGTCGCGCGCGGGGTTGTAGAATATAGGACAGGTCGAGAAGCTGGCCTGGGCCATGGCCATTACAGTGAAGCCCGGCGCAGGAAGCGCCATGCTGATCGGTGACACAAAACAACGAGTAGCAAGGGAGGCCGCGCAGCGGGCATCTGGCAGGGTGCACCTTCTTTTGGTTACTTTCCTTTGTGCAAGCAAAGTAGGGCTGACAGGGGGCTCGGACCAATGTAACTAACTGATAATAAGTGATTATAGTTCGATAATTAGACTTTGATTGTTCTTAAACTGCCGTTTTTCTGGGAAAAATGAAGCGTTTAAGATTTCGGATATCGGCTTGCGGCAGTATTTGCTAAGAACGGTGCTTACGCCCTCAAAAAGAAGGCTTTAAGCCTGAATATCCGTCAGATTGATCAATCAGCATTATCTACATCAACAGGTTGCGCTGGTCCGACCCCACTCCCATGGGCAGGTGCTTGCGCAGCTGGTTTCGCTGTTGCATGACTTTCTGACGCAGACAGCAGATCCCGATCCTGTTCCTGCTCTTCATCGGGTGGCTGCACAATGGTCAATAGGTCATTGGCATAAAACTGCGCCAGGTAGCCCGCATCTATGCGATCGGTCTTGATGGCCTTGCCACGCGGACTCGGAATACTGCTGGGAGAGACGATTTCACAATGAACACCGTTGGAAATCAGATCACGCTGCAGGCAATAGCCGACATAGGGTGCTTCGTAGCACAACTTGGTTTTAGGACCCTTGAAATGCCGTTCCATCCGGTCCAGTTGCTGTAACAGGCCTTTCAACGTGGGCCGGGACTTGAACTCAATGACTTCACCAGTTTCTTTGTTGAACGCTGCTCCGTGTTACTGGGTATCATCGACATCCAGGCCGATGTGGATTATATTTTGTTTCATAGACGCCTCCGTTTTTGTCTCATGGTTTGAGCTTTTTAGCCTACCATTTGAGGTATCCATCATTGATGGTAGCCCTCGGTTCAGCTAAGGACGGGGGCGTCTATATCTTCTTGTATCTTACTGACCGGACGTGTTAACCACCCATATTTTTTCACGCGATCCGATCGCGAGCCTACTTCCGTCCGGTGTGAACACCGCACCGCTTGCACCGATAGCATAAGCCCTTTTGATCTCCAACCTGATGCGGTCCGCTTCTATTTGTTCCTCGTCTTTGAACACATTGGCGCAACCGGTTACAAGCAGAAGAACTTCCAATCAGGTAACTGCGAAATAGACTCTCATCATGTCATTTAACCAATAAAGCGTCACACATCAATTGAAGGGAAACGATCAACCGACGTGGGCGGTGGTTCTGTCAGTACCTTGCTGATTTGACGCGCAAGGTCTTCGATGCAGTAGTTCAGCTCCTGTTCGATTGTGGCACCATCGTCACTCATCCATTCATCGATTGGTCGCGAACGTGTATTACACAGGAATTTCCGTGTGGCATGATTGGGTCTTGATTTGTCGAGGTTCCACTCATACCGGGTTACGGCGGTTAGGGAAAACAAGAATTTTTTGTCCAAATCCCCTTCACAATCGAAGGCTATCCACCTCCGGGCTGATCCGGACATCAGCGATACCCGGTGGTGCGAGACTGGACGCAGGCATTTGTTCAGCCAGGGCAGTAGCGAGTTCCTGGTTCAGGCCGTGGGTCACCTGCAAGGCTTTGACATATGGGTAAGTTCGCGGCATCTTCACCGAAACGCCTGACATGCCTATCATTCCGCCAACCAGCGCTGTGACCGCCGATGGTTGCCGGGGCACTGGCGGCAAAGCAAATAGCGAAATAGGGTCCACAAAGCAAACTGCCGAAGAAACTCGCCGTCAGCCCACCAATCGCACCTGCTGTTGCGCCAGTTGCGATGGATTGGCTTTTGACGGGATAGCTTCAGTCGAGAGTTTTGAATCGGGTGCAGTGATTTCTATATGTTCGAAACTTCGATAAGGTATGGAAGCGTTGTAAGCACAACCGCTCAGCAGGATGTCAACAGGAAACAGGCCAATAATTCTGTGTTACTGACCTGTCTCATTTTCATGCCTGTCAGTTGCTTCTAGAGGGGATGTTAATGGCTCTCAATTGCCATTTCGGCTTGTTCAGCAATAATGCTGTGCCCTTTCCTGGTTGGGTGTTGAGCGTCCCAGAACAGATAACGCCCCCAGTTTGAACAGTATGCCTGTCCCTGGGTATCCGGAGTAATACAGGTCTCGTCGACGATATCCAGATCATATAGGCTCAGGGATTGGCAACAATATCGTTCAAGACGCTGAATACATCCAGGCTGATGACATCCATACCAGGAAGTACAGACTGCATAAACGCCAGGTTACCTTCCAATGCCTGGTTGTATCCCACCGAAGCCAGGCTGATGTTTTGCAGGTAATACGCCTGAACAGGGGCGGGGAAGACTGAAACAAAATCCAGTACCAGGGGGGTTAAAGAAAAATTGGGCATATTGAGCACCAGGAAATGACGCGCCCCTGCCAAAGTAGAGCCGCTGAATTTGTGTAAAGGTGTTCAACAGGGCAGCACCCATGATGTCGCCCGGGTTTGGTGCGAATAGTGCATCGGCCACATCGTTGGAACCAATCCAGATGATATACAGCGCCTCACCCGGTGCCTGGTTATTTTCATCGGCAAGAAAGTTGTCTACCTGCGTGGTCAGATTAACCTCATTGAATACATCATCGAGCAACACGTCACGCGCTCTCGATCTGCCCACTGCATAATTTCTGAATTGCCCGGGGGATACCTCGGAAGGGTGACCACTTTTCGGGATGTGCAGGTTTTGGGTCAGCTTCTCGACCCAGGTTGAACCATTGGTAAAATGATGCCCACCTATGGCGTAGGGTTCGCTGGGAACATTCTCCGTCTCATAAGGCTGCATCGACAATCCGCCAAACTGGGCAAAGTAGTTACCCGAATCTGACAAACTGTCGCCAAACACGATGGCTTCACTATAGCTGGCAGCTCTGGCACCAGGCCGCTACCAGCAAGCCAAAGCAGAAGATACCCGATTTAATTAATTTCTTATTCATACTAGTTCACTCCTGTCAGATTGGCTTAAAGCGGTGGAAATCCAGTCCGCTGAAAGCAGCGTGGGCTCCTGCCGCTCGAATAACCTGATGAAGTCCAAATGGTTTACTGATTACTTCTTAGGAAAGCTTATGGGTGTAGACTGAGTGTACCCGTCGACTTAGCCGCATGACGGCTGTAACCCGCGTTGCGGCCAGGTCAGCAGGTTGTTGTATTTGCTTTGGCACAAGACCAGTAATATGCGTAACGCCGCTAACGTCAGGCCGGCGTGGGGATAAGCTGTGAATATCGACAGGCAACTGGGATTTCAGTTAGGTGAATGGAAGGTTTATCCCGACCAGGGCCTGCTTGTAGGTGTTAATAGTCAGTCACACCTTGAACCCAAGGTGATGGAAGTGCTGATCTACCTTGCCGAACGGCAGGACCAGGTCGTACGCCGTGACGACCTGATCAATGATGTCTGGCATGGGACGTTTGTAAGCGACGAAGTGCTTTCCCGGGCTATTTCCCTGCTGCGCACCTGCCTGGGTGATGACCGCATGACGCCCTACTATATTCAAACCCTGCCGAAAGTGGGTTATCGCCTGTTGATGGAAGTGACCCCTCTGGCGGTACCTGGATCAGAGCAAGAACCTGAATCCGGTTTATCACTCAAAGAAAACCGTGCTCTTAAACTGGTTCTCGCCATCGCCGCAGCGGTCATAATTATTGTATCCATTTTATTCTGGTCGACAAACGAAACAGCGGTTGATCCACGGTCGCCGGCGGCTTTTGCAACCATCTCGGAATGGTTTGATTTTCTGGCAAAGGAAAAAGAAGGCGCGGAAGGCGTTACCTCCATCGCCGTACTGCCATTCGAAAACCTGAGCGAAAACGATGACAGCACCTATTTCAGTGAAGGTTTGGCCGATGAACTGACCATGTCATTGAGCAAGGTCAAGGGTCTGAAGGTTGTCGCAAGACGTTCTTCCTACAGCTTTAAGAACCGTATAGATGACGTGCCAACCATTGGCAGGTTGTTGCATGCTGATGCAATTTTTGAAGGTACGATTCGCCGTGTTGGTGACCAGTTGCGAATCAATGCCCAATTATGTGCAGTCAGTGACGGCTACCTGATGTGGTCCGGCTTGTTTGAACGCCATGTCAGTGATGTTTTTGATGTGCAGGAAGAAATAGCCACGGCTGTTATCGAGGCGATGCGTGAACACTTCGATGATGGCAGTTTGCAAACACCACTGATCAAGCCAGGCACCACCGGATATAGAGGCTTACCAGCTTTACCTGATGAGCGGGAATTTCCTGTGGAACCTGCGTGGTAACGAACCGTTGCGACAAAGCATTGAACTTTACCGCCAGGCACTGGCTATCGATCCGACTTTCTCACGCGCTGCTATCGGTCTGGCCAAATCACTGGTGCTCCTGCCTTTTTATTCCACCGAACCAATGGAACCGATGTTTCAACAAGCCCTGGAAGCATTGGCGGGGCATACGTTTACCGACCGGCGAGACCTTGGTGAGGTGGAGTCAATTCACGGGATTATTGCGTTTCACCGCTGGCAATGGATTAAATCGGAGGAGCACTTTCGCAAAGCATTGGAACTGGCACCGGACAGCCCGAATATTTATATGTGGTATTCCCAACTACTGTCCTACGGTTGGCCGTAACCGCGATGGTCTGGAAGCCGCAATACGTGCCAGGGATCTCGATGAAATCTCCCCGGTCGTCAATAACCGCCTGGCTATTGCCTATCTCTGGTCAAACGATAACCTCCGTGCCGCTGAACAGTTTGCGATTGCTGCTCAATTGGGTTTCAGAAATGTCATTAATTCCGGCGTACATGCTTTTCCTGCTGCGCCAACAACGTTTTAATGAAATCAAAGCCATTTTGGCCGCCTTTTATCAGAACTCCCCCAACCCACCGCTCTGGTTAATTGAATCCGCAGACACCCTTTTTCGCCCCGGAAATCGCGATGAAGCACTGCAAAGGATCATACAGGCGAAACAGGAAGAGAGCTTTTCAATGCCGCCCATTGAGTTTGGATTATGGCTTCTGGTCGGTGGTGTTGATCAGGCTTATGAAACATTCAACACGATGCGGGAAATTGCTCCACATTACCTGCAAATGGAATTCATTTTTAGCGCGGAAGGTGCCGAATTCCGACAGGATTCACGTTTTAAACAAGCTTACTGAAGACATTGGTTTGCAGGAATACTGGGATATCTATGGCGGACCTGATACGGAATAACAATTTATAATCATGCACTTATGATGCTTTCATAAGCTCGGCTTAACAAATCTAAGAAAAAATCACCTATCCATCATGTGATTGCACATCTTTGTGCATAACCTGTCTCCCAGCTCTTAATCACCCGGGAGACAAAGTGAAGCTTCGCCATACATTAATCCTGATTCCAGCGTGTTTCCTGCTGTTGCAAGCTTGTGCAGTCAAGCAGTTGGCCATTTCAAAACTGGGATGTCAGGGGACAGTTTACTTAATCCCCATGGGCTACTGAAATTTCCGAATGTATGGTCGATCGGACTTTAGGCCTGGCGGGGCGGCAATTAAGTAAACTGTCCCCCGGTTGCCCTATACCGTCGGCCGTTTCATAAAAGTGGGTTTAGCTGGAATTTTTCACACGCCCCGTGTCTAATCCATTCATGTCACCGGTCCGCTTTGCATGCGGCCATTTGCAAATTTGTAATCAATCAAGAGGTAGTCACATGAAAATATCCAGCGTTTTGACCACCGTGTTATCGGTCATGCTTTCACTGCCGTTCACAGCATACGCCAATGACAAGGGCGTCGTGTTGGTAACCGGCGCAAACCGCGGACTTGGCCTGGAATTCGTCCAACAACTCAAGGTAAAAGGCTACGAGGTTATCGGCACCGCCAGGAGTCCGCAAAAAGCCACCGAGTTAAATACCACCGGCGCCAGAGTGGAACAACTGGACGTAGCCGACGCGGCGAGCGTGGCAGCCCTGGCCGAGCGTCTCGGCGATACACCCATCGATATTCTGATTAACAACGCCGGTATGCTCAACCGCGCAGATTCGACATTGGACTCACTGGATTTTGACGTGATGGAGCGTTCATTCCAGGTCAACAGTCTTGGCCCTTTGCGCGTGACGCAGGCCCTTTTGCCCAACCTCAATGCAGGCAAGGGCAAGACTGTTGTCAGTATCACCTCGCGCCTCGGCAGCATCGAGCTATCAACCGGGGGGCTTTATTCGTACCGAACCAGCAAAACGGCGCTTAACCAGATCAACAAGATCATGAGTTCCGAGCTTGCGCCGCAGGGGTTCAAATGCGTGGTCATGCACCCCGGCTGGGTGCAGACGGACATGGGCGGTCCGAACGCAACATTGACCAGGGCGAAAAGCATTGCCGGGATGCTCGGAGTAATTGAAAACCTGACCAGTGAAAGTACAGGAAAATTCTTCAACTACGATGGTACGGAGCTGCCCTGGTAAAGGGCAGTCAGCGGGAGATGCGAGTGCCCATGTGAGTAAAACCGAATGTGAATATAGCGTTTGTTTTACTTATACTCACTTTGCACCAGAAGGACTACTTTCATGACTTCAACCAAGCTCTCGGTATTAAACCCTTCCACCGGAGAACAAATCGCACTCCTCAAAACGGACGATGTGGCCGCAGCGGAGGTTAAAATCAAGCGGGCCTGGAACCGTTTCAGTGACCGCGGTTCGCTGCTGCAGGTCCACGAGCGCATCGAAATTCTCGAACGCCTGATCCGCATCATGGAGCGTGACGAAGCGTCATTTGCCCAACTGATCGTCGCCGAGGGAGGCAAGCCACTGCAGGATGCGCAGGTCGAGGCAGCCCGGGCTATAGCTGGTGTGCGCATTGCTATCAACGTGATCAGCGAGGATCGTGGCAACGTCATACCGCTCGGTCACCAGGCGTCGTCGGCAGGGCGGCTGGCATTCACCCAGAAGTTTCCCCGCGGCGTGGTGCTGGCCTTCAGCGCCTTCAACCACCCTCTCAACCTGATCGTGCACCAGGTGGTCCCCGCATTCGCTGCGGGCTGCCCTTGCGTGGTGAAACCTGCCGCTGACACGCCTCTGTCCTGTATCAAGCTGGTGGAGGCAATGTATGAAGCCGGAGTCCCCGAGGATTACCTAAGCTATTCCATCGCGGCGGACCTGGATGTTGCTGGCGCCATGGTGCGTAGCAACAAGATCGCGTTTTTCAGTTTCATTGGCTCCGCGAAGGTAGGCTGGATGCTGCGATCACAGTTGCAGCCGGGTGTGCGCTGCGCTCTGGAGCACGGCGGTGTCGCGCCCTGTATCGTCGCCGGCTCCGCCCGGCTGGAACTCGCCGTGCCTTCGATAACTAAAGGCGGCTACTACCATGCCGGGCAGGTCTGCGTGTCCACACAGCGGGTCTATGTCAAAGAATCGCTGCACGACCACCTCGTCGAAGCTCTCTCCGAGTCGGTGTCCGCGCTGACAGTGGGCAATGCCAGCGATTCCGCCACAGAGGTGGGTCCGCTGATTCGTCCCGCGGAAGTCGACCGGGTCGAAGAGTGGGTGGACGAGGCGGTCTCACTGGGTGCTGAGGTCACCGTGGGCGGCTCACGACTGAAAGGTAACTTCTTCCAGCCCACGCTGATGCTGAATCCCTCTAGGGAATCCAGGCTTGGCAGCGAGGAAGTGTTTGGCCCTGTGGTTTGCGTCTATCGTTACCAGCATCTCGAGGAGGCATTGACACAGGCAAACCTGCATCCACATGCCTTCCAGGCGGCTGTGTACACCCAGAACATTGATACCGTCCACGTGGCCTACGAGGCATTCGACTCCTCCGCCGTGATGGTAAACGACCACACCGCCTTCCGCGACGACGCCATGCCCTTCGCTGGATTGAGCGCATCGGGGCTGGGCGTGGGCGGCATTCCCTTCACCATTGAAGAAATGCAGTTTGAGAAAATGTTGGTTATGAAAGACCGAGGAGTGAACTAGTCAGTCCTGGCTCACTCTAAAACTGCGTATTTACACAACGACAAAATGGCTGGAGGGTCAATGAAAGCATCGGATCTGTTTGTGAAATGCCTGGAGGCGGAGGGCATAGAGTACATCTTCGGCGTTCCCGGTGAAGAGAATGCGGACTTCATGCTCAGCCTGGAGGTATCCGATTCGATCCGCTTCATTCTCTGTCGGCACGAACAGGGCGCAGCCTTTATGGCGGAGATATACGGTCGGCTTACCGGCACGCCGGCGGCCTGTCTCAGCACCCTCGGCCCCGGAGCGACCAACCTGATTACCGGTGTGGCCGATGCAAACATGGACCGTGCCCCCATTCTGGTCCTCACCGGGCAGGGCAGCACCATGCGACTGCATAAGGAATCCCACCAGATCATGGACGTGGTGAGGATGTTCGAGCCGGTGACCAAGTGGGCCGAGACCGTCATACACGCGGATACTATTCCTGAAATAGTCCGCAAGGCAGTTCGCGTTTGCCGCTCGGAAAAGCCCGGGGCGGTGTTGATCGAGTTGCCCGAGGATGTGGCGGAACACGAGACAGATGCGCAACCGTTAAGCCCGATTCGATACAGCAGGCCCAGGGCGAATAGCGCCACCGTGTCGGCCGCGGCCGAGCGGATTAGAGCGGCAAAGCGTCCGGTTATCCTTGCGGGCAACGGGTGTGTGCGCAAGCGCGCCTCAGTGCGGCTCCGCCAATTGGTGAAAATGACTGGTATCGGTGTACTGAATACGTTCATGGGCAAGGGTGCCGTGGAACCTTCATCCGATCAGTGCCTCTACACCATCGGCCTGGGTACAAAGGACATCGGAACCTGTGCGATCGACGCCGCGGACCTGGTGATCGCCATCGGCTTCGACATGGTCGAGTACCATCCCCATTTGTGGAACCCGGATGGCAACAAGCCAATCATCTGCATCGATTTCATACCAGCGGAAATTGATCGCCACTTTCACCCGGAGATCGAACTGGTGGGGGATGTGGCGGATAATATCTGCGCGCTGGTGCATGAGTTCGAGACGAAGCCCGCACCGGGATTCGATATGGCGCAGCAGGCGGCGACTCGAAAAGATATGCAGCAAGAACTGCTGGAATATGCGAAGGACGATGCGGTCGGCCTCATCAAGCCACAGAAAGTGCTCCATGAAGTGGAACAGGTGTACGGCGATGATGGCTTGCTGTTATCCGACGTGGGCGCTCACAAGATGTGGATTGCCCGCCATTACCATTGTGCACTCCCCAATGGCTGCCTGATACCCAACGGCTTCTGCTCCATGGGTTTTGCGCTGCCAGGGGCAATTGCCGCCTCCCTCGTGGACCCGGACCGCAAGATCATTAGTATCTGCGGCGACGCCGGCATTTTGATGAACGTGCAGGAAATGGAAACCGCCAGGCGACTCGACAGCAATATCACTGTTATGGTGTGGGAGGACAAAGCCTACGGACTGATTGCCTGGAAGCAGCAGGAGGAATTCGGCCGGCATACGGACCTGTCCTTCACCAACCCCGACTGGGAGCAGCTTGCCGGCGCATTCGGTTGGCACTATCAGCACGTCGATGACAGCAACCACCTCAGAAAGGTAATCGAAAGGGCTGTGGAACACCGGGGACCCAGTCTCATCGTCTTGCCAATCGACTACGGTGAGAATGTGAAGCTTAACAAGCGCCTGGGCCAACTGACCTGTTCAATCTGAATCGTCCTACCAAGTGCAGGAAATGCTCAGAGACACGTTCCGGGGAATTTCAGGAGACGGTTACTTAATACCCTGATTAAAGGTATTAAGTAAACTGTCCCCCGGTTGACCGGATGACAATTATGGTCAGCTTAGCTGACATATTTTAGATGACCGCAATCAGACCTGTTCAAGACAACTATTTTCAAAAAACTCTTTTCGCGTCATATCACGTTGAAAATAAAAATATTTACTTATGCATTTGTGTGGTTCTGAATGAACACGCTATTCCGGCCTAATTATTGCATCTATTTAATACTGTCTATCAAGTGATTGCGGTCTCAACAGGATTCTCGAACGTTGACTGACCTTGATACTTACCAGGATGGCAAAGCCAATTAAATAAACAGGGAAAAAATGGATTTATAAAACCCGATACAAGGAAGGGGTCAATGAAAACTTTTATCATCATTGCTGGATTGTTGGTTGGGACGTACGTCTACACAATGCTATACGGCAAAAAGAAATAACGAAGATCAAGCCACCAACCAAACCGCAGGGGAGTCATTCAGACTCTCCAGCAGGTCTCCTATTTGCCGCTATTCGTAAAGGACTCTGCTTAGAATCCAATTTGCCTCATGCTGTTGCACTTGGGGAGTAATGGGGACAGTTTACTTAATTGGGAATTAAGTAAACTGTCCCTTATTCGCACTATTACTGACGCAAGAAGGATCGGTAACGCCAGCACGAGGCGGAGGTGTGCTGCAGATAACCGCAGACACGTACCTTGTTATCCCACTGGGACCGGACTTTGCACTTACGGTTGATTATTATTCGGTGGGATTCGAAGTTGAAGAATGCCCATTCTGAGTCGAACATCCATAAATACAATTAAACGGCCGTTATAGCCGTACCATCCAAAGGGATCAGGGAGTAATGGGGCAGTAATGGGGACAGTTTACTTAATTGGGAATTAAGTAAACTGGAAGTAATGGGGACAGTTTACTTAATTGGGAATTAAGTAAATGCCTATTCCGCCTGTAGCGCAGGAGATTAATGACCTGCGTAGCTTGCTGAACCGGCTTGATATCCCGCGATATCAAGGCACTTTATGAGCGACTGCTGGCGGCAGACAAGACCAAGATGTGCGCCTTGGAGGCAGCCATGCGAAAGTTGGTGCACATCTGTTACGGCGTGGTTAAGAACCAGACACCCTATATGGCACAAACTATATCGTCGTAACAGCACGTGGCCGAGTAGCCCGAATAACGCTCATAACCTGTGACTGATGTGATTGCTTAGGTTGCTGCCTCGACGTTGTGCTACGCATGACAACCTGCTCATTCTATTGGCGGGGAAGTCCCTTATTGCAATTAACTTAATAAACCTGAAAACTTGCTTGCAACTGAAGACGGTATCTATACTCACGGGCCCTTTTTAGTTGAGTCTTAAGTCAGGTCAGGGACATGGGCCACAATCGGCGGAATCCTGGCAATCCGGCCCTGCCGTCCGTAATTTAAGCGTAAATGTAAATAGTGGATTTGAAACGTTATCCTTGTTCTCCTGGCTATTGATGGTTGGATTATCGTTGTTAAAACCGCTACCGCACATCAGGGTGCCAGTCGATGCGGTCGTCATATTTGCATCAGAAGCGACCCAGGGGTGATGTAAACCCACCACGTGGCCCAACTCGTGCGCCAGGTGGGTGAAATCGACGCCGTTCCTTTCATTGGCATCGCTGGTGATAATCTTGGAGCCTGCCGTTCCTCCACCCCAGGCTGCACCGCCGCCATGGGCTTCTATCGGGTCAAAGTCGTAAACAAAGAATACCTCGATGCAGTCATCGTCATCGACTTCAGCACGCAGGTTCTCCTCCTCAGTTCCGGCGTCTGTCGTTACCCAGTAACTGCTTTTGTAAATGGTTTTCCATTCGCGGTAGTTGAATACCACGTCAGCCTTATTCCATTGAGTCGCCACCCCGGGCTGACCAAATGCCAGGCCTGAACCGGTGGTCTGAAAGCCAAAAACCGGCCAACTCCATTTATTGCTAAATTTCATCAGCTTGCCAATTCTTACCGGCTGAACACATATTCGCTTGGCAGTTTCAAACAGGATCCATTCAGCGATTTCCCAGCTGATGACCTTTTCCTTGATATCAAGCCGGTAGGCGGGTAGTTCATGCCGTTCAAATTCATACGCCTTGACCTGTAATGATGCACTTAGCGTGGCCTTTGAAATATCGATTTCCTGTTGCGGTGTTTGCAGAGGTTTTTCAAGCTGAATCTCAACTTTCAGAACGGCCGGTTGGGTTTCAGTCTCAAAAAAGTCCATTCCACCTGGGCGCTGGTCAATTTTGGTCTTTTTGATCTGTTTGGCGAGATAGGAAGTATCGACAAACCCCTCTATTTGACCTCTCAGCATATTTCTTCTGCTGTCATACTTAAGTGCCAGGGACTTATTGTTGTTGGCAGCAAAACCCACGAATCCCTCTTCGGGGCTGACCTCTTTTAGCCCGGAAATCGCCGCTTGGGGCACTGAAAACATGGCAATGTTAAAGGCTGCCACACGCACAATACCTTTTTCCAGGTCTTTACCTGATGCCATCAGATTAAGACTCAACTGGCCGCTGACACGAACTGACTTTCCGTCAACGCCAAGCTCTGCGGAGATCTCGTTATTGCTGACAATATTGATAGCCGTCCTATCGATGTCAGTGACAACGGGTTTGACTCTTGGAGTTTGCGCGAAAGCCGTGATGGCCGTAGATAATAAAACCAATAGTAAACAATAAATTAATTTGTTCATCCTGAACACCCTCCTGGTTACTTTCAGACTGATCTTGTTATTTCAGTATAGGTGAATATAAAAATTCTTCAGGAATGCATGATATCCGGGGTCATGCGAACTGCCCGGGCAATTAACCCATACCGACGCCAGTTCTAATAACCCCAATCCAGGAAGCGTCTTCACTATTCGGAAAGTTCTGATGATCCTTACCAAATGCTATGCCGCAGGTTGAATGTTCGCGTTTAGTCGAAACAGGTTTCCGGGGTCATACTGGTTTTTGACCTTCAACAATCGATCATAGTTACCCTGGTAGTTGCTGTTAACTATTGCGGGCTTTTCATCTCCAACTTCGTTGGTATACCAACCGTATGTGTACTTCTGCATATTCGACCAATACTTTCGTAGATAGGCCACGTAGGGTTCCCGGGATTCAGCAACCGGCCAGGATACGGCACAAACCAGGTTTGCCACGGCGTACCGGTGTGGAAAAGCAGTTGCATCGACAGCAATGCGGTTGATGGCACCGCCGGAGTGTTGAAATAACAGGAACAGGCCAAATTCGGGTTTGAAGCCGGCGACCATTTCATCGATCAGCCCAGTCGGTATTTTCTCAACGAAACCGCCTTTCATATATTGCCCGGTCACCCTTGGTTCGGTGTCATCGAAGGCCTGCTGGACGGCGGTATAATCAACCGAAGCAATGGTGTTCTGAAAGGATTTACCCGCTTTGGCAATCGGCGCCAGCACCGCTTCAGCCTGTTCAACAGGGCCGGAATAGCAGGCATGAAGACCCACCACTCCCTTGTTGTCGCCTGGTTGTGATAAGGCAATAAAGTCGAGGTACAGTTCATCCGGACAACTGGCTGCATAGTCCGCGTAAAAATCGAGTACATTCTTCATCTCTGACAATGGAAACATGACGTTACCAGCAACGACCTTCCGGCTCATCGGGTGCAGCTTGAATTCAAAATTGGTGATCACACCGAAATTCCCGCCACCGCCACGTACACCCCAATACAGATCCGGGTTTTCCTGCGCATTGGCATGTATCAATTGACCATTGGCGGTTACGACATCTACGGATTGCACATTGTCGAGTGCAAGACCAAAGCGTCTTGCCAGGCGACCAAAACCACCACCGGTAGTCAGACCCCCAACGCCGGTGTGTGAAACCGTACCCGCCGTGGTTACCAGGCCTTGTGCCATTGACTCATGATCGAGATCGCGTAGAAGACTGCCGCCAGCGACATGGCAGGTTCCTGCGGGTAAATCAACACGCGCACCCCGCATCGATGACAGGTCTATTTGCATTCCTCCCTGGCAGGTGGACTTTCCGGACGGACTGTGACCGCCACATTTGACTGCAAGTAGCAATTCGTGGGCATTGGCAAAACCAACAGCAGACCTGATGTCTGAAGCACCGCTTGGCTGCACAATCAATGCCGGATGGCGGTCAATTGATGCGTTCAACACATGACGAGCCTGGTCATAACCTTCATTACCCGGCAGCAGTAAACGTCCACCCAGGCTTCCTTTCAACTCGGTAAGCTCAGATTCACGCAAGTTGATATCAGCACCCTGGCCGGTGACTGCATGAATATCGCCATTAACCTGGCCCATGGCCTCCAACGCGGCAAGCACATGACTGGAAAGTCCGGCGCCTAGACTTGCAGCAGCAGAGTTATAGATAAATTGGCGTCGTTTCATTTCAAGTCTCCGGTGGGGTAGTTCTGATTATTAAGGTCTCCCTATAAAAATAGTCCAAACTTTTGGACCTGACTACCCGGTTGGTGATTTACACATGAATGAAAATCGGTAAATTGACAGCATATCTGTAAGTGATGGTTGATCAATCAGAGGGGTTAGACTCAACTACGGCGCAATACGTAGATTGCCCAGGGTGCCACGGTCTCCTAAGGAGGACAGGGGGCTCGGACCAATGTAACTAACTGATAATAAGTGATTATAGTTCGATAATTAGACTTTGATTGTTCTTAAACTGCCATTCTTCTGGGAAAAATGAAGCGTTTAAGATTTCGGATATCGGCTTGCGGCAGTATTTGCTAAGAATGGTGCTTACGCCCTCAAAAAGAAGGTTTTAAGCCTGAATATCCGTCAGATTGATCAATCAGCATTATCTACATCAACAGGTTGCGCTGGTCCGACCCCACTCCCGCCCACACTCCCGCCCACTCCCAGTTTTATCGCACAGATCGAACGCACTGGATTCGCTGGCTTCATTGCATTTGCCCTCGCATTCGTTGGTGGTGCTTTCCTGCTGGCACATGAGTGGAATCGCATATTTTCTTGACGTTCGTTGCCAGCTCGTATGTTATATATTCACACCAGCCAGGTTTATGTCACATAACAAAGAGTTTAAGTTCGTTCCGGGCCTGCGGCCCTCCACCGGACGTTACGATCAAAACGAACAACTATGAAAATCAGAGTACTTTCAGTTTATTTGACACTCTTTCTACTATGTGGATGTTCTTTCGATAGCACATTTTTTCCAATGGATGAACGACCTGACGAAAATGTTTATTCAAATATAGAAAATGTAACCTTAAAATCTGTTGATGGGATAAATATTCATCACACCCTGATAAAACCACAATTGGAACCCAAAGCGACGATTTTTGTGTTTCAAGGAAGTGGTTCAAAAGTATCAAATTGGGCAAAACTGCTTAGGCCGTTGGTGGAAGATGGGTATCAGATTTTTTTAATGGATTATAGGGGGTTCGGGAGTTCAGAAGGAGAAGCAAGTCACGAAGTAGTTGCAACTGATGCACATAGAGCGTTCTTGTACCTAATAAACCTTAACGAAGTGAAAGATAAAAAACTTCTGGTTTTAGGACAATCGTATGGAGGTCAACTTGCGATAAATGTGGCATCTAACTATCCAGAATACGTTGATGCACTAATAATAGAGGGAGCGTTTACGTCATTTCAAGATATTGCTGTCCACTCTACTCCCTGGATCGGAAAACCATTTACATGGATGATATTCTCAAATCCGTACGATTCAACTGAGTTAATTAAAGAAACTTCAGTGCCAAAATTAATCATTCATAGTCAAGAAGATGATGTAGTGCCCTTTTCGATGGGTAAAGAATTGTATGAGTCTGCTGGCGGTAACAAGGAATTTTGGGAGATAAGTGGAAAACACACCGATGCACTAATTGACTATCCAAAAATATTTGTGTTGAAAGTTAATGAATTAATGGGATTTAATCATAACCAATAAATCTAGCTGACTCGTAAATTCGCAGCTGATTTTGGCGTTATGTGATATGAAGCATAAGTATTCCGCTAACACTCATGTTCAGTGCACCACAATTTCTTTGTGCAAGCAAAGAAAAGAGACTCGCGCATAAAGCGCGAAACCGCTATCAGCCGAAAGGCATAATTCAACCCGCCCCGAAAGGGGCGAAAGACTTACTCCAAATCAAGGAAGCTTCGAAGCTGCTCCGACCGCGTCGGATGCCTGAGCTTCCGAAGCGCCTTGGCCTCAATCTGACGTATCCTCTCACGGGTAACATCAAACTGCTTACCAACCTCTTCCAGCGTGTGATCGGTATTCATATCGATACCAAACCGCATACGCAGTACCTTGGCTTCACGTGGCGTAAGCCCGGCAAGCACACCCTGCACGGTACCGGTCAAACCGGTACCGGTAGCAGACTCAACCGGTGATGCGATATTGGCATCCTCGATAAAATCACCCAGGTGTGAATCTTCATCATCACCGATGGGCGTTTCCATGGAAATCGGCTCCTTGGCAATCTTCAGCACCTTGCGTACCTTGTCCTCGGGCATTTCCATGCGAATGGAGAGTTCTTCCGGTGTCGGCTCACGGCCAATTTCCTGCAGCATCTGCCGGGAAATACGATTGAGCTTATTGATGGTTTCAATCATGTGCACCGGAATACGAATCGTGCGGGCCTGGTCCGCAATTGAGCGCGTAATGGCCTGGCGAATCCACCAGGTTGCATAGGTAGAAAATTTGTAACCACGACGGTATTCAAATTTATCCACGGCTTTCATCAAACCGATATTGCCTTCCTGGATCAGGTCGAGGAACTGCAGGCCGCGATTGGTATATTTTTTGGCAATCGAGATAACCAGCCTGAGGTTGGCCTCGACCATTTCTTTCTTGGCACGACGCGCCTTGGCCTCGCCAATGGACATGGCACGATTGATATCCTTGAGTTGGGCGATTGAGATACGATTAGCCGCTTCCCGGCGTGCGAGCCTGATCTGCACTTCTTTAATATCACTGGTGTATTCGCTGAGTGCCGGAACCCATTTTTGCTTACCCTTCAGAACCGAACCGACCCACTTGGGATTCGCCTCGTTGCCAAGGAAGCTCTTTATGAACGCAAGCTTGGGCATTTTGGCCTGACGCACAACCATCTGCAGGATGGCCCTTTCGTGTTCACGGGAACGTGACACGGCATAACGTAAGCGGTCAACGAGATGATCAACCATTTTGGCCGGCAATTTAAGGTGCGAGAACATATCGGCCATTGCATCCAGCTTTGCAATTACCTTGGCGTTATGCGGACCATGTTTTTCACTCAGCTTAATAAAATCGGCATGCAGTTTTCCAAGCTTTTCGAAGAATTCCGTGACTTCTTCCGGATCCGGTCCGGTTGGGCCCGTATCCTCTTCCTCTTCCTCTTCCTCTTCTTTCTTCACGCTACCTTTACCGGAAAGAGCCGCGTCCCTTTTAATCACATCGGCAGGCTTCTTGGCAACGGGTATGGGTAGTTCCACTGCATTCGGGTCAACAAAATCGATCATGACCTCTGCCAGACGTTGCCTGCCTTCCTTAAACAGGATATATCCGTTCAGAAGAGTTGCATGGGTATTCGGAAAACGGGCAAGTGCTTTGTGCACCTGTTTCAATCCATCCTCAATACGCTTGGCAATGACAATTTCACCCTCGCGGGTTAATAGCTCAACGGTGCCCATTTCGCGCATGTACATACGCACAGGGTCAGTGGTGCGTCCAATTTCAGTCTCAACGGCCGCCAGGGCCGCAGCGGCCTCTTCGACTGCTGAATCATCATCAGATGATGAAGCTGCATCGTCATTCAGGATCAGGGTATCGGCATCAGGTGCTCTTTCGTACACCGTGATTCCCATATCATTGATCATATTAATGATATCTTCGATCTGTTCGGGATCAACGATATCATCAGGCAGGTGATCGTTAACCTGGGAATATGTCAGAAAGCCCTGCTCTTTACCCTTGGTGATCAGATCTTTTAATTGCGACTGCTGATTTTGGTTCATAAATAAATGCTTCGCGATACGGTAATTAACTATAGTTCATGAATTAGATTCTGACGACCCGGGTTGCCAGAGAGTTCCACTCACTCAATCCTTTTGACCTTCAAGCTGCTTTTTCAGCGCTTGCTGGTGTTGCTGTAACTTTCTGTATTCGTCCGGCTGCGACATAATATTGGTAATCCGGGACAGCAAAACTTCTACCCAGCTCAACCTGATGCGATTAGCCGCATCAATAAACT
The DNA here is from genome assembly GCA_963749115.1 of uncultured Gammaproteobacteria bacterium. Taxonomy (GTDB): domain Bacteria; phylum Pseudomonadota; class Gammaproteobacteria; order Xanthomonadales; family SZUA-36; genus SZUA-36. Next base: position 93,987 of record CAVVLP010000010.1, read on the forward strand.
CCTGAAGCTGTTTTTCTTCCTCTCCCGGCAGGTGCCAGACAGCCAGTTTCTCCAAATGTGGCAGGGCCGGATGCCCATGCCAAAGCTCAATTAACTGCGCCGTTGTGATATTAGGGCGTTGAGCGCAGAAATCAACAAGTTCTCTGAAGATTTCTATACCGGGTATATCCGTGTTGAGGGGACCGGTGAATTCATCAGTGCTCTCAAGCTGTTCGACCAAGGCCGGATTTTGCACCAGGTGCGCCATTGCGACACGCAATGGGGTGCGTGTTTGTATGGGTTTGCCACGCTCGTCATTCGCTCTGGAGGGTGCTGCCGGAATCTGCGCGTACCTGTTTAACTTGTGAAAAGACCTGGATTCCAACTGGTCAATCATCATATCCCGAAACCCTCCGCCTGGAAGAGCTTCTATATAAGGTTGAGCCTGTTCAACAAACTTTGCCCGTCCGTCCAGACTGCCCAGATCTATCTCGGAAGTAAAATGATCGAAGAAAAACTCCGATAAAGTACTGGCAGCCTCGATTTGCTGTGCAAATACGGTTTCGCCATGTTTACGCACCATGCTGTCAGGATCCTCACCATCCGGCAGAAACAGAAATTTTGCCTGCAGGCCTTCCCGCAGCTTGGGCAAGGTTGCTTCCAGTGCCCGCCAGGCAGCCTTGCGCCCCGCTTCGTCGCCATCAAAACAAAAGACGATGGTATCGGCGGCACGAAACAGCAATTCGACCTGTAAATCGGTTGTTGCGGTACCGGATGTCGCCACCACATTCTTGAATCCGAATTGTGCCAGTGCAACAACGTCCATATAGCCCTCCACCACGATGATGTGGTCCAGGCGATTGGAACGCTGACGCGCGAGGTAAAGACCGTAGAGCTCCCTGCTTTTGTGATACAAGGTCGTTTCCGGTGAGTTCAGGTACTTCGGGCCAGCATCGGACAGGTCCCGTCCACCAAATGCAATCACACGTCCCCGGCGGTCATGGATGGGGAACATGATTCGATTTCGAAATTTGTCATACTGACCGCGGTTGCCCTCACTGAGCATACCGGCCTGTTTCAACAGATCCAGTTTTTTATTGTCAGTGCCCAAACGGCTGATCAATTCGTGCCAACCTGCCGGCGCGTAACCAATATCAAAATCGCGACAGATTTCGCCCGACAGACCACGGCCCTTGAGATACTCAACCGCCTCGGGATGCTTGCGTAATTCCTCAACATAGAATTTTGAGCAATCCTGCAATATGTCATAGAGGCCGATGTCAGGTCGTTGCTGCTGTCTACCGCTCGAAGGCACCTCCAGACCTGAAGCACGGGCCAGTTCCTCAACCGCATCGCGAAACTCAAGCCCTTCATACTGCATCAGGAAGCCAATCACTGAACCGTGGGCACCGCAACCGAAACAATGGTAGAACTGCTTTTTAGGGCTGACTGTAAAAGACGGGGTTTTCTCATCGTGGAAAGGGCAGCATGCCTGGAATTCGCTGCCAGCACGCTTCAACGGAACGCGACGCTCTATAAGTTCCACGATGTCGCTTCGCGCCAGTAGCTCTTCAATAAAAGAATCGGGTATAGGACCACTCATGAGATTTCCCTCATGAACTTCCACTCTGCGGGTAAGTTGCCCTTGTGGGTATTTGAAACGGGGTAATCAGGCCGGTGGCCGCTGGCATGCTCAGGCGCCGAGTTGTTCTTTTACGGCGCTGCTGACAGCTTTCATATCGGCACGACCCTGCACCTGCTCCCGGAGCTTGTTCATAACTGCACCCATATCGCGGATACTACTGGCACCGGTATCAGCGACAGCCTGTTTGATCAACGCAGCCAGTTCGTCCGCGCTCAACGCTTCCGGCAGGTATACAGAGATCAACTCCAGCTCGAAATTTTCCTGTGCCGCCAGGTCATCCCTGCCCGCAGCCTGATACTGCTCCAGGGAATCTCTGCGTTGTTTGACCATTTTGTCCAGCACAGCCAGCACGGCCTGGTCATCCATCTCGATACGTTTATCCACTTCGACCTGCTTGATCGCCGCCGTGATCAATCGCAATGCGGTCAGGCGCTTTTGATCGCGCGCGCGCATCGCTGATTTCACGTCTTCCTGGATTTGACCTTTTAATGTGCTTGAGGACATCGTCATTGTGACAACTTCTGCAGGGAAAGAGATATTCCGGTTACTGGTTCCAGACGATTGATTGCCTGGATAATTCACCCGAAACATGCGCTCCGGGGCCGAACAAAATCAATAAAAATCAATACATTCTGGTACGACGGACATTGTCCCGAGCCAGGCGACGCAGATCACGTTTTACTGCTGCTGCAGACTTACGCTTACGTTCCTGTGTTGGTTTTTCATAGAACTCACGGCGACGTGTTTCGGCCAGTACACCTGCTTTCTCACACGAACGCTTAAATCGACGTAGTGCATATTCAAAAGGCTCGTTTTCGCGAACTTTTACGCTTGGCATTGTTACTCCGGTTTCTTAAGTTATGCCCACATTGGGCGTAGCCCGCTATTTTAACCTTTAAATATTAGTTCTTGCAAAGAAAAATCATACGAAACCCGCAAAAGCTACCGCGCCACCCCTGCGCGGGTCACCGGCGGCACGGAATTTTCCACTGGCAAGACGCGCAACCGCATGCACCCCGCCAAAAAACAGGTTGGTGTCGGGCCATTGTTCGATGCCCGGCCATTCAGCCTCCAATGCCTGCAGTGCGGCACTGGAAAAACCGGGCTCCACATTCAGGTGATTGTGTTCAAGATGCAAGCGCGGGGCATTCACTGCCTGCTCCAGGCTCATATCAAACTCCAGCACATTGGTCAGTACCTGGAGTATCGCACTACGAATCCGGTTGGAACCGCCGGAACCCAGCGCGATCTGCCCGCCATCAGCCAGACGGGCGATCGCCGGTGTCATCATCGAAGCCAGCCGGATTCCCGGCGGCATGCGGTGAAAACCACTTGGGTTAAGGTCTTCTTCACCCAGCATGTTATTCAACATGATGCCGCTGCCCGGCAGCACATAGGACGAACCCTCGCCATTGGACAGGGTCAGGCTGGCGAGGTTGCCGTGGGTATCAGCCACGCTGATTTGTGTTGTGCCCCGTGATGCGAGACCGCCTGTCTGCAATATCCTGCGTCCAGTTCGAAAGATTTTCCCGTGACAGTATCGTTGCGGCGGTTTTATCGTCCAGGCCGCTTTCCAGCCCATGGCGCTTGCGTACCAGGCTTGCTGCCTGCATTACCCTGGCCAGCTCAAGTGCGTGTTGCGGGCTACCCCATTCGTGTTGCATCTGGCGGGCTTTATTCAGCAAGGACAATGCAAACACTGTCAGGCAACCCCCTGGCGATGGTGGACTGTTAACACTGATGCTGGCACCGTGAGTTTCAACCGTGACCGGTTTACGCAAAATAACTTCGTAAGCCTTGAGGTCGGCTGCACTGATCAATCCCCCCTTCTGCTCACAATCCCTCACCAGTTGCCTGGCAGGTTCACCCTCGTAAAACCACCGTGGGCCATGACCGGCCAGTGCTTCAAACGTATCTGCCAGGTCAGGGTTATAGATAAACTCACCGATTTCGGCCAGGCGACCGGGCGCAAACATCGGGGTGGCAAATGCCGTTGCCCCGGGAGAAGCATCGATGATGGCTTTCAGAACCTCGTTGATATACCGCTGCAGCTTGTTGATACGCAAACCTTCACGCGCGAGGTAAACTGCCGGTTCAATAATTTTCTTCAGCGGTAAACGGCAATGGGCCTGATGGACGGCAAAAAGACCCGCCACGACACCCGGTACCGCGATCGAACCCATACCGATATGAAATTCCTGGGTCGTTGGACCAAAATCCGCCCGGATAGGATAAAAATCCAGCTCACCCGATGTTGCGGAAGGTGTCTGGGTGAAAAAATCAAATACCTGCGACTGACCTTCCGCCGTTTGCGCCAGCAGGAACCCGCCGCCGCCGAGACTGGCCAGCATCGGTTCGCAAACACAGGCAGCACACATCGCACCCAGCGCGGCGTCAAATGCGTTGCCGCCTTCTTCAAGCAAAATCCTGGCTGCCTTCGAGGTTTCCTTGTGCCCCGATGCTGCAACCCCAAGGGGTTTTGTCAAAGCCCGGCTCCGATTGATTAACCAGCCACTATGTTAACCCAGCGCAAACCGGTATTAATGAAAATATTGAACCAAATTCCACATAAACCACTCAGCCTGCCCTGCGCATACAGCAGTTTGTGCGAACTTGATTTACAATCCCTTCACCCGATTCTCTTGTGAAGCTCAATGATCGTACTTGGCATCGAAACATCCTGTGACGAAACCGGCGTTGCGCTGTATGACAGCGAGACCGGTCTGCGGGCGCACGCCTTGTTCAGCCAGGTTGAAATACATGCTGAATACGGCGGGGTCGTGCCGGAAATTGCCTCACGTGATCATGTTCGTAAACTGTTGCCGCTGATCAATCAATGTCTCGAAAAGGCCGGTCTGACACGCGCTGATATCGACGCGGTTGCCTATACGGCGGGACCGGGTCTGATTGGTGCCTTGCTGGTCGGTACCGCTACCGGTCACAGCATTGCCATGGCCCTCGGTGTGCCGGCACTCGCGGTCAATCACATGGAAGGCCATCTGCTGGCGCCGATGCTGGAGACGGATCATCCGGCCGTGCCATTTGTGGCCTTGCTGGTTTCCGGTGGTCATTCCATGCTGGTGGAAGTGCGCGCCATCGGCGAATACAAAATTCTTGGTGAAACACTCGATGACTCGGCGGGCGAGGCTTTTGATAAAACGGCCAAGTTGCTTGGCCTGGGTTACCCGGGTGGCCCGGCACTTGCCAAACTGGCCGAGCAGGGTGACGCAGAGCGGTTTTCATTTCCCCGCCCGATGACCGACCGTCCAGGGCTGGATTTCAGTTTTAGCGGTTTGAAGACCCACACCCGCAATTTGTGGCTCAATGGCGAGCAGGATGAGCTTACCCGGGCGGACATTGCAGCGGGTTTTCAACAGGCAGTCGTTGATACCCTGTTGATTAAGTGCCGCCGTGCCATGCAACATACACGTGCTCAACAACTGGTGATTGCCGGTGGTGTGGGTGCGAACCTGTCGTTGCGGCAGACATTACAACAGGCAGGCAAGAAATACGGCTGGAAGGTTTCCTATCCGCGTCTCGAGTTCTGCACCGATAATGGTGCCATGATCGCCTTCGCGGGATGCCAGCGATTGAAAGCCGGTCAGCACACCGGGCCTGTTCTGCAGGCCTTCGCACGTTGGCCACTGGATCAGTTACCGCCGCTGGCAGTCTGTCGGACTTAACACGAACTTCTGAATCAAAATGGAGAGAACACCTGCATGACCACGGACCGTGTATTTATCGAAGATTTACGTATCCAGACCGTGATAGGCATATTCGACTGGGAGCGTGAAATAACCCAGACGATAAGCATCGACCTGCAAATGGCGTTCGATATCAGTCGCGCAGCGAAAAGTGACGCCATAGAGGACACACTGGATTACAAGGCGGTTTCAAAACGTCTCATCCAGTTTGTCGAAAACAGTGAGTTTCAACTCGTTGAAGCACTGGCAGATCATTGTGCGCGTATCGTGCTGGATGAGTTCCCGGTGAGCTGGTTGCGACTCAAACTGAGCAAGCCGGGTGCAGTACGCGGCTCGAGCGCCGTGGGTGTCATTATCGAACGCGGGAAGACCTAGGAGCCTGTCGGATTTAACATGATCTACTGCGATAAAACTGAGTTTGGCCATACTATCCGCTCTTTTGCGTCAAATAGCGGTGCTATTCTCCTTAAAAGACCGAATACTCTGACTCAAATCAGCTTTCTCTCGCTACGATCGGTCAAACCCGACAGGCTCCTAGTGTCCCTTCAATATCATGAATACGGGTTCAGCCGGTTTGTCAGTGTTCCCGGCAGGGCGTACCCGCTGTGAGTATTGCCTGGCTGGGTCTGGGTTCCAATGTAAATGCAGATAACCATATTCGTGCCGGCATCCGCGAGCTCAAGAAAGATTTTAAAAATGTCAGTCTTTCGCCGGTCTATTCCTCGCACAGCGGTGGGCTTTGATGGAGATGATTTCATCAACCTGGTCGCCCGTGTAGAAACCGAGATGCACCCACTGGAATTGCGCGAATACCTGCGTAAGCTGGAGGACCGGTTTGGTCGCAAACGTGACGTGGCAAAATTTTCCGATCGCTCGCTGGACATTGATATCCTCCTGTACGACGACCTGGTACTTCTATCCCCGGTACTTGAGATACCACGCGCCGAAATTCTGAAATTCTCACATGTGCTCAAACCACTGATGGATCTTGAGCCTGACCTGATCCACCCCGTCGAGCTACGCTCATTGGCCGATATCTGGTCATCTTCAGGGTTGGACGATAGTTGTTTGCGCTTACTGTCAGCATTCAATTGATGACCGCCGGGTGGCAAAACGCTACCCATCCTGTGGGCAGTGCTAGATATTCAAGCTCCGGCCACCGTCAACGGCCAGGATCTGACCGGTAACATAAGGCGCATCCAATCCCAGGTAAGCCACCGCCGTGGCAATGTCTTCCGGTTCTCCGGCACGACCCATGACAGTTTTATCCAGAATTTTTTGCTGATTGCCGGTATGACTCTCCTGCTCAGGCCACAGGATCGCACCTGGCGCGACACCATTCACACGTATTTGCGGACCGAGGTCTTTAGCCATGGCGAGGGTCATCATCTGCAAGCCTGCCTTGGCCATGCAATACACCGCATGCCCGGGCATGGGTCTGACCGCGTGAACATCCAGCAGGTTGACCACACTGCCACCCGCAGTGGCCAGTTCCGGCACCAATGCCTGGGTCAAAAAATACGGACCGCGCAGGTTACTGTCCATCAGGTCGTCCCACTGCCCCATGCTGGTTGACCCAACCGTTGTCGGGAAGAACCGCGAAGCATTGTTGACCAGTAAGTCCAACTGGCCCGTGCTATCCCTCACCCGGTCCGCGAGACGATTGATTTCTTCGAGTTCACCAAGATCGGCTTGCAAAATGGTGGCGCTCGCCGGTCGCAGTGCATTCAGTCTTTGAGCCAGTTTTTCAACGGCATTGCTACTGCTGTGATAGTGCAGAAACACATCGCAACCGCGCTGGTGCAAGGTTTCTGCGATACAGGCACCAATACGCCGGGCTGCCCCGGTGATCAGTGCAGTGCATTGAGTTGATTGTCTGGTTCTGGACATTGTTGTTTCACTCACTGAAACTACCCGCCTATGTGCTCCGCTACATCAAAAGACATCCTGCCCGAACCACCCGAAGAGCTCAAGCGTTTGAGTGCGGAACTTGCCGGTCGCATTCGTGAAAGAATTGATCATAAGGGCCCTATTCCGTTTTCAGAGTACATGGAAATGGCACTTTACGAACCCGGCCTTGGTTACTACAGCGCTGGTTTACAGAAGTTCGGTGAAGGTGGAGACTTCGTCACGGCGCCACAACTCGGTAACGTATTTGCGCGCTGCCTGGCCAAACAGGTCGAACAGGTCGCCGCCGCACTCGATCGGTATGAGATCATCGAGGCCGGCGCCGGCAGCGGGATACTGGCAGCAGACCTGCTCAAGACCTTGCAGGGAAATCATCCGCCATCGCGTTACCGGATACTTGAGCGCAGTGCGCATCTGCGCCAGGTTCAAAAAGAAACCCTGCAGCAACACGTACCCGAATGGATGGACAGAATCTGCTGGCTGGATAAACCACCCGAAGAAAGCTGGCAGGGTATTTTTCTCGCCAATGAGGTTCTGGATGCACTGACCGTGGAGCGGTTTTGCGTCGAGTCCAATGGCACCAGGCAAATGCAGGTTGCCTCGGGCCCTGCTGGTTTTGAATGGCTTAAAGCCGCCTGTCCGGACAAACTGAACACACAAATTCAGACACTCTTATCTTCGCTGGAATACTATCCTGCGACCGGATACTGTTCCGAAATTAATACCAGCCTGCCAGCCTGGTTACAGGCGGTTACATCCAGCCTGCAACAAGGCCTGGCCCTGTTCATTGACTACGGTTATACGCGACAGGATTATTACCAGCCGCAACGCAGGGACGGCACGCTGGTCTGCCATTACCAGCATCGTGCCCATGACGACCCATTCAAGTGGCCCGGACTGACCGATATCAGTGCGTCAGTCGACTTTACCGCGCTTGCGGAAGCTGCCGATCTCTGCGGACTCGAGGTCAGTGGTTATACCACCCAGGCCATGTTTCTTATGGCCAGCGGATTGGATGAAGTGCTTGGGGAAATCGGGTCTTTACCCGATAAAGAACGCATAAAAATGAACAACCAGGTACTGCGCCTGACACTACCGGGCGAAATGGGAGAGCGTTTCCAGGTGATGGCTCTGAGCCGTGGTCTTGAAGAAGAACTTAGCAGCGATTTGACAGGTTTTTCACTCAACGACCTCTGTCACCGTCTTTAGGGAAAATACGGAGACAAATATACGGTGGGTAACCTGTTCCCAGCCTACGGGTTCAGATTGGTGATTGCTTCAAGCCTGGCCTGACGCAGCCGTTCACCCACCTGGGGCCCACTGGCACCCTTTAGATCAAGGTCCCTTGCACGGATACCTGCAGCGGCCTGGTAGACCCGTTGCAAATATTCACCTTGCGGGTACGGACGATCCTGCAGTCCCTTGCGGCCACGGTAATCAGCCTCGCAGGCCGCGACGAAATCCGGTAAAAGCTCCGGTTGACGGAAGACATCCAGCTTCTCCAGCAACCTCAAGGCCGACAAAGGCCGGGCTTCAAGTATGCGATGGCACCTGATATGCAATAAACAAACCTTGCGTGACAGGTCGTGGACGGCGTTGGGTACTTTCAGACGGCTGCAAACTGCATCCACCAGGGGCACTCCGGCAGATTCATGACCTCTGTGTGATGGCCATTCCTGTTGTGGTGTTATGCCTTTACCAAGGTCATGCAGCAGGACGGCGAAAACCACGTTGGCTGCACCCTTGCTCAAATTTTCCGCAGCATCCAGTGCCATTAGCAGGTGAATACCGGTGTCGATCTCGGGGTGGTATTTTTCCGGTTGAGGGACACCAAACAAGCGGTTAACTTCAGGTAGCAACTCTTCCAATGCACCGCACTCACGCAATACACGGACAAACACCGAAGGCTTTTCAGTTTTCATGGCCAGTTCAATTTCACGCCAGATACGCTCTGCCGCCAGGTGCCGAAGCTCACCGGACCGCGTGATTTCCTGCATCAAAGCCAATGTTGATGCATGCACACGAAAACCAAAACGCGCAAAGCGCGCGGCAAAACGTGCGACACGTAAAACCCTCAGCGGGTCCTCTACGAAAGCACCGGATACATGCCGCAGGACCTTTTTCTCCAAATCCCGTTGACCACCATAGGGGTCAACCAGGCTGCCGTCTTCATCCCGGGCGATAGCGTTGATGGTCAGGTCGCGACGTTGGAGGTCTTCTTCCAGCGTGACACCGGGATGAAAATCCACGCTGAACCCATGGTAGCCATGACCCTGCTTTTTCTCGGTGCGCGCCAGTGCGTATTCCTCACCACTTTCGGGGTGCAGAAAAACAGGGAAAGAGGCACCGACCTGTCTGAAACCCTTTTCAAGCATTTCCTCAGGTGTACTGCCGACCACGACCCAGTCCCGTTCCGTTGCCTGCAACCCCAAAAGTGCATCACGAACGGCACCACCAACCAGGTAGGTTTTGTTGGAGTTCAACGCCGCGGTTGTCGCCGCTGAGTCTGCAGGCGGCGCTGTCGCATCGAGCCGCTCAGGTAATCTGGAACGACCAGGTCTATGGACCGCGGGCTAATATCGAAATAGGCAAAATCATTTTTGTCGCTGGTATTGTCAGTCTTCAATGACTGGTAATTGTCCCAGGAAAATGGCTTACCCGGAACCAGGTTCATCAGCATGGCCATGGTTGCGGACAATGGCCCGGGAAGACCAATAACCAGCCTGCGCTTACCCTCAGTTTTTGCGGTCCACTCTACCAGCTCTTTTAGTGTGTAGCTCTGCGGACCGGCCAGTTCATAAGTTTTTCCCCAGCACATGGGGTCGTCCAGTGACGCAATCATAACCGCCGCCACATCTCCAGCGAAAACAGGTTGCAGACGCGCTTTGGGGCAGGCCAGCGGCATAACCGGCATCATTCGCAACATACCCGCAAAGCGATTGAAAAAACTGTCGCCACGGCCAAAGATAACCGACGGTTGGAAAATGGTGATATTCAGGTCATCAGCGGACCGTAAAATTGCCTCCGCTTCACCTTTGCTTTTCAGGTAGTTACTGCTGCCTTTGCCCGCGTTAAGTGCACTCAGGTGTATCAACCTGGTGACACCGGACATTCTACAGGCCTCAACGATTCCCTCAACCAGCTCCACGTGTACCTTGTGAAAACTGTTTCCGCCGCCTTCATTCAGGATGCCAGCCATGCTGACCACTGCATCGGCCCCGGCAAACTGTTCAGCCAGTACTTCGGGGTCGTAAACATCAGCCTGAACCACCTTAACACCGGGCATCATACCCACGCTGCCACGACCAACCGCGTCCCGGGTGAGCACGACACATTGATGCTTTCCGCTTGTCAATGCCTTTAGAAGATGTCCGCCGAAAAACCCGCTCGCACCTATCAATACAATTCGCATGTCACTTCCTCACTGCCGGTTGATCGATTGTTTAGTCCTGCACACCACCTCGGTGTGACCATTAACGCTTATCTTACCGGATTCGATATGCGGCATCCTGACCGATATTCGTTTTACCGTTCCACCCATGCGCCAATCGTAAATGGTTGTGAATGCCAGTACGCGTGGAATGTAGTCGCGAGTTTCAAAATACGGCAAGGTTTCCACCCAGATTGCAGCCTCACTCCGGGGTCGCGTATCCAGCCATCGCTCCACGGCATTCGGGCCGGCGTTATAAGCACCTGACACCAGCACCGGGTTTTGATTGAAATCCTTCAATAGATCGTTCATGTACGCCGTACCGATGGGCAGGTTGCCTGCCGCTGTCCTTAACTGGGCAATACCGCTCCATGGCAGACCGTGTTTTTTTGCCACCTGCTTACCGGTACCCGGGGTGATTTGCATCAAACCCATGGCGTTGGCTGAAGAACGTGCTGTCTCCATCATCGCGCTTTCAGCACGTATGGTGCCATAGACCCAGGCCGGGTCCAATTGGTTGGCAGCGGCGGCGTTAGTGATGTCGGCTTCCCACAGCAGCGGAAATCGCCACTCATAAAGATTCAGATCACCACTGTTACCCAATGCAAAAATCGCCCGGTCATACCAGCTTTCCCTGACCGCCAGTGCAGCCGCGACTTTCAGTTCCGAAACCGGCAGACGGCCCGTGGCCAGCGTCCATTCGTTCAGGGCCCAATTGTCCAGACCCGCTTTCCTGAGTTCAAGTGCTCGCCGGAATCCATCAACCCCGGCCATTTGTTCCAGATCGACCGCGTCAACATCGGCCTGCCCGGGGCAGATATTGTAGCTAAGACCAAGCTCATCGGCGGCCAGAAACCCGTAGTAATTGGCCTTGGCTGACAGTTCCTCTAACAATTCCGAGGGTGGCTTGACCTGGCCCGATCGCAAGTTGGCCTGAGCCTGCCAATAGCGCCACCGGTCATCGTTACGGGTATCTTCCGGCATCTGTTCAATGACATTTGCAAGTGCTTTCCAGTCCTGCTTGCTGAGCAAAAATCGCGCCCACCATTCCAGCAACTGAGAGTCGCGAAATAAAACAGGTACCTTGCGCATCTGTGCGACCGTATCGTCCTCCATTCCCACGGCTGAATACAGGGCGATGTCCCGCAGCAACGATATCTTCTCGGTTTCTTCCCACAAAAAATGACGGTTCAGCACTTTAAATTTTTTCGCCGCCAGGCCGGCATCCTCGCGGGCCAGCCGTTGCAGCGAAGTTGCGGCTATCATGCGGGTGACTTCGTTGTCCGGCCATTTTCGTGCCCGTTCAAGCTTGGAATAAGCCCTGCGGTTCATCAGTTGCCAGTCTTCCAGCCAGCGGCGTTGATCCGCGGCTACAAAACGTGCCAGGTACCTGGTCAAACTGGTATTACCCGCCTCGATGGCCAGATGAATACGCTCCCACGCGAGGCTTTCCGGTATTCCGTCATTTTTTATCAGCCAGGCGAAGACCGGATCGCACTCATCCGGTTGGGACTTGCCCACTGCCCACAGACTCTGTGCTTCACCCAATACGCCTTCGGTCTGCTTCAAAATAATTTGACCACGGACGCGTTGGCACCTGAGAACGGTGCCGCTAACATTTTCGGAGTGCGCCACCAAATCCGCCCAACGCTTTTCTTTCGCCAGTGATTTCAACCATGAGTTACGTAAGGCCTTCGAAAAGGCCCAGTCCTTGTGGGTTTGCAGAAACCCGGACATCTCGTCCACCGGTACATCGCTGCGGCGCATACGGTAGTCTTCATATTGGAGATAGGGAAACAACACGTAATCCTTGAGTGTGTTCCTGATCTTATTAAACTTGACGTGGTCACCCCTTTTTGCCGCCTCCCATGCAATTTTAAATTGCTCAAGCTCAGCGTCCGTGGGATTGCCGGCAGCAAACGCAGGAGAGCTTAAAACGATGACAAGAGTGACTAAAAGATATACAAACTGCCGCACAACGAAGGCATGAGTTATGCTTGTTTTCACACTGGTGTTCAAAGTCTGTTTCAAAGGTTGCTTCAGGGACAAGGTCATAGAGAGAACCAATTTATGCAAAGGCAGTCTGCACGGCAAGACAAATCGAAGAAAATTTTAGCGGGACACAAAAAAAGCCCGTGATTTGGTTTGAATACGCACTGACAGGTATTTTTGCCGGTTTTCTGGCAGGTTATCTTGGCATTGGTGGCGGTCTGGTTCTTGTTCCTGCACTGAGCTGGCTATTTAGCCGCGACCCGGCCACGGCAGACATGGCAGTCCAGATGGCTGTTGCGACTTCTCTTGCCACCATGTTGTTTACATCGATGAGTTCCTTGCTCGCCCATCACAAGCGTGGTGCGATTCTGTGGTCCCTGGTCAGGCAGATGATCCCCGGCCTGCTTGCCGGTGCGCTGCTTGGAAGCATCATTGCAGACCGCATTGGCAACGTCGCACTGGCCAATGTATTTGGTGTTTTTGCACTCATTGTCGGTTTACAAATGCTCATTGGAACCAGGCAGACCGGGAGCGGTTCACTTCCCGGCTGGCTTATCGGTCACGGGAACCGGTTTTGGTATTGGAACGATCTCCAGCCTGCTTGGCATCGGCGGGGGAAGCATGACCGTACCCTGGCTGCTATGGCATGGCCAGCGGGTCCAGAACGCCGTTGCCACCGCCGCAGCCTGTGGTTACCCGATTGCAATCGCAGGCACACTGGGGTTTGTAATACTGGGCGAAGGTGCTTCATCGGCGCCATCGCTGGGTTATGTACATTTGCCTGCACTGGCAGGTGTGGCCGTGTTCAGTGTGTTGGGTGCGCCATTGGGTGTGGCTGCCGTACACCGGAGCTCACCGATACTTGCAAAACGGTTTTTTGCGCTGTTCCTGCTGTTTGTCGCTGTGAAAATGTTATTACGCTAAATCGTTCAGGGCGACTTCAGCTACTAGTCGAGCGGCAGGATGATGGTGGTACAGGCACCACCAACAGCGGGGTTATATATCGATGATGCGACCATCATGCTCATTGACAATTTTGCGGCAAATGGCCAAACCGAGACCACTGCCATTGGTTTTGAAAGTCACGTACGGCTCAAATGGTTTTTCCAACACCATCGCGGGATAGCCCGGGCCACGGTCACTGACTTCCAACTCCAGCCATTTTTTTCCAGCCTGTGTGATCAACCTGGTGCGAATATGCACCTCGGCCTGCTGATCTTTTGCTACGGCCTCGCTGGAATTGACAACCAGGTTGTGCAGTAACTGCCGGATCTGTCCACTGTCTGCCGAAAAACCCGCCGGACCGGCAATCAGCTTCAGGTGAAATTGCACCCGCTGGTCTTCATGCTGGTAAAGCGCAACGACATCTTTGATCAGTTGATCAAGCACGATGGGGGCACGCACCATTTGCGGCCCTTGCGCGTAATCTCCAAACGCATCAACCAGTTCACGCAATGCTTCAACCTGTGAAACGATGGTCCCGGTCGCACCGTCCAGCATGACGCTGTCTTTCTCGTCCAGTTTGCTCATCAGCTTCATTCGCAAACGTTCCGCAGCCAGCCGGATTGGTGTCAGGGGGTTCTTTACCTCGTGTGCCAGGCGGCGTGCAACCTCTGCCCAGGCTGCTTCGCGTTGTGCCTGGTTAAGCATGGTGACATCGTCAAAAACAATAACCGAGCCACCTGCGGGACCAATCTCCTTACCCAGGCGGGAGCCACGCACCAGCAACACCAGTGTTTGCCCGTGAGCCTGGAGACGAATCTCCCGTTTCCACTCGGCAATCCCGCGCTCCATTTGATTCCAGATCAGCTTGAACAGGGGCGCCAGAATTGGAAACTTCTCTGCACGCTCAGACAGGCTCTGGCCAGCGAAAAACCCACTGGGCACACCCAGTATCTGCGAGGCAGCAGCGTTGGCAGTGACAGCCTTTTGATTGTCATCCACGGTCAATACCCCGGAAGTCAGGCTGCCTAAAACGGTTTCAAGATATTCGCTTTGCGACTGTAGTTGTGCCCTGCTTTGCTCTGCTTCCTGGCTCGCGCTTGTGAGCGCTTCGGTCATTTCATTGAAAGACTGCACCAGGAAACCCAGTTCATCGCGGGTCTCTGCCTGGACTTCGTGCGTCAGGTCACCGGAGGCAATTTCGCGTGTTGCCTGGGCCAGCTTTGAAATGGGCGTTACCAGTTTGCGGGCAACGTTCAGGGCCGCAAGTATCGCCAGCAATACGGTCAACAATAAAACCAGCGACAGGATCAGAATAAAACTTTGCTTCAGCGGTTCACGCAGAAAACTGAGGTTCTGGTAACGGTGATATTCCTTTTCGATTTTATTTGCCAGGGTGGTGATCGACTCCGGCAGGGGGTAGATTGCCTGCAGCAGATATGCCTGCCTGCCGGGCACATCGTATGGCAATCGCTGGATGACACGGATACGCAAAATGCCGTCGGCCACGGGTTCTGCCGCGGCATATTCACCCCGGTCCAGAGCCTGCAACAAAGCATAGTCACCCGGTCGTTCCGGCAGATCGGCGAGCATGTTGATGTTTGCGCTGGCAATCATCCTTCCATCGCCTTCCATGACTGAAAGCTCCAGCGGTCCGCTGCTACTGACGTTTGCCAGCAATGCTCTGCGCACCGCATCGACATCATCGTCCGGATTATCAATTTCCCGGATCAGACGACGCACCTGGTTACGCACTTCCAGTGTCCGGTTTTCCAAAAATTGCTGACCCAGCTCCAGTGAATCAGCCAATGCCGCCTCGACTCCGACATCAAACCAGCTATCTACAGTGCGGGTCAGAAAATAGGCCGAAAAGAAGTAAACGATCAAAGCAGGGGGTAATGACAGGACCAGGAAGTACCTTACCCAGCGCGCTGACAGCATGGCGCCGGGTGCGTGCTCCCTGACTTTTTTGGTTAATGAGATGACCCGATAAAAAATGGCAGCGGTTACGACCAGCAACGCAAAAACGGTCAAAACCAGCACCCATACATACGGCTGGTTCAAACCACTGGCATCCTGTTGAACATTGCTGACAAGAATAAGCGAAACAAGCAGGACGATCAGTGCCACCGTCACCGGCAACACCCTTAAAACCAGTCGTCTTACACGCTTACTATGAAAGGCCATACCGACCACTCCGAATCATGCCGCCATTGTGATGAGAACCAGGCGGGCAATTGCATTGGGGTAGGCAACCGGCTTTCATCCAGGCTGATACGGGTGCGCAATTCATAACTACCTGACGGTAACGGACCGGTCGACAATTGGATAGTAAAATCATCCAGGGCTGCAAGCATGTGACGTAAACGCGAAAAGGCTTTCAATTCTCCGGTTTCTTCTTCTGAAAACTGGTAACGCTCACTCAATGGCAGGTAACGAAGCTGAAAACGCCTGGCATCCCGACGTGCCACGATCATGTTATTGTCATTACGCAATTCCATTTCCAGCCTGATGGTCAGCGTTACACCGTGCTCCAGTGCCTCACGTGCCTGCGAACTCAGTCCCAGTTCCTGCTGCAGACGAACATCCAGTGACTGGTAGGCAGGTCTGACGGTAACGTTTTTGATGGCAAACGTATAATCAAGCTCTTGCCGTTGACCGCAACCGGCAAGAACAAATATTGAAAGACTAAGCAGACTTACGCAAAACCGCATAGAAGAATCCGTCCATCCGGGCTTCCCCGGGTAATATCTGGCGTCCAAATGGACTGGCCATGCCCCATTCTACAGTCGGCACCTCTACTGCCGCGTCCGCATGTTGCGCAAGAAACCGTTGTATTTGTTCACTATTTTCACGTTCCAATATTGAACAGGTAGCATAGACGAGGATGCCACCAGGTTCCAGCAATGGCCATAGAGCGGCCAATAATCCAGCCTGGGTCTTTACCACGGTATCCACCTGCCCACTACTACGAAGCCACTTGATTTCCGGATGCCTGCGGATAACACCGGTTGCGCTGCAAGGTGCATCAAGGAGAATTTTGTGGAATTTTTCCCCATTCCACCAGGTTTCAATGACAGCCGCATCGGCAACTATCGATGTTGCATTTAAACCCAGGCGATGCAGATTCTGGTCAATTTGCTCAATACGCTGAGCCTGCCTGTCCAGTACGGTCAATTCAATCCCCTGGCAGCTCTCCAGCAGATGAGCCGTTTTACCACCCGGTGCAGCACAGGCATCGAGGATGCGATCCCCGGGCCGGGGATCCAGTAAATCCCTGGCCAACTGTGCAGCCGGGTCCTGTACGGAAAGCCAGCCCTGCTCAAATCCCGGTATTCTGGCAACCGCGGCAGCGGGACTGATAGAAATTGCATCACGCGCATAATCATGATCGCTTATCTCAAACCCAGCGTCTTTCAAATCACCTCGTAGCACCGTCTCATCCGCTTGCTGGCGGTTGATTCTCAACCACAATGGTGCCTGCCGGTTATTGGCATCGATAATCTCTTGCCAGTGCTCAGGCCAATCCTTCTGAATCTCTTTTAATAGCCAATTCGGGTGTGCAAACCGCTTTTCCGTTTGCTCCAACTTGATCAGAAGGGATTGCTGTTCACGCTGGAACCGCCGCAGGACAGCATTGATCAGACCCACCGCCCACGGTTTGCCCAGTAAACGGGCACATTCCGCTGTTTCATTGACCGCAGCATGACTGGCTGTACGATCATGCCAAAGTTGTTGCAAACCCAGCATTAGCAAACGCTGGACTTCGACTTCACGCTTTTTGACCGGTTTAGCCAGTAACTGGGAAGCCAACCACTCCAATGCGCTCAGCCAGCGCAAAACCCCGTAAGCCAAATTCCGCGCGAACGCGTTATCACGGCTGTCGCTTAAGTTTGAAAGCGCTTCACTGTCACCGAGGTTTTTGTTCTCATCCAGCACTTCTGAAAGCGCCTGGACTGCTGCAAGTCTCGGATTTTGCGTATTCTTCTTATGTTTTGACAAGATTCACCTGGCCCTGTGGTCTATAGGCGTTAAGAAATTGCTCAACCGTCATGCGTTGACCACCAGCACGTTGTAACTCCAATATTTTCAGAGACTTTTCAGCTGTACCAATAATCAAAGACTGCCGGTCGTTCGTTACGGCCCCGGGATTGCAGCCCGCAACATCATCCACCACTTCGGCTTTCCATATACGCAAACGCTGGCCGTCAACCTCGCACCACGCAACCGGCCAGGGGTTGAATGCCCGGACCCTGCGCTGCAACACCTCAGCTGCCTGATTCCAATCCAGCTCGGCTTCAGCCTTACTCAATTTACTGGCATAAACAGCCTGGCTTTCATCCTGTGCCACCGCTTGTGGAAGCTCACCCCTGATGAGCAATTTAATGCAATCCCGCAATGCCTGGGCACCCAGAACGGCCAGGCGGTCGTGCAGGCTGCCGGCCGTATCAAACGGTCCAATAGCCGTAGTAAGGCACTTATACACGGGACCTGTATCCAGTGTCACTTCCATCTGCATGATGCATACGCCGCTGGTCTCGTCACCCGCTTCAATGGCACGTTGAATAGGCGCAGCACCCCGCCAGCGTGGCAGCAATGAAGCATGAATATTCCAGCACCCGAACCGTGGCAGGGTCAGTAACCGGCCTGGAATCATCAACCCATAAGCCACTACAACCATTAAATCCGGCTGCAACCCTGCCAGTTTTTCCTGCCATTCAGGATCTTTAAGGCTTTGAGGCTGAAGTACTTCGAGATTGTTTTCCAGCGCCAATTGTTTAACCGGACTGGCACGTAACTGCTTGCCACGACCGGCTGGCCGATCGGGCTGAGTGAGAACCGCGACGATGACACAACCTTCATCAATCAGAGCCTGTAAAGGGGGCAAAGCAAATTCAGGTGTCCCTGCAAACAGGACACGTAACGGCGGGGTCTGATTCTTCACAATCAGAATACCAGGTGTTCCTCAGCCTCTTTTGCAGCCACTTTTCGCTGCTTTTCGAGCTTCTTTCTCACCATATTTCTTTTCAACGGTGACAAATAATCTACAAAAAGCCGACCGATCAGGT
Source organism: uncultured Gammaproteobacteria bacterium (assembly GCA_963749115.1). Lineage (GTDB taxonomy): Bacteria > Pseudomonadota > Gammaproteobacteria > Xanthomonadales > SZUA-36 > SZUA-36. The sequence goes on from CAVVLP010000010.1 coordinate 112,656, forward strand.
GGTCCATTTCATGTTGAACACACACTGAATGCAGTCCTGTCAGCTTTTCTTCGAAGGTGTTTCCATCCAAATCCTGTGCCCTGACCGTGATGTTTTCAGCACGGCTCACGCTGGCATAAATACCCGGGACAGACAAACAACCCTCTTCATGATCCTGCTCACCTTCGCTGATCAGAATCTGTGGATTTATATACACTCGCGGCTGATCCTGATTTTCGCTAATATCAAGCACCAGCAAGCGTTTGTGAACATTTACCTGGGTTGCAGCAAGACCAATTCCGTCTGCAGAATACATGGTTTCTGTCATGTCTTGAACCAGTTTTTTCAAGGCATCATCAAAGGTATCCACGTCACTTGCAACCGTGGTCAAGCGGGGATCGGGGAACTCTAAAATATTTAATTTTGACATCTGTTTCTGCGCCTGATAAATAATTTAGGTGAACTTTTTCACCACAGGAATTATGATAGCTAATGACGAACTATGTTCGCCAGTGAAGAATAATGACCGCATCGGTCAAGATGGCTGGATGCCTATTATATGGGGAAAGGAATGTGATTAAGAAAATTTTTCACCTGATCCTGGTGACGATGTTAGCAGGTACGGTTATGGCACAAGATGTGTCAGTACGCCCAGACCACCCGGATGAATACGTCGTTGTAAAGGGTGACACTCTGTGGGACATCTCCGGAAAGTTTCTGGAACAACCCTGGCAGTGGCCAGCGATCTGGCATGCAAACCCTCAAATTGAGAATCCGCACCTTATCTATCCGGGTGACCGCGTATCATTGGTCTATATTGACGGCCAGCCACGATTGGTGGTCAACGGCGGCAAGGAGACTGTGCGTATGTCTCCCGGGATACGCAGGCTACCGCGTGAACCGATTCCGCCCATTGACTGGTCGGCTATCGCGCCTTTTATCACCAATGCCCGCGTTTTAACGCCTGGTTCCTTTTCTGACCTGCCCTACGTGGTTGCCAATGAAAGTCAGCGCCGCATGGCAACTGAGAAAGATCTTACGTATGTGAGGGGCATGGAAGGACGGATCGGCGAGGAATTTGCCATCGTTCGGATGCGTCACATCTACTATGATGATAACGGTGTAATGCAGAGGGCGAAACACCACAGATGGGCAGAACATATGCGTATCGAGGACGAGTATCCGGGTGATATCTGGGATGCGACCTTATCCTGGCGACACAAAGACCCACCGGTTCTGGGTTATGAGTTTTGGGATATTGCTGTAGGAAGACTGCTCAAAGAAGGCGATCCGGCCATAATTGAAATCCAGAGCGGTCGCACCGAAGTCAAGGAAGGTGATTTCGTATTACCCATTGACGACCATGTTTTCCCCGACCAGTTGCTACCGCATGCGATGGAACAGGTACCGGAGGGCATGGAAGTTATCGCCCTGACCCAGGCCAGGTATGGTGCCGGGCACTACCAGGTTGTAGCAATCAATGCCGGTAGCAGTCAGGGTGTTGAGCCAGGTCATGTATTTTCGGCTTTCCGGCCTGGCAGAAGAATACAGGATGAAGTGAAATATCCGACCGGGAGTTTCGCGGACCAGAAGACCCTGAATGGCGACAAAGTGACCCTGCCAGAGCAGTACAGCGCTCATATACTTGTATTCCGGGTCTTTGATGAAGTCAGTTACGCCATGATCATGAATGGCAAACGGCCGGTACGTGAACGCGACATGCTGAAACACCCGGACGAGACAATTTAAACAAACCAGGAACTTGCCGGCGTTGACCGAAAAGCCCCTGGTATAAACAAAGGGGGCTGTTACGAAACAACGTGACTGGTTAGTTATTCTGAATGCGCCCTCGCTCGGGGGCGCTTCGCTGATCAAACTGATTGAAGCACTGGGCGGGGTGTCAGCCGTGGCGGCGGCCAGCACCCGGGATTTGACCCGGTTTGGTTTATCAGACGAAACGGTGGCCGCCATTACCCATCCGGATGAGGCGCAGATTGAATCTGATCTGCAATGGCTTGCTCAATCAAATCATCACCTGTTGTGTTGGGACGATGACGCCTACCCTGTATTATTACGACGCATAGGCAATCCACCGGCGGCATTGTTCGTAGACGGGGACCCCGGTTGCCTGTGGCAGCCTCAAATCGCTGTTATTGGCAGCCGCAACCCCACCGCGGGCGGTCTTGATCACGCACGTGACTTTGCCGGCACACTCGCACGCCAGGGCATGACCATAACCAGCGGTCTGGCGAGTGGTATCGATACAGCGGCCCACATGGCAGCGCTGGATGCGGGTGCATTGACAATCGCCGTCAACGGCACCGGTTTGGATCAGGTTTACCCCAGCAGCAGTCGTGCAGTTGCCGGGCGTATCCGCTCACAAGGCGCAATGATTTCGGAATTACCACTGGGCTCACCACCAAAGCGCCGACATTTTCCATCAAGAAACAGAATCATTTCAGGTTTGAGCCTCGCAGTACTGGTAATTGAAGCCGGTCTGAACAGCGGCACCTTGATCACTGCACGTAAAGCTGCGGAACAGGGTCGTGACGTATTCGCCCTACCCGGCTCCCTTAACAACCCCATGGCAAAGGGCTGCCACCGCCTGATTCGGGACGGTGCACGCCTGGTTGAGACAACGGCTGATATCATGCAGGAACTCGGCCCGGTCGCCGCCGAATTGCAAATGGAGATTCGCCAACGACTGGACCAGGCTGACGATACACCTGAAAAACCTGGTCTGTTTCAGAAAACCCTGCTCGATGATGCCGATTACCGCAAAGTGTGGAGTGTACTGGCTTATGACCCCAAGCCCGTGGATGCAATCATTGAACAATCAGGTCTGAGTGCCCGTGAAATATCTTCGATGCTGTTGATGATGGAACTTAAAGGCCTGGTAAAGAAACACGGCAATGGACACTATGTCCGCGCCTGACATAAAAGGCGTTTTGTGAGGGTCTCACTTGAACAATAACAACGGAGCCCCAACGTCCTTCACAGATATTTGTGAGTGATTTTTCTTCTTCTGATCAATATCCTGACAGGTTTTTACACAAATGTGCATTGACGCTGCGGTTAGTCTCAGCCATGCTGTGACCAGAGATCGGAGAGGGACCAAACCGGTGATTGCTGCGGCAAGCTACCGGTTAAAAGTAATAGAGGCCTGATAATGAAAGAAAATGTACTCGACGTGCTGATGTTTCTGTTTGAGAATTATTTATACGACGAACCAGAAGAAGCACCGGACAGGGATTCTTTGGAGGAAAATCTCCACCAGGCGGGGTTCACCAGTGGCGAAATCGACAAGGCCTTCAATTGGCTCGACGGTCTTGCAGAGCAGCGCCACCAACCGGACCTGTTTCTGGATAACAACCGGCCCGTCCGCGTTTATGTTGAATCAGAAATCGCACGTCTGGATACCGAGTGCAGGGATTTTCTGATGTACCTCGAAAATATTGGTATCGTCGATGCCCAGCGCCGTGAACTTGTTCTCGACCGCGTGCTCGCATTGGAAACCGATGAAATCACCCTTGAAGATATGAAGTGGGTGGTGCTGATGGTGCTATTCAATCAACCGGGTCAGGAAGCGAATTTTGCCTGGATGGAAGATTTGATGTTTGACACCGAACAGGAATATCGGCACTAATTATATAGGGGTTCGACCACGGCATTCGGTCCAACTTGTACTGAAAGACTATACCAACTGGAGAAATTTACCATCTAGGACAATCCTGCCTCGCAGGCAGATGGTGTTTTTTTGAACATAAACATGGCAAAAAACCTACTTATCGTGGAATCGCCGGCCAAGGCGAAAACTATTAACCGATACCTCGGAAGTGATTTCGAAGTACTGGCTTCCTACGGACACGTTCGAGATTTGCCATCCAAGGACGGTGCTGTCGATACCGATAATGATTTCAACATGCGTTATGAGCTTAGCGAAGGCAGCAAAAAACATGTTGATGCAATCATAAAAGCAACCCGCAAGGCCGAGGCGGTTTACCTCGCAACCGATCTCGATCGCGAAGGCGAAGCCATTTCCTGGCACATTTACGAGATTCTGAAAGATAAAAAACTGACCGGGAAAATTCCTTTTTACCGGGTCGAATTTTCCGAAATAACAAAGCATGCGATCCAGGAAGCGGTGGCCAATCCACGCGAACTCTCCATGGATCTCGTCAATGCACAGCAGGCGAGACGTGCGCTGGATCACCTGGTTGGATTTAACCTGTCACCATTGCTGTGGAAAAAAATCAAACCTGGATTGTCAGCAGGCAGGGTTCAAAGCCCGGCCCTGCGCATGATTGTCGAGCGGGAACGCGAAATTGAAGCTTTCAATGCACAGGAATACTGGACCATTGAGGCAGATCTGCAAAAAGCCGAGCGTTCATTTACAGCCAACCTGGTGCGTCTGGATGGGGACAAATACCGCCAGTTCGATATCCAGGATGAAGTACGCGCGACCGCAGTACGTGATCAACTACTCGCAGATGCCAACGGCCAGCTGAGAGCAGACAGGATCACCCGCAAGGAACGCAAACGCCGGCCGGCGCCACCCTTCATTACCTCTACGTTGCAACAGGATGCGTCAAGAAAGCTCAGGTTCTCGGCCCAAAAAACCATGCGCACGGCACAGACACTGTACGAAGGAATCGAGATCAATGGTGAAACCGAAGGTTTGATCACCTATATGCGTACAGACTCGGTCATGTTATCCAATGACGCGCTTGCTGATATCCGCGCACAGATCGTTGATCAATTTGGTCCGGACTATCTGCCTGAAAAACCAAATTTCTACAAGACCAAATCAAAAAATGCCCAGGAAGCGCACGAGGCTATTCGCCCGACATCCGCCAGGCTGATTCCCGACAAGATCAAGAAAAGTCTGAGCAATGACCAGTTCCGTCTCTATGAATTAATCTGGAAACGTACCTTGGCCTGCCAGATGACACCGGCAAAAATGGACACTGTTGCTGTCGAGTTTGACTGCGGTGCAAACGCCAGTTTCCGTGCCAATGGCTCTGTTGTTACTTTTCCCGGTTTTCTCGCGGCCTACGAAGTTTCGAAACCTGAAAGCGATAATAAATCAGAAAGCCAGCTTCCGGATATGCAGGAGGGAGACGTACTCCAACTGGACGGGATACGCTCGGAGCAGCATTTCACGGAACCACCACCACGCTACTCCGAGGCCAGCCTGGTCAAGGCCATGGAAGAATACGGTATTGGCAGGCCGTCCACCTATGCCAGCATCATGTCCACACTGGTTAGAAGGTACTATGCCGAGCTGGAAAATCGTCGTTTCAAACCCACAAATACCGGTCGGGTTGTTGAACGATTCCTGGAAAACCATTTCAACGAATATGTGGATTATGAGTTTACCGCCCGCCTGGAAGATGAACTGGATGAAGTATCACGCGGCGAATTGGACTGGATTCCATTACTGAGGTCATTCTGGAAACCATTTAACGAAAGGGTGATCAGGAAAGGTGAAGATGTAGATTCCCGCGAGGCCAAGGGCACCCGTATTCTGGGCACAGATCCCAAATCCGGCAAACCCTTGTCTGTACGTCTTGGTCTTTACGGACCGCATGCCCAGATTGGCACCCGGGATGATGAGGATAAACCTGTATTTGCAGGTTTCAGGCCGGGGCAAAACCTGGAAACAATTACGCTGGAAGAAGCACTTGAGTTGTTTAAGCTGCCACGCGAACTGGGTGTAACACCGGAAGGCGAAAAGGTTTTCGCAGCGATCGGACGTTTTGGCCCCTACATCCGTTTTGACAGCAAATTTGTTTCATTGAAAGATATCGACCCGCACGAGGTCACCCTTGAACAGGCGTTGGTACTAATCGCTGAGAAGAAAGAATTTGAAGCCAACCGCATCATCAAGACTTTTGAGGGCACTGATATCCAGGTTTTGCGTGGTCGTTATGGCCCCTACATTACCGATGGTCACAAAAATGCACGTATGCCAAAAGACCGCGAGCCAGAGTCCTTGACCCAAACCGAGTGTGAGGAATTGATTGCAGCGGCACCCGACCGTAAACGCGGCCGGAAAAAGGTAGCAAAGAAGAAAGCTGCATCAAAAAAGGCGGCCGGCAAAAAGAAATCAAGTAAAAAGAAGACGTCTAAAAAGAAAGCCACAAAGAAGAAAACTGCGAAGATATGAGTAGCGGTCTCAAAACCATCACCTGAACCATGAATACCCGGACTTTGCTCGATACTGCCGCAGCAGTTAAACAACTGCAGGCTGGGCATGTTATTGCCTATCCCACCGAAGCCGTATTTGGACTGGGTTGTGACCCGACTGATGAAGCGGCAGTCCGCAAACTTTTATTGCTGAAAGGCCGGCACGAGTCGGCTGGCCTGGTGCTGATCGCCAGCGATTTTTCACAACTAAAACCCTGGGTATCAGAGGTTGACGATTACCTGATAGACAAAGCCATGCAAACCTGGCCAGGTCCCGTTACCTGGTTATTTCCACGTGCTGCCGGTGTACCCGACTATGTGGCGGGTCAGCACGACACGATCGCCGTACGCATCACCGCACACGAGCCCAGTCGGGCACTATGCGCGGCTTTTGGCTCCGCCCTGATATCGACCAGCGCCAATCACACTTCCGCCAAACCGGCCCGAAGTGTCGCGCAGGTGCTGGATTATTTTGGTTCTGACCTTGCCGGTGTTCTCGAAGGCGAACTGGGCGATGGTGAGAAACCCAGCGAAATTCGAGATCTTGTCAGCGGGAAAATCATCAGGCAAGGCTAGGCCATTTACTTCATCGGGCTGGAATACTAATGTCAATTGAGCGGGTTAAAACATACTTACTTGGTCTGCAGGACAATATCTGTCGCGGACTGGAAAAGGCGGACGGTAAAGGTCGCTTCGAAGAAGATATGTGGGAACGTGAGGCTGGTGGTGGCGGACGCACCCGGGTTTTGAAACAGGGTGATGTTTTTGAGCAGGCCGGGGTCAATTTCTCGCATGTTTATGGCAACCGGCTGCCACCTTCAGCAACCGCCGCCAGACCTGAACTGGAAGGTCGTGATTTCCAGGCGCTGGGTATTTCCCTCGTTATTCATCCACGCAATCCGTATGTGCCCACGAGTCATGCCAATGTCCGTTTCTTTATCGCCAACAAACCCGGGGCTGAAGAAGACACCGATGGTTCAATCTGGTGGTTTGGCGGTGGCTATGACCTGACCCCGTATTACCCGAACATGGAAGACGTAGTCCACTGGCATCAAACCGTTAAGAAAACCTGTCAGCCTTTTGGCGACGAGGTCTATCCGCGATACAAACAATGGTGCGACGAGTATTTCTATCTTAAGCATCGAAACGAAACCCGAGGTGTCGGTGGCCTGTTCTTCGATGACCTGAACGAATGGGGCTTTGAACGTTGCTTTGAGTTCATGCAAACCGTGGGGAACAGCTATCTGCCTGCTTATCTGCCCATCGTTGACCGCCGCAAGCAAACCGAATACGGCGATCGTGAACGGGCGTTCCAATTGTATCGGCGTGGGCGTTATGTCGAGTTCAACCTGGTATATGACCGCGGCACACTTTTTGGTCTGCAATCCGGTGGCCGTACCGAATCCATACTTATGTCACTTCCGCCACTGGTAAGTTGGCGCTATAACTACCAACCCGAGAAAGGTTCTGCTGAAGCGGAACTGGAGGGGTATTTGGAGCCGAGGGACTGGTTGGATGAGGACATTCAGGACTGAAACGTACCGCAACGGCCCCGGCAAGTTTCTCAACTGATTTTCAGCCTCATCTTGTCAGTGTTTCCTACGATCCACCACCCCGATTCAACCATAAACCGTGTAGACCTATCAGAATCAAGTGACCTATGAATTCCCACAAAGCCGAGGGGGTGTGGTGTCTTGTTTAAGGACCGTGCGAGACAGGAGTCGAGCCCGCGCCCCCAAGGATGGGTTCACGGCATGTCCTGAAACAAGACACCGCACCACCTTGGCGCCCAGGCAAGTAGTGAAATGCCTGGCAGAGCTGACAAACGCCGCTTCTGTTCATGCATGCATCAAACAACGTGCAAAACTGAAAGGCACCGCTCCTGCGCTTCCTGCGCCCGCGGTGTACCGTACATCCTGTACATAACCGTTCGTCCAATTAGGTGCTGTGCCAGGCTGAAAGACGTCGCTCCGCGCATCCAATGATGCGCTGTGCAAAACTGACACAATCGCGCCGCACATCCCTGTGCTCTATCGCGATATACCGTTCATCCTGAACATAACCGTTCGTCCAATTAGGTGCTGTGCCAGGCTGAAAGACGCCGCTCCTGCGCATCCCTGCGCCCGCGGCATACCGTACATCCTGTACATAAAAAAGCCCCACCACTTGGCGGTGGGGCTAAAAGTGGTCTCGGCAAGGGGGAAATAACCGATACCCTGGTTCGCATAGGGAGCGAACCGGACTGTAGGGGAACAGTCAAGAATTAAGACCACTATGCTGTCCTTTGGTTCAACAAGACGGCAGTTTTTCAAACGGGTAGTCCACAAGGTCTCCCGCGTTAATGTGCGGTATCCCAGTCTGTTCCAAAACCAACATCAACGACCAGTGGTACATCCAGACTTGCTGCGGCTGACATGTGTTTTACAACAGCATCAGACACCATGGCTCGTTGCTTTTCTTCCACCTCCAGCACCAGTTCATCGTGTACCTGCATAACCAGTCTCGCGCCCGCCTGGCTGGTCTGCAGCCATTTATCTACCTTGATCATGGCGATCTTGATAATGTCAGCTGCCGTGCCTTGCATCGGCGCATTGATGGCAGCGCGTTCCGCACCCTGACGACGCATCATGTTGCTGGCATTGATCTCGGGTAAATACAACCTGCGTCCGAATAGTGTTTCGACATAACCGTGTTCACGGGCCTTTTCACGGGTCTCTTCCATAAAAATCCGTACACCCGGGTAACGGGAAAAATAGGTATCCATATATTCCTGGGCCTCGGGACGGCTAATATCGAGTTGACGACCAAGACCAAAGGCTGACATGCCATACATTAACCCGAAGTTGATCGCCTTGGCGGCGCGTCGTTGATCATCCGTTACTTTGTCGTAGTCAGCCCCAAACACCTCGCCTGCTGTTGCCCTGTGGACATCGACACCGTCGTGAAACGCCTTCAGCAGACCCTTGTCCCCCGAAAGGTGTGCCATGATACGCAGTTCAATCTGGGAGTAATCAGCAGCCAGTATCAGGCTTCCCTTCGGTGCCACAAAGGCCCTGCGTATCTTGCGTCCCTGCGGTGTTCGTATGGGTATGTTTTGCAGGTTGGGATTTGAGGAGGATAGCCTGCCGGTTGCCGCCACCGCCTGGTGATACGAAGTATGTACCCGCCCGGTATGCGGATTGATCTGCATGGGCAGTTTATCGGTATAGGTTGATTTGAGCTTGGAGATAGACCGGTTTTCAAGGATCAACTTCGGCAGTTCATAATTTGCGGCCAGCTCCTTCAGCACGTCCTCCGCTGTTGATGGTTGACCCTTTGGTGTTTTACGTATGACCGGCAGCTCCAGTTTTTCAAACAGGATCTGCTGCAGTTGCTTTGGAGATTCAAGGTTAAATGGCTGACCGGCAGCCTCATGTGACTGCTCTTCGAGTTCCAGCATGCGTTTGGCCAACTCGCCACTTTGCCGCTGCAATTCTTTGCCATCAATCAGTACACCGGTCTGCTCCATTCTCGCCAACACCGGTATCAACGGGATTTCGATATCCACCAACACCTTTTCGAGTGCGGCTTCGCGCTGTAATTTAGGCCACAGGTGCTGGTGCAGGCGCAAGGTGATGTCGGCATCCTCGGCCGCGTAGTGACCGGCATCTTCGATAGAAACCTGGCTGAAAGATATCTGCTTGGCTCCCTTGCCGGCAATATCCTCGTAATGGGTGGTCTGATGACCGAGGTATTTAAGCGCGAGTGAATCCATATCGTGGCGACTGCCGGTGCTGTTGAGTACATAGGATTCGAGCATCGTGTCAAAGGCGACGCCTGTTACCGCTAGATTGTAGCGTGACAGGACATTCATATCGTACTTGATATGCTGACCCACCTTTTTGGGTGACTCGCCTTCCAGAAGCGGTCTGAGGGCCTCCAGCACGGTATCACGATCAAGTTGCACAGGAACACCCGGATAATTGTGACCAACCGGGACATAGATCGCTTCAAACGCATCAACGGCAAAACTCAGACCCACCAGCTCAGCCTGCATCGGATCGAGGCTGGTCGTTTCGGTATCAAATGCTATCAGATCGGATGACTCCAGTTTCTCCAGCCACTTGTTGAAACTTGCCATATCCAAGATCGTTGTGTAGTTCAACTCGGGCTTTTGCGACTCTGACTGTTCCTGCGCGCCCAGTTCCCTCAACCAGCTGTTGAATTCATTGCGTTGCAGAAACTCACGCAGGGCATTTTCATCCACTGATCCACGCTTGAGTTGGCTGACATCCTGTTCCAGATCCAGATCAGTGCGGATGGTTGTCAGGTCTTGCGATAGCGGCAAAATTTCAAGAGCCTCACGCAGGTATTCACCAATTTTTCCTTTCATATCAATGGCATTGGCCATTACACCTTCGAGATCATGCCAGCTGTTCAGCCACTTGGCGGCGGTTTTGGGCCCGCATTTCTCAACTCCGGGAATGTTGTCTGACTTGTCACCGGTCAAGGCCAGGAAATCCACGATCTGTTCAGGTGTCACGCCAAATTTTTCGACTACCCCATCAGCGTCCATCGACGTATCGGTCATCGTATTGACCAGTGATACATGGTCATTGACCAACTGAGCCATGTCCTTGTCACCGGTGGAGATTACGCAGTCCATTTTCTTAGCGGCGGCGCGGCGGGCCAGTGTTCCGATCACATCATCGGCCTCAACACCCGAAACCTGGATCAGTGGAAGACCCAGCAGGCGGACAATTTCATGAATCGGTTCTATCTGCTGCCTGAGCTCCAGCGGCATCGGTGGGCGGTTTGCCTTGTACTCCTGGTACATTTCATGACGAAATGTCGGACCCTTTGCATCGAAAACCACCGCAATATTTTCCGGCTCCGCATCTTTCAGCAAGCGTCGCAGCATATTCGCCACACCGAGAAGTGCGCCTGTCGGCTCACCTGCGGAATTGGTCAGGTTGGGAAGCGCGTGGTAGGCCCGGTAGATATAGGACGAACCATCGACCAGGTAGAGAATATTTTTAGCACTCATGCGACATTTCTTCCAGATTCAGTGTTTAGGGTCTGCTATGCTGAGAGTATATATAAAGAGTTACGCAGACATTATTAATTTGCGGTTGAGGGAGCGAAGCAAATGAAACACAAATGGATAACCACTCTGGCGGCAAGCACTTTGATCTGGGGACTGGCCATGGCGCAACAGGAAACCGCAGAGAGCACCGATCCGGCTGCACCGCCACCTATCCCGCCGATTCCTCCAAAAGTGCCCGGTGAACAACTTGAACCCAGTGTCGTGATTACCGAGCGTGAAGGTCAACGAATCGAAGAATACACGCAGAATGGCCGTGTCTACATGGTTAAGATCACACCCGTTAAAGGGCCAGCTTACTATTATCTTGATGAAGATGGTGACGGCGAACTTGAACTGCGTGAATCCGACCGGAAACTGAATCCGGTCCAGCCGGTTTACTGGAAGTTGAAAGAGTGGTGACATCACGCGTACCAGAGGCATCCGACCACTTTTCTGCACTACGCAAATTTATTGCCTGGTGCGGGAAATCGGTCGCCTGGTTAACGGTTGTGATGGTACTGCTGACATTTACCATCGTAGTGCTTCGTTATGGCTTTAACCTGGGCTGGATCTGGCTGCAGGAATCGCTGACCTATCTTCATGTCGTGGTGTTCAGTATTGCTGCCGCATGGACTTTGCAACAGGACGGGCATGTGCGGGTGGATATTTTTTACGGCGGTATGACGGAACACAACCGGGCCAGGGTCGATCTGCTTGGAAGCCTGGTATTCCTCGTGCCCTTTTGTATCTTTGTGCTGATTATTGCCTGGCCCTATGTCAGCAATTCCTGGAAGTTACTGGAATCTTCAAGAGAGGCCGGTGGGCTACCCATGGTATTTCTGCTCAAATCACTGATTTTGGTTATGCCAGCATTGTTGCTCGGTCAGGCCTTTATCAATATCAGCCGATGCATGGAAAGCACTGCGTAATGAAAAACATGCGCTAAGCCATGACGCCTGAGCGCGTAGCCAGGCTGGATGAAGTATTGGCGCGGCGCCAACCCGACCTGACCGTATTTGCAGAAAACCTGCACAAACCCAAGAATTTCTCAGCCATGGTTCGCAACTGTGATGCCGTGGGCATCAACGAGATGCATGTGTCGCCGGGTGAGAATAGTCTCCGTACACATTGGAAAACCTCACAAGGGGCAGAAAAATGGGTCTATATCCGCACCCACAACAGCACTGAAGATAGTTGTAAATATCTGAAATCAAAAGGTTTTCAGACTAGTAGCTGCACATTTGAGTGATGATGCCATAGATTTTCGCGATGTCGATTACACACAAGCCACCGCCCTGGTGTTGGGTTCCGAATTATTTGGTGTCAGCGATAAAACCCTGTCATATGTCGACCAGCAGATCAATATACCGATGATGGGTGTTACCCAGTCCCTGAATGTTTCGGTGGCTTGCGCAATCGTGCTCTATGAAGCACAACGGCAAAGACAGGCTGCAGGAATGTATGACCACTGCCGACTGGATGATGAAACGCTCGCCCGGCAACGATTTGAGTGGTTACACCCGGTGCTGACAGACTATTGTAAAAAACATCGCCTTAGTTATCCGTCATTGGACGAATCAGGTGATTTGGCAGAACCGATGCCGAGGGCGGAATCCTGATTGACATTAAAAAAAGCACGAACCTGCCTGGTACTCTTAATTTGATGCACATCTTCCGGGCCAGGTGATCAGCGGACCGGGTTCTGAATATCCATTATTTCTTTTCTTTAAGCATGCCGGCGAGACCTGCAAACGGGCTATGCGTGGCTGAGCTATCTTGTGTCATCAGGTTCAAGGTGACCGTAGGCCGCGTCGATCAACCGGGAGTGTTCATTGTCGTGGCAATAAACACAAAGAAGTTCCCAGTTACTTCCATCCTGCGGGTTGTTGTCATGGTTATGGTCACGATGATGAACCGTAAGCTCCTGCAGGTTTTCCCTGGTGAATTCACGTACACATCGACCACAAACCCAGGGGTACAATTTAAGCGCCTTGGCCCGGTAGCCCTTCTCACGCTCCTGTGATGCTTTTCGTGCCTGGGCGACAATGCTGTCGAGATTGTCTGATGATTTTCCTGCTGTCATATCTGACCTCCTATCAACCTGCATCCCGTCTAAGCGCATCGATAACGGCACGGGTCTCCGGCTGTTTACCCGTCCAGATGGAAAAACTTTTTGCCGCCTGCTCCACCAACATACCCAGCCCATCGAGATAGGGTTGGCGCATTTCATCACACTTTTTCTTCAACGGCAGGCTGGCTTTGAAGTAGTTCATGTCGTAACAAATTGCAGCTGGCGCGAATACCGAACCCGGCAACGGTGGTGCCTCGCCATAATGGCCCAATGATGTGGCATTGATCACCAGGTCAAAAGCGCCTTTTAAAGACAGGTCGGTCCAACCTGTAACAGAAACTTTCTCCCCGGAGCCAAAGCGCTCCGACAAGGCCTGGGCACGATCCAGGTTCCGGTTAACCAGGAAAATCTGCGAGGGATTTTGTGCCAGCAAACCACCAAGGATACCCGCTGCCGCACCGCCCGCCCCAAGAATAAGCACACGCTTGCCAGAAAGATTCATACCGTGATTCCCAATCAAATCAGACATCAGACCGGCACCATCTGTGGTGTGTGCAAACCAACCAGCTGATTGACGAACAAGGGTATTTGCAGCCTGCGCCTGGCTGGCTTCCGGTGATGAACCTGAAGCCAACTGCCATGCATCCCGCTTGAAAGGCAAGGTGACATTGCAACCCATGCCACCTGTGAGTCGAAAAGCTTCGAGCGCCTGGGGAAATTCATTGACGTCCGGCTCTATCAGCCGGTACTCAATTTGCAGGCCGCACTGTGCCGCAAAACGGCGGTGAATAGCCGGGGATAGAGATGACTTGACCGGTTGCCCGAACAACGCCAGCCTGATCAGTTCTTTTCCCTGATCCACGTCGCTGCCTGTAAAGCATAATAGGTCAGTATGCCGTCAGCACCGGCCCGCTTGATACTGGTCAGGGCCTCCATCACTACGGCCTTTTCATCCAGCCAGCCATTGATGGAAGCGGCCTTCAGCATCGCGTACTCGCCGGACACCTGGTAGACATAGGTCGGTGCACCGAAAGTCTCTTTGACGCGCCGCACCACGTCGAGGTAAGGCATGCCGGGTTTGACCATAACCATATCCGCACCCTCTTCGAGGTCCAGGGCAACTTCCGAGATAGCCTCATCGGTATTGGCCGGATCCATCTGGTAGGTATATTTGTTACCTCCACCGAGCGCACCTGCCGAACCCACTGCATCCCTGAAAGGGCCATAGAAAGAAGAGGCATACTTGGCCGAATAAGCCAGGATGCGGGTATTGATATAACCCGCATCTTCCAGGGCATCCCGAATCTCACCAATGCGGCCATCCATCATGTCAGACGGCGCAACGATATCTGCACCCGCCTGCGCATGCGAAACGGCCTGCTTGACCAGGGCAACCACGGTTTCATCATTCACGATGTAACCATGCTCGTTCATCAGGCCGTCCTGCCCGTGGCTGGTAAATGGATCAAGGGCCACGTCGGTCATAACACCCAGTTCCGGGTAAGCCTTTTTCAAAGCACGTACCGCCCGTTGCGCGAGCCCCTCGGGGTTCCAGGCCTCACAGGCATCATCGGTTTTGGCCTCCAGGTGCCGTGACCGGGAACAAGGCGATGGCGGGGACACCCAATCGCACACACTCTCCGGCCTTTAAAAGCAAACGGTCTATGCTCATACGCTCAACACCCGGCATGGAAGCCACGGCTTCAGTACAGTCTTCGCCTTCAATGACAAATACCGGCCAGATAAAGTCATCCGGTGTTAAAACGGTCTCACGCATCAAACGACGGGAAAAATCATCTGCGCGCATACGGCGCATACGGGTAGAAGGAAAACTCATGCTAATTGTCCTGTGTAATCATTTAGTAAATTTTAACCCTGTTTGTCACCGTACTCATACCAAACGCTCAATTTATCCACCAACTCTTCGAGGCCACTTTTATTGAGCGAGGAAAAAACCTGAACACTGGCAACGGCTGGTAAATCGCGTCGAACCTTGAGCAAGGTTGACTGTGCCGGACCACGTTTGAGTTTGTCCGCCTTGGTCAACAAAATGTGACATGGGACACCCGAGGACTCACACCAGTTCAGCATTTGCTGGTCAAACTCGCGCATCGGGTGACGGATATCCATGACCAGCACGACACCACGCAAACACTTGCGTGTCTTAAAATAGCGCGCCATGACGTTACGCCAGTGCGCTTTGAGTTTCAAAGGAACCTTGGCATAGCCATAACCCGGCAAATCGGCTATACGCCGGTTCTCGTCCAGTTCAAAGATAACTATTTGCTGGGTGCGACCTGGTGTTTTACTTGTGCGAGCCAGTGATTTCTGATCGGTTAAAGTATTGATTGCACTTGATTTGCCCGCATTGGAGCGACCCGCAATCGCAACTTCGATACCCTGATCCTTCGGCAGTTGCTTCAATTCATGAGCATTGAGCACATAGCTGGCGATTCGGAAAGGGTTCGTCTTTTTCATTGTTTGTTTCTCATTTTTTTACATCTTATCGCTGGAACGACAGAGACTAAAACGGGATAATAAGCGCCCATTTCGGTCATTGTACGCAAACATTCCTGGAGAGTACGAAATGAAGCAATTATTGCAATTCGCGATCGGCCTGTCATTGCTGGTCTCTTTACCAGTTTTCGCAATTGGTGATGCGGATGCCGGTCAAGGCAAAGCAGCAGTGTGCGCGGCCTGTCACGGCGCAGACGGAAACAGTGTTGTGCCAAACTGGCCCAAAATAGCCGGCCAACATGCCCCTTATCTGCAACGCCAGTTAGCCCTGATCAAAGACGGCAGCCGGCCGGTTCCGGAGATGACTGCAATCTCGATGAATCTTTCCGATCAGGACATGGCTGATTTAGCCGCTTATTTTGCCAGCCAGACCACCAGTGCCGGCTTAACTGATGAAGCTTTGCGCGCCAGCGGCGAACGGCTTTACCGAAGCGGCAATCCTGAAACTGATATCCCCGCGTGTATGTCCTGTCATGGTCCTGCCGGCGAAGGCAATCCGTTATCAGGCTACCCCAACCTTGCAGGTCAACACTCCGTCTATTCAGAGAAAATGCTAACCGGCTTCAGAGCAGGCACGACCTGGGGTGCTGATGATGCCAGCAGCAAGATCATGACCGATGTGGCCAACAGGCTGACCGATGCGGAAATCAAGGCCGTGGCCAGTTATATGCAGGGCCTGCATAGCGTAAAAGAATAAACCCGGTAAAGTACGGCGGAACAATGGGCGCCTCGATGGGGTCTGTAAACCGACCGGATAAAAACATGTGGAGAAGTTAACAATGATTCAAAAAGTGATTATCGCGTTAAGCCTGCTACTTGGCAGTCAGCTGGCCATGGCGCAGCTCGAGCCATACCAGGAAGGTGTGCATTACTTCAAAATAAACCAGGTACCGGCAGAAACTGACTCTGATACCGTGGAAGTCACCGAGCTTTTCAGCTATGGCTGTTCCCATTGCAATACCTTTGAGCCTTATTTGAAAAGCTGGAATGAGACCAAGCCTGGCAACGTCAATTTCAACCGTATCGCCGTTGCTTTTGGACGCAAAGCATGGGAAATGATGGCTCGCGCTTATATCACTGCAGAGATGCTGGGCATTGAAGACGAAAGCCACATGGCCATGATGGACGCCATCTGGAAAGAGGGAAAACAATTTCGCAAACTGGATGATCTGGCTGATTTCTATACCGAGCTTTGGGGTTGAAAAATCAGCCTTTTTAGCGAATTACCAGTCATTTGCAGCAGACAGTCAATTACGTAAAAGCCAGCGTGATGTAAACCTTTTCGGTATCACCGGCACACCAAGCCTGGTTGTCAATCGTAAGTACAGGGTTCAGAGCAGCAAGGATGTCAAAGATTTCAATGCCATGCTGGACGTAGTGGACTTCCTGGTAAACAAGGAAACAGTATCACCATAGGACCCCGGTTAATGCTCACATAGCTGATCCGGTTTCACCCTATCGTTCCCGCCCGGGCGGGAACGATCTTCCAGGCATAGTTGATCGCCGTAAAGGGACATTGCTTTTACGCAGCAACGATCTCACACCGATTATCACACCGTTTGTTTTGAAAGACATCTTTGCAGTTGACTCGCCTGTCCATAAGAGTATTCTGTTGTTTCCGTACCACATCACGCTTACAAATATGTCCCAAGCCCAAATCCTGGTCGTTGATGATGAGCCCGATATCCGGCAACTCGTGCAGGAAATCCTCGAAGATGAGGGGTATTCCGTACAGGTTGCAAAAGATGGTGAAAGCGCACGTCTGATCTACGCGCAGCAGAAACCCGACCTGGTTCTGCTGGATATATGGATGCCGGATATCGACGGTATTTCACTTCTGAAAGAGTGGTCTTCCGCTGGAAGCCTTGAGTCACATGTCGTGGTCATGTCAGGTCACGGTACCCTGGAAACCGCCGTGGAAGCCACTCGCCTGGGCGCCTTTGATTTTGTTCAAAAGCCGCTTTCACTGGCCAAGTTACTGGCGACAGTGCGTAAAGCCCTGGAGTCAAGACCACAGACTAAAACCATGGAGTTACCCGGCCAGGAAATAGCCCCTGTTGAGCCACTGGGCAACAGCCCGGTCATGCAACTGTTGCGTAACAGCGCCAAACAGGCTGCAAACAATGCATCCCCGGTGATGATTACCGGGGAAAGTGGTAGTGGCCGGGAAACATTGGCCCGATACATCCATTTCCTGTCATCCTCCAAAGGCGATATGCTGACACTGGACCACAGTCAGGCCGGTGGTGAAAATGCCTGCAGCTATCTGTTCGGTTCCGTTTTGAACGGCCAGCCGGTGGATGGACTGCTGGATAGAGCAGCCGGTGGAGTACTTTTCATACCAAAATTACAACGTCTGCCTGCCCAAACGCTTGAGTTGCTCAACAATGCAGTTGAATCAAACGGATATACACCTGAGGGCAGCACGGTTTTCAAACCATTGGGATGCCGCATCATTTGCAGTGCCACAGACAACCTGGAACAACTGGTTAAGGAAAAACGATTGCCCGGCCCCCTGTATTACCACCTGAATGTCCTGCCTTTGAGAGTTCCCGCGGTACGTGAAAGACCTGAAGATATCCCGGAACTCATCAGGTACTTTTCAGATTGGTTTCCAAACAACGAAAACCTGCCTTACCGCTCGTTTTCGGTATCCGTCCAGAACCGTATGCGTAATCACAGCTGGCCCGGCAATGTGCGCGAATTGCGCAACCTGGTCCAGCGTTTGTTGGTGCTTGGCCATGAAGGCGAAGTTTCGGCGCAGGAAGTTGAGGATGCCCTGAACCAAAGTGCAGCCAGCATGGATACCGCAAATAGCGGTCACGGGAGCCCGTATGAAAACAGCCTGTTTGATCTGCCACTGCGCGAAGCCCGCGAACAATTTGAACGGGACTACCTGATCTACCAGTTAAAAAAGGCCGGCGGCAGTGTCGGCAAATTGTCAGACTCGGTGGAAATGGAGAGAACCCACCTTTATCGTAAACTCAGGTCACTTGGAATCGACCCGAAACTGGTCACCAATTCATGAAAATCGTTATCCTTGGCGCAGGACAGGTCGGGTCCACGGTAGCCAGCGCATTGGTCCATGAAGACAATGACATCACCATCATTGATAAAGACGAGCAACGACTCAAAGAACTCCAGGACCAGTTGGATATACGAAGTGTGCTGGGCCACGCCTCCCACCCCAAGGTGATGGAACGTGCCGGTATCGAGGATGCGGATCTTGTTATCGCTTTGACCAGCTCCGATGAGGTCAACATGATCGCTTGCCAGGTAGCCTATACGCTATACAACGTACCAACCCGCATTGCACGTGTACGCGCTGCTGCATATACCGATCGACTGAAATATTTCATCGTGAACACTCGCCCGTCGATGTTTTAATCAGTCCTGAGTTGTTGTTGACACAATATATTTCCGGTCTGATCGAGTACCCCGGGACCTTGCAGGTCATGGATTTCGCAGATGGCAAAGCACAACTTGTGGCCACCGAGGCAGAAGCCGGTGGTTTACTGATCAGGCAGAAACTTTACACACTGGCACAGCATATGCCAGGTCAGTCAGATGCGCGTCTGGCGGCCATTTATCGCCACGGAAAACTGATACTGCCTGAAGGCAGCACCATCATCGAGGAAAATGATATCGTCTTTTTCCTGGCCGCAACACGTGATATTCCAGCGGTCATGAAAGAGTTGAGACCAATAGACAACCCGGTCCGGCGTGTGATTCTCGCTGGTGGCGGCAATATCGGAAAAAACCTGGCAAGGCAACTGGAACGTGACCATCACGTAAAAGTGATTGAACGCGACCCGGTCAGGGCCGAATCAATTGCCGAGGATTTATCCAAGACTATCGTGCTGGTCGGTGATTGCACGGACGGAAACCTTTTAAGGGAAGAAGCAATAGACAGCACGGATGTTTACTGTGTGCTGACCAATGACGACGCAGCCAATATCCTGTCCGCGTTGCAGGCGAAACGCATGGGAGCGAAGAAAGTTATTGCCATAATTAACCGGCCTTCTTATGTCGACCTGATGGAATCCGGCACAATTGATATCGCTGTATCACCGCAGCAAATAACCATTGGCTCCCTGCTGGCACACATTCGGCGCGGTAGTATAGTGCGCGTGCACTCGCTCAGGAGTGGTGCCGCTGAGGCTATCGAAGCGATCGCAATCGGTGATAGACGCAGTTCCAAGGTTGTTGGCCGTTCTCTGGAAGAACTGGATCTACCGGAAGGCACCACCATCATTGGCATAGTCAGGGGTGAAGACGTCATCATCGCACATCATGACACGCTTATAGAAGAGCATGACCACGTCCTGTTGTTTGTTCCGGATAAGAAGCAAATTCACGCGGTAGAACGACTTTTTCAGGTGAGCGCAGCCTTCGTATGAAAAACCGGAGAACGGCAACCGTTCAACGTATCCTGGGTTTTCTGATAGCCGCTGCCAGCCTGATGATGCTTCCACCAGCGTTGGTTTCCTGGTGGTATAACGATGGCACTGCCGGCTTGTTCCTGGTTAGTGCTGTCGTCCTTTTTCTGACCGGAATAGCAATTTTTTTGCCGGTACGTGATGTCCACGAGGAATTGCGTCTGCGTGACGGGTTCCTGGTCGTTGTAGCATGCTGGCTTTCGCTTGTCCTGGTGGGGGCACTACCCTTTTTGTTGCTAACGCAACCGGAGATCTCCTATGTGGATTCCGTCTTCGAATCCATGTCCGCATTGACCACTACCGGCGCCACGATTCTGACAAATATCGATGACCTGCCCCGCGGCATTTTGTATTACCGCCAGCAACTTCAGTGGCTTGGAGGCCTCGGAATCGTTGTACTGGCCGTGGCCATCTTACCCATGCTGCGAATCGGTGGTATGCAACTTTACCGGGCAGAAACACCGGGACCGTTAAAAGACAGCAAGCTGACCCCCCGCATTACTGAGACCGCCAAGGCACTGTGGATGATCTATCTTGGAATCACCATGTTATGCGCACTGGCCTACTGGCTTGGAGGCATGACGCTTTTCGATGCCATCGGTCATGCCTTCAGTACGGTTGCCATAGGTGGAATGTCGACCCACGATGCCGGCTTTACCTGGTTCAATAGCCCAACCCTGGAAATTGTCGCAACCTTCTTCATGGTGGTGGCCGGTATCAATTTCGCCATCCATTTCACTTCATGGAAGCGTGCCAGTTCACAACCCTATTTTCATGACCCTGAACTTAAAGTCTACGCATCGCTGCTGGTTGGCTTCGCAGTCCTGACAACCATCGCGCTCTATCTGAACGGTACCTATGGTTCGATCGCTGAATCTGCTCGATTTGCAAGCTTCCAGGTAGTTTCAGTGATGACTACAACCGGTTTCAGCTCTGCGGATTTTTCAATTTGGCCCGGTTTTATTCCGATCATGCTGATCTGCATCGCATTCATCGGCGGATGTGCTGGTAGCACCTGTGGAGGTATGAAAGTGATCCGTATCATGCTCTTGTACCGGCAGGCCATTCGTGAAATTCAGCGACTCATTCATCCACACGCGGTTATTCCGGTGAAGATTGGCGGCAGGAAAACATCGGCAACGGTCATGGATGCGGTCTGGGGTTTCTTCTTTCTGTATGTCGCCAGCTTTGTCCTGATTACCATTGCACTCAACGGCGTGGGTGTAGACCCGGTAACCGCCTATGCCGCAGCAGCGGCCTGTATCACCAACCTTGGCCCGGGTCTGGGTGAGGTGAGCGCCAATTACGCCAGCCTTAGCTCAACGGCCAAAGTCATTTTAAGCTTTGCCATGTTGATGGGCCGGCTGGAAATTTTCACTCTGTTGGTATTGTTTTCACCAGCTTTCTGGCGTAATTAATAATAACTGTCTGAATCAAACGAAATGACTGACAACCGGGACGCGTTGCACGTCCCGGTTGCTTCAGATCATTAGTTACAGCTCTGAGTTACCATTCGTTCCAAACATCAAGCTCGTCTGTGTCGTCAAATTGTGAATATAACTCAGTTTGAGCACCCGGCAACGCGACTCTCTCAGTGACCTGTTACGACTGGTACTAACAAACCAGGACGACTGAACCGCTCTTCTATCCGTGTCCGCGGGTTCGTGTTCTACCCTGTTTTGCATTTTTTTCAATAAACTCAATGATCGTACCGGCAACATTCTTTTGGGTAGCGTTTTCAATGCCCTCAAGACCCGGACTGGAATTAACCTCCAATACGACCGGTCCGTGATTTGAACGCAGTAAATCAACACCGGCAACGTTAAGCCCCATGACTTTGGCAGAGCGAACGGCGGTTGAGCGTTCTTCAGGTGTAATTTTTATCAGGCTTGCTGACCCGCCCCGGTGAAGATTGGAACGGAACTCACCCTCTTTACCCTGCCTTTTCATCGCAGCCACAACCTTGTCGCCAATAACGAGACAGCGAATATCAGCGCCGCCAGCCTCCTTGATGTATTCCTGCACCATGAAGTTGGCTTTCAATCCTCTAAATGCCTCAATCACGCTCTCGGCGGCCTTCTTGGTTTCAGCAAGGACGACACCAACACCCTGTGTGCCTTCGAGCAACTTGATGACGACAGGCGCACCCCCCACAAAATCGAGTAAATCGTCAGTGTCATCGGGAGAGTTTGCGAAGCCGGTGACAGGCAGGCCAATACCTTTACGCGCCAACAACTGGGACGCGCGCAACTTATCGCGTGAACGTGTAATTGCGACAGATTCATTCACTGAGTAGACACCCATCATCTCAAACTGACGCACCACAGCCGTCCCGTAAAAGGAAATCGAGGCGCCAATTCTGGGGATGACGGCATCAATACCCGTTATTGCTTCACCCTTGTAGTGTATACCCGGGTTGTGACTTGTAATATTCATATAGCAACGCCTGTGATCAATCACAACCATCTGATGACCGCGCTCTTTTCCAGCCTCAAGCAGTCTCCGTGTCGAATAAAGCTTCTGGTTTGTAGATAGAATTCCGATTTTCATAATTGGTCCTTTTGGAAAATGGCACCGATCTGTGCGGCTTAATGATCGTAGATTGCTGCGAACTCCTCAACCAGACCTTCAGCTTTGGAAACACTTCTGAATTCCGCGATGTTAAACAACGCGTCACCTTCATGGGCCAGGGGTAGATTGTTGCGGCCGATAACGATTCCATCGAACGGCGCCAGTATGGCCTCTGAAGAATCACCCAACGGGTCGCTAATTGAAGCGATGCGCTGACCTGTTGCAACACTGTCACCTAATTGAATATTGGTGTTAAAGATACCACTTGAGGGTGCCCGTACCCAACTCGTAGAACGTGCAAGTAACGGTATGACCTGCTTTCTAAGGGGGCGTTTTGCGGGTAGCATTCCAATGAAACGCATGACGTTCAAAACGCCCCGTAAACCCGCTTTGATGCACACCTCGTCGAAACGCAGCGCTTCACCGGCTTCGTAGATCAGTATCGGTACACCCAACTCTGCCACACTGGCACGCAGAGAGCTATCGCGTACATTGGCATTGATGATAACAGGAGCACCAAAAGCCTTGGCCAGTGCAAGTGTTTTTGCATCATCGAGGTTACCACGGGTTTGTGGCAGATTAGAGCGGTTGATCGCACCGGTATGAAGATCAATACCATAGTCGGCCCTGGAAACAATTTGTTTAAAAAACGTACTAGCCAGGCGTGCGGCAATCGACCCCTTGGCACTACCCGGGAAGGAACGGTTGAGATCTCGCCGGTCAGGTAAATAGCGTGATTGATTCAAAAAGCCATGAACGTTGACAATTGGAACCGCGATCAATGTGCCCTGGATGGAGCGAAGTTCTTTGAGACGCAACAACCTGCGTACGATCTCCACGCCATTGAGTTCGTCTCCGTGAATAGCCGCCGAGACAAACAATACAGGACCCGCCCTGCGTCCACAGATGACCTGTACCGGCATGCTCAATGACGTCGAAGTGTAAAGATCGGCAACCGGCAAGCTGATATTCGCCCGCTGACCGGGTTTGACTTCTATTCCACCGATCGAAAATGACTTGTTTAGGACCATTGGTTATTTTGTTCCTTTTTCGACTTTTACCCGTGGTTTTTTGCCGGTGGTATATGATCTTGATGGATCAACCATGGCGATATCCTTTATCGCTGTTCTTCCCAGTAGCATTCGAAACATCATGTTGTCACGGGATGTCAAAGTCATTTCAATGGGCCATGACCAGCAACCGATGGTCAAAGGCGTCATGATGATCAAGCGTTGCTCCTTATGACCACCCGAATCCGTCACGAATCGTTCATCAACAATGTCTGCGACACAGGTGACGACTGCTTCCTGATCTTTTTGTATCGGGTGAATCTTGAATTTTACCCTATCTTTACCAAGCTCCGAAAAGGTGTGGAGCTCGAACGCATGTAGCGTCGAAGTCCTGGCACCTGTATCTACCTTTGCCTTGATGGCTTCCAGGCCGAGTTCGGGCAGACCGACCCACTCACGCCATCCCAGGGTAAGTTTCTCGCCAGGCTTCATACGGGGTAATTCTTGTGGGCTATATTCAAATTAATCTTGAGAATCCAAATAACTCGACTCATAAAATCTACAACCATTTACCTGATTGAGGGCTGAAACAGCAGGGAAAGTGTCCATTACGATATACCCCGAAACCACTAAAGGAAATCTTTTTTAACGGTTCCGGCAAAGATGATCAAGGTTTCTGCCAGGTGCAACCTAAGGATCATTCGAAATTTTCGCATCAAAATTCGAGGCAAGATGCAATTTCCGTAGCATTGAGCGTTTTTTTCGGTGATGACCTTGCATACGCTGCAAGATATCAGCCAGCATTTCTACTGCTTCTATGACATGCGTGCCCTTGTTCAGCATCACGGCCTCTGCGGCCTGCGCCATTGCCGCATCGGTCACCTCTGCCCGCGAAGCATGGCCACGCTTGGTCAGACCTTCCAGCACCTGGGTTGCCCAGATCACCGGGACATGCGCTGACTCGCATACCCACAATATTTCTTCCTGAACCTCGGACATACGTTCAAACCCGCATTCCACCGCCAAATCGCCGCGTGCGATCATGACGCCGCAGGCAGGAAATTTCAGCCCTTCCAACAGGATGGCGGGAAGGTTGGCAAAACCTCTCTTGGTTTCGATTTTCAAAACTGCGCCTACATCGTCACGGCCAAGTTTATGCAGGTGCTGGTGCAGCGCGCGAACATCCTCGGGAGCGTTGGTGAAAGACAGTCCAATCATGTCGGCATGACGCGCTGCGAACTCCAGATCCTGGAGGTCTTTTGTGCTGAGGGCGGCCAGGTTCAGGTCAGTATCCGGTAGATTAACGCCCCTGTTACCCTCCAATTTTTCAACCGGTTTCCGGGTGTGGGTGATACGTATTTGTAATTGTTCCAAATCCCGTTTTTCGACGATACCTGCAATACGGCCGTCGTCAAAAAATACCGGTTCACCCAGCCTTACATCACGATAAACTTCAGGGATCGCCAACGAAACTTTACCCGGGTTGAGCAACTCTCCGTCGCTATCGTGAAATGCCGGCTTCCCCGGTTCAACCTTTGCCGAAACGAACAATACATCGTCCTTGCGGATGAGGCAGACGCTGTCCTCGGGTGCCAGACCTGCTATTGCCGTTTCCGGACCGGGGTTTCCCATTTGGTCCTGAATCTTAAAGACAGTGCCATTGGCTACGTAAGCTGTCTTTTTTGACTCGGCCCAGTAACCGTCTGCGCGTTTCTCCCTGATACGCCAGGTTCTCCGGGATCCACGCTCATCCCGAAACTCTATTCGATCACCTACATTCAAGACGTTGAGCCAATCCGGATCGAGCGCAAAAGTGAAATCAGCAGCAGGCATCTCTGAAAAAACCGTTTTAACCGGGGTCAACCAGACACGTGCAGGGCGTAAAATTTTGCCATTCGATGCCCGGCGCGGCCGGATTTTAATGACAGCCGGGTTTGTCTCCATAGGACCAAGACGCAGTTTCGGCCCCCCCAGGTCCATCAGAATACGACAGGACAGACCGGTGGACTGTTCAGCACTACGCAGGGTTCCGATCATCCGCGACCAGATTTCCGGATAATCATGTGCACAATTGATACGCATGCAGTTCATTCCGCTGAGAAGTAGCTGATGTACCATCAGGTAATCATCGGCAGCTTCAACCGGCATGGTGACAATGATGTGGTCACGTCGGCTGACGGGACGATCTCCAAACAACCTGGCGGTGTTTTGCTCAAGACAATCCGCACCTTCCTCGAAGGCGGAATCCAAATCCGGAAAGTCAGCCACCGACTTATCCTGTCCGTTCAGCAGGTACAGGTTGCGTAAGACGGCATTGATGGTCGCCAGGACGTGGGGCTCTACCCTGCCAAGAGAGGACAGGCCAAGACGGGTCAATCTGTCCTGTAACGGCCTGATGTCTTCGAGTCTCAACGCAAGATAATGCAAAAGATTTTGCGCGCTTGGCAACCGCTCAGGTGGCAATTCGGGCAGCGTGTCACAGCCGTTCTCCGCCTGCTTCACAATCATCCGGCGCAAGGACTCCATCTGCCTGATCAAATCATCAATGGTTTTCGAAGGTGATGTCTGATGTTGGATGGAATTCATTCGTTCATGCTCCCAACATCACTTTAATCCCTGGTGAGTTGAAGTCAATGACCCAAATCAAGCCTGTTTGAAATTAGGGATCAGCGAGGACGACACTACACCAGGGTGCTATCTGTTTTTATAAAACGACTTCTCGCCTTCCGGCCGGTTTCTAAAGCGTTTGTAGGCCCACAGGTACTGGCTCGTATCCACGGCAATACACCGTTCTATACCTCGATTGACCTCTGTCGCCGCTTCGCGCATATTTTCACTGTAAATGGATGGGCCTGTCTTGAACAAATGCACACAGTACCGGCCTCCCTTGCGTCGCTCACAGACGGCAAAGACGACCGGTGCACCTGTGCGCTGGGCCATACGCGGGAGCAGTACGCCGGTCAAAGCCTCGATACCAAAAAACGGGGCGAACTGACCTCCACCACCGGTTGGCTCCTGATCCGGCAGCAATGCGACGAAATAACCGTCTTTGAGTAGTTGATACATACGCCGCAGACCCTTACCGGTTGCAGCGACCATCTCGGCGCCGGCGCGTGCGCGCTTTTCCGATAACATCGCATCGACGTCAGGATGCTTGCTGGGTTTGTAAAGTATGGCGGCCTCACCCTTACTATGCAGATAGAGATTTAGCATCTCCCAGGACCCATAATGTGGAGCGGCCACAATCAACCCCTTTCCTGCACTGATCAGCTCTTCAACATGCTCCATACCCTGCACTTCGTCAAATAGAGCATACATGCGCTCCAGCGGCCAGTGCCATAACATACCGGCTTCAAACACACCCCTGACATAGTTCGTCATGCTGGCCCGGCCAATTTTCTTACGCTGCTTCTCATCCATCTCCGGATAAACGGCTTTTAAATTCACGCGGGTAACACGCCGCAGGCGTGGCACCGAGTACCAGACCACTGCAGCCAACGGTGGCGCCAGATACTCTGCTGCGCGCGGTGTTATCCAGCTGAACATACGCATGACGGCACGAATGGCGAGTAATTTCATCAGCAGTTAATCATATAAGGTATTGAAGCAATGCTAACATGAGCAAAGCGGGACATCTGGACGGGGTTGTTAAATGATTGCATTGTTGCAAAGGGTATCGGAAGCCAGCGTCGTTGTTAATGAAAATTCTTCAGGTGAAAGGGTGACCGGTGCGATCGGTGCCGGCATCCTGGCACTGGTTGCAGTTGAGAGAGGCGATACCGAAGTCCAGGCGGACAGGCTATTGCAACGCATTCTACACTACCGGATATTCGAGGATGAAAGCGGTCGTATGAACCTGAACCTGCTCCAGAAGGGTGGCGAACTGCTGCTGGTCTCGCAGTTTACGCTGGCCGCAAATACCAATAGCGGCAACCGCCCCAGCTTCACCCCGGCGGCTGAACCGGCAGAAGGTAAAAGGCTGTTTGATTACCTGCTTGAATCCGCCCGCCGTGAACTCGGCGAAGTTCCCACTGGCAGTTTCGGCGCTCATATGCAAGTCAGCCTGGTCAACGACGGACCGGTAACATTTACCCTGAGGGTACCACCTGCAATCTGATTATAGCCACATCACCCGGGCAGGTGACGCGGGCTAGCACCTCCTGCCTGTGCAGTTTCCTCACTTGTCTTCAAATTCATTGAGTTTTCGGGTCAACGTATTACGACCGACACCCAGTAAGCGGGCCGCTTCCACACGCTTGCCACCGGTATGTTCAAGCGCGCAATCGAGTATGATTTTTTCAGATTCACCACGAACCGTGGACATCAGGTCAGCCTGACCGTTGAACAATGCCTTGCGGGTCCAGCTCCGCAGGGCCTCTGACCATGAATCGCCGGATTCATTCATAGCGTCTTTATCTTTCAGGCCCGCGGGCAGGTCGACAGGCAGAATCTGCTCACCCGGCGCCATTACACACAATTGCTGGCAAAGATTCTGCAACTGGCGGACGTTGCCCGGCCAGGCTTTTTGTTGCAGCGCGCGGATGGTTTCAGGCATTAGGTGCTTTTCTTCGAGACCCATTTCCTCTGATGCCTGGCGCAGGAAATGCCTGGCCAGCAAGGCAATGTCTTCACTGCGCTCACGCAATGGTGGCAGTTCAATGGAAATAACATTCAAACGATGATAGAGATCTTCACGAAAACTGCCTTCGGCAATTTTTTTCTGTAAATCCTGGTGTGTTGCTGTTAACACCCGCACATCTGCACGCAGCAGGTCCCGCCCGCCGACACGGTAATAGTCACCCTCGGCCAGAACCCGCAGGAGACGGGTTTGTAATGGCAGGGGCATATCACCAATCTCGTCCAGAAACAGGGTACCAGCAGCAGCTTCCTCAAAACGCCCGGCGCGTCTCGCGTGAGCACCGGTGAATGATCCCTTCTCATGGCCGAACAGCTCTGACTCCAGCAATTCAGTTGGAATCGCTGCCGTATTAATCGCAACAAAAGGGCCCTTGGAACGTGGACTATGCTGATGCAGTGCGCGAGCGACAACTTCCTTGCCGGTACCGGTCTCACCGGTTAGTAACACGCTGATACTCGAACGTGATAACCGGCCTATGGTTCGAAACACCTCCTGCATTGCCGTGGAGTCACCGATTAATTGATTTGGCGCACCGGGCACGGAAGCCATCGGCACAACTGCCGGAACAGCAGATGCACGGGCCACCACTGCAAGCACCTTATCGAGATCAAAGGGTTTTGAAAGATAGTCGAACACACCTGACTGGAAGGCAGTTACTGCCTGATCCAGATCGGAGAAAGCCGTCATTGCAATCACCGGAACTTCTGTATTACGTTCTTCCAGGGCTGTCAATACGCTTAGGCCATCAGCATCCGGTAAGCGTATATCTGTAATAATAACAGTTGGTTGGGACACATCCAGCGCTGCGACTACGGCAGCGACGGTGTCAAAACTTTCCGTTACATAGCCGGCCCGCCTCAGTGCTCGCGACAACACAAAGCGTATGGCTTCGTCGTCATCGACAACCCAGACCAGTACCGGCTCAGTCATGAGTTCGTTGCAACGGCAGTCTGAGTGTAAAACGGCTACCGGGCTCCAGTGGTGCATAGGTCAAAAGACCTTTATGCGCTGCTGCAATCTGTTGTGCCAACGCGAGACCCAGGCCCGTCCCGTCACGCCGACCGGTGACCAGGGGCAAAAACAGCATGCCACGCAACGCTTCCGGTACACCACAACCATTGTCCTTTATATCCAGGCGGACAACTCGACCCATACCCGGCTGTAGCAGCGTGATGTCATAGTCAACCCGGCTTCGAATTTCGATTTCGGTTGCACCCGCCTGAAACGCGTTTCGTAACAGGTTCAGAAACACTTGCCGCAAGGCTGATGAATCCGCCGATATCATCGGAATGCTGGGATCATAGTTCTGAATAATTTTTACACTTTCGGCAGATTCCAAACGTAATAATTCGGTGGTTTCGTGCAGCACAAAATGGATGTCAAGCGGTTGAAAATCGAGCTCGGACTGCCCGAATCGCGCCAGCAATTCGTCAATCCGATCCACCTCGCGCATGATCAGTTCAGCCAGCGAACCCAGTTCGCGATCGGCCAGTTCAGCAGCAATCATTTGCGCGGCACCACGGATTCCGCCCAAGGGGTTACGAATCTCATGCCCCAGGTTGCGTCTTATCAGATCCATCATTCCGGTTTGCAACTCACGCTGCTGCATTTTGTTTTGCTGTTGTTGCCATTTGAGATCGTAAAACTCCAGCAATAAACCCTGCCCCGTAACGGGTTGAATCGTACAGCCGAACAGACCGCCTGCCAGTTTGCACTCACTCAGATGACGGCCACGCTGCTCGCTGGCGGTTGCGGAAATAGCCTCTGATAGTTCATCCGGAATGCCACCAATATCCCGGAACAACCAGCCATGGACACGCTCCCTGCCGGTCGCAAGACAATGCTCGGCGGCTGCGTTCATGGCCCGGACACAGCCCAGGTCATCCAATTGAACTACTGCTGTAGAAAGCGAATCAAGCATGAGAATGGGATGATCGGCATGGCCTCAACTGCCCCTCGGGCCGACACGCGGACGATTGTAAAGACCGGGTTGCCTGACGAAAAACGTGATGGGTTGTGCAGTGGCAATAGTGCGGTTTCTCCGGTCTCTGATCTCAGCTGTTATGATGTGTTCACCGCGCTCCAGCCCGACGAGTGGAACCATTGCCTGGGCTGTAGTTGTGTGAAGGTTGCCATCTATGAATATCATGACCTGCATACCGTCCTGCAAATCGTTACTTGTCCTCCAGGCAACTGCAATAGGTCCGTCCGGTGCCCAGACTGATTCTTCGGACTGCGGTGAAATGATTTCAAAATCCCTGTAACTCTGGCGCAGCGACCTGATCGTCTCCTCCGCTGGCTCTGCATCGACTCCCGCCGCTGCAGCTGCCTGGCGGGCAGTCGTCTCATATTCAGGTGTTTCAACCACACTAATTGCTGGAAGATCCAACGGTTTGGATCCATCCCCGGGTGGTATGTCAGTAAATGTGACATTTCCATTTTCGTCAACGACTTTGTACACCTGTGCCATCAGCGAGCTGGTTGTCATTGCCAGCAAAAATGTCAACAGGATCATGAGAAGCTCTTTGTGTGTATTAAGTTTCATCGTCAGACTCCAGTTTGATACCGGTTGTGTGCGCCCTGCATCCCGCAGGGCGCGCCGATTTCCTTGGAACTGCCGAATAACAGCTCCTCTATATAGAATAATACATATCAAACTCTACCGGATGGGTAGACATGCGGAAACGCGTGACCTCTTCCATCTTGAGTTCGATATAAGCATCAATCAGGTCATCATCAAAGACACCGCCGGCCTTCAGAAAATCCCTGTCGGCGTCCAGCGCTTCGAGGGCCTGGGCAAGACTGGCGCAGACCGTCGGAATATTTTTGACTTCCTCGGAAGGCAGGTCGTAAAGATCCTTGTCCATGGCCGGACCCGGATCAATCTTGTTAAGGATACCGTCAAGGCCAGCCATCATATACGCAGCAAACATCAGGTAGGCATTACCTGCAGGGTCACCAAAACGCACCTCGATTCGACGCCCTTTCGGGTTGCCAACATGGGGAATACGGCAGGATGCTGATCGGTTACGGGCCGAATAGGCCAGCATCACCGGTGCTTCAAAACCCGGCACCAGGCGCTTGTAACTGTTGGTGGAGGCATTCGCAAATGCATTCAGGGCACGTGCGTGTTTGAAAATACCACCGATATAGTGCAAAGCCGTCGTTGATAAACCGCCGTATTCTTCACCGGCGAACATGTTTTCGCCACCCTTGAATAAAGACATGTGTACATGCATACCGGAGCCGTTATCGCCAACCAGTGGCTTGGGCATAAACGTGGCCGTGCGGCCGGATTCATGTGCGGCGTTGTGGGTCGCATACTTGAACATCAGCATTTCGTCTGCCTTGCGGGTCAAGGTAGCGAACCTGGTGCCGATCTCACACTGGCCGGCGGTACCCACTTCATGGTGATGCACTTCAACCTCCACACCCATTTTATCGAGAATTTCGCAAATGGTTGAGCGCAGGTCATGCAAGCTATCCACCGGTGGAACCGGGAAATAACCACCTTTAACACGTGGCCGGTGACCGTGATTGCCGCCTTCGTATTCCGAACCGGTATTCCATGCACCTTCTTCCGAATCGATGTTGTAGAACGTCGAATGCATATCCGTACCAAAACTGACGCTATCGAATACGAAGAACTCCGGCTCCGGGCCGAAGTAAGCCGCATCGGCGACACCGGTGGATTGCAGGTAGGCTTCAGCGCGCTTGGCCAGCGAACGCGGGCAACGGTTATAGCCTTCCATGGTATCCGGCTCAAGGACATCACAACGAATAATCATTGTCTTATGCTCCATGAATGGATCCATAACGGCAGAATCAATATCCGGCATCAGCACCATGTCTGATTCGTTGATACCCTTCCAGCCCTTAATGGAAGAACCATCGAACATTTTTCCTTCTTCAAAAAAATCTTCATCAGCCATGGCCACGGGCATGCTGACGTGCTGTTCTTTGCCTGAGGTATCACAAAACCGTAAATCGACGAATACAACCTCTTCATCGGCGATCATTTTCTGTATGTTTTCTATGCTCATGTCGTTGTTCCTATGCTGTTACCTTGATAGATGTCCAAAACGGGTCGGTATATAAATGCAGAAGTCGTGCCAACAAAAAGAACGGATGCATTTGAATTATCTAATTCAAAATACGGATTTTAGATGCATTTTCACAACATTAAGCCGCATGTTGATGGCTTTTGTAACATCCAACAAGAGACCCTGCATTTGCTGAATTCGGCAACGCACCGTTATGGAACCAATCCTGTTAATTATGCACTGTTTTGGTGCGCACGTCTCTAAAAAGCGATCCAAAGTAGAGCCACACCGAGGGCGAGACGATAAATTACAAAAGGTACCAGGCCAACCCGTTGCAAAAGAGCAAGAAATGCTGCAATACACAGCCAACCTGCGAGGGCCGAAAGCAGGATGGCCAGGCTGAACTGAAACCAGTCGATGGGGGCGTTATGCACAAGCATCTGCAACACCCCATAAGCACCGGCGGCGGCGATGACCGGGATCGAAAGGAGGAATGAGAAACGCGCTGCCGTGTCGGCATCAAACCCCAGCATACGACCCATGGTCATCGTGATTCCGGATCGCGAAGTTCCCGGCACCAGCGCCATCATTTGCGCCAGGCCGATCAAAAGACCGGTTTTCATATTCATATCAGCAAGCAGTTTGTTACGTGCAAAACGGGCATCCGCCCACCACAACAACAGGCCAAAACCTATGGTGCTGAAAGCAATCACGCGGATATCCCTGAGCGATGACTCAACCAGGTTGTGGAACAGGCCACCGGCAACAATTGCAGGAATACTGGCTACGATCAGGATCAATCCCAGTTTACGCGAGGCCTCGTTTCCCTTGCTGGCTGCAAACCAGGGCGTCAGCATATTCCAGAGATCCTTACGGAAATAAACCACTACTGCAAGCAAGGTTCCCAGGTGCGTAGCGACATCAAACACCAGGCCCTGGTCAGGCCAATTGAAGACCTTGCTACCCAGGATCAGGTGCGCAGAACTGGATACCGGCAAAAACTCCGTCAAGCCCTGGATCAGGGAAAGAACAATTATCTGGATCAGTGTCATTGTGAATAGCTGATCCGGTAAATCACACCTGCGAGATCATCTGATACCAATAGTGCGCCGTCGGGCATTACCAGCACGTCATTGGGACGCCCCCAGACCTCCTGGCCCTGTAACCAACCGGACGCAAACACCTTTTTATCCAGCACCTTGCCATCGGGTTGTACATCCAGAACAAGAATCTGGTAACCGATTTTTTCAGTCCGGTTCCATGAACCATGCTGGGTGATAAACAGGCGGTTGTTGTATTCAGCGTGGAACATATTACCGGTATAAAACGCCAGGCCCAGGGCAGCACTGTGTGGGGCGAGTTTCGCAACCGGCGGCGTATAATCCGCGCAATCCTTACCCTTACCAAACTCCTCGTCTAACAGATCACCCTGGTGGCAATAGGGAATTCCAAAATGCATACCTGCCCGTGGCGCGTAATTCAGCTCATCTGCAGGCAGGTCATCGCCGAGCATATCCCGGCCATTATCGGTGAACCACAATTGACCATTTTCGGGATGAAAGGCCAGACCCACGCTGTTGCGCACGCCTTTTGCGTATACATCCATGCCACTGCCATCGGGGTTCATGCGGCGTATTTCACCAAAACCTTCTTCATCACAACTATTGCAGGGCACACCGACCGGGATATACAGCTTGCCATCGGACCCAAACCGCAGGTACTTCCAGCCGTGATGCTTTTTATCGGGCAACGCATCAGTCACGACCACCGGCTCCGGCGGTTGATCCAGGTGGACCTCAATATCGTCATAGCGAAGTATCTTATCGACCGCACCCACGTATAACGCGCCGTCACGGAACTCGAGACCTGAAGGCATATTGAGACCCTTGTCTATCAACCTGACGGTTTCTGCCTTTTGGTCACCATCGGCATCGGTCACCGCCCAGAGCTTGCCGGCCTTCCGGCTACCAACAAAAAGCGTACCGGCATCCCCGAGCGCCATCTGACGGGCGTTTTCCACACCTTCCGCATAAATTTCGATGCTAAAACCGGGCGGCAACTCAATCTGATCCAAATGAATATCTGCAAGCGCAACTTCGACCAGCAGGACCCCAACAATTAACAACGCAAAATCATGTTTTTTCATGGCCGCTATGGTAACAGCAGGTGCATCACTCAGCACCTATCAAACCAAATGACTTCCAATCCCCTGTGGCAGGTAAGTGGCACACACCCCAAACCCTTTCAAATGTGTTAAGGCAAAGCCTTTCAACATCCAATAGAATGCACTCTTCCGTGAGACTCTGATGGAGTTGACAGTGCGCTTATTAACCGTTTTTCTGGGTATTTTCCTCGGCTTTTTTGTAAATTCTGCCGTGCTTGGAAA
Organism: uncultured Gammaproteobacteria bacterium; assembly: GCA_963749115.1. Classification (GTDB taxonomy): domain Bacteria; phylum Pseudomonadota; class Gammaproteobacteria; order Xanthomonadales; family SZUA-36; genus SZUA-36. Next base: position 147,565 of record CAVVLP010000010.1, read on the forward strand.
GACCTCTGCCGAGTACCTGCCTGCAGACGCAGAACTTGATTCATCGATCCCATCACCGGAATCCCTGCTTGGTTGGGAGCCCGGTGACTGGAGGATTCAACACCCCCAACTGGTGCAATACATGCAAACCCTGGCCGCGAATTCGGATCGCGTCAGCATCAAGGTCACGGGGCACACCTATCAGCAGAAACCACTCCTGCAGGTGATCATCAGTTCGAAAGAAAACCAGGCAAAACTCGAGTCACTTCGCCAGGCACACCTGAAAGGGGCCACCAATGGCGACCCTGATGCACCGTTGGTGGTATGGCTGGGTTACAGCGTACACGGTGATGAATCCAGCGGCAGCAATGCAGCGCCAATTGTTGCCTGGTACCTGGCCGCTTCCCGCTCGGAATATGTAAAGAACCTGCTTAAAAATACGATAATCATCCTGGATCCCAGCCTGAACCCGGACGGTCTTGACCGCTTTGCGACCTGGTCCAACTCCAATAAAAGCTTTAATTCAGTGGGTGACCGCAATGGCCGAATCCACCACCAGGACTGGCCCGGTGGCAGAACCAACCACTACCTGTTTGACCTGAATCGCGACTGGTTGACGCTGGTGCACCCCGAATCCCGCGCGCGCATTACCGAATACCACCGCTGGCTTCCACACATCATCACCGACCACCATGAAACCGGTGACGATGGCTTTTTCTTCCAACCCGGAGTGCCCACAAGGCAACACCCGCTGACCACGGCAGAAAACCTCGAAATGACACGTGCGTTAGTGCCGTACCACGCGCAGAGTTTCGATAGTGCCGGAGAAATGTATTTCACCGAAGACACCTACGATGATTTTTTCTACGGCAAGGGTTCAACCTACCCGGATATCAACGGCAGTATCGGTATATTGTTTGAACAACCCCGCGCAAACGGCCCGGTTTACAACCGCAAAAATGGCCAATTAGAGTTTACCGAGGCTGTTCACAACCACGTACGCATGTCGCTCTCCACGCTTAAAGGTGCGTATGAACTTGGCAACGAGTTCAAAAATTACCAGGCCGGCTTTTTCAAGACCATGCGGCAAAGGGCCGCAAAAGCGGGCTTCCAGGGGTGGGTGATCGGTGATGGCAATGACCCGGCAAAAGCCCTTGAATTGATGGACCTGTTCAAACGGCACCAGGTTGAGTTTCAAACACTTGATGCCGAAGTTGATGTGGATGGCAAGGTATTTAAACCCGGACACGCCTGGGTTATCCCCGTGAACCAGCGCCAGTTCGGTCTGGCGCAGGCCATGCTGGAAACCCGCAGCACGTTCCAAGACAACACGTTTTACGATGTGTCGGCATGGAACCTGCCCATGGCTTACAACCTGCCAATGGCAAAACTGGCCAGGTTACCGGCCACTTCGAACGATAAGCCCATGCAGACACCCGCCACACCGGACCCCGGTGCTGTCGCGTGGGTAATTTCCTGGCAACAATTGAATGCACCCGCCACACTGCAAAATTTGCTGGAAGCAGGTGCAACAGTGCGTGCCGCCACAAAGCCATTTAGCATCGATGACGGCTCCAAAACCGTGTCGTTTGGCGAAGGCAGCCTGGTTTTGCTTGCAGGTCTGCAGGATAAGGAAAAGGCCGGTGTCATTTTAGATACGCTCAAACAGGCCGATGTCAGCATCCACTCATTCAATAGCCAACTGACCAAGACCGGGCCAGGTCTTGGCACCAGCCATTTCAAAAAGATCCCCGTGATTAAGCCACTGCTGATCGTTGGACGGGGTACGCGTGCCTACGATGCCGGTGAAGCCTGGTTTCAGCTGGATCAACGCCTTGGCGTACCCCCGGTGATGGTTGATATGTCACGATTGAAGTCGATTGACCTGCATGACTATACCCACCTGTTGATGGTGGAGGGCAAATACTCTGACATCGGCAAGAATTTGAAGAGGGACATCACCGCCTGGGTGAGCGATGGCGGCATACTGGTGACCATACAGGGCGCCGCTACCTGGGCTGAATCACTTTGTTTCAACTCTGATGACTGCTCTGAAGATGAGAAGGATAAAGAACCCGCTCAGGAGCAACAAAAAGCAGTGGCCTACGCTGACTTCGATGACCAAAAAGCCCAACGCACCATCGGTGGGGCAATCGTCGAAGCACGGCTTGATAACACCCATCCCATCGCTTTCGGTTACAACGATAAAATGCCACTCTTCCGCCGGGGCAGCACGCTGCTGAAAGCCAGTGAAAACCCGTTTGCCACACCGGTACGCTACACCGAGAAACCACTGTTAAGCGGTTATATCGGTGATCAGCGCCTGGCCGAAATGAGCGGCCAACCCGCGGTTATCGCCGAACGTCACGGCAAGGGGCTGTTGGTACGTTTTGCCAACAATCCCATCTTCCGGGGTTTCTGGCGCGGATCCGAGCGATTGTGGGTAAATTCCTTGTATTTCGGACCATTGGTCAAAACGACGGAACTACCTGAATAATTAACAAATTTAGAATGATTTGTATCATTATTGCCTATCATCAACTATAAATAGACACATATATATGTGAAAAACCAAATATTGAGCAGGAAAACACCTAAGGAAATTAACTAATAAATACAAGCCCAGTGTCTGGATGCCAACCTGTTTTCTCACGGATGGAGTATTCAGTCAATCGGCCTGTCGTTCGCTGCGGGGGTAGAAACGACGTGTCCTTTTTTGGAAGAACAACAAACCGAAACGTTACGCGTGTCGGCTTCAATTACCTCATTGTCATCCGGCAATCTGCCCGGATGGCATTTCCACTGTCAGGCACCATCCGCAAATCAAATTGTGGTGGTGTCATTTGAGTTTCATCAAAGAGCTCAAACGCCGCAACGTGTTCCGCGTAGGTATCGCCTATGTGGTCGGTGGTTGGCTGCTGTTGCAACTCACCGACGTACTTTCACAATTGCTTGACCTACCCGAAGTCGTGGGACGTGTCATCGTGTTACTGGTGGCCATCGGTCTTCCGGTGGCGCTATTTTTCGCCTGGGCTTTCGAGATGACACCGGAAGGTGTGAAGCGCGAAAAGGATGTTGATCGCAGCCAATCCATAACGCCGCAAACCGGCAAGAAGTTGAACAACACCATCCTGGTGATGATGGCTTTAGCAATCGCCTACCTGCTCTACGACAAGTTCTCAGCCCCTCACACAACCGGGGACAGAGCCACTTTTCTCAACAAACTGCCGGACAAACCACCAACACCAACGAGAAAAGTGCTCTGTCCCCAGTCGAAGCCATAGCCCAGGCCGAGCTCGAAGCCGACAAATCCATCGTCGTCCTGCCCTTCATCAACATGAGCAACGACCCGGAACAGGAGTTCTTCTCGGACGGGCTATCCGAAGAACTATTAAACGCTTTGGCCCAGATCAAGGACCTGCGTGTTATCTCCCGCACGTCGGCGTTCGCTTTCAAAGGCAAGGATGTTGATATTCCAACCATCGCCGCACAGCTGAATGTAACCCATGTACTTGAAGGCAGTGTGCGAAAAGCGGGCGATGACGTGCGCATTACCGCCCAGCTGATCGAGGTGGCGACCGATTCCCATCTGTGGTCAGACGCCTATAACCGCAAGTTGGAAAATGTCTTCGAAATCCAGGAAGAAATTTCAAAGGCTATCGCTGCTGAACTGCAGGTCACACTGGGAACCACTGGAAACACCGGCAAACCCACGGAAAACCTTGAAGCCTGGCAATTGTTTCTGCGCGGCAGACACCTGTACCAAAACCGGGGTGCAGCGCAAGTAGAACGGGCGATAGAACTGCTTAAACAGGCCGTTGAACTGGATCCCCGTTTTGCCGATGCCTGGGCAAATCTCGCAGCGGCCAATATCGTTCATGGCTATGGCCAGGAAGAAGGTTATGAAGACTTTTACCGCGATGGTCAGCAAGCTGCTTTGCGTGCCATTGAGATCGACCCGGACCATGGTTTTGCCCACGGGGTACTCGGCCTGATACACATGGGTGCGCACTCCTGGGATGAGGCCATGCGGGAATATGAACTGGCCATCCGCCTGAACCCCAATGAAACAAACACTCTGCTTTGGAAAGGCATTGCCTTTATCAGCCTCGGCTATGTCGATCAGGCTATTGCAATGTTTCAACAGGCGGAGCGCCTCGACCCGGTATTTACCAACGTACACAATTGGCTCGCTATAGGCTATGGCACCAAGGGTGATATCGAAAACTTGCGTCGCCACACGCAAAAACTCCAGAGCCTTGACCCCGGTTTTCCCGGAAACACGTTGACTATCTTGTGGCTGAATTCCGCTAATCTGGATATTGCTGAAGATTTGATGCGTGCACAAGAACTTAAATATCTTGGCACCGACTCGCTGGTTGCAGCCATGTTTTCAGCGTTGAGAGACGCCGGACGCAAAGAACAAGCAGTGAACACCCTTTTGGCAAACAAAGCCCTGGCCAAAGGGGGAGACTTGACACCCTACCTGTGGACTATAGGAGCGGTCGATGAGACCCTCGCCAACTTCCACGAGCAACGTGGAAGAGGCCTGCGTATCGCAAATTCCCTGCCAACGCTCTGGGCAGCCTATAACCGGGCACAACTGTCAAACCCGGCCATGCCGGCATTCTTCGAAACAAATGGCCTGGTGGATTACTGGCGCAAACACGGCAACCCGGATTACTGCCGGGTTGACGGTGCAGCCGTCAAGTGCGGTGACCTATGAGTTTTTTCGCAGAACTCAAACGCCGCAACGTCTTCAAGGTGGCTGCCGCCTACGGCATCGTCGCATGGTTGTTACTACAGGTGTCCGACACGCTGGTCCCTGCCCTGCACCTTCCGGAGTGGTTTAACTCCGGTGTGGCATTTGTGTTGATCATCGGTTTTCCGATCGCCGTGATCTTTGCATGGGCCTTCGAGATGACTCCTGAAGGCATCAAAAAGGAAAAGGATGTCGATCGATCACAGTCAATAACCAGGGTGACAAGCCAGAAATTGAACAACGTGATTATCGGTGTGTTGGTTTTGGCACTTGCCTATTTCGCCATCGATAAATTCATCCTCGCCCCGGACCGTGCACAACCGGGGTCAGACCACTTTTCTCAACAAGCTTCCGACCATACCGAGGAACTCAAGGAGAAAAGTGCTCTGACCTCCGTCGAAGTCATCGCCCAAGCCCAAACCGAAGAAGAGCCAACCATCAGTCGCCAATCCATCGCCGTCCTGCCTTTCGTTAACATGAGCTCCGACCCGGAACAGGAGTATTTTTCTGACGGGCTTTCCGAGGAGTTGCTAAACCTCCTGGTCAAGATACCGGCACTGCACGTAGCGGCGCGTACCTCCTCTTTTTCATTCAAAGGTCAGAACCTCGAAATACCCGAAATTGCCGCGCGTCTAAAAGTCGCACACATACTCGAGGGCAGTGTGCGCAAATCAGGCAATCAACTTCGCATCACCGCCCAGTTGATCCAGGCCGATAGCGGCTATCACCTCTGGTCAGAAACCTACAATCGCCAACTGGATAACATCTTCCAGATCCAGGATGAGATCGCCACCGCGGTGGTCGAAGCACTGAAAATCACCTTGTTGGGAGAAGCCCCGAAGGTCAAGGAAACCGATCCGCAGGCCTACCAGTTATTCCTGGAAGGACGATATATAGCTCATCAAATTTCAGCCCAGCAAATTCCCAAGGCAATTAGTTTGTTCAAGAGGGCACTGGAAATCGATCCCGAATACTCCACTGCCTGGGCTGAACTGGCCTATGCATATATGTGGAACTCCGGCATCGGTGACATGTCGATCGATGAAGCCTTTGAGCTGGCGGACAAGGCAATAGCAAGAGCACTGGAATCCGACCCGGACAATGCAATGGCGTACTTTGTGAAGGGGGCATCTAAAGTTTTTAATAAATTCAACTTCAAGGAAGGTGCGGAGGATTACCGGTATGCACTGCAACTGGATCCAGGCAATGCCTTTCTGATTGGCGCAATGGCCACCGTCACCCGTTCAATGGGCCGCCTGGACGAATCAATTGAAATGTACGATTCAGCGCTCGAGTTGGATCCGCTTATGCCTTCGATGCGTTCCTGGCAAGGGCTGGCGTACCTGTACGCAGGTCGCCTGGATGAAGCTGAAGAAGCTTTTCTCACCGCCTTGAGCCTGAGTCCTGAGTTTTCAGGCGGACACTATCGGCTGGGCAGAGCATTGATTCGCCAGGGCAGGCTTGACGCGGCACTGGCCGAAATGGAGAAGGAAAAGAGAATTTACTACCGTGCTACCGGTCTGGCCATGGTGTACCACGCTTTGGGTAACCCTGATGCGTCGCAGTCGGCGCTTGATGAATTGATTGAAGTTGGTTCAAACAGTGCGGCTTACCAGGTAGCAGAGGTTTATAGTTTCCGCAATGAAGCTGACAAAGCATTTGAATGGCTCGAAAGAGCGTTTTTGATCAGGGATAGCGGACTTACCTCAACCCTTGGCAATCCTGCTTTGCGCGGTTTAAGAACCGACCCCCGCTGGCAACCCTTCCTTGAAAAACTCGGCCTGCTGGAGTCCTGGCTCGAGATGCCACCCGAACACGGAGGGCCCATTCAATGAGCATTTTTGACGAACTCAAACGCCGCAACGTCTTCAAGGTCGCAGCCGCCTACATCATTGTCGGTTGGCTGATCATGCAGGCGGGCGATACGCTGGCGCCGGCATTGCACCTGCCCGAGTGGGTTAACAGCCTGCTGGCGTTTTTCCTGATACTGGGTTTCCCGCTGGCCATGTTCTTTGCCTGGGCATTCGAAATGACACCTGAAGGCATCAAAAAGGAAAAGGATGTCGACCGCTCAAAATCCATCACCCAGGTAACCGGCCAGAAGTTAAATAATGTCATCATCGGGATATTGGTACTGGCACTGGCCTATTTCGCCATCGACAAATTTGTACTGCAACCTCAAGTAGGCACTGAACCATCGATCGCAGCCGGGGACGCCATTATCGAAGAGAAAGCGAAGGAACAGTCCATCGCCGTACTGCCTTTCGTGGACATGAGCGCCAATAGCGACAATGAGTATTTCTCCGATGGCCTCAGCGAGGAATTGCTCAATATCCTCTCCAAAATCAAGGAGCTTCGGGTGGCTGGCCGCACCTCTTCATTCGCTTTCAAAGGCAAGGACGAAGACCTGCGTAGCATCGGCGAAAAACTGAACGTGGTTTCAATCCTCGAAGGCAGCGTACGCAAGGATGATCAGCGCAACCGGGTACGTATTACCGTGCAGTTGATCAATGTCGAAGACGGCTATCACCTGTGGTCGGAGACCTATGATCGGAACCTGGACGATATTTTTGCCATCCAGGACGAAATTGCGCACAAGGTTGCACAGGCCTTACGCATAACCCTACTCGGCGAGGATGAATCACGCCTGGAGCAGGTTGCAAATACCGATATCGATGCATACGACCTGTACCTGAAGGCCCTGCAGGACGTCAATGAAGGCGGCTTTGTTTCTCTGGACAGGGCAGTCACCGGGTTTCAGCAGGTGCTGGCGTTGGATCCGTCTTACATACCCGCCAGGATCGGGCTTGTCAAAGCCTGGACTACAATTGGCACACACTGGCGCCATCAGCCAGCAACAAGCGCTGAACCGGGGATGCCGGTAGTTGAACAGATACTGGCAGAACAACCGCAAAATAGCGCGGCGCGGGTTCAGATGGCGATTTTAAAAGTATTTGAAGGCGATAAAGCGGCCGCTGAGAAGCGAGTTTAGACGTGCGCTGGATGATGATCCACGAAACGCATTGGGATTGAAACTGATTATGGCAGGTTTCTGTTCAACAACGGTCAGTAGAACAGGGGATGGAATTAATTAATGCGGCGGTGCAAATCGATCCTTACTCGGTACGCGTGCTTTGGGATCAATGCCAGACCAATGCGTTTTTGCAACGGGTTGAGATTGCGTTGGCTGCCTGTGAGCGTATCAAGGAAATCGCACCCGAAAGTCCAAGTGGGTGGTACGGGTGGGCCATGGTACACAGCATGTCCGGCGATATGGCAAACGCGGCATATGGATTTACCGAGGCCATAAAACGTGACCCGGGTGACTTTGAAATGATCGCTGCCATGAGCTGTTTCTGGATAACGATGGGAGACGCCGAACAGGCCGAGCTATGGCTGCAAAGAGCTGAAGCAATCGGTGCCGGACAACCCTTCCCGATCATCGGTCGTTTAAGACTCCTGAAATACAATGAACAACATAAGCGGGCGTATGATCTCGCCGCCAAAACGCTGACACAGAACCTCGAGAACCGGCATGGCTCTCAGCAGATTCTACGGCAAATCTGGGCGTATGAAGCGGCACGCACCGGTGATTTCCAGGCAGCACTTGAACCTTTCCGCAAAAGTATGCCGTGGGCATTTGAACCTGAACTGCGTCTACCGGAAGGTTTTGCATTGCAGTCAGGCGACGCAACTCAAGTTGCCGGACTACTAAAACTGGCAGACCCGACATCCGAAAGACCAGAACAACTTCTCAAGGCAGTTGAAGCCATCACCGGTCAACAACATCCGGCCTGGGGCATATGGGCCAGCGACATTGATAACGCCGCAGTCGCTACCATTCGTGGCGATTATGAAACCGCACTGCAATATCTGAACAATGCCTGGGATAAGAAGTTTCGATTTAGATGGCGCGAGGCACTTGTTGAAGATGCGATATTCAGTCAGTTGAAAAACGAACCCGGCTTCAAGGACCTGGTCGCCCGCTTCGAGGCCGATATGGAGCAACAGCGCGAACTGGCTTACGAACTGCTGGAGGTGCAGAGATGAGCAATACAGTATCTCTCAACGCTTGGGGCACGTTATGAGCTTCTTCACTGAACTCAAGCGCAGAAACGTGTTCCGCGTGGGCATCGCCTACCTGATCGGTTCATGGCTGCTCGCGCAAATTGCCGAGTTGCTGCTCGATACTTTCAATGCGCCCGATTGGACCATGAAATTCATCTTCGTGGTGCTGCTGATTGGTTTTCCCGTCGCCATATTCTTTGCCTGGGCGTTTGAACTAACGCCTGACGGCATCAAAAAGGAAAAAGACGTGGACCGGTCGGAGTCCATGTCCCGGGTGACCGGTCAGAAACTGAACAATGCCATTATCGGCATACTGGTGCTGGCGCTGGCTTATTTCGCCATCGACAAGTTCGTACTAACCCCAGGCCAGACGCACAACCGGGGTCAGAGCACTTTTCTCAGCAAACTTCCGACCAAACGACAGATGCTGGTGAGAAAAGTGCTCTGACCCCTGTCGAAGCCACCGATGCCGGCCAGCGATCCGCAGCAAGTCCGTTGCCGTGCTACCCTTCGTCAACATGTCCTCCGACCCCGAGCAGGAATACTTCTCCGATGGCATCACCGAGGAAATGATGAATGCATTGGTGAAAATACCGGGATTGTCAATACAGGCGCGTAACTCGTGTTCGGTTTCAAGGGCCACCAGGGCGACGTGCGTAAAATCGGTGAGCAACTGGGTGTCGCGCACGTGCTGGAAGGCAGCATACGTTCACAGGAACAAACTCTGCAAAAATAAAATATCGATAGTGGATAACCCGTTACCCACGCTAAGGGATTTACCATGAACTTTTTTGCGGAACTCAAACGCCGAAACGTATTCCGCGTGGGTATTGCCTACCTGATTGGCTCGTGGTTGCTGGCACAAATTGCCGAGTTGCTACTGGATACCTTCAATGCGCCCGAATGGACCATGCAATTTATCTTCGTGGTGTTGCTGATTGGTTTTCCCATTGCCATATTTTTTGCCTGGGCGTTTGAGCTGACACCCGATGGTGTCAAACGCGAATCTGAAATCGACCGCAGCCAGTCGATTGTCAAAACCACCGGTCGCAAGCTGGATCGCAGCATTATTGTCATCCTGGTGCTGGCACTGGGTACTTTGCCTGGGACAAGTTTTCAGCAAGGCCACAGGTGGTCACACCGGTCACACCCGCTGTGGTCGAGGAAGTTGCGCTCGATAAGTCCATTGCCGTGTTGCCATTCGTCAATATGAGTGCCGATGCCAACAACGAGTATTTTTCCGATGGCTTGTCCGAGGAGTTACTCAATCTATTGGCCAAGGTGGACGGTCTGAAGGTCGCAGCTCGAACCTCTTCATTTAAATTCAAGAACTCCGACGCGGATATCGCCGAGATCGGCGAAAAACTGAACGTGGCCACAGTACTCGAAGGCTCGGTGCGCAAGTCAGGCAACCAGGCACGTATCACTGCACAGTTGATCAAGGTCGATGATGGTTTCCACATGTGGTCGGAAACCTATGACCGTGAACTCGATAACATTTTCGAAGTACAGGATGAAATTGCCAGGGCTATCGTCGACGCGTTGAGCCTGCCCCTGCTTGGCAGCGATGCGAAACCCCTTGAAAGCGTAGCCTCAACCGCAAACTTCGAAGCCTACGACCTGTACCTGCTGGGAAGGCATCACGCCCGCGAGTACTCCGAGGAGGGTCTTAAGCGTGCCAGTGAGTATTTCCTGAAAGCACTTGAAATTGACCCTTCCTTCGCATCGGCCCATAGCGGTCTTGCCGACGCCTACTTGTTGCTCGCCGATTATAGTGATCTGCCACAGGGTGAGGCAATTGAACTGGCCAGAGCAGCTGCCGAAAAGGCGCTCGCCATCGACCCTTCTTCGCCGGAAGCGCTGTCTTCGATGGGCCTGGTGATGAATAACCTTGGACATTACCGTGACTCGGGTAACTATTTTGAAAAGGCCCTGCAAGTCAATCCAAACTATGTCAACGCACTGCTTTGGTACAGCAATGCTCTGTTTAACCAATTCGAAAAAAGCAAAGCAATGAAAATGGCAAGCCGCGCCATGGATGTGGATCCGCTATCGCATAACGTTCGCAGAATCCACACGCTGCAATTGTTACGTTCGAAACGTTTTGACGAAACTGAAAGTGCAATCCGTGCATTTATAGCTACCGACCCCGACGACCCGATGCCTTATGAACTATGGGGCGACCTGTTCATGGCCAGGGGCTTACCACACAACGCGATCCCCATGTTTGACAAAGCACACCGTTTAAGGCCCGGTGACATTTACATGGCAGCGCAAAACGTAGAAGCGGGCCTGCAGTTGGATGATTCAAGGCTGACTGCCTTTTGGCTTAACGAAGCGCAGAACCGCGGCAGTGTTGGTCGCTGGACACGGACTGCAGAAAACATGGTGATGTATGCCAATGGTGACTTTGACGGCTTACTCCAGCAGGTTAATCAGTTACTCGAGTCTTCACCCGGGCAAACGAGATTAGTATGGTTTCAAAGTCAGGCGCTAATGAACCTCGGGCAAGCTGATGCGGCCCAGGAAGTCCTGCAAGAAGCGCTGCATTCCGCCGGTTTTATCAGTGGCCAGGCTCTCACCGGCAACCAGCTTTTCCTGGCGGTGCAACTCGCCAATGCACTTGATCAAAACGGTGAAGTAACCGAGCGTGATGCCTTGCTTGGAGAGATCAGAAAATTGCTGGATCAGTACCGCCAATCAGAACCATTCAGTAAAGGTTTATTGATTTTGCAGGCAAGCGTTACCTCTATCCAGAATGATCTGCCGGGTCTGCTCCATGAACTTGAAACGGCTGCGGAAAAGGGTTTCACAGAACATTGGGAGTTGCTCAGCAACCCTGTTTTCAAACGCTGGCAGGAACACCCGGATTTCATCGTCTTTCACCAGGGCATGCTCGATAACGCCGAAGCAATGCGGCAGCAGTATTACGCCAACAACCCGGCGGAGGGCGCGAACTGATGTCTTTTTTCAACGAACTCAAACGCCGCAACGTGATCCGCGTGGGTATTGCCTACGTGATCGTCGCCTGGCTGATCCTGCAGTTTGCGGACGTGGTGCTGAACAATATCGAAGCCCCCGGCTGGGTGTTCCAGGTCATCATGCTGGTGTTGGGTATAGGGCTGCCGCTGGCGCTATTCTTTGCCTGGGCGTTTGAGATGACCCCGGAGGGTATCAAAAAAGAAAAGGATGTCGACCGTAGCCAGTCCATAACACCGCAAACCGGTAAAAAACTGAACAACACCATCCTGGTCCTGATGGCACTGGGCATTGGTTACCTGCTGTTCGATAAATTCTCCGGCCAAGCACAACCGGGGACAGACCACTTTTCTCAACAAACTTCTAGTCAAACCGCCGACACCAATGAGAAAAGTGCTCTGTCCCCAGTCGAAGCCCAAGCCGGCAACAAAGCCGAACCCTCCATCGCCGTACTACCATTCATCAACATGAGCACCGACCCTGAACAGGAGTATTTCTCCGACGGCATTTCCGAGGAATTACTCAACTTGCTGGTCAAGGTGAAAGGTCTCAAAGTGGCGTCCCGCACCTCGTCGTTTACCTACAAAGGCAGCAGCCTTGGTCTCGCCGAGATTGCCGGCGAATTAGGCGTGGACCATGTGCTGGAAGGCAGTGTGCGCAAGGCAGACAACCGTGTGCGGATTACTGCCCAGCTTATTGATGCCAGTACCGACCGTCACCTGTGGTCAGATGCCTTCGATCGAGAATTGGTTGATATCTTTGCCATTCAGGATGAGATTGCCAACGCAATCGTCACGGCCTTGAGTACTGAACTTGGCATACTTCAGGATACCCCGGCGATATCGGTCGCCACGGCAACCGAGAATCTTGATGCCTACGACATATACCTGAAAGCCCGTGGTCTGTTCCTTATACGCAAAGAGTTGGAAGAAAGCATCGCCTTGTATGAACGCGCGGTGGAATTGGACCCCGATTTTGTACGCGCCTGGGAAGGTCTGGCGGCTGTCTATGCGATTGTCGAATCCTGGGACATTTTCGGTCGAGACTGGGATAAGCTGGCCATACAGGCTGCCAAACGCGCGCTTGAGCTGGATCCTAACCTTGCCATGCCCTGGGCTGTCATGGGTTTTGTAGCAAGTAACGCTGGGGATTCTGTTACGGGCATGCCTTATATGAATCGCGCCATTGAGTTGGATCCCGGCAACGCCACGAACTATTTATGGCGCGCATTGGACTACTCAACTCTGGGTTTCCAGGCCGAAGCCATAACCGACCTAAAACGCTGCCTGGAAATCGACCCGGCCTACAGCATATGCCGCTCTTTCCTCGCGATAAGTTACGAGATCATCAATGAAGATGAATTGGCACGGCTGCATTTTACAAAATCAGTAGAACAGGGGTTTCCCGGGGCCCAGATTAATTTCATTCAACGATTTATGTCCTGGGGTGAACGTCTGATGACGACTTTGATCCTACTGAACATAGTCGATAAGGACCCCTCATTTCCCATGACCGCCACTCTCGACGCGTTGGAGTTTCCAGAAAGGGATCATAGCCGCGGTCTTGAGAAAATGCTGACTTGGCTAGACAAACCAGAAAACATGAATTACCAATCCGTCTTTTTGGCCGTTTTCGGTGCGTACGAACTCGTTGAGCCGAATAGAAGTCAGAACCGCTGGGTGTGGTTAAAAGAAAACGCAGGTTTCAGGGCTTCGAAATATTTCGCACCTTATATGAAGAAAGTTGGCACCCCGGCTTATTGGCGGAAAAACGGTTTTCCAACCGGTTGCCGCCCCGTGGGCGAAGAGGATTTCGAGTGTGATTAACACCACCGACATCGCAAAACGTTGGAGGGTGAGCAATGAAAGGGGGTCAGAGCCCTTTAACAGCGCGTCGATGAACAGAGAATCTAATGTGAATAGAGCGAGAAATAACACAGGATTAAGACCAACAGTGAGTAAGGTTTATCCATCCTTTGGAGATATCGATGAGCTTTGTTGACGAACTCAAGCGCAGAAATGTCGTCCGTGTGGGTCTTGCCTACGGCATAGCCGGCTGGGTTTTATTACAGGTTGCGGACCTGGTGCTGGAGAACATCGAAGCACCATCATGGGTTATCCAGGCCCTGATGCTGTTCGTCCTGCTCGGCTTCATTGCCTCATTGGTAATCGCCTGGGCTTACGAGATCACACCGGAAGGCATCAAGAAGGAATCCGAGATTGACCGCTCACAATCCATCGCCGGTCATACCGGCAAAAAACTGGACCGGATTATCATCGGGTTCCTGGTACTGGCGGTGGCAGTGCTGCTGCTTGAACGCTCGATGTCACCATCGGAAAAGGTGGCCGGCCCCATTGGTGAAGAAGAAGAAAAGGGGTCAGAGCCCTTTTCTCAAGAAGCTACGGTGCAAACAACCGGGCAAGGTGATGAGAAAAGGGCTCTGACCCCTTTTCTTCCATCCATCGCCGTCCTGCCCTTCGCAGACATGAGTCCGGAGCAGGACCAGGGTTATTTCTCGGATGGTATTTCCGAGGAGTTGCTGAATCTGCTGGTGCGCGTTGATGGCCTCAAGGTGGCGTCACGCACTTCCTCTTTCACCTACAAAGGCAGCAACCAAAACCTCGCTGAAATCGCTTCTGAATTAAAAGTCGATCATGTATTAGAGGGCAGTGTTCGAAAAGCGGATAACCGGATTCGCATAACGGCGCAGTTAATTGATGCCAGGACCGACCGGCATTTGTGGTCAGAATCTTTTGACCGTGACTTGGTCGATATCTTTGCCATCCAGGACGAGATCGCCAATGCCATCGTGACTGCTTTAAGCACCGAACTTGGCATTCTTCAGGATACCCGGCCATATCGGTCGCCACGGCCACCGAGAACCTGGATGCCTACGAGTTGTACCTGAAAGCCCGTGGATTGTTCATCGCCCGCCAGCAACTGGAACAAAGCATCGCCTTGTATGAGCGTGCTGTAGAACTTGACCCCGAATTTGCACGCGCCTGGGAGGGTCTGGCGGCTGTATATGCCGTTGTCGAATCGTGGCAAATCACGGGGCGCGACTGGGGCAAACTGGCCATACAGGCTGCTGAGCGCGCGCTTGAATTGAATCCCGGGCTTTCCACACCATGGGCAGTCATGGGCGAAGTCATAAAGGATAATGGAGATTATATCTCCGGCATGGACAACAAAAATCGCGCCATACAACTGGACACTTCCAACGCCACAAACTATCTCTGGCGCGGTATTGACTACTCGACACTGGGGTTCCAAACCGAGGCCATGGCAGATTTTAGGCGCTGCCTGGAAATCGACCCGGCTTATGTGAATTGCAAGCGTCACCTCGCTTTAAGTTCAATGATCGTAAATGATAATGAGCGGGCCTTTTCACTGATTCAACAAATTGCAGGTGTTGGTCTTACACACCCCTTCCACATGCATTACATGCAACGATTCGTGTCTGTGGGTAACCGATTGGCCGCCAGCTTACTGCTGTTCACCGTGGCTGGCTCTGATCCGACATTTCCGTTCACTACCGTACTTGATGCGATGGAATTTCCGGAGAGAGATCATACCCGCGGTCTTGAAAAACTGCTGAACTGGAGGGAGAAATCCGGTTCCACTCCCGCATTCTTTCCCATCCTGATGGCCGCATGTAATGCGTACCACCTCGTAGAGCCGGACGCATACCAAAACCGCTGGGTGTGGTTAAAAGAAAACGCAGGTTTCAGGGTGTCTGAATATTTCGCGCCAATGATGACAACGATCGGCGCACTCGCCTACTGGCGGGAAAAGGGTTTCCCACCCGGTTGCCGTCCCGTGGGCGAAGAGGATTTCGAGTGTGATTAGCACCACCCACAAAACAGTACCCCGGAGAGTGGGCAAAGTTCACCCTCCCGACGGAGATACAAATGAGTTTCTTTGAAGAACTGAAACGCAGAAACGTCATACGCGTGGCGATCGCCTATGGTGTGGCGGCCTGGTTCATTCTGCAATTGGCCGATGTGGTACTGGAAAACATCGGTGCACCGGAGTGGGTGATGCAGACCGTCATGCTGTTGCTGGCAGCAGGTTTCCCATTGGTGGTGATATTTGCCTGGGCGTTTGAGATGACACCCGAAGGTATCAAGAAGGAAAAGGATGTAGATCGGAGTCAGTCCATTACATCCGTTACCGGCCGTAAGCTGGACCGTATGATCATCGGTATCCTCACTATAACCGTTGCCTACCTTCTGATTGATAAACTGGTTTTACAAGACAGCACTCCCGCTCCGGCACAGACCGTGCAATCTGAACCGGTTGAGACTGAAGCGCCTGCAGACTCCGGCCCATCTGTCGCTGTTTTACCCTTCATTAATATGAGCGGTGACAAGGAGAACGAGTATTTCTCTGATGGCTTAACTGAAACCCTGTTGCATATGCTGGCCCAGCTACCCAATCTGCGGGTCGCTGCTCGTACCTCCTCTTTTGCATTCAAAGGAAAGGATACGGGTATCACTGAAATCTCCAGGACACTTGGTGTTGCGCATGTGCTTGAGGGCAGCGTGCAAAAAGCCGGTAACCGGGTGCGTATCACTGCGCAATTAATACGTGCAAATGATGGCTTCCATGTCTGGTCACAAAGTTACGATCGAAATCTGGATGATATCTTCGCGATACAGGATGAAATTGCGAAAGATGTCGCCGGTGCATTGGACGCGTCTTTGCTTGGCGGTAGTGACCAACCAACATTGAGTGTTAACACCTCCAACCTGTCCGCCTATGAAAGCTATTTGAAAGGCCTGGAACAACAGGCCATTTTCTCCTATAGCAGTCTCGAAATCGCAGAAAACCATTTCAAACAGGCGCTGGCACACGACCCTGCATTTACCGATGCCCGGTTGTCATTGATACGCAATTACATGATGAAGCACGGCACCGGACTGCTTAATGATGAAGAATTGGCCACTTTAACAGTTCCGTTGATCAGGCAGGTGCGTGAGCAGCAACCCGATAACCGCCTGACCCGTGCATTTGAACTGGCCATCTCGGTACGTAGATTCGACTCGGGTAAAAGCAAAGATGAAAGGCAACAGGAGTTAGAAGAGTTACGCAATCTGCTTCCTCTGATCCCCAGCGAAACCTACGTCCGGCAAATTGTTGCGGGTATGATAAATTTTTACTTCAAGCAACCTGGGCAGGCCATCGAGATCATCCAGGCGGGCCTATTGGTCGACCCCCTGGAGGCTGAGTTATACAGCATGCTTGGCAATATCTACCGGGATCAACAAAAGCTGGACCTGGCACTTGAAAACTTACAAAGAGCACAACAACTGGCGCCCGAAAAACCGAACATCTACTCCGCTCTGGCCTTGCTTGAAAAAGACAGGAACAACTTGCTGGCTGCGCTGAACTGGCAGAGAAAAGCAACCGAGGTAGATCCGCAGGATCATGAACTGGCCACTTTGATCGCGATAGATCTCTACGACCTGAACCTGCATGAAGAAGGTGACCGCTGGCTTGCCCGTGTTGCCGCACTGGTTCCGGATTCACCCACCCAACTCAACCTTGAGATCGAACGTGCGAAGGCCAGGAATGAGTTTGACCAGGCGATCGCCCTGGCGGAAAAGGTGATCATCGCGCAAGAACCCGAACGGAATGGTTCCTTTGCCAACCCCCTGTTCACCTATGCCGACCTGATGCTGGATAACGGCAAGGCCAAACAGGCCTACGATTTTCTGGTTTCGTTGCGCCCGGAAATAGTGGACTACAGCGTGCTCCCGGTCGGCGTTGAGGGTGTGATGATGCAAATGGCCACCGTCAAGCTGATGACCGGTTTTAAAAGCCCGGAGGAATGTGAACAGGCATGGCTACAGATCGTCTCACGCTGGGACGAACTCGGCTTTCCCTGGCGCGACCCAAAAAACGGCCAGTTGATGGATAACTACATCATCACGGGCGATATACCCGCCGCAGTTGAGAGTTATCTGTTCCGATTGAATCGACCAATGGCAACCAACCTCTCCCGGCATAAACGCAACGAAAAGGTTTTCCGGGCCGCCGTGTATGCAGACCCTGTCGTGGCAAGCCGTTTGTCTGAACTGGACGAGGAGTTCGACAAGCTTCGTGACCAGGTCTCTGAATTGATGCAGGAACCGGAGTGGAACCAATGAGCCTGTTTAAAGAATTAAAACGCCGCAACGTATTCCGCGTAGGTATAGCCTACACGGTAGTCGCATGGCTGGTCGCACAGGTGGTTGACCTGGTGCTGGAGAATTTCGGTGCGCCGGACTGGTTCATGCGCTCGTTGCTGGTTGTCCTCGTTGCCGGTTTACCACTCGCATTGGTATTTGCCTGGGCTTTCGAGATGACACCGGAAGGCCTCAAGAAGGAAAAAGATGTAGACCGCAGTAAATCAGTTACCCATCAGACCGGCCGCAAACTGGACCGGATGATCATTGGCATCATGGCAGTGGTGATCGCGATTTTGGTTCTTGACAGGTTTGTACTCAAAGATGACCTGGGCCAATCGGTTCCCGGTAATGATTCGCAGGCAATCGAAATTGTAGAGACAACGGAACCCGTTGTTGAAACCGGCCCATCGGTGGCAGTACTGCCCTTTATCAACATGAGCGGCGATGCCGATAACGAGTACTTCTCGGATGGCTTGACCGAAACCCTTCTGCATATGTTGGCCCAGTTACCCAAACTCCGGGTTGCCGCCCGCACCTCTTCGTTCGCGTTCAAAGGCACGAACACAGGCATTGAGGAAATCTCCAAAACCCTCGGTGTTGCCCATGTGCTTGAAGGCAGCGTGCAAAAAGCCGGTAACCGTGTGCGTATTACCGCGCAGTTGATCCGCGCCGATGATGGATTCCATGTCTGGTCACAGAACTACGACCGCACTCTGGAGGATATCTTCGCCATCCAGGATGAGATCGCAACCGACGTGGCCAATGCGCTGGATTCATCATTGTTGGGTGGCGGTAATGATATTCACAATGTAGATACAAACAACTTATCCGCATATGAGGCCTACCTGAAGGCCCGGGAACAACAAGCTATATACTCATTTGCGAGCCTGCCTCAGGCGCAAAGACTACTGAAAGAGGCTTTAGCCGCTGACCCGGGATTTAATGACGCCAAACTCGCATTGGCAAGCAACTACAGGCTGATGTCGTGGACCGGAATCATTGACGAAGATGAGGCCCAGCGACAGTCTTTTCCGCTGATCGAGCAAGTATTGGAGTCTGACCCGGGAAACTACCTTGCCCGGGCATTAAAGTTGCAAACTGAATTAGGTATCAACGATCAGTTTGTTCCGGAAGAGCGAACACGCAAGTTCCAGGAACTGCGCGATTTATTACCGCTCCTGCCAGAAAGCTCAGATTTGCGTGAGAGGGTTGCAAACCAGCTTGGATTTGTTCAGGTCCGGGAACAGGAAGCCGTTGAAGTGCTTGAGGCCGGTTTGCTGATTGATCCCTTGTCTGCAATTCTGCATGAAGCGCTCGGTAAAACATTCAGACGAATGGGCCGATACGATGAGGCCATGGAGTCGTTGCAACGTGCCCTGACGCAACAGCCTGACAACCCCAACATTTACTTTGATATCGCGGATGTTAAGGCCGATCTCGGTGACCTCAATGGTGCATTGGAATGGCGCCGCAGGGCGATCGAGGTTGACCCACAGGATCACGAACTGCCCGCCGAACTTGCAGAGGCGTTGTTTTACCTCGGAATGCTGGAGGAGGGAAATCGCTGGGCTGCAAGATCAATTGCAATGGCACCCCAATCCGCTGTCGGTCGAAAAGTGCGGTTGCAACAGGCCTATGCGAGTGGAGATCGGGAACAGGCGCTGCTACTGGCGCAAAGCATGATCAAAGACCAGGTCTCAATACGGCAAGGGTCACTAGCCGCCGCACTTGACATACACAACGAGCTGATGTCCGCCAGCGATCGAGAGCAGGAGGCATACGATTTCCTGCTTTCCGTCAGGCCTGAGTTGGAGGACTTTGCAACATTTCCGGGCGACTGGAAAGGTATGCTTATGCAAAGACGAATGATACTGCTCATGCATGCATTCAAATCACCTGAAGAAACAAGGCAGGCATGGCTGGGATTCACCGCGAATTTGGATCGAGCCTTTCCCCGTTGGCGAAAATCCACAGAAAACCAGGTTCTCAATGAACTCATGCAGGGCCGGTATGACGAAGCCGAACGATTGGCCATTGATGTTCACCTGTCACAACCGGTTGCAAGCAATCTTCGTCGTGTTGAAGAACTCCAGGGGGCTGAGTTTGGAGCCATCAACCAAAGACCGGAACTGATGGCGCGTATGTCAGAAGTGCAATTGGAAAAAGCCAAACTGCGTGGTGGTGTCAGCGAGATGATGCTTAAGCCGGAGTGGCAGCAATAGTCATGAGTTTTTTTAAAGAATTAAAACGCCGAAACGTGTTCCGCGTCGGCATCGCTTACACGGTGGCCACGTGGCTGCTGATACAGGTGACTGATACAGTTTTCCCCCGCATCGGTTTACCTGATTCAGCAGTCACGCTGGTCATCGCTTTACTCGTGATCGGCTTCATCCCCGCGCTGATTTTTGCCTGGGCATTCGAAATGACCCCGGAAGGCCTCAAACGCGAAAAAGATGTCGATCGCACGCAGTCTATCACGCCGACCACGGGCCGCAAGCTCGACCGGATGATCATTGGTATTCTGACTGTTGCAGTTGGCTACCTGTTGATAGACAAGCTGGTTTTAAAAGGGTCAGAGCCCTTTTCTCAACAACCCGCGGCGCAGGTATCTGAAGGCAGTGGTGAGAAAAGGGCTCTGATCCCGGCCGCAGAGACTGGTCCGTCGGTAGCGGTCTTGCCGTTCGTCAATATGAGCGGCGATGCCGACAATGAGTATTTTTCAGATGGCTTGACAGAAACCCTGTTGCACATGCTGGCGCAGTTGCCGGATTTACGGGTTGCTGCGCGCACCTCTTCATTCGCTTTTAAAGGAAAAGACCTGGGAATCGAGGAAATATCAAAGGCGCTCGGTGTCGAGCATATCCTGGAAGGCAGCGTACAAAAAGCCGGCAACCGGGTGCGCATAACCGCTCAGCTAGTCCGCGGTGAAGATGGGTTCCATGTCTGGTCACAGAATTATGATCGAACCCTGGAAGATATTTTCGCCATCCAGGACGAGATCGCGGCTGATGTCGCCGGCGTGCTGGATGCGAAGCTGCTTGACGGCGGCGCCAAGATTGCCCATATCGAAACCAGCAACCTTGGCGCCTACGACACCTATCTGCGAGCTCTGGAACAGCAGGCCATCGGCTCCTATGGCAGCCTGTCAACTGCCGAAAGCCTTTTTAAACAAGCACTTGGCGCCGACCCCGGGTTTATCGATGCCAAGCTGGGTCTGGCACGAAACTATCTGATGCAGCTGAATACCGGTCTGATCAACCAAACGCAAACACTACAGGGGATATCGCCTTTGCTGAGCCAGGTTCGCGAAGTACAACCAGACAACAGGCTCGCCAGGGCCCTTGAATTACTTGTCCCATTGAATCCTGAGACTCTGATCACCCAGGAAGCTTTGCGTGCAGCAACAGACGAGCTACTTTTATTGTTGCCCATGATTCCATCCGAGACTTATGTACGCGGTTATACCGCCCGTGCAATCGCGTTTGGGCTCAACCAACCAGAGGTTGCACTGGAAGTGCTCGAGTCCGGATTCTTGTTCGATCCATTGGCGGCGGAGCTTTATGCCGCACAGGGTAATGTATATACAAAAATGCATCGCTATGAAGATGCCCGCAACGCCTATCTCAAAGCTGTTGAGCTGGACCCGCTCGACCCAAATCATTTCAGCCGGATGTCGGTCGTTTCCGGGCATCTTGGGGATGTCACCGGCATTTTCGAATGGCGTTTGAAAAATGTAGAGGCGGATCCACAGGACCATGAAGTTGCCGGACACATGGCCAGGGCATTTTACGAGTGGGGGTTACCGGAAGTAGGTGACCTTTGGATGGAGCGTGTCAGGGCATTGGCACCCAGCTCAGACATACTGCAACGCCTGATGATCGACCGGGCCTATTCCCGGGCGGATTCCGTCGAGTTGATCGCGGTAGCGCAGAAAATGATCGCTGCACCCGCGAGTATGCGGCAGGACACATTTCCCACGGCTCTTTTCAGTTATCGTCAATATATGAGCAAGGCCGGCCGTTACGAAGAGGGTTACGAATTCCTGACGGGACAGCGACCGGATATCAAAGAGTTTGATCAATTGCCGGAAGATATACAAGGTGTCCTGATGCAGTGGGCAAGCATAGAGTTGATGAGCGGCTTCAAAAGCACGGAAGCAAGTAATAGCCATCTGGCAAATATTCTCCAGTAACCTGAAGGCACAGGGTCCCTGGTGGTTTGACGACCCGGGAAACCAGTCAGCTGACTTTCTTTTCTCCGGTGATCTCGACTCCGCCATAGAAAAAGCAAGGGAAGATCTGGCTCAGCCACTCTCAAGCTGGCCGATTCGCGGTGAGGTATGGGACGACCCCATCTGGGCCCAGATAACATCTGAACCCGAAATCGCCGCGCGTCTGTCTGAATTGAAACGTGAAAAACAAATGGCCCGTGAACAGATCAACGACATGCTGCAAGGGCCGGAGTGGATTAAGTGATAGCAGTCAGCACAATCAATCAAACATCGTCAGGAGGGGAAACCATGCCCACCTTACGGAGACAAGATGAGCTTTTTTAAAGAATTAAAACGCCGCAACGTGTTCCGCGTCGGCATCGCTTACACGGTGGCCACGTGGCTGCTGATACAGGTGACTGATACAGTTTTCCCCCGCATCGGTTTACCTGATTCAGCAGTCACGCTGGTCATCGCTTTACTCGTGATCGGCTTTATCCCCGCGCTGATTTTTGCCTGGGCATTCGAAATGACACCGGATGGTATCAAGCGCGAAAAAGATGTCGACCGCTCCCAGTCCATCGCACCGGTTACCGGTCGTAAGCTGGACCGCGTGATCATCGGGGTTTTGACGGTTCTTGTTGCTTATCTGCTGATAGACAAGCTGGTTTTGGTGGATTCAGAACCCTTACCTCAAAACACGACGGTGCAGGTATCCGAAACTGACAGCGACATTGACACTCTGGCGCCTTCAGATACAACTGCCGATGAGGCTATTAGCGAGCAATCGGTCGCCGTACTACCTTTCGTTTCGATGAGTAGTGGTGAGGACGATAGTTATTTTGCCGATGGTCTAACCGAGGAAATCCTGAACTCCCTGGCGCGGCTACCCGAATTACTGGTCACTGCACGCACCTCTTCGTTCCACTTCAAAGACAAAAATATGCCGATCCCGGAAATTGCTGCAACCCTGGGGGTAAAGCACATTGTCGAGGGATCTGTCCGCCGTTCCGGTGATCGTGTACGTATCACCGCGCAACTCGTGCGCGCCGAAGACGGTTTTCACCTGTGGTCAGATACCTATGACCGGACGCTTGAAGACGTCTTCGCGGTCCAGGAGAATATTGCAGAAAATATAGCCGAGACACTGGATGTTGTGCTCAATGAAGAAAAGCGGCAAAGGATGCGTGATGCCCGCATAGAGGATGTCGAGGCCTTTATTGCTTACCAGAAGGGTATCGAAATGATGGAGAAGGCACATGCTATCTCCGACCCCGTCGATCTGCTTCCCGAAGCCAACCGGTTTTTCGACCAGGCGTTGGCGCTGGTCCCGTCAATTACCAATGCACAGATGGAACGAACGGATCTTTTCGGACATATTCTTTTTAGCAATGCTGCTGGTATTAAAACTTACACTCCGGCTGAACTTGAAGAGGCCCTGGAGCAACTCCTGGCCGGACTCACACAGGCGGCCCGCTATACGCAATCAGACGCGCAACGTGCATATATTGAGGCCGAGCGTGCCGAGTTTTCTGATGACTGGTCAGGAATTCCTGCCAAACTTGAACGCGCATTTCAGACCGAGGAGTGTTATGCCGTCAACTGGGTCTCTTCATTGGCAGTATTTTTGGCTGGGCAGAACAGGTAGCCGCTCATTACGAAAGGTTGATGCGATGTGACCCATTAAGTGGGTTATATGTAGCCATGGGTGCTCAATTCTTAATCTGGGCAGACCAATCGGAGCGGGCCATCGAGGTGACCAGTCAGTTCCTTGACAAAGGCGAATTTCAGCCCTGGGCTGATGACATCCGTTTCGCAGCGATACTGGCTTCCGGCAACAATCACGATGCACTTGACCTGTATGCCCCAAATCCCGAGGGGAGCTTTTACGAGGTGCCCCGAAAAATACTTGCCTATGCAATTGATAATGAAATCGACCGAGCCAGGGAAATACTTGAAGTAGCAAAGAACGAAGCCCCGGTCAATGACAGCACTTTGCTAATGGCTGAAGCCGCACTCGGTAACAGGGAAGCAGCGAACGCTTATGCCAGCACACTGGACGCCCGTTTTGCAGGCCCGTTTATCCTGGCCGAAACGGTGAAGGGTTGTTTTTGTGGCGCACCTTTCGATCTGGAGGCAACACCCAACTTCAAGAAACGCATAGAAGAAGCCGGTTTTAACTGGCCGCCCCCATCCCCCATCAAGTATCGCTACCGGCCATTACCAGGACGATCCCGATATGGCTGACGATAATCCCGAGGGCAGCATGTACCCATTCCCACGGAAAATCCTGATGTATGCCATGGATAACAATATCGCAATGGCACAGCAGGTCCTGGATGACTGGCTGGCCAACGGCGAGGTGGAGGACCTGTCGCTGTTGCGCATTTATGCCGCGATGGGCAACCGCGAAAAAGCCAACCAGACGGCCAGTAACATGGACGAACGTTTCGGCGGCACCTTCCTGTTACAGGAAGCGGTCGGCGTATGCATGTGCGGTGCACCGTTTGACCTCGACGTAACACCGAATTACAAAAAGCGACTTGAGGAAGCCGGTTTCCAGTGGCCGCCGATCGCGCCCTTGAAATACCCGGCCAAGGACTGGTGATGAGCTTATTTAACGAACTCAAACGCCGCAACGTATTCCGCGTAGGTTTTGCCTACGCCGTGGTCGGCTGGCTGGTGATACAGGTCGCTGACCTGGCACTGGAAAACTTTGGTGCACCCGGCTGGGTGATGAAAACCCTGATATTTTTTGTGTTAATCGGTTTTGTCTTGTCGCTGTTTATCGCCTGGGCTTACGAGTTAACCCCCGAGGGAATCAAACGGGCAGAAGATGTCGACCCGAATCAATCGGTCACTCATGCAACCGGACGCAAGCTGGATCGCCTGGTGATTATTGTTCTGCTTCTGGCTGTGGGTATGCTGCTTTTTGAGCGTTTTTGGGTAAAACCAACGACCGGGTCACCAGCCATCACGACTCAAACAACTCAAGCACCCGCGGCAACCACACAAAGCTCTGCTTCGGATTCAGTCAATAGCGATTCCGAAAAAGATACCCCGGCTACGTCTGATGAACCTTCAGTGGCAGTACTCCCCTTTGTAAACATGAGTTCCGATCCGGAGCAGGAATATTTCTCCGACGGTATATCCGAGGAAATCCTCAACGTGCTCACCCGCATTCCTAACCTGAAGGTCGCGGCACGTACATCGTCATTCCAGTTCAAGGGCAAAAACCTCGATATCGCCGATATCGGCAAACAACTGCAGGTCAATCACCTGCTGGAAGGCAGCGTACGCAAAGCCGGTAATACCCTGAGAATCACAGCCCAGTTGGTCGAGACGGATAGCGGTTTTCACCTGTGGTCAGAAACCTTCGACCGCAGTCCGGAAGATGTTTTTGCGATCCAGGATGAAATCGCAGCAGCCATCGCCAAAGAGCTGCGCACACTTCTCACCGGTGAGATCAGTACAAGTAGTACGCCCATCGATATGCAGGCCTACGAGCTCTACCTTAAGGGCCGCGGGCTGGTTGCACACCGCAGGGAGGCTGCACTTTTCGAAGGTATTGATGCGCTGAAGTCAGCCATTGAAATCGAACCAAATTACGCGCCAGCCCTGGCGACCCTGGCAAAGGCCTACGCCGTTTTACCCTGGTTTTCACAAAGAATCCCGGCTGGACAGGCACGCGAACAAGCACGTGAATGGGCCAGCAAATCCCTTGAGTTTGATCCTGAGAACATTGAAGCGCTGGCTGTACTTGCAATCGTGTTCAGTGAAGTTGATTTGAACTTTTCAGGTGCGTTGGAACTACTCGAAAAGGCGGTAAGCCTGAACCCAGGAAGTGTTGCAGCAAATAATTTTCTTGGTGACCTGTCCAGCCGCACGGGAGACCTGGCCAAGGCCCTGAAGTATGAATCACGATCAGCAGAACTGGATCCACTTGCACCGGTACATTTAACCGACCTGGCCAATGTCTACATATTATCCGGCGAATATAACAAGGTGATTCAACTCGCAAATCGGGCCCTGTCACTGGACCCTGCTTTTTCACATGCCCACCAGCACCTTGCTGATGTCTATTTCATCCTGGGTGACCTGGAGCAATTGACCCGCGCAATACAGGCAGCCGAAGAGGCACAAGGTGATTTCACAGGTCTTATTGATGGTATGAATTTGGCACTTGAGTTTGCCCGGGGAAATCGTACCCAGGCTGAAACAACTCTCAAGGAAAGAGTGGCATTGGCAAAGGCCAACCAGTTACCCGCATCGTTCGTTGCTTTTGAGGCCGCTCAGCTGGGTTATTTCGACATTGCCGGTGACTTGCTTTTACAAGCCTATCGTGAAAAAGACGGAACCTGGATATTTCCTGTCTGGATACGTATGCCGGAGCAGGCACCCGACAGCGAATCCTGGCAGGAATTCTGGCGTCAGCCCGGTGTGAAAGAACTGGCTGACCTGCGCCGCCGCAATGGCCTTAACCCGCACGCGCCGACATTTGGCAGCGGAGCAAAACAGTGAGTTTTTTCAATGAACTGAAACGTCGAAACGTCTTCAAGGTCGGTGTTGCCTATGCGGTGGCATCCTGGCTGTTGTTGCAGATCATTGACCTGGTATTGGAGAACATCAATTCACCGGACTGGGTTATGCAGGTATTTATGCTGTTCCTGGCAGTCGGATTCCCAATTGCCATCATTGTCGCATGGGCGTTTGAGATGACCCCGGATGGCGTCAAGTTGCAAAAGAATGTTGACCCGAACCAATCCATCAACCGGCATACCGGGCACCAGCTTAACCGAGGCATTATCATGATCCTATCCATGGCGATCGTGTTACTGCTTACCGACCGTTTCCGCGATGAGATTTTTGGTGCGCCTGAAGCGGAAGAGGTGAAAACGGAAA
This sequence comes from uncultured Gammaproteobacteria bacterium, assembly GCA_963749115.1. Lineage (GTDB taxonomy): Bacteria > Pseudomonadota > Gammaproteobacteria > Xanthomonadales > SZUA-36 > SZUA-36. The sequence goes on from CAVVLP010000010.1 coordinate 174,638, forward strand.
TCACCAGTCGCGCGGCTGATGACCAGGCTGATGCCGATATATCCATCGCGGTGCTGCCTTTCCGTGACATGAGTGCCGCCCAGGATCAGTCCTATTTCGGTGAAGGTATTGCCGAAGAGTTACTGAATGCGCTGGTTAAAGTGGACGGCCTGGATGTCGCTTCACGTACTTCAACATTTTCACTGGCCGGTGAAAAACTGGATATTCCCGCCATTGCCGCGCGTCTTGGTGTCAATCACATACTGGAAGGCAGTATCCGAACATCCGGGCAGCAGGTACGTGTCACCGCGCAGTTGATCCAGGTGAGCAAGGATGTACATTTGTGGTCGGAAACCTACGATGGTTCGCTGGATGATATTTTCAAAATCCAGGATGAGATCACCGGCAAGATCACCGATGCCTTGAAGTTGCAACTGGGTAGCGGAGATTTGACCTCATCATCCGACGTGCTGACCAGTAACGCGGAAGCCTACCAACTGTACCTGCAGGGCCGTCACCTCTGGCGGCAACGCAATGCTGCCTCCATCAATGAGGCCATCCGGCTTTTCAAGCAGGCCGTTGAACTGGACCCCGGTTTCTCCCGGGCCTGGTCAAACCTGGCGGTCGCCTATCTCAATCAACCGGACTATGACCGTTCATACGATCCGGAAGAAGGCATGGAACGTGGCCTGATGGCTGCGGAAAAAGCGTTGGCGATCACGCCACAATCTACCGAGGCATTGATCATCAAGGCAAATTACAACCTTGATCACTGTAATGTAGCGGAATCAGCACGCTTGTACGAAACAGCCATCGGCTTGAACCCCGATGATCCGACCGCGCACCATTGGTACGCCATTTTGCTATCAATGGCGGGTCGCATGAACCTGGCGTTAGAACATATCGAAAAGGCGAAAAATATCGATCCGCTGATTTCAGCGGTCATTGCGATTGAAGCCAACATTTACAAAATCCTTGGAGACTACGCCAAGGCGGAGGCGTTAACACGCGCAGCAGCTTCCCTGGGGTTATTTGGCGGCTCCCTTCACCAGCTTGGTTCAGTTTATTTGCTGTCCGGAGAAACTGAAAAGGGTAAAGCCCTGATTGAAGCCGGGTGGACCGGTGAAGACCCGACACAGACAGTTACGCGTCAATTGTTTTTGCAGGCTCTGGATGACCCGGAAAAACAAAAAGTCTTCGAGCAGCATATTGGAAAGGCCGGCAACACCTATTCATACACAACCGCCGACAATATTGGGTACCTTGCACTGCTGGGCTCAGACTATGTCTTTGAATACCAGTCAGATGCGGAATGCGTATTGATTGATACTTCAGTATGGTTTGAATCGTTCCGGGAGCAACGTAAAACACCCGGGTTTTTCGACATGATGGAACGCGCCGGCATGGTGGAATACTGGCGTGAGTTCGGCTGGCCGGATGATTGTGCTTCGCTGGATCAAACCCTGGCGGAGTGCCCATAGGAGACGTATATGAGCTTTTTTGAAGAACTGAAAAGAAGAAACGTTTTCCGCGTGGGTATCGCCTACGCCGTATCCGCCTGGATTTTGTTGCAGGTGGTCGACCTGGTGTTGGAAAACATCGAGGCCCCGCCAATGGTAATGCAAGTTTTTATGCTGGCGCTGGCCGTGGGTTTTCCAATCGCATTGATTTTCGCCTGGGCTTTCGAGATTACACCCGAGGGCGTCAAGCTGGAAAAGGATGTCGATCGCAGTAAATCCATCGCTCGTGAAACCGGTCAGAAGATGAACCGTCATATCATCATCGCACTGAGTATAGCGGTGGTCTTTTTGCTGGTGGACCGTTTCATCCCGGATAAAAATACCGATCCTCAGCCTGTAACAGAAAAAGTTGAGAATACCCAAGACCTGGCCTCAGTGGCTGAAACAACAGATAAATCGATTGCCGTACTGCCTTTCGTCAATATGAGCTCGGATCCGGAGCAGGAATATTTTGCCGATGGCATATCTGAGGAAATCCTCAACGCACTGGCTGGTGTCAGCGAGTTAAAAGTCGCGGGCCGTACGTCTTCATTTGCTTTCAAAGGCAAAAATGAGGACCTGCTCGCGATTGGAAAAGTGCTGCGTGTGAACCATATCCTGGAAGGCTCGGTGCGCAAATCCGGCAACCGTGTTCGCATCACCGCCCAGTTGATCAAGGTCGATGACGGTTTCCACATGTGGTCCGAGACCTGGGACCGTGAACTGGACGATATCTTTGTTATCCAGGACGAAATTTCCACCGCCATCCTGGCTCAAATGAAAACACAGTTGCTGGGCGGGCAACAAACGCAAACGGCTTCGACCGACCCGAGGGCCTATGAACTCTACCTGCTTGCCAAGCAACGTATTTATGACCGAAACAAGGCCAGCCTGGAGATGGCCGAAAAACTGTTGATTGAAGCCACCACCATCGACCCCACGTACGCTTCCGCTTTTGCACAATTGGGAATCACCTACAATTTGTCTGCGGACGACGCTTACGGCTCAATACCCGTGGCAATTGCAAAGGAAAAATCAAAATTTAACCTGAACAAGGCCCTACAACTGGACCCGGAAAATGCTGAAGCATTATCAGGCATGGGTTTGTTTGTTGCGCACCCATGAACTGGACTACCAAAAAGCCATTACCTTGCTGGAAAAGGCAATAGCCATAAACCCCAACATGACGGATGCCAATACCTGGCTCGCCAGCGCACTGGACAGGACGGGTAAAATCCAGGCCAGTTTTGAATTACGCAAGCAAACGTTTGAACGTGACCCTTTGCATGCACCTACGTTTGGCAATCTGGAGCAAAAGTACATGATTTTGGGGCAACCCGAGCAAGCACTGAAAATGCTTGAAGGTCTGCGGGCGTATTTACCCGATGACGCACAACTCATGGGAGATTTCGGGCAGGTCTACCTTATGAGCGGCCACCTGGCCGAAGCACAAAAATACTTCCAGACATCCTTTGAGAAAGAGCCGCTGAATGTCGTTAACCGTCTCTGGTACGGTTTAAACCTGATGAACTCCCGGCAATACGAGTTAGCCGCCAGTATCGCACCGGACCCCTTGGCTACACTTGCATTGAGCCGGCTCGGCAGGACAGAAGAGGCGCTGATCCTGGGTAAGAAAGCCATCGATAGCGGGCAGGCTCCAAGTTGGTATTTCCAGGCCCTGGTCGAAAACGAACGCTATGAAGAATTGATTGGCGTGTTGGAATCCCGTTGGTCAGACCTCGACGATTTCTCCAGGGAACGGCCGGGTATTAGGGGGTATGGTTATCGCGCGATGGGGTATATCGCACTGGCTTACCGTATGGTGGGCAATGACCTCAAATTTAATGACGCCATGTCCCGTTTAAGATCTGCACTGGATTCACAATTGGCGGAGGGTGCAGATAACGGGCCATTGAGTGTCTCCCAGGCACAGTACGCCATGCTTGTAGATGATCACGATGCTGCCATCGGTTTTCTTGAAAAAGCGTTTGAGCAGGGTTTTTACCTGGACACCACTAACGAGACGGCTTTCCCCATTTTTAAACCACTTAACGGCGACCCGCGATATGATGCCGCCAAGGCAGGTATGGAAGCTCGTCTGGAAGAAGAACTCAAAAAGATGGAGATCTGAATCCCTTGGGTTAAGACATACGAATTTACCGACGGAACCCTCTGAATGAGTTTATTTGAAGAGCTAAAAAGAAGAAATGTTTTCCGTGTGGGTATCGCGTATGCCGTATCCGCCTGGATATTGCTTCAGATCGTTGACCTGGTACTGGAAAATATCGCGGCACCGGAATGGGTGATGCAGGTATTCATGCTGGCTGTTGCCATCGGTTTTCCGTTCGCCGTGTTGTTTGCCTGGGCTTTCGAGATGACACCGGAAGGTATCAAGCTTGAAAAAGACGTGGACCGGTCCACGTCCATCACCACTCAAACCGCTCAGAAAATGAACCGGGGAATTATCATCGCACTGGTTATTGCGGTGGTGCTTTTGCTTGTTGATAAGTTCACACCAGAAACGGTTGAAGACTTGAGTCCCGAGGTTTCGGTGACTACTCAAGATGTCGATTCTTCATCGGCAGAAGCATCAATCCCGAAAGACACTGAGAAATCTATAGCCGTCCTGCCCTTTGTTGATATGAGCCCAGATGGTGACCAGGCCTATTTTGCCGATGGTATTTCCGAGGAAATCCTAAATGTCCTGGTCAAAACTCACAGTCTGAAGGTGGCGGGCAGAACCTCATCCTTCCAGTTCCGTGGCCGCACTGAAGACCTGCGGACCATCGGTGACCAGCTGGGTGTAGAACATATTCTTGAAGGCTCAATCCGCAAAGCCAATAACCGCGTGCGGATCACTGCCCAGCTTGTTAAAGCCAGTGATGGTTTTCACCTCTGGTCTGAAACCTATGACCGGGAGTTAACCGACATCTTTGCCATTCAGGACGAAATTGCACGGTCTATCACCAATGCCCTGGCCGTTGAGCTTGATCTCTCACAAGAGGAACAGAGCCTTGCATCTGCCACCACGAAAAATATGGATGCATACGACCTCTATCTGAGAGCAAAAGGCTTGATCTCGCAACGCAGTGATTTTCCGCTTGCTATCAGGCTACTCACGGAAGCAACTGAGCTTGATCCCGATTTTGCTGCCGGCTGGGCAGCAAACGCACAGGCCCACACCCTGATCGTCTATTACGAAACCGTCGAACGAAAAGAGAATATTGATGCGGCTGAAAGAATGGCCCTGAAAGCATTGGAAATAGACCCGGCAACTTCTTCAGCTCATTCCGCACTTGGAGACGTTTATCGGGAACGGTACGAGTGGAAGAAAGCCAGGCAAAGCTATCTGCGGGCCCTGGAATTGAACCCCGATGACGTAGAGGCCAACGAACAGTTTGCCCAGATGCTCTGGCGCACCAGCCATTTCGAAGAGGCACTGGAATATAGTTCGCGCGCTATAGAGCTCGATCCGCTCTCATGGCTTAATTTGACAGTCCATGCAGCACTCAGGTATGCGATGGGCGACCGAAAGGGCGGATGGAATGACATGAACAGGGCGATGAATATTGGTGGATCCGGTAACTTTTTCGCACTGCGTCACCAGATCAACATGGCCATTAGTGACGGCAAAATTGAGAAAGCAATCGAGTTGATGAAAGAACTCTCCAACTCAGAACAAGTAAATGCTATCTACTACAATACAAAAGCCAGGATCGACGAAATCCTTCCTCTGCTCAGTTCGAGGGAAGACACTCTCACTTTCTTATCAACTCACCTGTCAACTGACGCTGACCCCGAAGCAATGGACAATTGGGCCACCGAGTTATTCTGGGCAGCCCATTATGGTGACTATGAACTTGCTGCAGAAATTCTCGACAGAGGAACCCTGTACGACGAAAAATTGGGTCTCCTGGATACGACATGGTTCAATTATCCGATCATCAGTCCACTGTACAACTCAAGTTCCTACAAGCGCATGATTAGAAGAATCAAACTCGATGAGTTCTGGCGCGAAAATGGGTTCCCTATCAGCTGCAGACCAATTGGAGAAGATGACTTTGCGTGTAACTAGGATAATAATTGATGGGCACTACACTGCGGAAATCTTTTGGGGGCACGCTTGAGCTTTTTTGAAGAACTCAAGCGCCGTAACGTATTCCGCGTAGCCTTCGGCTATGCCATCACGGCCTGGCTGTTGCTGCAGCTTGTTGACCTGGTGCTGGAAAACGTCAACGCACCGGACTGGGTGATGCAGGTATTTATGCTGGCGCTACTCATCGGGTTCCCATTGGCGGTTTTCTTTGCCTGGGCCTTTGAGATGACACCAGAGGGTGTTAAGCGCGAGTCTGAAGTGGACCGGTCTAAATCCATCGCCCCGCAAACCGGCCGAAAAATGAACCGCAACATCATCATTGCGATGGCCCTGGCATTGGCTTATTTCGCCTGGGACAAGTTTTCCGGCCCGGATGTGCAGCCCGCTTCAATTTCTCAGGAAGTCACCCAATCTGACGGTATTGCCGCGCCTGAGACATTGGACCCGGCCCCAAAGGCGGAAAAATCCATCGCCGTATTACCCTTTGTCGACATGAGCCCGGATGGCGACCAGGCCTATTTCGCCGATGGAATCTCCGAGGAAATTCTGAATGTATTGGTCAAGACACACAGCCTGAAGGTTGCCGGACGTACTTCATCTTTCCAGTTTCGTAACCGCGACGAGGATCTACGCACCATCGGGGAAAAACTGGGTGTCGCAAACATCCTGGAAGGCTCGATCCGCAAAGCCAATAACCGTGTACGCATTACGGCACAGTTGGTCACTGCCAGCGATGGTTTCCATCTGTGGTCGGAATCCTATGACCGTGAGCTGACCGATATCTTCGCTATCCAGGACGAGATCGCGCGCGCTATCACCAGTGCACTGGCCATCGAGCTGAACCTGACTGACGCCGGGCAAAGTCTCGTTTCAGCCAGTACCGGCAACATGGAAGCCTATGACCGTTACCTGGAAGGCAGGGGCTTGATCGCTCAACGTCTCGACTTTCCACGTGCCATTCAATTGCTTGATGAAGCCACCAAAATGGACCCGGATTTCGCCGAAGGCTGGGCAGCCAATGCACAGGCGAATGCACTTTCCATTTATTACTTCGCCAGCAACACTACCGAAACCCTGCAATTGGCCGAATCCATGGCCAACAAGGCGCTTGAGCTCGACCCGACCCTGTCAATGGCGCACTCCGTGCTGGGGGATATCTATCGGGACCGCTTCGAATGGATGAAGGCAAAAGACAGCTACCTGCGTGCACTGGCCCTGAACCCGGATGACATTGAGGCCAATGAACAGTACGGCCAGATGTTATGGCGGGCCAACTATTTCGACGAAGCACTCAAATACAGTATGCGAGCGGCTGAACTCGACCCCCTTTCCAAGCTCAACCTGACTGTCAACGCAGGCATACGTTATGCGACGGGTGACAAAACGGGTGGGTGGGCCGATATCAGTAAAGTTCTGCAAATGAGTGGCAGCAAAGCAAATCTCGATTTTCAATTGCAACACGCGATCAACATGGCGCTCTCTGACAGTGAGCTTCAAAAAGCGATTGAACTGACAATTGACTTTGCCAACCTCCAAATGGTGCAAGCCAACGATGCCGTGATAACGGCTCACTACGGGGAACTGGTCAAATATCTGCATTCAAGGGAGGACACCCTATCCTTCCTTTCGGCCTCGAAATACGGCATCGTTTCACCATGGATCAACATGTATTGGGTGATCGACGTTTTCTGGGCAGCCTATTACGAAGACTATGACCTGGCCGGGAGGATCATGGAAGCAAGCACTACCCGTGACTATCAATTGGGCATGCTGGATACCACCTTAATCAATTTCCCGTTCCTGGGTCCGATGCACAATTCCGGGGTATATAAACGACTGGCCAGAAAAATCAATCTGGACGATTTCTGGCACGAAAACGGCTTTCCACCTTATTGCCAGCCGATTGGAGAGGATGATTTTGCGTGCAAGCAGGATTAAACGTGATGAGTGCACAGAGAAAACCCAAGGGAGGCGTTCTTGAGCTTTTTTGAAGAACTCAAACGGCGTAACGTTTTCCGGGTCGGGGTTGCCTATGCGATTTCCGCCTGGGTGTTGCTTCAATTTGTAGACCTCGTGCTGGAAAACATCCAGGCGCCTGACTGGATCATGAAAGTTTTTATGTTGGGGCTGGCCATTGGTTTTCCGTTGGCGATTTTCTTTGCCTGGGCGTTCGAGATGACACCGGATGGTGTTAAACGTGAGAAGGATGTGGATCGCAGTCAATCCGTCACCTCCACGACCAGCCGAAAGCTGGACCGGGGTATCATACTGGTACTGATACTGGCGGTTGCTTTCCTGTTGTACAAGCAGTTGGACACAAGGTCACCAACCAGCACCGTGACCGGACCGGCAACCAAGGTTGATTCTGTCGCCACTGAACCGGTGGCAAACAGTCCTGTAACCATCGCCGTTCTGCCTTTCGTAAACATGAGCTCAGATCCTGAACAAGAGTATTTCTCCGATGGCATCACCGAGGAAATACTCAATCGCCTGGCGAAAATCCGGCAATTGCAGGTCGCAGCACGCACATCGGTGTTTTCTTTCAAGGGTCAAAACCAGGACATCCGCGAGATTGGAGAGTTATTGGGCGTTGGCACTATACTCGAAGGCAGTGTGCGTCGTGATGGCGAACAGGTACGTATCACGGCCCAGTTAATCCGCACCAGTGACGGCTTCCATTTATGGTCGGAAACCTACGACCGCAAGCTTGAGAACATCTTTGCCATCCAGGACGATATTGCCAGCCAGATCGCAACTGCCCTGGAGATTTCATTGGGTATTAATACCAGTGGCGGTGCAAAACCGGTCGATCCGAAGGTTTACGATCTGTTTTTGCGGGCACGTGCCTTGCACCGCAACCGGGGCGAAGGCTTGCTCGAAGCCGTGAACTTATTCAGGCAGGCCCTGGAAATCGACCCGGATTACGCCCCGGCATGGGCGGGATTGGCGCATAGTTACAGTGTCATAACGTTTTATATTTCGCCGCAGGAACTGGCCAACATCGGCGACCCGTTTGAATTAAGCCGGGCTGCAACCCAACAGGCATTGAGTCTCGATGGCGAATTGGCTACGGCCTTGCACGCAATGGCCAATAATCTATTGGATGAGCTCGAATGGGCCCAGGCCCAGGACTACTATGAACGGGCGCTGCTGCTTGACCCTGACTCGACCGACATCATGGAGGACTACGGAAATATGCTGTTGTACTCCCTGCAAGTGGATAAGGCACTTAAGGTCAGGGACCGAATGATCGACCTGGATCCGTTTGTTCCCCTTTTCCAGCAGGTCTCCGCTGATATGTACGACACCGCAGGTGATTATGAAAAACGGGATGAGTCCATCAGAACACTGGTGTCTCTTGATCCGGAAATAGTGTTTTCAATTACCTGGACCTTGCAACGCTTATTTGAAAACCGTCAGTTTGAAGAAATGCGCCGTTATGTCGATGAAGTGGATTTGAAACACTGGACAACAGCGGATGCCATGCACAGGGCAATTGAATGGTTACGCAACCCTCAGCAGGATCCGGGTGATGAAACCTTCAAGACCTTGTTGTGGGTCCCGACATTGGCGATGCTGGCGAATCGACCGGATATATTCTTCGATCTGGTTTCGGATACAAGAGACACAACAAGGTATACCTATGCGACGGAAATCTATAACCCCGGTTTACCTGCAGATGAAACACGGGTAGTACGGGAACTTCCGCAAACCAAGGCGTTTTTGAAGGATGTACGACTGCCCGAATACTGGCGCAAGGTCGGCTGGCCCGACATATGCAGCCCCATCGGCGAGGATGATTTCGAATGTCACTAATGCCAACACAAAACCCACCTCGAGGGGGCACCCTTGAGCTTTTTTGACGAGCTAAAACGCCGTAATGTATTCCGGGTCGCCATCGGTTACATCATCACGGCCTGGTTATTGCTGCAGGTGGTTGACCTTGTGCTGGAAAACATCAACGCGCCGGACTGGGTAATGCAGGTCTTCATGCTGGCGCTTGCCATCGGTTTCCCGCTGGCGATTTTCTTTGCCTGGGCGTTCGAGATGACACCGGAAGGTGTTAAACGCGAGTCCGAAGTGGACCGTTCGAAATCCATCGCTCCCCGAACCGGTCGAAAAATGGATCGTCATATCATGATCGCGATGGCCCTGGCACTGGTTTATTTTGCCTGGGACAAGTTTTCCGGTCCAGACGTGCAGCCAGGTTCCATTGCCACCGATATCGAACAGTCCACTGAAGTTGCAATAACTGAACAACAGCAACCAAAGTCTACTCCTGTGATGCAGCAAGCTGTCAACTCCGATGAAAAATCTGTCGCCGTCTTGCCATTCATCAATATGAGTGACGATGCGGAGAACGAGTATTTCTCCGATGGTATATCTGAGGAACTTCTCAACGTGCTGGTACGGGTAAAAGGTCTACGCGTGCCGTCACGCACGTCATCGTTTACCTTCAAGGGCAGCACAAAGAAACTGGCGGAAATCGGCGCCGAACTGCAGGTCGATCACATCCTGGAAGGCTCTGTGCGCAAAGCCGGCGACCGTATCCGCGTCACCGCGCAGTTGGTCGATGTGAATACCGATACCCATCTCTGGTCAGAGACCTATACACGGCAACTGGATGACATCTTCGCGGTGCAGGATGAAATCGCCCAGGCCATTGTCAGTGCGCTCAAGGTTACATTGAACAGTGGTGAACAGACACCGATCCAGACACGCTCGACCGACAGTATCGAGGCCTACAACAAGTACCTGCTCGGCCGGCACTTATGGAATCAGCGTGGACGTAAATCTTTAATTGCTGCAACCAAACCACTGAAAGAAGCGGTAGCTATAGATGCCAATTACGGTCAGGCCTGGGCAGCCCTGGCAGATGCCTATGTGCTGATACCGGAGTACGGTGCAGGTACAGCTGATCAATACATACCGCTGGCCCACGAAGCCATTGAAAGAGCGCTGGCTATCAACCCGGAATCCGCCCAGGCCTTAACCACCTCTGCCTATATTAAATTCATGTATGACTATAATTTTGAGGGTGCTCATGCTGACATTGAAAAATCCATTCAGATCGACCCGGGATATGCCACTGCACACCAATGGTACGGTGAGTTATTGGCCGTAGAACGTAAGTTCGATGCAGCGATTGATCAACTCAGGCTGGCCCGAATTGCAGATCCACTGTCGGTGATCGTGCCTCATGTTATGGGTTGGATTTTAATTTTCTCCGATCGCACGGATGAGGCTTATAGCTATTATGAGCAAACCCTGGAGCTTGACCCGCACTTCATTCCCGCCATCGGTAACTTGAGGATACTCAACATGGTGACCGGCCGGTATGACGAGGCCCGCGCCCGTTGCCTGCAATTCGCGACTGCCACGGGAAGTGATCCAACGACTATGCTGGCCATAGTCGATGCGCTTGAAAACCCGGAACTGACTGGCAACGCGCTAAGCCTCATGGAGCAGGATTCTGCCATGCCCGACGGCGCGCTCGGCAAAGCCTCATTCCTGATGATGTTGAACGAGCCGGAACTGGCACTGGACAATCTTGAAAAAGGGTTAGCGCAGAGCGATGGCTATATGGTTCACATGAATCGTATGGATATTTACGACCCCTTGCGTGAAAACCCGCGTTTCCAGGCATTGCTTAAAAAAATGAATTTGTGGCCATGAGTTTTATTGAAGAACTAAAAAGAAGAAACGTCTTCCGGGTTGGGATTGCCTACGCAGTATCCGCCTGGGTGTTGCTGCAGTTTGTAGATATTGTGCTGGAAAACATCCAGGCACCCGACTGGATAATGAAAGTTTTCATGTTGGCACTGGCCATTGGTTTTCCGCTGGCGATTTTCTTTGCCTGGGCGTTTGAGATGACACCCGAAGGTATCAAGAAAGAGAAAGACGTTGACCGCTCACAATCCATAACCCCGACAACCGGGCGCAAGCTGGATCGTTCGATCATCGTGATCTTGTTGATTGCAGTGATCTATTTCGCCTGGGATAACTTCAGCCCGGCACCTACCGGTTCAAACGATAGCTCTGAAAACACACAACAGGCGGCGACGGTCAAAAATGCGCCAAAATCCATCGCCGTGTTGCCTTTTGCTGATCTCAGCCAGGCCAAAGATCAGGAATGGTTCGCCGATGGGTTGGCCGAGGAAATCCTCAATGCCCTGGCCAAGACACCCGACTTACTGGTGTCTTCCCGGACGTCGTCATTCCGTTATAAAGGCAGCACGCTTGACCTGCCGGATATCGCCAATGAACTGGGTGTGGAACATATCCTGGAAGGCTCGGTACGTAGTTCGGGCGATCGCCTAAGGGTGACAGCGCAGTTGATCCGGGCCAGTGATGGCTTTCATGTCTGGTCGGAAAACTATGACCGTGATACCGCCGATATGATTGAGATCCAGGAAGACCTGGCGTTCAATATTGCCAACGCCCTGGAAACCACGATGGACCCGGATGCATTGGCCGCGATGATCAACACGGGTACGCGCTCTGTGGAGGCCTATGAAGCATATTTACGAGGTCTTTCCCTTGGGCAAAAAAGTAGGACCGCAACAGCACGTAGTGAACTGATCCTGGAGGCCTATGAAAAATTCGAGTTTGCACGATCTGTAGATCCGGATTTTGCAGCGGCACATGACCGGGCCGCTGGTTTTTGGCAATCGCAACTGACACCCATAGCATCAAGTTTTGGTCTGACTGGTCTGGAGCCGGATCAGATACTGCTTGAGTTCAATCAGAGAATTGACCTGGCAATTTCGAGTGCGCCTACCGACATTGACAAGAATAGATACATGGCCACCAAAGCGCTGGTTGAACTGCGTCTGAATGAGGCCATCAGGCTTGCAAGTGAGTACCTGGAAGCTCGTCCAAATTCAGTAGGTGTAAGATTCGACCTTTACGATGCAGCTGGATTTACCTCTAATACCGATTTACGAAGGGAACAAGTGTCTAATTGGCGGGAGCTCGGCACTTCAAGTGTCCAATTTGCTTTTGCATATATGAACACTGCGTATACCGTTGTTGATCCCTCGCAGGCGGCAGATTTCGGTTTGGAGGCCCTGAAGCGCTGGCCAAACCACAATAGACTGATGTACCAGACACACCGCACATTGATGTGGGCAGGCCGCATCCTCGAAGGCAAGGAAATCGCTGATCAGTACAGCCGTTTGTATCCGGAAGATGATCTGCTGGTGCGGGCTCGCCAGGCCTGTGCGGAAGGTCGACGCGCGGATGTCGAGGCAATCTACGCATCACTTGATCCGAATGATAACCCTCTTAGTGTACGCTGGCATATTTTGAAATTACTCGGTCACGAAAAACAGGCAACAGAGGTTTTACGCCCCTTTGCCCACCCCGGTGTTCCCTACATGTTGTCCAGCTACCTGCACTACAACACCTTTGACCCCACCCCGTTCCCGGAAGTCATGGCCGTATTGGAGCGTGAAGGTGTCGATCGTCCACCGGCAGTCGATATTCCCTTCAAGTGCCCACCCCCGGAGTAGACTTCGATTGCCGTGCTGCCATTTGTAAACATGAGCACGGATGCCGAGAATGAATTTTTCTCCGATGGTATCGCCGAGGAAATCCTTAACGTGCTGGCCAGCATCCCGGACTTGAAGGTAGCCACACGCACCTCGGCCTTCGCCTACAAGGGCACCAATACCAATATCTCCCGTATTGCCGAAGAACTGGGTGTAAAACATATCCTCGAAGGATCGGTACGCAAATCCGGTAACCAGGTGAGGGTAACTGCCCAGTTGCTCAAAGCGGATGACGGCTTTCACCTGTGGTCGGCAAATTATGACCGTGAACTGACCAATATTTTTGCCATCCAGGATGAGGTCGCAGGCTCGATTGCCGATGCCCTGAAAGTTTCGTTAAAACTGACAAGCGGAGTGGCCGGCAACCTGACCGGTACGCAGAGCATCGAGGCCTATGAACATTATCTGAAGGGTATGTCTTTATGGCACGTACGTACGGTACCCAGCCTGCAGCAGGCAATTGGTGAATTCGAACCTGCCCTGGTTTTGGCCGAAAAGACTAGCGACTATTACTCGCACATAGTTCTCACCCGCTTACGTAACAATAGAACGGTCAATGGTCTGAAATTCTATTGCGACCCCCGTGTTCAACAGTTGTTTGAACAAACGGCTATCCCACCTATGGAGGGAGAAAACCCCTGTGATTGATGCAGGTCATGAAGCCGGTGCGCTTGTCCATTTAGAATAATTTTTAACATGGAAATAGCAGAAGTGTCAGTGTTTGCGGAAATTGAATCAGAGGCCGTGACTTAAGACACTTAAAGCAGAAGACTCAGGCCTTGATAATAAGCGAGTGGACCGGGCAAAGATCGGGGAGACTTTTATCGGGCGTGCGGATTTCAGGAACTACCAATGGTTTTTGAAATCTCAGTGTATGAACCACAGATACTTTTTCTCGTGAGGGAGGTTTACTACAAAGTACATGCGCGTATTTGATATTTATCAGCATCCAAAGTATGGCAAGCAAGCCGTACGCCGTGGTTTTTCCTGGCTGGCCTTCCTGGCCCCTTCCGTTTGGGCTGTACGTCGTGGTCTCGGTTTAATAACGGTACTACTGGTAGTTACAACCACCCTGATGTTTGATATCGCCCAACTGGCAGGCTCATGGGTTTCCGGCCCGGTCGCACAGCTACTGTTATTGATCGTGCTGGTCATCGCGTTCGGGCTCAAGCCCGGCTTTAACGGTTACCGCTGGCACGCACGCGTTTTGGAAGAGGAGAAATTTTCCTTCAAATGCACCGTTGCCGCTGAAAGCCGTCGCCAGGCACTAAAAGCCGCCAATGATGATAAATACAGAGATGACATCAACGTAGCTGGCTAGCGAGAACAGTATCCGGATTTAATACTTGGCTCAGGTTCCACTTTGAAAAAGGGCGAATGATGCGACGGTGCGTCTTCCAACTCATTTTCCGGTGTGCCGCCTACTGCGAAGTAAACACCTTTCACACCTAGTCCGGGTTGTACGAAAGTTCCCTGGCTAAGCCTGTTTCAGCGCGCATCGATCTGCAGATCGGTACCCACCGCGTCGGCTATTTCGAGTGTCCGTGCAAGTTCCGGATGACGCACGATCAGGTAGCCGTCAGACAAGAGTGTCTGGCGCCAGTTGCGACGGGGCGCGCCAATGGGCAGCAGGTCTTCGACGACGATGTGCTCGCCGAATCGATGCCGCAGGCTGTTGAGGCCGCGAATGGCGCAGATATGTCCCTGGCCGCGGGCCCGCTTGAAAATCGCCGCGGCGTTGTAGCGGCGGTGAGCGGTCTGATTGAATTCGCCACGGGTGACGGCCTGCGCCCAGCCTTTGTAGATGTCGAAGTCGTTGCTGTAGTTCATCAGGTCAACCGAGCGCCCACCCGGTGGACGGCCGCCGATCTCACCGAATACGGCCTCGCCCGAGGGTGTTGAAAACCACTCCATGTGCGTGAAGCCGGTGCGAAACCCCAGCGCCTCGATGACACGCCGGCCGAGTTTGCGCCCGGCAGCGAGCTCCGGGCGGTCGAGGTTACGCAGGTTGATCGTCTGCATGGATATCCACTCGACGTTGCGACCGATGATGGGCTTGGGGCGGTACCAGGCGATGTTTTCATAGAGGATTTGGCCGTTTGCGCAGACCGTGTCGAAAGTGTATTCCTCACCCTCGATGTATTCCTCGACGCTGACCTCACGATGCTCACCGACATCGGCGATGGCGGTCTCCAGGGTGGCCTTGTCGCGCACTTCATGCGTATTTGCCGAACCGGCACCGTCGATGGGCTTGATCACGAGCGGCATGCCGATTGATCCGGCCGCCGCGCGGATCGCGTCCGAGCCGGTCGCGGTGGTGTTTCGGGGGGTACGCAGACCTGCGGCATCGAGGGCGTCTTTCATTTTTTTCTTGTCGCGGAAGAGCTCGGTCTGGGCGGTGTGCATCCCGCCGATGTCGAGCATCTCGCGCAGTTGCGCGGCGAGGGTCATGAACGGCTCCCACAGGCATTCGACACGGTCGATCGGGGTGTGCGCCGCGCGTTCGCGGACAGTGGCAAGCACCGAGTCGGTGTCGGTCAGAGACTGTACGCGAAGGTAATCCGAAAGGCTTTGTTTCACGACCCACGGCAAAGAGCCGGCCGGGTGCTCGCCGAGCCCAATGACCCGCGCTCCGCATTGCGCCAGCCCGCGGGTGAAGTCGGTCATTTCCGCAGGATAGCCGGGAGAGATGAAAAGGATGTTGATTGTTACTACCTCCTGGTTACGTGCTGCATCTTAAATAACCGAAACCACAAAAGCCAAGATACCCACATTTAAACCACATCAGATACGGTGCCAAAGATCTGTCACTGCGTCAACAGAGGGTTTCTCTTCGCCGATCGAGTTTACTGTCGCACGACTCAGTAGGCGAGGGGCAGAAGATCTTCGCTGCCAATGGGTGCACCGCGGTCGATGACCTCTACGGAACCGTAAACTGGATTCCCTGTAACAGTCGCCCAAGCAAATCCGCCCCGGTGACTACCCGCCTGCCTTGTTCGGTCCACAACAGAACCACATCCTTGGCAATCACCTCATCGCTCGACTTTGCCATACCACGTCGCAGATCCGCCATGACATACCCCAGCGGCTTCTCCGGATCCTCAACGATAATGGGCCGGTGACAGTAATGATAGGCATCTATCGGCTCATCGTCGGCCAACACCGCCCGCAGATAGGCATCCGCGTCCAGAATCAGCCTGGGCATACCATCCAAATCCACCAGGATCACCCACTTTCTGCCTGAGATATTGACATCTTTAACAAACTGCTCAAAGCCCGGTTCGTCTTTGGAGGGAATCAATGGCAAGTCAATTTTGCACTCCAGCGTGATCATACTCGCCGGGTCGACGAGTTCGCCTTCGTCCGAAATGGGGATCTCGTCGATATCCAGAAAATTTAACGCGCCCTGACCCTCGATGTGGTCGATTTCTGCCGCATCCGCCACGATATGTTGTTCAATAACACCTTTGAGTTGTTTCTCATGCAGGAACACGATCCCCTCGGGACCCAGCCATTGATCGAGCATCCAGGCACTTGGCTTGGCAAACGGATATAAAACAAACTGATAAAAACGCAGTACCGGGGCAAGCATGGAAGCCATTTTCAATGCGCGCCGTGAAAAATAGGCCTGCGGTATGATCTCACCGGCAAAGGTGATCACAACGGTTGAAAATACGAACGCCATCACACCGGCCAGCACCGAATTCGACAGCAGCGTCAGCAACACATTTATGCCCACATTACCCCAGAGTATTGTTGTCAGCAGGAAGTTCGAGTCGCGCCGCATCGCCAATACGCTCTGTGCAGCGGTATTGCCAGCGCCTGCCTCTGCTTCCAGTCGTAAACGGCTGAGACTGAAGAAAGCCAGGTTCAGGCCTGAAAACATGGCTGAATGTGCCAGGCAAACCAGAATTAAGATCCAGATCAATGATTGGGTCATGGTGAACGTGCCTTATATGATGTCTTTGAAAATTCGATTGGAAATTACAACATGAATGCCAACAATGTAGCCGTGCCCAGAAATGAGAAGAAACCCGCAACATCGGTGACAGTGGTCAGGATTATAGACGACGCGGTGGCTGGATCCTGACCGGCCCTGGTTAGTAGTATAGGTACAACCGCCCCGGAAATACCGGCTGCGAGCATCGAAAGGATCATTGCCACGCCAATCACCAGTGCTAACCCGAATGATTGACTCCATAAGTATACGCCGGCGCCACAGGTAACGGCCAGTGCCGCACCATCTACCAGGCCGACCATAACCTCTTTGTTCAAAACCTTTTTCCATTCGCGCAAACCGATTTCCCGCAATGCGAGTCCACGCATGGTAACAGCAAGGGCCTGGGCGCCGGCGTTACCCGACTGGCCTGCGACGACCGGCAGTAAAATGGCGAGTGCAGTAAATTGCGAGATGATGTCTTCAAACAGCCCGACCACCGAGGCTGCAAGAAATGCGGTCAACAGGTTTATATGCAGCCAAGGCAAACGCTTTTTAACCGCGAAACCGGCCGACGATAAGGCCCGTTCCTCCGCGTTACCGACCATTTTCTGCATACCGGCTATGGCCACTGCCTGTATGGCCCGAAAGAGGCTTCCGTAACGCACGACGCCCATCAATTTTCCATCGACGTCGGTCACAGGCAATGCATCAAGCCGGTATCGTTCAAGCATTTCGACAATCTGCTCCCGTTGGTCCGATGCGCTGAGCACGGCTTCGGCCGGGTGCATGATACGTTTTAATGGTGTCTCCTCGTTCTCCAGTGCCATGTCCTGCATATCGACCCGGCCCACGAGCCGGTTTTCCTCATCCGTGACGAAAACAGAGCGCGCCCTCAGGGTTTTCGAACTGCGCAATTCGAGCAGTGCCTGCGCGACTGTCATTGAAGCCCTGTAGGTGACAAACACGCCGTCCATCAAACGGCCCGCGCTATTTTCAGGAAAGGACAACTGGCGCTGCAGGTCATGACGTAAGGTTTTGCTCAGTCCGGCCATCACACCGGTGCGCGCCTCTTCATCAAGTGGCGCCAGCAGCACCACCGCCAGGCGGGGTGAAGTCAGATTAAGTACCTCGGCTTTGTGCTCCGCGTCCAACTGGGCGAAAATATCGCCTGCCTGCCTGGGGGAGAGGTAATCGAGCAGATTAACCAGTGCAGGGGTGTTCAGGCCAGTGAGTTCATCGATCTGCTCCTCCAGTGGCAAGGTTTCAATAACGCTTGCAGACTGCGCCGGATGCAGCATGACATATTCGTTTTTGAGTGCTGTCCGGATGTTCATCTCGGACTCCTCCTGTCAAATATCAGCATCAGACAATACACCATGACCTCAAGGAACTGACGGGATAACTCAATTGCGGATTGAAGAAACCTGGCGCTTTCGCTTTCGGATTCGAGGATCCTTTCAGACTGCGAGCGGGAAACGTAACCTGTCAATTGTCCTTGGTAGTCAACAACAGGCAGGCTGCTCAGCCGGTTCCACTCTTCACGATTCCTGAGAGACGACTGTGATGCGTCTGCATAGACCGGTTTTACCGGTATGCAAAAGTCACTGGCACGGGTATCCATGTCTCGATTTTTCAAAAACTTTACCAGGTCAAGTACACCACTGACGGTACCGTCTTTGCGAGTGATAACGATCGGCGCTTCCGGCCCGCCTTCCTGCCGCTGGATAGACTCTGCAATATCGGAGACGTGCATGGAATCCCGAATCGTCATGACATCAAGCAACACCAGTTCTCCGATAGTACCGTGGGGGTGCTTCATCAACCGCTGTAATGCAATTCGTTTTGAACGGTCAGTGATTCCTGAAATCAGGTTAGCGGACCGCTCGAGACCTGTGCGGGCGAGCATGTTCCGCGCAGTATCGGCTGAGCAACTGCTCAACCAGCCGGTCACGACCGGGTCGGGCAACTCGTTCATCAGGCGGCGAGCCACCTCCGGTGTCAGCCTGGAGATCAGGTCACCTTCAAGACCGTCGGGTATATCGACAAGTATATCGATGGCTTCCTTCAGGTCATTGGAGTCACCGAGAAGTTGAGCAAATCGTTCGGGGTCTTCCCTGGCAAACCCGCTCAGCAGGTGTTTACTCATCTTCGGATGGGTCCGGGTGTTTTTCGATCACGATGACTTCAGCGAACTTTGCTGCGGGAATACTCGCCAGGCCCTGATCGGTAGATAGCACCAGGCCAGTCCGGTGAATCTCCTGCACCGTGCCCTCGAACCCATCGACCTGGAGCCGGTCACCTGCCTTGTAGCGCTGTAATTCACCCTGGGCTACAAGATTGGCTACCAGTGTTTTTGCACCAAGTGCGAACGCCAGCCCAAGCCCCGCAAAAAATACGGTTGTGATCACCAGCAGGATTTGTGTGATGAAAGTCAGATCAAGACCGAGGTGCTTGAATGCAGTGACAGCCGCAATAGTTATAATTACTCCGTAAGCAGCCGACGGCAGGACGTTTCCACCCGAGCGACCGGCCGGGCCACTCACCAGGCTCCGGGCTATCAGGCCGAGGACGTGTCCAAGCGCGAGTATTCCAAGGGTGATCATCAACTGGGGGGCGAAACCTAACAAACTATCAAGCCACCCCGTAAGTTCACCGGCGCCGATCAGTTGCAGACCGATTATGACCGAGGTCATCAAGATTCCCCAGAACACCAGTACTTGCAGACCCTTTGTAAATGCCGGTGTTGAAAGATCCCCCGGTTGTGCACCCCAACGGACTGATAAGCGATTAACCCAGGGCATGCCGACAGAGACTGCGTGGCTTGCGACCCTGCCGAGTAACCACCCTGCGAGCACTAACAGCAGCGCCGTAACCTCGGGAAGATATTCCAACCATCCTGAAAACATTTCGTTATCTGACACCGTCTCTCCCGGGGATTTCAATCCACCTTAACTGAAAAGAGTATACACCCGGAATGATCCGGTACCCGCCGCCCCGGATGTTGGTTTAAGCTTATTGTGTTAATCGCGTACACGGTTCAGGGACGACGGTATTTTATTTTTAGAACCGGCTACCGTACAAGCTACCGGTGACGATACCTTGTAAACAAAGCCAGCGGCAACCGAATAGTTCTTAAATCACGGGAAGTAAAAATATGACAAAGAAGTCCAATGTTATCCTGATTATTATAATTGCCCTGCTAGTCACCGGACTTACCTTTACCTTCCCGCCGATAGCGCAGGATCCGGAATATCACAATTTTGCCGATAAACGCGGATGGCTGGGCATTCCGAATTTTGGCGATGTCATGTCGAATCTGCCCTTTCTGTTTTTTGGTCTTATGGGTGTGGGGGCAGTATATTTAAGTCGTTCTGATATGTTCACCATGAAAGGAGAACGTATTCCATGGCAAGTGTTTTTTATTGGCACATTCCTGGTTGGCTTTGGCTCCGGTTATTATCATTGGGAGCCGAACAACCACACGCTTGCCTGGGATCGTCTGCCAATGACGATTGCCTTCATGTCGTTCTTTTCAGTGGTAGTAATGGAACGCTTGAACGAAAAAGGAGGCCTGTTTTTATTGCCAATATTGTTAATAGTGGGCGCAGCCAGCGTATTTTACTGGGATCATACAGAGACGCTTGGCAATGGTGATTTACGCCCCTACGCGTTGGTCCAGTTTTTACCCATGCTGCTATTACCATTAATGTTCTGGCTTTTGCCTGCTCGTTATAGCGGATTGAAATACCTTGGGTATGGTCTGTTCTGGTATGTGCTGGCCAAGGTTCTGGAATATTTTGACCACGATGTTTTTGCAATGACCGGAGAGGTAATAAGCGGACACACCTTAAAGCATATTTCTGCCTCCATAGCAGTCTTGATGATGGTTCTCTATGTAAAGAAAAGAAAGGCCGTATAAGGTTACACAACTTCTGAAACTGGCACTAAGCCATGCGCCACATTAAGCGCATGGCTCCTACCACCAATGACCGAGCCGAGACACCCATGAATGGGTGTTGAACTCTTTTCTGAACTCTTTTTTGGACTCACCTTAGCGAAAGTATGCGCTGTGATCCACCGGATAAATTTCCGATTCCGGTCTCGGGATTGCCGACTCTATACCTGAGTTTCTGCGTGTGCGACCGGCGCTGTACTTGAAGCCCGGCCCGCTTTGTTCCTCATCGCATTGCAGGCAGGGCCGTAGCTGACCGGTCTCGTCGACATTCTCACCGGGGTAACGATGAAATAGCAGGTTCAGCAGACCGTAATCCGCTACACAGGTGCCCAGGCAGGCCTTTTTTGTATGGCGGGCGTTGTAGACCCACGACTCTGAACAATAGGCGGTAAAACCTATTTTCTCTTCGAAGCACTTTTTCTTGCGCGCAAGGCCAAAGCGGCGTGCACACTGCCGTGCGGGTGTGGTGAGGTCAGGAGTGGCAAGGTATGCGGCGAGGTCCTGTAGTGTTGAGCAACTGCCGCAACGGCCGTGGTGGGTGAGGGTAAATCCGGCTGCAGCAGCCGCTGCAGGTGATTCGAAATCCATTAACTCGTAATCCATTTTATCTGGACTGGAAAACCGGAGTGCACACAGCTGGCTCTCGTGATTGGCAGTCAACTGCCATTGTCGAGTGCTGTCCCCGGTACCTGACCCATACGGATCGGCAACTTTGAAACCATTGCCAGGATCAACGATGCCGAATTGTTTTTCGACAATTGCGTCGATATTTACCGCCCTTGTTTGCCGCAGACGTTCGACAAGACCGTTCGCATTGCCGGCATCTGTGCCCTGCACCCACAACCACAAGCAAAAGACAGCACGCTCTAAAACAAATCATGATCTTTTCTCTTGATAGATGATTTTGATTGAAAGTAAGCTTGGCACATCAAAGGTCAATTCGCGACATTTCCGGCGAACAATCATCCCTTTTGCAGGATACGGCGGCCTCGAACGCAAGTATGCTCATCTGGTACGATAATAAGACCGTCACTTCCAACCATCCGCCAGCTAAAACCGGGGAACAGCATGCAAGAAACCCAGATCAATATGGACTCAGAGATCGGTGCGCTCAACGCCGTGATGGTCCACCGCCCCGGTCGGGAAATTGAGAATATGACCCCCGCCAGTGCAGCCGAGGTGTTGTATGACGACATACTGAACCTGCAACTGGCCGAAAGGGAGCACGACCAGTTGACCGGCGTGCTGCGCCGGGTTGCCGATGTGTATGAATTTGAGGATCTGCTGAGCGATGCCCTGGCCGATGACGGCATGAAGGGGTTGTTGATCGATGAACTGGCGAGTCTGTACGGTTGCGAAGAATTAGCGCAGGAACTCAAGGACATGGACAACGCCGAGTTGGCGGCGCAGTTGTTCCAGGGTACGCCGATGCGTAAAGACAGCCTGGAAAAGTACCTCAGCCCACTGCGTCATGCGATCCCGCCGCTGCCGAATGCATTCTTCACACGGGATGCCGTCATGGCGGTCAATGAGAGTGTCATCATTGGCTCAATGGCGTTTAAGGCCAGGTTCGCGGAGGCCTTGTTGTTGAAAGCCATCTTCAAATACCACCCCAAAATCCGGTCGGATGGTTTTTACTTTGACGGCACCACCAGTACGAGTGAGAAAATCACCATCGAGGGTGGCGACCTGCTGGTGCTGCGCGATGACTTGATCATGATCGGATACAGCGAGCGCACGACCGCCCGCGGTATCGATACATTGATGCGCGCCATTGCCGGTAAAGGCGGGGTGCAGAACTTCGTCGTGGTGGAGATTCCCAAATCCCGGGCCACAATTCACCTGGACATGATTTTCACAATGGTCGATCGCGACAGATGCGTAGTCTTTCCACCGTTGATTACGGGATTGCACAGATGCAGGGCCTTCCACGTGCATTACGAACAGCGGCAGGTTAAGCGCATCGTTGAGTATCCCGGTGTGCTGGAAGCCCTGCGAACCCAGGGTCTGGATCTGAAACCGATTTCCTGTGGTGGCGACAACGAGTTACGCCAGGAGCGTGAACAATGGTCATCCGGCGCCAATTTTTTCGCCATGGCTCCGGGTCACATTATAGGTTTTGAGCACAACCAGGCCACCGCCGAAGAATTGTCGAGTAATGGTTTCCGGATTGTGACTGCGGAACAGGTCATCAGCGAAGAAGTTTCCCTGGAACCGGGCCAGTCCACCCTGGTAACCATGCACGGGTCAGAGCTGTCGCGAGGCGGCGGTGGTTGCCGCTGCATGACCATGCCACTTAACCGGAACCCGGTTAACTGGTAAATGTAACAACTCTCAATTCATCCGCGGGTTGTGGATAACGAAGCGAACCTATGAAAGCATGTAATGCTCTCCGGTGTCTTTGATACCCGCTTACTTTGCTATGGTGTCTTCGTTCTGCAAACACGCTGTTATCCCCCAGGCAGGCCCAATCGCTGCACCAGTTTTACATACCTCGGATCGTCTCGCAGCGAATCGAATTCCGGTCGCCACTCGATGTACATCAACTCCAGGGAACCGCGTTCCACCGCGGCACCAAGCCAGTCCAGCGCTGCTTCGGTCTCGCCTGCCCGGGCGAATGTCACGGCGATGCTGAACGGATCTACGTAGGCGTCGCTTGATCTCCTGACCATGGCCTCGGCCATGGCCTGCATCGCCCCACGTGGTCCGCCGCGGGCCTCGCCCTGTTCCAGGGCCGCCAACAATTCCACATCCTTGTGCAGCGCCAGCGCCTGCCGTTCCTGTTCCAGCGACTCCTCCAGACGTCCCTGCTGCCAGTACGCCAAGGCCAACAGCCGATGCGCGGCAAAGCCGGGAATTCTCTGCTGCAGTTGCCTGGCATCTGCAATGGCCTCGTCATAGCGGCGCATCATGTACAGATGGAATGGAACCGGTATATTGGATGTCGGCGTGAAAGGATCAATCAGCCGCGCATGCCGAATCTGTGCCAGCCCATCCTCGGGACGCCCGGTGAGCATCAGGTAGTCGGCATATCCATGCAGCGTCATCGCGTGATTGGGATGAAGCCGCAGCGCTTCCTCGAAGGATTGACCGGCACCCGGCCAGTCCCAGGTAAACAATCGCACCCAGCCCAGGGCCGCATGGCCGGTAAAAGACTGGTCATCCAGTTCCAGCGCTTTAAGCGCGGCAACCCGGGCCTGCAGAATGGCCTCCCGGGGCGGTTCTTCACCGAAATAGGCCAACATCAGGTGGGCGCCTGCCAGCCCGCCCCAAGCGAGCGCAAAACCGGGATCGGCCGCGATCGCCTGTTCGAAATACGCCAGGGATTGCTTGAAACTCTGCAGGCCAAAGCGATTGAGGTGATACAGACCCCTCAGGTAGGCCTCGCTGGCAACCGGGTCCACCGGGCCGATACCGGCCGGTCGTTTCGCGCCTGGCGTGCGCAGAGTGGACTCGATCTCGCTACTGATGGTATCCGCCACTTCGCTGAGCAGGCCCAGAACATCCCTGGCATCCCGCTCATAGGTTTGCGCCCAGATGTGTGCATCCGTGCGGCCGTGGATCAGTTGCGCGGTGACCTGGACGCGCTCACCGACCAGCATCACGCTCCCCTCGACCAGTGCGTCCACCCCCAGTTCCCCGGCAATGGCGGGCAGCGACTGGTCGCTGGCGCCAAAGCGCATGGTGGACTGGCGCGAGGTTACCCGCAGCCCGCTGATCTTGGAGAGTTCGGTAATCAGGACTTCGTGCAGACCCTCTACGAAGTAATCCTGGCCGGGGCTGCCAGCCAGGTTGTCCAGCGGCAAAACGGCCAGGGACTTTATCTGCTCTGCTCCCCGCTCGGCAGGTTGCTGGGCGCCCGGTTCGAATACATCCCGTCCAAACAGCAGCAACAGGATCAACAACAAGCCAGCGAAGACCGCCGCAATGATTCCGCGGCGGCCGGACGTAGACGGCGGTGGTGGCGACGTGGCGTCAGGTTCCACTTCTTCGACTTCCGCCACGAACCGGTAGCCGCGCGAATGCACCGTTTCGATGTACCTGGGCGCCCCAGGGTCATCATCCAATGCCTTGCGAAGGCGCGCAACAGCCTTGCTGAGCGCGGATTCGGAGACCACCGTGTCGCCCCACACGGTATCCATCAATTCCTCCCGGGTGACCAGCCGGTCTCGATTCCTGATCAGGAATACCAGGAGTTTGAGTACCGTCGGTTCGAGGTGGATGACCTGCCCATCGCGATACAGCTTCCATGCTTCCGGGTTGACAAGGAAGTCATCGAAACGGTATTCACGATGTTCTTTCACGAAAATTTTCCCGGCCTGGGGCCTTGCCTGAATCAACGTACATGCACGTTGCGATACCAGTATTTCATGTCCCCGTGACCTTGACAACCGTCAATGGCCGACTCCCGCACACCCCAGTACCGCTTGGTCACGGAATCGTCAGAACATCGTCAACAAAGCGTCAAGACTCGCTTGATAGCGCCGCATAGACTGCAATTGAACTGATGTTGGTTCGCTAAACGACCAAAAGGAGAAAAGGCCATGATTACCAAGTTAACGGCTGTCTTTCCGTACCTGCTGGTGACCGCGCTGCTGTACACGTTTCCGGCGCAGGCCGCCTCCGGGTCCGAACAAAACCAGGGCTGGTGGCCCAAGAGCCGGATAACCAATGTGACCGGGACCGATGACTGGTTACCGGGAGTGCCGAATGGCATTCTGTATTGCTCAGAAGGCGAGCTGGACATGACCAACCCGGCCATGCCGGCCTGCCCGCCCGGCAGCACGCTCGAAATGCGTGATGTGACTGCACAGGCCCGGATGTATGGTGACGATCCACGGCTGGTCGGCTTGCTCAGCTTCTCAGTCAATGGCAGTCTTGACGCATTGATGTTTTCCGGCCCTGTCTGGGGTACCTGGACGCTCGACGTAGAAGGCTGCGATGGAAGCTGGGAGGGTACCTTTTACGGTGATCGCAGCTTCGTGCCGGATCAGCCGGGGCCACTCGGTATGGGCATGTGGATCGGCGCCCTGAAGCTACGCGGCATAGGCAGCGGGGAGTGTGTCGACCGGCTGCGCATGACTGGCACCGAACTCATCACCACCTTGACACCCCTGCCGATCGCCTATGAAATGATCCCCGGGCTATGCGACTTCGGCTGCCTGCCGGAAGGCGTCACCACGGGCAAAATCTACCGGCGCTGGAAGCACCGCTCTGCAATGGCTTTAGATGAGCTTGAAGAGTGATCTCGCAGTAATGGCAAGTAGTTATTTGAAACAATAGGGCCTGTGCCTGGTTGGCGCAGGCCCTTGTTGTGAACATAAGAAAAACAACCAAAGATTCAGCCAAACTGGTTCAAGATGTTGGCTTTATCCCGGTTTTGGCATGGCGCCAGCTTAGACAACTGACGGCTTAATGATCCAGGTCTTTAGCAGGCAAATCAAGCTGCCTCACTCCGTCCCCGATACTTGCTCGAATCGGGTAACACGCACTGCTGTCCCACTTAATCGAGTTTCCTCAAGCTGGAACGCAGGCCAGTCATGGGCTTGTGAGAATAAAGTGCCCCTGGGACATGGAAACCAGATCTGTCGACCGCCAAGGGGGAGTGGTGTCTTGATTCAGGACACATCGTGAACCCATCCATGGGGATTCGGTCGCGACTCGGCCCAGGCCGCCCTCTCGACCGGTTCCCGGTCTCACCTTGTCCCTGTCGCTCACGGTCCTGAATCAAGACACCACTCCCCCTCGCCTACGATAGTGCTATCCATTGGGAATGTCATCGGCGTGTCCAGAGCCAGGGTGGTTAGTGATTTCCAGGACCGTGAGCGACAGGGAAGTCGCGACCGAGCCGACAGGATGTCCTCGTGGCGAGTCCTGGCAATCACTAACCACCCTGGCTCCCCACCGACAATTTAGGTGGGACAGCAGTGGGTAACACGTGATTTATTTTTCTTGACCGCCACTGCTGAACCTGGGTGGTCATCAGAACCCGACCACATCAAGTGGGAGAAATTTGAGTAACGACACACTAAATATAGTGACGACCCCAGCTAAAGATGAGTCGATTCGAATGCACCAGAATCAAGACTTCAAGAGAATCTTTTCCCATGAGGTGAAATTTGGCTGCGAGGTCTTTGACTCGACATTCAATATTTTTAATTGGAGGTAGCAACGAGCTATACACATCTATTCATACAGTGTCCCGATAAACGGTGTAAACCAGCTATGACGTCAAGTACGTTCCCTAAGTCCATCGACCTGTAACTGTCCCGTCGCCATATGAACAGACACTGCCTAACTTAGATAAAGGAGTTTTTCATGGCAAAAGCAAATGACAAAAGAAATCTACCCGTCACCTTCGTCGGCCTGAATGACGACGAGAAAGCACCGTTCTTCGCGGCTTACCAGGTAAATAGCGCGGGCCAACCCGTCAAGAAAATCGGCCGTTACGACGGCAAGGTGTTAAAAATCGACCTGGATAAAACCGACATCGTAACCTTTGGACCGGATGTCGATGATTTCAAAGCCTTACCGCGGGAAAGCCTGGTCAGCTACCGGGTAGCGCAGAAAATCGACCTATGGCGTAAGCAGGGTATCGTTTTGGCGCGCGACATCTGGGATCATTTTCACTTCCATTTCGCCTGTGTTACCGGAACCGTAAAAAAATGCCGGCCATGGTTCTGGGATCGGCTCGACGACATACGACTGCGGCCGATGGTCGAACTGGCGCAGGAAGCGCGCTTCAAACCGATTACCGCTGATCTGAATCCGCATATCGCGTTCCCGGTCAGCTGCGTGCCCCTGTGTGACGGTATCGTCGAGATATACGAACGCGAATGCTGCTGTCATCACATCATCATTCCGGACCTGCTGGATCGGTTACGCGATATCCTCGAGGTGCTGCCGATCCCGGTTCCGTACCCGATCCCCGATCCCTTTCCACCGGTCGGACCGCGTCCCGGGCCCATTCCGTTTCCGGGCCCGCGGCCGGGACCGGGGCCCGACCCGGTGCCGTTCGAACCGCGCCTGCTGCGCGCCAAGGCGCGCATGATTCAAAAGAGCAAAAAGGCGCTCGACCTCAACGCGCTGCCGCCCGAGAACCTGTTGACGGACTACCTCGCGTTACGTGAATTGCCGGTTGAAACGGCGCAGGAATACGTATTTGCGCGGCCTTACCTGTACCCGCTGCTCTGTCACTGCACGACCACCAAGGTAGGCCAGACACCGATTCAACCCGGCGGCAAGTTCGATTTCTGCTACCTGCGGGTACACCACCATTACCTGTATCACCATCACTGCACCAGGACCTACGCCTATGTCATCAAGCAACTGATCAACGGCGTGATGACCACGGTTTACGATGGCCTGGCTGCAAACGAGTACTTCGCCGCCGGCGAGCAAGCCGATGTGCGCAGTTTCAATCCTCAGGCGCTGGCCTGTGCCGACGGCCCGGGCGACCCACCGCCCAGCGACGGCCTGTTGCCTTTCGTGATGCTGGAACATATCGGGCGCTACGGAACTTTTCATCATAACTTCCCGGTACAGACGGATGTATCGCGAGTCGGAGCGCTGGGACTGGACGACGGTACCTACACCACCAGTTACGCGCCGGACTGCCCCTGGGGTGGAGGACTCGGATTACGTTTGTGGTTCTCGCCGGAACTGGAGCCCATCGTCAAGTACTACCGGCTCAAGGTATCCGCGGTCAACAATTCCGGCGTCGCCACCGGCACCCCCGTGGTGCTGAACAATACGGTGACCTGGGACAAGCTGTTCGATATTCCCGGCGATATTATCAGGGTGCCGGAGACGCTCGGACCGGTGTCGGTTGGCGCTGAAAACGACCTGTTCAAGGTGCCTTACTGGAGTTCCCCCGATCACCGTTACCTGAGCGGGCAGGTTCACCAGTCCTGGAACACGGCGCATAACCTGTTTCCCGATGGCAAGTACATGTTGATCCTCGAAGTCTTCGACGGGGCGGGAAATCTCATAAAACCGAACGGCGCCACCGGACCGGGCACTGCGAAGAACTTCCAGTTCCGGCGCTGGGCCTCGTTGGTCGATACTGATCCGGTGCCCTTTGCCGATGCGGCCCACGTATTCTGGGTCGACAATACGCCGGTGGGCGGCGATATCGTGGATTTGAGGCAAAACGGCATTCCCAATACCGCCGAGTGTCAATTCATGTCGGGGCCGGGTAGCGATACGCTGGCGATCGGGTTCCGTGCTTTCCATGTAAACGGGGTGGAACATGCCGGTAACGGCGATGACAACTCGTTCATGTGGCATTACCGCATCCGCTGGCAGCGTGGTCTGAACGGTGACAGCGGCCTGCTCGGACCGGCGCCCTCGGGCGGCACCAACCACACCGATGTCGGCGAGACGGGAGGACCGGTAACATCCGGTAGCGAGACCTTCGCCAACATGCTGGATGCGCAACCCAAGTGCACCTTCAGCGTAACGCTGCGCGTCTACGCCAAGCACTTCACCGGCAGGCACCGAATCAGGGCCTATGACTATTATGAAATAGCGTCATTTGCGCTGGAGACCACCTAGGCCGGCGGGAAACCCAGAGTAGCCGGGTTGCCAATTTTTGGCAACCGGGCTTTTTCCGCTTCTTGACCATGGCCCGACCCGGAGGCCTGGGCGTTTTTCTGGCCCTGTCCGCGCTCGAAAGTATCCGGCCCCCTACTTTTGGTCCCCCAAATTTAATGGTTGAGCTTTGAAGGCAGCCGTGGACAAATAGCGGTCGCCCCGGTCACAGACAATGGCGACAATCACGGCATTGTTCTGCGTGGCACTCAGACGCAGAGCCCCGGAAACCGCGCCACCGGAGGATACGCCGCAGAAGATGCCCTCTTCACGGGCCAGCTGGTGCATGGTGTCTTCCGCTGTTTTCTGATCCATATCGATCACGTGATCCACCCGGCTGGCGTCAAAGATGCTTGGCAGGTATTCCTTCGGCCAACGCCGGATACCGGGAATCTGCGAGCCATCGGTGGGTTGCAGACCAACAATCTGTATCGCCGGGTTCTTTTCCTTGAGAAACTTTGATACCCCCATAATGGTGCCGGTAGTACCCATGGAACTGACGAAGTGGGTGATTTTTCCGTTCGTATCGCGCCAGATTTCCGGACCGGTGGTTTCGTAATGAGCCAGTGGATTATCCGGGTTGGCGAACTGGTCCAGCACCCGGCCTTCACCACGGGCCTGCATCGCCATGGCCAAATCGCGGGCACCTTCCATGCCCTCCTCCTTGCTGACCTCAATTAGCCTGGCACCATAGGCAAGCATGGCGTCCTTGCGTTCCTGGCTCTGGTTGGCGGGCATGACCAGCTTCATCCGGTAGCCGCGCATGGCCGCCACCATCGCCAGCGCAATACCGGTGTTGCCACTTGTGGCTTCGATCAGCACATCGCCGGGACAGATTTCACCGCGGGCTTCCGCCTTACGGATCATGTTCAACGCCGGCCTGTCCTTGACCGAGCCGGCGGGGTTATTACCCTCCAGTTTGGCCAGGATAGTGTTGCTGGTCTCCCCGGGCAAACGTCTGAGGTGCACCAGTGGTGTGTTGCCAACCGTATCTTCTATATTAAGAATGCTCATAGAAGTGGATTGTACCCGTCCCGGCAGTGACTGACACCGGGCCCGTGGTATCTGCGTTTTACTATCACACTATCACTACTAATCCGGATCAACAGGTTTAATAAAACCCCTTCCGGATGCAAGATGTATATAAGAATCAGAGGAAGCGCCCATCAGACCGCGTGACAAGGGTGCTGCCGGCGTGAATAGGTGACCGCAGGCGAATCACGATGAGGATGCTGCACTACGCGACTGGAATGAGGTTTATCGGTTCGATCGTCAGGTGTGGCGCAGCTGGAGGGAAGCGGAATCGAAAGGTGTATCACAGTCGTCGGGGACACCTGGACCAACGTCTGCCGGGTGATGCCTCCTCGACGGTGAAGAAAAATAATTGACAGTGCAGCACAACAGTTGCAACCGAGGACCGGTCCAGAAGCGCGGTATCGGTGCCACTCCTCGATAATCGAGCGGTCCTGCGATGTGAAAATCACGTCTTCAAGACCTTCCAGCAAGCCGTCGGTATTTACGTCATCCGACACATCTGTGTTGATAAATGCACCGGAGGCGTCCAATTTGAAGATACCGCTGTCGGTTGGCACCGACCAACTAAGCACGGCTTCAATACCATCGGTCTTGGTTTTACCCGCATTGGTGAAGAACTGGGCTGCACCGATGCTGTTGGCCGCCAGGATATCCCTGATGCTCTCCGGTATGGCAGGGTTGGTTGCAGAAATGGCACCCGAATAACAATGCGATCCGAGATGTCGATTTTGAAGTAATCGACAGTAATGCTGAGGTTGTCATTGGATCCCAGATGAAGCCAACGGAGTAGTTATCAGATTGCTCTTCCATCAACTGGGGAATACCAGTGCCTGGGCAACTGCGCTGTCATTTCTGAAGTGCCGCGCTCCTCGGGAAATAAACCTTCACTGCCAACCGGAAACAAACTGCGTGCTGATGCTGTTGAAAAACTGTTGTTGCATGCGTGCGGAAGAGGCTCGTGTGCTTTGCTGCGGCTTAACCATATCAACCAGCTAACAACCAACATGCCGGTCAAAGCGATGCAGGCCAGGAAGATAAAGTAGTGCTGATGACCCGCGGCACCGGGTGAAGCATCCAGAATACGACCCGCCACCGGTGCAAAGAATACGTCGGGTGTATAACCAATCACTGAAACCAGGCCAACGGTAGTACCGGTCAGGTTTTTGGGGGTTTGGGTTTCCTCAAGCAAAGCAAAATAGATACCCCTCAATGCGAAGACCGCAAAATAGCTCACCAGCAGGTTGGTGATGATTAACCCGGTTCCATCAAATTGCAGCGTCGAGGCGGCCACCACGGCATAAGCAATACAAAGGATCATAAAGGTAACAAAAATGGATCTGGCTGCGCTGAAGCGGTCGGCAATGACTCCCGCGACAACCGCACCAACCGGTCGCAGATAGGTGGCATAGGCAGTAAAACCTGCCGCCTCAACTTCGTCCATACCCAGCACCTGCACTGCATAGAGCGAATAATTATCCAAACCCTTGTAACCGCAGTATGCACACACGATGATTCCGGCCTTTGCCCAAACCAGCGGACGGCGCAACACCTGCATTATTCCGGTTAACGGGTCAACGTGCCCGGTATCGGCTCCGGCGATTGATTTTGGTAGAACCAGCCAGATCAGAACAGCGGTGAGCGCGGTCAGTCCTGAATAAAACAAAATGACCGATCGAAAACCCTGTTGCCGTTCGACGTTACTGACCAGTGACATATCCGCCGGCATATAAGAACCCAGTATCGCAACTGCAAGCACCGCAAACGCCGCAGCGACCAAGCCCCGGCCACCATCCAGAATGCCGAATGCTACGCCCTGTGAACGCTTGCCACCCCATTCACGGGTGGCGCTGATCAATGCTGCCCAGAACAGCAATATGCTGGTGACTCCCCAGAAACCATAAAGCAGACCCATCTGAAAAACACCGGGATAGGTTGCCATATAGACCCCGCCCGCCGCTGTCGCCAGCAACGACACTGTCATCAGGGCACGTGCAGGAAACCGGTCGGCAACAACGCCACCGGCGAAGTACGCAAGCATCGCGGTGACACCGTACACGGCAAAAATGTCACCCAGCTGAGTGTTTGAAAAGCCAAACGCTTCGAGCAGGGTCGGGCGAAAAAACCGCGCCGTGTGAAACGGCAGACTAAAGATCATCTCCCCGGCAAGAATCAGAGCCAGGATATAAGTTATACGACGCAAAACGCCCGTTCCAGACGGATCATCAAGTTGCAGTTCGATAACATTAACACTCCCGAAAACAAAAACACGGACAGCCATGACTTCCCTGCCGTTAAACACTGGTCGCAGGAATTCTCTGTAACCAGGACTACCGGGAAGCCAATCATTTATACTATCAATTGATACGCTATTCCATGAGCAGCGGAGGAAAAACATGAACATCACCGTATTGGGCGCTGGAGCGGGCGGCACCACCGTCGCGTTCGACTGCGCCGCTCACGGGCACCAGGTCAGTCTTTTTGACTTTCCCCAGTTTCCCGGCAACATTGCTGCGATCGCAGCACAGGGCGGCATCCACGCCGAGGGCGATATTTCAGGCTTCAACGCCATCGCGTACGCCGGACACGATATCGATCGTGCCCTGGATAATGCCGAACTCGTTTACGTTGTAGGCCCCGCGTTCAGCACCGGGCCGTTCGGAGAGGCCGTTGCTGGCAAATTGTCCCCGGGGCAGACGGTGATCGTGACACCCGGTTCCTGTGGCGGTGCACTGGCCTTTAAACGGGCCGCAGGCCTGGCCGTTGAAGACGATTCGATCTGCGTGGCCGAGACACATACGCTGCATTATGCGGTTCGACTGACCGAACCCGGCCGCGTCCACGTCTTCCTCAAGCTAAAAGCGGGCAACCTGCTGGCGGCGTTACCGGGCCGGCAAACCGCGAATATCCTAAAACTGATTTCGGACGTGTATCCGACCATGGAGCCGGCTAAAAACGTGATTCAGACCAGCCTGCAAAACGCCAATCCGGTCATCCATCCGGCCGTCAGCCTGTGCAATTCGGCACGCATTGAAGGCGCAGGTGATTTTCTTTTCTATGAAGAGGGTGTGACCGACTCGGTCGGCAGGATTATCGAATCCGTCGACCGCGAACGAATAGCCATCGGAGAGCGGCTGAGAATAGAAATTCTCTCAGACCCGGAAATCGGAATGCGCCAGGGCTACATGCTTGAAAACAATTACGGTACGGGTTATCGAAAGGCGCCGGGGTTTCTCGGCATCACCGCGCAACCGCAACTTGACCATCGCTACATCAACGAGGATGTCGGATACGGACTCGTATTCATGTCACGTCTTGGCAAACAGGTGGGTATTGGAACCCCGACCATCGACAGCATCATCCAGCTCGCCTCGGTGCTGATGAACCGCGACTATGCGGGCGAGGCATTGCGCACCCCGGAGTCCCTGGGAATCGGGGGTCTGACCGCAGAACAAATTGCCAATCTTTAAGGTTGTTCAGGCAAAGGGCCGGTCAGACGCCGCACTGGCGCACCTAAAAAAAGGGTCAGCGTGAACTGACCCCCCCTTAAACACAATTTAAAAAAGTTCTATTTGAGGTTAGGTAAAATGACCTCGACGCGCCGGTTACGCTGGCGGCCTTCATTGCTGGCATTATCGGCCACCGGAAAATGAGAGTGAAGACACCCATGTCTTTTGTCGCTGAATATTATGGGTGTCCTGAATTGCTATGAATTATTCTGTGAATTATCCCTGAATTATTTTTTCAGCGAACCGCGAGCGATTTACTCCACCGGTCCCAGGTAGCGATCGAACCAGGCCAGCACCTCCACGATAACCTGCTCCTTGGGCGGCACGTGCCCGCCGTCGAGTATCGCGTGACGTTTCAGGTCGTCAGGCGTGCCGAGCGACTCGAACATTGGCGCCTGGTAGGTGGCGACCGGCCGGATGACGTCGTGTTCGCCGCTGATCATGAGCACTGGCTGCGTGACGCGGGAGGCGTAGCTCGCTGAGCTCGCCTCCGGACGCGCCAGGGTTGGCGGCATTCCGCCGGACAGGAAGGCTCCCGTCTCGAAGCGGTCATCCAGTGCCATCACAATAGGTCCGTTCCAACCGCCCCAGCTGAAGCCATAAAAGCCAAGGCGATCAAGATCCATGTCCGGGCGTGTCTCCAGGTAGTCGACCGTGCGCCGGAAATCCTGGATCCACTTCACGACGTTGTCGCTGTATTCATGCGTGTTCTTCGGCCAGGTCGTATCGAGACCCACGTTGCGTTCATAGGTGCCCCAGAGCACCGGGAACACGACTGCACGACCACTCTTTATAATAGAGTCGAGAAAGTCGAGTTCGAGATCGTCGCTACTCGTGTGGAAGATAGCGGCAGACGATGTGTAATAGACAACCACCTGGTAGGGCGGCTTGATATTCCTGGGCAGGAAGACATGTGCGAGCACGCGCTCGTCGCCGTAGGTTGCATCGAAGCTGACGGTTTCCTGGGTCCAGTGGCTTGCTTCCTCATTGAAGGACTCGAGCTTTGTATTTAGCGGTGTTTGATCGTAGTCGAACAGGTTGCGGTAGACCCGGAAAACCTCATCGGATACGGTCGTCAGGCTTTCTTTTTCCGGCAGCGGAAAAGGTTTGCGCAATGATGCCGCAGTATTCGGAACTTGTGTCGTAATCGACCAGGCGCATACCGTTAACCGCAGACCTGTCCCACGGTGATTTGGCAACGCCATAGGTGTAAAGATAGGTGGGGTCCTCCGAGGAACCGCCAAGAATGTAACGTTCACTTGCATTGCCGTCATCGGTTGCGTTCCAGCACCACTCGCGCACATTGCCGGCAGCGTCGTAGGTGCCAAAAGGCGCCACGCCCTTGTGGCTGCCAACGGCCGCGGGCCCGCGATTGGAAAAGTTGCTGAGTGCGGCCTGTTCGGACCGAAAGAGGCCAAAGCCCGGACGAACATCGGTGTCCGTTTCGATCTCTTCCTGCGCCGGGAAGGTCGTCATCGAGGTCCAGTGGTAGATCGTCGGCAACTGCTTGTTGCGGAAGCGTGCAAAGGCCACAGCCTCGAACCAGCTGATACCCGCGACCGGCAGTTGCCCCGCATCATCCGCAAAGGAGCCGCCTTCCCAGGTGGCAGGTCCCAGGCGCCCGGTAGCGTCGCGAAACGCGTCGACAGCCACGTCCCAGCTTATTTCTTCACCATCGCGAATAAACTCGAGGTCAGACCAATAGGCTACATTCTCGTAGCCGCCGCTACGCACGAATTCGAGGTAATCCTCGTTGGTAACCTCGAAGCGTTGAGCTTCAAACTCCGGCACCTTGAAATCGAACATATCGTAGCCTGTCAGCAGGAAATAGCGATCGGCTGCAGGAACACGCACTGTGTTGGCGGGTAATGTACCCTCGGCGAGGGCAATTCGATAGGAACCGTCGAAGGACTCCCCTGCGCGTTCGGCAAGTTCAAAACCTGGAATCTCGAAGCGCCAGCGCAAGACGGCGCGTGGCAGACGAACGTTTTCCAGTGGCGTGGTGCCGAGCGACTCCCAGTCGCTGTCGACCGCGCTGTAGCGCTTGTAAAGAACCTCGGCGCCCGCGGGCTCCGAAACGAAGGTCATGTTGACCGAGATCGTCGACCACAAGCGCTCCAGCAACGGATCGTCGGGCAGATAGTCTTCAGCTTCGAGCGCGAGCGCATACGCCTGGTCCCATTGCTGCTCTGCGATCAACGATTCGATCCGGGGCAGAAGCTCCAGCCTGGCTGTACGAAACTCGGATAACTGCATCGTGAGCACGACGATCGTGCCACAGGCTATAAAAGCTGCAAGCGATAGCGGAATCGCGAAACGAGGCTTGCGCAGAACCGCCATGACGGAGAGTGGCTGTGCGTCTGAAGAAGGCGGCACTTCATCATGCCGTGTATCGGTTACTGCTTCGGCCGCACTCCGCTCGGGCACCAGCCCGCCGCGAGTCAGTTCAAACGCCCACGACAGGATCACGGTCGGAACAAGGCCGATGACAAGTATGATCACCAGCATACGGAATGCCGAGGTGTCGAGGCCGAACGCGGGGAAAATGGTCTCGACGACCTGGATGATAACCCAGGCTGATATGATGTAGCCTGCAGCTACACGAAAAACCTTGCGACGTTTCAGTTCACCGAGCAAAGACATCTTGCGTTCCCCAGAAGCTAGGATTCCCGTGCGTGCCAGCGCTCTACCGGTTCCACTTCTTTCTGCAGTGAAAGCTCGCCGCGCTCCGTTTCGATGCCGCTTACGTCCAACCTGGCGATCATGTCTCTCGCTGTGTCCTCGATCGGCCGGAAGGTCAATCCCGTTGCAAGCGCCCTGTCGTTATTCACCTTCATGGATGGGAGTATAGATACCGTCTTCAGTTGCAACAAGTTTTCAGGGTTATTAATAGTCGGGGTCAGAGTAAATTCTCTGGCACTTGACTCTGACCCCTTGCTGCTTGCTGACCACTTGCTGCTCTTACGAATTTATTGATGACTTATTTACTCCGTGAGAGGTTACATTTATTCGTGGATGGAGTGTCCCTGAATGCCGTGTGTATTACAATATTCAGAATATGAACACCGGGCTCAATCATTCAAAGGATCCCTGGACTGCTCTTTGGCAGACCGGGACGGGGTCGAGTTGCTTTGAAAACTCCGAGGCTGAATTACACTTGAACCAATTTTGGGGTGAGCATGTTGATGCACTTCCCGACCACGCCCGGATGCTGGATCTGGCTACCGGCAATGGAACCGTTGCCCAGATATGTGCTGCCCGCGCGATAGAATCTCAGAAACATTTGGAAATTGATGCGATTGATGCCGCTGATATAGACCCGTCTGGTCACGTACCCGACGCTGATCCGCTTCTGGCCCGTATTCGATTTCATGGTAATACCCGCTTGGAAGCGTTGCCTTTCAGGGATGGAACATTTACCAGTGTCGTATCACAATTCGGTTTCGAGTATGCCTGCGAAAAAAGATCTGCGAGTGAGATTGCGAGGGTCCTGGAACCGGGAGGTCGATTACGCCTTGTTATCCATGCGAAGACCGGAGCGGTGGCTCGTGATGTTAAATTGCGCCTGGCACGTATACATAACGTTCTTGCGGAGAATGGACCTGTCAGTCTTGTACTTGAACTGGCCCGGGCTAATGAAGAGGGTGATTTGGCCAAAGTAAAAAGTAAGTCTGGTTATCTTCCTGCGGCAGTAAAGCTCGCTAAGGGGTTTCTTTCCGAACCTCTACCCAACGACTCTGCGTTGTTTTACTCAATGGAGTCCATGATGCTTTGGGCTCAAAGAAAAAGGTACACACCTGCGGATCTCAGGCGCTCGATTGAGCAAGGGTGGACAAATATCAATGATATGGCTGTGCGACAGGAACAGATGCTTGCCGCGGTCCGCGGCAAGAAAGACATGAAGCGAATAGAGCAACTTTTCACGGCATTCGGGTTAAAGCTCGACAGGATGGTTAAGATTCGTGATAAAAACAATGCTCAGATTGCCTGGAATATCGACGCAAAAAAACCGCTTGATGCAGTTGCACTTTCTTTACGTGAGACCACAAGCATTACATGAGCGTCTCAGAGATGTGGGTTTACGATACCTGCCTAAACCAGGGTTATTCTAATATTGACTTAAACAATCATCAGGTTAACTGGAAATTTGATCATCGATAATCAACAACTTGCACAAACGGCTTTTTCTGCTTTAAAAGCGGGTGACTTTAAGACAGCAAGGGATGGGCTTGAAAAAATCGTCGCATCGGGTAACGCTGAAGTTTCGCATTGCCTGGGGCTGGCTTTTTCTTGCGCTCAAATGGATGATTTGGCTTCCGCCCTTCTTGCAGTCGATAAAGCACTTGAACTGGAACCGCGTAACTTAAGGGCTATTTTATCCAAAGCGGACTTCTTGCATCGTCAGCAAGATTTAGAACCTGCCTTAAAGCACTATCGGTATGCGCTTAAGTTGGCCGAGAACTTACCGTCCATACCAAATGACATCCAACAGGGTTTAGTCAGGGCGCAGAGAGTGTGCGATGGTAAGGCAGATGAATATCAGGAATTTATCACTGAAAAGCTGAAAGCCAGTGGTTTTTCCCCAACTTCAGGCAATCGCCGTTTTCAACAATCACTGGAATTGTGTTTTGGAACTAAAAAAATTTACTACCAGCAACCACATCGGTTTTATTATCCCTGCCTTCCTCAAATCCAGTTTTATGAACGCGAACAGTTTGAGTGGATTGCGGCTATTGAAGCAAAAACGGATCAAATACGTGCAGAGTTGCTTGCTGTTATCAATGACCAGCAGAAGTTTTCACCTTATGTGAAGTCAGGCAATGCCAACCCTGGACAAAACAACCAGGGGCTTGAGGATAATGATGATTGGAGTGCCATGTATTTATGGAACGAAGGCCATCTGGTTGCTGAAAACGCGGATCTGTTTCCGCAAACCTTAAAAGCCTTATCATCGGCCCCGATGCCAGAAATCACCGATCAGGCACCCATGTCATTATTCTCAAAACTGGCTGCCAATTCCAAAATTCCCGCTCATAATGGATTATTAAATACCCGCCTAATCTGTCACCTTCCCATCATAGTGCCTGAAAACTGTGGTGCTTTGCGGGTGGGTAATGAAGAGCGTGCATGGGAAGAAGGCAAAATGCTGATATTTGATGACAGCATTGAACACGAAGCATGGAATTCAAGCGCAAAAGACCGCGTTATATTATTATTTGAAATTTGGCGACCAGAAATTGATGAGCAAGAGCGTCAACTCATAACAACGATGTTAAAAGCGGTAAAGGAATATCAAAACATTCAGATTCAGTGAAATCGGGTGAGGTTTACGCGTGGTTCAGGCGCCAGGGATACCAGCCTTGAGATGACCGTTCCAGCTTTGCACGCTCATGGAACTTGATGACTCAGTGCTGCATAACGTCATACCCGCGAGTGAGGGGGAAGTGACGTAATTGGAAAAAGGGGCCTTTCAGCTAAACGCGGCCAGGATTTTCGCAAAGCGTGGATGCTCACGCACATTGTCCAGGTCGGAATCGTGCAGAAGCCATTCGCGATTGAGATTTCCCACCTTGAAAAAACAGTTTTCCAGGCAGTCGAGAGACATTTCTAAATTTCCGGCTAATGCGTGAAAACAGGCAGCATTGTAGTGCACGATTGAGTCCAATGGGGCCTTATCCACCGAAGACTTCATCCATTTCTCAGCTTCTTCACGCTCCCCCAGTCGCAACAATGCGAAGGCTCCGGTGTTATAGGCGCGATTATCATCCGGGTTAAGTTCCAGCATGGCCCGTGCTCGTTTGATCCCCCTGCGGGCTGTCTCCATCTCACGCTTGGTGTCACCCAGGCTGTGCCATAGCTGTGACTGCAACAGCACGCTCTGGTAATCTTCAGGCCTGACCTTCGAGGCTCTTTCGAACAGCTTCACCGCCCGCTTGATATCTCCTTCGTGCACCTTGTCACGGGCGAAAAAATACCAGGCATCGAAATTTTCAGGGTCGAGTTCGACAGCTTTTTCGAACTCGGCTTCGGCTTTTTCATAATCCTGCATCATGCACCTTGCAATACCCGCCGAGACATGGGATTCCGCTAGATCGGGTGCCAGTTCCTGGGCTTTTCTACTGGTGCGCAAGGCTTCCTCACGATTCACCTCGGTGGCATTGAAGTACAGATACTCGAAGCCATAGGTATAGGCCAGCACCGCCCAGCCGCGTCCAAATTGGGGATCCACTTCCAACGCCCGCAGGAACATCTGCCGCGCATATACGGTGTCCTGGATATTTTGTTTAGCGAAAAAACACAAACCCCGCAGGAACAGGTCATAGGCCTTGGGATCAACAGCTTGCTGCTCGCTGGGTGTTTTCCGCTTCAGAGTAACGCTGAGCGCACTGGCGATAGAGTCGGCGATTTCCTCCTGGATCTCGAAAATGTCCTGTAAACGACGATCATACTGCCGTGACCACAAGTGATAGCCATCCGACGTCTTGACCAACTGGGCCGTAATCCGCAACCGCTCACCGGATTTACGCACGCTGCCCTCCAGCACCGTCTGTACCTGCAACTTCCTGCCGATTTCTTTGACATCGGCGTTCTTGCCGTCGAAGCGGAATGACATCACGCGAGCTGCGACCCGCAGGTTGGCGACTTTGCACAAAGCGTTCAGGATTTCTTCGGCGATGCCTTCGCAGAAATAGGTCTGGTCACCTAGTTCACTCATGTCGTCGAACGGCAGCACGGCGATTGAGGGGGCGGTGCTATTCATCTCAGGCGGGGGCTTAACGGCGCCTGGTTCCAGACCCACGGAATCCTTTTGCACGCCTTCCGGCGTTATTTCAAAGGCCCAGGCCAACACCAACGCGATCGGAAAACCGAGTAGTATGATGACGATCAACAGGGTCAGCGTCCATGGCGGAAAGGATAAGGCCTCGAACGTCACTTCACCCACTTGCATCATGACCCAGCCTGCGATGATATAGGCGATTCCTACGCGAATGACTTTGCGTTTTTTCAGCTGTTGTAAAAAACGTTTGACGGGGGGTACGTTCATGGTTGTGTCCCTTATTCCAGTATAGCAGAGACCGTATTGACCCGAGGGTTCGGGATTTCCTCTTGGGAGTCTCCAACTTCAGCCGGGCAGCCCCCCATATCTTCGTATTGTGAATGTGCACACCACATACCCATATCTTCGGGTTGGATGCATCCATTAAAGCGAAAAGGCTTTGCCTTGTAATTGAGGGAGGTCAATCGGAGGAAGTGTAGAGATCAGCGTTGTGAGCTTTCCAATTTAGTGACTGGCACTCTCTTCTAACGGCACCGCATACAGCCTGCCTGAAGCGGTACTCAGATAAGCAACACCCTGATGCGCTGTCAGGGAACGATACTTTCAAAGCTGTCTTTGAACAGCGCGTCGGGCAGAACAAATTGAACATCGGCCAGGGCAATTCCCTGTTCACCGTTATCAAGCGCGTAGGCAAACGCCACCTGGCCGGCGTCGTTAAAGCCGGTCTGCGCGTTGCCAAGGGTGTTGGTCTCGAGCGGGAATAGTGGCAGCGCCGCACTGATGACCGTGAGCGTGCCGCCGGCAAAAGCCTGTCCCGTTCGCACCACTTCCACCAGACCCTGGATCGGGTCATACAGGTACAGCCCCGTAGCCTGTGGTAGTCCCGGAATTACAACTCTGGCGGAGATCATCACCTGGCCAGACTCATTCAGGGTGAAACCGTTAAAAGAATTGATTAATCCGCCCACTACCGGAGCCACCGCGTCCCCCAGGCTGGCCACCAGTCGCTCGGCCCCGTCCCGATGCAGGACCAGTCGCTCAATTTGGGTATTGTCCGAGGACACCATGGCGTACAACAGGTCGCCGCGATCGTTAAGCTGCAGCCCGGACACCAGCCCCAGCAGCGTGCCGCCAAAAGTTGGATTTCCGGTTCGGGTCTGTTCAATCAGGCCGGCCCCCTGATCAACATAGAGACCCAGATAATCCATGGTAATGTCGTCAACTGCCGTGACAAGCGCCACGGCAGATTGACTGTTGATCGCTGCAGGCAACCGCGGCGGATCCGCCACAAAACTTCCCAGGCCATCCGGCGCAGCAGCGCCAGTTTGGTTTACCAGCCTGACGCTGCCCGGGTCGCCAACAAAATGCCCAAAACTGTCGCTTGACGTGTTGAGCCGGGCCACAACCTCACCACTGT
Organism: uncultured Gammaproteobacteria bacterium; assembly: GCA_963749115.1. Taxonomy (GTDB): domain Bacteria; phylum Pseudomonadota; class Gammaproteobacteria; order Xanthomonadales; family SZUA-36; genus SZUA-36. The sequence goes on from CAVVLP010000010.1 coordinate 216,988, forward strand.
TGCTCAACCCAAACGCCCGTATCGCTGCAAGGGTATTTGGACCGGGCAGTGACTGACCGGAGCCAAATACAGGCTGGGTGACCAGGCCATCACTGCGCACCAGCAGGTTTTGCGTGTTGCTGTTGAGCAGATAGGCCAGCTGACCGTTGTTGTTGACCAAAAACCCCAGCGCTGCAGGACCCACTTGCAGGTCATCACCAAACGCCGTGTTCTGGCCTGCCTGTAAAACCGTGCTCAAGGCCACCCCGTCCGAGCGATAGATGGCATCCATGGTTTCACTGTCGGTGGCGATAAAAGCTACGCCCCCTGACCCGTCGATACCCATCAGCTGACGTCGCGCCAGGCTGGACAGCTGCAATGGCTGCAGATTAAGCAGATTGTTCGCGGCAGAGGTGTCTCCACCCCGTGCCATGGTGATCACTTCAATTGCGCTGGCTCGATAAAGACCAAGATCATCAATCACGTCCGGACTGGCGGTGGCCAGCAGTCGAGCCACGAAAGCCGTCTGACCCGCGTTGTTCAGGAGTGGCGGTGTAAACTGGTCACCAAACACACCGTTACCGTCGGGTGACGGCTGACCGGAGCGGGCAAGGACGACCGTGTCAACGGTGAACTGTGGCAGGTTGCCGGCAATTACCGGCATCACCAGGGTCAGGCCCACCAGGCAGGCAGAACAGATCAGAACGTGCTTTAGCATCAGTTTATACGGCATTTTTTGGATCCTTGGTTAACGTCGAATACGGCGCGGTAATTGCGTCTATATTCTTGATGTCTACGCGCTTACGCCATGTTGCGGTAATGTTTCTGGTTACAAGTATAGATACCGTCTTCAGTTGCAAGCAAGTTTTCAGGTTTATTAAGTTAATTGCAATAAGGGACTTCCCCGCCAACAGAATGAGCAGGTTGTCATGCGTAGCACAGCGGCGAGGCAGCAACCTAAGCAATCACATCAGTCACAGATTATGAGCGTTATTCGGGCTTCTCGGCCACGTGCTGTTACGACGATATAGTTTGTGCCATATAGGGTGTCTGGTTCTTAACCACGCCGTAACAGATGTGCACCAACTTTCGCATGGCTGCCCCCAAGGCGCACATCTTGGTCTTGTCTGCCGCCAGCAGTCGCTCATAAAGTGCCTTGATATCGGGGTTCTTGCGTGTCGTTCTGTAAATCGTTTTTCATACTCTACAGGCGACAGCAGATTATTAACACCATGCCGCCTTCTGCTGTTGTAAAACATCTCGATGTAATCAATGACATCACCATGCGCATCATCGCGGGTCGAGTAGATATGCCGTTTGATTCGTTCACGTTTGAGTAATTGAAAGAAACTTTCGGCAACTGCATTGTCGTGGCAGTTGCCGCGCCTGCTCATGCTGGCTTGCAGATTATTTGCATCTAGAAACGCTTGCCAGTCATGGCTCGTATATTGACTGCCCTGATCTGAGTGAACGGTCACCATTGAACTTGGCTTTCTGCGCCATACCGCCATTAGCAGTGCATTCAATACCAGTTCCTTCTTGATTCGGGAATGCATAGACCAACCGACCACTTTGCCTGGGTTAAAGCGAATAATCGTGCCAGTGACTCGGTAAACGCTGAATTCTACCTCCTTGCGCCTCTGTTTTACGTCAATTCAGACATCTGGGCGAAAAGAACCCTGCCGCTACCAGTGCCGGGGGCGGTAAGTCATGACTATGGCTGGATTCATTTTCTCAAAACAGTAATCCCATTGGTGTACCTGGCGAAGCCCGGCAATCCGGTAACCTACTACTTCCAGAAAATGTCCCTTTTTTATCCAAGTGAGCAAGAATCGTCCTGATCACCACAGGATCTTCGATGACATGGGCAAAACGCTTGAAGAAGGTATTTGCCAAGAGTAGGCGCCCTTAGGCGATATTGACATTGAAACCTGCAATGAATGCGGAGGCGATTGAATATAGCGTTTGATATTTCCTATACTCTCCGGACAGTTACTTCAGCCAGGTAGATCCTAGTGCCCCGACGGGCCCATGATGCTTAAAAAAACCGTATGAGGACGCTCAACGCGTCCTCATACGGTGGTGATTCAAATCGCGTATTGTCCCGGCAAACACCGGGACACGCGAGTCGGGTTAAACGTGCAAGCGTCGATATCCGGCAAACCCTGCCAATGCCATCAGCAGAACCAGTATTGAAGTGCCAATCTGTCCCATTGTGGGTACAGGGACAGTCTCGTTGTCGATGAAGCCTAGCGACAGCGTGACATCTGCGGTCGCGCCCGGAACCGTGTTGGTGCCGTCCGTTACCACGGCCCGGTGTACCAGGGCGATGGAATCGCCGACGTTAACACCGTTTGCCGCCAGCAGGGCAGCTACCGCACCCATGGTCAGATCGGCCTGGGTTGCTGTACCGGTAGGTACAGACAGCAAGAGTGTGGTGGGGCCCGGGGTCCAGAGTTCCCAGGTATATTCGAGCGGATCGTTCTCCGGATCGGTCGAAGCCGACCACATCGGCACGAACGGGTCCGAGGCCTGTCCTTCCACGACGACCGTGGCACCATCCGGCGGGCTGGTTATGACCGGTGCGGTGGGTTCGAGGCTGGCCAGGGTCAGCGTGACATCTGCGGTCGCGCCCGGAACCGTGTTGGTGCCGTCCGTTACCACGGCCCGGTGTACCAGGGCGATGGAATCGCCAACGTTAACACCGTTTGCCGCCAGCAGGGCAGCTACCGCACCCATGGTCAGATCGGCCTGGGTTGCTGCACCGGTAGGTACAGACAGCAAGAGTGTGGTGGGGCCCGGGGTCCAGAGTTCCCACGTATATTCGAGTGGATCGTTCTCCGGATCGGTCGAAGCCGACCACATCGGCACGAACGGGTCCGAGGCCTGTCCTTCCACGACGACCGTGGCACCATCCGGCGGGCTGGTTATGACCGGTGCGGTGGGTTCGAGGCTGGCCAGGGTCAGCGTGACATCTGCGGTCGCGCCCGGAACCGTGTTGGTGCCGTCCGTTACCACGGCCCGGTGTACCAGGGCGATGGAATCGCCAACGTTAACACCGTTTGCCGCCAGCAGGGCAGCTACCGCACCCATGGTCAGATCGGCCTGGGTTGCTGCACCGGTAGGTACAGACAGCAAGAGTGTGGCGGGGCCCGGGGTCCAGAGTTCCCAGGTATATTCGAGCGGATCGTTCTCCGGATCGGTCGAAGCCGACCACATCGGCACGAATGGATCGGAGGCTTGTCCTTCCACGACGACCGTGGCACCATCCGGCGGGCTGGTTATGACCGGTGCGGTGGGTTCGAGGTTGGCCAGTCCATCGTTGAACTCAAGCCTTATTGTTTGGGTTGAACCGTTACAAGTGGCTGAGTCAATTCCTCCCCAGTTTAAATTACCTATTGTGGGCCGAATTATGTACCCTGGGTTAATACACCCGCATATGCTAGGAGCATTTACGTTAAGCTCCTGTCCCGGACCGCATGGGCCAACATTCCAGGTATTTCCGTCGCAAGTGACACTCGTTGAGGTCCCGACGACTGACAATGCAGCACCGAGGGTGTTAGTTGAAGCAGGATCAGTACATGTAAAACCGACCGGATCTCCGCTACCTGAAAGCGAAACCGAAATGTAACTATTTGCAGCTGCTCCGACACCAACTTCAGCGGTGAAAGTATTCCAACGGTCCCCCTCGGGTGTTCCAGTCTCATAACTGTTACCCTGCACAAAATTTTCCTCATAGGTAAGCGCCAGAACCTGAGTTGGTAACACCAACAGTAAGCATACGATCCCAAATAAACGCATGATTCAAAACTCCTCTTTTTGATATTGAGCGAAAAATTAACCAAGCCGGCCAACAAGTGCGCACACATGATACACGTTATGTCACTGTTTGTATTGATTTTTGATAGACAAAGTGGAAAAAGTGAAAATATATTGAAGAAGAAGGAAAGTGAAGACAGCCATGAATGGCTGAATTCTAGTGAGCCCCTAAATCATTTGCGTCAGAGCTTTCTGAACTGATTGCGTGATGGCACCAATAGCCTTCAGCTTGCAGACCTAATCGTCAAAGCTGAGCATGATGAAGAGTTAACTGACCCACTTCGATAAAAAAGCGTTTCAATTCACAGGGTCTATGCGACCGCCTGCCCCTCAGCAGCAGGTTCATGGAGCATAAAACAAACACTATATTGCCACCGTATCGCATATATAACGCGTCGTTATAGAGCTGAATTCGCGATTTCAGACGAGCGGATTAATTTGGCTGTCTTGGCTTTATGTCGTGGCTTTATGGCTTTATTACTGCAGGAACAGATCATCCAGTGTCGAGAGCAGCAGCTGGTAGGCTGCGGTACCCGGATGAACCCAATCGAAATGACCCGCACCTTCGAAAACCACCGCAGTGGCGCCCGGCAGTTGCGATTGATCAAGCGGAACGATGGTATCAATGTCCCCTTGCAGCAATATGGTTTTGTTGTTGAGAGCTTTGCCAACCGGGTTGGCTGACTCGTAGGCGGCCTGGTTCTCCTCGTACACGCCACCCATAAAATCGATTGTAGCGGTCTGGCAACTGTTCTCACCGCGCGAATATTCCACGATATCAGTGATTGCCGCCAGGCCGATGACGGCATCAAGATTCTGATTTTCAGAGGCTGCAAGCAGTGCCAGGTGGCCACCTGCGGAATGGCCCATGATGACCATTCGATCAAGATCCACCGGGTAGTCCTTTAAATTGGAGGTGAATGCCAGTCCCTGCCTGATATCATTAAAACTGCCCGGCCAGGCACCGCCTTCATCACCGGTTCGCCGATACTCAAGCGACCAGACAGCAAAACCCGCTTTCGCCAGGGCACTGCTGAGGGGAAAGGTGTGCCGGATATCATAAGCGTTTAACCAGCATCCGCCATGAATCAGCACGATCAGCGGTGGATTTTCACCTGCAGCCATTTTTTTTGACAGCCAGAGCAAACCATATTGAAGCGCAGGATTGACATCGCCGTAAACCAGTTTTTTGTCGGCTTCGACAAATTCCAAGCCGGTGACACTTTTATAGCTGACGTTGCTTTTCACCGGGACCTCACTGGCTTCACAGGTATTCAAACAGACAAAAAATAACAGCGCCAGGCAGACAGATATGCGTGAAGATGTATTCATGTAAGTTGCAGTATAAGACGCCTCTCACTTCAGTGGCACCTATTAATCAGGTAACATCGAATCTACATTTTGTGGAACACAGCCTACACGGGCACCGGATCAAACCGGGGCTCTGGCCCCGAATATATTGGCAAGAGAATCACAGGACTCAAATTAAAACCTTTTGAACGTTAACTTTATTGACTATATTTCCCTGGGACTAAATGTCGGGACTAAATGTGGCTGTATTGGCTTTCGCGTTGGCTTTCGTTCGCCACACTGACGAGCCTATTCGCTTTAACTGGAGATCATATGAAGTTTATTGCCGCGATAATCGCTTCTGTAATACTGGTATCAGCATGCTCTAACGGCGCCCTCCAACAGGAAGAGGCCGAAGGCTGGAAGATTGTTTTCCTTGATGAGTTTGATACCTTCGATACCGACAACTGGCGCGACCAGATTCTATGGGTAAATGGAGAGGACCAGTGTTACGTGCGGGATGGGAAGTACAATACGCGTGAGGTCAGTGATGGCACGCTCAAGCTGCGCGTCGTCGATCTCGGTGAAAAGCAAGCTTGTGATAATGTCGACAAGAGCGGCACGAAACATTACGACACGCAGTATGTTGCCGCGCGTATCTCTTCCAAAAATCGCAAGGAATTTGCCAGGGGGCGCTGGACGGCGCGGCTAAAAGTCGAGAACAGTGGCCAGGACGGGATGTTTCCTGCCTGGTGGTTGCTCGGCGCCTATAATAACGAGCCCCCGGTTGAAGAACCCGATGAGACGGTGTGCTGGCCGATGACCGGGTCCGGTGAGATCGATATCTTCGAACACCATAGCGATGGTGGTCCCAATCACTATGCTGCCCGTACTATCAAGAATGAAGGGGCATGCGGTAATGGTGACTGGCAAGCCCTGATGCTGGTGCGGGAAGCCAAGCTTGATGAGTACCACGAGTACTCCGTTGAGTGGGTCGGCAATGACATCATTTTCCGTCTTGATGGTGTGGAGATATACCGCAATGACGGTGTAGCAGAAGAATTGTCCGAGCCGATGTTTGCAATCCTCAATTTTGCCAAGATCAATAATGCGGCGATGACGCAAAATTGGGAAATGGAAGTTGACTGGGTGAAATACGAAGCCTGGCAGTAAACAAGCCTGTTAACCATGCGAATTAACCTGCCTCACAGATCTTCCGGCTCACCCTGCCATAAAAGCCTGCAGGCAAGTTCATCCGCTTCATCGACATGCTCGAGTAATGCGCTGAACTTTATCCCAAATGCCCAATGTTAGAAGGGCCCCAGGCCAAATGCCCACATGAAACTGCCCAGCATGGTCGCTGCCAACCCGGTTAACAACAGGCCCAGCGTGGAACCGAATGGCAGTTTCAAGCGATACCGCGCGCCCAGCGTGGACACCATGCTGAAGATGCCTGACACCATCGCAAGTACCCCGAGCCAGGCGCCATAACGCGCCCAGGGCGGCATGCCAAAGGCCAGCAACGTTTCGGAAGTCTGATAGGTGACGACAGCGGCGGTGCCCAGTACCAGGATGGCTGCGACTGCGATGGCAGCAGCCAACCAGGCCAGGCCGCGGGCACGGCCTGCATCGGGAGCCCTGCGGCCGTCAATCCAGCGTACCAGGGGACCAAGGGTCAGCACCGGCAACGCAATCAGCAGGAAGACCAGTGACAGGCCTCCCCAGGCAGCGGGCAAGGCCAGCTTTTTCTTGTCTTCAAAGTAAAGTGCGCCGATTTTGGACAAGGTGAGGTGAGGTGTACATCGGGGCCCAGATCTGCGGCGCCTCCATACTTTCCGCACAGCCAAGGTCCGGTTCGGCTCCCGGGTTGTCATAGAACTTGTTCAACAGGTGACCGGCGCATTTGACCGAGCGCGACGGGCCGTGACCGGCGTATGGAAATTCGACGTAGGTGCCATTGCTGAAACCGGGCAGGATGGCCTTGGCGTTCGGCGGTGGTGTTATCGGATCCATGTCCCCCTCGATAATCAATATGGGTAAATCGCTTTGGGTGGGCTTGAACTCCGCTGCCGGGCGCATCGGCATACCCAGTTGGTCGCACAGTGCCGTGGCCCGGGCCAGCGAAGCCCCGGACTGCATGGCCTGACCCAGCAGGGGGTACTCCTCCATATCGAGATGGCCAGCGCGTTCAAGTGCGGCGCGGTCACCGTCAATGCACAGGATGGCGTCGCGCATGCCGTCGCCGCCGATTTCCAGCCCTCCAGCGGCTGAGGCTTCTGCCAGGGTCGAGAATACCGCCTCGTCGCGCCGCTCCACGGCATCGGCCCAGGCGTAAATCACACCGGGAAGGCCGGCGTAATTGGACTGCTCATAAAACAACACGAAAGGCAGGTAGCCTGCCATATCGGTGTGGATGTAGGCCTTGCCCGAGGGATAAGCCTCGGTGTTTTTCACATCCACCGTGATGGGATTATCACGAACCGACTCGATGGCAGCCCTTACACGACCCAGCATGTCCGGATAGTTTTCGGCGCAGGCCGGTTGGCTGTCGCAGATTTCCTGCAGCTTCTGCAGGTCCCGTTCATACCATTTTGCCACCCGCCAGTACTCGTCTGAATCGGCGATGCTGAGCGGCATGATAGCGTCGATGGCGATCGCCAGGATGCCTTCGGCGTCTTCCTTCATGTAGGCCTGGCCAAGGATGGAACCATAGGAAATGCCCCACACATTCCATTGCTCAAAACCCAGGGCCCGGCGCAGGGCTTTAACGTCACGCGCATTTTCGATGGTGTTGTAACCGGTCAGGTCCACACCCGCTGCCCGGGCGTTGGCGGCACAGTCGCTGGTTCTCTGGTTGGCGGCCGCCAGGTAGTCCTCGAAACCCGCCGCATTAGCGACTTCCGGGTTGCGTGCACCGTAAAACTGGCAAAAATTATCGGAATAGCCAATACCGCGCTGCTCAAGAATGTACAGGTCGCGGTGATCCAGCAGCGTGTGATCCTTGAAACGGTTCACATAGTAAGTGACCGGTGCACCCGGACCGCCGGTTAAATAGATGACCGGATCTTCGCGTTTGCCATCGGCCAGGCCTTCGGCGTGGCGGTCCGCGTCCTCGTCCCGGTTCTCGTCATAATCGTCCCTGCCCCAACGGGAGTTCAGTTTGACAAAGTGCAATTCAATAAACCGCGAATCGGGATTCTCGCGATTCTCCGGCACCTGCAACAACCCGCATTCAATTTCACCCGGGTCATAGTCGATACTCGCCCTTAAAGGGGCAGGTAATGGTATTGATGCGATAGCTGTCACGGGCAAACAGGTCGACCGGGACTGGAGCTTCGACAGTTTCAGTTTCCTGGGCAGAGACCAACGGCGTAGCAAGTAGCAAGGCAGTCGCTAGTACAGCGATATACTTATTAATCGCAGGAAGCGTAGAAGGCCATATTGCCAGTTGTTGGTGTTATTGATAATTTGCTAAACATATATCCACCTGTCAGATAATTGCGAAAGCTCGCCATGCCGAAACTTCCGAGACCGAATTATAACTGGCGAACCCACATTGTGGGTCAAAGGCTATTACTGATGCACACTACCTATCACATGAAGAGGACTGGAAGCGGAGGCTGATGACTATGTGAAAGAAATATTTGGAAACCAGTATACCGCGATTGACAAGGTGGAAAGCCTGCCGGAAAAACTGCCGCAGTTGTTTATGGCGTTAACCAAATGAACAATACGGGATAGAAGCACGCCCGACCTGAAGAAGAAGAATGAAACAACAGGTGGCAAATTGCTGCAGCATAGTACGTTAATTTTTTTGGTCTGTTTTTATTTACTCAACAAATTTCAAGGGTATATACTGGTAGCCCCACGCGTGATAAATGGAGTCTGCAAATGAAACTCCGCTTGATTACTTCCCTGCTTATAGCTTTTTTTGTAACTTTGCCTGGACCGGTGTCTGCGGCTCTGGTGACAGGTCCGAGTGCACGCACACAATTTGAAGGTTTTCGAGATACCCTAGGCGATACATTTGTTGATTTTGAAAGTATTGCCACCGGCCTCTATACAACATTACCTGGTCTTCCACTGACATTGGGTACAACAGAGTTTAGATGGCCCCTCCCGGAAATCCTCGCACCTGCTGATACACCAGTTGCTCTCAACCCAACTGGTTTTATTGTTACACCACTCAACCATCGGCTCATGGGTGTTCGTGCCGGGAATATCCCGGATGGTCAGGCCAGGTATGAGATCGTCTTTGATCAACCGCAGCGCCGGGCAGGTTTGTTCCGTATATGGAATACGCGATCTGTTACGCGCTTCTACGCTGGTGTTGTGTTGCTCGCGGAACATCAAAACACCGTCAACCAGGAATTCGTCGGTTTCATCGCTGATTCAGATGCGATGTCGACCTGGGTTACCCGAATCGAATTTGACGGTATACCTGATGCTCCGGAAAGCGTGTCGAACAAGCTTTACCAGGTGGGCGAAGTTGACGATCTGTTTTTTGGATCTGTAGCACCGCTGCCCGCGGTGACGCTCAATCCGACCACCTTAAATTTTGCTGACCAGCTGATTGGGACGACCAGTGCGACACAATCGATAACGCTGACAAATAGTGGCACAGCAGTGCTGAATATCAGCAGTATCGTTACTGATGTCGACTTCGGACAGACCAATGACTGTGGAGTGACGCTAATTGCAAGTGCTAATTGTACGCTTCAGATAAGCTTCACACCGACCGCCGAAGGCGCGCGTAATGGCTCACTGACTGTGAGTTCGGACGCATCAAGCAGCCCCGATGCTGTGGCATTGAGTGGCAATGGCGTTCCACCATCTCCGGGCCTGGACACACAAGCCATCCCGGTGTTGCCTGCATGGGCCATGGTTATTCTGCTGTCATTGATGGTTGGAGCGGCGTTCGTAGTTTTACGTCGTGATAATCACTGACGCCTTGTATTGGGTAGCAAGCTAAAAAGGAAATAGGGGGTCACCTCAGCCGTGACCCTCGCATAGCGCCAGCTCAGATAAATGACGGGTCAGGCACCCTGGCAAAAGCTGCCGGGTTTTCCAGGATGGGGATTAAATGTGGCTGTCCTGGCTTTCGAATGTCTGGCTTTCGGTTGCCTTTGGGCCGATAAAGGCGATCACCGCTGCAGATTGTAGGAAATCGGATTTTGTGTGGATGTCCTGTATATTCTATTGCACAATTCCAGTCAGATTCCGATAACGGCAATTATGCCGGCGGTATTTTGCAGGGTATCCAACATTTTTTCGAGAGCTTTTCAGCACATGATTTCCAGGAGCCGGCATTATGAATGCAATAGTATTTGGTGAAGTTTTGTACGATATTTTTCCAGATGATCATGCTGTTCCTGGCGGAGCCCCTTTCAATGTCGCGTGGCATTTAAACGGTTTCGAGACGGCGGTGGATTTTGTATCACGCATCGGCAATGACAGCAAAGGACAAGCGTTACGTGAATTGATGCGCTCCGCAGGCTTATCCGATAGTAACCTGCAAACCGACGCAAGCAGACCCACCGGTTATGTCAAAATCAGCCTCGAAACAGGTGAACCATCGTATGTCATTGGTGAAGGGGTCGCCTACGATGCCATCGAACCCGCTGTTTTCGATCAACCGGGTGATATCCTTTATCACGGTACGCTCGCTCTGCGTAGCCCAAAATCAGCCGATACACTGGAACGGTTACGTGACCAGGCAAAGTGCGTATTCATGGATGCCAATCTTCGCAGTCCCTTCTGGAACAGGGAAACGACACTGCAACTGGCGAGTAAAAGCAATTGGTTAAAAATTAATGCGAACGAGTTCTCGATTCTCGCCGAATCACCGTACACGGAAAAGACGGCCACTACACTGCTTGACGATTTAAACCTGGATGGCTTGCTGGTTACACTGGGCGCTGAAGGTGCCTGTGTCTACACCCACGAATTCAGCCAATGTGCGAGTGTTGTCGCCAGGCCGCAAGAAAATGTTCAAGACACGGTGGGTGCCGGTGATGCTTTCAGCGCCGTTTTCATTTTTGGACTCATGCATAATTGGCCAATGCAGGCTATCCTGGCTCGTGCCCAGGCGTTCGCCTCAAACATCATTTCGATTTCCGGAGCAATCAGCACCGACCCGGAGTTTTACACCCCTTTCAAGCAAGCATGGCAAACCGAAAATTTAGCTCATGATGCGGACTGATCGGGAACACGGTGACCACGGGTTTTTATTCAGCCTCGCCAGCCATGTAAGGCCGCCTGCCCATGTATGAACAACGCTCACACTCGGCACTCAATCATATATTGGAAACGCTAAGCCCGGACTTAACTCAACACGATTTGCGCTACTTCCTGATTCGATTGGGCGCAAATTTCTATGCGATCCATTCTCTGTTTGAACGCCTCTATGGTCACCGCGCAGATTTTGATCAGCAACTCCATCATCTTGTAGAACGTATGGCATGGAGTTACGTGGCAAGGCCAGGTAGTTTACGCATCAATGATCGCGCACGGGAGGACGATTACAACTGGTTTTTCTCACAGGATCTCACTGGCATGGCCCTATACACCAATGGTTTTGCCAGTGATCTTCGTGATTTGCAGGACAAACTGGATTACTTCGATGAACTGGGTATTAACCTGGTTCATTTAATGCCAATTTTGCGCTGTCCCCAGGGTGCTAGCGATGGCGGCTATGCCGTCAGTAATTATCGGGAAATTGACCCGCGCATTGGCGACCTCGCCGAACTGAAAAGTCTCGTGTCGGAAATGCGCAAACGCAAAATTCTGCTGGTGCTTGATGTTGTAGTTAACCACACTTCGAACGAACACGAGTGGGCTCAAAGAGCACAAGCCGGTGAGAAAAAATATCAGGACTATTATTACATGTTCGATGACCGTCGAGTTCCCGATATGTTCGAGCAAAGCCTCCCCGAAGTATTTCCTGAAAATGCTCCAGGTAATTTCACCTGGGACGAGGCCTCCAAAAAATGGGTGATGACGGTTTTCAACACGTACCAGTGGGATCTGAATTTCTCGAATCCTGCTGTGTTTATCGAAATGCTCGATATTATTCTGTTTTGGGCCAATCAGGGCGCAGATATCGTGCGCCTGGATGCCGTCGCTTTTTTGTGGAAAAAAATTGGCACGACTTCCCAAAATCAGGACGAAGCGCATCTGATTTTGCAGTTAATGAAAGATTGTTGCCAGGTGGTTGCGCCCGGCCTCCTGTTCATTGCCGAAGCCATAGTTGCCCCAAGCGAAGTCGTAAAATACTTTGGAGAAGATGCGGTAGTCGCCAAGGAATGCGAAATTGCCTATAACGCGACGACCATGGCTTTAATGTGGGATGCAATAGCAACAAAAAATGCCAAATTATTGCGTCAGGGCCTGCGTAGTTTGCCCACCAAACTCGAAGGCGCTACCTGGCTGAACTATGTGCGTTGTCATGATGATATCGGTTTTGGTTTTGACGATCATGACATCGCAATTGCCGGCTACAACCCGCCAGATCATCGACGTTTTTTGCACGACTATTTTATCGGTAATCACCCCGCTTCAGACGCGCGGGGCATACCATTTGCCGAAAACCCGAAAACCGGTGACGCGAGAATTTCAGGTTCATTGGCATCCCTCATCGGGCTTGAAGAAGCGATTGAGCAAGCTGACCCGCAACTCATTCGATCCGCGGTTGACCGGATTCTCCTGCTACATGGCATTATTCTGAGTTTTGGTGGCATCCCGTTGCTCTACTACGGCGATGAACTGGGTGTAACCAACGATTTCAGTTACCTGCAAAACCTGGACAAGAAAACTGACAATCGCTGGGTCCATCGCCCAACGATCAATTGGCAAAAGGCGGAGTTACGCCATACACAGGGCACCATTGAAAATATGATTTTTTCGGGTATCGCTCATTTAATCCGGGTTCGAAAATCATTGCCTGTCTTAGCCGATTTTAACAATCGTAACCTGTTGAGTTTGAGCAATTCGGCACTCTTTGGCTATTCACGTTTTACTGTTAATAAAGGCGATGAACCCGTCGTGGTCCTTGCCAACTTCAGCACCAGCCAACAGGCGCTGACCAATAGCGAACTGAACGAACATATCGACACAGATCGGGGCCAAATCTTCAACGCCATAACTGGTGAGGAACCGGTGCGCTTCAAAGATCAGCTTGTTCTGCAACCCTACGAGTTTCTGTATTTGACCCGACAAAAAAAAGGGTGGACTTAAAGCCCACCCTTTTCAATCAACAAACAAGCGAAGCCTCAGCCGAAAAACACAGGCCCCTGCCTGGTTTTTACTCTGGCACTTTACTCTGACCCCACGCGTTAACGCGTCTGTCAAATCATTGCCTGGTGTAGACCATCTCCATCATCTTGACTTCGTTGCCGTCACGGCCAGGGCCGAACATCTCGAAGTACTGCTCATCCGGCGAAATAGACTTCACCACGTAGCGATTGGTCACCGTGCCACCCTTGACGGGATCGTTGTAGGTGCCAATGTAGGTGCACGTGTGGCTCTCGTCGCAATCGCCCTCGGAGAGCATGATCCCGGTGGACATGCTGTCGGTCCAGGTCGACCACCACTTGCCGGATACATTATCGTAGCCGCTGCGCGAGAGACCGGTGAACGGTGTGCCCATCATGTCGCCCTGGAACTCCTCGTGCAGGATACGGCCATCCATGTGCAGGGTCCGGACCGCCACGCCCTTCGACTCCATCGGCGGCGCAGCGGGGTCCATCCAGCTTTTGACCGCGACGTCGAAGGTGCCGACTTGGTTGACCATCATCTCGTGCTGCGGCCCGAGCGCGCCGGCCTTCATGTACGCTTCCATCTCGGCCTGCTGCTCCGGGGTCATCTGAGGCATCTCGCCGTCCTGAGCGACGACCGGCGTCGCGTGTACGGCCGCACTTAAAAAGACTAATAAGAACAATCTGATTCGCATGACTTATCCTCCTTTCAATCCTCCAGCCCGCATCCGATTCGCACTCCGAAATGTGGGGTTGAAATTTTTTGTACCCTTATAAAGCATAGCAGAGAATAAGTAATTTGCGCATCATATCGCCAGAAAGCCCTGAGCAATAAACGGGGTCAGGGTAGAGTGCCAGGTTCAATCGATAATGGTTGTTGATCATGCAGTGAGGTTACTCTGGCGCTTCACTTTTACCCCTAAATTCTTTCAGGCGTAAATCACCCCAACCCCATGACGGTGAGTATTAAGTCCCGCAAAAAATACACCGGCGGCGCGATGATACGGCCGAGCACACCCAGGACGAGCAAGCCGATGATAATCATAAAGCCATATGGCTCAATGCGGTCGAACTTGCCCGAGACTCCGGCTGGCAGCAGATTGCTAACAACCCTCCCACCGTCCAGCGGCGGAATCGGCAGCAAATTCACAACTGCAAGCACCAAATTGAAAAGTATGCCCACCGCGCCAACGTTCACCAGCCACGGCGTCAACCATTCATGCCCAATTAAAATTCCCGCTTTCGCGACCAATGCCCAAATGACGGCCATCACAATGTTTGACAACGGCCCGGCAGCCGCCACAATCGCCATATCGCGGCGCGGATTTCTCAGGTTGCGCTGCGCAACAGGCACTGGCTTGGCCCAGCCGAAGATAAAACTTCCCGGCAGCAGCAGCATGATCAGCGGCACGATGACCGTACCCATCGGGTCAACGTGCTTTAGCGGATTTAGTGTCAACCGGCCCACCATTTCCGCCGTGCGGTCGCCGAGAAGGCGCGCGACATAGCCGTGTGAGACTTCGTGCACGGTAATGGCAAATATTCCGGGAATAGCCCAAATACTGAGTTGTCGGAGGAAATCGCTGAGATCAAGCATCGAGACATTATACGCAGCAAGGCCAAGCCGCGCTAAGGTCAATCAACTGTCCAAAGCTGCCTCGGACCTGGAAAACCCGGTTATTACCGGTGGTCCAGTTACCGGGTGCATGATTTCGGAGTGCGTACCCAACTGTGGAAGCCACATGCAACTTACCTGTCTCTGGGTGACCATGCCCTGGCGAGGCAAGAAGCCGGTAAGGTGGAAATCGCAATCATCTGGCCGGACTGTATAAATTTACGAACATCTCAGTACCTGCAATTTTATGGCACTATGGCTTTTTGGCTTAATTCACTCTAAGGATTTCTATGACAGAAGAGCGTACAAACTCCCCTAAATCATCGCTCAACGGGGTGATATTCAACGCTTACCCGGACAGCATCGGCTGTACATTGGCAGACACGATGCAGCTGCTCTCCCACCCGCTCCTTGAGGATGCTTTTTCCCTGTTTTACGTTCTGCCCACGTTTTTCAACAGTGACCTGGATCGTGGTTTCTCCGTCATCGACTACGACACGAACGACGAACTCGTCGCGACCGCCGACCTGCAGAAAGCCGCCGACCTGGGGCTCGGTTTCAAGTTCGACCTCGTGCTCAATCACTTGTCGGTGGGCTCGTACCAGTTCCAGGACATGCTGGAAAAAGGGCAAGAGTCGGAGTACGGCGACTTCTTCATCAACTGGAACGAGTTCTGGTCGGGGCACGGTGAAATGGGGCCAGAAGGATATGTCGTACCCAAACAGAAATACCTCGACAGGCTTTTCATGCGGAAGCCGGAGTTGCCCATCCTGAAGGTGCGTTTCCCCGACGGTTCGGAGCCGCCGTACTGGAATACCTTTTATCAGGAGGTCAACTACCAGCCGCTGATCCTTGACGACCTCGCCGGCATAGAAGGACTGCCTGCCGAACAGGCCGAAAGCATCATGTTTCGGATCAATACAGCGATCGCGGCGCAAGAAGACTTCCGGGCACTGGCACTCGACGGCTACCGCGATGCGCTCGTAGCCGTCGTCGAGCAGAAGCGCCAATACCTCGGCCAGATGGACCTGAACGCAAAATCGGAAAAGGTCTGGGAGTTTTACAACGAAACGCTCGGTAAACTGTCGGGCTACGGCGCGCAACTGGTCCGGCTCGACGCGTTTGCCTACCTGCACAAGTCCGTTGGCGAGACCAATTTCTTTAACAAGCCGGGCACCTGGGAATACCTGGACCGACTGAAGCAACTGGCGACGAATCATGGCCTGACACTGCTGCCGGAAATCCACGCGGAGTACGGCAGCGGACTGCACCAGGAAGTGGCCGCCAACGGATTCCCGGTGTACGACTTTTTCCTGCCCGGCCTGGTGATCGATGCGCTCGACCGCGGCACCAACTCGCAGCTGCTTCGCTGGATCCGGGAACTGGTCGAGTCTGGCATCAAGACCGTCAACATGCTGGGCTGCCACGACGGCATCCCGGTGCTCGACCTGCGTGGCAAGGAAGTCGACGGCGTGTACCGCGAAGGCCTGCTGAGCGACGATGAAATCCAGGCCGTCATCGACAACATCCTGAAACGTGGCGGCCGCATCAAGAACCTGTACGGCGCCGACGGTAAAAAAATCGCCTACTACCAGGTCAACGCTACCTACTTTAGCGCTCTCGGCGAAGACGAGCAGAAACTCCTGCTGGCGCGTGCCATCCAGTTGTTTACGCCGGGCATCCCGCAGGTCTGGTACCTGGATCTCTTCGCGGGCAAAAACGACTACGCGGCAGCGGATCGCGGGGGCACCGGAGGCCACAAGGAGATCAACCGCACAACCTTGTCGTTAGCCGATATCGACAACGGGCTTGAAAAGAACCTCGTTCGTGACCAGCTAAAGCTGTTGAAGCTGCGCAATATACATCCTGCGTTCAACGGTAAACTGGAAATCAAACCGACCGAATCCCACCGCCTGCACCTGACATGGCGAAATGGCTCTCACGTGGCCATCCTCGAAGCAGGCCTCAGGGGCCATGCTTTCAACGTGACCTACACGGACTTACCCGGCAATTTCAGCGTAATGCGTTTTTCGAGGTAGGACAAAGGACCAATCCGATGAAAATACTTGCAACCGATATGGACCGGACCCTGCTGCCTAACGGAAGCTGGGAAGCCGATCAAAACGCCATTGAACTGTTCAACGAACTGACCCGAAAACACGGCGTTATGGTGGTCTACGTCACGGGCCGCAACCTGCAGCTGACACAAGCCGCTGTTTCCGAGTTCGGCGTCCGTCCGCCTGACATTTTGATCGGCGACGTTGGCACCTCGATACGCAAATACGAAAACGGTGATTGGCGTTTTGACGAGGGCTGGATCGACCATGTTCGAAGGGCCAGCCCCCGCTGGGATGCCGAGGCCATCAGGCTTGTGGTCGCCGGGATCGACGGTCTCCGCGAACAAGAGCCCGAGCACCAGAACCCTTTCAAGCAGAGCTACTACGCGGACCATGCCCGTAAGGAAAATATCCTCGCGGCCATAGCCGAGCGGGTCGAGGGCCGCTACGACGAAGTGGCCGTGTACAGTTACGACTCGATGGATGACAAGGGCCTGGTCGACTTCCTGCCGAACAGCGCCACCAAGCAGACGGCGCTGGAATACGTCGCTGAAGAATATGGATGTGAAAAGGGTGAAGTTGTATTCTGCGGTGACAGCGGTAACGACATCTTCCCCCTGACCGCCGGTTTTTCGGGCGTGCTGGTCCGAAACGCGGATGAACAGCTTGTCGAAAACGTGCGCAGCGCAATGGCCGAAAACCCCGGTCTCAAGGCCTACTTCGCAAAGGGTGGCTTCATGGGCCTTAATGGTTATTACACCAGCGGTGTGCTCGAAGGCGCCAGCCACTACGGCCTTTTCGGCCCGGCCGACTGAAAACCCCGGCACCCGCGTGGTGCCTTTACATCAGTCTTCGCCTGGCAACGTGGTATCCAGGAAACCGTAGTGCTCGATCGCGTCGAGCAGGCCACCGGCATGCACACGTTTGGAGAAAAAAACACGCTCGAGGTCAACCAGCTCGGAGAGTTCTTCCTCGTGCCGGTTCGCGACCACTACCGCCATGGCGTTGCCACGAATCATGTCTTCGTCGGCACCGGAACCGCCTGCCACCAATATGTGCTCGAACGGTATGTCGAGCCGCAGGGCTGCGTAGCGCAGCGCCTGGCCCTTCGAGGCGCGCGCCGGCAAGATATCGAGGAATTGGCCGAAAGATACGATCACGTTGGCGTTCAGTTCATTCTGATGCAACGTGGCTGTAATCTCCTCTGACGACGGCGCCTGCTCCGAATCATAATAGTAAGAGATCTTGAATCGGCCCTGATTTTTCCCGCTCCTGGAGCTTCAGCCCGGTCGTTTCCCGCAGAACCCGCTGGATGCGCGGGCCATTCCAGTCGTGATCGACATGGTCCGACCAGTGGCGGTCTTCACTCAGCCGTGCACCGTAATGAATGCGCGTACCGAGGTCGCTGATCAGCACGTCAGGTGTGGGCACTCCGTTTTTCTTCAGAACCGCCAGCACCGAGTCGATACGACGGCCGGATACGATACCGAAAGCTACGCGCCTGCGGGTTCTGCGGATCAATTCGCAAAACTTGACCAGTTCGTCCCGGTCGCCCAACAGGGTCTGGTCGATATCGGTGAAGATGGCGCGATCTCGGTAGCGTGCCACCTGCCCGGACGGCCAGGCCACAAGTTCGCGGCGCGGGCGGCCGATCTGGGCGCTCACCTGTTCTACATAGCTGGCCGTGTGGGCCTCCCAGGTATAGTGCCGCCGCACACCTTCGATACCGTTCCGGGAAGCCTCGTCCCAGCGCGCTGGTTCTTCAAGCAGTTCGAGCAGAGCCCCGGCGATGGCATCCGCGTCGAGTGGGTCTACGAGGATGCCATTGTTGCAGTTGGAAATGATATCAACGGGACCACCGTTCTCGGTGGCCACCAGCGGCAGGCCACAGGCCGCCGCCTCGAGCAGAGTCAGTCCGAACGGCTCGGTCAGGGCCGGGTTGATGAACACGCCGCGACCATTCGACACCGCACGGTAGACCTCCGCGATTTCGTCCACCGTGTGTTGCTTGGGTAAGGCCACGGACCCCCACAAATCGTGTGCGTCCAGGTCCAGCAGAAGCTGAGTCAGTACCTGCTGTGCCCCCCTGTCCAGGTCTCGAATGTCATCGCGGTTACCAGCGATCAACAACAAGTTGGCTGCCTTTCGCAGCGAGGGATTGCGTCCAAAGGCCTCGAGCAGTATCGGAATGTTCTTTCGCTCGTCTGGGCGGGATAGTGCCAGTATGAGTGGTTTGGCGGGATCCTCCAGGAAAGGTCTCGACCTGTCCAGGACGGAAAATTCCTCCCCGACGGCCGGTGGACGAAACCGGTTAAGGTTGGTGCCGGGCGGAATCACCGTCATGCAATCCGGGTTGTAATAGTCGTACAAGCCGTACTGTGATTCGATCTCGTTGCGGGTGCTGGTAATTACCAGGTCCGCATTGGCCAACAATTCTTCTTCCGCGCTGACGCGCCGACTCATGTTGTAGGTGGTTTCGATCTCCTCGTGGCTCAGTCCCTTGGCCAACAGCTGCTTGCGCTTGTCGCGGCCGAGCGAGTGGCCGGTGTGCACCAGCGGCACAGCCAGCAGATTGGCCAGGCGCACGCCGACATAACCTGCGTCTGCATAATGGCTGTGCACGATGTCCGGACTGCGTGGCTGCTCGCCCAGCCAGTTGGTGAGGTTATCGGTGAAAACGTCCAGGTGGTCCCACAGCGCTTCCTTCGGAAGATACTCCCCGGGTCCGGCATCGATGCGAACGATGCGCACCGTGTCGGACAACTGCTCTTCGACCTGCGCGTAATCTTCATCGACAGCCGGGTCGACGATACGACGCGTAACGAGGTCCACACGCGCCACGTCGTCACGTTCGCCAAGGGCGCGCGCGAGCTCGACGACGTACAAGGTTTGACCGCCCGTATCAGCGTCACGACCGAGTTCGAGGTTTTCACCCCGAATCAATCCGTGAACGCTGATGAGAAGAAAATAAAGCCTGGGTTTTTTGGATGACATGATGTTGGACAATGGTAATACCATGCTCAACTGATGTCACCCCCGGATCAACTCCTGCACGCCGATGCAGGGGTGACGTTGGACATTGGCTCGGTTACAGTTACTTTGCGGCGTTTCAGCTGCCGGTAAAACCCGGTGAATACAGATGCTGGCCCTTTTCTATTGGCATCCCGTTTGCCTGAGAGTAATATACTTAGCACAACTATAACCAGACAAAGGGGCCAGGTAACCGTGGCCGGTTCTTCAAAAAAAGCCATTTACGCAGCCCTCATCGGTAATGGGTTGATTGCCGTGACCAAGTTTGCGGCAGCGGCCCACACAGGCAGTTCTGCGATGCTGAGTGAAGGCATCCATTCCGTGGTTGATACGGGAAACCAGGTTTTGCTTCTGTACGGTATCAAACGCGCCAGTATCCCGGCCAGTTCCGCGTTTCCATTTGGGCATGGCAAGGAAATCTATTTTTGGAGTTTCGTGGTGGCGATGCTGATCTTCGCACTGGGGGGTGCGGTGTCCATATATAAAGGCTGGACACATCTTGCACACCCCACGTCCATCAATAGCCTGTACATCAATTACGCGGTACTTGGTTTTGCCATTGTTTTTGAGGGTGCCGCATTATGGGTGGCGTTAAAGGAATTTAATCTCAGACGCGGATCACTGGGTATCATCAGGGCGATCGTCGGCGGCAAGGACCCAACCCTGTTTGTGGTGATATTCGAAGACTCGGCCGCTTTGCTGGGTTTGTTCATTGCTATGGGTGGTCTGATGATGTATCAACTAACCGGCAACCCTGTTTTTGATGCCCTGGCGTCTATCGGCATCGGTGTGGTCCTTGTATTGACAGCAATCGTTTTGGCCGTGGAAAGTAAAAGCCTGCTCATCGGTGAAAGCGCCAATCCAGAAGTCGTGGACAGATTTCACGAAATACTGGAGGTAGAAGAAACGATACTGTCTGTCAATGAAATTGCCACATTGCATATGGGGCCCGAATTTATCGTCGTGACCATTTCACTGGACTTTGTCGATTCCCTGTCCTCCGGTCAGGTTGAAACGGCTGTAACCAGCTTCACCAAGAAGATCAAAGCGACGGACCCACGTATCCAACGTGTCTTTATCGAGGCAGAAAGCCGCATGAACCACTACGAACCGCCGGCAGCATCAGACCCTGATTAAGCCTGGAGTCCACCGGGGTCAGAGCAATCCACCGGGGTCAGAGTAAAGTGCCAGAGTTGCACTCTGGCACTTTACTCTGACCCCGGCTCTTCTGGCACTACCCGGCCACGGTCTTCCATAAAAAAAGGGTGGACCCAAGCCCACCCTTTTCACTCACTACAAGCGAAGTTTCAGCCAAACTGGTTCATCGTGTTGTCTTTGCCACCAGCCTTCAGTGCAGCCTCACCGGCAAAGTACTCCTTGTGGTCATCACCGATATTGGAACCCGACATGATCTGGTGTTTCACACAGGCGATACCGTTGCGAATCTCCTCGCGCTGCACGTGCAGCACGTAGCCCAGCATGCCAAGCTCACCGAAGTACTCTTTCGACAAGGTGTCGGTGGAAAGCGCTGCGGTGTGGTAAGTGGGCAGTGTAATCAGGTGATGGAAGATACCTGCGTCACGGGCAGCATCGGCCTGGAAGGTCCGGATATGGTCATCCGCGGCCTTGCCCAGTTCGCTGTCATCATAATCGATGCTCATCAGGTGATCGCGATCATAGGCTGATACGTCTTTACCTTCCTCAACCCAGGCGTCATATGTCTGCTGACGGAAGTTCAGTGTCCAGTTGAATGACGGGCTGTTGTTGTAAACCAGCTTGGCATTGGGAATAACCTCGCGAACGCGGTCGACCATGCCACCGATCTGACCGATATGGGGCTTCTCTGTCTCGATCCAGATCATGTCGGCACCATTTTGCAGGGAGGTGATGCAGTCGAGAACGCAACGGTCCTCACCGGTGCCGGCACGGAACTGGAACAGGTTGGATTCCAGCCGCTTGGGACGCAGCAGTTTGCCATCGCGTTTCAGGACAACGTCACCATTGTGCATGTCTTCCAGGTGGATTTCCTCACATTCGAGGAACGAGTTGTACTGGTCACCCAGGTCGCCCGGCTCGTGGGTCACCGCGATTTGCTTGGTGAGACCGGCGCCGAGGGAGTCGGTACGCGCGACGATGATGCCATTATCGATACCCAGTTCCAGGAATGCATATCGGCAGGCATTGATCTTGGCCAGGAAATCAGAATGTGGAACCGTGACTTTACCGTCCTGGTGGCCGCATTGTTTTTCGTCGGATACCTGGTTTTCGATCTGCAGACAGCAGGCACCGGCTTCGATCATTTGCTTGGCCAGCAGATAAGTGGCCTCCGCGTTACCAAAGCCGGCATCGATGTCGGCAATGATAGGTACAACGTGGGTCTCATAATTGTCGATCTGTTTTTTGATTCCGGCTTCCTTGATAGCGTCACCGGCCGCCCGGGCCGCATCCAGATCGCGGAACAGCAGGTTCAGCTCACGCGAGTCAGCCTGTCGCAAAAAGGTGTACAGCTCTTCGATCAGTGCCGGAACCGTGGTTTTTTCATGCATGGACTGATCGGGCAAGGGGCCGAACTCAGAGCGCAGCGCAGCAACCATCCAGCCGGACAGGTATAAATACTTCTTCTTGGTGCTGCCAAAGTGTTTTTTGATGGAGATCATTTTTTGCTGGCCGATGAAACCATGCCAGCAGCCCAGTGACTGGGTAAATTGAGAGGAATCAGCATCGTATTCCGCCATATCACGACGCATGATGTCGGCCGTGTACTGGGCAATTTCCAGACCGGTTTTGAACCTGTTCTGGGCACGCATACGTGCAGCGGATTCAGGATTAATGGCATCCCAGGAGCTGCCTGCAGCTTTGCATACGCCTTGTAGTGAGGCGATGTCGTCGTAGTATTTTGACATGGTGAATCCTCTCTTCTCTGTGTTCAATTGATGTGTACAGTAAAAAAACTAAAGCTAAATACCTTACTTGCTTTATTTAAAACCCATTCTAGCCATACTGGTAAGATTTAGATAATCTATTAACTCTATACCCCACATTTATTTTATGAATAAAGGGTTATTTCTAATATAAGAGTACTTTCGTGAATTTAAAGAACATTGATCTTAATTTATTGGTCTATCTTGACGTACTGCTACGAGAGCGCAATGTGACCCGTGCTGCTGAAAGTCTGGGGATCAGCCAGCCAGCCATGAGTAATGGATTACGACGTTTGCGAGAGTTGTTTTCCGACCCTTTACTGGTACGCACCAGTGGTGGTATGAGTCCAACTGAACGAGCCAATAACCTGCAACCAGAGGTTCGTGCAGTGGTAGCCTCCATTGAAAAAGTGGTGCAGCCAGACCGGCAGTTCGATGCTGCCAGTGCCAACCGTGTTTTTCGAATTTCCGTCAGTGATTACAGTGAATCAACACTATTGCCTCACATGTTGCGTCGAATGCGGTTAGAGGCGCCGGATGTCACCCTGGATATTTTGACACCGAGTGACGTGAACTATCAAAACCTGGAGCAGGGCAGTGTGGATTTAGTGATCAACCGATTTGATGATTTGCCCCAATCATTTCATCAAAGACCCATTTGGCGGGATGGTTTCTCTTGCATGTTTAGCCGACAACACCCGATTCGTAACAACTTTAATCTCGGGACCTACCTTGAGGCTGGTCATGTATGGGTTAGCAAGACTGGAATGGGGAAAGGTATGGGCATGGAGCCTGATGGCACACAGAGCCTGGGATGGGTGGATGAAGCTCTGGCCAAACTGGGCAAAAAGCGTCGTATACGGGTGTTTACCCGGCACTATGAGTCGGCGATGCGCTTGGCGGATTTACGTGATCTGATAATCACGTTGCCCAGCAAAGCAGCCAATCGCCTGAGGAACGATCCCAGTGTAGTTATTTTACCGCCACCGTTTGAAATTCCGGAAATTGAGTTAACGATGGCATGGAGTCCGTTGTTGCAGCACAACCCGGCACACCAGTGGATGCGCCGCTTGATTGCTGACGTTGCGCAGGACGTGGATTGACTATACGCCTTCTTTAGTACAGCTTGTTTGACTATTCACAAAATAAATAATGGATATTATTCGGCAAGTGGACAGGTCTGTCCTAAAATGGGTAGTTCGATTTCAGAAACCCGGGCAGTAAACCAGCACGGGTTACCTAAACCCCACACTACAGGATAGAAAAATGTCGAAACGTATCCAGCAAGGCGGCTTACAGGTTGCTGAAGAAATTTTTGACTTGGTTGCAAATGAGCTAACTCCAGGTACAGGTGTAACTGTTGCGCATTTTTGGGCCTCCTTTGAAGAAATCATCAATGATTTAGCTCCCAAAAATCGTGAACTGCTGCAAGTACGCAAGAATTTGCAGGATCAGATTGATGCCTGGCACGACCAACGTGCCGGTGAAGCCATTGACCAAGCTGAGTACAAAGTGTTCTTGCAGGAGATCGGCTACCTCGTGAAGGAGGGGCGCGATTTCCAGATTGAAACTGGAAATGTGGACCCCGAAATCGCACTTATGGCCGGACCACAACTGGTTGTGCCGGTGATGAATGCCCGCTTTGCATTAAACGCGGCTAACGCCCGCTGGGGTAGTCTTTACGATGCACTCTATGGCAGTGATGTTATCCCGGAGGACGGCGGCGCCGGAAAGGCAGGCGCCTACAACCCGGTACGTGGCTCCAGGGTGATCGCTTTTGCTCGCGGGGTACTGGATCAAGCAGCGCCGTTGGCGGCCGGCTCACATGCAGACTCCACGGCTTACCGTATTGACAATGGTGTATTGAAAATTTCGTTGAGCGATGGCACCTGTGTCGCGTTGACGGACCCGGAACAGTTTGTTGGGTATACCGGAAGCGCGGAGAACCCGACATCAATATTGATCAAAAACAATCTATTACATCTGGACATTCAAATTAACCCGGGTAGCCCTGTTGGCTCCGGTGATGCTGCCGGCATCAGTGATGTAATTGTTGAAGCCGCTCTGACCACGATTATGGACTGCGAAGATTCGGTTGCTGCAGTTGATGCTGAGGATAAGGCATTGGTCTATAAAAACTGGTTGGGCCTGATGAAGGGTGATCTGGAAGAGAGCCTTGAGAAAAATGGCAAAACCATCCTGCGGAAAATGAATGCCGATCGCGAGTACACCACGCCGGATGGCGGCGCGCTGATATTACCGGGCCGAAGCCTGCTTTTCGTGCGCAATGTTGGCCACCTGATGACCAATCCTGCGATTCTCGATAAGGAGGGTAACGAGGTGCCGGAGGGCATCATGGATGCCATGATGACTGCACTGGCTGCTATGCATGACCTGAAAGGCGATTCTGAGCTGAGTAATTCCCGAGCCGGGAGCATCTATATTGTAAAACCAAAAATGCACGGCCCTGATGAAGTGGCATTCACCGATGAGCTGTTTGGCCGGGTTGAAGACGCCTTGGGGTTGCAACGCTACACCATGAAGGTTGGCATTATGGATGAAGAGCGGCGCACCTCGGTTAACCTGAAAGAATGTATTCGTGCTGTTAAAAACCGCGTCGTCTTTATCAATACCGGCTTCTTGGATCGTACCGGCGACGAATTGTACACAAGCAAGAATGCTGGCGCTTTCGCAGCCAAAGATAAACTAAAAACAATGCCATGGATTTTGGCTTACGAAGATCAGAATGTTGACCTTGGTCTGGCATGCGGACTGAAAGGCAGGGCTCAAATCGGTAAGGGCATGTGGCCAACTCCAGATAATATGGCCGACATGATGAAGGCAAAAATTGGCCACCCGATGGCGGGAGCAAATACCGCCTGGGTACCCTCACCAACAGCGGCAACACTACACGCCCTGCACTATCACCAGGTCAATGTGGCAGACCGCCAGGCTGAACTGGCAGGCCGCCAACGCGCCAGTGTCGATGATATTTTAACCATCCCGCTGATGGGTGATGAAAAACCATCTGCTGAAGCCATACAGAACGAACTGGACAACAATGCACAAGGTTTGCTTGGTTACGTGGTGCGCTGGGTTGAGCAAGGGGTAGGTTGCTCTAAAGTGCCAGACATTAATCATGTTGGCCTGATGGAAGACCGGGCAACGTTGCGGATTTCAAGTCAACATATTGCCAACTGGTTAAAACATGGTCTTTGCACCGAAGAGCAGGTAATGGAAACCCTGCAGCGTATGGCCATGGTCGTAGATGGTCAGAATGCAGGTGACCCTGCTTACATCAATATGGCGCCAAATTTTGCCGACAGCATTGCATTCTCAGCAGCCTGCGACCTGGTGTTCAAAGGTAATGAGCAGCCCAGTGGTTACACCGAGCCATTGTTGCATGCCTATCGTCAGAAGTTTAAGGCCAGTAAGAGTTAAAAGAGGTCAGTTCAAACTTACCCCGTATAGACCGAAAAAGGGCGGGTAGATTACCCGCCCTTTTGAGCTTGAAAAGGCGCTTATGCGCTACTGCACCCTACGTCGATGAAGTAAACTCCGGATAAGCCTCCATACCACACTCGCCGATATCCAGGCCTTCGTACTCTTCTTCCTCGCTGACACGGATACCCATAATCAGTTTCAGTACATACCAGACCACCAGGCTGGTCAAAAATACCCAGCCAAAGATGGTTGCGGCACCGATCAACTGACCGCTGAAACTTGAGCCCGTATTGGTCACCGGAACCAGCAACAAGCCAAACAGACCGATGACACCGTGCACCGAAATCGCACCGACCGGATCATCGATTTTCAAGCGATCCATACCGATGATAGCGAAAACAACAATGACACCGGCGATCAGGCCGAAAAGGGTGGCCTGGAGTGCTGTTGGTGTTGATGGCTCTGCCGTTATTGCTACCAAACCTGCTAATGCACCATTCAATGCCATGGTCAAATCAGCCTTGCCAAATAGGGCCCGCGCAGTCAGCAGCGCACCAACCAGTCCCGCGGCAGCCGCGGCATTGGTGTTTAGAAATACCATCGCGACCGAGTGTGCATTTGCCGCATCTGCAAGCTTGAGTACAGAGCCACCGTTGAAACCAAACCAACCCATCCACAGGATGAAAGTACCCAGCGTTGCCAGTGGCAGGTTGGCACCGGGTATGGCTATGGTTTGACCATCTTTTCCGTACTTGCCTTTTCTTGCACCCAGCAAGAGCACACCGGCCAGTGCCGCGGAGGCACCCGCCAGGTGAACGATACCGGAACCGGCGAAGTCACTGAAGCCGAGGTCACCCAGGTTGAACAGACCGAAAACTTCCTTGCCGCCCCATGTCCAGGAACCTTCCATCGGGTAGATGAAGCCGGTCAGGACCATCGCAAAAACCAGGAAAGACCAAAGTTTCATACGCTCGGCAACCGCACCCGAAACAATCGACATGGCCGTTGCTACAAAAACAACCTGGAAGAAGAAGTCCGACGCGCCGGAGTACACACTGCCCCCGTCAAAACCATTCTCAGCAGAATCTGCAAGCACCTGGTTGAGATCAAACGCCTCGATTCCCTGCAGGAAAAAGCCGCCGTCATACATCAGCGCATAGCCGGTGGCCAGGTACATGATGCAGGCCACGGCATAAAGCGCGATATTCTTGGTCAGGATCTCTACGGTGTTCTTGGCGCGTACAAGACCGGATTCCAGCAGCGAGAAACCTGCTGCCATCCACATGACCAAAGCGCCGCATACGAGGAAATAAAATGTATCAATTGCATACTGAAGTTCAAAAATCTGGTTTTCCATCATAAATTCCTCTAAATAGCCTCTTCGCCAGTTTCACCTGTACGGATACGCACCACTTCTTCAAGTTTGTGCACGAAGACTTTACCGTCACCGATTTTTCCGGTTGCAGCGGCCTGGATAATTGCATCCACGACTCTTTCAACCAGATCGTCAGTTACTGCTGTTTCAACTTTGATTTTGGGCAGGAAATCAACGGTGTACTCCGCACCCCGGTATAGCTCGGTATGACCTTTTTGTCGTCCGTAGCCCTTGACCTCGGTCACCGTGATGCCATTGACGCCGACTTCCGCCAGTGCGTCCCGAACATCATCGAGCTTGAATGGTTTGATTATTGCTGTGACAAGTTGCATTTTCTATTCCTTGCATGGTTACGCCGTGTTTATCTATATGCAGGAATCAAGCCACCAGGGATTTGAATGTGAAATACAAGCACTTGTACGAAAAATAGAGCGGTCACACCTTGAGAAAGGGAATCAAGCGGCCTCGTGAATGCACCATGTTGGTGCGTCTGTCAGTCAATGGTGCCTGGAAGGGATGGTAGTCAGTGCCTGTCAGGGTTGGTAAACGTCCGCGAGATACCGTTCACACAACTAAAAGCAGTGCGAAATTGACACCGGCCGCTCCTGTGCATGGCCCAGGTCAGCTTCTCGGCCGGTTACCGGCCTCACCTTCTCCTGAACATAACGGTGCTTCGTACAGACGTCCGCTTGCTGAGATTGGCATTACCCAGTAGATAATATCGGGAACCGGCAGAGCCTCTTTTAGCTTCGTTAAAAGCGATTCCAGGATTTCGGTCTCTAATACAATCTCGAATTGCACCCGGTTGCGTCGACCTTCAACCTGCTCAGCGATGGTCATGGCTCCAACCTGGCCATGTCCGCGGATCGGATACGATTGAAAGCCGGGAATATCAGCAGAGGTCAACAGCAGGTCAACAACGTCCTCTTCCAGGCTGGGTGGTATATTCAATCGCAAGAGACATTGCTGTTTCATTTCAGATCAGACCCCGTAAAGCGCCGGTAGAGTACCGGCAGGATAAATAAGGTAAGGGCGGTGCTGGTGATCAGACCACCTATGACAACGACAGCCAGCGGTTTTTGAATTTCCGAACCAGGGCCGGTCATGAACAAAAGCGGCATCAAGCCCAGTGCCGCGATGGACGCGGTCATTAAAACAGGACGCAAGCGCCGTTCGGAGCCGAGCCTGACGACTTCGTCAATTGGCAGTCCCCGGTCTCGAAGCTGGTTGAAATAGCTGACCATCACGACCCCATTAAGCACGGCGATACCCATCAGGGCTATAAACCCGACCGATGCCGGCACCGACATGTACTCGCCGGACAAGGCGAGCGCCAGCACACCACCGATCAGGGCCAGTGGGACATTGGCCAGGACCAGTCCCGCCTGCACGATGGAGCGGAAGGTTGAGAATAGCAAAAGGAATATCAAGACAACTGCCACCGGCACCACCAGCATCAGGCGTCGCGCCGCACGTTGCTGGTTTTCAAATTCACCACCCCACTCCATGTAGTATCCGGTAGGTAAACTGATAGCGTCGCCGATTCTCGACTGGGCTTCTTCGACGAAACTGACAAGGTCGCGGTCTTTCACGTTCGACATCACCACCACAAAACGACGGCCCTGCTCTCGTTTAACCGAGACCGGTCCTTCGACACGCTCAACCTCGACCAGTGTTGAAAGGGACACATGACCGCCTCCGGGGAGGTTGATCAATTCCGCGGCAAACTTCTCCAATGGATCACCATCGGTTTGTGCATAACGCAATATAACAGGCACTCGCGCCGAGCCTTCGATCACCATACCGGCAGGCAAGCCTTCAACCAGCACTTTCACATGATCCAGCACCTGCATCAGGTTCACACCATAACGGCCGATCATGTCCCGTTTAGGCCGCAGAACAATATATTGCATGCCTTCGTTAACACCGGTGAGTACATCCGTGCTGCCCTCGATACCACTCAGCACGTCAGCCACCTCGCCAGCCAGGTCATTGAGCACATCGAGATCATGCCCGAAAACCTTAACCGCCAGATCACCCCTGGAACCGGTCAACATTTCGGATACACGCATATCAATGGGCTGGGTAAATCCGTAGTTGATGCCCTTGAATTGATCCAGCACCACGCGGATGGCATCTTCCAGCTCGGGTTTACTGTCCATGCGCCACTCATCCTGCGGCTGTAGTTCCAGGAACATATCCGTTTCATTCAGGCTCATCGGGTCCATGCCCAGCTCATCCGAACCGGTACGGGCAACGATACGGCGGATTTCCGGAACCTGTTCCATCAACGCCTTTTCCACCATCAGGTCTTGCTCAAGGGATGTCTCCAGGTTGATTGAAGGCAGTTTTTCCAACTGGACGATGATATCGCCCTCATCCATGGTCGGCATGAAGGTTTTTCCAATAAAGGGGAACGAGACGACCGCCGCAACCAGCAAGACCAACGCAGGCAGGATAACCCTCCACTCCTTTTCCAGGGCCTTATTAAGCATCGGTCCGTAAATCGCCGATAACTTACGTGGCAGCCATGGCTCTTGATGAACTCCCGAGGTGATCAGGAATGACGCGAGCACGGGAATCACGGTAAGCGATAACACCAAAGAACCGGCCAGCGCGTAAACGATGGTCAGTGCAACCGGGCTGAATAATTTGCCTTCCAGGCCCTGCAATGAAAGCAGTGGTAAAAACACCAGGATAATGATCAGGATACCGGATGTTACCGGAAGGGTTACATCCTTCACTGCCCGGTAAATGACATGCAAACGCGGCAAAACCTGACCACTGGAACCCGACATTTTCGTAACGATGTTTTCGACCACCACAACGGCGGCATCAACCAGCAGACCGATGGCAATCGCGAGTCCGCCAAGACTCATCAAATTCGCCGACATGCCGGTCGCCTTCATCGCGATAAAAGTCACCATGGCTGAAAGCGGCAGAATCAGTGCAACGGTCAATGCAGAACGAAAATTCCCCAGGAACAGGCCCAGCAATATCAGGACCAGCACAACCGCCTCAACCAGCGCTTTTGAAACCGTCGATACCGCCCGGTTAACCAGGTGGCTGCGGTTGTAAAATACATTGATCGAGACATGCGCAGGCAGACTCGCACGCAACTCGTCCAGCTTTTCCTCGATACCTGTAATTACATCACGTGCGTTGGCGCCACGCAGGCTCACAACAAGGCCTTCAACCACTTCACCCGTGCCGTTCTCGGTCACGGCACCGTAGCGTTCGAGGCTACCCAATGACACGTCGGCCACCATACCAATCGTGATGAGCTTGCCGTCCTGGCTACGAATTGGCGTATTTTGAATTGACTCGATACTATCCAGGGCACCTTCCGAGCGTACCAGCAAGGCTTCTTCACCCCTTTTGAGGCGGCCTGCGCCATCATTCTGGTTATTTGTTTCAAGTGCCTCTGCCAAATCACCGGTGGTAACACCCAGTGCCAGCATGGCGTCGGCTCTCGGGCTGATGCTATAGGTTTTGACCTTGCCGCCCAGCGCGTTAACATCCGCCACACCTGATACGGTACGCAATGCAGGGCGTATCACCCAGTCGAGCAGGTAACGGCGCTCGGTGATTGATAACTCAGGGCTGTCAACCGTGAACATATACATTTCACCCAAAGCGGGTACTCATCGGTGCCAGGCCACCACTGACACCCTCGGGTAAATCATCAACCACCGCGGTCAGGCGCTCGGCGACCTGTTGCCGTGCCCAGAAAATATCGGTGCCCTCTTCAAAGTCCACGGTGATGTCGGTCAATGCATACTTGGCGATTGAACGCAGCATGGTCTGGCGCTGCACACCCAGTAGCTCAACTTCAATCAGGCGTGTAATCCGGGACTCCACCTCTTCGGGTGTCATGCCCGGCGCTTTCATGATGATCTTCACCTGGGTGGGTGAAATATCCGGAAAGGCATCAATGGGAATGTTGATAAATGCAAACCAGCCCGCCGGGATCAACATGACCACGACCAATAGCATCAACAGCCGCTGGGTCAGTGAAAAGCGAACGAGACCCGCTAGAGTCACTACTCGTCTCCCCCGCCGATACCCATGCTCATGGCCTTGAGCGCAGCCGTACCGGCCACGGCAACCCTGTCACCAGTTACAAGACCACTGATTACAACCCAGGCCCCGCTGCCCGTGCTTTTTACAACCACGTCACGCACATCAAATCCCGACGGGACTGACAAATACACAACGTCCCGGCCTTCCAGCTTGACCACCGCACTCGATGGAACGGTGAGCACCAGCCCATTCGACAATACATTCCAACGCGTCAGTTGGCCCGGTTGGAGCTTCGAGGGTTCGCGGGGTTGGGCACGTACATGGACGGTTTGGGTTTGCGGATCTATCACGCTGGAAACAAAAGTCAGCGCGGCGCGGGTACCGTCATCCTGCGATGCAATTTGCCCGCCCACGCCAAGATGAGCGGCAGCGGATCTGGACAGGTTGCCTTCCAGTACCAGCTTGTGCATCTCGCCCAGCTTGACCAGCAACTCACTGCCATCGAGTTGATCACCGAGCATGGCCGGTGTTTCCAGAACGACAGCGTCAACTGGCGCGCGCAGTGTAATATCCGGGCCAATTTCCATCTTCTCAGAGAGTCGATTCAAATCACTGGCGGAGAATCCAGCCAGCATCAACTCACCCCTTAAGCCTGCATATTCCGCCTGTGCTGTATCGTGGTTAAAGCGGGTTTCCTGCCAGCGTCGCTCGGAGATAGATCCCGCTTCGCCCAGTTGCTGGTCCCTTTTCCAGTTCGATACCTGCAAGTTAAGCTCGGCGCGTGCTTTCAGGAAATCCCTCTGCAATGCCACCATATCCGCGCTGCGCACAATCACCAGCGGATCACCGGTCTTTACCCTATCGCCCTGCTGCACGAAAACACGCTGCAGGACGCCTGCCAATGGCGTCTTGATCGCCCATTCGCCATCTGGCGCAAAGGCGACCCTCAAGGTGATCTCACCTGCGCCACCCTCCTCGACAGCGGCGATCGTTTGCACCTCGATACCAAGCAATTTTTGCTCTTGTTGACTGATCTGCAGGTTTTGCGCAGCAAAAGAGAAGACCGGGATGAAGAGTGCCAACAACCCTAAGGACTTTCCAAACTTCATAAAGACTCTCCTACAGCCTGGTTATAAGCGGCAATTGCCGCACCCTGCTGTATCAAAAGCAGTTCGTGTGAGCGTTCAATTTCCTTGAACCGGGAAAGACGGCGTAACCATTCGCGGGTAGAGAACTCACCGAGTTCAAAGGCCAGCTTGTCCAGCTGGTGCCGCTCGGTCGCGGCCTTGACGATGGTTTCGGAGTTTTCCAGTCTCTCGCGGGTGGTATGCAAAACATGATTGGCTTCGTGCAGCTGTAATTCGAGTGCACGCCTGGTTTCGAGCAGTTCGGCCTCGGCCACGGCAAGCTCCTCAAACGCCTTTGCAACCTCGGGTTCACGCCGGGGTGATTTTCCAAGCGGCATTGCAAAACCGATACCCAGAGCATCGACATCCGGGGAACGTCGATCACCACGAAAACCGCGCCAGAACACATCCAGGCTGGGTCTGAGGTTGCTACGCTCCCGTACCACCTCTGTAGAGGCTGACGACTCAGCCAGGTGGTCCATTGCCTGGCGCAGGGCCGGATGTTCCTGCCCTATTTCATGTAAACCACTGAGTGTTTCATCAATCTGCGCTGGAATGGTTTCCAGGCCGGTGAATGACCTGTAAGTGCGTATCGCGTCCATGTATTCCGCTTCCAGCAACATGGTTTCGCCTTTCCATATTGCCAGTTCCTCCATGGTGGCCAGTTGATCGGCCCGGGATAACTCACCAGCTTCGGCAAATAAGGTAACCTGGCGCAGCACTTCAGCCAGGCGTTGCTCCTGTTCAAGCGCCAGTTCCCACTGCCGCACGGCCAGTTTTAGTGCCCATAATTGCTGCCTGAGCTGACCGCTGACACGCCAGCGGAATTGCGCTTGGTCGGAGTACTGCGCAGCCGTGAGCGTTTCACCCAGGCGGGTCTGAGCCTTTTTTTCACCGGGCAGCCACATGGGGAACGACAGGGCAACTTCATTCTCAAAGGCCCCGATGTCATCAAAAGACCGGTCTGACATATGAAAGGCCGTAAGCCCGGTTGTATCGGGCAACCAGCGATTGGCATATTTTGTTTCCGCATCAACGGTTGCCGAACGCGCTGCAAGCACACCCGATTGCGGGTGCCGTTCCATGGTTATGGTCAGCAAGGAAGAAAGCGAGAGATTGTCATTCAGCTGCAATTTTTCAGCTTCATGCTCCCCAATTGCCCAGGTCACGTTTAGCGTGGAAACCGCGGCTGTCAGCAAACCGAAGCGTAAAATTTTTCGAAACAGACCGGACCATCGCCCGGCAATCGAATATGTCATTCCAACTCTCAGAAAGTCATTAAGCAGGCGACTATAGTGTACGCTTCAAGAGACTGGAATCCGACAAATGTCTACAATACGGACATGGTACAAATGTCCCATGTAAAATCAGAACCTTAGCCTCAGGAAAAAACCCAATATCATGTTGTATATAAAAGAATTTCTTGCCATGTTGGTTTTGGCAATCGTAGTCATCGGAAACCTGGGGGATGTCATTTACGATTACCGCGAAGGGGCCAGCATCACTCATTTATTGATGGAACTTTCCATAGCGATTGTCTCGTTCGCTCTCATCACGGCCCTGACGGTCGGAATCTGGAGACAAAGCCGTTCGAATTCCCGTCTGAAAGCGGAGCTTGCGTCAGTTTCCGAAGCAAATGAACAAGCCTTGCCACCCGCCCTCGCCACGGCCCGCCACGAACTGGCACTGGTGCTCAAAGAGCAGTTTGAAACATGGAGGCTGACGCAGACAGAACGTGAAGTTGCGATGCTTCTGCTCAAGGGACTGAGCTTTAAAGAGATTGCCTCGGTGCGCGACACGATGGAGAAAACCGTTCGTCAGCAGGCCTCTGCGATTTACAAAAAGGCGAACGTCAGTGGAAGGCATTCTTTTTCAGCCTGGTTTATCGAGGATCTGCTTTGAATAGCGCGGTGTGTCGTCGCACCACGCCGAAAATCAGTACACCCAGGGCAAAATACTCAAACATAACGACAGAATGAGGGTCAAGTCTTTGTCCTTTCGTGCCAAGCAGCCGAAACCTGGACTACATAGTATATGCAGCATCTGTAGCAAGGAGATGTTGTTATGAAAGCGATTATTTTGAGCGCCGGACAAGGAAGCAGGTTGTTACCCTTGACGGAGAGTGTACCCAAGTGCTGCCTGATGCTGGATGGCAAGCCCTTGCTACGCCACCAGGTTGAATCACTGGCTGCCAATGGCCTGGATGAAATTGTTGTTGTTACGGGCTTTAACCACAAGGTGGTTGAAGACGTGATCAGCGATATCAGCATCCCCGGAGTCTCGGTGCGCACGCTGTATAACCCGTTCTATGCCGTATCTGACAATCTCGGAACCACCTGGATCGCACGCAAAGAGATGAGAACGCCTTTTCTCCTGGTGAATGGCGATACGCTGTTCGAAGAAACCACACTGGCGCAACTGTTATCCAGCGAACGCGTATACCCGATCACGCTGGCCGTTGACCGTAAGAGTCAGTATGACGACGATGATATGAAAATCAGCGCCGAAGGTGAGCAACTGAACCGGGTAGGCAAAAAACTGGACATGGACATCGTCAATGGTGAATCGATTGGCATGATGGTGTTTAGCCGGGCAGGTGCCGAGGTTTTTGTCAAAAAGGTCGAACAGCTGATGGGCAGACCTGATGGCCTGGCACGCTGGTATCTATCGGCGATTGATGAACTGGCGGTGGCGGGTATGGTTGGTGTCTGCTCCATCCAGGGCTATGACTGGTGCGAGGTAGATGATCTTGCTGATTTTGCCCATGCAGGAAAAGAAGTCAGACACTGGGAAAAACAGACCAAAAAGCCCGGCGCCCGGTTTTCCAACCAAAACGAAGGCTTCCGGCGTAAGGTCGCATGAATCCATTGTAGTCGCGGTAAACACTGCCGCCTGTGTGGAAGCAGGCTGCATGACCTGCAAAGATTTCCACTGGCACAAAGATTCACAATGGGTCATGCTTTGACATTGATCAAAGTACCGGGAGTTATTGTGAAAAAGGTCTTATCAGTTCTGATGGGCATACTGTTTTTATCTTCACAGGGGCCGCTAATGGCCGAAGAACCGGCTGGCCTGAAATACTGGAACAAGCTTAAACAGGAAGCCGTTAAAACAGAGTCAGGACTGCAATACAAGGTCCTGATTATGGGTAAGGGCCGCAAACCAAAACCACGCGGCAAAGTGAAAGTGCACTATCGTGGCCTGTTTCTCAATGGTTCAACCTTCGATTCATCTTTCTCAGAAGACGAGCCAATGGATTTGAGTCTTAAAAGTGTCATCAAGGGCTGGCAAGAGGGTATTCCGCTGATGCCCACAGGCAGTGTATTTATTTTCCTGATTCCACCGGAACTGGCCTATGGCACAAAAGGATCGGGTGTAATCCCCCCGAATGCCACCTTGATATTCGAAGTGGAACTGTTTGGCACCAGGTAATTCGCGAGTATTCCGGAAAACCACCCTGGAATCATGAGTTTTTTTGAAAAAAGGCGCCGCGCGGGGATTGCGCGGCGCCCGGCCGTCGTCAGCATTCCAACAGATGCTGGTCGCTGACTGCGAGGAGACCGAATGTCATGGACGGGGGATGTCCATGCGAGTCTCTTTGGGTTCTTTTAAGCCAGTTGTTAACCTCCACAATTTTCCGGAAGCGTCAGCCGGGAAATAAAAATGGTCTGTGCTTCAAATTGGCCTGCATAATCCTGGTTTGGAATTATTTCCGCCTTGCCTGCATAGCAGGAGGAAAAGGTGAATATTCCCGTTCCCCAGGGATAGTGATTAACCAACAGGGGGTCGAAATCGGGACCGTAAATTCCGCCATCGGTTATTTCAAAATCAATCTCGAAGACGTTACCGTTCACCGTTCCTGCTCCAATGATCCAGGTCTGATTGCCCTGTGTGTCATAGGTGTAAAAACTGACGGCAACAACACCGTCTTTGGCGACGTCAATCATGAAACCCTCACCATCACGTGCGGAGTCATACCAGGTGCCGCTGATACCGCTGGTGACGACGAAATCTGATTCAATCGATTCCTGCAGGTACAGCATCATATCGATCATGTCCTGTGAGTTGGGTGTACCGATGGCTGAGCGGGTCATGATGGTATCGGGCACACCCCAACGGGCCTTATGTACAAACTCGCTGATATTTACCATCCTGTCTCAGGTAGGCGAGCATACCGCCCTCCGGGTGGCCGCCGTTATTACCCTGAAAGTCCACCGCAGGATCACCATGGCAGGCCAGGCAATTCTGATCATAATAGGCCTTACCGGCCGTGTGCATTTGCACCCGGATGGATGTTGTACCAGACGGGATCCGCGTGGTAATCGATACCAAAAAAGTAGAACCTGGGATCGGAATCACCATAATTGACAAACGCCACCATGCAATCGATCTGTTCCTGGGTCGGCAATTTGTCGCCGGCATTGACACCGGTTGTGGAGAAATCCGGATGCTGGTTGCCCAGGGTATATCCTGTCGCATGGGCCACAGGGTCTACACTCAGTTCAACCCAACTGCCGGAACCGTCTTCATAGGTCCGGCCAATGCCGGCGTGCCTTACCTCATCGGCCCTGATGTGGTAGTAGTCTCCCATACCCGGCGCGATATCGCGGGACCTGGTATCACTGTCACCGAAGCCGGCGTTAGGGCGTTGGGCGGTGCGCGTTCGGCGTACATAACCACCGCGCTTGCCGAGGCGATCCCATCCATGACAGGATTTGCAACGGACATAGTCCTTGTACGATTCACCCGCAGGCAGACCGCTGCCGCCGCCATCCGTACTGGTCCAGTCATCATAGGCCAGCGCGCCCAGCGCTATGCAGGGGGTCGTATCATCATCCCTGGCCCAACCACTGGCGCTCCATGCCAGGCACCAGAGCGTTGTCATCAGAATTCCGATCGTTGATTTCACCGTATTCTTCATGTCTCTGTTCCTGTACAGCTCTCGTGCCGTCGTACCTACCGGGGAGGCGCAGACGTCATCCTAACGATCTACTTTTCGATCCTATCGTGTCCCTGTCTTGCAAATCTCCTCGCTACCAGGGTTTAAGGCCCACGGAAATCCACCTGATCTATCCAGGTGCCCGGTCTTGTTTCCGTCTCTCAAGCAACTTCCGGGTACCTCAAAAAGTTGCTTTTGAAAATTCTGCACTTCAAAATATCACACCAATTCTTACAGCAAGCTGAAGAGCTTCTTAAGCTCCCGGTAAGGTTCGCTCAAAATTATCTCTTTCCTTAACACAAGCTTAAGAAGCTCTTCATCTCCCGTTAATACAACATTTAATATAGTGATACTGATCCCGTCCAGACACAGCTTTTATAAGTCGACAAGATCAAGCACAGAGTTAATCCGCGAGGGGGTCTCACGTAATCTTTTGATTACGTGGAACTGCGAAGGAGAAAACTTATGAGACGCAAGGCTTGGTCTGCGCTGTGCGCAGCATTTCTGACTCTATTCTCAATCTCACTCCTGGCGGATGACTCCACTTTGGGGTGTGAAGGACCATTTGGACCGGTATTCGGCTATCCCGACCCCGGGCCCTACACGACCGACTTGATCGAGCGAAAGAAGGGTACGGTCATTGGCATTGTCGATGTGTTCAACACCACCGATACCATGACTTTCAGATTAAGACCTTCTGATAAAGTCAAACTTAATGAATTCCAACTGTGGACGGGTAACGATCTTTCAACAATACCTGTCGACAAAAAGGGCAAACCGGATTTCAGAAAGTTCCCCTGGAAGGAATACAAAATAAAGGTCCAAAAGGGTGGGGCGTATTCACTTGTTCTGAATCTCAAAGAGGACTTGGACTTCAAATGGCAGGGAGGCACCAAGCACTGGGCCTTCATGCTTCATGGCAAAGCCGGTAAATACGAATTTATGGCGGCCGGGCCATGTATTTTCTATGCCGACAGAAAGGGCGAATACACCTATTCACGGACCAGGATGACTCATCCGGACCGCGGCAATTTCATAGACGCGACGGTCATCGGGCTTGACTACAAAGGTCCCACGCAGGAAGGCGTGACCGGTTATAACGAGGACGGCACTTTGAGCGAAAAGGGTGG
The DNA here is from genome assembly GCA_963749115.1 of uncultured Gammaproteobacteria bacterium. GTDB lineage: Bacteria > Pseudomonadota > Gammaproteobacteria > Xanthomonadales > SZUA-36 > SZUA-36. Next base: position 255,992 of record CAVVLP010000010.1, read on the forward strand.
TTTCGTGTTCTTCCCGGGTGAAGAAATTTCTTTTTCCGTTGGCAAGGTTCCTCTTGGTATCGCCGCGGCAAGTAAGAAAGTATCACCACTGGACTTTTATGCAGGTGCAGACACCACCGACCCCAGCGTGATCGCAATGGCACAAGTGTTGCAGACGCTGGACTCTGACTCCGGAGCCGTCGACCGTGACGGCAAGATCGTGTTGCTGCCCGAGGTCGTGAAGTGCTTCGAAAAGACGGCAAAAAGATCAAAGATACCAGTGATTGGGACGATGCTGATTTGATCAGCAAGGTTCTCGATGAAACGGTGAGCAAGTGTAATGGCGATGGTGACTCCGTGTTGGCAGTGGTCTCAGCCGACGAAGCCCAGGGCAACCTGGAAGCCGGTCTGAACGCCAGTGGCATCTTCCGTAAGAACGTCTCCAAGACCGAGGACTGGGGCGAGACCAAGCAGAAGCTTGAGGTCATGCCGGTTTATTTCCCCGGTATGCGTTCGAACGGTGATCCGTCACTGTGTGTTGACGTCAGACGGTGACAAAGAATACGACGAAGGCGATAGACACGATCGGCGTACCCTACGAGGAATGGCGCCTGGACGGCGATCCACTGGCCGAAGAATGTGATCCCCGCGATTTCGAGGATCCTGAAGCGTGCCAGGTTACGCTCATCGAGTGCCGTGACCTTGCCAAGCCGCTTCTCGTCACGTACATGGCCAAGGTCGACATCTATGACGAACAGGTCAAAGAAGAATTCTGGCCCGATCGTTTTTCATGGGACCTCTTTACCGCGGTTTCCCGCGACGACGGCACCACCTGGAAGCGCAAGAACATCTCGCGCATGGCGGACATGTCGTCCTTCGATCTGGAGACCGGCGAGCCCTTCCCGGGCACCGTCGGATCACCCTACCTGAAGGTCAACGACAACAAGATCCTGACGGTCTGGGAGAGCAAGTTCTGCAAGAGCGGCAACCCGCGTTACTCCATCAATCTCTGTGATGATCCGGCGACCGAGGAGGTCGAGGCGGATGATCCGCTGACGGAAGAGAACGAGTGCGCCGTCTACTGCCGTGGCAACCCGGACGAGGGTACCGAGGTCTGCGAACCCGACTATCCCGGTGACGATGACTATTATCGTCACCGATATCTGGGGCGTACGCGGCAGCCAGGGTTCGGTCGATTACGACGAGGTCGACGACGTGGCCGAGCTGGGTATTGGCGAAATCCCCTACAGCTGCCTGTGGGCAGCGCGTGGTGTGATCGCCAGCCAGAAGGAGCTCGACGAAGGCACGTTTGCGTCGATGAACATCGAAGACGACCGACTACTGACGTTACTCAATGCACCGCAGAGGGCGAACCGTATGAATGCTGCACCGGTGTGGGAACAGGCGACTGTGATGAGTCTGCCGCGGTGGAACTCGGCGATATCGTCTGGTTCAAACCCGAGCGCCTGACCTCCGGACGTCGCGATGTTTACATCCCGATGCTCGGCTCGGCCCGCGGCGCGGGTTTTGCCATCGCCTGGCAGGAAGACCCCAGCGGTCTGCGGCCCGGCAAGGGCAAGGGCCCCGGCGAGGGCTGGAGCGGCGCGATCACCAATCACAAGTCCGACATGTGGTACAGCTTCATCTCCTACGATGACTTCAACATCGTCGATGAGGACTTTGAGTCCCGCGGACCGGGTGGCGGCGACCGATGCCGATCCGGACGGCGACGAGGGTTACCTCGACAAGCCCGGACTGGGACGACCCAAGGCGCTGGTGCCCTTTCAGCCTGCCGGTGCGTATTACCGACAACGACATGGTCAATACCCACACGCTCAAGGTGGAACCAAGCACCGACTGCCCGACATTCCCGGACAGCACCGGTGAGAACGATCCGGTCTGCTTCCCCGAGGTCGTGGATGGCTCGTTCTGTGCCGATCGATCGCTGAGGAGATCGCAGCCGAGTTCTGTGGCCATCCCGATGCCGATCCGGCCACCTGCTGTGATCCGGATAACCACGAGGGCGATCCCAACTGCGAAGACCTGAAGGGCCTCTTCGGTAACGCCAACGGCACCAAACGCTACGCCTACCTGGCACGTTCGATCGATGAGGTCGACAATGCCACGGGTTTGTACCTGGCCGGAGGCGACGGTGTACCGGATTACCAGTACTACGTGGATCGCGGCGGCACACTGGACCTGTGCGATGTGTCAGGAGCGAATTCCTTCTTCGACATGATGCCGGGTACCTCGGCCCACGAGCGCTGGTTCGGTTTCACCAACACCAACGGTGTCGACAAGCTGGTTTGCGTGTCTTCCGACGGCCGTCTGCTGGACGGTGACGTCTATGCCTCGAGGCCGATGCTGCAGTTGCAGCCTACACGAAGTGCCGACGGCACCAAGAGTGCCTGGGCACTGCTTCGCCTACGAGGAGTCCAAGGGTCTGGGCCACTCACTGGCAGCGGAAGCGCACGATGACACCGACAATCCGGTAGACCCGATCGTCGCCCCCGAGGAGGATGACAAGGGCCAGGAGAAACCGATCAAGCAGGACATCGGCAAGAACATGATGTACCACTCGTTCGATTTTGCCCAGCCTGACCTGGTGGCCCCGGGTCATATCGCCAACCTGCCGGCATTGTGCGGTGGACTTTATCCGACCTACTGCGACGACCGCAAGACACCGGATATCATCGAAACCAACGAGGAAAACCCGACCTGCACCTGCGAGGCTGGTCAGCCGGTACCGCTGTACTTCGACTACTTGGGTTGAAGGCACGGATCCGGAAACCGATCCCGGCGAGTGGATTGCCGGACGACACCAAGTTCCTGCAGTACCGCTACGAGATCGCACGCCGTGCGCGTTTCCTGATGCAGTCACCGGGCAAGATGGGCGACACCAAGACACTGGGCGCGCTGATCTACAAGCAGGGCCAGGAAGGGCAAGGCCGTCCGGCCGATGCCTATATCCGGCGCTTCGTCAAGTCCGGTACGGGCAATCCATACAAGTTCGAAAATATGGAATGCACGACCTACCTGGACGAGACCTTTGACCTGCCAGGCCTGCCCGAACGGCGCCGGTGACAAACCCAGCGCGGTTGGCTACAACTGCAACGTCTGGGGTGAAGCTTCCGGCGACCGGCTGTGTGGCGGGGTCTTCACCGATCCCAATGGCGGCTATCCGACGCCGCGACCACATCAACATGACCAGTGCCGATGTCGACCTGGCGGTGGGTGTTGGACCGGAAGACGATACACCGGACGATCCCACGGACGACGTCTATAACAGGAATAAAGTCCTGTTATGGTCGCAGCACGAACGCAACCTCGGTGACGAGTCCTACGGCCTGGTTCATGAAGACGGGACCGCGTGTGACGTGCTGAATGGCGAAGTCTGCCCGGGCATGTACTCCAACGTCCGCAGCCACCGTGGCTTTATCCGTGGCGATTTCTTCGCGGTGGCCTACGCCCTGTCACCCAACTGGGCAGCCGGGCGCAACGGCAACGACCGCTACAACTTCTACGTCAGGAAGTCCTTCGACGGCGGCCAGACCTGGACCACGAATCCTGCATGGTGGCAGGGTGTCTATGTCTGTCCCGAGTTCCGGACCGATCCATACAGCCCGGATCCGGATGGCTCCGGCAATCTGCCTCCCGCAGTCTTTGACGAGACCTGCGGAACGTATGATCCCGAGACTGTTCCCGATGGCGAATTGCCGCCGATGCCGGTTGGAATCGCGATGACGAACTACCTCGATCCCATGGGCACCACGCCCGATGGCGTGCCCGCCCAGTTCATCGGAGCAGGCGAATTCGAGCCGGCGCGCAACGTGTCCGAGATCAAGAGCAACAAGGAGTCGTCGGGCGATCCGCGGCTGGGCACCACTCCGCCGACCTATCCGCTCGACGGCACATCCGACCCTGGCGAACTCTGTCCGAATGCGAGTCTGGTTTACGTCGAGGACAACTACGTCAACAACATGTTCTTCGTCGCCTGGGGCACCGTGGACAACGACAAGTCCACCGGTTCGTCCGGCGTCAAGGCAGAGTCGGGACCGCTGGATCTCTACTACACCCGGTCCGAGAACTACGGTGACACTTTCGTGAAGATCCCGTGGGTTGTCGGCGGCGAGAACAGCAACGAGGGCTATGGCGAGACCGTCTGGCGCTTTGACTACGTGGCCAAGGGCGATCCCGAGGAGCAGGGCGAATGCCAGCTCCGGGCGACCTCCGATGGCTCCAAAGCCTACGTCATCTGGCACTCGACGATCTCTGACGAGGAAGATCCGGACGAGGAGTACACGCGTTACTATCCGTGGAAACCCTCGGGATCCACCGAGAACGACCTGTGGTTCCGACGCGTGATCTTCTGGCCGGTCGCTGAAGAGACGACACCGTGACACCATCCCCGGATGGCGCCGGCGAACAGCCGGCTCATCCTTCAACCCAACCGCCGGGGGCATTCATCGCCCCCGGCGACAAGGAGGTCAAAAATTAGAAACCGGGGACGAATCCCTCGGCCCCGGGTGGCCGTGAGGAGATGAATCATGAAACCAAGATATTTTGTTAGTTCAAGATTCGGAGCCTTGCTTTCAGCCTTGTTCGCATTGCCGCTGTCCATGGAGCTGGCGATGGCCCAGGAGGGAGTGGAAGACTCTTATCATGGCCAGATGGGCTATGGCACAGGCATGGGTATGCTGGAGAAATGGTGTGCCCTGCCGAATTTCAGTTTTGACCAGCAGGATGGCATCGACGGCTGGACCACGCAGTCCTGCAATAGCTGCCATATCGGCGCCAGCTGGAACCCGACAAAGGACACAGCCGGACTGCACCCGCTGCCATGTCTCAGCAACCCCGGTTCTCGGTGACGCTGAGGTGGATACCAGCAGGTGCATGACCTGTCACAAGAAAGATACGGCCAAACGCGGTGATCTCTTTCAGCCCGAGTTTGACGTGCATATCGAGGCCGGCTTTGTCTGCCAGGACTGCCATGTACGGGTGACGGACGGATCCAGCGATCACCAGTTCCTGAAAGGAACCGCCATGGATACGACCGAGCCGACGATGATGGGAACGATGTCATGCACCATGTCGGTTGCCATGAGGCGCTACCGCATTCCAGGCGACAAACCAAGGGCATGACACTCAACGGCCACATCGACAAAGTGGCCTGTGAGACCTGCCATACCGGTCTGAGACCGGCTGCGGCCCTGGAAAGCCGCCATGGAACGTGTTTAACGAGGCGGGCAAGCCGTGTGACCACCAAGCGTGACCCCGGATTGGCTGCCGGTACACAAGTGGTACGACAATACGGGCCCGGGGCTTCGGGCAATTTCCATCTGCCGATACTGGGTTTCACGGAAAGACGCGAGCTGAAGGCGCCAAGATTTACCCCTTCAACGCGGTGACTGTTGACTGGTATGTCAAGAACAAGAACTCCGACTTTGACGACGTGATCATCGTGCCCGAGGTCAAAGCGGCAGATGCGGACCAGGATGGAACCGTGACCTCGAGGAAATGCGGGCCGTCTATAAGCAAAGCCACAGCTGATCACCGCCGACATGAACTTCAGCATCAACCATTCTGTCGTGCCGGCATCGGAGGCATTTGTCTGCAACGATTGCCATGGCCGGAAAGGGCTGGGTCCTCGACTGGAACCAACTCGGTTATGCCAAGGACCCACGAAGAACGGTGGAAAGAAAGGCGGCAAGACTCCAAATAGCCATTAAGCAATTACGGGAAGTACTGGCTATATTTAACCAGCCAAGCGAAGGGCCTGTGGTGTTTTCACAGGCCCTTTCTCAATACGGACTGGGTCACCTGGATATTCGATTGCTACGAGTAATGCACCGCCAACCAGACAGTTTCAATCGTCTCATCAGTCCAGGCAACCCTGTGCTTTTTATGGGCAGGTATTGCAGCAATCGCCCGGGCCCAATTCAGTCTGCCGGCCATCCCTGAACTCCAGCCTTGCTGCACCCTTTAACAAGACTACGAACTCGTTGGTGTCCTGGTCATACCAGTCCATGTCGCGTGTCGTGTGCCCCCTCGAGATAATTCGTTGGATCCGGACCGAGTCTGTATTGACCAGGTCCTCGAAAAGCTCTTCGGGAAGATCATCGGGGATATCGGTGAACAGGTTCTTCATTGTTTCACCTGACACACCTGATTGCATCCTTCACGCTGGCAGCATTAATGACGCAATTTTTCTGCTCCAGCCTCTGGTTTCGCAGTGCGACATTCTCCGATGTGAGCTGATTGTATTGGTTAACCGTTTTTTCATAGTCACTCATAATCGCATCGTATTGCGAACCGCAGATATATCCCCTTTCCGATTCGCAGCCCTGCCCGTCTAAACAAACAGCATCTTCAGCTACGCATTTTGCGGAAGCGGGGCAAACGGTATCACCCTCTTCCAGGCAAGCTGCCCTGGTCGCATCCGGACAGGAAAAATCACCCCGGGCACTGGCCGACAAAAGTGAAAATAACAATAAAAACATGATGGCCTTCATGGTCTGTACCTCGATCCCTATTCCTCAATGCCCACCTTCTGAAAAGTGAGCGGCGGAGCTGACCTTATTTCCAGTGCACTGGTCACATCGGTGCTGAAAGTCATTCCCGCCTCACCAAGAACCCGCCAGCATTGAATCATTACATCATTGGTGATATCCACCAGGCCGCGGCGACTGGTGCTGATATCCACCCAGAAGAACACCTCGTAAATGATCCAACCGTCAGCAAACTGTTGGATGCTGACAAACGCCTGTGGCTCAGGCAGCACATCTTCCACCTGGCGAATCGTGTTTTGCAGAAGTGAAACAACTGCTTCAGGTTCGTCGTGGTAGGCGACCCCAATGCAAAAATTGGGACGGCGAAGTCCATCGCGGGTGTAGTTATAAAGTTCTTCTCTGAAGATCTGTGCGCTGGGCACGAAAACGTCACAGGCATCAGCGGTACGTATATGGACAGAACGCACATCGATGGCGCGAACGGTGCCGGTCAAGCCACCCGACTTGATCAGATCACCCACTTCGAAGGGCCTGCTGAAATTCAGGAAAATTCCAGCCAGCAGGTTTTCACCGATTTCCCGAAATGCGAAACCCAATACAATCGCGACCACCCCACCGGTGGCCAACATACTGGCAGCCAGGCCTTTGAACCCCATGACACTCAGGGCAAATAACACACCAAGTATCCGGATAGCCCACATCACCAGTCGCCGCACATAGCGCTCCTGGGCTTGCAAACGCTCGCTGCGATGCATGATGCGGGCGACCAGGTTGCTGAGTGCGCGGGCAAACAGGAAAAAGATAATCAATACAATTGCGGCGTAAATCAGTCGTGGTGAGAAACTGAGAAAGGTTTGCCAATCGGCCTGTAAACTTTCAGTGATGAATTCCATCCTGTTATTAACTCCGGCTAGTTGGAATAAATGATAGAGAATACTCTTTGTCTCAATTGCTTTTTCAGGCTTATGACCAGGGTTAGTCAACACCATTGAAGCGGTGTTAATCGAGTTCATACCATGCAGTTGTCCCAATGAACTCACTTCTATCGACGATACTGAAAAAAGAGACCTGAATATACTACTATCAAACTATCCAGTTTACATTCGTGAAGCACATTACTCTGATCCCGACAATGAAGACAGAATGATTCTGGTGTGGGGTCTACTGGTTGGTGTTGATGGGAACGAGTGTGAGGGAACTTGTGATGGTGAGTTTGTCCTGCATAGAATCACCAAACACTTCGATTGTAAGTAATGATTACCAGCATTTGCGTAATACGACTGCCAAAGAATCTGGGCTTGTCAGTGACTCTTCCAATCATGATGTCGCAGGTATGCGAATACGGTGTGCTTTCAGGCAAAACTTGTGTGGATTCTAATTGCTATGTTCTTCCACATTTATTTTGGACTGGCTTGTCTGAAGCCAGCAACACTGAATTGGCTAGTCGGCACGAGGAAATAAGCGGTCATTTCTGCAATATCCCGCGAGTTCGGCTCTGGAGCAAACATCAGAAAAAATAGGGTGGATAAGATCAACGTTTGTTTTAGCATACTGTCATCCTGACTGTTAGCAAGTTCGTTACTGGAATTTGTCCTTTACTACTACCATGCAATAATCAAGCCAGAAGAGGTATTCAACTGGAAACACGCTAACGCGCAATTAAATACCTTTTAAATACAACGTGATATATTGCGAACAAAGAATTTTGGGAAATTTTGCTTCAGCCAAATCTGATCGCAATTATCCAAAATATGTCAGAAAAACAGACCAAAATTGTCATCCACAATGAGCCGACGTCCTCTACGATCCCTATTCCTCAATGCCCACCTTCTGAAAAGTGAGCGGCGGAGCTGACCTTATTTCCAGTGCACTGGTCACATCGGTGCTGAAAGTCATTCCCGCCTCCCTAAGAACCCGCCAGCATTGAATCATTACATCATTGGTGATATCCACCAGGCCGCGGCGACTGGTGCTGATATCCACCCAGAAGAACACCTCGTAAACGATCCAACCGTCAGCAAACTGTTGGATGCTGACAAACGCCTGTGGCTCAGGCAGCACATCTTCCACCTGGCGAATCGTGTTCTGCAGAAGTGAAACAACTGCTTCAGGTTCGTCGTGGTAGGCGACTCCAATACAAAAATTGGGTCGGCGGAGTCCATCGCGCGTGTAGTTATAAAGTTCTTCTCTGAAGATCTGTGCGCTGGGCACGAAAACGTCACAGGCATCAGCGGTACGTATATGGACAGAACGCACATCGATGGCGCGAACGGTGCCGGTCAAACCACCCGATTTGATCAGATCACCCACTTCGAAGGGCCTGCTGAAATTCAGGAAAATTCCAGCCAGCAGGTTTTCACCGATTTCCCGAAATGCGAAACCCAATACAATCGCGACCACCCCACCGGTGGCCAACATACTGGCAGCCAGGCCTTTGAACCCCATGACACTCAGGGCAAATAACACACCAAGTATCCGGATAGCCCATATCACCAGACGCCGCACATAGCGCTCCTGGGCTTGCAAACGCTCACTGCGATGCATGATGCGGGCGACCAGGTTGCTGAGTGCGCGGGCAACCAGGAAAAAGATAATCAATACAATTGCGGCGTAAATCAGTCGTGGTGAGAAACTGAGAAAGGTTTGCCAATCGGCCTGTAAACTTTCAGTGATGAATTCCATCCTGTTATTAACTCCGGCTAGTTGGAATAAATGTTAGAGAATACTCTTTGTCTCAATTGCTCTTTCAGGCTTATGACCAGGGTTAGTCAACACCATTGAAGCGGTGTTAATCGAGTTCATACCATGCAGTTGTCCCAATGAACTCACTTCTATCGACGATACTGAAAAAAGAGACCTGAATATACTACTATCAAACTATCCAGTTTACATTCGTGAAGCACATTACTCTGATCCCGACAATGAAGACAGAATGATTCTGGTGTGGGGTCTATTGGTTGGTGTTGATGGGAACGAGTGTGAGGGAACTTGTGATGGTGAGTTTGTCCTGCATAGAATCACCAAACACTTCGATGGTAAGTAATGATTACCAGCATTTGCGTACTACGACCGCCAAAGAACTTGGACTTGCCAGTGACTCTTCTAATCATGATGTCGCAGGTATGCGAATACAGTGTGCTTTCAGGCAAAACTTGTGTGGATTCTAATTGCTATGTTCTTCCACATTTATTTTGACTGGCTTGTCTGAAGCCAGCAACACTGATTGGCCAGTCGGCACGAGGAAATAAGCGGTCATTTCTGCAATATCACGCGAGTTCGGCTCTGGAGCCATCATCAGAAAAAAGAGGGTGGATAAGATCAATGTTTGTTTTAGCATACTGTCATCCTGACTGTTAGCAAGTTCGTTACTGGAATTTGTTCTTTACTTACTAACATGCAATAATCAAGCCAGAAGAGGTATTCAACTGGAAACACGCTAACGTACAATTAAATCCCTTTTAAATACAACGTGATATATTGCGAACAAAAAATTGTGGGGAAAATTTTCTTCAGCCAAATCTGATCGCAATTATCCAAAATATGTCAGAAAAACAGACCAAAATTGTCATCCACAATGAGCCGACGTCCTCTATCCATTGACCCACATCAATACCACTCGCCTGGTTGTGCGTGTGCCTGTGGGCTGGGATGAGTGAAGATTTACCATGAAACGACTTGCAGAACCCTTTGTTTTAAGTGGCGCGCCCGCCAGGATTACTCGTCCCATACCCCAGGGCACCCTCTCGACCGGTTCCCGGTCTCACCTTGTCCCTGAGACTCGCCCCTTCGGGTTTGTCGCTGCGCGACTGCATGAAAATTCGCTCATTGTGCAGGGATGCACAGGTGCCGTGAAGCACAGGATGTGCGGGAACGGCCCTGACGTAGTTTCGAACCTGGCGCGTGCCGCGCGAGAACCCAATCCCGATACCGGGACACACGAAAATAGAAAAAGCCACCCAAAGGTGACTTTTTCTATTTTGGCGCGCCCGACAGGATTACTCGTCCCATCCCTGGGACTCGCCCCTTCGGGGTTTGTCGCTTTGCGACTGCATTAAAATTCGTTCCCGACGAATTTTTCGAACCTGGCGCGTGCCGCGCGAGAACCCAATCCCAAACCGGGACACACGAAAATAGAAAAAGCCACCCAAAGGTGACTTTTTCTATTTTGGCGCGCCCGACAGGATTACTCGTCCCATCCCTGGGACTCGCCCCTTCGGGGCTCTCGCTTTGCGGCGGCACTAAAATTCGCTCCCGGCGAATTTGTCGAACCTGGCGCGTGCCGCGCGAGAACCCAATCCGATATCGGGACACACGAAAATAAAAAAAGCCACCTATAGGTGACTTTTTCTATTTTGGCGCGCCCGACAGGATTCGAACCTGTGACCCCTGCCTTCGGAGGGCAGTACTCTATCCAGCTGAGCTACGGGCGCTTTTTAATCGCGTTGCGTAGTTTAGCTGCTTTGATGGAATAAGGAAACGTAACTTTGCTTCCGCCTACCCGATGATACGGCTATACTATTCGCCCTTCAGAGGGCCGGATTTGGCGGAGTCCAAGACGGTAAATTCCAGATTTTGAGGTGTAGTGTGGAAGAACAAACCGATAACGTGTTTATTAAGAATTTCAGTATCGTCCTGGTCTTGCTGATTGTGTTTACGTTCAGCATTGCTTTTCTTGCAAGGGATGTTGGCTTCAAAGATGACAGTGCCAACAACCCCAGTCGTATGACGACCACTGAAGAGCGTATTAAGCCGGTTGCCGATGTTTTCATGGGTGAAGCGGGTGCTGCCGCTATTCAGGAAGCTGCATCTTCATCGGTATCGGAAATGAAAGTTGCATTTGACGGTAGTCTTGATGCGCGAAATGATTTATGGCAGCGTGTGCGCGGTCTGTCATGCACCGGTGCAGCCGGCGCGCCGATACCGGGCTCACCATTAATGGTAGAGCGCGCAGGAAAAGGCGTGGATATGTTGACCCAGAACGCTATCAACGGCTTGAATGCCATGCCGGCACGCGGCGGGCGTGCCGACCTGTCGGATGAGCAGGTTCGTGTGATAGTCGAATACATGATTCAGTAGGATCTGTGGTGATCCGCGGAAACCATAAAACGCCGCTATATGCGGTGTTTTTTTGTGCCGTTTTAACTGCCTGCACGGCGACTCAATCACCGCCGGATACCAGTCTGGTGCAATGTCCCGGGCGGACTTCACCAATCGCCATTGTGCAGGGTGCCGGTAGCCAATCACCGATGCAGGGCCAGCAGGTTACTGTCCAGGGAATAGTTACGCTGATTCAAAACGATATGGGTCTGTACGTGGAAGAACCCGCTTCCGATGTAGACCGTTACACCTCAAACGCAGTTTTTATTCAAAGTGACAATCCGGCGGGTGGAATCGAACCCGGCACATTGATCGCTGTAAGCGGAACCGTTACCGAGATAGGTGATGAACGTGATCCTTTAACGGCGTTAACAGACATTACCCAACTGGTTCAATGTTCATCCGGTCACACCCTGCCTTTAACCGATGTCTCCCTGCCGCTTGACGGAGCGGGCCGTGAATCAATCGAGGGTATGCGCATCCGTATAAACGATACCCTGGTGGTCACCGATGTCTATCAATTTCAGCAGGGTAAATTCACACTCAGCGCTAACGGGTTTCAGTACGTACCCACCGAAGTGATGAAACCGGGTCCCGCTACCGCTGATCTGCTTGCGCGGAACAGGGCTTCTGCCCTACCCGTTTTGTTACCGGAAAGCATGGAGTTTCCCGCGATGCTGGTGGGTGGCACATCGGTAGATCATGTACAGGGCGTATTGGCCCATGATGGACGGGGCAAGCGTCTTACACTGCAGTCAATCTCAAGCTTTTCCGAGCCAAATATCGCAACACCCGGGAATGCTTCCGCTGGCTCTTTGCGTGTGGTGGGTATGAACCTGCACAATTATTTTAACGGTGACGGCAAAGGGCAGGGTTTCCCCACCCCAAGAGGTGCTGAGACCTATGATGAATTTCAACAACAGCGTGCTCGCATCGGTGCCGCCATCGGTACCCTCGACCCGCATGTTCTGGCTGTGATGGAACTCGAAAACGATGGGTTCGGCCCGAATAGTGCCGCACAGGATTTTATCCAACTGGCCAATGAAACAAGCCAACACAGCTGGGCAGCAACCCGGCCCGTTGATGACAATACCGGAAGCGACAAGATAGCCGTCGGGTTGTTTTATCGTACGGACCTGCTCAAAGCGATCGGTCCCTCACATACACTGGGTGGTCCGGAGTTCGAACGGAGTCGTCAACCCCAGGCACAGTTATTTCAGCGCCTTCCGGATGGGGAAACCCTGCTGATCGTTATCAACCACCTCAAGTCCAAGGGTTCCTGCCCCGAGTCCGGTAAAGATGCCAACCAGCGGGATGGCCAGGGATGCTGGAACGCCATACGGCGGTCATCCGCAGAGAAAATGTCGGCCTGGGCCAAAGAGGTTGCCGTATCCGCGGGAACCAGCAACATCCTGATCCTGGGTGATATGAACGCCTATCGGAATGAGGACCCGATCGGTGCAATCCGGGACGCCGGGTTCACGGAGTTAATGGAGAGAGACCGGCAGGCAACCTATAGTTTTGTTTATTCCGGTCAGCGCGGTACGCTGGATTACGCGTTTACCTCTGATGCCTTGCTTGAAAACGTGCTGCAGGCCTACATCTGGCACGTCAATGCTGCCTTCCCGGCGAAAATGGAATTACCGAAACCGTGGCTGAGATTTTCAGATCATGACCCGGTGGTCGTCGAATTGCGCATACGCCAATCTAAAACCTCGGATTGAATCTGCGGAAAGAATTGCCGGAATGACGATTTGAATTCCGGTGCAAGTTCCGGCCATATTTCGGATACACGATGTAAAGGGTTGGGCCGCGACAGGCGTTTGCCGATACCGGCCAGGGCATGTAAAACAACATCTAATTCCCGATATGCGCTAAATAGTCCGTGCCTGTCCGCATATTCCATGAAGCTGGTCAGCTTCTCCGGTACCCATTCGGCATGTTCGCGCAATAAATCACGCGCCTCAAGATCAAATCTCTCCAGGCTGCCGGGCATATAGCGCCACCAGTTAACAGCCAGTTCATGATCAAATGCAAGGTCAATAATAATACCGGCATAGCGACGGAATTCCCGGGGAAACAATGGTCGCAACTGTTTTATGACCGGTGATCGATCTGTGCACTTGTCAATATAACGATGTAAAACAATACCTTGCCTGACCGACTCGGGATAAGCGCGTAACGCGCGTCGACCACGAACAAAATCACCAATCAATCCACCCAGCATCAATCCGGAATCACCATTGGCCAGGCATAAGTGGGCGAGAAAATTCATGTATTCAGCCTACCATAGAGTCCTTCTTCAGACTGCGGTATGATGCACTAATTCCGACCAAGGATGAAACAGCCCATGGTGGAGTCTCAGGACACCAAAGTAACTGACGAATTCCCGACTTCGCGGCAAGAGTTTTTTCTGCGTGGGCCGGCAGGCAAGCTGGAATGTGTTGCCGATGTTCCCGATGCGGCCGATGAACGTCCCGCGACCATCGTCATCTGTCACCCGCACACGCTGCATGGCGGCTCCATGCACAACAAGGTTGTTACTATCATGGAACGCGCCATGCGGGAACTTGGTCTGCGTACCATCCGCTTCAACTTTCGTGGTGCCGGTGAGAGTGAAGGCGAGCACGATGAAGGTTACGGTGAAACCGATGACCTGTTTGCCGTCACCGAGTGGGTACGCCGGACCCGGCCGCATGATGAGTTATGGCTGGGCGGGTTTTCCTTCGGCTCTTACATAACGATGCGTGCGGCACAAAACCTGAAACTGGGACAGTTAATTACCATCGCCCCACCCGTCGACCGCTATGAGTTCTCAACCGTACAACACCCCAACTGCCCGTGGCTGGTTGTCCAGGGAGATGAAGACGAGGTGGTTGCCCTGGAAGACGTCAAGTGCTGGATTGAAGACCTCGATCCCCCACCTGATTTCCTGGTGATGGAAATGGCCGGGCATTTCTTCCATCGGCGTTTGATGGACTTGCGTGGCTTGCTTAAAAACGGCGTGGGTCCGAACCTGCCGGATAAAGTGTCGCCTTAGCAGCATTTAGAACTTGCACCGCAGACCCCTGGCAATCTATCAAAAACTGGTCACCGACGGTGGCTACAAGGCCGATCCGGCGCAACGCAAAGCCGTCGAGGAACTGGATCGAATCTGGCTGGAGCTGAACGCCCATCCGGTTTCCGGCTGGTGGGCAAAATTTCGTGGAAAAAAACGAAAACCGGTCACCGGTCTGTACCTGTGGGGAGGGGTCGGACGCGGTAAAACCTGGCTGATGGACCTGTTCTTCGATAGCCTGCCCGGAAAGGACAAACTTCGTATCCATTTCCACCGTTTCATGGCACGGGTGCACACTGCCCTCAAGTCCAAGCAGTCCACCCGCGACCCGCTGGCTGAAATCGCCCGCGAATGGGCAGCACAATACCGCGTGTTGTGTTTTGATGAGTTTTTTGTTTCGGATATTGCCGATGCCATGTTGCTGGGTGGCTTACTGCAAGCCCTGTTTGCGGAGGGCGTGACCCTGGTCGCGACCTCGAATGTCGCGCCCGATGACCTCTACCGGGACGGCCTGCAGCGGGCCAAGTTTCTACCGGCGATCGAAGCCTTGAAAAACCACAGCCTCAGCGTGCATGTCGATGGCCCACGGGATTTCCGTCTGCGTTTACTGCAACGGTCTGAAATATTCCTGCAACCGCTGAATGAACATGCTGAAACCAGTCTTGGCAAGGCATTTGCAGACATGTCAGCAGGCTGCTCGCTGGATGCACATCTTGAAATCAACGGTCGAGTATTGAATGCCCGGCAGCGAAGTGACGGTATCATCTGGTTTGATTTCAGGGAACTTTGCGAGCAGCCCACAAGCACCGCCGACTACATCGAAATAGCACGCGCCTTCAATACCGTGTTGTTATCCGGCGTACCCTCGATGGGTGAACACAATGCCGATGCCACGCGACGGTTTATCAATCTTATCGACGAATTCTACGACCGCAATGTGAAGATGCTGATCTCGGCCGCGACACCCATCGACGATCTCTATAGTGGAAAACGACTGCAATTCGAGTTCCAACGCACCGCCAGCCGCCTGACCGAAATGCAAAGCAACGAATACCTGGCGACACCACACCTGCCTTGATCACGATTTCAGGATTTATCTGTCAAAACTGGCCAACAAGACTGTAAAGATCAGAAATTAACGTGTGCTAATTACACTCATAATCACCATCGTCCAGAACACGGCATTGCGGTGGATGACCGTATTCCTGCCAGTAGTCTCTCAGATGGGTGTTCACATATTCCTTAAATGCCGGTGTTTTGCGGAAATACGCCGCATCAGGGTGCCACATCAATCCTGCATTTTGACGGTTAAAAAACACTCATCCTGTCTCAATGCAATTGCAATATTGTCCATATCACACACGTCAATATTATATGTCGCGGCCCATTGATTGAATCGCTCTACACGCGCCGCATGGTCTTCAAGTGGATTTTCAATCGCATCAATCCAGTCCTTTACCGGGCCATACTTATAGTCCGCCAGGTCAAGGGCGGCCAATCAGCAAAGCCATATTGCGCTGCCCGGTATGTACGTAGTAGGAAACGAATTGATCTTCAAGCGCGTGAAAATTAAATTGAAATGTTCTTTCAAACTGCGTGATGGCCTGCCTCAATCTGACCTTGATACAACAGGCTTGAGGCCAGGTACTGGCTACAAAGCAGGTACCCGGGATCGAGCTTAAGACACTGTTCGAAATCTGCTAACGACTGTTCGATGTAGCCCATCTCCTTGAATAGTAATTCCACGCCAAAGCCAGGCTGTTGCATTCTTGGGGTTGTTCTTTATCGCAATATCAAGGTTTTTGATCGCACCGATATAACCTTCACCGGTGACTTGATGCTTCATACCTATGACGGCATATGCCATAGACAGATCAGGATCTATCTCCAGTGCCCGACGTGCTGCAGCAAGTGCAAGTGAATCGTGGTCAACGCCATCGCCACGGTTCCATGAAGTTGCTACCGAGCGAACTGCGGCAAGCGCTTCCCAGGCGCGTGCAAACTGCGGATCCATGCTGGTAGCCTTTTCCAGCAACTGCCAACTGGTGGGAAGATTCTCACGGGCAATAAACAATTCCCTGGCTTTAAGGTAAAGGTCGTAGGCATCCAGGTTGCTGGTGGCGCTATCGACACTGACCGCTTCAAGCCCAATACCCAGCTCGGTGGTCAAGGCCGAAACGATCGCATTGGCGATCTCATCCTGTATCTGGAAAATATCGTCCATATCCCGGTCGTAGGAGTCTGCCCACAATTGGCGGTCGTTGCTGGTATCAACCAACTGGGCGGTGATACGCAAACGATCACCCACTTTGCGCACACTGCCTTCGAGGATATTGGCGACCCGCAGTGCCCTGGCTATTTGACGGATATTCCTGCTATCGTTTTTGTAGGCAAACGATGAGGTACGCGAAGCGACAACCAGACCATCAACATGGGTCAGCACGTTGAGTAACTCTTCCGACAGGCCATCCGAGAAATAATCCTGGTTGGCCTCCGCGCTCATGTTGGTGAAAGGCAGCACCGCGATGGAGTTTTCAACGATAACCACCGGTTCTTCCACTTCGGGTTCAGCTACAGCCTGGGTTGCTTTCACGGCGGTTTCCGAGCCTTCCGGCACGGGCATATACCGATTCAGCGCCACCATGCCCACAACGACCGCCAGCAGCGCCATCGTGATGTAATCCAACCTGTCGCCACTGGTGCGGGTCAGGGTTGGAACTTTCAGCAGATCGGACTCCTTCCTGAGCCCGTCCGTTGTCCATGCGAAGGTCCAGGTAAGGAAAAGCACGATGGGCAAACCCGAAATCACAAAGGTGATCACAACCCCCATCACCCAGGGTGGTGCACCGTAGTTCGTTGCGATGATGTCTCCAATCTGGATAAGCACCCAGGAAGCAACAATGTAGGCCATTCCGATACGGAATACATTGCGGCGCTTCATCTCTCCTAGAAATTTCATTGGAACCTCACTGCTTTTTTCAAGCGGATACCTATCGGTTTCGCTCTATCATAGCGATAAACTCAGGATCATCGCGAATGGCATCAAAGGCCGGATCCAGATCGACCGTGTATACCGAGGTGGCACTTGGCGGTTTCAGAACCGGTTCAAGCATATCAATCGCCTCGGGCGCCATGCCGGCAATCGCATATATCTGTGCATGGGTGAACCTGGTTTCAAACGCTGCAACTTCGTCCGCGGGGACCGATGCTATCGATTTCTGCACCAGGGCCCTGACCTCGTCCCCATCGGCACCCTGGAGGGCGCGGACCCTTGCCTCGGCAAGATCAACTCGATGGTCCTCACCCAGTTCCGTACGCAAACCTTTTAACCGAAACAAGGCCGCCCCGGCTGCTTGCCTGGCCTCATCTGCATTACCCATAAAATGCAGGTTCTGCGCTGCCCAGTCCTCCCTGAGAGTGATCAGACCGTACTGAATTTCCAGATCATTGGGAAGGTTTCGTGCGGCCGCCAATGCATCCTCAAATCGTCGCGCCAAAATGCTTACCAGCATGTATGTTTCAAAATAATCATAGTCATCACCATGCTGTGCGCCGATCGTCAATTTCACGGCAGTATCTGTATCACCCCTTTCCTGCAGCGCAATTCGCGCTTCGGTCGTTTTACCCCAAAAGCTGTCGGGATCAATCACACGCGCCTGTTTAACCGCACTTTTCGCTTCTTCATAACGGTGCAGGTACATGAGTGTGATTGCATATTCGTGCCAGTTGAAGTGGACACGCGGGTTCAATTTGAGTGCCTGTTGCATGGATTTCACGGCCTGGTCCCACAGACCTGCCCGGCGTGAAACCCAGCCGCGCCACATATAGGCCTCATCGTTACCGGGCATCATCTCGATCGCCTTGTCGAGCTTGTATAAAGCACGCTCATAATCCAGCGCACCCCAATACCAGTAAAACCCTTCGGCCATATAGAGCTCGGCAAAGTCCGGATCGATAGCGCGGGCTTTTTCAATCGCCTCAAAGGCCAGGTCACGGTCAGCCGGGTTGCCGCCGTAGACCCAATAGTTGGTCATATGTGCCCGCGCCAGTCCTATCCAGGCGTACTTGAAGTTGGGGTCTAGTGCCAGTGATTCCTTGAACAGGTCAATGGCCGTCCGGTAATCCCCCATGGTTTCATTCTGGGCAAAGCGTCGGGCCTGCAGGTATAAATCATAGGCTGCAACATTTTCCGTGGGTACATCGGCCACATCGGCCAGTTCGGAGTCTGTAAGTGTTGCCTTTAATGCGCCCGCAATCGCCTTTGCAATCTCGGACTGGATATCAAACAGGTTGTTGGTGGTCAGCTCCCTATCGTAAATCTCGGCCCACAGGTGTTCGTCGGTATAAGCGTCGATTAGCTGCACGTTGATACGTACCCGGTCCCCGGCACGTTGCACGGAGCCTTCCATCACGTTGGCAACACTCAGTTCCTGCGCGATCTGGCGCAGGTTCTTGGTGGTATCGCGATACTCCATGACCGAGGTGCGTGAGATCACGCTGAAGGCATCGATCCTGGACAACTGGGTCAGCAGGTCATCGTGGATGCCATCGGTGAAGTAGATATCCTCGGCATCGGCACTGCGGTTGGCAAAAGGCAGTACTGCGATGGAGTTTTTATCGATATCCAGAGCTTCAAGATCGATTACCGGTTCAATAACCTCAACCACCGGTTCCTCGATTAAATCTGATTCCCTGGCCGCTTCCTTTGCCGATTCGACTTCCGCGGTTTTCTGCTCAAACCGCGACTCCCAGATAAAATAGCCCAGCGACAAACCTAGCGACACGATAATGACATAGTTCAGCTTACGACCGGTTTTGGGTGTAATGGACTCTGTTCGTGCGACCTCACTTTCAAGCTTGATACCTTCCGGTGTCAACTCAAATGCCCAGGCAATTATCAGCGCCGGTACAAAACCAACGACCAGCATCAACAGGATCAGTTTCGGTGCCCAATCTGGCAAGCCCAGTATCTGTGTAAGCACATCGGCGAGTTGTAATAGAACCCAGGTCGATACCGCGTAAGCGATAGCCACCTTGAAGACATTTCGACGTTTCAGTTCTTTGAGTAATGACAAATGCTGGTTTCTTTTTTTGTGTAATTCTTATTAAGCATAGTTGCTTCGCCGACAAATACCAAAACTTCTTTACCCAACGAGCTTATCAGATAGTACAAAGACCAGCTTATCAAGGCCGTATTTTCAGTCGGCGCCCAAACGGGAAACAACCTCATTTGCGATCGCGAGACAGGCAGTAAGACCCGGACTCTCAATACCAAAGAGCTGTACAAGACCCTTCATACCATGGCTTTCGGGGCCTTCTATTTTGAAATCCTCTACAGGATCACCAGGACCCGAAATCCTGGGACGGACACCCACATAACCCGGTTGCATACGGTTCATTTCCAGTCCGGGATAGTAATCACGAATACTGCTTTCAAAATGATGCCTGCGGGATTCTTCCAAGCCAAAGGTGTAATCAAGATGATCGCGCCACTCTACATCCGGCCCGAATTTCAATTGCCCACCCAGGTCCAGGGTGCCATGCACACCCAGGCTGCCGGCACCTGCGACCGGGTAAATCAAATGCCTGAACGGGGAATTTCCCTGGTAGCTGAAGTAATGGCCCGCCGGATAATAACTGACCGGCAGATGATCCATTCCCGAGCTCTTCGCGAGCCCGATGGCGCCGTGACCGGCCGCATTGATCAATATCCGCGATTGCAGTTTCATCGAAGTCCCGCCGGTCTCGATATCAATATCAAAACCATTGGAAACGGGGTGGAACTCCCGTACTGTACTTCTAAGGGCAAGTGTTCCACCTGCACTCTCAAAATCGCCCAGCAAACTCAGCATCAAACCGTGAGAATCCACAATTCCCGTTGAGGGTGACCACAGCGCTGCCACGCCCCGGACATCGGGTTCCAGGTATCTGAGCCTGTCTTGTGAAATCAACTCGAGGTCATCAACGCCATTGACCCGGCCTTGCGCAAGGTAAGTATCTAGCAAGCCAAGCTGCTCGCTATTCGTTGCAACAATCAGTTTGCCGAGCTTTTGAAAATTAACACCACGTTGACGGCAATAGTCATAGAGCAGCGCATTTCCGTTTACGCAGGTTCGCGCCTTGAGGCTGTTGGTTGGATAATAAATCCCCGCGTGTATAACCTCGGAATTTCTGCTCGAGGTATGCGTGCCAAAGGCGTTCTCCGCTTCAAGGACAACAACCTCGTAGCCTTCAAGCGCCAATGCCCGTGCGATGGCAAGCCCGATGACACCAGCACCCACCACCACACATTCGACATTGTCGGTCATGTTTTAGTCGCCGGCTAATTTCCTGAGGATGATGCTCCAGTGATCCAATGCACCGTAGAATGCTTTGACCGGCACCCTTTCGTTGAGGCCGTGGGCATACATCTCATCCGGATTCATAAAAACACCGCTCACTGCCAGGGTTGGAATACCGGCCTTGCGGAAATGCATACCATCGGTACCACCGGATTCCATGTAACCCATCACTTTCAAACCCGGGTAGCGTGTGTGTACCGCCTTTTTAACCGCATCAACAATATCCGGACGTAACGGGGAGATGGGGCTCTCAGTGGGCTCCTCAAGCGGTCTGAATTCAATCGCGTCATTGTCGACGACATGTTTGAGTGCATTTTCAATTGCAGCCGCCGGTACACCCGGGAAGATGCGGCAATTAACCGTGGCTGTGGCGGACTGTGGCAGGGCATTTTCCGCATGTCCCGCCTGAGCATGGTCACCACGCAGGTTGTACGTGTGGTGCCGACATAGGAGGATTCGATGGCCAGCCGGTCGGAAGCCGCCTCGTCACGCGGGTTATTGGCAAACTGGATCATCGCTGCGCCCAATTCACCACCCAGTTGCTCGCCCGTCTCTTCAAAAAAAGCCAGGGTCATCTCGCTCCAGCGCACGGGGAACCTGTAGTTCTGTATTTTGGTAATGGCAGCCGCCAGGTCGTAAATCGCGTTATCCGGTCTTGGACGTGAGCTATGACCACCGGGATTGCGTACCGTCATATCCCAGGTTGCGTAGGTTTTTTCAGCCGCCTGGACCAGGTAAACGACCGGCTCTCCGTCGGCATTGAGATCGCCACCACCGGCATCGGAGTTCAGGGCGAACTCGGCCTTGGCGAGATCCTCACGCTCATAGGCGAGCTGACGGGTTGTCAACATGCCGCTTTCCTCGTCACCCGAAAAGGCGATGATCAAATCCCGGTTGGGTACAAAGCCCTCTTTTTTCAAGCGGATAAAAGTGGATGTAAGCTGTGCTACCCCGAATTTGTTGTCGATTGTGCCGCGGCCGTAAAAATAGACATCATCAGTGGTCAACTCAAATGGCGGTCGTACCCAGTCTTTGGCGAGGGCCTCAACAACATCCATATGACCCAGCAAAAGAATGGGCGCTTTTCCCGAAGAGCCATCACCGCGGTATTTTGCAATCAGTGAAGCCGTTTCACCCAGCGGCACGACTTCCACATCTTCCTCGGGAAAACCGGCAGCAACAAGTTCGCTGGCGAGATATTTGGCTATCTCCGGCACATTACCCAGGTTCTTTGAAGATTCCACGCCGATAATACGGGTGTAAATTTCAAGCGTTTTTTGTGCATGCTCAGACTGGATCTGTTCGTCTGCTATCGCCCAGGAAGACAAAAAGCCGGTGGCCATAAGTACAACAAATTTTTTCATAATTTTCTCATTTTGAACAATCACCCCAAGTCTATGGGGAAAGCACCCGTACGTCATGAACTTTTTGAGTTAGCCAGACCCGTGTAACCAAGCCCGCTAGTGCCCCTGCTTTTAGCCAAAGCTTTGCGCAGGATTGAATTACAGGTATTCTTTGCCGACTTTTAACAACTCAAACTAACTTTGCAGAGGATGCGCGTGGATTCAAAAGATATAAACCCGGGTACCAACAATGGCTGGATGCTGCTTTTCACAGTCTGGGTCCTGGTAACTGTTGCGACACTTGGCAGTCTATTCTTCAGTGAGGTCATGGGTGTTCCGATATGTACCTTGTGCTGGTATCAACGCGTCGCCATGTACCCGCTGGTGCTGATCCTGGGTATTGGCCTGCTTCCGTATGACCCCAAAGTGCTGCGCTATGCTACCGGGTTTGCAGGCGTGGGATGGCTGATCGCTTTATTCCATGTACTTCTGGTTGCCGGTATCATCCCCAAAAATGTCCAACCC
The DNA here is from genome assembly GCA_963749115.1 of uncultured Gammaproteobacteria bacterium. Taxonomy (GTDB): domain Bacteria; phylum Pseudomonadota; class Gammaproteobacteria; order Xanthomonadales; family SZUA-36; genus SZUA-36. The sequence continues at coordinate 278,844 of CAVVLP010000010.1, forward strand.
TGTGTGCAGGGTATCCCTTGTACGGAAACCCATATTTCCCTGCTCGGTTTTTTGAACATACCAATGCTCTCTCTTCTGACTTTTACAGTGATTGGCGTTTTGCTGTTTTATACACATAGAATGGAACCATCATGAACAAAAAATCAATTTTCATCTCGGTCGCAGGTATTCTTCTACTGGCCTTCGCCCTGGCCACGGTCATTTACAAGAATCACCAGTCAGCGCAAGGTACTTCCGGAGGCCGGAATCAAAGTGTGACCGAACGGCAAGGTGCTCCGGTGAAAGGACCGGCCGACGCCAGGGTCACCATAGTTGAGTTTTTCGACCCGGCCTGTGGGACCTGTGCTGACTTTTATCCACTGGTGAAGAAGCTGATAGATCAGTACCCGGGAAAAGTGCGTGTCATGATGCGTTACGCACCGCTTCATACCGGCTCGGATGAAGTGGTAAAAATGCTGGAGGCCGCTCATCTTCAGGGTAAATTTTTCCCGGCACTGGAATTGCTGTTCAACAACCAGCAGCGCTGGATCGTCAATCATGTGTCTCAACCCATGCGCGCCCGTGGTATTTTGAACGGTATGTCCCTGGATCATGAAAAGCTGGATACGGATATGAATAGCCCCGGGGTAAGCGAGGCCATTCAGCAGGATGTACAGGATGGCCAGGCACTCAATGTCAGGGCAACACCGGAATTTTTCGTCAATGGCCGGCCGTTGCCCAGTTTTGGTTACAAACAGTTGAGCCAACTGGTGAAAGAGGCAGTGGACGAAGCTTATTAAGTCAAACCACGCCGATTTGAAACCGTGAATCATGGCAAGTGATGTCATGCATGTTGACCATATCAACAGGCATCGAATACAAATTGAGTTATTTACCGGAAATTAATTTGAGCCAGATATTTTTTAAAGATCCGTCCGGTACCGGTGTAGAAGTCAACTTTATCAACGAATCTGCTTAAGACCGGGTGGACATCCGCCTTCTTCAGCTTTTCTTGGCGCGGATGTAACTGACCGGTACACCAATATCCGTGTTACCGGTACGTACCATCACCAGCCCAGCGGGAAAGTTGTTGCTTTTGGGTTGAACCTCAAAGGCAACACCATCGTATGTAACACCGTTATCCAATATAACCTGTACCGGGATAGGTTCATCAAATGTACTGGGTGCATCTTCTTCTATCGCGCGGAGCAGTTCTGTTTGAGCCTCATCATAGTCAGTCTTGGCCATATGTTTTTCCTCGAGATTTTTACGGTTCAGACACCATCCTAGCTCATTCAGGCTTAATGTATGTAATAATTCGATTTTTTGTGCGAGCTGTTTATTCCACCCAAAAGAAAGGGCCGGCAAGGGGTCAGCCGACCCTTTCATCGAAACTCAACGCAAGGGGAAGCGTTAAGCTTCAATACGAAAATGGCATAAGGGGGAACACCATTTTCGATTGTGTAGACCCTTTTGGGTCAATTCAGTAATCCTGTAGGGTGTATAAAATATCATCAATTGTCTAAGTTTACTGCAACTTTAGTCGTTTTTATATATGTATGTAGATGGCATTGTCAACTCCGGGTTTTGTCCGGTATGCACTACTCCACGGCAAAATACCCAGTAATGGGCAGGGCATAAGCGCTTGAAGGGTAGCAAGATTTTCTGATTGCGCAAGCATATCCGGGTCAACATGATTGGCAATCCAGCCTTTTAGCGGCAAACCATCTCTTTCAATCTGTGCCGCGGTCAACAAGGCGTGATTAATACAACCGAGACGCATTCCTACGACAACTATGACCTCGTCTGCCGTTGCTATTGCCAGTTCGGCGAGCATACTGGTCTCACCAAGCGGCACGCACCAACCCCCGACACCTTCGATGACCAGGTAGTCCGCTTCAATGCTTTGCGCCAGCTTGCCTGATCCTTTCAATATCAATCACTTGCCCGGCTTCCCGCGCCGCTATATGTGGTGCAATCGCGGGTTCAAAGCAAAAGGGATTCACAACCTCGTAAGGCAGTTTCACATTGCTCGCTGCAATCAGGCGCAAAGCATCATCATTACGCAGACCTGATTCTGTTTTTTCACAACCGGACGCGACCGGCTTCATACCCGCCACGCGATAACCTTCAGCAACCAGGTGGCTGATCAATGCGCTCGCAACATAGGTCTTTCCGATCTCGGTATCGGTACCGGTAATAAACCAACGCTTCATGATGGTTTCTCTTTCTGTTGAGCGTGAACGCAACGCGTCAATAGAGAATGTCGCAACATCACCTTCCGCGGTTTTAACCGGTTGACCCTCAGCCGGGGCAAACGCGGTGCCATAGACAATTTCATAGCTGGCCGGGTAGCGGTTTCCACGACGGAACGGTTCATAGGCCTGCAACATTTTTTTCAGACGATCTTTGCCGGTTAGTCCCTGTGATCTCTGGCTGGCAACATTGTGTGCACCCAGACCCTTCAGTTCGCGCATCAACGACATGACATCCGGGTACTCCAGGGTCAGTCGCTCGGTGTCCATTACCGGTTCACGAAAGCCTGCAGCCAGGAGTTCATCGCCAATATCGTGCATATCCGGGTAGTCGTTCACATGTGGAAGATCGTCCACGGCCCGCCACGCCTGTTTGAGCTCATGCAGCGTATCCGGTCCAAAACAGGTAAAAACCAGCATGGCGTCCGCTTTCATAATGCGTCGGAACTCACGAAAGACCGCGGGTATGTCGTAGCTCCACTGTAAGGCCAGGTTGGAAAATATCAGGTCTGCGCTACGTGCCGCCAGGGGTAACGAGTGCATATCAGCACATAAACGTCTTAAACCACCCGGGACCTGTTGGTCTGAGCCTGAAACGCGCCCTGCGTGCGCCAACATGGCGGGCGCCCAGTCCAGGGCGATGACAGCGGCTTGCGGAAACTGAATGGCCAGTGACCGGCTGGCTGAGCCGGTACCACAACCAAGGTCCAGGATCATGGCGGGTTCATGACGTTGAAACTCAATTCGTTCGAGCAACCGTGATTCAATCTCCCGCTGTAAAACAGCATGCTGATCATAGCTGGATGCTGCACGATCGAAAGACGACCTGATAGCATTTTTATCCAGTGGTGTCAGGCTCATAACTATTGATCTCCCCTGAGATACCCGTGGATGATATCCAAAAACTGGTCCTGGTGACTGATGAATGGCGCATGGCCTGCTGCGCGGATCAAACAGGAGCTGGCTGCCGGCAGCATCGCTGCGGCCTGTTCAAAGGATTCCGCCCTGATGGTGCGGTCACGTGTGCCGCCTAAAAACAGCATCGGCACGTTACAGGTGCTCAAGTCGGCCAAAAGATTATTGCTGTATAGCAGGTGCAGGCCTGTGTGCATAACATGCTTGGCCGGTACATTGTCCCGCGCCGTTGCTCTGCCCAAACGACGCAGCGACTCAGCTACCCAGGCTGCGCCAAAGCACTGAAGACAGAATTGATTGAGCGTCTCTTCGAAATCATTCTCAAGCCCATCGACAAATGCCTGCTGTGCCGCAACACTTACACCAAGGTCCCAATCTGCCTGTTTTGAAAAACAAGGCGTTGCCGCTACCAGTATGGCTTTGTGTACTTTGTGCGGTTGCCTCAGCGCAGCTGCCAGCGTTACCAGGCCACCCAGCGACCAGCCGATCCATACGGCAGGCGGCAATTCGGACAGGATCAGCTCAGCAACTTCATCCAGGTCCCGGGACAGTGGCACATTGCGATTGACACCATGACCGGGCAAGTCCACAAGGTTGACACGGAATTCAGAAGCCAGCACGTCAACCACCCCGCCCCAGATTCCACTGTGCATGGCCCAACCGTGCAACAACACCAACTCGGGACCCTGCCCTCGTGTGCTGATTTTCAGGCTTTCAGACATGAGTCGTGGCGGCCACTATTGCATCGAGCAGTGCATCAAGCTGAACAAACTGGTGCGCCGCAGTCAGCGTAATTCTTAATCGGGAGGTGCCCTTGCGTACGGTAGGCGGACGCATGGCAACAACCAGGAAACCCTTTTGTTGTAAACGTGCAGCCAGCTCCAGTGTCGCCTGGCTATCGCCGATTATCATCGGCTGAATGGGTGAATCTGAAGCCATCAAAGCCAGTCCACGACTCGCTGCGCCTTGTCTGAAGTGCCTGATCAGTAACTGCAAATGTTCACGCCGCCAGTCATCTTCAATAACACGGCGCAGAGCGGCGCGTGCCGAGGCCGCCAGTGCCGGTGGCATGGCCGTCGTATAAATGTAACTACGGGCCTCGTTGACCAGGTGATTGACAAGGCTTTCAGAACCGGCGATGAACGCTCCAAAACAACCAAAAGCCTTACCCAGCGTACCGGTCAGGATGGGTACCTCTAGCTGGTCAAGCCCGGCCGTAGCGACGCTGCCTCGCCCCCCGGGCCCACAAACACCTATCCCGTGTGCATCATCCACCGCCAGCCACGCTCGATGCTGCAGGCACAGGGACGACATCGCCTTTAAAGGCGCAGTGTCACCATCCATTGAAAAAATACCGTCGCTGACCACCAGCGTATTGCCTTCACCGGCATCGCTTAATCGCTTTTGCAGGGCGGCCATATCGACATGTGGATAACGTGATAAACGTGCTTCGCTCAGCCTGGCGGCGTCGATCAATGAGGCATGGCAAAGCTTGTCCTGGATGATGGTATCACCCTTACCCGTCAGGCTTGTGGCGACCGCCAGGTTGGCAAGGTAGCCCGATGAACACAGCAGGACTTTTTCACGCTGGAGAAACTCTGCAAGCTCCTGTTCCAGCAACTTGTGTTCTGTACGAAAACCGGTAACCAATGCGGATGCCCCGCTGCCCACACCATGGCCGTCAGCCGCATTTTTGAGTGCCGCGACCAGATCAGGATGGGACGCCAGGCCCAGGTAGTCATTACTGCTGAAATTCAGCAACGGTGTACCATCCGCTTGAACCTCGACCGGATGATTACCGCTCAACACCCGTCTGTGACGCTCGAGGTATTGTGCCTGCCTGCGATCCGCACGGGTATCCAGCCAGTGGTCCAGGGAACCTGCTTTGCAATCAGACGAATCAACCATTCTTTAGCCCGCGGCAGTTTGCCGTGGTTCGGTGGTTTGCATGCCAAGCCGTTTAAGCAAGGCCATATCCCGGGCTGCCTCGGGATTGTCAGTGGTCAATAGCTTGTCACCGTAAAAAATTGAGTTGGCGCCGGCGAAAAAACACAGTGCCTGCATTTCATCGTTCATTTCTGTGCGGCCGGCAGATAAGCGCACCACCGATTTCGGCATAACAATACGGGCGATGGCGATGGTACGCACAAATTCCAGCGGGTCGATCGACTCCACACCCTCCAGCGGCGTGCCGGGAACCTGTACCAGGTTATTCACCGGCACACTTTGTGGATGGGTGGGCAGGTTGGCCAGTTGCACGATCAATTCCGCCCTGTCCTCACGTGTCTCACCCATGCCGACAATACCGCCACAGCAAACATTCAGACCGGCAGAACGGACATTCTCAAGCGTTTCGAGGCGATGCTCGTAGGTTCGTGTCTGGATGACTTTCTTATAATAGTCGGGTGATGTATCCAGGTTATGGTTGTAATAGTCCAGCCCGGCTCCTTTGAGCCGTTGTGCCTGCTGGGCATTGAGCATACCGAGGGTCACGCAGGTTTCCATACCCAGCGCCTTGACGCCCTTGACCATTTCAATGACCTTGTCCAGATCCCGGTCCTTGGGGCTTCGCCAGGCTGCGCCCATGCAAAAACGTGAGGCACCACCGTTCTTCGCCGCCTGCGCCGCTTCCAGCACGGCTTCGACATCCATAACCGTTTCAGGCTCCAGGCCGGTGTCATAGCGGATGCTTTGCGGACAATACTTACAGTCTTCAGGGCAAGCCCCTGTCTTGATACTGAGCAAAGTGCTGATTTGAACTTCCCGCGGATTGAAGTACAAACGATGTACCTGATGGGCACGAAACAACAATTCATTAAACGGCAGCTCAAAAAGATCGAGCACTTCGGACTGCAACCAGTCATGTCGGACTTCAGATTTTTGGGTACTCATGCTTTCCAGGCTCCAGTCTTGAGGGTGCTATCAGGCGCCGTTACAGGCCCGACCGGGGCATGAAGTATGAAAAGCACATGAAGGCCTGTCAACCTGAAAACACAATCAAGGTTGACAGCCGTTGGTGGTATTCGGTACTGGACTTCATATTACCGCCCCATTGTGTGCTTTGTGGCCAGCCTTCGGGGCCCATCTGCATCTGTGCACGATGCAAAACAGACCTGCCCTGGCACGGCCCGCACTGTCTCAGGTGCGGCCTGCCACTGGGCTCACCCAGGGACAAAATTTGCGGTGCATGCATTTCTAAAAAGCCACCGTTCTTTCGCACGGTTTACCCGTTGCAGTATGAGTTTCCAGTGAACCGCCTGGTGCAGGTGTTCAAATTCAAACGCCAACTGGCAGCCGGCAGGATTCTGAGTCACTTGATCTGTGAACATGTCACCCAACAGGAGTCGAGTCTTCCGGATATGCTCGTACCGGTACCATTGCACAATCATCGCTTACTGAGCCGGGGGTTTAACCAGGCTTATGAACTGGCAGCTTACGCCGGCAGGGTACTCGACATCCCATTACTCACAGGCGGATTGAGGCGTCGGCGAAACACCCGGGCACAATCCGGTCTGAGCCGTAAACAACGGCGCAAAAACGTACGGGGGGCTTTTTACTGGCATGGCACCGGCAAACCGGGCCGCCATGTTGCGTTGATCGATGACGTGATGACCACCGGAACAACGGTCACCGAGTGCGCCAGGGTATTGAAAAAAGCCGGCTCTAAACGTGTTGATATATGGGTTGCAGCGCGGGCTATTCCAGTCAATCAGTCAGAATCAGCGAGCACGACCCAACGTTCATGATCACACCACTCACCGTTGATCTTTAAGAAGCGCGGCGAATAGCCTTCATATTGAAAACCTACACTGCGGGCCAATCCAATTGAAGCCAGGTTGCCCGGCTGAATATTGGCCTCAAGCCGATGCAAACCGAGTTCGTCGAAAGCATGCTGAATAACCTGCAGCAGACCTTCTTTCATATAGCCACTATCAGTCTGGTTAACCACACCGTAGTAGCTGACATACGCACTGCACAAGGCCTCGTAAGTGATGACATTGAGGTTGATTACGCCGCAGATAACCCCGTCATGTATGCGTTTCACCAGGAACCCGGTTTCATTGACCCGTTCCAGACGCTTCATGTAACGTTCCCAGCCTGCGTGGTCCTTGGGAGCAGTCACCCACGGGTGATGTAAGCCAACACTGTCCCGCATTGCGCTCAGAAACGCTTCTTCATCCGCAGCTTCCGGCGGCTGAATACGGGTTCTGAATCCTTGTATTGAGAGCATCATGGTTCAGTTGATCGTGTAGTGGATCAGCAGGCCGATCCAGATGGCCACACCGACCCAGTTATTATTCAGAAAGGCTTTGAAACAGGCATCACGATCCCGGTTTCTGACCTGGTACTGCTGCCAGGCAAACAGGACAGCGGCAAATGCCACACCGGCGTACCAGGGCCAGCTAAATTGCAGTCTCAAACCCAGCCATATGAGCAAGGCAATCATCAATAATTTCAACAGACGCAGGATCAGCAGGTCAAAACGGCCAAACAGGATGGCGGTAGACTTCAGGCCGATCGAAATATCATCATCGCGGTCTACCATCGCGTACAGGGTATCGTAGATGACTGACCAGATGACATTGATAAGTAAAATCAGCCATGCAGCAGATGCCAGATGCCCTGTTTCTGCGGCAAAAGCCATCGGTATACCCCAGCCAAAAGCCACTCCCAGCACGACCTGGGGGAAATGTGTCCAGCGCTTGAAGAAGGGATAGGTCGAGGCCAGCACGGCACCGGCAAACGCCAGCTTGATGGTCAGTGCATTGGTCATCAGCACCAGCCCGAAAGCCAATAGCATCAGCACAAAAAAAGTCAGTATGGCCTGGCGTACGGTCAATTCCCCGGAGGCCAGCGGTCGGCCACGCGTACGCTCAACGTGAGGATCGAAATCCCGGTCGGCGACATCGTTCATGATACAACCCGCCGCGCGCATCAGGACCACACCGGTGCAGAAAATCAGTATGTTTTTGAGCGATGGATGACCCTCACCCGCTATCCACAGGGCCCACAGCGTCGGCCACAACAACAATAATATGCCAATCGGCCGGTCAAACCGCATCAATCGCCACAAGGCGTTCCATTTCACTTGCATCTGCGGGATTGTATGGCAACGGAAGTCTTGTGCAAGCATCTGTGATAAAAAAAATATTACAATGCGCGCCATGGAACTCATCGACATTGGCTGTAATCTCACACACGACTCATTCGATGTCGACCGCGAGCAGGTCATAGAGGCGGCGTTTCAAGCCGGTGTAAGCCAGATGATCGTTACCGGTGCCAGCGCCGAGGGCAGCCAGCAAGCCCTGCAACTGGCTACCGAGTGGCCGCAAAAACTATTTGCAACCGCAGGTGTGCATCCGCACCGGGCTTCAACTTACGATAGCGAGACCGATAGCTTGTTACGCGAGTTGGCCGGCCAGCCTGCTGTTGTCGCCATCGGTGAAACCGGTCTGGATTATTTTCGGGATTTCTCACCGCGTAAAGCGCAACGATCCGCATTCGAACAACAGATTCAGATCGCCATTGAGACCGGTTTGCCTTTTTTCCTGCACCAGCGTGATGCACACGAGGATTTTGTCGCCATTCTCAAAGAATACCGTGACCAGCTGAATGATGTGGTCGTCCATTGTTTTACCGGTAGCCAGACCGAACTGCATGAGTGTCTCGACCTGAATTTCCATATCGGAATCACCGGTTGGATTTGCGATGAGCGGCGCGGTACGCACATGAAGGAGTATATGAAAGATATTCCATCAGACCGCCTGATGATCGAAACCGACGCACCCTATCTGAAACCCCGCAATCTGCGCCCGAAAATCAAGAGCCATCGCAATGAACCCCGTTACTGCCATGGATACTCGGCACCCTCGCCGCCTGCCGGAATCAACACCCGGAGGAACTGGCGGAAGCCACCACCCGTAACGCAAGGGCATTTTTTCGTCTAAGCTAAGAATAAACGGAGGAGATCAATACCATGGCCCATAACAAGACAAAACCGACAACAGCAGAAGGTTTCAGAGTTCATCGCCGGTATCGAAGACAAGGTCAAACGTGCTGACTGCCGTGAATTGATGAAACTGATGTCAGAAATTACCGGCAATCGCGCAAAAATGTGGGGGCCGAGCATCGTTGGTTACGGCAAGTATCACTACAAATACGAAAGCGGGCGCGAAGGTGATTTTTTCCTGACAGGCTTCTCACCACGAAAACAGGCCCTGACGATTTATATTATTTCCGGGTTCAGCATCAATCCGAAACTGATGGAAAAACTGGGTAAATACAAAACGGGCAAATCCTGTCTCTACGTGAAGAAACTCGATGACCTGGACCGTTCGGTGCTGGCGCAACTGGTTAAGGAATCTGTGGCGTATATACGTAAAAAGTACCCTTGACGCTGCGGTTCTAACACTTCATCTAAACCCCCAACGCTTTAGCAATTGATTGGTGACTATTGGCCATGCCTGGACTACAGGGCTATGCAGTGCGCCAGCGTCGGGACACGCCTGAGGCCTCAGAGAGGCTTCGCGTCGCACATCCATGTGCTCAGTCGCGAAGTACCGTTCATCCTGACACGTAAAGGTCCTGAAACAAGACACCACACCCCCTCGGCTTTGTGCGAAAGCATGTGGTCATGGTTTCTGATAGATGCACATCGTTTGATACTGAGCTGGGGTGGGTATTAACTTATCAGGACCTTGAGCGACAGGGATGTCGCGCCAGAGCGTACATGGATGTATTCACAGCGAGTCCTGGTAAGTTAATACCCATCACAGCGCCCCCACCTTACAAATGATGAAGGACACTTTCATAAAGCAACCAGAGGGATGATGAACCCATTCGTTGGCTTTTGATTCTGCAAAAAAAAAGGAGCCAGTCGGCTCCTTTTACAATCAAATCGATGCTTTACCCGACAAACTGAGCGGTAAGCATGGTCATGCGTTTACGTTGCATTTTCAGCTCTCTTTCCAACTCCCGGTAACGTGCAGTCAATGCATTTTGATCGATGGCATCAGCCAGTTTCTGCTTGCCCTGTTGCATACGTTCCATTTGCAGCTGTTGCGAAGCACCAGTGAGTTCCAATCCTTAATATTTCTTCAAAGATAAAAAAAGGAGCCAATTGGCTCCTTTTCCATACTATGTCACAGCAAATCAGCCAACAAACTGGGCCGTCAACATGATGACACGTTTACGCTGCATTCTGAGCTCTCTTTCCAACTCCCGGTAACGTGCGGTCAGGGCGCTCTGGTCGATGGCATCAGCCAGTTTCTGGCGGCCTTGCTGCACGCGTTCCATTTGCAGTTGCTGCCATTGGTTAACCGTTTCCTTGAACTGGGCATATTCCTTTTCAAGCATTTCACGCCAGCGCGGGTTTACTGAAGACCGGTCAATTTTTGCCTGCGCGCGCTTAAATATCATCGCAAGGCGGGCACGCTGGATCTTGAAGTCCGGTGTACGTTTCAGGTTCTTGGCCATACCCAACCATGCGCAGCCAGCAATAAACCACTTGTTGATATCGTACTGCCACCAGCGAATACCGTTACGGTAATCGCTTTGAAACAGGTGGTGGAAGTTATGGTAGCCCTCACCATAGGTAACGATGGCAAGAAACCAGTTATCCCTTGCAGTGTTCTCATCAGTGTACGGACGGCTACCCCACATATGGGCCAGCGAATTGATGAAAAATGTGAGGTGGTGACTGATCACCAGGCGCAAAACGCCAGCCAACAGGATTACACCCCAGATATCACCAACCATCCAACCCAGCAGCAAGGGCAAGCCGACATTGGTCACCAGCTACCAGTGGCCAGTAATACTTGTGCTGCCAGGCAACGATCGGGTCACGCTCCAGGTCAGGAACGACACTCCAGTCCAGCCTGCCGCTCTTGTAATCTCTCAGCATCCAGCCAATGTGCGCAAACCAGAAACCACGGCCAATTGAATACGGGTCCTTGTCGTTATCATCGACATCACGATGGTGGAAACGGTGGCGGATACACCAGACCAGGATGCTGTTTTGAAGCGCCATGCCACCCACAATTGCGAGGTACAGACGCATCAGCCAATTGGCTTCATAGGCACGGTGCGACCACAGGCGGTGATAGCCACTGCCGATACCGATACCGCTTGTGACCAGGAAAATCGCGAAAAAGGCCCAGGCCCATCCGCTGAACCCATACACAAAGCCATACCAGGGTACGATGGTCACAGCGGCCAGAAAGGTCAGGCCCAGAACCAGCGTTACAGGCCAGTTTATCTCGGCCTTTTCAGTTTTATATTCATTCGTCATTAAAAAATACTCAATAATTTTGCGTAACAGAACTTTCTATTATATCGCAGTGCGTTTGATCAAGCGTTAAGATTTCAATAAGCATCAACTTCGCAAACCGGTTCCCCGGTGTAAAAGCCACAGACAGAGGCCCGCCAGACGCCACGACAAAGACACCCATAATGATATAGGCATAAGTTATTTCGACATCTGACACACCCAGTATTCCGTAGCGAAAACCATTGACCATGTACAGGATCGGGTTGAAGGCTGAAAGTCTTTGCCAGAATTCCGGCAACAGGCTGATCGAATAGAAAACCCCGCCCAGGTAGGTCAGCGGTGTGAGGATAAATGTCGGAATAATGGCTATATCATCAAACTTGTTGGCAAATATGGCATTCACCATCCCGGCCATGGCAAACACGATGGATGTCAACAACAGCACGGAGACCATGATCAGCGGATGCTGCACTTCGACACGTGTAAAAAACAGCGAAATGACCATGACTACCGAACCGACCATCAATCCCCGCACCAGCGCGCCGGTGACATAACCGGCCAGGATGACCCAGTTGGGGAGTGGTGAAATCAGAAGTTCTTCGATATGCCGTCCGAACTTGGCACCAAAAAAAGATGAAACCATGTTGCCGTAGGAACTGGTGATAACGGACATCATGATCAGCCCGGGAACGATGAACTGCATATAGTCAAAACCACCCATATCACCGATGCGGCGGCCAATCAGGTTGCCGAAAATAATAAAATAAAGCGTCATCGTGATGGCCGGGGGCACCACCGTCTGCGCCCAGATACGCAAAATACGCGTGACTTCCTTGTGCACGATGGTTTTGTAACCCACCCAGTTCACACGTGCATTCATACCGTTGTACCCTTTTCGACCAAACGCATAAACAATTCTTCGAGGCGGTTGGCCTTGTTCCTCATACTCATCACCTTCACACCGGCATCATCCAGAGCAGAGAACAGCGCGTTAAGCGACTTCTGCTTTGGCAATGAAGCCTCCAGTGTGAATTCATCACGAATCTTGAATTCAATGCCATCCACCTGCGGCACCTTCGTCACCGGCTCCCGAATATCGAGTACAAATGTCTCTATATCCAACGTGCTCAATAAAGACTTCATATCCGTGTTCTTGACAATTTCGCCGTGATCGATGATGGCGATATTGCGGCACAACTCCTCGGCCTCTTCGAGATAGTGGGTGGTCAGGATCACCGTCGTTCCACTTTCATTGATCTCGCGGATAAACTCCCACATCGACCGCCTGATCTCGATATCCACACCGGCAGTCGGTTCGTCCAGGATCAGCAACCTTGGCTCGTTGACCATCGCGCGGGCAATCATCAAACGTCGCTTCATACCACCGGAAAGAAGCCGGGATATCTTGTCATGCTTGTCCCACAACTGTAGTTGCCTGAGATATTTTTCAGCCCTTTCATGCGCAACTTTCCGGCCGATGCCGTAATACCCCGCCTGGTTAACGATGATCTCCAGGGGCTTTTCAAACTGGTTGAAATTCAGCTCCTGCGGCACCAGTCCGATATACGACATGGCCTTTGACCGTTGTTGCTGAACGCTGGTGCCAAAAACATTGACCTCACCCGAGCTTGCGTTAACCAGCGAGCTGATGATACCAATCAGGGTGGATTTACCGGCGCCATTGGGCCCCAGCAAGGCAAAAAAATCCCCTTCTTCGACATTCAGGGAAATACCTTTCAATGCTTCAACGCCATTGGCGTATGTCTTGGTCAGGTTGTTGACTTGTAATGCGTGCATACGGCGGCTGATTCGGAATAAGTGAGCGCACATTATACGGGTGAAAAATACCGTTGTGGGGATGAACAGAGCTGTTAATAAAATTTACCTGTGAACTTTCAAATTGGCAAAATTATGAATTAAATTATTACGACACATGACATATAACCTATAGACGGAGACGGCTTAGCTGTTTAACCTGAGCACCGGTCAGATGATGTTGTTTAAATGAACAAACTATTTCTTTATCGTAGTGCTGGTATTCATGGCGCTGCCAACCACTGTTTTGGCTTTACCGGATTCGAATCAAATCGAGTTCAGCAATTGTATGCTCGCACTACCCGGCACCAACCTGACCGCCAATGCCCGTTGCGGCTCACTCGAGGTTGCCGAGAACCCCGCTGATCCGGCCGGAAAGAGAATCAAGCTGAACATCGCCATGGCCCCCGCAACCGGAAAGACCACGGAACCAGACCCGGTTTTCTTTTTTGCGGGTGGCCCGGGGCAGGCCGCCAGTGAAACCTGGGTCATGATTCGGTCTACCCTGAACAAAATACGCAAGACCCGCGATATCGTGATGATCGATCAACGCGGTACCGGCGGTTCCAACAAACTGGCCTGTGAATCCGAAGTTGAAGAAGACCTTAACCAGGAGATCGACCTCGATTTGATCCGTACCGAAACCGAGAAGTGCCTGGCAGAGCTTGGATGGCGATCCACGTTTTTACACCACCACCATTGCCATGGGTGATTACAACCTGGTCCGGCAGGCCATGGGTTATGACAAGATCAATATCATGGGTGTCTCCTACGGTACCCGCGCGGCGCAGGTGTACCTGCGATTATTTCCTGAAACGGTGCGCAGCGTAACCCTCGACAGTGTCGTACCGATGCAACTGGCCCTGGGTCAGGAACATGCACAGATGCTGGATCGCAGCGTGCAGACCGTGTTCGAGGACTGCTCTGAGAATGAAAGCTGTAATTCGCTATTCCCACACCAGGCGGAAGAGTTGAATACCCTTTTCGCGCAATTGCGCAATGAACCACAGCAGATCACGATTATCAACCCGGTAAGCGGCGAGCCCCAGGAGATGCGTCTGACAGCCGACACGCTGGGGGTTGCGATCCGCTTCCTTAGCTATGCCAGCGAGACCCAGGCCATGATCCCCTTGTTGGTACACGAGGCTTTGACCACCGGTGACCTGACGCGCCTGGCCACGCCAGGCACTGCTGGTCATGACCGGCTTGAACGAAATGCTCAGCAAGGGTATGGAACTGTCGGTCATGTGCAGTGAAGACTATCCGTTCATGGATTTGTCTGCAGATTACAGTGCACACGCTCATGGGTAACCTGTTGCTGGAAATCGTTGGTTTGCAGTGCGGGATCTGGCCACGTGGCGAGGTCGCTGAAGACTTCCACCAGCCCGTGGTTTCAGATATGCCGGTTTTATTGATGTCCGGTGAGCGTGACCCGGTAACACCGCCCCGCTATGCCGCCCAGGTTGCAGAAGACATTTTCCAACAGCCTCAACCTGGTGGCCCGTGGCCAGGCGCATTCGGTCATGAAGAATGTTTGCCTGCGCGATATCACCACGGAGTTTATTGAAAAGGGCAGCGTTGAGAACCTGGATACATCCTGCGTGGAGAATATCCTGCCAGCGCCATTTTTTACCAGCCTGCTCGGACCGGATCCATAGGGACTTTCTGAAATGATTAAAGTAAGCAACCTGCATAAATCATTTGGCAAGGTCAAAGCCGTCAGGGGTATTTCATTTGAAGTCCGCGATGGTGAGATCACCGGTTTGCTTGGGCCCAATGGCGCCGGCAAAACCACGACCTTAAGAATGTTGTATTCATTGTTGCCACCCGATGAGGGCGAAATCCGCATTGACGGTCTCGACCCCACGAAGGATGCGATGGCGATCAAGCGTACCCTGGGTGTTGTACCGGACAGTCGCGGTTTGTACACACGCATGAGTGCACGAGAAAATATTGCCTACTACGGCAAGCTTCATGGCATGTCGGCTGAAGATATTCACACACGGGTGGAGGAACTCGTGGAGACACTGGACATGGCTGATTTTATCGAGCGGCGCACCGAAGGTTTTTCCCAGGGGCAACGTGTCAAGGTCGCCATTGCCCGCGCGATGGTGCACAAACCGCAGACGGTATTGCTGGACGAACCCAGTAACGGGCTTGATGTCATGAGCACCCGGGCGTTGAGACGCTATATTCTCAGCTTGAAGGAAGCGGGTCACTCGGTGATTTTGTCTACCCATATCATGCAGGAGGTTGCGGCTTTGTGTGACCGTATCATCATCATCGCTGATGGCCGGATTGCGGCGGACGGCAGTGCACATGAGTTGCTCGAGAAAAGTGGTTGCGACAGCCTGGAGGATGCCTTTGTCCGCCTGATCGGTAGCGAAGAGGGTTTGCTGGCATGAGTGGTCTTGGTCACGGTTTACAAGAAGGAAGTCCGCGAAAACCTGCGCGACCGGCGTTCGCTGTTCAACTCGGTCCTGCTTGGTCCCATCCTGTTTCCGATCCTGTTTATCGGCCTGGCTTACTTCGCCAGCAGCAAGCAGCAGGAGAGTGTTGAGAAAGTGCTGGAAGTACCGGTGGTGGGAGCGGAGCACGCACCCAACCTGGTCAGTTTTCTGGAACAACAGGGTGTCATCATCCAGACAGCACCCGAAGACCCGGAGGCCATCGGTCAGGAGCCAGGAAGCACAGGTCATCATTCGTATCCCCGAAACATTCACCGAGCAGTGGAACACCGGAAAACCGGCGGTGATTGAATTGATCGCTGATCCGTCACGCCGGGAATCCAATATTCCAATGCAACGCGTCAAGGGCTTACTCAATGCCTATGGGGCGCAGATCGGTCAACTGCGACTGCAACTGCGTGGGGTTTCACCCACCATACGCACCCCCATCATGGTCAAGGATATCGATTTATCCACCCCGCAAAGCCGCGGTATGCTGGTCATGATCATGTTGCCCTATGTGTTGATGATCACTGCCTTTACCGGTGGTATGCACCTGGCCATTGATTCAACCGCAGGTGAAAAGGAACGCAAGTCGCTGGAGCCATTATTGATCAACCCGGTGCCGCGCTGGCAGATCATGCTGGGTAAGATGTGCGCAACGGCGACCTATGCCTTTGCCTCGCTGGTTTTAACACTGATTGCTTTCCGTTTTGCGTTTCCATTGTTGCCGACAGGAGCACTGGGGGTTGACCTGAACCTGAGCGGCGCGGCGATTGGCGGAATATTGCTGGCCATCGCACCCGTGGTCATACTTGCTGCAGCCATGTTGACCACGCTCGCTGCACTTGCGAAAAGCCTGCGCGAAGCACAGTCTTACATGGGTCTGGTTTTCATGATTCCGATGATTCCCAGCTTGATTTTCATGGTTAACCCGATGAAACCTGAAACATGGATGATGGCCATCCCGATGTTTTCCCAGAACCTGTTGATCGGTGAGTTTGTCCGTGGTGAGTCGGTTTCAACACTTTGGCTGGGCCTGTCGATGGGTAGTACACTACTACTTGGCCTCGGTTTTGCCGCTATTGCGGCCACCTTGTTTAACCGGCCGAGAGTCGTGTTCTCAAATTAGGAAGTATTGAAATGAAGAAAATCCTGCTTGCTCTGATGTTTATGGTCTTATCCGGTCCACTATTTGCCGGCGAACAACCCACGGTGGGCTCCGATGCACCATCATTTAACTTGCAGGATCAAAATGGCGATTGGCACACCCTCGAGAGTTACCGGGGTCAGTGGCTGGCCATTTATTTTTATCCAAAGGACGACACACCGGGGTGTACAAAGGAAGCCTGTAATTTCCGTGACAACATCTACGCCTTCAAGGCCATTGACGCTGCCGTGGTGGGTATCAGTGTCGATGATGTCGAGTCGCACAAGGCATTTTCTGATAAATACAAACTGCCGTTTACCCTTCTTGCAGATTCAGACAGTACTACCGCGAGTGCCTATGGTGTTCTGAAGGATTATAAACTGTTCAAACTGGCAAGCCGCCAGTCATTCCTGGTTGATCCCGAAGGCAAGATTGCCAAACACTACGCCGATGTGGATCCGGACACGCACACTGGTGAGGTACTCGCAGACATCAAGAACTTATCCGAGGTCTGGAGCAGCACGCTCTAACCCCAATTAATGCCCCGTTGGGTGGGTAGATTTTACCCACCCGACGCGCGGTGGGAACTACATTACGCGCCCTCTGGATTCGCAACGCAGCTTTGGCATCAATCGCGCCCTACCTGGATTCACGGACGATCTTGCGCACATCCGCCAATAGTTCTTTCGCATCAAACACAATGCCGTCCTTGATGGTGTATTTCACACCACCAACACGCTCGGGTTTATTGTCGGCACCCAGTTTGAAATGACCGGTGCCGTAGAGCACTTTGAAATTGGCAATCGGGTTCTCTTCGGTTATCACCAGGTCGGCAAGCTTTCCTACACGCACTGAACCGATCTGTTCATCCATGTTCAGCACCTGTGCTCCCTGGTAGGTTGCCGAACGCAATACTTCCAGGGGGTGGAAGCCAGCCTCCTGTAATAACTCCATTTCACGGATATAGGCGAAACCATAGAGCTTCCAGATATAGCCGGCATCGGAGCCCAATGTGACCCGGCCGCCATGATTCTTATAGTCGTTCAGAAACTGCATCCAGATTCTAAAATTATTCTTCCATGCGACCTCATCGGACGTGGTCCAGTCGAACCAGTAGGAACCATGAGACTTCAGGGATGGCTGAAAAAACTCCCACAAGGCGGGTGGTGTGTAGTCCTTCTGCCAGTCAGCATTCATCTCACGCATCAGGTCACGGCTGGCTTCATAAATGGTTAAAGTCGGGTTGATGGTGAAATCCAGGGCGATCAGTTCGTCACGTACCTGGTTCCATTTTTCAGAACCCGGTTTGGCTGTCTGTGCCCACAGACGTCCGGCCTCGCCAAAACGGTCCTGCTCGTTGGTGTAGTTGTAATCCAGCGGATAATCCTGGATCACCTGGTTCTCAAACATGGCCTCCGGCAGACCGTACCAATGCTCCATCGACGTCAGGCCGGCTCGAGCCGAGTCCAGAACGTTCCAGTTCACGACATCCAGTTGGGCGTGGTGCATGGCTGAACCCAGGCCTTGTTTGCCAGCCTCGTCCAACGCTGCTTGCATGATATTGGGCGGCGCACCGAAAAATTTAATACCGGCGGCACCTTGCTTCGCAATTTTTTTAACCCAGCTACGGGTCGCGTCTTGGGTCAGGAATGGCCCTGATTCACCTTGTCCGAAACCCACGTACGGGAAAATTCTCGGGGCCGCTATCTCATTCTTTGCGCTGCGTGCCTGGTGCTCCAGAACCCAATCCAGCCCATTAAAACTACCCGGCTCACGAATAGTCGTAATACCGTGACCCAGCCATAGCTTGGCCACGTACTCAGCCGGCACACCCTGCGCATCGCCGCCAAAGTGCGCGTGCAGGTCAATGAAGCCCGGCAGCAGGTAGTGGCCCTCCAGTTCCATGACACGGTCACCCTCCAGGATCGGGATACGATCGGCTTCGGGCACTGGTTTGTATAAGCCCAGGTTGCGTATCTGTGTAATCCTGTTGCCCTCTATCAGAACATCCATGGGGCCAACAGGGGGGGCGCCCTCGCCATTCACGATAATTACACCACGCAGAACAAGACGCTCGAACGGCCCCTCACCACGCTGTCGATCTGGAACAGAAAGCGGTGCTGCGAATACGTTAAGCGAAAATATGATGAAGAGTAATGTTAGTAATTTTTTCATTAAGACCTTGAATTTATTTGCAGAAGGCGTATTCTAATATTTCAAGTATATAAGGGAAATGGAATTCCTGGAGACTTTTGTCATGGATGACGCGAGCACGGCACACGCCAAAAAAATCAATTGGTCTGAAATTGATAAGTATTCTTTCAACCCCAAACCAGGCCCAAGTCCGGACGCTCCCGCCGAGCCTGTTCCGGCGCCAAAAACCCGCGAAACTACCACTAAAAAGGCTTTAGACAGCTGGTTCCGTGAGCAACGCGGAAGCAAGCGAGTACCAAAACGCCTGAATATAGCCAATGAGTTACTCGTGAGCAGTGGCGGTCCGCTGAGGATGACTGGCAACATAACACTCATCGATGAAGATGGTGAAGTGACACACTCAAACAAACTCAACCTTTGTCGCTGCGGGTCATCAATAAACAAACCCATTTGCGATGACCAGCATCTGGATATCGAGTTTTTTGATGCTGGCGCTATTGGCCAACTTTCAGATTGGATGACGGTTAAGAGGCCCCAGACAATAACGGTGACATGTGTAAAGAACGGCCCGCTAAAATTCCGCGGTTACCTGCGTGTTTACAATAAGCGAGGACAGGAGTGTATCACCATGAATGGTGCGCTGTGCCGCTGCGGCAAGTCCAGCAGAAAGCCGTTTTGCGACACTAAGCACGGCTGTGGCTGCTGAGTCCCTTTAAAGCGACTTAGCCCTCGGCTCAGTCGCCGTAATAAATGCAACCGGCGTTGCAGGTTTCCTGAACAATGATTTTGCTCAACCCCGCAAGGCCGGGTTTCAGTTGATGCCATATCCAGCGAGCCAGGTTTTCACTGGTCGGGTTGTCAAGTCCATCGATCTCGTTTAAGTAATGGTGGTCGAGTTGATCAAACACAGGTTGGAAAATACGCCGCAATTCCGCGAAATCCATTACCCAGCCTTCCCGCTCACCGACCGGACCGGACACGTGCACTTCAATGCGAAATGAGTGACCGTGCAGACGTGCACATTTGTGACCTTCGGGTACGTTTGGCAACCGATGAGCCGCTTCAATTTGAAAAACTCTGAAAATATCCATTATCAAATTGTGACCGCAGCCGATGTTTCGCGCAATCCCCAGGGGAGAAGATTCCTGGTTCTCAGTTGATGAAAATGATAAATATGTTTGTGGTCAAAAAACGACATCAACCCGTGATCTGTCAGTTTCCGTAAGGTGTTCCGGTCCATTACTGTTAGTCATTTCTGCAAGAAACCCAAGCATCATTGGCATTCAACTTTGATCTCAACTAAACAATCGGGATAGCAACTCCATAATAGTTTGTTGTTATTTTGCAACAGCCGCTCAATGAACTCTCAAAAACATACATAAGGCTTTGTAATTGTTATTTTTTCTGATAGCATGATGTTCCAGTTGCTTATGCAACAAGGCTGGACGCTGCGTGAATGAGTAATTTAAATCGCTTTGCCTTATTTATAGTTATTTCGCTATTCGCCATCAGTGCGAAGGCGGAGCCTATGGCATATAGCGTAAATTCTGATAGCAATGGTGGGGATAGCCTGTATTTGATTGATCTCGCCACCGGCACTGATCAATTAAGAGGCAAACTTTTTACTGGAATTGAAGATCGTACTGATACGGAAGGCCTGGCGTTCTCGTCAGACCCGGGTAGTCTTCTTTGGGGTATAGATGACGCTTCCGGGACATTGTTTCCAATCAGTCCAGCTAACGGTTCAATAAATTACGAGGAAGAAATTCAACTCCCTTTCGAATTCCAGTCCGGCGGCGGCAATGATTTTGGCATGACATTCGCCTGTGACAACAGCTTGTATTTTACCTCCGTAAGGTCCAAAACTTTATATCGTCGTGATCAGGGTGGTAGTTTCACGACCGTGGGTACTCAAGGGGCCCTTGGTGTAAACATCAGTGCCATCGCGGCCTTTGGCAACCCGGTAAGGCTTTACGGTTTGGGTAATGGACAATTGGAGAATGGCGATACGGATTCTCCTAACCTATACAGCATCGACCTGACCACCGGGATTGCATCAATGGTAGGGCCACTGAGTGATACAAGTGAATTTACATACAATGAAGCCGGATTGGCTTTCGATAGTAATGGCGGTTTATGGGCCATTACTGACCGCAGCCAGATTAGCAACCAGAAAAGTCAAATACTGAGTATCGATGTGGCTACCGGCGCGGCGACCCTGGTCGCCACCACCCTCAATGAAGTCGGCTATGAAAGTCTCGCAATCAGCCCACCGTCCAATTGCGATACTTCGGTAGGATCTGCAGATGGCCTGCCAAGGATTCCAACGCTAAACGTGGCTGGACGTCTTTCCGCAATACTGGTTTTGATGCTGGCCGGGATGCTCATCCTGCGCAGGCGTTATACCTGAAGCAATTTCTATAACCCGTTTTTTTGCAGCCAAACCCTCCCGTTTGGATTAAACTGCATTAATTGAAACAACACCGGAGTTAAAACATGATTGGTGGAATAAGCGTCACACAGCTAGTAATCCTGCTGGTGATAGTCATGCTGGTTTTTGGCACCAAGCGTCTACGTAACATCGGGTCCGATCTCGGCAGTGCCGTTAAAGGATTCCGTAAAGGCATCGAAGACGAACCCGCAGACGCAGACAAGGAACCTGAAAAATTAACAGCTGCAGAAAAAACTTCCGCTGCGACGCAAAAAACAGAGGAAAAAGCCACGGCCAAACACCCGTCCGACACAGATGTTTGATGTTGGTTTTGCCGAGATTTTTCTTCTCGCCCTTATCGGCCTGTTAGTGCTCGGACCAGAACGCTTACCCGGTGTAGCGCGCACCGTGGGTGGGTTCGTGCGTAAGGCCAGGATGAGCTGGGTCAGCCTGCGCAACACCATCGAATCCGAACTGGCGGAAGCCGATCTCTCGGCGCCGATAAAGAAGACCAGCGAAGAACTAAAACAGATCGGCAGGAAATTGGCCGAAGAGCCAGTTTTCAAATCGGAAACCCAAAAAACAGATCACCTTAAAACGGATAAGGACACATCCGGGTCGGCCAGTCCGGATCCCTTATCTGCCGGGGCATCGAAACCAGAACCGCTACCGGAACCCGACAGTAAAAAGCCTGAAAATGTCTGAAAACGCCCAAGAAGAAGACCGC
Organism: uncultured Gammaproteobacteria bacterium; assembly: GCA_963749115.1. Taxonomy (GTDB): domain Bacteria; phylum Pseudomonadota; class Gammaproteobacteria; order Xanthomonadales; family SZUA-36; genus SZUA-36. Next base: position 300,986 of record CAVVLP010000010.1, read on the forward strand.
GAGTTAAGCTTTCTCGAACACCTGGTTGAACTTCGTGGCCGCTTGCTCAAGGCCTGCCTGTCCATCGTTGTCGTTCTGATAGCACTGCTGCCATTCTCACGCCGCCTGTACGAGGCTTTGGCACAACCGATGATGGCGCAAATGCCGGAAGGCAGCAGCATGATTGCCATCGATGTGGCATCACCATTCCTGACACCGTTCAAGCTAACACTGTGGGTCTCCATCATGATTTCGATCCCGGTGATTTTGTATCAATTATGGGCCTTTGTTGCACCGGCATTGTTCAAGCACGAAAAAAGACTGGCCCGGCCCTTGTTGTTTTCTTCGGTATTTCTTTTTTATGCCGGTTGCGCTTTCGCCTATTTCGTTGTTTTTCCACTGGCATTCGGCTTTTTAACCAGCTATGCGCCAGACGGTGTGGCCGTGATGACCGACATCAGTAAATACCTGGATTTCGTCATGACGCTGTTTCTTGCGTTCGGGATTACCTTTGAAGTACCGATTGCGACCATCATCCTGGTGGCCACCGGCATCACGACGCCCGCCAAGCTGGCAAGCTGGCGACCTTATATTATTGTCGGTGCCTTTGCCCTCGGAATGATCCTGACGCCCCCTGATGTCATTTCACAGACCTTGTTGGCGCTGCCAATGTGGTTGCTGTTTGAAGCAGGAATAATTTTTGCCCGCATCCTGGTTCCGGAAAAGGAAACGGAAGAAGAAAGCGAAGCCGATCAGGCGACTAACTGATCATTTGTCTTATTGGCAGGAACGATCGTTTCATCCAGGCCAAAAATATCCCTGAATGCCAGGTATTGGGTACCAAACAGCAGTAATTGGAACATCGGACCTAGCAACAGTAACAGGAAGCCCAACAAGGTAGATGCAGTTCCTTCACTGAGTGCTGAAAGATAGAAAGAGCCGAACAGCAAGACAATCGGCACCGCCAATATACCGAGGAATAAACCGATCACCAGCAGTGGTTTCCAGTTTCGGCCAAGGCCCTTTAATCCCATCAACAGGGCACTTCCCATTTTAAGTTTCCGGAACCAGATCAACGGCACCGAGAAATAGGTGATCGTGCCACTGATAGCGGCACCTAAGGCCATCGCTAGAACCGCATTTTCCATAACTTGCGGGTCTATGAGCCGCAATGCATCGAGATCACCCTGCTCTATGCGGACAATAATATCCGGGTCAATATCGACTATTTGTCCCGCCAATACGAGTGTAACAATCAACAGTGCCAGTGCCATTGCGACCCCGCCCAGTAACAACAACGACCCGATACTCCTTTTTGCCATAAAAGGCATGAACAAGACCGCCAACATGGGTTTATCACCGTGATCAACAAGGAAGAAAGCGTGCAATAACCCGGCACTCAATACGGGCAGACAGAGAATAACCACCAAGCCCAGGGCGCCTGTCTGTGAAAAACTCACAAGAAACTGGAAAAACAGGCTGATCAGCAATAAACGTAAGGGTTGTCTTTTGACCAGTCCCCAGCTACCCGAAACCCAGGCCAATCCACGCGCTGCCGGCATTTTTCGAATGACCGGTGGGACTTGATCACTCATGCGTTAGCAGACGTCACATTGGCGTACTGGAGCGCATCGCTATGCCAGGCATGGGCGTTTTCTATGGCCTCGAGAACCTGTTCCGGTTCATCCACGACGGACCACATGTTCAAATGATTTCGACCCATAAAACATTCATCGACACTGTGCCTGAGAAACTCCAGCAAACCATCGTAAAAACCGATCGTATTAACGATGACAACGGGTTTGACCCACTGCCCCAGACGTTTCATTGTCAACGCCTCGAATAGTTCCTCATAGGTACCTGATCCGCCGGGCAAGGCCACCACGGCATCTGAATCCTGCAACATCCGGTGCTTACGCTCACGCATATCCCCGACCACCTTCAATTCGGTCAAACCACGATGGGTCAGTTCAAGATCCTGCAGAAAACCAGGCACTACACCATATACCTCGCCACCTCTACCGAGTGCGCCATCGGCCATAGCTCCCATCAGGCCACCGCCCCCGGCCCCATAGATGATAGACTTTCCGGCGAGTGCTAAAATTTCGCCCAAACGCCTGGCCGCGTCGTAGTAAACGGGCCTGAGTGCTGCGCTGGAAGATGCGTATATCGTCACCATTTTTACATGATGTGAGTCAAGGATGTTTTTTTTAGTCATTGTAATATTGTAGCCCAGCGTTAGGTCTCACTGGAGAGTATATTTGAATCAGCAGTTAAAACTGCAGCAGGTGACACAACCACCGATAGCCATCGGTATTATAGCTGTCTGCGTCGTCATTTTTTTGCTGCAGAGCGTTTCGCCACAATCTTCATTTGGGCAAACGATACTGAGCACACTCAATCACATGGCCTTGTGGCCGGTTAATAGCGCCAACCCCCAACCCTGGCAGTTGAGTTTCCAACCCTGGCAATTGATCAGTTATGGTTTTTTACATGGTGGTTTCAACCACCTGTTTTTTAATATGTTTGCGCTGTGGATGTTTGGTCTGCCCATTGAAAGGATGTGGGGTAGCCGAAGATTTGCCGAATATTATTTCACCTGTATCCTGGGCGCCGGATTGGTTCAACTGCTGGTTCAATACATCAGTGGCGGTAACTACCCGACCATCGGCGCGTCCGGTGCGGTTTTCGGACTCCTGCTGGCTTACGGGGTGACGTGGCCAAACAATAAATTACTCCTTATTTTTTTCCCGGTACCCATCAAGGCAAAGTGGTTTGTGCTAATTTATGGTGCCGCCGAATTGATTTTCGGCGTTACCGGAGCAATGCCTCAAGTGGCTCATTACGCCCACCTTGGAGGTTTGTTTTTCGGTGCCGGTTTATTATGGCGATGGGGCTGGCGACCAGGCATGACCTGGACTTAAAAGCCTGTCGGATTTGACAACCCAAGAAAGTAGAGAAAGGACTATGAGCAAAACTTATCCCGTTATCCCTGCAGCCAGGGAGCGCACCCACGTTGACCAACAACGATACCAAGAAATGTACAGCCAGTCGGTTGAGGACAATACCGGCTTCTGGTCTGAACAAGCACGTCGAATCAACTGGATAAAACCATTCAGCAAGGTTAAAGATGTTTCCTGGGATCGAAAGGATGTATATATCCGCTGGTTTGAAGACGGCACACTCAATGCCTGTTACAACTGCATAGATCGCCATCTTGAAAAACGTGCTGACCAGACCGCCATCATCTGGGAAGGTGATGACCCGGCCCGTGACTTGCATATCAGTTACCGCGAATTGCATCAACGTGTCTGCCGCATGGCCAATGTACTCAAGGAACTCGGGACCAAACGCGGGGATCGTGTCACTCTCTACATGCCAATGATTCCAGAGGCTGCCGTAGCAATGCTGGCATGCGCTCGTATCGGTGCTGTCCATTCTGTCGTGTTTGGTGGTTTTTCACCGGACGCACTGGCCGGTCGTATTGTTGATTGCCAGTCCAACATTCTCATCACCGCAGACGAAGGTCTACGCGGTGGCAGGGCCATCCCCCTCAAGAAAAACGTCGATGCCGCCTGTGAACGTGACGGGGTCATGGATATTCTCGAATCGATACTGGTGGTTCGTAACACCGGGAATGACGTATCCATGGATGCTGGCCGTGACCATTGGCTGCATGAAGCGGAAGCCGATGTTTCGGATGATTGCCCCTGTGAAGAGATGGGTGCAGAAGATCCTTTATTCATTCTCTACACCTCGGGCTCAACAGGAAAACCTAAAGGCGTTCTGCATACCACCGGTGGTTACATGGTGTATGCCTCATTTACCCATGAAATGGTTTTTGACTACCAGGATGGCGATATCTACTGGTGCACAGCGGATGTTGGCTGGGTAACAGGTCATAGTTATATCGTTTATGGTCCACTGGCCAATGGTGCGACCACAATTATGTTTGAGGGCGTGCCCAACTATCCCGATACCAGCCGTTTCTGGCAGGTTTGTGACAAGCACGAAGTCAATATCTGCTATACCGCACCTACCGCGATACGCGCATTGATGCGTGATGGCGATGATCCCGTTAAACGCACATCGAGGAAATCCTTGCGCCTGCTGGGCAGTGTCGGCGAACCGATCAATCCGGAAGCATGGGAATGGTACTACCACGTGGTTGGCGACGGCCGTTGCCCGATCGTTGATACCTGGTGGCAAACAGAGACCGGCGGCATCATGATCAGTCCGTTACCGGGTGCAACGCCATTGAAGCCCGGATCCGCTACCTTCCCGTTACCCGGCATCATGCTGGATATCGTAGATAACGAAGGCAACGTTCTTGACGGAGCAGTCGAAGGCCAATTGGTTATCACCGATAGCTGGCCAGGACAAATGCGCAGCGTCTATGGCGATCACCAGCGTTTCATTGACACTTATTTCTCAACGTTTGAAGGCATGTACTTTACAGGTGATGGTTGCAGACGTGATGAAGATGGCTACTACTGGATTACCGGCCGTGTTGATGACGTACTCAACATATCCGGACACCGCATGGGAACGGCGGAGGTCGAAAGTGCATTGGTATCCCACCCCCTGGTCGCAGAATCAGCGGTCGTCGGTTACCCACACGATATCAAGGGACAGGGCATCTATGTCTACGTCACCCTGGTCGCCGATGCAGAACCCAGCGAAGAATTGCGTGCAGAATTACGCAACTGGGTACGCAAAGAAATCGGCCCGATCGCCACACCCGACCTGATCCAATGGGCACCCGGCCTGCCGAAAACCCGTTCCGGTAAAATCATGCGCCGTATCCTGCGCAAAATCGCCGAAAACGACTATTCCAACCTGGGCGACACCTCAACCCTGGCCGAACCGGAAGTAGTCCAAAACCTGGTCGAGGGCAGAATGAACCGCTAACCAGCCCACCACGTTCTACTAAAGCAAGAAAATCCCCGCGAAAGCGGGGATTTTTTTAGTTGAACTGAAATAGTAATCTGACAAACGGTGTTCAATAAAGTCAGACTCATTCGTCCGCTATTCACCACATAACAGCTATACGCCGTACCTGAGTTTCAGCAGCATGACCTGCTGGATTCGGCCGAGCCTGTGTGAAAACTATTTAGCCTTCACCGATATTGGGATAGCACCCAATAAATGACTCGGCGTACCGTTTAACCAGACCCATAAACTCCACCTTTTTAACCGGCAATCCGTGAATCGGCCTTGATTTCCCACTTTGGATTTTCGAATTTGGGTTTTCACACAGCCTCGGCCAATTCCGGACATTAACGTCTGAATTTACCGGCGCCAGCATCGCTGGCGTCCGCGTTTAATGATTTGTTAAGTGCCGTATGCTCCAATCTTTCAGCCAACCAGACTTTTATGATGGACTGTCGGGTTACGCCTACACGTTTAGCTTCCCTATCCAGTCGTTCAACCATCCAGGCAGGAAAATCTACATTGACCCTTTTTTGTTCTTGTAGGGGTCGCCGCGCCTTGGTCAGGTCCAACGATTCTGTAATGTCTTTACCTTCATCAAATTTTCGTTCAAAAGTTTTAGCTTTCATACAATGTCACCTCTTCGTCTCGCGACCGCCGAACAGAGATCAACCGGATTTTTCCGTTTCTGTAAGTGATTACAGCGGACCAGTGTTTCTGGTCAATAATGCCGATTTCGAGAAACCGTGGCTCATCCAGAGTTTTCGCAGGAACCTCTAGTAAGCTCGAATCATCCCAAAGAGCTTGGGCCGCAGTGAAATCTATACCGTGTTTTTGAAGATTGGACTGACTCTTTGATTCATCAAATTCGAGCATGGTATAGTTATTATACCTTTATTAAGCTTGGCGCTAAAGATTCCGAGGCATTTAACGCCGAGCTCTGCGGTAAATTTGGAGCGCAGCGCAAAATTTAACCGACAGCAGCGCCTTGCTTGCTGCCTCTGTGCAGACGGAAAGATCTAGTTTTCACTACTTGCCCCGGGCTTATGAAACTCAAGCACATTTCCATCAGGGTCGCGGACAAAAAAGTAATGAGCTCCACCAAATTTTACACTTTCGGTAATCTCAATCCCAAGTTCTTCAAGTTGATGCTCTACATTTTCAGGATTATTAATTTCAAGAGCGACGTGTGTGTAACCAGCGTGTTTGATAGCGTCGTCCATTAACACATTCTTGGGTGAGGCATCGTCTGATACATTGATAATCAGATTAATGTTCACACCTGAAGGGTGTTCCATTATTGCTACCGGCTCGGGTCCAACAGGACCAATAATGAACTTAAATCCGAGTTTTTCATAAAATTCTCGAGAAACGTTCAGATCTCTGATGCGTAAACCAATATGGTTAATTCGAATTATTTCTTTCATATTTACTCCACTTTCAAGTCTAACTGTTGTCGACACTTGGCCCGACTATTACTTACGTTAATTTCAATTGACCAATTTATCGGTAATTCGATTAACGATAGGAGTCATCACAAGTACTGCCGGATAAGCTACAATAAATCTCACAACCCAAGCAGATAACCAGCGTTTTGCAAAGCTTTTTTCAATACCGGTATTCATAACGGTCATTACCAGTGAAATAACAAAGCTCATTCCAAGTACCATTAAGATACTGAATACTCTGTTCTTGTGTCTCCGGCTGACCTTCACTTTGACAGTTTCACCTTTAACCACTCATCGAATGGTGTAAATGGAGTTGATATTATTTCACTGCCTGCATCAAGGCTTTCACTGGAGCCAGGCCCCATATAGGTATGATCTTCGAAATAACCAAGCATCTGGCCAATTTCTGCTGCTCCTGGGAAAAAGCTGGTAAAGGTCTCTTGCGGTACCTGTACCGCAAAATACTCTTCCCCTGCTTGGTTAAACGCATTAACTATATCTAAGAAGCTGTATAAGCCTGCAGCCATTGAAAGTGTTTTTCCATTACTCTTATCTGGGTTTGAAAAAACACTGTCTACCAGATTTCCAATCTCTTCAATGGCTCCCATGTGAATCACCTTAGCATTTGGATCTATGGGGATTGCCCATCCCTTAGCACCGTTGCCCAGATCTGATGGGGCCATGTTGCCAATCAGATTTTCGAAATAAAAAGAAGGTTGGACTATGGTATGTAACGGGAACTCTGCTGAACGAACAATTGGGTCAATCCGCGCTTTATTGGTAAAGTGTGGCACCTTCCATTTCCCTTTTGAGATCGCCTCTACATCTGGTAATGATGACCATACGAAATGCTCCACTCCAGCACTCTGAGCAGCATCTATAGCTGCTTTGGCTTGAGCCATTTCGTCAGTTCCTTCCTGCCAGAAATTGGTTACGACAAAGACACCATATACGCCTTTAAGTGCCTCCAATAAAGACTGCTCATCATCGAGGTTTGCTGCTACGACCTCATCAGCTGGGCCTTCATATTTGGCGGGGTTCCGTGTTAATGCTCTTACTCGATATTTCCCATTATTTTTAAGATAACGTACTACGGATCCACCCTGTGAACCTGTTGCACCAAAAACAGCAATTGTTTTAATAGACATACTCTCCTCCTCTAAGTTTGTATAGCCTTCACTATAGCAACACTCCTCTGATTTGCGTAGAATGAAATAGAACAAATCTGTTTTGCGAAATTAGCAAAGGCATGAGCATGAATATAATTTCAATTCGTACTGTGCTGTTGGCAATTGAATTGGGAAGCCTTTCAGCTGCTGGGGTACAGTTAGGTGTGCCGGCTTCGACCATCAGTCGGCGAGTGAAAGAGCTTGAAACTGAATTGGGTAGAAGACTCATTGTGCGCAGTGGTCGTGGTGTTCGTCCGGCGGAAGAAGCAAAAGACACATTGTTGAAATTGAGAAATGTCATATTGGTTGTTGATGACTGTTACGCGCCAGAATCATCCATAACAAGGCTTCGGGTCACCGCTCCACTTGAAATGACCGTTTCACTCCTTCCTAAAGCCATTCCAAAGTTTCTGAAAAATTTCCCCGACGTTGTCATTGAGCTGTTAGGGGATGACCGGATCACAGGGTTAATTGAAGCAGACTTTGATCTTGCTATCCGAACTGGAACGCTTAATGATCCTAACCTTATTGGCAAAAGGCTACGCACAAGCAGTTTCGTATTGGTAGCATCTCCCTCATTGGCCAAAAAGATCACAAGTGTTCAAGTGCTGGCTTCAACACCCATTTTGGAAATTTCTGGGCCGCCATCTGGTATTTCTGGTCACTGGAAAGGAGAGCCTTTTAATGCGCACCCACCCGTTCTTGCCAAACTAAATACTTTTACTGCTGCATTGCCATGCTTATTCGCAGGTTTGGCGTATGCACAGATGCCACCCCATCTCGTTCAAGAATTTCTAGATTCAGGTCGCCTTACAGAGGTCTCTCAGGCAAAACTCGACGACATCCCCATACACGCGCTTTACCCGAAACGCCATCGCAATCAGGAAATTATCAGTGCATTTATTATGGAGATTGAAGCCTTATTTGAAACTTAACTCTTGAGCGGATCTTATTTTTGAGCACGTTCTGCAGCTAACGTTTGAGTTAAGCGGCGCCTGCGCAGCAGGCGTCCGTGTTTAATGATTTGTTATGTGATACTACGAAGCCCACTTTAACTCCAGCTTCTTTTCGGAAATTGCGCAGTCCCTAAGATAAAGGTTGATTAGACTCTGGTAGGGTACACCTACTTCTTCAGACAATTTTTTGAAGTATTCAATTGTTGGTTTATCAAGCCTAATCGTTACCTGGCTTTTTAAGGCCTTTGCATAAGGATTGGGTTTAGCATCTGAAAAATCGTATTCGTCTCGCATAATTATCACCGTCTATACAGGGACATTTCTCTCCGGTTAGCTTTGCGGCAAGAAATGACACGAACCAGGCCATGATCGGCCTCAAAACAATGACAAACTAGCAATAGTCTGAGTTTGGCACTGAGTCCCAGGAGCACAAATCGGTCTTCGGTTTCCGAATGATCAGGGTCTGCGATTAATAGCGCATATTCATCGAAAAAGACTGACCTCGCCTCTTCGAAGGATATTCCATGTTTCCGAACGTTGGCCTTATTCTTTGCCTCGTTCCATTCAAACTGGATCACCTTCATAGACTACATTGTAATTACAATGTACGCACGACGCAAATTCACATAACGTCTGAATTAACCGGCGCCTGCGTAGCAGGTGTCCGCGTTTAATGATTTGTTATGCCGCGTTGGCACTTTCAACTTCCCAGCCTGGAAAGACCAGAACTGCGGGATGACACTCAAGCACTTTTGCCAGAGTTTTGGCACGCTCAACACCCAGATTGATTCGATCATTCTCAATAGCAGAAATTGTTGATTGAGGAATCCCTGAGTTTTTTGCCAATTCATTCTGACTCATCCCTTGCAGTTCACGAATGATCCTTACAGACTCACCAACGGATACATCAACTCTCTTTCTTGCAGGTTCAAAGTTTCTCATGTCATTTCTTCCGATAATCATGCGGTGTTAGATCGACAACCTTTATTAGGATTTCCAAAGCCTCAATTTTATAAATAACTCGATATTTGTGCCCCAGTCTGGATGACCTGAACCCCTTCCACTGTCCACCAAGAGGTTCATCCCGAAATCCGCGAATTAGTCCGAGGCCTTCTGGGCCGCTAATAGCAACGATGTCTTTCCATTTCTCATATCGCTTCAATATCGCTACGGGTAATTTCTTAAAACGTTTGTTAAGACTCTTGTGTTCGAGGATTCTCCACATACTAAATATAGTATATATACCAATTATAGTATTGGCAAGAATTCGGTCAGCAACATAACGTCTAAATTAACCGGCGTGGCTTTGCCACTTCCGCGTTTAGTGCCTTGTTATGCATTTATTTGCATCCATTGTGTTTTTTCCACATTTCTGCATTATGTCCTTCTGGGATACTCTGGCAGGGGTCCTTGGAGTAACCTCTTAATTCGTTGTACAAGATGATTTGTTCATTTGTAAGTATGTTTGGGGTTTGCAGGTGTGTTGATAAATGAACCACCCTCAAATTTGCCCGAACATTTTCAATTTTTTGAACAGACTTTTCTAATATTGGTTGGTTTATTGTTCTGTTAGCAAAATTGTTGTTTAACTCCATTTCAAGACGAATTAATTGCTCTCCAAGATTAACAGCTTCAGCTTTCATGTCATTGTAGATTTTCTGAATTTCTTTTTCCTGCTCATCGGTAAGATGTATTTCATCTTTCATTTCTAAGATGTGTGCCGGTCCTGGAAAACCATTCAGCTCGGCTGCTTTTGCCAACCCCCATCCGCCTCCTTTTTTTAGCTCATCAATATCATCAGGTGATAGACTCCTGATTTTTCTATGCTCTTGACCCACATATTTAGATTTATAGTCCACCTCGGCAGATGTTGATGATGAAAGTATAATTACAATAAAAACGACTACGCTAAACCAATATTTCATATTCGCTTTCAATTCCCAATTTGTCTGATGCATAACGTTTGAGTTAAGCGGCGCAGAAAGGCGCAGCATTTTTGCGTCCGGTGGAGGGCCGTAGCGCCGGAACGAACTTGAACGTTTTGTTATGCATTTTTCTCCGCAAAACGGCCCGTTACATACTTGTGCAAAACACTAGACATAAGTGTTTGGTACGGCAATCCCTCAATAAGAGCTCTCTCTTGCAGTAACACTAAATCCAATTCTGATATGCGAATATTTACGCGTTTGTCTTTCTTAAAGGTGGCCTTGGCTGCCGCCTTATATTTTGCAATATTTGCTGGTTTTGAGACGGAAACCCATTCGTCTTTTTCATAAGACTCAAGGATTTCCTTCTCTTCTTTATTTAACTTCTTACTCATTACATTTACACCTCGAGATATTTTCTAGTGGCCTTGCGGCTCGGAATAATAGTCTTTAGAAATATCTCAGTTTCAGTCTCAACAAATGGAACCAGGTACGCATAGTTACCTATGTCCAATATGAACATACGCTGGTTTGGATATTTAGATGAATTCGGGTGTTTGACAACATCCAGGATTTCATCTCGTTCAATATGAAAAATCACACGCTCAAATGATATCCCTCGTTCCCGGATCAACTGGGCATTCTTTTCAGAATTCCATACAAAATAGCGCATGCATATAATTTATCACATTGTGTGCCTTTTGTAATCACTAGTATGCATAAAGTCTGCCTTCAACCGCCTATTTGGAGCGAAAGACCGAAGCGAAGTAGCGGAAAATGGGTCGGCTGGAAGGCATTGTTATGCCTCAGCTTTACGGAGTTTAAGCACCCTGCGTAGTAAAAAAATGCAGAGGACTATTGAGAATATAAAGTACAGATGGACAATGACGGACGGTTGACTCGCGAGCAAATCAGACACGTCTGTGCCTTCCCGCCAGAACCCACCTTGGTAGTTGTATGCCAAATCAACCAGGGGTGAGACTAATCCGACGAATACTGCGGGTAGCCACAAACGGCGGTGGACGCTCATATTCATCAAAATGAGATAGGCGGCGGTTGCCCAAACAAGCGCAGAAAAAAATGGGGCGGCATCTATTAGCCATGTCCCGCCATCGCCCCGGATCACATAACCAAAATAGAAGCCAACGTCCTCTCGGATGCCAGGAAACAAGCGGACCTCCCTGAGTTCCACGCCTTGAAGTAAAGCGGTTAATGCATGCGAACCCTCGTGACGAAAGGTAGTCACCAAAATTAGTAATGCTGCGAGAATTAGGGGCATTATTTGTCCTTCGCAATTGAGGCATAACGTCTTAGTTAAGCGGCGTAAAACTGCGCAGCAGTGTCCGGTGGAGCCGCGTTGCTGCCGGAACGTACTTGAACGTTTTGTTATGCCTGCTTTGCCCAAGTAAGGTTGATTTTTCGATGATTGGAGACACAGTCTTTCAAGTACAAATTAATTAGGCTCTGGTACGGGATGCCAGTATCTTCTGACATTGTTTTGAAGTAGCTAATTACATCCTGGCCCATACGAATGGTAACCTGCTTCTTGAGTTTTGAAGCATATGGATTCTTTCGGCTTTTCATTTTTGAAAAATCATATTCAGCTTTCATATTCTCACCTACGATAAAATTTACGCTCAGCTGCAGTGGCTTTCCGTGCTGATATGAGTCGAATTACAGAACCTGATTTTCGTTCGCAATGACAAACGACAAGAACTTGAGGCTTAATACTCATACCAAGCAAAATAAATCGTTCTTCCTGACCTGAGTGTTCTTCATCATCGTACTGTGTTGCATAATCATCGAAGAACACTGATTGGGCTTCTTCAAATGAAACGCCGTGTTTCTTTTGATTTGCTTTGTCCTTCCTTGGATCCCAATCAAACTTAAGCATACATATATTGTATTTACATTATATGTATACGTCAACTAAAGGTATAACGTTTGAATTAACCGGCGCGCCACTGGACGTTTCCGCGGAAACGCGCCACCGCACTTTCACGCGTCCGGTTGAATGGCTTGTTATATGACGTGCCCATAATGAGGTTACTTTCCAAAATGCTTCTCCAGGAACTTGTCGGCCAACTCCGTTCCTTCTTCTGTGAAAACGACTGACTTTTGCTTTCCAACAGGATCAAATATCCAGCCTTTCTGGTACAGAATATCCAACAGATCCCAATCCATTCCTTTCCAGGCGCGAGCGGTTCCCATTTTATTCTGAGTTGCGGTGAGTGACAGAATAGCCAGTGCGGCTTCAGCCAATTTTTCTTCATCAAGGGTATTGGAAAATGTCATTGTAAGAATCCTCGTGTCTGAGTTTCCCGTGTTCATATAACGTCTTAGTTAAGCGGCGCAGCGGAGCTGCGTCCGGTGGAGCCAGCTCGCTGGCGGAACGTACTTGAACGATTTGTTATGCAACTGCCCGCTTACCTGAAATAGACCATAATAAAAACAGTCCAAATGCCACGCCAAGAGCAGATGGTAGCCGCACCCCCCAAAGTGGCCAGGAACTAAACCAGTCGATGATCTGAATCAGACCCTCAGAGCCGATGACCACAAGAAACACCGCACTCGTTAACGCCAGTATGGCAAGGACCCTGAACGTGATTGGTGTGCGAGAAGCCACGGCAGAGAACCACAACAAAACAGCCAGTAGCACACGAGTAGATGCAGCCCACCATATACCTGAACCGACCATTACCTCGAGGACATAGTTCAAGAGTTCAGACGGGAATACTACGGCGATGGCAGACGCCACCACGATAATTACTGCAAATATCGCTAGGGCAATTGGCATGTATTTTCTACTTTGATGCATAACGTCTGAATTAACCGGCCGCCGGAGCGCGAAGCGCGGAGGGCACCCGCAAGCGTAGCTTGCGGGCGGTCCAGTTGACCGAAGGGTTATGCTCGGCGCATCTACGCCTCAACGATGTCTGCCTTCGTACTTTGCATTAGTGCCACTACTTCCTTACGTTCAGGCTGAGGGACTTGAAGAGTGTCCAACGTGTCATTGAGGTATCCCAGGAATGCAGACCAATCGCTTTCATTGATTTTCATCCCTTTGTGGGTGACTTTCATATCTCGACCGGTGTAGTACAGTGGACCGCCTGCACTCGAGCATAGAAAATCAATCAGGATCTGCCGTGAGCGCCTTAGACCATCTTCACCCCGATGCTGGTAGAAGCGTCCAAGTTGCGCATCCGCTTGCATGCGAGGCAAAAGGTCATTGGCTACTGCAGCGATGGCGTCATACCCGCCGAGTCGTTCATAGAGAGTCTTGTTATTCATAATTACTCCTCCTGTTGGTTAGGAAAGGGCATAACGTTTGAGTTAAGCGGCATAAAAATGCGCAGCATTTTTATGTCCGGTGGAGGGCCGCAGGCCCGGAACGAACTTGAACGATTTGTTAGGCATTTACTCCCCCTAACTATCATATCTTTCTCTGTCTGAAACACATTTACAATCTCTCACCGTACTTTTCCATCCATTCCCCAAGACCCTTCAAAGAATCCAATGTCACTTCTTCTTCAATTTCTTTTATAAGCCCATTCTCGAAGCAATATCTAGCTTCTCCTTCTACTACCAGGTCTGGTGTATTTGCAAGTGAATAGGTGCAACGCCACTGCCGGGCAAGGCGCTCTCCCTCAGTTACTGGAGAAGTTAGCGCCACTAAATTCCTATTTTCGAACCGCCTGTCAGTATTGGCCACATCTGCTTTCAAAAAAGCTATTACAGCAGCGCTACCTTCAGACTTCAGGATCTGGACCGCCAACATTAAAATATGTCACATCCTCTGCTAGATATTGTTCCAGCCTAGACCAATCATCATCTTCTACCGCATCTTCAAAAGCGGCTGCAAATTTGTTAAATGTGTCGATGTTATCCATATGAATGCCTAACGTCTTAGTTAAGCGGCCCTAAAGGGCGCAGCCTTTTTGGGTCCGGTGGAGGCGCGCAGCGCCGGAACGAACTTGAACGATTTGTTATGTGACCGGCTGAATGGAAATGGAAAACTAAAGTTCAACAATTGTATTAAATCCGCCAAATATCATTCGCTTTCCATCAAAGGGCATCTTACTTAAATCCCAACCCTGCAATCGAGGATCTTTCATTGCAGCTTTGTTTCCAACATCCCGGGCTTCTCGAGATGGCCAAATAATCCACGAGAAAACAACGTCCTCTCCTTCCTCACACTTAACAGCCATGGGCAGAGATGTAATCTCACCGTCAGGCACATCATCTGCCCAATTTTCTACGACTGACAAAGCACCATGGGCTTTGAATACAACGGCTGACTCTTCCGCAAGCTGTATGTACTCCGGCTTGTTCTTCCTCGGAACAGCCAGCACGTATCCATCGACATATGGCATAGGTTTGTCTCCTTCATTCTGTTTCATGGTGGCACAAATGCGTCAATTTATTGATTGGCACATAACGTTTGAATTAACCGGCGCGCCACTGGACGTTTCCGCGGAAACGCGCCACCGCACTTTCACGCGTCCGGTTGAATGGCTTGTTATATGACGTGCCCATAATGAGGTTACTTTCCAAAATGCTTCTCCAGGAACTTGTCGGCCAACTCCGTTCCTTCTTCTGTGAAAACGACTGACTTTTGCTTTCCAACAGGATCAAATATCCAGCCTTTCTGGTA
Organism: uncultured Gammaproteobacteria bacterium; assembly: GCA_963749115.1. Taxonomy (GTDB): domain Bacteria; phylum Pseudomonadota; class Gammaproteobacteria; order Xanthomonadales; family SZUA-36; genus SZUA-36. The sequence goes on from CAVVLP010000010.1 coordinate 316,049, forward strand.
CAGAATATCCAACAGATCCCAATCCATTCCTTTCCAGGCGCGAGCGGTTCCCATTTTATTCTGAGTTGCGGTGAGTGACAGAATAGCCAGTGCGGCTTCAGCCAATTTTTCTTCATCAAGGGTATTGGAAAATGTCATTGTAAGAATCCTCGTGTCTGAGTTTCCCGTGTTCATATAACGTTTGAGTTAAGCGGCGTAAAACTGCGCAGCAGTTTTATGTCCGGTGGAGGCGCGCAGCGCCGGAACGAACTTAAACGATTTGTTATGTTTCTACCTGCCACCATGACCACTACTTTTCCGCGCCAAACTTGCTGCGTAAGTGTCACTTATGGTGGGGTGATTGCCCACTTGCCGCATCTTCTTTTGTGCGAAATAGTCCTCTCGATTTAAGTAAATAGCCATTGAAGCGCCGACCACTGGAACCAACCAAATAAAAAGTGTTTGATAAAGACGACGCTGTTTCACTTTAAAATAAGTGTGAAAGACAACGTAAGTTGCAACCAAGTTGAGAAGAACTACGAATACTGAAATCCCAACAATAAGGTACAGAGCTAAGTTTTGCATTCAGGACTCTCTTGTAAACATAACGTTTGAGTTAAGCGGCGTAAAAATGCGCAGCATTTTTACGTCCGGTGGAGGCGCGCAGCGCCGGAACGAACTTGAACGATTTGTTATGCATATCCTAATAGCCCCACTTGGCTTGCTGTGAACAGAATCCACAAGAAGCCAATCAAACTAGCAAAACCCAGAGGCAGGTTGAGTATATGGTTACCAAACCGCCTTTTGTTTATATATACCAGTAACAAGGACATAACCATCATAGCTGCACATATTATGAAAACACCCAAAACCCCGCGTTCCATGGTTATGCCATAGCCAGAAAAGTAAGAACGACCAACAAAGCCTGAATCTAGTTGAACACCAGAAGTTATTTTGGAAACCGTTTGTGCGTAGTGCAAATCGTCATTGCGTATACTTTGATGAGAATAAAATGTGTGAATAAAAAGAAAAAAACCACTCAGTATCAAAGTCAGGCTAAGTGTTTGTATTTTAGTCATGGTGCAATATGCATAACGTCATTTAGGTGGCAATTCAGGCATATCAGGCTCTTTGTCCAGATATGCCCACTCTGAAATCTCATTCTGTCTAGAAACTTTCTGTTTTGCAAAAGGTATATTGATTGTCTGATCTTGAAAGGTTCTTGTTATCAGTCATTTCTGCCTGCTATGACGTGTGCTTTGCCAACAAAACTGGATGTAAATCACTGATATTTTCGCTTGAACGGGAGTTACAAGCTGGTTTCCTCTTTAAAAGGCCGCCTATGTCAAAACTGCTGGATAACGTCAGAATTGGTCTTTGCGTTCATCACTGTACGATCCAAAGCAAGAAGTCCTGCGTGCTATGGATTAGGAGTTTAGTTCTTTGAAGGACTGCTCATGGCCGTTTTCTTCCATGGGTGTCCGTATTGGGTTCTTTGTGCAAGCAAAGAAAAGTCACTCGCGCATAAGGCGCGAAATCCCCTTAAAAACTAACCCGCCAACCCGCTATGCTCCAAAGGCCTCTCCCGATGCATCAACAACCACTCAGCGCCTTCCTCTAACGCAGCATTACCCAGGGCCCTTAGCACCGCACGGCGAAACGTTACATCATCTGAACTATCCAGCAGACGTCGTGCATTGGCCAAAATCCCACGCATGAAGCGGTATTGCTTAATCAACTCTTTCTCTGCCTTTTTGTGCGAATACGCATCACGAACACCGGCAATCAAGGGAAAAACACCCATCAAAACCAACAAATAAGTCCGATGAGTATCCGCCATATCTGTACCTGCGATTGCCAATACAACAGCAATCAGCATACCCACCCATAAGGCGGTTTTGCCAAGAAAAGTAGTACGTTTGAATCTAACCGCTTTTTCCTGCTCCTTGCTCTGATAGTAGGATAGCTGACCGGTCTGTCCGGCTTCATCACCAACCCATTGCTCAATGACCCAGTCCACCCATGCTTCCGGCGGCACCTGGTCACGACTACGTGAAAGACTGACATTACGCATGACGTGACGTATCCAACCCAGGTCAACATCCTGTTTTTGCAGAAAGTTGTCATAGGCGAATTCAGCCGACTGCACATCAATTACACCTGCCAGGCTCCAGTAAAACTGTACCCGTAAACCCTCCGCCAGGGCCCGGTAGTCGAGGTGTTTGCGGTGCCATTGCCGTCGCTCTCCAATTTTGTAAAGCAAAAAACCGGCAAGAAAAGCGAACAAAAAGATATTGACCAGGAAGTCGAGCCCCTCAAGTTCCGAGTACATGATGAAGATCACGCCAATCAGAACAGCAATGCTATGAATAGCGATCAAGCCGAGAGATATTCTCTTCTGAAAGTGAATGGCCAGCCAGTCAGCTATCTTGTGTTGTTCGGCGATCTGTTGGGTACCTATCGGTAGCTCAAGGTCCGGTGCGTCCTCCAGAAGATTTGCTCCTCCATCTTTTATGGCCAACTCATACTTGGTTCTGTCACGACCGTATTCCTGCAATCGGTGCCACATGATTTTGTATTCAATGGGCAGTTGTTCACCTGATTCCAGCCCGAATTGTGCGGTCTCCCAGACGGTCTGTAACGGCGACAGACCTTCCCTTGGTTGACCATCGGGACGGTCCCTGGAGCAGACGATGTGGTACACCAGGTCGTTTTCATTATCCGCCAAAAGATTGGGGGAATCCTCGGCCACTGAAAAGCCCGGCATGGCTCCCGTCAGGTGGTAATTGACAACACTGGCAGTGCCACCAAGTTCAGTTGAGGGCTTTCCATCCCAAAGTGCCAGTAACACTTGACTGTGGTTGGATATAAAAATACCCATTTGTGCATACTGACGTGTTTTATCTTCAAGGCTAAGACTGTTTCCATGGGTCTTTCGCAATGTGCGCAGATGAATAACCCGTGCCTTTTCCAATGAATCCCTGAATGGTTTAACGGCGAGTGGAGAGGAAAAGTCCAGCTCATATTCTGTCTGAGCCATGGGCAGGGGCACAATCAGATCGATACCCAGTTCCAGGGCCACATCGGTCACCAGTCGGTCACTACCTTCCGCCAGTGGTGAGATTAACTGCAAATCAAGATCAGGGTAGTCACTTCTGAGTTGCAGGAAAAAACTCCCGCACTTTTTTCTTAAGTGCAGGAACCTCATCTGCGAGCAGATCACGATGACCGGTTACACCGATGGTTAGATGCACGACCGCCTAACCTCAGTCACGGAGAGCCGACATGAAGGGCGGTAAAGGCTAGGGATGCCCGGTACCATCATTTTCAACCCGAGGGTCCGAATTTATCACCAAATTATTGCCGCTACACCTGGCATAAACGGTATACCAAACGTCGTAAACCGCGGAATTGTTATCCCGTATCAAAATGTGATTCGCATTTGAGGAAACCGGGTCAACACGACCGGAAGACCTGGTCTGCATTGAAATCAGCCGCCGCCACCGGGGTGATATTCCCGGTGGAATTCTCAGAATTACCCAGTGCAACATGGTCCAGTTGCCATTTTCCGCCAGGGCATTTCTTATCCTTCATTTTGAAGTTAAATTGCACCTTGCCATTGGAAGCCTTTAAACAACCTGGCTTAATCGGCTGTTTCTTACACTTACCAGCCGTTTTCGGGACCAGTTTACTTCCTTCAACTTCGAATTTAACGTCAATCGCAGCTTGTGCCACCGAAACTAACCCGATGGCTGAAAGCACCATTATCAATTGCAGGAATGCTTTAAGTCTGAATATTTTCATTATAAATCTCCCTGATTTTTCCAAGCGATTGTTCGTTGTATTGATTGACCGGGCAGATCGCTTATTACTGCCCGATACAATAAGAGTGCGCTTTGCATGCTTGCATGAAAGTCACTTCAGCATAACCGCTATTCAGCAGATAGCCGGTCAACTCATGGGCCCGGCTTTTGTCACCCAGCATCATTGCCTTTCTGGCAGCCATACTTACATCAAAGCAGGCTCGGGTTTCGCCACCGCTACTGTAATAATAGGGCAAAAGCGTCAGAATTGATTCCTGTGGTAACACCTGCTTGAAATCCCAGAACCGAAACGCGGCCAACGTTAGCAGGTTTCCCGCATCCCTGTTACCCGGTAACTTCTTTAGCATCTCCACACTCCGTGTCATGCCATTTAACAGTATCCGTTCCGCCAGTTCGGAGTGTCCCATCTTTTGGGCAAGCCAGGCACGGTCAATAAGATAAGCTGCGTATGCTTCAAAAGCATCAAAGTCATCATTTGCTGCGGTCTGAAAATAGAGTTGCCATTCTTCATTCAACAACTCCAGTGACTGTTCGGCCTGTTCAGAACCTCCGTTGATTGCATGATGCATAGCCCGACGGTGTTTAAGTATAAGCAGCCAGCGAGTGTTCTTCTTATCATCCGGACCCTGAATCAGTAGACGCTCCATCAGTAAAATGGCCGCTTCAATAGATATGATTGCGTCATCAACATGCCCAAGTTCATCCTGTACGACAGCAAGACCGCTTACTGCCCAGGCCAGCCGCTTCATTTTGACTTTGTTCTCGGGGTCTTCCGCCAGACTCTCCCGTTCCAACAATACCCCTTCCTGTCGCGATTGAAGCGCCCCCTCCAAATCACAAACACCACGTTGGGCATCGGCAAGAAAGGCATGTGATTGTCCGAGCTCTGACCGGTAGTAATCGTTTTGAGGATCCAGCACCAATGCGATCTGGTTGTATTCCAACGCCGATTGCATAAATTGCAGCGCACGCTCAGGATCATCCTCGTTTCTTAGTTCCTGGAGATGGCCAAGGTTGGTCAGCGCGTATGCCATCTCCAATACCCATTCCGCTTTCTCCGGCTGCTGCAGAATCAAACGCCGGGTGATTTCAGCATAAGACATGAAAAAATATTCAGCCTTATCCATATCACCCCGCTCTGAATGGATTTGGCCAATATAAAAATCGGCCTGGCCCAGTTCAAAAAATGCCGACTGGCTCTGACGGTCCCGGCGATAGTTTTCCGCGAGTAGTGCCCATGATTGCTGGAATTTTTCGAGGGCCTCCGACAATGCCCCATTTTTGTGCAGGTCAATTCCCTGCTTGCGCAGATCCAATGCTGAGTTGATGAGTGCTTCCTCCCCTTCACCGGCAGTGTCTATCAGCTTTTGCAGGTCCTGTTGATTCCATAAACCCCGACGTGCAATCTCCTCGGGATCTATTGATACATTCAACATGGTGCGCAACTCATTGAGCTTGTACGACACCAGTGACTCACCCGAAACACGCCGCTGTTGTGCCGCTATCCTTGCCGTAATGGCGGTTACCAGCACCGCCGCTATCGCAACGGAGGCGACTGCCATGAGAGCCCAGGTTCTTTGACGTTTTTGTAAGTCCCTGCGCCGCAGTTGATCAAGCGGCAAACCCAGCATTCCTGCGACGAGTTTTAACTTGGATAGGTGTTTGCCATCAGCCCACTTGCGGACATCCGCCGCCAAAGGCTCCTGCAAACCGATTTCTGTCAAAGCAGGAGGGAAGCAGGTAGACGCCGCACCGTCACCGGAAGGCTGACCGTCGACAATGACGCAAAAAATCCGATTTACCCGCCCGAGGCTTGCGAACTGTCTGATTTCTTCATTGACCCAGAATGATGCTGCAGAATCGGGGGAGCAGACAACGATCATGTTCTCAGAGTCGGTCAAGGCCCGCTTAACCGTGCCGCCCAGGTCAGAGGCAGAGGACAAGTCATCACGATCGCGGAAAACCGGTCGTATTCGAGCAGGAACTTTACCCCCACCAGCAGTGCTACCAACCAGCTTACGTGGTACACGATAGGATTCCAGTGCACGATGCAACCACTTCGCCCAGGCTTCATCGAGATGGCTGTAGCTGATATAGGCTTTGTATTTACATTTTATATTCACGGCGTGCTGCGAAAAGCTACACAATATTCAACATAGGTTGCATGCTATCTCATTCATATTCCAACTAATTTCGGATATTAACAATGTAAGTGGAAATAATGATCACATGAACGGTGCATAGGCTTCAGGAGCTGCGTCCTGCTGGTCTTGAATGACCCACATCGTCTCTTATTAAGCATAGTTGTTTTATGGATTTATTGCATGCACTCGTTTCGACCGCGGCTTTTCAGCTCGCTCGTGCCATTCCTGTTACAGATATACTGCGCCTAATTAATAAAATGAAGGAAATCTGCTATGAAGTGCTCTGTGGTTCGCTCCAGCCTGAAGGACTTTACCTACATCTATTTACTGGCAGGATACGACTTTGAAGACTTGCCGTCCGCATTGAAGGAGGTTTTCGGTCAGCCGGAATTTGTCATGAACCTGGAACTTACACCGGAACGTAAACTTGCCTACGCAGACGTCACCCATGTCATGCAAGACCTGTCTGAACAGGGCTACCACTTGCAATTGCCGCCAATGCAAGACGCCACCGGCTTACTGGATCTACCCGTAAAATCAGAAGAAGCGTAAAGCAGAAAAGTATTTTTGCAAACTACTCCACGGTTACAGACTTAGCCAGGTTTCGCGGCTGATCCACGTCCGTGCCACGTTGCACGGCCACGTGATACGCCAATAACTGCAACGGTATGGTCATGATGACCGGGGCCAGTAGTGATCCACCGGTATCCAGACCGATAACCCGGCCATGCCGTTGCTGGAAACTTGAAACCACCTTGGTGTCGGCGATGACGTACAACTCACCACCCCTTGCACTGACTTCCTCGATGTTACTAATCAGTTTTTCCAGCAGCTTATTGTTCGGTGCAACTGCAAATACCGGCATTTCGGAATCCACCAATGCCAGCGGGCCGTGTTTCAACTCGCCTGCTGCGTAGGACTCTGCATGGATATAGGAAATTTCCTTGAGTTTTAAAGCGCCTTCCATCGCAATCGGGTAATGGCTGCCCCTGCCCAGGAACAAAGCATCATTTTTATTTACGAATGCACCTGCCAATGCCTTGAACTCGCTATCAAGACTTAATGCCTCATTGAGCAGTTCCGGTAAGCGATGTAAATCGGTTACATAATCGGAATATTCGGATTTGTCGATACCATTCATGCGCGCCAACTCAAGCACCAGCAACTGCAATGCCACCAGCTGAGTGGTAAATGCCTTGGTCGAAGCCACACCGATTTCGGGGCCGGCGCGGGTCATCAAAACCAGGCCGGCTTCGCGAACAACTGAGCTCTCAGCTACATTACAAATCGCCAGTGTAGTGATATAACCCGCCTGATTTGCATGTTTCAAAGCGGCCAGCGTATCGGCTGTTTCACCGGACTGGGATACGGCTATAAAAAGGGTGTTTTCCGGTACAACCGGCTTGCGGTAACGATATTCGCTGGCAATCTCAGCCCGGCAGGGGATACCTGCCAACTGCTCAATCTGGTAACTGGCAACCAGCCCCGCGTGGTAAGCGGTGCCACAGGCAACGATATGAACGTGTCTGACCTGTTGTAACAACTGCTCGGCCCCGACACCAAAAATATTCGGTAAAATCGCGGTGGCACTGAGCCGCCCTTCAAGGGTTTCGGCCACGGCCGCTGGCTGCTCGTATATCTCTTTGAGCATGTAATGGGGATAGAGGCCCCGTTGCACCGAATCAGCCTTTGTCTCAACCTGTTTTACCGGCCGTTCCACCAACTGGTCATCAATATCGACGATTTGGTAGCCATCTACATTCAGGCTGACTGCATCACCTTCCTGCAGGAAGATAAAAGAATCGGTCTCGCCCAGTAATGGATAAATATCTGATGCCAGGAAATGCTCGTCATTACCAATACCCAAAACCAACGGGCTACCTTTCCTTGCACCCACGATAACACCAGGCTCGGCAGCGCTGACCACGGCGATGGCGAATGCGCCACGCAAACGACCAACGGCCTTGCGAACGGCAGAAAACAAATCCAGGCCTGAATCCATATAACGCGCAATCAGGTGAACCATGACCTCGGTATCAGTTTCAGAACTGAAGTGGCGACCGGACTGCTGCAACTCCAGACGCAGTTCTTCGTGGTTTTCAATAATGCCATTGTGCACCAGGGCCAGTTGGTCACCGGAGGTATGCGGATGAGCATTCTCGGTGTTCGGAGCACCATGGGTGGCCCAGCGTGTATGTGAAATGCCGCAATGACCGTCGATAGGGGAAGATTCCAGCAGTGCTTCCAGGTCTTTGACTTTGCCCGCTGCACGCAGTCTTGCAAGGTAACCATCCTGCTGAAGTGCGATACCTGCCGAGTCATAACCCCGGTACTCCAGTGTATGCAGACCAGCTATCAGCACATCCCGTATATTACGCCTCGCAGAGGCTGCTACAATTCCACACATGGTCAGGGTCCCCTATTTTTTAACCGGCCGTTTCCAGCCCCGAATCGAAACCTGCTTCGCCCGGCTAATGGTCAATTCGCCAGCCGGGGCATCCTTCGTTATCGTACTGCCAGCACCGATGTCTGCTCCTTCACCAACGGTTACAGGTGCCACCAGTTGGGTATCAGAACCGATGAAGACGTCGTCTTCGATCACGGTGCGGTGTTTGTTGGCGCCATCATAATTGCAGGTAATGGTGCCGGCACCGATATTAACCCGCTCTCCAATACTGCTGTCACCCAGGTAACTCAAGTGACTGGCCTTACTGTTCTTGCCGAGTGAGGTGTTCTTTATCTCGACAAAATTACCCACCTTGCTGCCTTCCATCAGTTCCGTTCCGGGACGTACACGCGCAAATGGGCCTATATCACAGGCGCCCAGGCTACGCATTCCTTCAAGCACACTATAAGCATGCACCCGCGTACCGGCCGCCAGTTGGCAGTTTTTCAGCACACAGCCAGGACCGATATGAACATCATCACCCAGGCTGATATCTCCTTCCAGTACAACATTGACATCGATATATACGTCGCTGCCGGCCTCTACCCTGCCACGTATATCAATCCGCTGCAGGGTCGGCCAACTGCACACCTGCGTGCATCAGTTCCGTGGTCTTTTTCATTCGATACCGCCGCTCCAGTTCTGCCAGCTGAATTCGATCATTCGCCCCCTCCAGGTCCGTCGGAACCGGTGCAACAACACTGCCGGTTTGAATTCCTTTTTCATACGCAATTGAAAATACATCGGTCAGATAATACTCGTTTTGAGAATTTTCGCTGACCATATTTTCAAGACATGACATCAATACCGAACGTGGCGCCATGATGATGCCGGAGTTAACCTCGGTGATGGCCTTTTGCGCCTGGGTGGCATCACGTTCCTCAACAATGCCCGTGACATCGCCGTTACTATCACGAACGATACGCCCATAACCCCTTGGCTCAGCAATTTGCATTGTCAGCACTTTTATCCCTGCTGACGGTGACTCCACCAGGTTTTTCAATACCCCGGCCTCAAGCAAAGGTATGTCACCGTAAAGCACCAGCACATCGGCCTCTTCGGGAACGCCCGGCATGGCCTGCTGTACCGCGTGACCTGTACCCAGTTGCTGTGATTGTGCGGCCCAGGTAATGTCAAAATCAGCACATGCCTCTCGCACCTCGAGGAGCCTGCGGGTTGAAAACCACGTGAATACCTGCCGGTTGAAGTTGCAAAGCGGTGTCCAATACGTGAATAATCATTGGCTGACCGCCAACGGTTTGCAGGACTTTCGGCACCCGTGACTTCATGCGGGTTCCTGCACCGGCAGCAAGAATTATGATGTGAAGTGGTTTATGCATAGGTTTCAGTGGCTGGGTTGAGCAAAGATTATACCGATAACATCACTCGGTCTCTATGCAAAGAAATGGGCGAAATCATGTTTATTCAGAGGCCTTAGCGGGCCTTTTAAACTTTTTGTATCGGAATTGTAAGGATTATCCATGCGTACATTGTTAACCGGTTTGTTTTTGCTGCTGCTAGCCAGCACTGGCTCGCCTGCTCAGGTGCAACGCTGGACGGCAAATGACGGTCAACTGATCATGGAAGATATTCCACCGATTCCCGAATCCTTGCCACCGCTACTCAGCCGCTACCAGAATATTCGTTCTGCCAGTTTCGCCAGTTGGTCGAAAGACAGCAAAAGTATCTTTATCAAAACCCGGCTGGGCCCCGTCACCCAACTGCACCGGGTGGATAAGCCGGGTGGTGCGCGCTACCAGGTAACCTTCGGTGAAGAACCGGTCGGCGAAGTACGCCTTCAACCCAACAGCAACCTGCTTGCCCTGACCCATGATGAGGGTGGCAATGAGTTCGATCAGGTCTTTCTGTTCAATCCCGACGACGGCCTGATGCGTATGCTGTCTGACGGGAAGGCATTGAACAATCGCATGGCATGGGACCGGCAGGGCCGAAAACTGGCCTATCGTTCCACTCGCAGAAATGGCCGTTCAAATGATATCTGGATACAAAACCCGGCATCTTCTGAACCAGCGTCCCTGCTGCTTGCAACAGATGACGGCACACTTTGGAAACCCGTTGATTTCAGCCGTGATGGAAAGAAGTTGTTGATCCAGCAATTTGTCAGTGTTGCAGACTCCAGAATCTACATAAAAGACTTACCCGATGGGGAACTGCGGTTGCTGGCCGGAGATGCCGAGAACCCGTCGAGTAATATCGCCAGCGGTTTTGACCGGCAGGATAACAACGTCTTTTTTGTGACCAACCAGCATGGAGGCGCTGCTGAACTGGCAAAGGCGAGCCTGGATGCGGTACCGGCAATTACTTTTGTGCCCAGCACATCGAACTGGGATATAACCCAGTTCGTGTTAAGCCCTGATCGCAAACGCGGCGCATTTGTTGCCAACGAAGGTGGTATCAGCCGTCTTTACCTGTTTGATCCTGAGCGCCTGATTTACAAACGCGTTGAGAAAATCCCTATGGGCCTGGTAAGTGATTTGAAATTCAGTCCCAATAGCAAGAAACTGGGTATGACCCTGAATTCTGCACGTAACCCGAATGAGGCTTTTGTGCTCGGCCTTAATCGCAAGCCCCTGTCAGTAGGCAATCTGACCCGTTGGACCTTTAGCGAAACCGGCGGGCTGGATACGGATAAATTTTCAGAGCCCATTGCGGTTTCTTTCCTCTCGTCCGTTGAAGAACTGGATAAGGATATCGCCATCCCGGCTTTTGCCTACCTGCCCCGAGGCAAAGGTCCGTTCCCGGTAATCATTCACGTCCACGGAGGTCCGGAAAATCAGTTCCGACCACGCTTTAATAGTGATTTCCAGTTATGGATTGACCAGTTGGGTGTGGCCGTCATAGCGCCGAACATCCGCGGATCATTGGGTTATGGTTCCTACTTCATTACGATGGATGATGGTTACAATCGCGAGGCTTCTGTCAAGGATATCGGCGCCCTGCTTGACTGGATAGCGCAACAACCACAACTGGATAAAGACCGGGTCGCGATCATCGGGGCCAGTTATGGTGGATACGTCGCACTGGCGTCAGCGGCCCATTACAGTGACCGCTTGCGCGCCGCCGTTGACCGCGTTGGGATCAGCAACTTTGTGACCTTCCTGGAAAACACCCAGGACTACCGGCGGGAATTGCGTCGTGTGGAATACGGTGACGAACGCGACCCGGAAATGCGCGCCTTTCTGGAAGAGATCAGCCCGCTGAATAATGTCGACAAGATAAAAATTCCACTCTTTGTCCAACAAGGTAGCAATGACCCGATAGTACCCAGGTCGGAATCAGATCAAATGGTTAAAGCCCTGCGAGAGCGCGGTCAAACCGTCTGGTATATGATTGCCCTGAACGAGGGCCATGGCTATGACAGAAGAGAAAACCGTGACCTGTTTGAACAGGCCACGTTTTTGTTTCTTCAGAGGTATCTATTGGGTGACTGAACACCAACCCGAAGACCGGAGGTGGTCATTTCCTACTTGGCCAAATTGGCCTTGTATACCTTCAGTGCATCATTAAATGCTGTTGCGACCTGTTCTTCCTTGGTAACTGAATAATCATAGGCGCTTAAGATGGCCATGACATTTCCCTGGGTAAGTCCTGCCTTGTCTTCCAGGCCATCGATCTTCTCTTCCGTTTCAACACCCATACAGGTGCGATACACTAACATTTCACCCTGGAATTCAGTGATCAGTTTTTTTGCCTTCAGCAGGTCTTCTTTAACCGCTTCTTCCGGAATAGGTGGTGGTGCGTTTGGCACCTTGCAACTTTGGAGATCTATAGGCAATACTATTCTTGAGCCGTCATCCATCACTTCCTGGGCCAAAGTGGTCATAGACACTGTCAATGCCAACACTGCAATAATAATTCTTTTCATCATGTCACCTGCTGTTAGTCAATTTGTGAATGGCAAGTCACCGCAAATTCGTTTTACCTGCCGTAAAGTTTATTCACCTTCCCAATATTCAGGCATTCCTGCCTGATCGCGTATCATATAGCGCATTACGGTAGGTTTTCCATCTCCTTCGGCAGAAAATTCTGCCAATACGCCCACTTTTCCTGAATCAGGGTACTCGGCAATCTCCGGTGACTGGCTCGTGCCAACAGCGAGATACTTCATTTCGTCGGTCTCAGAGGTGTTGATTAATAGGTGTGCTTTCAGATGATGATCTCACCCATACAGTCGAATGCCCGGAATGTGATGTCCGCGGCCGGACTTGAACGGTAATCTTCGGCGAACAGGCTCCACACCATCAAATCACAGGTTGCGCCATCCGTATTCAGGGCACGTTTTTTCAATGTTGCTTCGTGTGTAAAACCCAGGCGGGCCGGTATGGATGCACTGGCCCTGTTTTCAGGGGCACACATGATTTCAACACGCTCTACCTTTTCGATCTCAAAGGCCACCCGGATCATGGCACTGCTGGCTTCAGTGGCAATACCTTTGCCGATGGCATCCTTGTGTGTCCAATAACCGATTTCCAGTCCACCTGGACCGACACGCGCCAGCAACATATTTTCACCGAGCAGGTTTTGCTCGCTAGCGTCATACACTGCATATCGATACATCTGGCCCAAATCGAACGCGGCCCGGTGCCCTCTCAGCCACGAGGCCGTTTGCTGCAAGGACCTGGGCTCATCTTTCATGAAGGGAATCATCGGTCGCAGATGGGCATCACAGGCATCCAGTGCAGCCCTTAAAACCGGAGCATCCCCGGGGGACCAGCACCTGAGTACCAGGCGCTCAGTCTCCACACGGTAGGCCGTTCTTATTTTGGGCTCATCGCCTGTCATCACAGCCATCGTCTCACAGTAGATTTATAGTCCAGGTATTGCTGGCCAAAGCTCGCTTCCAGGAAACGCTCTTCACCCAGGACAAAGTTATTGCGGATAATCGCTACAAATACAAGCACCGGCAAGCCTGCACCGAGACTTCCCATCAGAAAAGCTGCACCTGTTAGCATCAGGAACATACCCAGGTACATCGGATTTCGTGAATAGCGGTAAAATCCGCCGCTCACCAGTGTGGTTGCTTCATCGAAGGGCTCGATTCCGGTGCCGGCACGTTTGAACATTGCCGCTGATATTGCTGCCATGATAATCCCAAGAAACACGGCGACTACACCAGCGTAAGCCACCGGTTCGTGAATATATTGATAAACAGGCAGGAAAAAATGCATGAACCACATCAATAGCAGGGTCATCAGCAAATAGACCGGTGGAATAATTTTTCGCTTTTTTTCTATTGAAGACTCCTCAGCTGGTCCACCCGTTTGACTTGGCCATGGCCGCCAGTATCACCAGGTAAATCGCAACAACAATCACCATCACCGGCATGGCCATACCGCCGGGACCGTAGACCTCGTAAGACTGGCTCATGAAGAAGGCATGAAACATCTGCACCAGTACACCGGCGAGAGACAGTTGTAAAAAGAATCCGGCCAGGTTTCTTTTTAACAGCAACAACAGACAACCCAATGCACCACCGTTGACCGCAACCGCAAACGCTGCCGTTGCCCAGGCGGGTGTGGTTTCGAAAATAAGACGCTCTTCATCCGACAATGCTGCAAGCGCATCCGGGCTCATCGTAACCTGCATGATATAAGCCATCACGCCAAACAGATTCCATACCAGAAATATTGCCGCAGCAATCATGAACCAGGCGGGGGCCTTGTTATTTGATTTTTCTGACATGCTCTCCTCCAGAGTCAGTTCCTGTCAATGTTCAGTATAGACGCTAAATAAACGCAAACCACCCCACGACCGATTTACTCAGGGCAACCGACACGAAATACAGGAAGATCAGCATCAATTACACACCTGCCACGATTTACTGGAAAGGTATGTGACAAGTTACTCTTCCTACGTATTCGAATACAAGTAGTGCACTTCGATCATTCGACACTTTTACCGGGTATAAATCACGACCCTGGTAGAGATTTGAAGCGGAAAAACGGTCTTTTCGTCTCAGGCGGAGTAAAGCGCACAGGCCATGGCGCGGGATGACAGAGTCCATACCCTGGAGCTGTTCCTGCGCAGGTGGGCTGTCTTCACTGTAAAAAGCAAGATTCCAGGCGCCAGCTTGCGGTATCTCCGGTAAAACAAAATCCCGGGGTTCCGCTTCCGCATTCAACATGATGGCAACCGCCACCAAACCGTCGCTGGCATATTGCTGCCCGTTGGGCCTGGCGTCCTCCATTTCGGGAAAGAAGAGCGTCAAGGCACGTTCGCTATGCCACTGCTCTGCCTGCATCCGCCAACCACCGGGATGCAGCCATTCGATGTCCCGCAAGCCATCGCTGTTGTGGTCAAATCCGTGTGGGTAGGTTGTCCGTTTGGTATGCGGCATTCTGCGCCGGAGTTTAATCAATGCCTGGACCTGGTATAAAAAGTCAGGATCATCCGCCACACCGCTCCAGTCTAACCAGCCAGTGTCATTATCCTGTGCGTAAGCGTTGTTGTTGCCGGCCTGAGAGTTACCGAACTCGTCACCGGCCAGCAACATCGGTGTGCCTTTCGACAACAACAGGGTAGCCAGCATATTTAAACGCTGCCGACGTCTCAGCTGATTGATGTCAGGGTTCGTGGTGTCACCCTCGACACCGTGATTGCTACTGAAGTTATGCGCATGGCCGTCATGGTTATTCTCACCATTTGCCTTGTTGTGCCGCGACTCGTAACTCACCAGGTCACGCAGGGTAAAGCCATCGTGGGAGGTCACAAAATTGATACTTGCCTGTGGCGGTCGCCCACTGGCTTCAAAGATATCGGATGAGCCATGCAAGCGCTTGGCAAGTTTACTCAGTTGATCATCATCGCCACGCCAGAATTGTCGCACCCGGTCGCGGTAACTGTCGTTCCATTCCGCCCAATGCGATGGAAACTGGCCCAGTTGGTAGCCACCCGGACCCGGATCCCATGGCTCTGCAATCAACCTGGCTTTGGACAGGCAGGGATCATCATTGATGCGCCGTAAAAGATCATGCGATGGGTTAAAACCCAGCGGCGATCGACCCAGTACCGGGGCCAGATCAAACCTGAAGCCATCCACACCCATGTCCTTGTGCCAATAAACAAGACTGTCGATGACCAAATCCTGCACCCGAGAGTGATCTGCATTAATGGTATTACCGCAACCGGTATCATTGACATAGTGACCGGGGTTTTCCGGGTCGGTGCGGTAATAGGCCAGGTTATCGATGCCACGAAAGGACAGCGTGGGCCCTTTACCTCCACCTTCACCGGTATGGTTATAGACCACGTCCAGAATGACCTCGATGCCTGCGTCATGAATGGCATTCACCATTTCACGGAATTCCTGGCTCGCATCCCTTGAAGCAAAACGTGAATCGGGTGTGAAAAAATTAATGCTGTTATAGCCCCAGAAATTCTTCAGTCCCTGCCCGACAAGAAAACCCTCATCGATCATGCTGTGTACCGGCATCAATTCCAACGAGGTGATACCCAGTGCGTTCAGATATTCGAGAATTTTTCCATTACTCAAGCCCACGAACTTGCCACGCTCGTTTTCCGGAATATCCGGGTGGCGCATCGTATAACCCCGAACGTTGGCCTCGTAAATGATGGTTTCAGTCCAGGGGATACGGGGGCGTGCTGCTGAAAGCTCTTCGTGGTGTCCGGTAACCACGCACTTGGGTACATAGGGTGCACTGTCCGTCCGGTTGGGCTGCAATTCATCACCCACCGTTGAGTGATCATAGTCAAACAGGGAACCGGACCACTGGAATGAACCATCCAGGGCGCATGCGTAGGGGTCAATCAACAACTTGGATGGATTGAAACGTAGTCCCCTGTCGGGTGCCCACAGACCGTGAGCACGATAAGCATAACGTTGACCGGGTTCACAACCCGGCAAATATCCGGACCAGACACCATCCTGGTGGTCGGGCAAGTAGTAACACTTCACCTGGTGCCCGGCTGCCTCAAACAGGCAAACTTCAATTGCATGGGCAGCTGACGAGTACAGGGCGAAATTTACACCCTGCCCGTCCCAATGCGCCCCCAGGCGTTCCGGACTGCCTGCCTGGATCATGAGCTCTCGTTAGTTAACTTTTCGAGGTGCCAGATGTCGCGGTTGTAATCACGCATCGTGCGGTCGGTGGAAAATCGTCCCGATTTCGCGCTGTTCAGAATACTCATACGCGTCCAGCGCTGCTGGTCCTGGTAGGCCTTTCCTACCGCTTCCTGTGCATCGACGTAACTGCGGAAATCAGCAGCTGTCATCCATGGGTCATGCGGGTTACGAACCGATGCGATCACGCTATCGAGTATGCCGGGTTCAAAGTGATTGAAGTGACCGTTATCAAGCAAACGCATCACCCGTCTGAAATCCCGGTCGGCTTCGATGATTGACTGCGGATCGTAGTTTTCCCTGCGCGCAGGGATCTCATCGACAGTGAGTCCAAACAGGAAAAAATTGTCCTCACCAACGGCCTCGAGTATTTCCACATTGGCGCCATCCAGGGTGCCAATGGTGACCGCACCATTCATCATGAATTTCATATTGCCGGTGCCTGAGGCTTCTTTGCCAGCCGTTGAAATCTGCTCGGACAAATCGGCCGCGGGACAAATCAGTTCCATGGCGGAGACGTTGTAGTCAGGATAGAACACCAGTTGCAAACGACCGCGCATGGCCGGATCGGTGTTGATCACCTTGGCCACATTATTGATCAATTTGATCTGGTCTTTGGCCATCTCGTATCCCGGCGCAGCCTTGCCACCGATGATGATCACCCGTGGTGTAAGGTCATCGCCATCGCCACGCTGAATCCGGTCATACAGGTGGATAGCGTGCAGTACATTCAGCAGTTGGCGTTTGTACTCATGGATACGTTTGACCTGCACGTCGAACATCATCGCAGGGTCGATTACCAGCTTGGTTTTGCTTTGGATATTGGCTGCAAGCCGGACCTTATTCGCCTGCTTGACGGCCCGCCATTTATCCTGAAACCCGGAATCGTCGGCGAGTGGTTCGAGCTTCCGCAGTTGTTCAAGATCGGTCACCCAGTCCTCTCCGATCTGACTATTGATTAAATCGGTAAGCCCTGGATTACAGGCAGCCAGCCAGCGACGCTGGGTAACCCCATTGGTCTTGTTATTGAATTTCTGCGGCCAGAGACTGGCAAAATCCCTGAACAGACCCTGTATTAGCAGTTTCGAGTGCAGTTCTGCCACGCCATTCACCGAAAAACTGCCAACGATAGCCAGGTAGGCCATGCGTATCCTTTTCTCGGAGCCTTCCTGGATCAATGACATCCGGCCCAGGATATCTGTATCACCCGGCCAGTGCTGGCTAACCTCGGTGAGAAAGCGCACATTGATCTCATAAATGATCTCCAGCACGCGTGGTAGTAATTGCTCAAACATGAAAACCGGCCAGGTTTCCAGCGCCTCGGGCAACAGGGTGTGATTGGTGTAGGCCATGGACGAAGTGGTAATTTGCCAGGCTGTATCCCAATCAAGTCCATGGTCATCCATCAACAGACGCATCAGTTCCGGAACCGCGATAGCCGGGTGGGTATCGTTCAGCTGGAAGCAATGCTTGTCAGCAAATTCACTGAAATCATTGCCGTTGGATTTGACCCAGTTCCGCAATATATCCTGCAAACTCGCGGAGGCCAGAAAATACTGCTGACGCAGACGCAGCTCGCGTCCATTTTCTGTTTCGGCATTGGGATACAAAACCATGGTGATATTTTCGGCCTCGTTCTTGGCCGCTACCGCATCCGTGTAATCACCTTCATTAAATTCTTCAAGATCAAATTCGTCGGTGGCCGCCGCTGACCACAAACGCAGCGTATTGACCACTTCATTTCGATAGCCGGGGATGGGCAAATCGTAGGGGATCGCGAGTACATCATGTGTATCGACCCAGTCGACATGCATCTTACCCAGCGAGTCTTTGAAGCGCGTCACCCGGCCACCGAATTTAATGGTCTGCGCGCGCTCGCTGCGTTCAACCTCCCAGGGGTAACCGTCTCTCAACCAGGCATCGGGTTCTTCTACCTGGCGCCCGTTCTCCAGACGTTGATGAAACATGCCAAAACGGTATCGAATACCATAACCGGCCACCGGTAAACCAAGCGTGGCGCAGCTATCAAGAAAACACGCTGCCAGACGTCCAAGACCACCATTACCCAGTCCGGCATCAAGCTCCTGCTCATGAAGGTCTTCCAGCTCCACGCCAAGCCGGTGCATGGCTTCTTCTGTTTGTTCCGTGATGCCCAGGTTTAACAGTGCGTTCCTCAAAAGACGACCCATCAGGAATTCCAGGGAAATGTAGCAGGCCCTCTTGCCCTTGCTTCTTTCCAGGTTGGTGCGGGTCTCGATCCAGCGCTCCATTATCCGTTCCCGGGTCGCGAATACCAGGGCCCGGTAGAGAAAATTTTCGTGCTTTCGATAGGTGCGCCTGCCCAACATTCGACTGTGATAATGAATGGTGTCCGCCAGGATGGCATCGGCATCCAGGCTCAGAGCGGGCAGGTTCAGTAACTCCATATCACCTACGCTGTCAGCAGCTAACTGATCTGTCATTTTTCCGTTCTCCGTGACCCCCCTTAAACGGGAGGTTATATTTTTAACATTATTGTTGCCAATGGCGGCAAGTCTATCTGCAATGAGTGCGCGCGCCCATGTGATTCAATATTTTCCGTATGCACTTCACCATGCACGCCTACACCGCTGCCGCCGTACTTGATGGAATCGGTGTTGAGCAACTCGGAATAACACCCTTCCTGCGGCATGCCGATTCGATAGCCGGCGCGCACCAGTGGCGTGAAGTTACTCACACAAACTACAAAGTCACCGTTAGTTGCGCGACGTAACCAGCAGAGCACACTGCTGTCAGCGTCCTGCCAGTCAATCCACTCAAACCCTTCGTGACTGAAATCAAGCTCATGCAGCGCAACGGTATCCCTGTACACCCGGTTAAGATCGCACACCAGGGACTGAACACCCAGGTGCAGTGGCTGATCAAGCAAATGCCAATCGAGCGACTGATCGTGGTTCCATTCTCTTTGCTGGGCAATTTCGGCCCCCATAAACAGTAACTTTTTACCCGGATGACCATACATAAAGCCATAGTAAGCCCGCAAATTGGCAAAACGCTGCCATTCATCACCCGGCATACGACCGAGTAGCGAGCGCTTGCCATGTACCACCTCGTCGTGTGACAGAGGCAGAACAAAATTTTCATCAAAGGCATAAACCAGCCCAAAGGTCATCTTGTCGTGATGATACTTACGGTGCACCGGGTCTTCACTCATATAGGACAGGGTGTCATTCATCCAGCCCATGTTCCATTTGTAGGTAAACCCCAGGCCACCGGCGTTGGTAGGCCGCGAGACGCCGGGCCAGGCAGTAGACTCTTCCGCGTAACTGGTGGCGCTGTAGGCATGCACAATCTCATTGAGCTGGCGCAGAAACTCTACCGCCTCCAGGTGCTCGTTGCCGCCAAACTCGTTGGCCACCCACTCGTCTTTTTCACGCGAATAATCCAGGTAAAGCATCGAAGCCACGGCATCGACACGCAGGGCGTCGATATGGAAATCATTGATCCAGCAAAGCGCGCTGCCTACCAGGTAGTTGATCACTTCCCGACGGCCATAATTGAATATCAATGTGCCCCAGTCCGTGTGTTCGCCTTTGCGGGGGTCTTCGTGCTCATATAGAGCCGTGCCGTCAAGACGTCGAAGCCCGTGCTCGTCCTTTGGAAAATGGGCAGGCACCCAGTCCATGATGACGCCAATACCAGCCTGGTGGAACTTGTCCACCAGGAAACGAAAATCATCCGGCTGACCAAAGCGTTGTGTCGGCGCGTACATGCCGATGGGCTGATAACCCCAGGAACCATCGAAAGGGTGTTCGGTGACCGGCATTAACTCCACGTGTGTAAAGTTCATTTTCTGAACGTAAGCCACCAGTGCATCAGCCAGTTCCCGGTAAGTCAGGAAACGGTTATTTTCACCACGCATCCAGGAACCGAGGTGTACCTCGTAAATGCTGATGGCCTGATCCATCTTCGGAACCGGCGTTTTATCTACAGTCCATTGCTTGTCCTGCCAGCGGTAAGTGCTCTTGTAAACGACCGATGCGTTACCCGGCGGGGCCTCGTGAAACTGCCCCATGGGGTCTGACTTCAGCGGCAATAACTCACCCTGTTTATCCAGCAACTCAAACTTATAGTAGTCACCCTGAGCGACACCGGGAATGAAAATTTCCCACAGACCATTGCCGGGATGCAAGCGCATCACGTGACAGCGGCCATCCCAGTTATTAAACTCGCCAGTTACGCTGACACGTGAAGCGTTGGGTGCCCATATCGCAAAGCATGTGCCGTTTACACCCAGCGAACTGCCAGGGTGCGCGCCAAGCTTTCTGAAGATGTCCCGGTGTGCACCCTGCCCCATCAGGTAGAGGTCAAGATCACCCAGCACGGATGGGAAACGATAAGCATCTTCGACCACCCAACTGGCTCCATTCCCAGCCGTAATACGCAGACGGTAGTGGCGTTTTCGTGGCGGCATTTCCACTTCGAAGATGCCATCCGCATGAACCCGCTGCATCGGTATTGAACCTTTATCACCGTCAAGCAAAAGATCCACCGATGCAGCCTGGGGTTGAATCGTGCGAACGACACGCGACCCGCCCTCACGTTGCAATCCATAAAGAGAAAATGGATTGCCGTGACGACCACCGGCCAATGCGTTAAGTGTTGCTTTATTCAACCGTGACATAGGAGTCCGAAAGCATTCTTCTAACGTGTGTGATGCAAGGGTTGTTCAAGCATACCGGGCGTGACCAGCGTAACTCCGCCCTCGGTGACGCGAAAACCCCTGGCACGGTCTGCATCGTGATCCACACCAATTTCCGTACCTTCCGGAATCACGCAACCACGATCTATGATGGTCCGGTGTATGGTGCAACCATCGTGGATTTCACACTCCGGCAGGATCAACGACTCCACGATTTTTGAATAGGAATGGATTTTACAGTTGGAAAAAATCAGCGACTTGACGACGCTGGCCCCGGAAATGATACAACCCGCTGAGACCATGGAGTCTGTCGCCTGGCCACACCTTTCATCATTATTGAAAACAAACTTCGCAGGAGGCGCCTGAAGCTGGTCCGTCAGAATGGGCCAGTCCTTGTCGTAAAGGTCAAGCTGCGGTATGACCGAAACCAGTTCCATATTGGCTTGATAATAGGCATCAAGAGTACCCACGTCGCGCCAGTATGCCTGCTCTCCGGTATCCGGGTCACGAAACGGAAAGGCATAAACATGGTAATTGTCGATGATCGATGGAATGATGTTTTTACCAAAATCGTGATCAGATCCGGGCGTATCGGCATCCCTGATGACCTGCTCATAGAGAAACTCGGTGTTGAAAACGTAGTTGCCCATGGATGCAAGACACATACCTTCCTTGCCGGGAATCGATGCGGGATGTTCCGGCTTTTCATTGAATCCAATCACACGGCCGTTCTCATCCACCGTCAGGACACCAAACTGGCCCGCAGCTTCTTCCACGGGTACTTCCATGCAGCAAACCGTCATATCTGCTTCCTTCTCCGCATGGAAAGCGAGGAAGGTGCCGTAATCCATCTTGTAAACATGATCGCCCGACAGAATTAAAACAAAACGCGGTTTATGTGTCCGCAGGATGTCGAGATTCTGGAATACCGCGTCAGCGGTACCCAGGTACCAATCATCTCCGGTGCGCTGTGAAGCCGGCAAAATCTCGACGAACTCTCGATCCGATGAGCGGAAACCTGTCCAGCCATGCACAAGATGCCGTATCAACGAATGTGCCTTGTACTGGGTAGCCACACCGATGCGTCGTACACCTGAGTTGATGCAGTTGGAGAGAGGGAAATCAATGATTCGCAGTTTGCCGCCAAAATAGACACCCGGCTTGGCGCGCCACTCGGTCAATTCATACAAACGGGACCCGCGACCACCGGCAAGAATCAACGCGACCGTGTTACGGGTCAATCGACTAACATAACGGCCCTGGTCCACCAAGGGTTGAGTAGGCATCGGATTTGTCCTCTTACGCTGGAAGTGTCAGACAAAGTTTAACGTGAAATACTCAGGAGTGGGCAGTTTCCTCGACCAAATTGGCAATAGATTTACAAAATTCCTTCGAAAGTTGCTCTTCAGTCACCCGCCAGCGCCAGTTATTTGATGTCGTGACTGGTGTAACTGCTCGTGGCAAAATGTCACAGCTATCAGTTGTCTTCGCGGACAAAGCTCCAGGTAAGGGCAGACAGGGCAAGGCTGGCGGCCGAAATTGCAAAAATAATACTCTTATCAGGAGCCCGGCTGATCATCAGTGCAACCCCCAGGCTGACGACGAGTTGTGGCAATACGACCGAAAGATTAAACAGGCCCATGTACAAACCCATACGTGCTTCGCTGACTTTCTGTGAAACGATGGCGAATGGCAAACTAACAATTGCGGCCCAGCCAATACCAACGACCCCCATCAGTACATAAATGTGCAGCGGACTGCTGCCAAGGTAATAAAGACCGATATAACCTGTTGTCATTAACGCCAGGCATATGGCATGGGTTTTGACGCGGCCAATGCGGAGTGCCAGGGGCATCAGCACCAGCGCCGGTAGCAGTGCCCCAACGGCGTTGAGCACCAGGAAACTCATCGAGCCGACCCTGCCCATCTCGATATCCGATAACTCGGGAAGTTTTTGCTGAAGGAATGCAAACAGGAAAACAAAGGTGGTCTGTATACCCACCCAGCTGAATGAGTGAGCGGCGATGACCTTGCGAAAAGCTGCAAGACCATTCCTGCTGTTTTCAGCTTTTTCCAGCATGGCCTGAATCACAAGCAGACCGGTGATGACACCGCAGGTAATCTCAGCGTAATAATTTTGCGGTTCTATCCCGGCAAGCCGGCGGCCCATTGCGAAGACATCATAGGCCAGGAAGCCCCAGAGCGGTCGAATTGCGATTAGCATATTGAGAATTGAATCCTCGCGACCATGCTGCTCCAGGTTTGCGGGGTCGTCGCTGGTATCGTCTTTTAGCTCTCTTGGTTCGGTGATAAAGAGTGTCGGGATCACCGAAAATGCCAGCACGATGACCGCGCCACCATATATCAGCACATAATTGTTGAATGCCGCACCGATGGCGTATGCAAGAACACCAAAAGTGCCCGAGATGCTTTGCATCCAGGTATAGCCTTTGGTCCGCTCGTCACCCGTATCGGTCACATCTGCAATCAGGGAGCGGGTCGGGTTAAAACTGACGTTGATAGACAAATCCAGTGTCAGCGCCACGGCGATGGCGACACCCAGGATACCGCCAACACCGAGACTGCCAGAGATGACATCGAGGTTGGGAAGCGCCAGCAACATGAGTGATGCCAGGATGCCGCCAATAAGAATGAAGGGGCGCCGTCGTCCGTTCCAGAACCAGACCTTGTCACTGATAACGCCGATAATGACCTGGCCCAAAATACCGGCCAACGGCCCGGCAGCCCATACAAGCCCGACGTCGTGAATATCGAGCCCGTACTGCGTGGTCAGAATCCAGCTCAGCGCTGAAATCTGGATCGACAGCGCGAAGCCCATCGCCGTTGATGGCAGGCTCAGTAAGACAAAAAAAGAACTGCTGCGATTTTTCTGGAAGCTGTACATGAAGCCCGACAATAACCGTTTTAATCAGTCAGTGCGCGCGTCACGGCCATTGAATACGAATTCAGCGTACCCCAGCGGTCTTATTCGACGGTAAATTGTGTGTTGTCATCGGACATGTTCAGCTTACCCAGTGTACGTCCTCCGCATGAGCCCCGGATGACCAGCGACATGGGAAGAAGACGCGACTTGACTGGCTTATTGTTGATCATGGCAATCAGGTTCTCTACCAGCACCTGTGCAGCGATCCGGGTATCCTGACGGACAGTCGTGAGCGAAGGGCCGGAATATGCGGCAGCTGGAATGTCGTCAAATCCAACCACCGATACCTGCCGTGGCGTTTCGATACCGGCCTTGCGCATGCATTTCATAGCACCGATCGCTATCAGGTCACTGGCAGCAAACACCGCGTCAAATGTTTCCCTGCTCTCAAGAAGTTGTAACATGGCATTGAATCCGGATGTTTCGTGGTTCTCTGCATTGATATGAAGCTCTGAGCGGACGGGTAGACCGGTGGATTTCAGAGTTTCCTGATAGCCGGCATGACGTTGCCTGAACTCCGGCGAGTCGCTGCCCGCCCTGCCCAGAAACGCAATATGTGTCCGCCCCAGGTTCAGAAGGTGCCGGGTCGCCATCTCTCCACCCTGTTTGTTCATGCTGCCCACCGCATGCCCCTCCAGTTCCGGTGTCGTGGCGCCCCAGATGATGAAATGAGTACCTTCATCATGCAGACGTTTGAGTTTGTCGGTGATATTGCCATAGTCACCGTAACCCAGCAGGATGATGCCGTCAGCACGGTTACTGGCCTGGTAATCGGATGTCCAGTCATCGCTCAGATGCTGAAATGAAACCAGCACGTCGAATTTATTGGCGACTGCACTACGGGTAATGTTACCCAGCATAGAGAGAAAAAACGGGTTGATCTTCGAGTCATCCGATGTAGCGTCTTCAAACAGTAACAAGGCAATGGTATTGCTGCGTTGGGAGCGTAGACCGGAGGCACTGCGATCTACCTGGTAGTTCATCTCCCGCGCAATTTTCTGGACCCGTTTGCGGGTATCCGGGTTAACCAGCGGGCTGTTGCGCAGTGCCCTCGACACCGTGGCCTGCGACACGCCGGCCCGATGAGCTATATCAAATGAAGTGGTCTTACCTGAACCCATGACGTTTCAACATGGATATCTGATTCTCCGCTAATGGCAAAAAAATCATTCCAAATTAGGGTGATTCTTAAAAGACAAATCATATCAGGCTTTTAAGTATCAATTACTTCATTTTCAATATTAGCCCGGTTCTGAGGCCTTAGAGGGACAATCTGGCAGCGATTGTTCGAAAGTTTTGCTTGAACAAATAAATGTCAAAGTGGTATTTTAAATACGGTTATACGGTTTTACCCCACCTGGTCAACAATCTCGATTGTTCTGAATACGATTGCATAATCTTGTTGCAATTAACCTAACAGGGGTAAGGTGGGCGCACAATTAGTAATGCATTTTCAAGGCACAGCCAGAATCAATTGGAAAAAATTATAATTATGAAAGCAAACAACCCCAGGAAAGTCATACGTCGCAGAAAGCTCTCGGCGGCCATCTCATTAGTGTTAGCCGCCAGTCCGGTGGCCTACTTACATGCCCAGGGCATTGATGGCGAAACCACCACCGACCAGGACGGTGAAATGGTGATGGAGGAAGTTATCGTCACTGGCACGTTCCGCGCAAGTCTCATCAACCAGATTGAAACCAAGCGTGACAACACCTCCATCGTGGACGCAATTTCAGCAGAGGACATCGGTAAACTGCCCGATTCCAGTGTGGCAGAATCTCTTGCGCGTCTTCCCGGTGTATCAGGTGAGCGTCGCAATGGCCGTGTAAGCGGTATCTCCGTTCGTGGTTTCAAAGAAGATTACGTAGGCACCACGCTCAACGGACGTGAATTGTTGGGTATGGGTGATAACCGTGGTGTTGAGTACGACCTTTACCCATCAGAAATCGTCAGCGGTATGATAGTTTACAAAACGCCTGATGCGACACAGATGGTGCAAGGCATTGGTGGTATCGTTGATATCCGTACGAACCGTCCGCTGGACAGCAACCGTTATTTCGCAATCAACGGAACCTACGAACAGAACGGTATGGACTCCGCCAACCCCGATTTCGATGACAATGGTTATCGCCTGGCATTGAGTTTCTCCGACGTTTTCGCGGATGACACTCTTGGCGTTTCGTTTGCGGCGGCAACCACGAAATCACCCAGCCAGGAGGAACAGTTCCGTGGCTGGGGATACCCGGGTGCCAATGCCGATAAGGCCGGTCCCGGCGTCACCATGACCGGTGACGAGACTATCCTCGGTGGCCACGATTCTTTCGTTCGATCCGCTGAACTAAAGCGTGACACCGTATCGGGAGTTTTACAGTGGGCACCAAATGATGATGTGACGGTTACCCTGGATGCCATATATATTGATTTCCAGGAAGACAAGGTATTCCGAGGCCTGGAAGAGGGAATGGCTGAATGGGGAACCGGTGATTACACCGTCACCGGCGTTGAAGACGGCCTGGTAACCTCGGGCTACCTTGACGGCTTCAGGTCGGTCATTCGCAACGATGGTGAACGCAAAGAGGCCAAGTTGAAAACTTTCGGTCTTAACCTCGAGTGGAACCTGAATGATGACTGGACGATGGAATTCGACGGTGCCTACAGCGATGTTAAAAAGACCATCACGAATATCGAGAGTTACTCTGGCGTAGGCCGTGCCGCACTGGGATCACAGGGTCCCGCCACCGCGCGTTCCTGGGAGATGACGTCCACCGGTGTCTTGCTCAGCCCGCACCCGACAGTTCCGCTGGTTGACCTCTCCGATTTCGACATGATCCGCCTTGCCGGCCCTCAATCCTGGGGTGGCGCCATGGCGCCAATCGAACAATTCGCCGAAGTCACCCTGCCCGACGGTTCGGTCATCGGACCACCACAGGCTCAGGATGGTTTTGTCAATACACCAAAATTCGACGAGGACCTGACAACTTTACGACTCGATTTTGACCGCGCACTCGACTGGTCAATTTTCAGGGCAGTCACCTTCGGTGTTAACTACTCTGACCGTTCGAAATCCAAGGACAACCGCGGCTTCTACCTGACCGCCCCCACCTGGCCTACCGATGGCCCGATCCCCGAAGAGTATCGTGTGGGTACCGCTAACCTGGATTTCATCGGTGCTGGAAACATCGTCGCCTATGATGGCCTGGGAATGTTTAATGATGGTTATTACATCGCGTCCGACGCTCAGGAATTGGAAACGGCCCGCCTCGGTGACAGCTACAAGATTAATGAAAAGTTGACCACGGTCTTCGCAAAGCTGGATTTTGACGCTGAATTCGGGCCTGGAATGCTGCTCGGTAATGTCGGTCTGCAATACCAGCATGTTGATCAGGATTCGAGAGGTTTCGGTACCTATACAGGTCCAGACCTTTATGTACTTGCTACCCCGATTGATGATGGTGACAAATACAATAAGTGGTTGCCCAGCATGAACCTGACCTATGACTTTGGAAACGGTCATCTGATCCGGGCGGCGGCGTCCAAAACAGTGAGCCGTCCCCGTATGGATGACATGCGTTCCAATCAACAGGTTTCATTTGGTTTCAATATCTCATCCATCAGTTCGACCGACCCCCGTAACAGCGCCTGGAGCGGCAGCGCAGGAAACGCAGCCTTGCGTCCGCTGGAAGCCAATCAGTTCGACCTGGCCTGGGATTGGTACTTTGCTGAAGACGGTCTTGTTTCAGCCGCCTTATTCTACAAAGACCTGGTCAACTGGCACCGCGCCGGTCAGTTCATCGCTGACTTCAGCCAGTTTTACATCCCCGGTTACCACCAGGTGGATGATGAAAACGGCAACCCGATTACTCCAGCGACATTCGAAGGCCTGGTCAGCTTTCGTGAAGACGGCCTGACAGGTGATGTCAAAGGTGTGGAATTGCAGACCATATTCCCGATGCGAATCGTTTGGGACAAGCTGGAAGGCCTGGGTTTCATCGCAACAGCCACGTTTATCAATGGCGATTTGGATGATGGTTCCAGTGTTCCCGGGTTGTCAGACAGGAATTACTCATTGACCGCCTACTACGAGAGAGGAGGTTTTGAAGCACGTATCGGTTGGACCAAGCGTTCCGAATACACAACCGAGACGCGCGGTTTGAGCCTCGCTCTCACACCGACAATCGATCAGGGTTCCAAACTGTTGGACGCTCAAATCGGATATGACTTCGGTCTCGCCGGTTATGATGGCTGGTTAGGCGGGTTGTCACTTGCGCTGCAGGGCCAGAATCTGACCAACGAAGATACCATCCAAACCAATGATGATTTTCGCGAGGTAACACAGTACCAGAAGTTTGGTGCGAACTACCTGCTGACTGCCATTTACAAGTTCTGGTAGCAACAAAACGCTATTGGTTTCTATCCAAAGCCCTGCTGGTGTAGTCTAACGCTGGCAGGGCTTTTTTTATGCAAGGAGCATTCTCATGAAGGACAAAATCAGCAAAGTTGTAATCATCGGTGGCGGCACCGCCGGTTGGATGTCCGCAGCGTTGATCAAGCGGGTGTTGGGCGACGCTGTTGAAGTTGAGTTGGTTGAGTCCGAATCCATCGGAATAATCGGTGTTGGTGAAGCCACTATCCCGCCGATTCAACACGTCAACGCCGTACTTGGCCTGGATGAGGCCGAGTTTTTGCGTGAGACCAAGTCGACCGTCAAACTCGCGATCCGCTTTGAAAACTGGCGTGTGCAGGGGGAACAGTACTACCACACCTTCGGCGCCCCCGGAAAAAGTCAGGCTTTTTGCCATTTCCACCATTTCTGGACGCGGGCCCAGTTATCCGGCTTCAAGACCAATTTATGGGACTACGACCTGAATTACCTGTGCGCAGAGGCTGGCAAGTTCGTCAAACTGCAGGTCCAGGACAAGATGTGGGAGATGCCATATGCCTATCATTTCGACGCGTCCCTGTACGGTGTTTTCTTGCGTAAGTACAGTGAAAAGCGCGGTGTAAAACGCACCGAGGGGTTGATAGAGGATGTCAACATCAATGGCGAAAGCGGGCATGTTGAATCACTCGTCCTGCAGAGCCGTGCCATTATCGAAGGCGACCTGTTCATCGACTGTTCCGGTATCCGTGGACTGTTGATACACCAGAAACTGAACACCGGTTATGACGATTGGGGTCACTGGCTGCCTTGCGACCGGGCCATGGCGGTTCCCTCCGAGCGTTTCGAAGAGACCCTGCCCTTCACCCGTTCAATCGCCCACTCTGCCGGCTGGCAATGGCGTATTCCGTTGCAACACCGCAATGGTAATGGCCTGGTTTACAGCAGCAATCACTACAGCGATGATGAAGCTGCAGATATCCTGCTGAACAATCTCGAATCAAAAGCGATTGCAGACCCCAAGATTATTCCATTCAGGACCGGGCGAACACGTAATCAGTGGAACCGGAATGTTGTAGCGGTCGGTTTGTCCAGCGGATTTCTCGAACCCTTGGAATCCACCAGCATCTACCTGATCCAGTCAGCCATCGTTCGTTTGCTGCACCTTTTCCCGCATGCAGGGGTTACTCCGAAGCTGATGGATGAGTACAACCGTCAATCCAAACGGGAATATGAACTGATTCGCGACTTTATCATCCTGCACTACTACCTCAATGAACGTGATGACAGCCAGTTCTGGCGTGACACACGCAATATGGAAGTGCCTCAGCGTCTGACAGATAAAATTGAGTTGTTCAGGTCAAGTGGCAGCCTGGTACAGGATCAGCTGGATATTTTCCTCGAGCCCTCGTGGTTACAGGTGATGCTGGGGCAGGGCGTGATGCCACAGGATTATCATCCGATTGCAGATAAGCTGAGTGACGCGCAACTCAAGGACAAGTTGACTAAAACCATGCAGTTGAAGAAGGAACCATTACCCAAGATCCCATCTCACGATGAGTTCCTGAAAATTTTCTGCAAAAAAGCTGAGGCTTAGACACCCTGGCAGA